>CAWHOA010000042.1:0-92800 GCA_963830885.1 uncultured Actinomycetes bacterium | reverse complement strand
TGCCTGTCGACGAAGGCGCTCCCGCCGCGGAGATCACTCCGAGTCACGGTGCGGAGCTGCCCCGCGGGCTGGAGAGTGTTCCCCGGTCGCGCTTCCTGGAAGGTCGCTTCGGACGGCTCTTCCGCCTCCTCCCTCCCTTCGAGCCGCCCGACGACCTCCTGATCGAGCTCGGCGCTGCGGGCGGGCCGATGGTGGAGACGACCGCGAGCGGACAGGACAACCCGGCGCTCCCGGCCGGGTTCACGTATCTCGGCCAGTTCATCGACCACGACATCACGTTCGACCCGACCTCGAGCTTCGGCCGGCAGCACGACCCGGACGGGCTGCAGAACTTCCGCACGCCGCGCTTCGACCTCGATTGCCTCTACCTCTCGGGCCCGAAGGCCTCGCCGTACCTCTTCGACACGCGCGCTCCGACGAAGTTCCTGCTCGGCAGGAACCAGGCGCAGGAGCTCGACCTGCCCCGGAACACCCAGCAGGTGGCGCTCATCGGCGACCCGCGGAACGACGAGAACATCGTCGTCTCGCAGCTGCACGCTGGTCTCCTCTCCTTCCACAACGCGGTCGTCGCGCACCTGACCGCGAAGCCCGCGAACCGCGAGCGGCACGGGCTCCCCGGCGAGTCGCTCTTCGACACGGCGCAGCGACTGGTCCGCTGGCACTACCAGTGGGTCGTCCTGCACGACTTCCTCCCCCGGATCGTCGGCCAGACGACCGTGAACGCGCGCGTGACGAAGGACTCGGCCGGTCACTTCACGATCGCGCTCGACCACTACCAGCCTGAGGAGGAAGCGTTCATCCCGGTCGAGTTCGCTGTCGCCGCCTACCGCTTCGGCCACTCGATGATCCGGCCGCGCTACAACCTCAACGAGGTGATCGTCGCGAACATCTTCGGGAAGCCGGGCGACGACCCCCTCACCCACCTCGGCGGCGGCCGGCGCCTCCCGGTCGCCTGGCAGGCGGGCTGGGACTTCTTCTTCAAGTTCCCGCGACGGCGCACGCCGCAGCCCAGCCGGAAGATCAACGGGAAGCTCGCGCGCCAGCTCTTTGCGCTGCCGAGCACGGTCGTGGCGAGCCCGCGGCCGGAGCTGCACTCGCTCGCGGTCAGGAACCTCCTGCGCGGCAAGGCCCTCGGCCTGCCCTCGGGCCAAGCCGTGGCCACGGCGATCGGCGCTACCCCGCTGACGAATGCCCAGCTGGGGCTCAGCGCCGCAGGCTGGACCGACCAGGCGCCGCTCTGGTTCTACATCCTCAAGGAGGCGGCGCGGGCGCCGCGGTCGGGCAAGCGTCTCGGGCCGGTCGGGGGCACGATCGTCGCCGAGGTTCTGCTCGGCCTCCTGAAGGAGGACTCCACCTCGTTCGTGAACGCCGACACCCCCTGGAAGCCGCTCCGCCCGATCGCGCCCACAGCGGGCAAGTTCGGAATCGTCGACCTGTTGAGGTTTGCCGGCGTCGCCTAGGCGTGTCCGACTGCTCGCGGGGGTCTTCCTCGCCGTTCTGGCGCTCGTTCCCGTGCCCGCCGAGGCTGCCCCGGCCGGCACAGTCGCGGTCGTGGTCGACCCGCTCGGGACGCTGCTTCCGTCCCGACCGCCCGCGCATGCCCGCGAATCGGCGTCCAGCTGCCTGCTCGACGCGGAGCCGCGCCGCGCGTGCCGGGCGCCGGTGCCTGGCCGCCTCGTGCTCGTCCCAGGCCGTAGCCGGCGCTCCGGTCCGGGCGGCGCCCTGCGCTACCAGGTACAGGTCGAGACGGGCCTCGGGCTCGACAGCCGCGCCGTCGCCGCGGAGATCGACCGAATCCTGGCCGACCCGCGGGGCTGGAGCGGCGGCGGGATCGCGTTTCGGCGCGTGACCCGTGCGCCGCTGGATTTCCGGGTCGTCCTCGCCGCGCCGGCGACGGTCGACCGCCTCTGCTCTCCGCTCCGCACCTACGGTGCGCTCTCCTGCGCTACGGAGACGCGCGCCGTGCTCAACGTCCTGCGCTGGCGCCGAGGTGCACGGGCGTTCCACGGCGACGTCGCGCTGTACCGCCGCTACCTCGTCAACCACGAGGTCGGCCATCTGCTCGGCCACGGCCACAGCTCGTGCCAGGCCGCCGGGGCGCGCGCACCCGTGATGATGCAGCAGACGATGGGCGTCGGCGCCTGCCGCGCCAACGGCCGGCCCTTGCCCTGGGAGCGCGGCTAGCTCGGGCCTTCGAGCTGGGCGACGGCCTGCTCGAAGGCCTCCTCGGGCTGGGCGCCGAGGACGAGCAGGCGGTTGTCGAGGACGAACGCCGGAATGGCGTTGATCCCCAGACGGTTCGCCTCCTGCGTGGAAGCGATCACGCGATCGGAGTAGCGCCGCTCGGCGATCGCCGCCGCCGCCTCGGCCCGGTCGAGCCCGCTTTCCTCGACGAGGTCGAGCAGGGTCTCCTCGTCGGCCAGATCCTTCTGCTCCGACCAGTAGCCGTGCATGAGCCGGTGGTGCACGGCGTCGTGCAACCCGTGCTCGCGGGCGAGCTCGGTGACGAGAAGCGCGTTCAGGGTGTTCGGGAGCTTCGGCGAGGGGTCGTAGGACAGCCCCGCCGCCTCGACCATCCGCCGCGTGTGCTCGTGGACGCCGGGCCCGTACCGGCGGGCAAGGTCCGAGCGCGGCACGCCCTCCTCCGGGTACTCCGGGTGGAGGAAGAACGGCAGCCAGTCAACCTGCGCGCCGAACCGGCGCGTGAGCCACTCGGCCCGGGCGAGGCCGACGTAGCAGAAGGGTCAGGTGAAATCGCTCCAGATCGTGACCGTCAGCACGCCCATGGAGCTGGAAAGGCTAGCGGCTCAGGAGGGTTCGGCCGAATACAGCCTGTGCCGTGCAGAACCCGGCCAAACCCTCCTACGCGCCTCCGGTCCGATGGAGAGCCGCGTGGATCTCCCGCCCGACCTTCGCCGGGACTCCGGGGACGCCCTCCAGCTCCTCGGGCGTCGCGGCGAGGAGGCGCTCGGGCGAGCCGAAATGCTGGATCAGCGCACGCTTGCGCGCCGGCCCGACGCCGGGGAGCGCGTCCAGGATCGACTCCTTCGCCTTCGCGTCGCGGCGCGTGCGGTGGAAGCCGAGCGCAAAGCGATGAGCCTCGTCGCGTATTCGCTGCAGGAGCTGGAGACCGGCCGAGTCCCGGGCGAGCGCGACCGGCTGCGGGCGGCCGGGCACGAAGACCTCCTCCTCGCGCTTGGCGAGCGCGATCACGGCCACGCGCGGCAGTTCGTAGGCGTGGAGCGCAGCCAGCGCCGCCGAGAGCTGGCCCTTGCCGCCGTCGACGACGACGAGGTTCGGGATCGCGGCGAAGCCCTCGTCGTAGCGCTCAGCCGTCACCTCGCGCGCCCGCGCGAACCGGCGCGAGATGACCTCGGCCATCATGGCGAAGTCGTCCTGCCCCTCGACGCCCTTGATCCCGAACTTCCGATAGTGGGCCTTCTTCGGCACGGCGTCCTGGAAGACCACCATCGAGCCGACCGGCGACTCGCCCTGGATCGTCGAGATGTCGAAGCACTCGATCCGGAGCGGCAGGCTCTCGAGGTTGAGGCACTCGCGCAGCTCCTCCAGAGCTTCGACGCGCCGGAGGCGCTTGCGCTCCCGGTCGGCGCGGTCGCTCTCGAGCGCCAGCTCGGCGTTCTGCTGGGCGAGCTCCTGCAGGCGCCGCTTCTCGCCGCGGCGGGCCGGACGCACCTCGACCTTCGAGCCCCGCAGGTCGGAGAGGAACCCGGAGAGCGCCTCGGTGGCCTCGGCTTCGGGCGGGACGACGAGCAGCGGCGGGATGCTGGGCGCGCTGCCGTAGTACTCCAGGCAGAAGGAGTCCAAGAGCTGGGGGACGTCCTCGCCCGCCTGGTTCTCCAGGTAGAAGGTGTGCCGGTCGACGAGCCGGCCGCCGCGGAGCGGGAAGACCTGGACGGCCGCGGTGCGCCCTCTGGCGGCGATCCCGATGACGTCGACCGTGCCGATCGCGCGCTTGTCCGCGGCCTGGCGCTCGGCCAGGTGGCGGACGGCGGTGAGCCGGTTGCGATAGCGCGCGGCCTCCTCGAACTCCTGCCGCTCGGCGGCGTCGCGCATCTTCTCCTCCAGCTCGCGCAGCACGGGCCGCGAATCGCCGGAGAGGAACTCGATCACGCGCTCGATGATCCCGCGGTAGTCCTCCTTCGTCACGTACCCGACGCAGGGCGCCAGGCAACGCTCGATGTGGTAGTCGAGGCAAGGGATCCCGGAGTGGCGGCCGGGCTGCGGCCCTTCGCAGGGCCGGTACGGAAAGACGCGGTTGAGGACGTCGAGCGTCTCCCGCACCTTCTTCGCCGAGGCGTACGGCCCGAAGTACGTGACCCCGCGCCGGTGCCGCTCCCGCGTGAACATGACCCGCGGGTACTCGTCCTCCACGGTCACGGCGATGTAGGGATAGCTCTTGTCGTCGCGCAGGCGGACGTTGAACGTCGGCCGGTAGCGCTTGATCAGGTTCTGCTCCAGGTGGAACGCCTCAACCTCGGTCGAGGTGACGACCACCTCGATCTGCTCGACGCGCTCGATCAGCCGGTCGAGGCCGAGACGCGCGTCCCCGCCGCGGAAGTAGGAGCGCGTTCGGGCCCTGAGGGACTTGGCCTTCCCGACATAGAGCACGGTTCCCTTCGCGTCGCGGAACAGATAGACGCCCGGCTTGGCCGGAATCTCCTTGAGCTGCGCCTCGATGCGCTCCTCGCGTGTCGGTGCGGCCGCGGTCGCCATGTCCGAGTCAGCCTAGCCAGGCGCCCCGAAGTCTCCGGCGCCGCCGAGCGCTTGTGTTCCACAGACGCAAAGTCGCTCGCCGCTTTCGGGAACGGGCGCGCAGCTCAGGCCCCCGGGGACGCGCTTGTGCGGTGGAACACAAGCAGAGCTACGCGCGTCCGGGGTACCAGGTCCAGGCGCGGGCGAAGAGGGCGTCCATGTACGGCTGCTTGCGGTCCCAGTAGTCGGCGTGCGTCGCGGTCTCGGCAGCCAGTCGGCGCTTCTCGCCGGCGTAGCGCTCGACCTCGTCCGGATGGGCGCGCAGGTAGTCCCGCAAGGCCCGATGGCGGTGCCAGTGCTCGCCGCCGTGCTCGACGGCGTGGACGTGGAACGCACGCCGGCCGGCCTCGTCCTTGCGGAAGAACAGGCGGCCGGGCAGGCCGTTCTCGCCGAGGTACTCGTAGCCGAGCTCCTCCATGGCCGCGACCTGCACCGGCGAGAGCTCCGCGCGCACGAGGCCGGCTGACATGTCGATCACAGGTTTCGCCGCCAGACCGGGCACCGCGGTCGAGCCCATGTGCTCCAGCCCGACGACGTCCGGCCCGAGCGCACCGCGCACCCGGCCGGCCTCCGACTCGTAGCGGCCGGGCCACGCCGGATCGGACTCCACGACCTCGAGCGGCGGCTCCCGCAGCGCGGCAGCGACCGCGGCCAGGGTCTCCCCCGCGCTCTCCCGCACGACCAGCTCGGCGCGGGCGTCCACCCACGTCGGCATGCGGTTGACGACCGCGACCTTGCCGCCCGCGACGAGGGTCGAGCGCGGCAGGTCGGCCACCGGGTAGACCTCGAGCGACGAGCCGACCACGAGCAGGAGCGCGGCCTCCTCCGCGAGCGCGACGGCCCGCGTGATCGCGGCCTCCGGGAGGAGCTCGTCGAAGAAGATGACGTCCGGCTTCAGGATCGAGCCGCAGGCCGGGCACGGCGGCGCTCCGTGCGCCTCGATCAGCGGCTCGACCTCGGCGAGCGGGTAGACGGCGCCGCAGCGCAGGGCACGACGACGTCCGGATGGAGCCGTGCACCTCGACGACGTCCCGCGAGCCGGCGCGCTCGTGGAGGAGGTCGATGTTCTGCGTCACGACCGCCTGCACGAGCCCGCGGCGCTCCAGCTCGGCGAGCGCCAGGTGCGCGGGATTCGGCTCGGCCTGCCGAGCATGGCGAAGCGCGGCGCGTAGAAGCGCCAGACCTTCTCGGGATCGGCGCGGAACGCGCCGAGAGTCGCATACTCCCGCGGGTCGAACTCGGCCCATATCCCGGACGCTGAGCGGAAGTCCGGCACTCCGCTCTCGGTGGAGACGCCGGCGCCCGTGAGCACGACACACGGCTGGTGGTCGCGGAGTAGCTCCGCAAGCCCGCTGACGGCTCCAGGCGCAGTCGTCACATCGGCAGTCTGCCGAACAGCGAAGCGACGTCCAGCACAGAAACGGATCTACCAGCGTTCGACGCTGCGGGCCTCCTGGCGACCGCGGTAGTACTCGCCGAGCTCGTTCGGATAGCTCTGCGCGCTGTGGATCGTCTCGTCGAACTCCGGGGCGTTCTTGATCTCGTCCTTGGTGAGGTCGACAAGAATCGTCTCGGAGTCGAGTTCGACGTCGCGGATCACGCCGGCCGGAAGCATGACCTTCTTGCCGAGGAGCCACGGGCCCGTGTCGACGACGACGAAGCTGCCGCCGGCCTCGTGGGTCGCCACGTCCACCTTCCCGATGCTGCCGTCGCGCGCCTCGACCTTGAAGCCCGCCAGGTCGACGCTCGCCAGATCGATCCCGGCGACGCGATCGTGAATGTCCACAGTTCAGCGATGGCCATTTGCGGTACCCCTTTCGGAGCCTCATGCCCCTGTCGGTGTCCCCAGGCGCCTACCCGACAGGTCGGCCCGTAAACGGGGCAACTCCAGGCTCGCGCAGGGGCTTGGTCGAAGCCCTGCAGGACCCGATTTCTCCGAGTCGACGGGCCGGGCGCCACGGCTCCTTCAGCCCCAGCGGCTCCCCTCTGCCGGCGGCGGCGGCGCCCAGAAGACCTCGATACGGAGTCCGTCCGGGTCGAAGACGAAGAACGCGTAGTAGCCGTCCAGGTCGGCGTCCTCCTCGGGCGGGAAGTGGATCTCGGCGCCGAGCGCGACGCAGCGCTCGTACGCCTCGTCGACCTGCACGCGGCGCTCGACCTCGAACGCCAGATGCTCCAGGCCGACGCCGTAGTACTCGTGCGCGCCGCCGTCCGCCGGGCGCAGGCCGAGGTTCTGCTCGCCGAAGCGAAGGTAGACGATCTCCTCCGTCCCGCGGTAGCTGCGGAAGAGGACGTCCTCCTCCAGCCCGAGCGGGCCGAGCACCTCGAGGTAGAAGGCGCGCGAGCGCTCGACGTCGCTGACGCAGAGGTCGACGTGCTGGATCGCGGGCGCCGGCACGTCGCGGAATCTACCGGGCAAACGAGCGGCGGGGCTCGTGCGAACGCCACCGCGCCGGCGAGCTGCGTGGTCAGGCTAGAACTGAGGTCTGGACAGGTCACGTTGACGCGAGGTCGGTGACGTCGTGCGAGCCGAACGTCGGAGCTCGCCTTGCGCGCAGGTCGCGCGCGCACCTGGAAGAGATCCGACCGTCTCCTCGTTGAAGAGCACGTGGACCTGAACGGTCGGGCGAAAATGCTGGATGCCACCTTCGGCGCGGTCTGCGAGACGACCGGTTGCTCCGAGGAGCGCCGGCGCACGCTCGAGGAGGTCGTCAACCTCGCCGTCGAGCTCGCGCGCGAGGGACGCGAGGGCCGGAAGATCGGGACGCTGTTCGTGATCGGCGACGTGGACGTCCTCGTCGACCAGTCGCGGCCGCTGATCCTCGACCCGCTCTTCGGCCACCCGGACGAGCTGCTTCGTATCGAGCGGCCCGAGTTCCGCGAGACGGTAAAAGAGCTGGCGCAGCTCGACGGGGCTTTCCTGCTCGCCGACGACGGCACCTTCGTCTCCGCCGGGCGCTTCATCGACGTTGACGTGACCGCCCCCGAGAACTTCCTCCCCGGCCTCGGCACGCGGCACGCGGCCGCGGCCTCGATCTCGCGGACGACGAGTGCGGTTGCGGTCGTCGTCTCGCAGAGCTCCGTCGTGCGCGTCTTCGCCCGCGGCGAGGTGCGCGCGGAGATCATCCCGGAGCTCTTCCTCATGTCGAAGGGCAGCCTCTTCACCCGCCAGGCCGAGGTGCGGCAGATGCCGGAGGCCGGCGTCACCCTCGCCGTTGCGGCCGAGGGGTAGCCCGCGGCTCCGCCCTCGCCTACGGTGAGGGGATAGCGGCGCCACGCACCGACACGACGCTCGACGAGCGCGCACGCGACTTACTCGAGGCGAACACCCAGACCGGCGAGCTCGACGGCCGGCTCTACCGCTTCACGGTCCCGAGCGTACGCGCCTACCCGTTCCAGTGGTTCTGGGACTCGTGCTTCCACGCGATCGTCTGGTCGCGCTTCGACGCCGAGCGCGCGGCGGACGAGCTGCGCGGGCTCCTCGCCGTGCAGGAGCCGGACGGGCTCATCCCGCACGTCGTCTTCTGGAAGGGCGACCTCGTCTCCCGGCTCCAGTGGCACCACCTCGAGAGCCGCACCGCCGGGCGCGTGCCGTTCCACCGCACGCCGTACACGACCGCGCAGATCCAGCCGCCGGTGCTCGCGCAGGCCGTGGAGCGGGTCGTCGACGCGGGCGCGGACGGGTTCCTGACGGAGGCTCTCCCCCACCTCGAGCGCTACTACCGCCACCTCGCCGCGCTGCGGGACCCCGACGACGACGGGCTGATCTCGATCGTGTCGCAGTTCGAGAGCGGGCTCGACTTCAGTCCGGTCTACGACGACGCGATCGGGCTGCGTCGCGTCTCCCCAGCAGCCCTGCTCGCGCGCACGCGGCTCCCGCAGCTCCGCAACAAGCTGGCGAACTACGACCTCGAGACGATCTTCCGCCGGTACCCGCACCACCTGGAGGACGTGCTCGTGAACGCGGTCTACGGACAGGGCCTGCGCGCGCTGGCGCGGCTGGCGCGGCGCGGCGGGCGCGAGGCGACCGCGCGCTGGGCCTCCCGGACGGCCGATCGCGTCACGGAGGCCCTGCTGGAGCGCTCCTGGGACGAGCGCCTCGGCCTCTTCGTCAACCTCGCGGGCCCGGACGAGCGACGCTCACGGGTCAAGACGATCCACGGGCTGATGCCGCTCGTGCTCCCCGACCTCCCGCAGGCCGTCGCCGACCGGCTCGTGGAGCACCTCTGCAACCCGCTCACGTTCGACGCGCCCTACCCGGTGCCGTCGGTCGCGCTCGACGAGCGCACATTCCTCCACGACCACCGGCTCCGCGGCTTCCGCTTCATCTGGCGCGGGCCGCTCTCGCTGAACACGAACTGGTTCCTCGCCCACGGCCTGCGCGGCCATGGCTACGACGACGTCGCCGCCCGGATCGCCGAGCGCTCGCGCGAGGCCGTGGAGCGCGGCGGCCTGAACGAGTTCTACGACCCGCTCGACGGCAGCCCGGTCGGCGCCGAGCGCTTCGGCTGGGCCACGCTCATCGCGGACATCTAGGAGGGCTTGGCGAACCCCGCTCGTCGTCGGGGTGCGATGGTCGTTCCGAAACAAGGACGCAGGGAGCGTTCGTAGCCGGAGGCTACGGGCGCGACCGAGGACGCAGTCTTCGGGGCGAGCGGCGCGGCCCGACGGCACAGCCGTTGTTTCGCCGAACCCTCCCTACCTGGCGCGCGGGCGCCCGCCTGCCCGCCGGCGGACGCGCCGCGCCCACCCCGAGCCTAGGAAGGAAGCCGTCACACGAGTGGGTACGATTGAGCCGTGTCCGGCGAGACTTCGACTCAATACGTTGCGTACACGCTCTACAAGGCCGATCCGGCCTGGCTGCGGCTCCCGATCGAGGAGCGCGCGGCCGCCAAGGACGCCTTCGCCGAGGTGGTCGAGGAGTGGGCCGAGCGCATGGAGCTTCGGAGCTACAGCCTGGTCGGAGTCCGCCCCGAGGCCGACTTCATGCTCTGGAAGCTGACGGAACGCTACGACGACCTGCGCGAGCTCGGCACCGCCCTGAACGGGACGCCGCTGGCCGGCTGGCTGACGACGCCGTACTCGTACCTGGCCGCGAGCGAGCCGTCGCAGTACTTCGAGCAGAAGAGCAAGCGCCCGCGCCGCGTGGTCCCACGCGGGGCGCCGTACCTGGTCGTCTACCCGTTCGTGAAGAAGCGGGAGTGGTACTCGCTGCCGATGGACGATCGCCGCCGTGCGATGCAGGAGCACGCGGCCGTCGGCAGCCGTTTCGTCACGATCACGAACCACACCACGTACTCGTTCGGGATCGACGACCAGGAGTTCATGACGGCCTTCGAGTGCGAGGAGCCGTCCGACTTCCTCCAGCTGATGAAGACGCTGCGCGAGACCGAGGCGAGCCGCTACACGGAGCGCGACACGCCGATCTTCGTCGGGACCGCGCAGGAGATCCGCGCGCTCCTCGACTCGCTCGACGGCGCGGCGGCCCGCGTCGCGTCGTAGCCCGGACGACGACGGCCAGCCGGTCAGACGCCGGACGTGGCCGTTCGGGACTAGGCAGGCGGCTCGCCGGCGAGGTCGCGGAGGCTCGCGTGCTCCTCGGCGCAGGCCGGGCAGCCCTCGAGGTGCGCCCGCATGCCCGGCACCGCCGCGATTGCGTCGACGCCGGCCAGCTCGAGCTCGACGTAGCGGTCGAGCTCGGCGAAGCACTCGTCGCACCCGATCTCCGGCCCCGCCGGGCCGAGCAGGCGGCCGATCAGGACCTCAGACATCGAAGCCTCCCTGGGCCAGCGCCGCCCGGAGCCGGGCCCGCGCGTCGTGGATCGTCTTGTAGAGCGCACCGCGGGTCGTGCCGAGGCGCTCGGCGAGCACGTCGATGGGCACGTCGTCGAGGACGACGGCGAGGAGCACGCGGCGCTGATGCGGCGTGAGCGCCTCGCGCACGGCCGTGACGACGGCCTGCAGGAGCTCGCGCTGCTCCGAGCTGGCGCCGGTCGAGAGCCCGCCTCCCTCCAGCAGTGACCAGCGCTCGGGCTCGAGAGGGATCTCGCGCCCCTGCCAGGCGCGCCGCCGCAAGGCGACCGCCGCCTCGAGCAGCGCGAACTTGTAGGCCCAGGTCGTGAAGCGGCTCTCGCCGCGGAAGTCGTCGAGCCGCGCGAGCACGGAAACGAGCGCGTCGTCGGCCGCCTGCATGGCGATGTCGTCCAGCTCCTCCCCGCGCAAGTGCTTGAGCCCCTGGCGCCGTCGGGCCACCTCGAAGCGCCCCGCCCGCAGGAGCAGCCCGTGGAGCCGTGAGATGGCCTCGTCGCGGCGGGCGCCGGCGCCGGCGAGCGCCTCGAGCCACTGCTGGTTCTCCGCGTCGCGGCCGGGAAGCGGGCCCATGCGGCCGACGCTAACAGCGGGCCTCGTGGTCACGGCGACTCCGGCTCGAGGGGCGCGAGGATGCGGGCCGCAAGCCGGGGCCGGCAGCCGCGCTCGACCAGCTCGATGAGCGCGTGGACGTCGGCGCTCTCGGCGGCGAGCGCAGCGGCCAGCCCCGGGGGGAAGCCGGCCTCCGCGAGCTGGCGGCGCCGCCAAGCCGCGACGGCGGCGCGCTCGGCTCGGTCTGGCTCGAGGACGGCCCACACGTCGAGGTTTGTGTCCGCCGGCGCCGGGTTCTTACCGGCAGAGCACGGATCGGTACGAAGCGCGCCCTGCCGGGTCTCCAACGGTTCAGTTCCCGACTACGGAGGTGCGCAGATGCCCTGGGGCGACTGGATCAACGAGCTGCCGATGGGGTTCTTCCTCGCAGTCCACATCGCCGCGTTCGCGATCGGGGCGACGTTCGCCTGGATGGCGCACGCGCGCGGGCTGTCGCTGCTGACCTGGGCGTTCTCGCTGTTCGCGCTCGCCGAGCTCAGCTACATGACCTACCACCTCGACTGGACCGTGTTCCTCTTCGCGCACACCATCAGCGAGGTGCTCGACCTGCTGGCGTTCGTCCTCGTCTTCGCGGCCGCCGTGGCCCGCGTCACCGCGCCGAGACGAGCCCCGCTCGAGGCCGAGAGCGCGTGACGCGCTCCGGCCTCGCGCTCCTCGCCGCGCTCGCCGCCACGGCGGCGGGCTGCGGCGGGAGCGACCCGCTCGCCTCGGACCCCGTCGCCACGACCCGGGTGGAGCTCCCGCAGAGCTACCGCTTCGACCCGCCCGTGATCGAGGTCGAGCCGGGCGCGGAGGTGACCTGGGAGAACGGCGACAACTTCACGCACACGATCCGCTTCGACGGCGAGGACGAGACCGCCGAGCTCGAGCCGGGCGAGTCGTTCGCCCGCCCGTTCCCCCAGCCCGGCACGTTCCACTACGTCTGCACCCTCCATCCGCGCGACATGGAGGGCGAGGTGCGGGTCGGTCAGTAGCCGTACGTGTGCTCGTCGCGCCACGTTCGCCACATGCCGAACACGCCCTGCGGCGACGGCGAGGACCGCGACGACCGTGTCGAGCCCGCTGGTCGGAAACCACGGCGTGAGCGCGAGGACGACGGCAGTGATTGCGAGCGCGGCGCCTCCGTAGAAGACGAGCCGCGACCGCACCGACCACATGGCGATGCTCTCGCGGTTCCGGCGCCAGAGCACGATGAGGACGTAGGCGATCGCCACGAGGAAGAGGACCTGCAGGAACGTCAGGATCACGACGAGCCCGAAGCCGAGCTGCAGCGCCGTGATCACAGCGGCGATCAGGACGAGGATCCCGAACGCGCGCAGGGTCGGCGAGACGTTCATATCCCGGTCGTGTAGGCGCGCACGGAGAGCGCCGTGGCGACGAGCGCAGCTGCGGCGAACCAGAGGAGCCGGCGGGCCGGCACGGGCGGCGCGTAGACCCACGGCGAGAGCGCCGCGAGCAGGGCGAGCCCGCCGTAGACCGCGTGGAGGCGATCGGGGGACGAGCTTCCGTCGGAGAGCAACAGGAGCCCCAGCGCGACCTGCGCGATCAGGAGGGCCTGCGCGAGCGCGAGCAGATGCGCGTAGATCCGCCCCGGCGTCCGCTTGCGCCGGACGTAGACGAAGCCCCAACCGGCGGCGAGCCCGTTGGCGGCGATCACCAGGACGGCGTTGAGGGCATGCAGCTCGCGCACCGCTCCGCAGCCTACAATTCGCCTTCGTGGTCGAGGAGGGTAAACAGGCGCCGGACTTCGAGCTGGCGAGCGACAGTGGCGAGCGCATCCGCCTGTCGGATCTCCGCGGCCGCACCGTCGTCCTCTACTTCTACCCGCGAGACGACACCCCGGGGTGCACGACCCAGGCGTGCGGGCTGCGGGACGTCTACGGTGAGATCCAGGAGCGGGGCGCGACCGTGCTCGGGGTCAGCCCCGACACCGAGGCCTCCCATGTGAAGTTCCGGGACAAGTACGGCCTGCCGTTCCCTCTGCTCGCCGACCCCGACCACGAGGTGGCCGAGCGCTACGGCGTCTGGGTCGAGAAGAACATGTACGGCAAGAAGTCGATGGGCATCAAGCGCTCGACCTTCGTGATCGACGGCGAGGGCAACGTGGCCAGGGCGATGCTGGGCGTCAAGCCCGACGACCACGCCGACAAGGTCCTCGCGGCGCTGCCCTAGGAACCCTCCTAGAGAACCGCGAGCGCGAGCCGCCGGCCGCCGTGCCAGAGGGCGGCGAAGACGAGAACGGCGGCGCCGGCGAGGATGACCAGCGCCTGGGCGCCGACGGCGAAGGAGACGGCGTTGGCCGTCCCGACCCCGCTCGCGATCAGGATTGCTGCGCCCGCACCCGCCTGGGTGGCGGCGCCGGCCGGGGCGATCGGGAGAGCGCCCGAGGCCGCCGCCGCGCAGAGGAAGGCGATCGCCAGCGGAAGCGAGAGCGCGAAGCCCAGCGCGTGGAGCAGGAGAAAGAGGCCGAACGCACGCGTGAGCCAGGAGGCGAGGACGAGCACCCAGGCATGCCAGGCGTCCCGCGGCGCAATCACGCGCTCGCCGAGCCAGCGCGCGATGCGGAAGCGGATGAGCCTCCCACTCGCCGTCAGGCGTGGCAGAACGGCGATGACGACGGCGGCCCCGAAGCCGGCGAACGCGACCACGGCGAGGGCGACCCGGACTGCGGTGCCCGCATCGGCCGTCACAGCCGCGGCCCCTGCGAGCGGCATGAGCGCCGCCGTGTCGACGAGACCGAGCATGACGAGGGAGAGGCAGACGGGACCGACGCCGGCGCGGCCGTTCGTCGCGCGGCGGACGACCGCGACGCGGACGACGTCGTCGAAGCGGCCCGGCAGGGCGGCGCCGGTGACGCTGGCGGCCCCGCAAGCGGCCCCGAGCGTCAGCGGCTTCGGCCGCTCGTGCGGGGCGAAGAGCCGGTGCCAGCCGTAGGCCTTGAACGCGAACGCGAGTAGAAAGAGGACGCCGGCGGCGGCGACCAGGCCGACGTTGGCGCCGCTGAACGGCCAGCCGACACCGGCAAAGTGGCGCGCCGCGAGGATCGACACGGTGATCGCGAAGACGCCGACGCCGACGTTCAGCACCAGTCTCCCGCGCGGGGACCGGCATGCGTCGTAGAGCCCTCTCATCGTCTGTCTCATCGGCTGGCGGGAGAACGGTCTCAACCCGCATACGGGGTACACCAGGCACCCGATGAGGCGAAGACAGGGCGGGCGTGCCCGTTCCCCTTTCGGGGGATTGTACGGATGCGGCGCCCGTCGTAGCGTGCGAACCGGAAAGGAGTCGCAGCATGGCCACGATCGCAAGCCATGCGGCAGAGCACGAACGGTACGAGGTGCACGAGGTCCTCGCGGGCGAGCCCGCACTCGACCTCGGGCTCCGCTTCGAGACGCCGGACTTCGGCGGCGCAGTCGACTTCGCGTTCGCCTATCTCGAGCGCCGCGACCCGGGACGCGAGGGCGCCGTCAGCGCGCTCGAGATCGTCCGCGTGACGGGCTCGGCGCGCGAGACCGTCTGGACATACAGCCACGCCCAGTCCCGCAGCGTCGCGCGCGACCTCGTGCGCGTCTGGGGCTTCGATCCGGGCCAGGGCTGGCGCAGCCCGTACCGCACGCCGCCGCGGCCGACGCCCGCTCGCAACTACTAGACGCTCGAAGCGCACCTGGGTACCCTGGAATGGGCCATGTCCCTGCGTGGGATCGTCGTCAGCGAGATCGTCGCGGAACTCGTCACAGAGGCGCGACGCGAGGAAGGGCTCTCGACCGACGAGCTCGCCGTCCGCGCGGGCCTGCATCCGGCGTACGTCGGGTTGCTCGAGCGGCGGGCGAGGCAGCCGACGCTGGCGGCCGCAACCAGCCTGGCTGAGGCGCTCGGCCTGAGCCTGTCTTCGCTCGTGGCCGCGGCCGAGCGGGAGGCCGGGAACGGCGGTGTCCCCGAGATCGAGCTGGTGCCGGTTCCGCGCACGCGGGACGTTGACCGCGGCCAGCTCGCACCTGGCGACCGTCTCGCCGGCGCCACCGAGCTGACCCCGGCGATGGTGGCCGGGGCGATCGAGTTCGCCTACCGCAGGCTCGACCTCATCGACCAGCAGATGCGAGGGGCCGGCTCGAAGCCGCTCGGGAGACTCATCGACTCCGTCGACCTCACGGCGACCCTGGCCGACCTGCTCAGCGCGGGCATCGCACGTGCCTCGAAGGGCCGCTACGTGCAGAACGGGCCCGAGCAAGCCCCCGATCTGCTGCCGCTCCGCCAGGGCCTGCCGGAGCTCGAGCTCAAGGCCGCGCTCGAGACGACCCTCCCCGCCCGCGGCTCGCGCGGGGCCGGCCTCTATCTGATCTTCCGCTACGTGCTCACCGACAGGGACGGGGTCTTCCGGCGGGGGAAGGACTCGCGCGGCGACACGGTCACGGTCTGGGAGGTGCGGTTCGGCGAGCTCCGCGACGAGGACTTCCGCTCCGGCCCACGCGGGCGCGCGCGGCTCACCCGGGACGCGCTCGAGGGCATGGAGCTCGTCCACTACGACCCCGCGCTCCTGCCGTATGCGAGGGCCACAGGAGCCTACGCGCCCAGCTAAGGGCCGCTTCGAGCAGGTTCGGAGAAGCACGCAGCCGGCAAGGTCGGTTAGCGTGGCCGCCGACACGCGATGCGAACGCGATGAGTTCCACGACCGGACTCGGTCTGTAGAGGACAGACGAAGCGACAGGGGGAGCGAAGCACGATGACGGAGCACAACACAGGATCGGACGGGCACGGCCCGCTCGAGCCCACCGACGAAAACCTCGACAGCGGGCGGCTCGCTGCGCACGAGCGCCTCTCCACCGGCACGCTGGCACGCTGGATGCGGGCGTTCGCCACGCACCCGGGGAGAGTGTTCCTGGCCTGGGGCGGGATCATCGTCCTCCTGGTCATTCTCGTCATCGGGGTCGGGGGAGGTCTCAAGGACGAGTTCGAGATCCCGGGCTCGGACACGCAGAAAGCCACCGACCTGATCGAGTCGGAGTTCGCGGCCGAGCAGGGCGCCGTGCTCAACCTCGTCTTCGCGGCGCCCGAAGGCGAGACGCTCGACACGCCCGAGCGGCGCGAGGCGATCGAGGGAGCGATCGCCGAGCTCCAGACGGACGAATTCGCGCCCACCGAGGACAAGGCCGGGATCGAGAGCGTCGGCGATCCGTTCAGCGAGGACACGTTCTCCGATGACGGGCGAATCGCGTACGCCGAGGCGCAGTTCACGCGAGACGATCGAAACCGAGGACCGCGACGCAGGTCGTCGCGGTCGCAGGACGCCGTCGCGCGAGCGGTCGAGCCGGCGGGCGTGACCGTCGAGTTCAACGGCGACGCCGAGTTCCCGCCGATCGAACAGGGGATCCAGGAGGTCCTTGGCCTGCTCATGGCGCTCGTCGTGCTGCTGCTCGTCTTCCGAGCGCTCGTATCGGCCGCGATTCCGATCGCGCTCGCGGTAGTGGCCGTCGCGACGGCCTTCATCCTGCTCTTCATCGTCGCGGGCTTCACCGACGTCAACACGATCACGCCGCTCCTCGTGTCGATGATCGGGCTCGGCGTCGGGATCGACTACTCGCTCTTCATCGTCACGCGGTTCCGGCAGCTCCTGCACGAGGGGCTCTCGCCCGCGGATGCGGCCGCAGAGGCCGGCGCCTCCGCGGGGCGCGCGACGCTCTTCGCCGGGCTCACGGTCGCCATCTCGGTGTCCGGGCTCGCGTTCTTCGGGCTCGACTTCGTGACGAAGCTCGGCATCGGCTCCGCGCTCGGCGTCCTGACGACGGTGCTGATGGCGAACTCGCTGCTCATCGCCGCGCTGGCGAAGCTCGGACACCGGGTCGACCGCATGAGTGCCGGGTTCCACGTCGTGCTCTTCGTGATCACGCTCGGCTTCTACGGCTGGTACTGGGTCTACAGGACCTACCGCGAGGCCAGGCGCCAGACCGGTCAAGGGCTCGGAGGCGTGCTCGGCCTGCTGCTCTGGATCCTCCTCCTGCCGGTCAGCGCGTTCGTCATCCCGTCGGAGGTTCGGCGGATGTACGAGAAGGCCGGTCGGGAGGCGCCCGTCAGCGGGCGGACGGGCCTTTGGCTCTTCCCGTTCGGAGTGCTGATCGTTCCCGCGATCGTCTGGTTCGTGAAGATCTACCGGGCCCTCGATCGCTTGGACGTGCCCGCGGCGCTCCAGCCGATCGACGATTCGGAGGCCGCGCGCGAGCGGACGCTCATCGCGCGCTGGGGACGGTTCGTGACACGGAACCACAAGCCGGTGTTCGTCGTCCTCTTCGTCGTCGGGCTCCTGCTCGCGACGAGCTCGGCGCTCGTCCGGCTCGGCGCCTCCGACCAGGGCACGCAGCCGACCGACCAGACCGCGCGGCGGGCGTACGACCTGCTCGCGGAGGGCTTCGGCCCCGGCTTCAACGGACCGATCCCGATCGTGGTCGACGTGAACGGTGACGAGCAGGCGCCGCAGCGCGTCTACGACGGCGTGCGCAACCTCGAGGGCGTCGCGTCGGCCGGCGAGCCGCAGTTCAACGACGAGGAGACGGTCGCGATCGTCTTCGTGAAGCCCGACTCTGCACCGCAGGACGAGCAGACCGAGCAGCTCGTCGATCGGCTGCGCGACGACGTGGTGCCCGCGGCGACCGAGGGCAGCAACGCTGCCGTGTACGTCTCGGGGCTGAACGCGGCGTTCATCGACATCGGCGACCGGATCATGGAGCGGCTGCCGCTGTTCCTGCTCTACATCATCGGCGTGACGTTCCTCGTGCTCGCGATGGCGTTCCGCTCGATCGTTGTCTCGCTGACCGCGGCGGTGACGACGATCCTGTCGGCGTTCATCGGCTTCGGCGTGCTCACGCTCGTCTTCCAGGAGGGCTACCTGCTCGATCTCATGGGGCTCGACCGCACCGGCCCGATCGAGACGTTCGTGCCGCCGATCGCTTTCGCGATCCTCTTCGGCCTCTTCATGGACTACATGGTCTTCCTCATGAGCCGGATCCGGGAGGAGCACGTCCACGGCCTGAACACGCGAGCCGCCGTCGAGCACGGCATCGCGGCGATCGGGCGGGTCATCGTTGCCGCGGCGATCATCATGGGCACCGTCTTCGCCGCGTTCATCCTCACGTCCGACCGCATCTCGAAGGAGTTCGGGCTCGTGCTGGCGGTCGCGATCCTCGCGGACGCGCTGGTCGTGAAGATGACGCTCGTGCCGGCGTTCTTCACCTGGCTCGGGGAGAAGACGTGGTACATCCCGCGCTGGCTCGACCGCATCCTCCCGAACATCACGATCGAGGCGCCACACGACACCGAGGCGCCGCGCGGGCTCGCCGCCGAGCGGGAGGCCGAGCCGGCCGGAAGACGCTGACGGGCTTCAAGGCGGCGGCGCTTCAGGTGCGCCGCCGCCCGCCGCCCTCGAGCGCGAGCGACTCGACGTCTACGGCGCCGCCAACTCCGTCAACGCTCGGTCCGAGCCGTGACGGTACGAAGCTGCTTGGTGAAAACGGCCTACGGGAGTGCGTCGCCGTGGCCCGGTGCGTAGACGGGCTCTTCGCGATCACGCAGGCGCACGTACTCCGAGGACGTCATCGAGACGACCTCGGGGCAGGGCGAGCTCCCGCATTCACACAAGAACGCGCCCCCATCGGCCTCAACGCCCCACAAGGCGTTGTAGATGTGGTCGTTGACCGCCCGATGGACGCTCGGCTTGGGGCTGTCGGTCTCCACGACCTCTCCTTCCTGCCCTCCAGGCCAGATTGGCCGTATGAAGGGTCAAGGAGGTCGGCGGGCGGTAGCTACAAGCAGCGTAGCGCGTTCAGTCGGCAAGCGTACCCCGCCCCCAACCGCCGCCCTCCATGCGCCACGATGTCTCGCAGCCTGAAGCCGTGGCTAAGCTCGTGGAGAGGGCCACTAGCCCGGCGGTCTGCGATCCGGCAAGCGGCAAGAGGGAAGGCCATGACGCTCGAAGGCATCAATCCCGACAACCTGCCCACCCCCCAGACTTACACGCACGTCATCGCTGCCACTGGAGGCAGGCTGATATTCGTCGCTGGCCAAGAGCCCGAGGACAGTCAGGGCAATGTAGTCGGGCTCGGTGACCTGGCAGCCCAGGCACGTCAGGTGTTCGCCAATCTCGGCCGTGCTCTTGCGGCGGCCGGCGCGCGCACTGATCAGGTGGCCAAGATCACGATCTTCGTTGTTCGCCACCGGCCGGAGTACTTGCCTGTGATCGAAAACGCCCGGGTTTCGCTGTTCGGCGACCACAAGCCTGTCGACACGCTGGTAGGTGTTGAGTCGTTGGCCCGACCCGAGTACCTGATCGAGGTTGACGCGATCGCGGTTACCGACGACTGACCGCCGCTGAGCACGACCACAGATTCCCCGCTCAGCAGCTCGATGCGGATGAGAGGACTTGAACCTCCACGGGCTTTCGCCCACACGGACCTGAACCGTGCGCGTCTACCAATTCCGCCACATCCGCGCGGAACCGAAGTCTAGCCTTCAGGAGGGGCTGACGAAACGACCGCTGTGCCGCCGAGCGCGTGCTCGCCCCGAAGACTGCGTCCTCAGTCGCGCCCGTAGCCTCCGGCTACGAACGCTCCCTGCGTCCTTGTTTCGGAACGACCATCGCACCCCGGCGACGAGGGACGTTCCGCCAGACCCTCCTAGCGACGTTCCGCGAGACCGCCTAGCGGCGCGGGCGGTCTTCGTGCTCGTCGAGCACCGGAAGGTCGGCGAGGTCGCGCTCGACGCTCTTCACGAACTCGTCGTCGGCCTCGTCGCCGCGGATCAGCGTGAGCTTCTCCTTGCGGCGCTTGCGCGAGCGGCGAGCCCAGGCGCCGGCGCCGACGCGCTCGGACAGCCTGGGCCACTCCGCCCCCACGAGCACGAGGACGGCGGCGATGAGCAGGCCGATCGCAATCCACCCCACGACCCTCATTGTAGTGCTGCCCCTAAGGCTCGGAGGGGTCGCGTCCGATATCGGAGTCATGCCGTGGGACGTGCCGCTGTCCTTCGCCCTCCTCGCCGTCCTCGGCTGGGCGATCGTGGGGCGCGCGGTGCTCGTCTACACGCGCGTGCTGCCGCCGACGTGCGGCGGGTGCGGCCTCAAGCTCGAGCGCCGCTACCTCGGCGAGCCCGTCTGCCGCTGCGGTCACTGAGCGGCTGGAACGCGCCCCAGGATGACGCTTCGGCGCCGGGGTGCGATGGTCGTTCCGAAACAAGGACGCAGGGAGCGTTCGTAGCCGGAGGCTACGGGCGCGACTGAGGACGCAGTCTTCGGGGCGAGCAGCGCGCCCCGGCGGCACCAGGCTTCATTCTGGGGCGCGTTCCAAAAACGCTTCCAGACGCTCGTTGAACGGCGCTTCCGTGCGCTGCACGCTGTGGTCGGCGCCGGGGATCACGGCGCGCTCGGCGCCGAGCCGCCGCTCCAGGACGTCGCAGACCGCGTCGAAGGCCGGATCGTGCGCTCCCGAGACGACCAGCTTGGGGAAGGAGGCCGCGGCCAACTCGTCCAGCGGGATCTCGGCCTCCCAGGGCCCGCGCTCGGTGCGGAGCAGGCGCGCGCCCTGCAGCAGCTCCGGTGAGAGCTGCGCCGGCTGCGGCGCGCCGACCAGGTCGAGGAACACTGGCAGGAAGGCCGAGGGATCCTCGGGGCCTGTCGCCCAGAGCTCCTTGCCGCGCCTGACGAACTCGTCGGCGGCCGCGTTCCCCGCCGCGACGGCGAACGCCGGCGGCTCGATCACGGTGAGCGAGCGGACCGCCTCCGGCCGCTGCGCCGCGGCCAGCAGCGAGACCACGCCGCCGTAGGACTGGCCGACCAGGTGCGCGCCGTCGCCGAGGACCTCCGCGACGAGCGGCGCGTCGACGGCGAAGTCGACCCGCACGCCGGCGGGCGGGCAGGTGCCGAAACCGGGCCGCTCGACGACGAGGAGCGTCCAGCGGCGCGCAAGCGGTAGCTGCTTCCTCCACGTGGTGGCGCCGCCCGTGACGCTGCCGTGCACGAGGACGACGGGCGGGCCGTCGCCATGCCGCTCGACGTGAAGCTCAGGCAGCGGGCGCCGGGGGTGCTGCGGGAGGCGGAGGACGGCGGCGCCGTGTCCCCCGGCCCGAGCTCGCCGATCGCCACCCGCCGGAACGCCTCGAAGCCGAGGGCGACGAGCGCGCCGAGCAGGAGGATCCCGAGCCAGTTCCTCAGAGCCGGCACCGGGCCCCAGAGCACGAGCAGCAGGTAAAGGACGGCAAGGATGCCCCAGCCGATCTCCGGCCGGTCGCGGAGGTTCGGCGCGATCGCGCCCCGCGCCCGGGTCGCGTAGCGCATCGGCCCGGCGAGCAACGTCCCAATGAGGATGACGATGCCGTAGATGATCAGCGCCCACGCGACCTCGGCGAGCAGGTTGGTGCCGATGAGCCAGGAATGGCCGATGGCGTCCCGCACGGACTCCCCGGAGCTGAGCGCGTCGACGATGTAGTTGCCGACGACGCGCCGGATCACGAGGAGGAGGATGCCGACGATGAAGAGCGCCGCGCCCACGTTGCGGAGCATCGCGCGGCGTCCGCGCGCCAGCCAGACGGCGCCCGCGTAGCAGGCGAACGCGATCAGGATGACGAGCCAGCTCATCCACTTGATGAGCTTCACGCCCGTCTGGGCGGCCTCGAGCTCGTCGGACTGGAGGATCTCGATCTGGCCGACGTCCTGCGGCAGCCGCGCGTCGAGCTCGTCGCCGAAGCCGAGCTCCGTCCCGATGTTGACCACGAGCGTGCGCAGGTTCAGCGTGACCACGCCGCTGCCGGTCGTGATGTTCCCGCGGGTGTCGTCCTCGAGCACGGCGATCAGCTCCTGGTGGGCGACCCGGTTGACGTCCTCCCACAGGTCCTGGACGCGCGGACGCTGCAGGAAGCGGTCGACCCCCTCGACAGCGGGCTGCCGAAGCGCGCCGGCGATCGGCCCGGCGAGGCCCTGGAGATTGGTCGGGAGCCGCTCCTCGAGCACCGCCTGGGGATCGGCGCTCGCGTAGAGCTGGTCGACGATGTAGACCGAGAGCGCCATGCGCACCTCGTCGTCCTCGAGCAGCTGGCTGCTCGTGTCGACCCAGGCGTCCGTGTCGAGCGCCTGGCGCTTGACCCAGAGGGTGAGCGAGCCGACGAGGATGACGAGCGTCCCGAGCGCGAAGAGCACCCAGGCGAGAATCGAGCGCGTACGCGGGCTCACGCGGGGATCATGACCGATCCCAAAGACGGCTGCCTCATGCCGTCAGGATGAGAGCCCGCACCGTGCGCGCCAGCACCCGCGCCCCCAGCTCGCAGTGCTCGGGGGCCGAGAACTCCTCGGGCGTGTGGCTGAGCCCGCCGCGGCTGGGGACGAAGAGCATCGCCGCCGGGACGTGGTGGGCGAGCACCATCGCGTCGTGGCCCGCCCCGCTGGGCAAGCGGAGCGTGCTCGCGCCCTCGGCTCGGGCTGCCTCCTCGAGCCGGTCCTGAAGCTCGGGATCGAGCGCGACGGGCTGCTTGCGATGCGTCTCGCGGAGCTCCAACCCGAGCTCCTCCTCAGCCGCGATCCGCTCCAGCGTCTCGCGGACGAACGGCTCCAGGCGGGCGAAGCCGTCCGCAGTCGCCGAGCGGACGTCGATGGTGAGCTCGGCGGCGCCCGGGACGACGTTGAAGCCGCCCGGCTCCGCGGAGATGACGCCGACGTTCGCAGTCATGTCGTCGCGGGAGCGCGCCTCGTCGCGGAGCGCGAGGACGGCGCGGGCCGCACCGGCGAGCGCGTCACGGCGGTAGGCCATGGGCGTCGTCCCCGCATGGTTGGCCTCGCCGAGGAAGCGGGCGCGGAAGCCCAGCATCCCCGTGATCGCCGTGACGACGCCCAGATCGACTCCGGCGCGCTCGAGCACGGGCCCCTGCTCGATGTGGAGCTCCAGGTAGGCGGCGACCCCGTCCACGCCGCGCGCGTCCGGGAGTCGGGCGAAGTCGAGGCCGGCCTCGGCCATCGCCTCGGGGATGCCGCGGCCGCCCCAGTCCCCCAGGTCGCAGTCGCCGCAGAAGGCCCGGCTGCCGAGCATCCCCGTCTGGAAGCGCCCGCCCTCTTCGTCGTTGAACGAGACGACCCAGAGCGGCCGGTGCGGCTCGACGCCCTCGGCCTTGAGCCTGCGGACGACGTCGAGCGCCGCGAGCACGCCCAGCGCCCCGTCGTAGCGCCCGCCGTTGGGCACCGTGTCGAGGTGGGAGCCGAGCAGGACCGCCTTCCCCTCGCCCGCCTGCCAGCGGCCGAGGACATTGCCGGCCGGGTCGAGCTCGACCTCGAGGCCGAGCTCGGCGAGGCGCTCCCCGAGCCAGTCGTTGGCCACCGCAAGCTCCGGCGTCCAGGCGAAGCGGCTGACGCCGCCGCGCGGGTCGGCTCCGATGCGCGCGGCGGTCTCGAGGTCAGCTGTCAGGGACGGCACGGCGCCTCCGGTACCAGCGGTACACCTCGATGATCCCTGCGACGCCGAGCGCCACGAGGAAGGCGAGCAGGAAGCCGCGGAAGGGGTTCTCCTCGAACGTGCGGCCGCCGACGTAGCCGAGCATCGCCGCGTACGTCCCCCAGACCAGCCCGGCGACGACGTCGAAGGCGAAGAAGCGCTTCCACGGCATCTCCAGCATCCCGCAGGAGAGCGTGACCACGATCCGGCCCCCCGGGATGAAGCGCCCGATGATGATCAGGTAGCCGCCGCGCTCCTCCACCTGGCGGTGGGCCCAGTCCACCTGTTTGCGCCGCTCCCCCTTGAAGAAACGCTCGACGAAGCGCGGCCCGACCGTTCGCCCGATCCAGTACGAGGCGTTGTCCCCCGCGACGGCCCCGGCGGCGGCGAAGAGGATCACGAGGATCAAGTTGAGGTCGCCGGTCGACGCGAACACGCCGGCGAGAATCACCAAGGTCTCGCTGGGGACGAGTGGGATGATCGCGTCGAGCGCAGCGACCGCGAAGAGGACGAGGTACGTCCACGGCGACCCCGAGACGTACTCGGTCAGCGACTCGAACACGACGGCCTAAAGGCTAGCCAGGAGGGCTCGGCAGGATAACTGCTGTGCCGTCGGGCGACATCCCGCCAAGCCCTCCTAGTGGCTGTGCTCGGAGGGGAGCCCGAAGCGGCGGGCCGTGCCCTCCTCGGAGTCGAACTGGATGAGCACCGCCTCCTCGTCGCCGACGACCCAGGCGTCGTGCCCCGGCTCGATCGCCACGACCTGCGGCGCCACGAACTCGAACGTGCACCCGTCGTCGTACTCGCCCTGGATGTGGCCGCGCGCGAGAAAACCGACGTGGGCGTGCTGGCACTGCTCGCTCCTGACCGCCGGGCGCATGTGCGTCGACCAGCGGAATCCGGGCGGGTAGATCGCCCGCTTCACGCGCCCGTTCCCGACCCTGACGATCTCGACGGTGACGCCGCCGACCTCACGGCGGTCGGCTCCCTCGATCGGCTCCAGGAGCGGATCCATCCGCCTATCGTAGTTCCTCTCGGAGGTACTGCGTCTCGGTCGCGACCCTGCGGTAGCCGAGGCTTCGGTTGAGGTGGAGCATGCCCGAGTTCTCCTGATCGGTGTCCGTGCGGATCGCCTCGTACCCTTGCTCCCGCGCCCAGGCGATCGAGGCGAGCTTGGCCAGCCGCGCGAGCCCACGCCGGCGATGATCGGGGTGCGTGCCCGTCATCTCGTTCGCGGCCGTTCGGGAGGCAGGGTCGACGTGGAGGAAGGCGTACGCGACCGGTGCCTCTCCGGCCAGGACGACGAAGCTGCCCTCACGGGAAAGCTGCGGATGGCCCAGCGCCTCGATCAGCCAGTCATCGAGACGGACGTCGTCCTCGGCATAGGTGGTGGGGATCTCTGCGGTGGCGGCCGCGTCGAGCCTGTGGAGCTCCTCCGGGCGGTCGGCGACGGCCGCGAGCCGGGCGAGCTCGTAGCCTTCGGCCTTCTTCGCGGCACGCAGTCTCTCCAGGCCGGACAGGTCTGCGGTCGCTACCTCGAGTTGCAGGACATCCTGCCTGCGGGTCTCCCGGAACCCGCGTGCGCGCAGGAAGCGGGCTCCGTCCTCGGCGGTCGTCCACGATTCGAGCACGCGGGCGCCGGCGGCTCGCAGGTGCTCGTGCGCCACCTCGTAGAGCGCGGCGCCGACGCCCTGTCGCCTGGAAGCAGCTGGCACGAAGGCCCAGAGCTCGCCGACTCCCTCCGTGCTCGTCGCCCACCGGAGCCGCGCCCGCAGCCACCCGCCCACGCCGCCGTCCTCCTCGGCGACCCAGCTCGCAGCCCGGGCGCGCTCGGGCTGGCTCGCGAGCCAGTGGCCGATTCCGGCGCCCGTGAGGGCATGCGGAACGGCGTCCCGGCGGAGGAGCGCCGCGACAGCGTCTGCGTCCTCGCGGCGGAAGGGACGGATCACAGCAGGCGTTCCGCGGCAAAGGGGCCGTAGTCGCCGGAGACGAGCCGCCGCGCGATGCCTGGCGCCGTGATCATCCCGATCGACGAGAGCCCGCCGATGACCTCGAGGCCCTCCACGTCCGCGGCCCGCCCGACGACCGGAAGGCCGTCGGGGGTCATCGCCCTGCGCCCGGACCACGAGGCGACGACGGGCACGCCGGCGAGGTGCGGGGCGACGCGCACGGCGCGCTCGGCCAGGCGCCGGACCGTCTCGGCGCCTTCGGGCTCCTCCAGGAGCGAGCGGCTCAGCGACGTCCCGATCAGGCAGTGTCCGGCGGGCCGGCCGCCGAGGAGGAGGGACACGAGGCCGGGCTCCTCCGCGGCACCGGCTGCGATTTCGCCCAGCGTCGGGTCGGCGACGAGCGCGCCCATCGCCTCCTGCTCGGGCCACAGGGCCTGCTCGATCGCGTAGCGCGGGGGCGGGTCGACGCGCCCGGTCTCCAGGAGCCAGCCGCGCGAGGACGAGACCGGCAGGTCGGCGCCCGCGCTGCGGAGGAGGAAGCGCAGGCGCGGCCCGGCCGCGACGACGGCCCGACCGCAGGCGGCGACCCCGGCGTCCGTGGCGACGCCGGCGACGCGTCCGCCGGCAACGAGGACCCGCTTCGCCTCGCAGCCGAGCGCGAAGCGGGCGCCCGCGCGGCGCGCGGCCTCCGCCGCCGCGGTCGTCGCACCCAGCGCGTCGAGCGTGACGCCACCCTCGACGACGAAGCCGCCGGCGAGGTCGTCGGCCAGCCAGGGATCCTCGCGGAGGTCGACCGCCTCACCGCCGACCGCCTCGGCGTAGGCCCGCGCGTGAGCGAGCTCGGCCTCCTCGACGGCGAGCAGGAGCATCGGCCACTCGCGCAGGTCGAGCGGCACCGTCCCCTCCGCATCGAGCTCGCCGTACCAGGCGATCGCCTCGTCCAGCAGCTCGCCGATCCAGGCGGCCGGCTGGCGGAAGAGGAAGCCGCCGTTCCTCCCGGAGGCGCCGGCACCGATCCCGCTGCGGTCGACGACGAGGACGCGCTCGCCCGTCTCCGCGAGCAGGCGCGCCACCGCGCAGCCGGCGATGCCGGCTCCGACGACGACGGTGTCCGCCGGCTCTAGCCCTCCGCCGACTCCGCGCTCCCGTTACGCCGCCGCCGCCAGAACATGAGCCCGCCGAATGTCGCAGCGGCCGCGGCCGTCGCAGCGGCGACGGCGCCCCAGAACTTCTTCTTCCTCGCTGCCTCGGCCTGCTGCTGGCGGAGCTTCCGCTTGGCCAGCGGCTTCCCGAGCGTGTAGACGCCGTAGCCGATCATCGCCTTCCGCTTGCTGAGCATCGCTCTCCTTAGGTCTTTGCGGCCGCGCGCTTGCGGTTGGGAAGATGGATGGCGCGGCCCAGCGCGACGAGGCCGGCCTCCTTGATCGCCTCCGAGAGTGTCGGGTGCGCGGTCATCCCGTCGGCCACCGTCTCGACGGTCGCCTCGGCGTCGAGCGCGACGACGCCCGCCTCGATCAGGTCGGTGACGTGCGGCCCGACCATGACGAGCCCGAGCAGCTCGCCGTAGCGGGACTCATGGATCGACTTCACCCAGCCGACGGTCTCGTTCTGCATCATCGCGCGCCCGTTGACGGAGAACGGGAACGAGCCGACGACGACGTCGTCGCCGTGCTGCTCCCGGGCCTCCTGCTCCGTGAGGCCCACGCCTGCGATCTCCGGGTCCGTGTAGATCGGACGCGGCACGCCACGGTTGTCCACGACGGCGTCGTGGCCCAGGGCGTTCTCGGCGGCGACCTCGCCCTCCCGGAACGCGGTGTGCGCGAGCTGCCAGTAGCCCGCGCAGTCGCCGACGGCGTAGATGTGCGGGACCGTCGTGCGGCGGCGCTCGTCGGCGGCGATGCCCTTGCGCGGGTCGAGCTCGACGCCGATCGCCTCGAGGCCGAGATCCTGCGTGACGGGGCCGCGACCCGTGGCCACGAGCATCAGGTCAGCGTCGACGGCCTGCCCGGCGAAATGCACGCGGAGGCCGTCGCCGGTCTCCTCGATCCGGTCGCATTGCGACTCCAGGTGAACGGCGATACCGCGCTTCTTGAACTGCTTCAGCAGCTCCTTCGCGGCGTCCTCGTCCTCCTGCGGAATCAGGGTCGGGAGCATCTCGACGATCGTCACCTCACTGCCGAAGCGGTTGAGGATCGACGCGAACTCGCAGCCGATGATCCCGCCGCCGAGGACGACGATCCGCTTCGGCACCTCGGTCTGCGCGAGCAGGCCGGTCGAGTCGACGCAGCGTGCCGAGTCGATCCCGTCGATCGGCGGGCGCAGCGCGTACGAGCCGGTGGCGACCACCGCGCTCTTGAACGTCACGTCCTCGCCGCCGTCGACCGCGATCGTGTTCGCGTCCTTGAAGCGGCCGGTGCCGCGCACCCACTCGACGCCGTTGGCCTTGAAGAGGGTGGCGACGCCTCCCGTCAGCTGGTCGACGATCTTGTCCTTCCAGGCGTTGGCGGCGCCGAAGTCGAGCTCCGGGTCGCCCACCTTGACGCCGAGCTTGGCGAAGGTCTCCTCGGCCTCCTTCAGCGCAAAGGCCGTCTGCACCCAGGCCTTCGTCGGGATGCACCCGACGCGCAGGCACGTGCCCCCGAGCCGCTCCTCCTTCTCGATGCAGACGGTCTTCGCCCCGAGCTGCGCGGCCCGGATCGCGGCCGTGTAGCCGCCGGGACCGCCGCCGAGGACGGCGACGTCACATTCCATGGTCTGGCCCTTTCCGTTCGGTTCGCGTTCCAACCACGATCCTATCCGGGCCCGTGCGGCCGGCGACGGCGCCCGATCGAACCTTTCGGGCCTCCCAGAGGCCCATGACCGGATGACCGTTTCCGAGATGACGACCGACTACGAGATCGCAGCGACGGACGGCGGCCGCTAGGAGAAAACACGGGAGGGCGGCCCCTGTGCCGCCCTCGCCGCTGACCCGGGGTTGAGTCCGGCTCGCCACAGATAACGGCCGCGCGCGGCGCCGAGGCGATCCCTCACCCGGGGGAAAGACGGCCGAAGGGGGCGGCGTCCCGCCCCCTTCGCGTCGAAGCGATCCGCAGGTCGGGCCTCAGGAATCCTTGCTGCAGCCGTGGGCCCCGTACTTGCCGGCGGCCCACTTGATCCCCTTGATGATCATCGTCATCGAGTCCTCGTTGCGGTAGATGTTCTCGTCGTGGCCGAGGCCCGTGTACCAGACCCGGCCTCCGTCGTAGAACTGGCACCACGTGATCGGGTGGTCCTCGCCCATCAGCGTGCCCCAGTCCCTGATGAACGGATGGGGCTGGAAGTCGTACGAGCTCTCGTCCAGCGTCTGGAGCACGTGCACGGTGCTCCTCGGGTTGGCCTTGAAGTTGTAGAGCTCGTCCGAGATCGCCCACCGGTCCGGAAGGTGCCTGGTGGTCGGATGGCGCTCGTCCTCGTTCACCACGACGGCCTGGAAGCACGAGCCGGTGAACGCCCCGATGCAGCCGGGGGACCCCGGAAGGCCGCCGGGATGGTTGGCGAAGCGGGCCTGGTTGCCCAGGAGCTCCCCGTACCACTCCGACTCGTCGCAGCAGTCGGAGGCGGCATGGATGCCCGCGTAGCCGCCGTGGTTCTCCATGTAGCGCTCGAACGCGGCCCACTCCGCGTCGGTGAGAAGCGGGGCGTCACCGCGGACGCCGCCGACCGTGCTCAGCCAGATGACCACGTCGAACTCGGCGAGACCCTCGTCCGTGAACCGGTTCGAGGTCTGGTCCGCGGTCATCGTGATCCCATGCTGTGCCCCCCACGCGGTGAGCTGCTCGATCGCGTACGGGATCGAGTCGTGCCGAAAGCCCGTCGTCTCGTGGTAGATGAGCGCGTTGATCTTCGGTCCCTTGCCTCCGCTCTCGCCCTTGCCGCCGGCCGTCGTCACGGATGCGGTCACGAGGGTGACGCAGAGAAGAGTCAGTGCGACTGCAAGAACTCTCTTCATTCTCAGACCCCCTTCGAGGTTCGTCTTGCGGTCGGCGACAGCCGTACCCGATCCCACGGATATGAACCGGGCCGGGTCCGAACGCGTGGGGCCGGAGTCAGCCCGCTTCGAGGCGAACGTCGAAGCCGGCCGGAGCGTGGACGTTGACGAACCGTGCCGGGATGTCGCCCCGGTTCGCGAACGTGTGAGGGACTCCGGGCGGGACGAGGACAAACGTGCCGGGCCCCGCTCGCACGTCCTCGCCGTCCACGGTGAACGTGAGCTCCCCTTCGAGCATGAAGAAGGCGTCGTCCTCGGCTGCATGGACGTGAGCCTCGGGCCCGGTGCGGCGCGGCGCGATCGTGATCAGCGCGAGGTTGAAGCGCGGCGTGTCGGCCGTGCGCGCCAGGAACTCGACGTTGCCCACGGCATGCCCCTCGCCGGGCGCGACGACGACGGCCCGCACGCCTACAGATCCTCCGAGAGCTGGAGGCGGTTGCCGTCCGGGTCGAAGACGTCCAGGAGCCTGATCGTCCCCGGGATCTCGACAACGGTGCCGACGCGGACGCCCTCGCCGCGCAGACGCTCCGCCTCCGCCTTCACGTCGGCCATGTCGAGGGTGAGGACGGCGTCCTCGTCCACCTCGTGCTCCCCCTCGGCGAGCGCGACCTCGGCGCCGCCGTGGACGAGCCGCGCCCAGCGGTCGGCCTCGTCCACGTACGCCTCCTCGAAGCCGAGCGTCCGGCGGTAGAACGTCCTGGCTGCGTCGAGGTCCTTGACGCGGAACCAGACCGTTGTCACAGAGCCAGGCCCGGCTCTTCCAGGAACTGCTTGACCGTGCGCAGGAACTCGGACGCGGTCGCGCCGTCCACCGTGCGGTGGTCGCAGGTCAGCGTCAGCTCGAGGACGGGGCGCGCGACGACCTCGCCGTCGCGGACGACCGCGCGCTCCTCGATCGCGCCGACCGCGAGGATGGCGGCCTGAGGCGGGTTGAGGACGGCCACGAACCGCTCGACGCCGTACATGCCGAGGTTGGAGATGGTGAACGTCCCGCCTTCGAGATCGTCCTGGCGCAGCCCGCCGGAGCGCGTCCGCCCGACCAGCTCCGCGCGCTCGTTCGCGAGCTGCGGGATCGTCTTCGTCTCGCAGCTCCGCAGCACGGGGACGACGAGCCCGTTCGGCACCGCGACGGCGATGCCGACGTTCGCGGTCGGGATCAGGTGGATCTCGTCGCCGGCGAAGAGCGCGTTCACGGCTGGATGCCGCCGCAGGGCCACGGCGCAGACCTTCGTGAGAATGTCGGAGTAGGTCGGCTTCGCATCGCCCTCGGCCATCCGCGCGACGAGCCCCTCCCGGAGCCGGATCGCCGCGGTCATCTCGGCCGTCATCGTGATCTGGAAGACCGGCGCCGCCCAGGCCTCCGTCATCCGGCGGGCGATCGCCTTGCGCATCCCGGTGAGCGGCACGACCTCGACCTCGCCCGTCGGGACGGGCGCAGCCGCGACGGCCACCGGCGCGGCCGTCTTCTCGGCCCGCTCGACGTCCTCGGCGACGATCCGGCCCTCCGGGCCGGTGCCGCGAAGGGTCGCAAGGTCGATGCCGCGCTCACGGGCGATCCGGCGCGCGAGCGGCGAGGCCTTGACGCGGCCGCCGTTCTCGCTCCGCGCGGCGGGCGCCGGCTCGGGCGGCGCCTCGGCCTTGGCGGCAGGGGCCTCCGCGGGGGCCGCGGGCGCCTCGGCCTTGGCGGCAGGGGCCTCCGCCGGGGCGGCGGGCTCCTCGGCCTCGGGCTCCGGGGCGGCTGCGGGCACCTCCTCCCCGGGCTCGCCGATGACCGCGATCGTCTTCCCGACCTCGATCTCCTCGCCCTCGCCGGCGAGGATCTTCAGGAGGACGCCCGTCGCCTCGGCCTCGACCTCCTGCGTCGCCTTCTCGGTGTCGAGCTCGTAGAGGACCTCGCCCTTCTCGACGGGGTCTCCTTCGGCCTTGAGCCAGCGCACGATCGTCCCGGACTCCATGCCCTGGCCCAGCCGCGGGAGCGTGACCTGGCTGGACACCTAGTGCCTCTCCCTGTGATCCCACCGAGCTTCTGGGTCGCGAGCACCAAGCCAGAAGGTCGCGCTCGAACGAAGCCAAGGCCGGAAGCCTTGGTGAGGGCGAGGGTGGGCTCTGGCGCCGCGTGATCGAGGGCCAGGAGCCGGTTTGGATCGCCGGGAGAGGCACTAAGACCTCGCTACGGTGCGCTTGACGGCCGCGAGCACGTCCTCCGCGTGCGGGATGACGTACTCCTCCATGACCGGCGCGAAGGGCACCGGCGTGAACGTGGCGCCGACGCGCTCGATCGGCGCGTCCAGGTAGTCGAACGCCCCGTACTGGACAACTGCCGCGATCTCCGCCCCCAAGCCCATGCGGACGACGGCCTCGTGAGCGACGACGCAGCGGTTCGTCTTGCGCACGGAGCCGACGATCGCATCCTCGTCGAGGGGCAGGAGCGTGCGCGGGTCCACGACCTCGACCGAGATCCCGTCGGACTCGGCCTCCTCGGCCGCCGCGAGCGCCTCGTGGACGAGCCGGCCGGTGGCCACCACGGTCACGTCCTCGCCCTCGCGGTGCACGCGCGCCTTGCCGAGCTCGATGCCCTCGATCTCGTCCGGCACCTCGTCCTTCAGGTTGTAGAGCGAGCGGTGCTCGAAGAAGACGACCGGGTTGTCGTCGTAGATCGAGCTCCAGAGCAGCCCGCGCGCATCGGCGGCCGTCGAGGCGAACACGACCTTGATCCCCGGGACGTGCACGAACCACGCCTCCAGCTGCTGCGCGTGCTGCGCGCCCGGCGACCAGCCGGCGCCCCCCTGCGTCCGCAGCGTCACGGGAACCTTGATCTGGCCGCCCGACATGTAGCGGTGCTTGGCGCCTTGCTGGACGAGCTGCTCCATCGCCAGCGTCATGAAGTCCTGGTACATGATCTCGACGATCGGGCGCATACCGGCCACTGCCGCGCCGATCCCGGCGCCCACGATCGCCATCTCGGAGATCGGCGTATTGCGCACCCGATTGGGCCCGAACTCGTCGAGCATCCCCTGCGTGACGCCCATCGAGCCGCCCATCTCGGCGATGTCCTCGCCCATGACGAAGACGTCGTCGTCGCGGCGCATCGCCTCGCTCATGGCGTCGCGCACGGCCTCCCTGTAGGTCATCGTCGCCATCAGGCGTAGACGTTCTTCAGCGCGTCTTCTGGCTTCGGGTCGGTGCCCTTCTTGGCGAACTCGACGGAGTCCTCGGCGATGCGCGTCGCCTCGCGGTCCATCTCCTCGAACTCCTCGTCGGTGAGCGCCAGCCGCGCGCGCAGCAGCTCGATCGGGTCGCGCGTCTTGCGCAGCTCGAGGATCTCCTCCTTCGGCCGGTAGACCTGCGGGTCGCCGACGTAGTGGCCCGAGAGCCGGACGCAGTCGGCGACGACGAAGACGGGGCCCTTCCCCTCGCGGGCGTGCCTGAGCGCCTTCTTCGCGGTCTCGTACACGGCCTCGACGTCCTGGCCGTTCACGGATGCCGACTCCATCCCGAAAGCCTCGGCCCGCTTCGTCATGTCCTGGATGGGCAGGTGCTGCGTGGAGGGCGTGGACTCGGCGTAGCGGTTGTGCTCGCAGATGAAGATGGCAGGGACCTTCCAGAGCTGCGCGAGGTTCAGCGACTCGTGGAAGGTGCCGATGTTCGTGGCCCCGTCGCCGAAGAATGCGACCGCGACGCGCGGCTCGGAGCGCAGCTTGAAGGCCAGCGCCGACCCGACGATGCCCGGGAGCCCGCCTCCGACGACCGCGTTCGCCCCCAGGTTCCCGCGCTCGAGGTCGTAGAGGTGCATGGAGCCGCCGTAGCCGTGGCTGCAGCCTTCGACCTTGCCGTAGAGCTCGGCCATGACCTCGTTCGGATGCGTGCCCTTGGCGATGGTGTGGCCGTGCGCGCGGTGGGTCGACGCGATCACGTCGCCCTCCTCCAGCGCGCGGCATACGCCCACCGCGACCGCCTCCTGGCCGATGGCGACGTGGAGGAAGCCGGGCAGCTCGCCGGCGCGGAACCGCTCCTCGACCTTCTCCTCGAACCGCCTGATGAGGAGCATCTCCCGAAGGAAGTCCTTCAGGCGCTCGGTCGGCACTGCCTGCCCCTTTTCCTCGAGGGTTGCCACGGCGCCGACAAGCTAGCAGCCCGAGTGAATAATCTGCGTCCCGATGGCCCTTGCCGATCGCGTCGACGAGCTCGTCCGCGGACTCCCCCGCGACTGGGAGCACGCGCGCATCGAGCTGACCGTGGACGAGGAGGCCGACGCCGACCGCGCGTCGCTGCTCCTCGCCTCCGCCTCCCCAGGGCGCGCAGGCAGATCGTTCACGTTCCATCTCGCCGCCACCGATCACGGGTCGGGCACGCCGCCGGCCCTGGCTCGGCGTGTTCTCGCGCGCCTCGACCAGGCCGGAATCCCGGGCCGCGTGCGCCTCGTCGAGTTCGAGCGTCCGGCCCCGACGGCCGCCGCTCCCGCGCCGGAAGCGGAGAAGCGCGCGACGCTCTCGGCATCCTGGGACTCGCTCCTGCGGCGCCTGCCGCCGGACTGGAGCGACCTCTACGCGGAGGTCGAGCTCGACTCGAGCGACTACCTCGACCGCGGCGCGCTCCTGCTCGCCCCGATGAACCCCGCCCGCGCCGGCGGGCCCTCGACCTTCCGCTTCCGCGCCGCCAACAGACAGGGCTACGGCGTCGCCGCCGGCATGGCCCGACGTGCCTTCCAGCGCCTCGACGACGAGGGCGTGAGCGGCCGCGTCCGGGTCCTGCGCGTCCTCTCCGACACGAACGCGCCCTTCTCGCAGGGGCCGGTGTGGCGCGAGGACGGGCGCGCGGTGTGACGGAGCCCGAGCCGCAGGTCTCCTGGAAGGCGATCGAGCGCGACGCCGACGTGGTGAGCGCGGAGGGCGCCGACCTCGCGCGCGTGGTCGAGATCGCAGGCGACCGCACGGCCGACATCTTCAACGGGCTCGTGGTCAGATTCGGCCCGCTCGACGCGAAGCGGTACCTCCCCGCCGAGCGCGTGACCGGCATCTGGCCCAGGAGCGTCCAGGTCGACATGACCGCGGCCGAGCTCGACCGGCTGCCTCCCTACGAGGAGCCGGTCGTCGGAACCTTGCCGAAGCCGGGCTTCTTCAAGCGCCTCTTCGGGTAGCGCGGCGAGCCGTCCGCACCTGGAACGGCACCAGCGGAAAGACGGCCGCCTCGCGCAGGTAGTTGCGCGGCGAGCCCGGAGTCGGGGCGCCCAGGACCGTGACCCGGACGCCCGGAAGCAGCGAGCGGAACAGCACCCGGGCGCGTGCGCGGTGCCACGACGACGTGATGACGACGACCTCGTCGGCGCCCAGCTCGCGGGCGTGCGCGGCCGCGCTCGCCGCGTTCTGCGCGGTGTGGCGCGCGTCCGGGTCGCTGAGTAGCTCAGCCTCGGACACTGGCCATGCGCGGCGCATCAGCTCCGCCTCGGGCAGCCGCCCGGGCCGCCGCGACCAGCCGGAGAGGAGCACGGCGTCGCCCTCCTCGGCCAGGCGCGCCGCGAACTCGACCCGGGCCGCGCAGATCGGGTGCAGCTCCCGCCGCCTCCCGTCCGAGTAGCCGAGGACGACGATCAGCCTACGCGCGGAGCTCGGCATCGAACTTCTCGCCGAGGGCCGCAACGATGCGCTCCCTGATGGCGCGGGCGTCCTCGTCCGAGAGCGTGCGCTCGGGCGACTGGAAGCTGACGTGGAGCGCCACGGACTTCCTCCCGGCTGGGATGGGCTCTCCGCGGTAGACGTCGAAGACTGCCGCGTCGCGCAGCTCCGGCCCGGCGGCCTCGCGCGCCGCCGCGATCAGCTCGCCCGCGAGCACCTCCTCGCCCACGACGAACGCGAGGTCCTGGTGCACGGCCGGGTAGCTGACGACGTCCTCGTACTCGACACGCTCCGGCACCTGGGCGAAGAGCGTGTCGAGGTCGAGCTCGAACACGCCCCACTCGCCCTCGAGCAGCGCCGGATGGACCTCGCCGACCCAGCCCGCCTCGAGCGCCGCCGCCTTGCCGGGGTGCAGGAAGGGCAGCCGCGTCCGCTCGAGCACCGGCTCGATGCCGAGCGCCTCGTACAGGGTCTCGACCGCGCCCTTGGCCCGCGGGTAGCCGCCCTGCGCGATTGCGCCGACGCGCCAGTGCTCGTCCGGCAGCTGCTCGCCGCTCGGAAGGTAGACGCGCGCGATCTCGAAGAGCGCGATCTCCTCGTTCCCGACCGCGACGTTGTGCGCGGCCGCGGCGACGAGGCCGTCCAGAAGCGTCGTGCGGAGGACGCCGTGCTCGGAGGTCAGCGGCACGGGCAGCCGCAGCGCCTCCGGGTCGGGGTCGCGCGCGACCAGGCTCAGCGTGTACGCCTCGAAGAACCCGGCGCCGACGAGCACGTCCTCGACCAGGCGGCGCAGCCGCTGGCTCTGCGAGAGGCGGCCGGACATCGCGCTCCGAAGCGGCAGGGTGAAGGGGATCTTCTCGAGGCCGTGGACGCGCGCGACCTCCTCGACGAGGTCGATCTCGCGCGTCACGTCGCGCATCCGCCAGGTGGGCACGTGGACGTCCCAGCCCGGAACGACGTCGAACCCGAGGCTCTCGAGGATGTCCTTCTGCTCCTGCTCCTCGATCTCGATCCCGATGATCCGGTTGGCCCGGCCGGTGCGGTAATGCGCGACCGGGGGCTCGGGCAGGTCGCCCTTGACGTCGGTGTCGCCGACCCAGCGGGCGCCCACGAGCTCGACCATGAGCTGCGTGGCGAGCCGCGCGGCGTGCGGCGCGAGATAGGGGTCGACCCCCTTCTCCCAGCGGTTCGAGCCCTCGGTGCGAAGCGCGTGGCGCTCCGAGCTCCAGAGGATCGTGCCCGGCTCGAAGTTGGCGGCCTCGAGGAGCACGGAGGTCGTCGACTCCGTCACCTCCGTGTCGAGCCCGCCCATGATCCCGGCGAAGGCGATGGCGCGCTCGGCGTCGGCGATGACGAGGTCGGCGGGGTCGAGTTTGCGCAGGTTCCCGTCCAGGCTCGTGAACTCCTCGCCCGCTCGGGCGCGCCGCACGACGATGCGGCCGCCGCCGAGCGTCTCGAAGTCGAAAGCGTGCAGCGGGTTCCCGAGCGCGAGCATGACGTAGTTCGTGATGTCGACGACGTTGGAGATCGGACGCATGCCGGCGGCCGTCAGGCGGGCCTTCAGCCACGGCGGCGACGGGCCGAGCCGGACGTCCCGGAACAGGCGCCCGATGTAGCGCGGGCAGCCGTCGAAGTCCTCGATGCTCACGTTCGGGTGCTCGTCGCCGGCGAGCTCGGGGTCCTCGCCCGGCATCGGCTTCAGCTCGGCGCGGAAGAGCGCCGCCACCTCCCGCGCGATGCCGTAGACCGAGAGGCAGTCGGGGCGGTTGCGGGTCAGCTCGATCTCGAGCACCTCCTCGCCGAGCGGGAGCACGTCGCGGAGCGGGGTCCCCGGCTCGTAAGGCTCGGCGAGGACGAGGATCCCCGCATGCTCGCCGCTCAGCTCGAGCTCGGACTCGGAGAGGATCATCCCGTCGGAGACCGTCCCGCGGAGCTTGGCGCGCTCGAGCGTGCGGCCGTCGGGCAGCACCGCGCCGGGCAGCGCGACGGCGACGGTCGCGCCCGCGCCGAAGTTCCAGGCGCCGCAGACGATCTGGCGCGGCTCCGGCTCACCGACGTCGACGCTGCAGAGCTGGAGCCGGTCGGCGTTCGGGTGCTTCCCCGCCTCGACGACACGGCCGACGAGGTAGCGGCCGTAGTTGCCGTCGTCGTCGGCGACGCCGCGGTAGGAGATGCGCTCGACCTCGCCGGTGGCGATGGCGAGCCGGTTGGCGATCTCTGCGGTGGTCGCGTCGACCTCGACGTACTCGCGCAGCCAGGAGACTGGAATCTTCATCTCAGAGCTCCTAACAGGATGATGACCCGCCGACTGGGTGCGATGGGTGGTTCGAAGCAAGGACGCAGGGAGCGCTCATACCTGGAGAGGTATGGGCGCGACTGAGGACGCCGCCTCGGGCCGCCCAGCGCGGCCAGACGGCATGGCTCCTCATTGTGTTAGGAGCTCTCAAAACTGCCGGAGCACCCGGAGGTCGTTCTCCCAGAGGAGGCCGAGGGCCGGGAGGCCGTGGCGGAGCATGGCGACGCGCTCGAGGCCCATCCCGAAGGCGAAGCCCGACCACTCCTCGGGGTCGAGGCCGACGAACTCGAACAGGGCCGGTTCGACCATGCCGGAGCCGGCGATCTCGATCCACCCCGAGTAGCGGCAGACCGGGCAGCCGGCGCCGTCGCAGAGGAAGCAGCTGACGTCGGGCTCGAGCGACGGCTCCGTGAAGGGGAAGTCGTGCGTGCGGAAGCGCATCTCGCGCTCCTCGCCGAAGAGGGCTCGCATCATGTGCAGCAGCGTCCCCTTGAGGTCGGCCATGGTGATCCCGCGGTCGACGGCCAGGCCCTCGATCTGGTGGAACACGGGCGTGTGCGTGGCGTCGGGCGTGTCCCGGCGGTAGACGCGGCCGAGCGAGACCATGTAGATCGGCGGGGGTTGCGACTCCATCACGCGGATCTGCGACGGAGACGTCTCCGTGCGGAAGAGGACGTCGCCGTTCAAGAAGACCGACTGCCGAGGCGACCGCGTCGGGTGGTCGGCAGGGAAGTTGAGCGCGTCGAAGTTGTAGTGCGTCGTCTCGACCTCGCGGCCGTCGACGACCTGGTAGCCGAGCCCGAGGAAGATGTCCTCCACCTCGCGCCGGATCTGGGTGATCAGGTGCAGGTGGCCTCGCTGCCTTCGCTCGCCCGGCAGCGTGACGTCCGTGACTTCCTCGGTCAGGCGCCGGTCGAGGTCGGCGCGCTCCAGCTCGGCCTGGCGCTCGGCCACCGCGTCCTCGAGGGTCTGGCGCAGGGCGTTGAGGACGCTGCCGGTCTCGGCGTCCCGGACCTCGCGGAGCGCCTGCTTCAGCTCGCTCTTCCGGCCCAGGTAGCGGACGCGCGCGTCGTCCAGCTCGTCGAGGGTCGAAGCGCCCGCAATCGCGCTTCTCGCCTCGGTTTCCACGGCCTGCGGGTCCATCGGCGGAGCGTATCATCGGGTCCGTGAGCGTCCCTCGCCTTCGGCTCGGTCCCGTGGGGGAAACCAGGTTTCCCCCACGTGCCCCCTTCTTTGAGACAGTGAGGGAACCTCCCGGTTCCCTCACACACTCTCCCCGCGCTCATCGGCCGGGGCCCGGCCGATGAGCGCCTACGACGCAATCGCCGAGCTCTACGATCCCTGGAGCCGAACGGTCACGGAAGACGTCGGCTTCTACGTCGCGGAGGCGCGGAAGGCGCGCTCGACGGTCGTCGAGCTCGGGGTCGGGACCGGGCGGATCGCCCTCCCGATCGCGGCGGCGGGCGTCCCGGTCATCGGGATCGACTCGTCCCCGGGGATGCTGGAGGTCTGCCGCCGCAGCGCGGAGGCGGCCGGCGTCGACCACCTCCTCGACCTCCGGCTCGGCGACCTCCGCGAGCCCCCTGTGACGGAGCGGGTGCGGCTCGTGATCTCCCCGTTTCGCGCCTTCCTCCACCTGGAGACGGACGCCGAGCGGCGTCAAGCCCTGGCAGCGGTCAGCCGCCTGCTCGAGCCGGGCGGGCGCTTCGTCTTCGACGTGTTCGCCCCGAGCGTCGAGGACATCGAGGAGACCCACGGCCGCTGGCTGGAGCGCGAGCCGGGCATCTGGGAGCTCGCGCTCTGGGATCTCGAGCGGCGCGTCCTGACGCTCCACGTGCGCGGCTCGGCGTCGGAAGCGTCCCTCAGCCTGGCCTGGCTCCCGAACGAGGAGTGGCAGGCCCTCCTCGAAGAGGCCGGATTCGAGATCGTCGCCTGCTACGGCTGGTTCGACCTCCGCCCGTACGAGGGCGGCGAGGACTCGATCTGGCTCGCCCGGCGTCCGAATGCGCAGTCGAGCTCAATGCGCGAGTAAATCTTTCGACTCGCATTCTTACCTGCATTCCCAAGAAGGCGTCGCTGACGGCTGCGCGTTTCTTTTCCTAGATCCCTTGCAATGTCCGCCGCACTGCGCTATCCTCCCGTGCGGAGTAACAACGGTTCCATGCTCATGATCCTCGACACCCATCCCTTCCTTCCCCGCGCGGCCGAGGCCGCGTCGGCGTCGCCGTGCTGGCACAAGCCCGTCAATGACGGTCGCCAGGCCGGCTACGAGCCAGCCCTTGCCGAGAGGTGGATGCGCTAGGAAACTAGCCGCATAGCAGCTCGAAGCGAGGGCGACCGGAAGGTCGCCTTCGTCGTTTCGGAGGCGAATCGGACACCAGGAACAGAAGGGTGATGCTCAGCTTGAACAAGACCTAGATCGAATCGAGGCCCCGCCTGAGAGAGAAAGTGCTCGGCGCGTCCGCGTGTGAAATTGCGCTTTGACAGGTGCATCGGCTTTCGCATGCTGTTTTTCACACGACGCGCCGCAATCGGGCTCCAAAACCCCTCCACGGAGGACGGCTCCGTCGGCTGTGCGCAACCCGACTGGAGACGATCCAGGGTCGAAGGGTAGGCGAGTGGCTTGGAAAACACCGTTGGGCTCGTGCTCGACGGGACAGAAGGAACGGCCTGCCTCGCCGCTGCGCGGACTCCTGTCGATCCGGGGGTGCGCGGAGAAGCGGGGACGCTCCGGGATCGTCTAACGCGGAAGGACGCCACGCTCTGAACGTGGAGATCGAGGTTCGAATCCTTGTCCCGGATCCAGGGCGAGTAGCTCAGACGGCAGAGCGCTTGTCTTACACACAAGAGGCCGCTGGTTCGATCCCAGCCTCGCCCATCGCCTCGACGGCGGCGAAGCCGCAAAGGTCCTCATCTCGACGGCGGCGTAAGCCGCAAAGGTCGAGACATTGAGAAACAGGTCAAAATGTGGCCGTAGCTCAGCGGGTAGAGCGCCCGCCCGAAACGCGGGGCGCCGCAGGTTCGATCCCTGCCGGCCACATCGAGGCTCCGTAGCTCAAATCGGCAGAGCTCCCGGCTCTTACCCGGGACGGTGCAGGTTCGACGCCTGCCGGGGCCACTCGCATCGTTCCGGCGTAGTCGAGTCGGTAAGACGCGCGGCTGTTAACCGCGAGGCGCAGGTTCGATCCCTGCCGCTGGAGCTCGTGACCCGCCTTCGCGCCGCGGAGGCACTCGTTGGACGCCTGGCTGTAGGGGAGCTGGCCACCCCGCCGGCTTCGGGAGCCGGAGACCGCAGGTTCGACTCCTGCCAGCCAGACTCGTCTCGACGGCGGCGAAGCCGCAAAGGTCGAGACATGGAGGAAGAAGCGGTTGAACCGCTTCTTCCGTTTACACCCTGAAGGGGACGTAGCTCAGACGAGCAGAGCGCTCGCTTGTCAGGCGAGAGGCCGCCGGTTCGAGTCCGGTCGTCCCCGTCCCGGGTCGCGGCTCGAAGGCGGCAAGGCCGCCACGAGAAGTGCCCACCCGTGGTGACCGTGGTGTAGTAGGAAGCATCCGGGGCTGTGATCCCCGCGGCGCCGGTTCGAGCCCGGCCGGTCACCCCTCCGCGCGGGCGCTGAGCACCCGGCGAGCTCACCCGGCTGTAACCCGGGCGCCTCGAGCTGTGGTGGTTCGACTCCACCCGCCCGCACCTCGCCGCACCGAGGCCCGCCGCGGCCTCGCTCGGGGACGAAGCTCTGGTGGCGGAGCACCTCGCTTGCACCGAGGAGGAGCGGGTTCGATTCCCGCCGTCTCCACTCGTCAGGCCTCCGTAGTGTCAACGGCAGCACGCGCCCTTTGTACGGCCGAGGTGCGGGTTCGACTCCTGCCGGAGGCTCCTAAGTCGACCTAGGCCCATGGTGTAACGGAAGCACGGCGAGCTCCAACCTCGCCGGACCGGGTTCGACTCCTGGTGGGCCTGCTCGTCGCGGGCCGGCGCGAGCCGGTTATCTGGGCTCCGCGGTTCGACTCCGCGAAACGGTTCGCATTCCACGACCGCGACGATTCTTGGTGCGGACCGGCCGCCACGGCACGGCACGTTCGTACCCACAACGAAGCGAAAGGAGGGACGCCGATGTCCTATCTCGTCGAGTACGCCGTCCGGCGTCCCGCCCCGTCCGGACGCCGGCGACGCGGCATCCGCGTCGACGAGCGGATCGTCCTGAACCGGCCGAAGTTCGACGGCGGCGCCCACGTCCGCGTCTACGTCGAGGACACGTCGGCTCGTCGGGCCCGCTTCCGACGGTCGCCGCCCGCTCCGCATCTACGGCTGCGGATCGCGGACTGCGTCAACGAGATCGCGCTCGAGTTCTCGGTCTCCTCGCCGGAGCTGCGCGAGAACTCGCTGCACAAGATCGAGACCCTGCTCGGAGCTCTTTCCCGCTTCCGGAACGGCCTGGAGGCGGAGGCCGAGCTGTACGCGGCGCGCGAGCGCCGCTGAGAACGCTGCGGGCCGAAGCAGGCCGGTTATCCCCTGTCCGGTCAGATCCGGCCGGCGACCACACGACCGCAGCAACACACACGAAAAGGAGGTGTCAGATGTCCTATCTCAAGCGCCTGCGCCCGCGGCGGCCGCCCCAGTCGGCGCCGCTGATGGGCACGGGTCAGGTTCCGAACTCCGCGGGCGGCTTCACCTGGGAGGTCGACTCCTGGACGCGACTGCGTCGCTTCCTCGTCCTAGGCTCGGAAGGCGGCAGCTACTACGCCTCCGAGGGGACGCTGACGCGCGAGAACGCCCGCGCCGTCGAGGACGGCCTCGCCGAGGACGGCCTGCGGACGGTCGAGGAGATCGTCAGCGTCAGCACGGAGGGGCGGGCGCCCAAGAACGATCCGGCGCTCTTCGCCCTGGCAATGGCCGCGGGCCTCGGCGACGAGGCGACCCGACGTGCGGCGCTCGATGCACTGCCGCGGGTCGCGCGCACCGGCACGCATCTCTTCCAGTTCGCGACCTTCGTCGAGGGCTTTCGCGGCTGGGGTCGCTCGCTTCGGCGGGCGGTGGGTCGCTGGTACGCGGCGAAGCCGGTCGACGCGCTCGCCTACCAGGCGGTGAAGTACCGGCAGCGGGACGGAGTGTCGCACCGAGACCTCCTGCGGCTCGCACACCCGGCAGTCCGCGTCAGCTCCGGAAACCCGACGCTCGAGGTGAGCGCCGAACACCGACGGCTGTTCGACTGGATCGTCCGCGGCGGCGGCACCGATGGCCTGCCGCCGTTCGTCGAGGGCTTCGTCCGCGCCCAGGCGGCGCCCTCGGCCGCGGAGACGGCCACGCTCGTCCGCGAGCACGGACTGCCCCGGGAAGCGCTGCAGAGCGAGCACCTGACCTCGCCCGAGGTCTGGGAGGCGCTCCTCGAGGACATGCCGATGACGGCGATGGTCCGCAACCTCGCGACGATGACGCGAGCAGGCGTGCTCGCCCCGGGCTCCGCAGGAACGGCGACGGTCGCCGGCCGGCTGGGCGATCCGGAGCGACTCCGGCGCGCACGGGTGCACCCGATCGCCCTCCTCGCCGCCCTGCGGACGTACGAGGCCGGTCGCGGTGCGCGCGGCCGCCACGTCTGGAACCCGGTGTGGGAGGTCGTCGACGCGCTCGACGCCGCGTTCTACGCCGCGTTCGCGAACGTCGAGCCCGCGGGCACGCGCCTGCTGCTCGCCCTCGACGTCTCGAGCTCGATGACGACCGGCTGGGTGGCCGGAGTCCCCGGCCTCACTCCGCGCGACGCCTCGGCCGCCCTCGCGCTCGTCACGGCGGCGACCGAGGCACGCTACGAGGTTGTCGGCTTCTTCGCCGGCAAGGGCGGCTGGAAGTCCGGCACGAAGAGCCAGTGGAGCTGGACGAAGCAGGGTCTGACCCCGCTGCCGCTCAGCCCCCGGCGGCGGCTGGACGATGCCGTGAAGGCGGTTTCGGACCTCCCGTTCGGCGGCACGGACTGCGCGCTGCCGATGCTTTACGCCCAGGCGCGGGAGCGGGAAGTCGACACGTTCGTGATCTACACCGACTCGGAGACCTGGGCAGGCGGTGTCCACCCCGCCCAGGCGCTCGCCGACTACCGCGCCGCATCGGGCATCGCGGCCCGGCTGGTCGTGGTCGGAATGGTCTCGAACGGCTTCTCGATCGCCGACCCGGCCGATCCGGGGATGCTCGACGTCGTCGGTTTCGACACGGCGACGCCGCAGCTCATCTCCGACTTCGCAGGCGGCGCCCTCTGACGGGCAGGGGGCGCCGCCGGCGTCTCGACATGCGGGCGTGGCGGAACCGGTAGACGCACCGGCCTCAGAAGCCGGCGGGCCTCGGCTCATGGGGGTTCGACTCCCTCCGCCCGCATCTTGCCTCCGTAGCTCAGCTGGAAGAGCACCGGGCTTCGAACCCGGGCGCAGAGGTTCGAGTCCTCTCGGGGGCGCTGGAGCACGAGACCGGCGGCACGTCGGTCACACTGGAAGGAGGAAGCGATGAAGATCAAGACCTTCGGCCCGGTGGACACGCGGAGCCTCGCGCAGCTCGAGCGCTGCATGGAGGCCGGCGAGGCCGAGTTCGGCGTCCTCTGCGCCGACCACCACCCGGGCTACTCCCAGCCGATCGGCGGCGGCATCGCGTACGAGGGCTACGTCTCGCCCTCGGGCGTCGGCTACGACATCGGCTGCGGCAACAAGGCGGCCCGGACGGAGCTCACGCGCGCCGACCTGGACGCGCTCGGCGGCGTCGAGAACCTGATGGGCGAGATTACGCGGCGGATCTCCTTCGGCATGGGCGTCCCGGCCCGGGAGCGAGCGGACCACCCGGTGCTCGACCGGATCCGCCACGCCGACTTCGCGCCGCAGCGCAAGCTCGCCCAGCTGGCGGAGTCGCAGCTCGGCACCGTCGGCGCCGGCAACCACTACGTCAACCTGATGGAGGACGAGCAGGGGATTCGTTTGGGTGGGCGTCCACTTCGGCTCCCGCGGGTTCGGCCACCGAACGGCGTCGGGCTTCCTCGCGCTCGCGGAGGGTCGCCCGTTCGAGGGCAAGGCGAGTGACGGCGAGATGGACTCCCCGCCCGTGCTCTTCGAGATCGACTCCGAGCTCGGCGAGGCGTACGTGGCCGCGATGGAGCTCGCCGGCGAGTACGCATACGCCGGCCGCGACGTCGTCGTGGCGAAGGTGCTCGAGATCCTCGGCGCCGAATCCGTCCACGAGGTCCACAACCACCACAACTTCGCCTGGCGCGAGGAGCACTTCGAACGCACCTACTGGGTGATCCGCAAGGGCTGCACGCCGGCCCGGCCGGGCCAGGAGGGGTTCGTCGGCGGCTCGATGGGCGACGAGTCGGTCATCCTCGAGGGTGTGGCCTCGGACGAGGCGACCGAGTCGCTCTACTCGACGGTGCACGGCGCCGGCCGGGTGATGAGCCGCTCGAAGGCGGCGGGCCGCTTCCGCTACCGCAAGCAGGTTGTGGACGGCCGGTCCGTCCGGGTGGCCGAGCAGGTGAAGCCGGGTGTCGTCGACTGGGCGGCGGTTCAGGCCCGCCTGCGCGAGCAGGGGATCGTTCTCGTCGGCGGAGGCGCCGACGAGGCGCCCGAGGTCTACAAGCACCTCCCGGACGTCCTCGGCGCCCACGCCGCCTCGATTCGGGTGACGCACACGCTTCGCCCGCTCGGCGTTGCGATGGCCGGGCGGGACGTCTACGACCCGTACAAGGACTGAAGGGCCGCGCGAGCGGCCCTTCGCCGTTCGAGGGGTCAGCGGCCCCAGCCGGGATGCGGCTCGTGGCGGCCGTCCTCGACGTGCCAGTACTCGCGCAGCTCCTCGCAGCGGCCGTCCTCCGCGAAGCGCAGGAGGAGGCAGCCGGGGAGCGTGATCCATGCATCTTCGTCGCGCATGACCGCCCACCACTCGACCACGACCTTGCTCCCCTCGACGACGGGCTCGCCAAAGCGGAGGTCGAGCTCCTCCTGCGTCGAGGTGGCGCGCGTCCAGTAGTCGCGGATGCCGGCGGAGCCGAAGTGAGGCTCACGGAACGGGCTGGAGCGGTAGACGGCGTCATCCGTGAACAGCGCGACGACCCCTTCGGGGTCGCGCTCGAGCCAGGCGCGCCCATAGGCGGCGATCCACTGCTCCGCGTTCATCCTCGACCCCTCCTCAGCTCATAGAGTGCGATCGCGCCGGCCACAGCCACGTTGAGAGACTCCGCCGCCTCTGCCTGCGGGATGCCGGCGACGAAATCCGCACCGCCGAGCACGTCCTCGGGCAGGCCGTCGCGCTCGGCGCCGAGGACGAAGATAACCGGTTCCGGGAGATCCAACCCGGACAGCGGAGCGCCGCCCCGCGGGACGAGCGCCACGCGCGCGACGCCCTCGCCGTCGGCGAAGCCCCCGAGGGGGACACGGAAGATCGCGCCGGCCGAGGCGCGCAGCGCTTTCGGCCCCGTCGGGTCGGCGCAGCCGGGCGAGAGGAGGACGAACGCCGGCCCGAGCGCGTCCGCCGCCCGCAGGAGCGTGCCGACGTTCCCAGGGTCGGAGACACGCCAGAGCGCGAGCCCGACGGCCGCGTCCAGCGAGCGTGGCAAGTCCGCCCGCCGAAAGACCGCGACGACCCGGGCCGGGTGGGGCAACGTCGAGAGCCCGCCCATGACCTCCGGCGCGACAAGCTCGGCCCCGGCGAGACGCTCCGCGAGCGCAGGCCGCTCCGCGTCGACGAGCGCCTCCACCGGTTCCAGCCCGGCTTCCAGTCCGGCCGCCACCAGATCCTCGCCCTCGCAGGCGAACAGCCCGAGCTTCTCGCGCTGGCGGCGCGACTCGAGCTTGCGGACGAGCTTGACCCGCGGGTTGGCCGCGGACGTGATCACGCGAGGAGGGCCCTGCGGCTCAGGCCGTGTTCCGTCGGGCGCTCCTAACCCGAGGCGTCGAGCGCAGCCTTCGCCCGCTCGGCGATCTTCGAGAACGCCGCGGGGTCGTGCACTGCGATGTCGGCGAGCGCCTTGCGGTCCAGCTCGATTTCGGCCTTGCGGCAGCCGGCGACGAACTGGTTGTAGGAGAGGCCCTCCTGGCGCGCGGCCGCGTTGATCCGCACGATCCAGAGCCGCCGGAAGACGCGCTTCTTCTTCTTGCGGTCGCGGTAGGCGTGGTTGTCGGCCTTCTGGACGGCCTCCTTGGCCTTCCGGTACGAGATCGAGCTCTGGCCGACGTAGCCCTTCGCGCGCTCCAGCACCTTGCGGCGCTTCTTGCGCGCGTGAACGGATCGCTTGACGCGGGGCATTCCTTCCTCCTCCTACCTCTACCGCCCGAGCAGGCGCCGGACCTCGCGGACGTCGCTCTCGTCCACGGCGTGGTCGCTGCGGAAGGCGCGCCCGCGCTTGGCGGACTTCTTCTCGAGGTTGTGGCTCTGCATGGCATGGCGCCGCCGCAAGCGGCCCGTGCCGGTGATCTTGAACCGCTTCTTCGCGGCCGAGTTGGTCTTCTGCTTAGGCACTTTGAGCTGCTCCCACTTCCCGTGCGACGTTTCTGTGCGGCGCGAGCACCATGACCATGTTGCGTCCGTCCTGGAGCGGCGGCGACTCGATCGAGCCGAGCTCCTTCACGTCCTCGGCCAGGCGCATGAGCAGGTCGCGCCCGCGCTCGGGATGCGTCTGCTCTCGGCCTCGGAACATGATCGTCACCTTCACCTTCGCCCGGTTGCCCAGGAACCGCTCGACGTGACCCTTCTTCGTCTCGTAGTCATGGACGCCGATCTTTGGGCGGAGCTTGATCTCCTTGACCTGGATCTGCGACTGGTGCTTGCGCGCGGTCTTGGCCTTCTGCTCCTGCTCGTACTTGTACTTGCCGTAGTCCATGATCCGGGCCACGGGCGGGTCGGCGCTTGCCGCGACCTCGACCAGGTCCAGATCCTTGGAGTAGGCGTACTCGAGCGCCTCGGCCGTCGGCTTGATGCCGACCTGCGAGCCGTCCGAATCGACCAGCCTCACGCGCGGGACACGGATGGACTCGTTGATCCGTGTCGTGTCCTGCTGCGGCCTGGCCTGCTCGAACCTGCGCCGCGGCCTCACTGAAACGTCACCAAGTTGTGCGACTTCCTCCTCTTAGAACAATGAAAAGCTGCACGCAGGCAGCTCGTCAATTCCCCGATTCGGTTGAACCCCCGATGAGCCCGAGGCTCCGGAGGTGAGGAAACAAACGACGCTCCTGCTTGCAGGCTCAGAGTCTAGCAGCGCTTCGGAGCTCCTCGGCAAGCGCGTCGGCAGTCGTCACAGACTGTTCACCACCGCGACGACGGACCGACACGGAGTCGAGCGACTCGCGATCGCCCCAGACGACGACGTAGGGCACCTTCGCGAGCTCGGCATCGCGGATGCGCCGGCCGACCGTCTCCTCGCGCTCGTCCACCTGCACGCGGAAGCCCTCGGTCCGGAAACGATCGGCGAGTGACTCCGCGTCGGCCCGGTGGGCGTCGGCGACGGGGAGGATCCGGACCTGCTCGGGCGCGAGGAAGAGCGGCAGGTCGCCGCCGGTGTGCTCCAGGTAGATGCCGACGAAGCGCTCGAGCGAGCCGAGGAGCGCGCGGTGGATCATGGCCGGCGTGTGCTCGGCGTTGTCGTCGCCCTGGTAGGCCAGCCCGAAGCGCTTGGGCATCTGCAGGTCGAGCTGGACGGTGCCGAGCTGCCAGCTGCGGCCGAGCGAGTCGTCCATGTGCAGGTCGATCTTCGGCCCGTAGAACGAGCCCTCCCCCTCGCTGTCCACGTACTCCAGGCCCTTGGAGGCGAGTGCTTTGCGGAGCTCCTCCTCGGCGAAGTCCCACTCCTCGTCGGTCCCGAGCTTGTTGTCGGGCCGGAGCGACAGCTCGACGCGCATGTCGAGATCGAAGAGGTCGTAGAGGTAGTAGGCGTAGTCGAGGCAGGCGAGCAGCTCGTCCTGGATCTGCTCCTGCGTGCAGTAGATGTGAGCGTCGTCCTGCACGAAGTGCCGCACGCGCAGCAGCCCGTGCAGGACGCCGGACAGCTCGTTGCGGTGCAGGTTGCCGGCCTCGGCGATCCGCAGCGGCAGCTCGCGATAGCTGTGGGGCGAAAGCGAGTAGAGCAGGCAGTGGCCGGGGCAGTTCATCGGCTTCAAGGCGAAGTCCCGCTCCTCGATCTCCACCCGGAACATGTGCTCCTGGTACTTCTCCCAGTGGCCCGAGGTGCGCCAGAGGTCGGAGTCGTACAGCTGCGGCGTGCGCACCTCGTGGTAGCCGCGCGCGGCGTTCTCGCGCCGGCGCAGGTCCTCGAGGATGTTCCAGATCACCATCCCGCGCGGGTGCCAGAACGGCATCCCAGGCGCCAGCTCGGAGAAGTCGAAGAGGTGCAGATCCTTCCCGAGCCGCCGGTGGTCGCGACGCTTCGCCTCCTCGACCCTGTGCAGGTAGTCCTCGAGGTCCTGCGGGTCGAAGAAGGCGGTCCCGTACACGCGCGTGAGCTGCGGCCTGCTCTCGTCGCCGCGCCAGTAGGCGCCGGCGAGGGAGAGGAGCTTCACGGCCTTGATCGGCGCGGCGTTCTGGAGGTGCGGGCCGCGACAGAGGTCGACGAAGTCGCCCTGCTCGTAGATGGAGATGTCGCCCTCGGCCGTGTCGACGAGCTCGACCTTGAACGGCTCGCCCTGCTCCTCGAAGTAGGCGCGGGCCTCGTCACGGCTCGACTCGCGCCGCTCGAAGACGCGGCCCTCGGCGATCTCGCGCCGGATCTCCTCCTCGAGGCGCTCGAGCGCCTCCTCGGTCACGGGCTCGGGGAACTCGAAGTCGTAGTAGAAGCCGTTCTCGATCGGCGGCCCGATCGCCACCTTCGTCCCCGGATAGAGGCGCCGCGCCGCCTCGGCGAGCAGGTGCGCGGCCGAGTGGCGCAGGACGTAGAGGGCGTCGGGGTCCTGCCGATCCCGCGTGGTGAGGATCTGGATCTCCTCGCCGTCGGCGAGCGGCAGCCGTAGGTCGCGTACGTCGCCGTTCGCGCGCACGAGCACCGCCTGCTCGGCGAGCTTCGGCCCGATCGCGCGCGCCGCGTCCAGGCCGCTCGCGCCGTCAGGAAGTTCGAGGTTCTTGCCATCGGGAAGGACGACCCGCATGGAGACAGAGAATACTCAGCCCCCTGTGGAGCAAGAGCCCGAGGAAACCGAGGAGGGGTCGCCGGTTCCCGACCCGGAGGAGGCCGACGGCGACGCCGAAGACGTGCCGACGGCCGACTAGGCTCGCAGGGCCGCGGCGACGGCTTCGCGGCCGTTCTCGAGAACCGGCTCGCCGTGTGAGACGAGGACCAGCTCGACGGGCAGGTCGAGGAGCGGCCGCAGCGCTTCGCGCAACTCGGCCCGCCTCATTCCGCTCGGCAGGTAACGCAGCCAGGAGTCGGGGCACAGGCGCAGGCCGCCGGCGTCGTCGCCGAGCAGCCGGTCCCCGGGTATCAGCGCGCGGTGCTCCGGGAGCCAGACCATCGTCTCGCCGGCGCCCCGGATCTGCACCGTCTCGACGCCCGCGGGCAAGGTCGTCTTCGCGCGGGACGTGGAGGCGCCGTAGCGCTCGGCGAGCTCGGCCCGGCTGCGCCGGTGGAACTGGAGGGTCGTGAGGATCGCGACCCGGCGGCCGTGCGAGCGCACGAGCCCGTCGAGCTCCCGCCGAAGCCCTGGCCGGTCTTCGGGGACGAGCGGGTCGATGAGCACGAGCGCGTCGTCCGCCGCATAGGCCACCGAGCCGACCTCTGGGCCCCAGTCCGCCGGGCTGCCCGGCCTCGCATACGGATCGGCGTCAGGGTGGAGCGCAGTCCAGCGGAAGAGGCCCCGGCCCAGCTCGACGAGCTCGCTCACGCCGTCCGTTCGGACGAAGTCAGCGCCCCTGTGCCGAACCGACCGTCTGCATGCGCGTCCCCATCGCCGGCCGAACCGGGCTGACGCGCGTCTGCGGGCGCACCGGCGCCGGCCGCTGGACCCCGTCCTCCAACCCCACCGTGCGCGGACGGACCCGGCCGATGCGCTCCAGGCGGTTCCTCAGGCCTCCCCACAGGAATTCCTCGGTCTCGTACATTCATCCCCTCCGTTTGCCGCAGTGATCCCCCAAAAGGGGCAGGGACGCATGATGGTGGAGACGGCGCGACCCGTCACCCTACGTACGGCTGGTCCCGAGGGAGCCAGTACCTAGCCGCTTGAGCTGCTCGCCTCGTCGTCCTCATCCCAGGCCTCGACCACCGCCCGGAGCGCGGTCGGCGCCTTCAGCCAGTAGCTCTCGCGCAGCCACTCGAGCGCGGCCTCGAGCGACTCGTCGTCGGCGACTTCGGCGGTGACCCAGCCGTAGCGGCCGACGTACGCCGCGGTGCTCACGTACGGAAGGAGATGCGCGATCTCGCGCTCCTCCGCGGTCAGCTTCACGGTCAGGCGCACGCATTCCTCCGCGACCGACATCGACGCGAACATGCGGTTTTCGCCCACCTTGAAGACCGGATGGCCCCAGGGCTCGTCCTCGTAGGTCTCCGGCAGCGACAGCGCCAGCTCGCGCAGGCGCTCGGCCAGCTCCTCGAGGTCGGGCACGCGGCCAGCCTACCGGTCCAGGCACTCGTGGACACCCCCTGCCAAATTGTGAGGATTCTGCAAATTTTTCCAAGTACCGGTAGCCGACCGCCGCGAACGGCGTACCCTCCTGGCCTGCGAGTCGGAGGCCCTGGAGCTGGCCGCAGGCTTCCGGATCTCTCCCCCGGCTCGTAAAGCCCACGGACGCCGAGGCGGAGCCCCGCCGCAACGGGCTCCGCCTCGCGTACCGCCTTCTCCTTTCGTGCGCAGCGAAAAGGCCCGCGCCCCCGAAGGGACGCGGGCCTGCGTGCAGCTGGACGTGACGCCTAGCGGCCGGAGGGAACCGGTGTCGGGGCCGTCCGCGGGGCGGACTCGGTCTCGTGGGAGACCTGCGGCAGCCACTCGAGCCAGCTCGGCAGGTACCAGTTCCAGTCGCCGAGGAGCTTCATGGCCGAGGGGAGGAGCACGGCGCGGACGATGGTCGCGTCGATCAGGATCGCCGCGGCGAGCCCGACGCCGGCCTGCTTCATGTCGATCGTCGAGAGGGTGGCGAAGATCGAGAACACCGCGACCATCACGATCGCCGCGGCGGTGACGACGCCGGCCGTCGACTTGATCCCGTGCGTCACGGCCTCGTCGGTGCCGAGCCCGCGGTCGTAGGCCTCGCGGATGCGGCTGAGGATGAACACGTGGTAGTCCATCGACAGGCCGAACAGGATCACGAACATGAACAGCGGGAGCCAGGCCGTGATGGCGCCGGTCGACTCGAAGCCGAGGAGCGACTCGCCCCAGCCCCACTGGAAGATGATGACGAGGAGCCCGTAGGCGGCCGCCACCGAGAGGAGGTTGAGGATTACCGCCTTCGCCGCGATCACGATCGAGCGGAAGGCGACCAGCAGGAGCCCGAAGGCGAGGAGCAGGACGAACGCGAAGACGTACGGCGCCCGGTCCTTGGTCAGCTGGCTGAAGTCGTACGAGGAGGCGGCCTCGCCCGTCACCGCGACGTCGACTCCGTCGACGGCGCCGATCGTGGCGGGGATGACGTCCTCGCGGAGGGTGAGGAGCGCCTCGGTGGAGGCATCGTCGGTGCCGGTGCCGGCCAGCGGCACGGAGACGAGCGCGACGGTCGCGTCGTCGTTCACCTGGACCTGGATCGGGTCTTCCATCTCGCCCGTGGCGAGCGCCTGCGTGCGGAAGTCGGCGAGCGCGGCCTGGAGCTCGGGGGAGTTGACGTCGTCGGCCTCGACGGCCACGACGGCGGGAAGCGGGCCGCCGGGGAAGGCGGACTGGATCCGGTCGTAGGTCTGCATGATCGGAATCTCGCGCGGGAGGCTCGAGATGCCGGGGAAGGCCGTGTGCATCCCGAACGCCGGGAGGGCCAGGAGGACGAGGAAGCCCGCCGAGGCGACGGCCGAGACGAGCGGGCGCCGCAGCACGCGGTCGAGGATGGCGCCCCAGAAGCGGGAGTCGCCGCCCTTCTTGCTCAGCCGGTGCACGAACGGGATCTTCCCCTTCTCGACCCGGTCGCCGAGCCAGGAGAGGAGTGCCGGGAGCACCGTCAGCGAGCCGGCGACGGCGATGGCGACGACCATGATCGTGCCGATCGCGATCGAGGTCCAGATCGCCGTCCCGCCGAAGAAGAGCCCGGCGAGCGCGATGATCACGGTCAGCCCGGAGATGAGGACGGCCCGGCCGGACGTGGCCGCGGCGGCCTCGAGCGCGGCCGCTGGGCCCTTGCCGGCCGCCCGCTCCTCGCGCTCGCGCTTGAGGTAGAAGAGCGAGTAGTCGACGCCGACCGCCAGGCCGATCAGGAGGATGATCGAGGCAGAGGCGTCGTCCATGGGGACGAGCTGGCTCGGGACGGCCAGGAGGCCGAGGGTGGCCATGACGGCCGAGAGGCCGAGGAGCAGCGGGATCCCGGCGGCGACAGCGGCGCCGAAGACGATCAGCAGGATGCCGAGCGTCAGCGGGACGGCCGTGAACTCCGCCCGCTGAAAGTCGGACGAGATCGTGTCGTCGACCGACTTCTCACCGCTGGCGGAGCCGAAGCCCTCGACGGTGAAGCCGGGGTTCGCGGCCTCGACGCCGGCGACGGACTCGAGGATCGGCTCGATGCGGTCGACGGCGGCCGTGCCGCTGTCGGAGAGCTCGTACTGGACGAGGACGGCGTTTCCGTCCGGGGAGACGAGCGCGGGGTCGTCCAGCGGCGAGCGGATCTCGGAGACGCCGTCGAGGGCGGAGAGCTTGGCGACGACGTCGGCGACGACGGCCTGGAACTCGGGGCTCGAGGCCGGGAGCGATTCGCTCTCGACGAAGACGGACTCGTCGACCGTGTCGCCGAAGCCGCCGCGGTCGATGATCTGCAGCGCGCGGCCGGAGTCGCCGGCCTCGGCGTCGGCGGGATCGAGCGACTTGGTGCCGATCACGCTGCCGAGCGCGACGGCGACGAACACGAAGGCGAGCCACCCGAAGATCGCGATCTTCCGGTGGGCGGCGCTCCAGCGGCCCATGCGGGCCGCGAGGTTCTGGGACTTGGCGAGCGGGGTCATGGCTTCCTTTCGTGCCTCTCTGGGTAGGTGGCAGCAGGCTCGCAGGCCGCATGCCGAGCCGGAATGTGGCCACCCGGCGTCTTCGGGTGGGGCTAGCGCGAGGCGCTGATGTTCGGTTGTCGGCCGGGTTGCTCGCGGGGACGGCTGCGACCAAGCAGGGCGACGCGGTCGTCCGCAGCCCGTACTGATCAAGTACGGGTGAGGGCGAACGTGACGATCCTGCGCAGCGTCGCAGCCGCCGGCCGCGAGTGAGTCGGTCGGCGACCGAGCATCCTTTCTAGGCGGCTAGCGCGAGGTCGTCGAGCGCGGCCACGACCGGCCGCTGCAGCGCCGGGGCGGCCTCGGGCTCGTCGCTGCGGAGGGCGGCGAGGAAGGGCAGCGAGAGCAGGATCGGTGCGCCGATGGCGACCCACATGGCGCCGTAGCCGTGCGTCGAGGGGAAGACGGGCGCGAGCACGTCGATGGCGACGCCGACCACGATCGGCCCGAGGACGGCGCCGAGCGCGCGGGAGAAGCCGAAGAGGCCGGAGAGCGCGCCCTCGGCCCCGGCGGGCGTCATCCCGGCCAGGATCCCGTACGGGAGCGTCATCACGACGGCGCCGGCGAGGGCGATGAACGGCAGGCCGATGAGGAACGAGTCGAGCGACGAGAGCCCGGCACCGACGAGCAGGCCGACCCCGTAGACCCAGATCGAGATGCGCATGACCCGGTGGATCCCGAAGACGTCGGCCAGGCGCCCGGCGCCGAAGGCGGCGATCACGTAGGCGCCGGCGACGACGCCGATGACCGCGGAGGCCGTTCCGACCGACTCGCCGAGGCCCTTGACCACGAAGAGGACGATGAAGGTCTTCAGGCCCATGAAGGAGAGCTCCCAGAGCGCGTTTGCAGCGACGAAGGCGCGCACGTCGGCGCGTTCGCGCACCAGCCGGAACACGCCGGGGCCGCGCGGGGCGTCGGGGGACACGACGGGAACCGGGCGCTCCTTGCCGCGGACCTCACCCACGAGCACGACCGTACCGAGGACGGCCGCACCGGCGGCGAGGAGGAAGGGCAGGGGCGTCCAGACCGTGAGCAGGAGCCCGCCGGCCACGAGGGCGACTCCGAGGCCGAGGCCCCGCATGACGCCCTGCCAGCCCTGCGCGCGGCCCTGATGGGAGGCCGGCACGAGCTCGGCGAAGAGCGCCTGATACGGCGGGTAATAGATGTGGTAGCCGACGAAGAACAGCGAGACGAGTGCGACCGTCTCCGCGTAGCCGTGCGCGAAGGGAAGGATCACGAGCGGCGCCACCAGAAGCGGCACGCCGATCAGCGCGTACGGGATGCGGCGGCCGAGCCGGCTCCGCGTCCGATCCGAGAGCGAGCCGATCAGAAGGGGCAGGAAAAGGGCGAAGGCGCCCTCGGCGCCGACGGCGATCCCGATCGCGCCCGCCGACGAGGTCGCCTCGCCGAGCAGGAGCGGCGCGTACGTGGTGAGGACGCTGATCCCGAGCGCAAGCGCGAAGGTGGGCAGCGCCAGCGCGCCCAGCGACAGGCCGTTGCGGGGCGCCGGCTGCACCGGTCTACCCCGCGACGGCCCAGCGCACGCCGCGAACCGTCCAACCGCCTAGTGCGAGCACCAGGATGGCCAGGATCGCCGCGCCGATGAACAGTGTCTTCGTCATGTGACCACTCTCCCTCCTCAGCTACAGGACGGATATGGGGCCACCCGGCTTCCCTCGGTGCGGAAAACCGCACCCCGGGCAGGACTACGCGGCTCGGCTCCGGGGCACCAGCCCGAGGACCAGCGCGCAGCCGCCGACGATCACGACGGCGCCGACGAGCTGGATCGCGGACAGGCGCTCGTCCAGAACGAGCGAGCCGAGGAGCACCGCGATGGCGGTCACGACGAACTCGACGCTGATCGCCTTCGTGGCTCCAAGGTCGGCGACCAGCCGGAAGAAGAGGACGTAAGCGAGCGCACTCATGACGGCTCCCACCCAGCCGAACGCCTGCACCACCCGCAGGAGCACCACGAACGACACGCCCCAGACCACCGACAGGGTCGCGTAGTCGACCAGGTCCCTGCGCTGCACGCGGGCCGTTACTGGCGCAGGTACGTGAGCACCGCGAGCACGCGCCGGTGATCCTCGGTCGCGTGCGGGAGCCGGAGCTTCCCGAAGATGCTCGTCACGTGCTTCTCGACCGCGCGCTCGGTGACGACGAGCTCGTTGGCGATGCCCTGGTTCGAGCGGCCCTGGGCCATGTGCTCGAGCACCTCGCGCTCGCGCGGGGTGAGCTGGTCGAGCGGGTCGTCACGGCGGCGCCGCCCGACGAGCTGGGAGACGATGGCCGGGTCGAGCGCGGAGCCTCCCTCCCCCACCCGCCGCACGGCGGCGGCGAACTCGTCCACGTTCGAGACCCGATCCTTGAGCAGATAGCCGACGCCTTCGGCGCTCTCGGATAGGAGCTCCATCGCGTACGTCGGCTCGACGTACTGCGAGAGGACGAGGACGCCGACCTGCGGATAGGTCTCCTTGATCTCCTGGGCCGCCCTCAGGCCCTCGTCCGTGTGCGTCGGGGGCATGCGGATGTCGACGATGACGACGTTGGGCGAGTAGCTCCGCACCTTGAGCATCAGGTCGTCGGCGGTACCGGTCTGCGCGACGATCTCGAAGCCCTCGTCCTCGAGCAGGCGCGCGACGCCTTCGCGGAGGAGGACGGAGTCCTCGGCCAGGACTACTCGCACGGGATCTCCACCCGGATGCGCGTCCCCTTGCCCGGCGGGCTCTCGACGAGCAGCCTCCCGTCGAGCGCCTCGACGCGGTCGACCAGGCCGCGCAGCCCCGATCCCTTGGCGGGGTCGGCACCGCCCCGGCCGTCGTCGGCGATCTCGACCACGGCATGTCCGTTCACGGATGCGATGCTAACCGCGACCGAGGACGCCTCGGCGTACTTGGCGACGTTGGCGAGCGCTTCGGACACCACGTAGTACGCCGCAGCCTCGACCGGCTCGGGCAGGCGTTGGTCGAGCAGCTCGAGGTCGACCGCGAGCGGCGTGCGCGAGACGAGAGCCTCGAGGGCGGCGGAGAGGCCGCGGTCGGAGAGGACGGCCGGGTGGATGCCGCGGGCCAGCTCCCGCAGCTCCTCGAGCGCCTGCGCCAGCTCCTCCGAGGCCTGGCCGAGGAGGTCCTCGGCCTGCTCGGGTTCGGTGGCCGTCCGCGCCTGCGCGAGGCGGAGCATGAGCGAGAGCGAGACGAGGCGCTGCTGCGCCCCGTCATGGAGGTTCCGCTCGAGCCGGCGCCGCTCGACATCGCTGGCCTCGACGAGCCGGGCGCGCGAGCGCCGCAGCTCGTCCTCGTTGCGCTTCCGGTCGGTGATATCCATGCCGCAGATGAGCAGGCGCGGGTCGCCACGGTCGTCGCGCAGCGGCGTCGTCGACCAGGTGACGCGGCGCCGTTCGCCGTCCGTGGTGATCCATGTGTCCTCGAACTCGCCGCGCCCGCCCTCGGCGACGACCTGCTCGATGGTCGCTCTCACGTGGTCGCGCGCCTCGGGCGCGATGAAGACGTCCCAGAAGGCCTCGCCCCGCGTGATGTCGGTCTCCCTACGGCCCGAGAGCCGTTCCAGGGACGTGTTGAAGCGAACGATGTAGCCGCCCGGAGTGATGAGGCAGAGCAGGCTGGGCGTCGAGTCCACAACGGTCCGGATGAAGTCGCGCTCGTGCTCGAGGTCGCGGTGACGCTGCTGGAGCTCGGCGTGGAGGCTCTCGAGCTCGGCCTGGGCGCGGTTGCGGTCGGTGAACTCGCGCCCGATCAGCACGGCCTCGTCGCCGGACCTCACGATCCTGGCCTCGAAGTCCCTGGGCTTCCCGTCGAGCTCGAGGGTGTACTCGCCGGTGACGATCTCGCCCGTGTCGATCGCGCGCTGGATCCCGCCGACGAGCAGGTCGGCGACGTCGCGCGGCAGCACGTCGTGGGCCTTGGCGCCGATCAACTGGTCGGGCGGCACGGCAAGGTCCTCGGGCTTGCCCTTGTACTCGAGGTAGACGCCCTCGCGGTCCATGCGGAAGATCAGGTCGGGGAAGGCGTCGATCAGTGCCTGGATGCGCGCCTGGGCCTTGGCCAGCGCGGCCAGGCGGCGCTCGTTCTCGAGCGCGAGCGCGGCCGCCGCGGCCACCGCCTCGACGAGGAGAGGGTCCTCCTCCAGCGAACGGTGGTGGATGAGCGCGGCCACCGGGTGGCCGTCGCGCTCGACCATCGTGGCGAGCTCCTCGCCGCGCCCCTGCGGCAGCTCGACCGGCTCGCCGTCCAGGTCGGCGAAGGACTCGGTCTCGGGGATCCAGTAGGCCAGGCGCAGGGTCGGGTCGCCGAGCGCGCGTGCGAGCGCCTCCCGCAGCTCGCCGGGCGCGTGCGTCTGTCCCAGCTCGAGGATCAGCTGGCCCACGCCCTCCCGCACCAGGCGGCCGCTGAGCAGACCGAGGATGAACGCCACAGGGACGCTGGCGAAGGTGACGACGACGGCCCAGAAGATGGTGTCCCCGGCCCTCGTCGAGAAGCTTCCCGCAGCGAGCGCGACCGCCAGGAGGACGATGGTCGAACCCGCGGTCAGGTAGACCGGGAGCAGGATGCGCCGCAGCGGGACGGACGCGGCCTTCCACCGCCGCCGGAAGACGTAGAGCGAGGCGAAGAGCGCCGGGATCCCGACGGCGATCAGGACGCCGTTGATCGCCGCGACGGCGTTGGGGGAGTCGACGATCAGGAACGCGTTCTCGGGGCAGCCGGTGCAGCTCCGGTCCGGATCGTCGAAGAAGGAGATCAGGAGCGCCCCGACGGTGAGCTCGACGTACCCGATGCCGACGATCGTGTAGACGAGCCGCGTTTCCAGGTAGCCGCGTGGGAAGGCCAGGAGCGCGTGGATGAAGACGGCGATGAAGATCCCGCCGAACGTCCATCCGAGCGTGAACGGGAGCGACTCGTTCGACGCGCTCAGCGCCCCGACGAAGACGGCAAGCCCGACGGCCGTGAGCAACGGCCCGAAGCGGTTGTCCGGTCGTCGCGCCCAGGCGAAAAGGCCGCCGAGAATGAACGACCAGGCAGCCAGGAGCTGCGCGGCGAACGCGAAGGCGGACGCCTCCATGTGGTCGCTCTCGAGCAGGAGGGCGAGCGTGCCCGCGGTCAGGAGAAGGCCGAGGCCCAGGACCCCTGCGAACGTGCGTCGGCGCATGTGGCTATCGAAGCACAGCGCGAAGCGCGGCGCCGCTCAGCTCGCCCTTCGGCACGAAGGCGGCAACGCCGCAGCGGGCCACGATCGGCCCGAAGTCCGACTCGTCGTGGCTCGAGGTGAGGACGATCTTCGGCTTGTAGGAGTCCCGGCGGCGCAGCTCGTTGACGACCGTGAAGCCGTCCATGTCCGGAAGCTGGACGTCCAAGAGCACGAGATCCGGCCTGAGCCGCTCCACCGCCTCGAGCGCGGTGCGCCCGTCCTCGGCCTCGCCCACGACCTCGAATCCGTCGGCGAGAAGCATGATCTTGGCCGTCGCACGAAAGCCTGGGTGGTCGTCGACGATCAGGATCCTGTTGGGCATCGTTGCGAAAATCGTGGCAAAGCGGTGAACAGCGGGGAATACGGCTATCCACACCATGCAGGGGTGGCCGGCAGGCGAACCGATGACCTTCATGTCCAGGCCGAAACCCGCTCCGACAGGCGGGCTTCGGCGTGCAGGCATCCGGTTGTCCCGCTCAGATCCGCCTGAAGCCGATCTACGCGCCGCCCGGCCAGCTCGAGCATGCCGAAACGGCCCAAATCAAGTACTTGACACGCCGCTAGATAACCGTTATCTTGTCGTAGCTAACTGTTAGAGAGGAGGCCGGTGCTCGTGCCAGAAGCCGCTGACGTGTCGATCCAGGAGCCGACTCAGGGCTACCAGCTGCGAGTCGTGCAGGAGGTCTTGCTTGCGCTGCTGGCCAAGGAGGCCTCTCACGGCTACGAACTGCGCGCCCGGCTTCAGCTTGCGCTCGGCCCCCTCGCGGAGGCGCTGAACGCCGGCCAGGTGTACGTGACACTGAATCGGCTCGAGAAGGCCGGCCTGGTGACCTCGGAGCGAGTCGGCCAGACCGATCGCCCGGACCGCAAGGTGTACGTGCTGACCGCCGCCGGGCACGCACGCGTCATCGAGTGGCTGGAGGACACCAGCTGGCCGAAGCCCGCGCCCGCGGAGTTCCATCTCAAGCTGGTCGCGGCCGCGGCGGCGGGACTGGGCGACCCGGTGCGGCTCGTGGACGCGCAGCGGCACGCGCTGTTGGCCGGGTTGGCCACCGCGCAGCGCGCCGCGTTGGCGGAGCCGGACGGTTCGGTCGCGGCGCTTCTGCTCGAGGGCGTGGTGCTGAGGCTGCAAGCGGACCTGCGCTGGCTCGAGGCCTGCGCGCGCTACTGGAACGCAACGAAGGGATGATCATGAACGCCAACGAGTCGCTGTCGCGCGTGGGGCCGGTCTTGCGCACGCGCGGTTTGGAGAAGGAATACGGCCGGGGCGAGGGCCTCGTGCACGCGCTCAATGCGGTCGAGCTCGAGGTGGCCTCGGGCGAGACGCTGGCCGTGATGGGGCCGAGCGGCTGCGGCAAGTCGACGCTGCTGCACCTGCTGGGGGGACTGGAACGCCCGTCGGCCGGGGAGGTGTGGCTGGCGGGGCAGCGCATCGACCAGCTGAGCGAGAAGGCGCTGGCACGGCTGCGCCGCCACGCGATCGGCTTCGTCTTCCAGGCCTTCCACCTGATGGACGAGCTCACCGCCGTGGAGAACGTCGAGCTGCCCGCACTGCTGGCCGGGCGCTCCCCCCGCGCGGCACGACGCCGCGCCGCCGAGCTGCTGGAACGGGTCGGGCTCACCGACCGGGCCAAGCATCTGCCGTCGGCGCTCTCGGGCGGCGAGCGTCAGCGGGTCGCGATCGCGCGCGCGCTCAGCAACGAGCCGCTCGTCGTCCTCGCCGACGAACCGACCGGCAACCTCGACAGCGCCGCCACCCTGGACGTGCTCCGGCTCCTCGACGGCCTGCGCTCGTCCGGGCAGACGCTGCTCATCGTCACCCACGACTCCCGGATCGCTGCAACCGCCGACCGGCTGATCTCGATGCGCGACGGCGCCTTCGTCGAGGAGACCAGGCTGACCCACGGCACCACCGGCCGGCTCGCCGAACTCGCCGGACTGGAGGGCTGAACCCATGGGTCGCATCCTGCTCGTCTGCCGCCTCGCCGCGCGCGACCTGCGCCGGCGCCCCGCAGAAGCCGCACTCCTTCTGCTGGCGATCATCGCCGCCACGACCACGCTGACCCTCGGGCTCGTCCTGCACGGGGTTACCGATGAGCCCTACGAGAGCACCCGAGAGGCCACAGCCGGGCCCGACGTCGTGGCCAGTGTGAGCGGGGACCCGTTCCTCGGTCAGCCCGCCGACCTCGCCGCGCTCGAGGCGCTGACCGACGCTCCCGGCGTCATCGACAGCAGCGGCCCATACCCGCTCGTCGGCGTGGACCTCGAGGCGGACGGCGTCGCCGCTCGAGACCTGGACGGTGAGGACCTCGGTGGAGCGGGGGTGTGGGCACAAGGCCGCGACCCCGCAGCGGCCGGGGTCGACCAGCCCGAGCTCACCGAAGGCGGTTGGGTACGCGACGGCGGAGTGGTCGTCGAGGCAGGCTTCGCCGACGCGCTCGACCTCGGCGTCGGGGACGAGATCACCCTACGGACCCGTGTCTGTGGGCCATGGTTAGGCGAGCCGCCAGACTGTCGTGTGGCGATCCGCCGCTCGTTCGAGGTTGCCGGCGTGGCCGTCACCGCCGCCGCGAGGCCCTATCCGGGTGTGTGCTTCGGCCGCGACTGCCCCGAGATCGCCGAGGCTGTGCAAAGCTCGCCGCTGGCTGACCCGCCAGAAGAAGAGCCGCCGATCGCCGCCGACGCCGAGGCGCCCCAGGAGCCGGTCGAGCCCGGCCTCGTCTGGCTCACCGAGGCGGACGCCCGCGGTCTCGCCCCTACGGAGGCAGGTCTCTCCTACGTCGTGAACCTGAAGCTGGCCGACCCGACCGACGCGCCGGCGTTCGTCGACGATCGCTTCCCGACGCGCTGGACCGCACCATTCCTGCAGTCGTGGCAGGGCATCCGCGACGAGCACGACCAAGTGGTCAAGGACACGGCGGAAGTCCTGCGGACGGGCAGCTGGCTGCTTGGATTGCTCGCCGTGGCCGGCGTGGCGGTTCTCGTCGGCGGCCGGATGGCCGACCAGTCCCGACGTGTCGGATTGCTCAAAGCGGTCGGCGGCACACCGCGCCTCGTTGCCGTCGTGCTGCTCGCCGAGTACATGGCCCTGGCCCTGCTCGCGGCGGCGGTCGGACTGGCGGCCGGATGGCTGGCCGCCCCCCTGCTGGCCGATCCCGGTGCCAGCCTCGTCGGCAGCGCAGGCGCGCCCTCCCTCACCATGTCCACGGTGGGCGTGGTCACGGCCGTGGCCCTCGGGGTCGCGGCAGTCGCGACGTTCGTTCCCGCCGTCCGCGCGGCCCGCACCAGCACCGTCCAGGCGCTCGCCGACGCAGCCCGTCCGCCCCGGCGCATGCCCTGGCTGATCGCGATCTCGGCGCGCCTCCCAGTATCCCTGCTCCTCGGGTTGCGGGTGGCCGCCCGGCGGCCGCGCCGCGCCGTGCTGAGCACGGCCAGCATCTTCGTCGCGGTCACCGGGATCGTCGCCGTGCTTGCAGCCCGCGCCCAGTTCGGCCACGACGCCGACCTGGTTGGTGGGACCGACCCTTCGACCGACCGATTCAACCAGGTGATGCTGGTGCTCACGGTCTCGCTGGTCGCCCTCGCGGCCGTCAACGCCATCGCCGTCACCTGGGCAACCGCGCTCGACGCCAGGCACTCCTCGGCGCTGGCACGCGCCCTGGGCGCGACCCCACGGCAGGTCAGCACAGGACTCTCAGCAGCGCAGGTGCTGCCCGCACTCGTCGGCGCCGCCCTCGGGATCCCGGGAGGCCTCGCACTCTTCACCGCCCTGGGCGGAGGCGGTGACGGCGTGAGCGTACCGCTCTGGCAGCTCCTCGCCGTGGTGCCGGTCACCGCGCTCGTGGTGGCGGTGCTCACCTCCATTCCAGCCCGCCTGGACGCCCGCCGCCCCGTCGCGGAAGTCCTGGCAGCCGAGCGGGCGTGAGGTTGCTCTCGGCCGGCCCGACCCACAGGCGGCTTCGAGCAGGCGGCGACTCGATCCCGTCCGGCCGATGGGCCACGCCGGACGCTTGCGCTAGCCACACTCCTTGCGGAGCTACGATCCGACCGTGGCACCCCTCCGCGAGACGCGCGAACGCGAGCTGAAGCTCGCAGTCCCCCCCGGGTTCGAGCTGCCCGAGCTTCCCGGCGACACGCTCGGCCCCGACACGTTCACCTCGACGTACCACGACACGGCAGACCGAGCACTCGCGCGTGCGCGCATCACGTTGCGGCGCCGCGTGCAGAACCGGCGCGGCCTCTGGCAGCTCAAGCTCCCGGGCGAGGGCGAGCGGCTCGAGCTCGAGGTCCCCGGCGGGCCTGGGGCGCCGCCGGACGAGCTCACGCGGCTTCTCGTGGGCGTCTTGCGCGGCCGCGCCCTCGAGCCTGCTGCGGTTCTCCGCACCCGGCGGGAAGGCATCCGCGCACGGGAGAACGGACGCTTCGTGGCGGACGTCACCGTGGACACCGTGACGGTGCTGGACGGGCGCCGCGTGCGCGAGCGCTTCGTCGAGCTGGAGGTCGAGGCGCTGGAGGGCGGCGCCGACGCGCTTCCCGGCCTGGAGCGCGTGCTTCTCGCCGCCGGCGCGGCGCAGGGAGACGGACGGTCGAAGGCGTTCAGGGCGCTCGGGTTCTTCCCGGTCGAGCCGGCACCACCGCCGCCCTGGGCGCCGCCGCTCGAGCACGTGCGGGCGATGATCGCGCTGCAGACCGGCGAGCTGATCTCCCACGACCCCGGCACGCGGCTCGGCGCGGACCCGGAGGAGCTCCACCAGGCACGCGTGGCCACGCGGCGCCTGCGCGCGATTCTTCGCGCCGCCTCGCCGCTGCTCGACCCGGCGTGGACCGACTCCCTCCGAGCTGAGCTGGCCTGGCTCGGCGGCGCGCTCGGGCCTGTCCGCGACCTGGACGTCCTCCTCGAGCGGCTCCGCGACGAGATCGGCGATCTGGAGCCCGACGAGCGGAACGCGGCGGCGCGCATCCCGGCCCTGCTCGAGGAGGAGCGCGCCTCGGCCCGCGAGGCCATGCTCGCCGGCATGTCCACCCCACGCTACGCCGAGCTTCTAACGCGGCTCGAGGCAGCGGCGGTCGCGCCGCGCGGGCGGCCGTCGGATGTCACGCTCCACGACATCGCGGCCGGCGAGTTCCGCAAGCTCCGCAAGGCCGTCCGCAGGCTTCCCGACGACCCGACCGACGACGAGCTCCACGGGGTCCGGATCCGCGGGAAGCGGGCGCGCTACGCGGCGGAGCTAGCCGAGGGCACGGTGGGCAAGCCGGCAGCGCGCTTCGTCCAGGACGCCAAGAAGCTCCAGGACGTCATCGGCGCCCATCAGGATGCCGTCGTCGCGGAGGAGCGGATTCGCTCCCTCCTCGACCGCGCCGGCGGCGCGCAGGCCCACTTCGCAGCGGGACGAATCGTCGAGCGCGAGCGAAGGCGGCGCCGGGAGGCCCGCGCAGCGTTCCCCGCCGCCTGGGCGCGGCTCGAGAAGAGCGGAAAGCGGGCCTGGAGCTGAGCCCGGAGACCGTGCAGGCCGCCGGCGGGGTCGTGTCCCGGGTCGGCCAGGGCGGCGCTCACGAGGTCCTGCTCGTCCACCGCCCGAAGTACCGCGACTGGACGCTCCCGAAGGGCAAGCTGGAGCCCGGCGAGTCACACGAGCAAGCCGCGCTCCGTGAGGTGGAGGAGGAGACCGGCCTCGTCTGCGAGCTCGGCCGCGAGCTCGGCTCGACCAGCTACCGCGACGGCAAGGACCGGCCGAAGGTCGTCCGTTACTGGGCGATGCGGCCGCTCCGCGGCGCCTTCAGCCCGCACCGCGAGGTCGACGAGATCCGCTGGGCCTCCGTCGAGCAGGCGAAGGAGCTGCTCACCCACGACCACGATCGGGGCGTGCTGGACGCCTTCGCCGCGAGCGAGGGATGACGCTCCTGCTCCTCCGCCACGGCTTCGCCGGACACCGCCGGCCCGGAGACGACGACGATCACCTGCGCCCGCTCGACGAGCTCGGCCGGCGCCAGGCGGAGTCGTACCCCGAGCTGTACGCCGGCTTCTCGGTCGAGCGGGTGCTGACGAGCCCGTACGTCCGCTGCCGCCAGTCCGTCGAGCCGCTCGCCGCGGCGCTCGGCCTGCCCGTCGAAGAACGCGCCGAGCTGGCCGAAGGGGTCTCGGCGCGGGAGCCCTGGGCGCTCGTCGGCGAGCTCGGGGACGCGACCGCCGTCCTCTGCTCGCACGGCGACATCCTCGGCTTGCTCCTCGGCGAGGAGCCTGAGAAGGGCTCGACCTGGGTGGTCGACGCCGACCCGAGCGGCGGCCTCAGCCGCCGCTTCCTCATCCCACCGCCTCAATAGGAGGGTCTGGCGAAACGCAGTCTGTGCCGCCGGGCCGAAACGTTCCGCCAAACCCTCCTAGACCCGCCGCGGGCCGGCGAGGAGCCCGCCCGAGCGGAGGTCGATCCGCCGCTGGCCGTGGCTGACCGCCTCGACCTGGTCGACCGGGACGTGCACCAGCCAGCTCCCGAGCAGGCCGGCCCGGACGAGCAGGAGCTTCGGCCGGCCGTCCCCGCCGCCGCGGCGGATGTCCTCGACGACCCCGATCCGGTTCGACGAGCCGTAGACGCCGTAGCCCTCGCAGGTCGCGAGCGCCTCCGGGGTGACGCGTTCCTTCTCCATGGCCTCCATGGCCTCATGGTGCCCGCGGCTCGCGACCCGATGGGTGTCGAGGCCGTGAAGGACTTGTTGCTACGCGGCGGCGGCCGCCGGCTCGAAGGCGAGCGCGAGCGCGGCGCCCTCACGCAGGCCGGCGCGCGAAACCTCGAGCGGGACCCCGAGACGGGCCTGCAGGCACGCGATGATGACAACGCCGGCCGCGAGCGTGCGCGCACGACGCTCGTGCAGGCCGAAGGTCCTCGCGACCTTCGCCGCCGGGTGCTTGCAGATGATCCGGAGCGCAGCGTCGAACTCCTCGGCGTCGAGCTCACGGCCGACGAGCTTGCGGAGCGCACGCGCCGTTCCGCCCGCGGCGAGGGCGGCCTGCGGGAGCGGCGGCGCGAAGCCGTCCAGATGGCGCTCCATCTCCTCCCGCGCGGCGGCCAGGGCCCGCCGGCCGGGCGGGTCGTCCCCGAGGAACCGCTGTGTGAGCCGGACGGCGCCGATGTCCAATGAGCGCGACCAGGCGGGCCCCCCCTCGACGGTGCCGACCACGACCTCCGTCGAGCCGCCGCCCACGTCGCAGACCGCGACGCTCGAAGGCAATGTCCAGCTGGCCGCGACCGCGCCGGCGAAGGCGAGCCGACCCTCCTCGTCCGCGCTGAGGACGCGCACGGGCACCCCCGTCGCGGCGCTGAGCTCCCGCACGAGGCGGCTCGCGTTCGAGCTCTGGCGGCCGGGGGCCGTGACGATGACCTCGACGGCGCCTGGCGCCGAGCCGGCGCGCGGTGCCCGCGTAGGCGCCCGCGCAGCTCGCCGCCTGGGCGATCCGCGCCTCGCTGAGCTTGCCGTCGCGCTCGACGTCCTCGCCCAGGAAAAGGTGCTCGCGCGCCTCCTCCAGCGGGACGATGCCGCCGCCCTGCCGTCTCGCGACCAGGAGGCGGACCGTGTTCGAGCCAACGTCGACGATGCCGACCTTCATCTCCAGGTGATTGTCCTTTCCGGGTCGGCTGGTCAGCGCGGGCGCCGGGCAACGCGGCGGCGGGCGCGGCTACGCGCCTTTCGCATGAGCGCGTCGTGGCTCCCCTTCACGGGCTGGTCCTTGCGCGGCTTGAGCCGCTTCCACGCGCCGTCGGGCTGCAGCATCCAGGCGGTGTTGTCCTCGAGCAGCACGTCGAAGGCGGCGGCGAGCTGGGCCTGCACCCTCGGGTCCTCCACCGGCACGGCGATCTCGATGCGGTGGTCGAGGTTGCGCGTCATCAGGTCGGCGCTGCCCATGAACGTGGTGGCCTCCTCGCCGGCCTCGAAGACGAAGAAGCGGCTGTGCTCGAGGAAGCGGCCGAGGATGCTGCGGACGCGGATCGAGTCGGAGAGGCCCGCGACGCCCGGCCTGAGCTGGCAGATGGAGCGCGCGACGATGTCGATCTCGGCGCCTGCCTGCGAGGCCGCGTAGAGCTCCTCGATGATCGTCTGGTCGGTGAGCGCGTTCGTCTTCAGGCGGATGCGCGCGTGCTCGCCGTCGGCGGCCGCCTTGCCCACCTTGCGGATCTCCTCGACGAGGCGGCGACGGAGGTTGAACGGCGCCACCAGGAGCTTCCGGAACGCCTGCGGGCGCCCGAAGCCGGTGACGTAGTTGAACAGGTCGGCGACGTCCGCGGCGATGTCCTCGTCGGCGGTGAAGAGGCCGAAGTCCTCGTAGATCCGCGCGGTCAGCGAGTGGTAGTTGCCGGTGCCGATGTGGAGGTAACGGCGCAGCTGGTTCCCCTCGCGCCGGATGATCAGTGTCGTCTTCGCGTGGATCTTGAGGTTCGGGAACCCGTAGACGACGTGGACGCCGGCGCGCTCCAGGGCGCGCGACCACTCGATGTTCCGGTGCTCGTCGAAGCGTGCCTTCAGCTCCACCAGGCAGACGCTCTGGCGCCCGTCCTCGGCCACCTCGATCAGGGCCGGCACGACCGGCGAGTCGTCGCTCGTGCGGTACACCGTCGTCTTCAGGGTGATAACGGCGGGGTCGCGCGCGGCCTCGCGGACGAAGCGCTCGAAGGTGGTCACGAAGGAGTCGTACGGATGGTGGACGAGGACGTCGCCCCGCCGGATCTCGGCGAAGAAGCCCTCACCGCCGTGCACCGCGGCGAGCCGCGCGGGCGTGCTGGGCACCCAGGGCTCGTCCTTCAGGTCGGGCCGGTCGAGCCCGGCCAGCTGGGACAGATCGGCGAGGTCGAGCGGCCCACGGATCGGGTAGACCTGCTCCTCCCCCGCCCCCAGGCCCTCGATCAGCCTGCCGAGCAGGCGGTTCGACACGGACGCTGAGACCTCCAGGCGCACGACGTCGCCGAAGCGGCGTCGGCGGAGCTCGAGCTCGACGGCCTCGAGCAGGTCGTCGGCCTCGTCGGAGACCTCGAAGTCGGCGTCCCGGGTGACGCGGAAGACGGCGCGCTCGACGAGCTCCATTTGCGGGAAGAGCCAGTCGAGGAAGTGCGCGATCACGGCCTCGAGCGGGACGAACGCGCCGCGCTTGCCCACCTCGAGGAAGCGCGGGAGCCCCTCCGGCACCTTCACGCGCGCGAACCGCTCCTCCCCGTTCTCCGGGTCGCGCACGAGCACGGCAAGGCTGTTGGAGAGGCCGGAGATGTACGGGAACGGCTGCCCCGGGCCCACCGCGAGCGGCGTGAGCACCGGATAGATCTCCCGGTCGAAGCGCCGCTCGAGCTCGGACAGCTCCTTCTCGGAGCACTCGTCCACCTGCGCGATGTCGATCCCGGCCTCCTTGAGCGCGGGAACGAGCTCGCGGCTCCAGAGCCTCGACTGGCGGGCGGTCAAGGCAAGCGTTCGCTCGCGGATCGCCGCGAGCGTCGTCGTTGGCGTTCGCCCGTCGGCGGAGCGCACCGGCACGCCCGCGGCCTCCTGGCCCATGAGGCCGGCCACGCGGACCATGAAGAACTCGTCGAGGTTCGAGGAGAAGATCGAGCAGAACTTCACCCGCTCGAGCAGGGGCACGGAGGCGTCGGCGGCCAGCTCCAGCACCCTGGCGTTGAACTCGAGCCAGGAGAGCTCGCGGTTGAGAAGCCGCTCGCCTTCCTGGGAGATCTTGCCGGTCGCCGTCGCCATGGTCTCTAAGCTTGCATGATCTCGGCGGCGCGCGCGAGCCGCGGTTGCGTTCCGGTGACGAAGTGGGTGACCCAGGAGGGTCTCGCGAAATAGCGGCTGTGCCCTCGAGCCGCGCCCGACGACGAGCGAAATTTCACGAGCCCCTCCTACGCCGCGGCGGCGGGCTCGACCGCGTCGGCCGGCCGGTACGGGACGAGGTAGGCCGGGCGGTCGGAGCGGAGGTACGCGACGACCTCCTCCTCGGCCTTCCCGCAGGGCAGGAGCGTCTTCCACGAGCGCAGGTGCGCGGCGGCGTGGACGTCGCCGCTGGCCACCGCGGGCACGCCGGACGCCGCGACCCAGCCGTAGACGTCCGCGCCGTTGAAGAGCTCTGCCCGGTGGACGAGCGGCGCGAGGACGTCCCACTCGCGCCAGAACCGCCTGGTGACGCGGGCCGGCACGCGATCCCCGTCGAGGCCGTGCGGGTGCGCGGCGATCACGGCCGCCCCGGCCTCACGGGCGGCGAGGAGCGACCCGATCAGCCCGGCGTCCGGCGAGACGTGCTCCCGCAGGCCGACTGCCACCGCGTGCGCCGCCAGGTCGGGGTCGGCGTGGTTGTGCGTGATCTCGAGCCCAGGGACGACGAGGAGGTCGTGGAGCGCCAGCGCCCGCGAGGCTTCGGCCTCGACCGCCGCCAGGTAGTCGCCGAAGTTCCCCTCGTGGACGCAGGTCTCCGGGAGATGCCACGGGTCGTCGCTGCGCAGGACGTGATCGGTGACGCAGAGCAGGTCGAACCCCGCCTCGCCGTAGAGGTCGACGAGCTCGCGCAGCGAGAGCGTCCCGTCGCTCCAGGTGGTGTGGGCGTGCAGCTCGCAGAGAAGGGCGCGCTCCATGACCTCAGTGTCGGCTGCGGAAGCGCGCGAGTGGGCAACGGACCGGTGAACGTCCTGGGAAAAGCCGGCAGCCCGCCGGCGAGGGTCGGCGGGCTGCCTGGCGGGCGGGTGGGAGCCCGGGGCGATGCGCGCTACGGCCAGGACGGTGGACGGTGCCGCCTCCTGCACGGATAGGCCGGGGCGCGGAGCCGAAGGAGCTCCCGGGAGGAATCTGTCTGCCTAGTCGACCTTCTTCCAGGGGCCCAGATGGCGTAGGTGACCGCGTTCCAGCGGGCCGAGCGCCGCGAGCCCCGTCCCGGCGACGAGCCCACGCCGGAAGAGCGTCCTCCTGTCGAGCGTGTCCATGCTGAGGAACCCCCCTGGTCGCGAGTGCGCTTCCGTGCGCCGAGTCTCCGCGAGAATGCGCCGGGCGTGGGCAGCGGAGTGGTGAAGATCCTGCGTCGAGGGGGAGTGCGTAACCGGGAGACAGCGGCCAAGCCGCTTCCTCCCTCCAGGTCTCGGCCTGTGCGGCTTCGCCGCCGCCGAGACTCAGACCCCGCGCGGCGCGGAGTCGTCGAGCGTGACGCGCATGAGATCGCGGATCGAGACGATCCCCACCACGGCTCCGCCGTCGAGCACGGGCAGGTGGCGGAAGCCGCCGTGGATCATGAGCGCGGCAGCGTGCTCCGTCGTGTCGGAGGCGTCGATCGTCTCCGGGTTCCTCGTCAGCCAGTCCCGGACGCGCGACTCCCGGTCAGCCCGACCGCGACCGCCTTGAGGATGTCGCGCTCCGTGAGGATGCCCTCGAGGCGATTGCCGTCCATGACGAGCACGGCGCCCACGCCGCGCCCGACCATGTGCCGGGCCGCTTCGGCGAGCGGCTCGTCGGGGGAGGCCTGGAGCAGCTCCCGCGACATGTGGTCGGCAATCACGGACATTGGCCGCGATCCTAAAGGGAGTCGCCGCGCCGCTACTTGGCGACCGCTTCGAGCTTGTAGCCGACGCCGTAGCGCGTCTGGACGAACGTGTGCGCCGGCCCCTGGGACTCGAGCTTGTCGCGGATCTTGCGCACGAACACGTCCACGGTCCGGTCGCGGTGCGTGAGCCGGCGGCCCCAGACCTTCTGGAGGAGCTCGTCCCGCGTGACCACGCGCCCGTACTCGAGCGCGAGCGCGTAGAGCAGCCGGAACTCGGTCGGCGTCAGCTCCGCGCTCGTGCCGCCCACGTAGGCCTGCACGTTCAGCGGGTCGACCTTGAGCTCCTCGATCTCGATTGGCTCGCCGCGGCGCTCGTCCTGGACGCGGATGCCGCGACGAGCCGCCGCGCGCACGCGCGCGACAAGCTCCTTCATGGAGAACGGCTTCACGAGGTAGTCGTCCGCGCCGATCTCGAGGGCGTGGACGCGGTCGTGCTCGGTCCCGCGGGCGCTGACGACGACGATCGGGGTCCCGATCCCCTCCGAGCGCGCCGTCTCGATCAGCTTCCAGCCGTCGAGCCCGGGGAGCATGAGGTCGAGCACGCAGACATCGGGGCGCTCGTAGCGCAGCCGCGCGAGCCCCGACTCCCCCTTGTTCACCCAGAGCGGGTCGAACCCCGCCGAGGTCAGGTGCCGCGCCATCCCCTCGGCGATGACGTCGTCGTCCTCGATGATCAGCACCTTGGACACGTCTACCTCGATTCTGCCCGCGGGGCTGCCCCGCGGGGGTGGCACAACGGTAGCGGAATGGTGAAGAAGTGGTGAACGCGCGTCAGGAGCGGGGAGACCAGAGCCAGGCCCGGGAGACGAGCTTCCCCTCCGACCAGCCCTGGTCCTCCGGCTCGCTCGAGCCGAGGAACACGAAGCGGTCGTCCCCCGCCTCGACCTCGGTGGTCCCGCCCTCGGCCTCTTCGGGCCTGGGCGGCCCGGACGAGAACCCGGGCTGGGGGCGCGCCTGAGCCCAGGCCAAGTCGGGGTTCTCGAGCTCGTGCCAGGCGCCGGACTCGAAGTCGAAGGCCGCCGCCCGCAGCGGGAGGTCGCCGCTGAGGTCTTCCGTCAGCTCGTGGTCGAAGAGCAGGAGCTCCTCCCCCTCCCAGACGGCGACTCGGTCGAACCCGGGCGAGAACGGGTCGGGCGGCAGCTCGCTCCACTCCGACGAGCTCGGGTCGTAGACGAGGTCGGGGCGCTCCTCTTCCTCGTCGCTGCCGGACACCGCGACGATGCGGTCGCCGGCCGCGACGAGCTGGTACGAGGCGGGATGGGTCGGCATGTCGAGCTCCTCCCAGCGGTCCTCGCGGATCCGGTAGGCGAGAAAGGCGCTCGGCGCCTGTGGCCGCCACGGCTCGCCGGCAATCCAGAGGTACGCGGTCGAGCCGACGACGAGCGGCTGGGCCCAGGAGAACCGGACCGGGGCATCCGCGATCGCGCGCCAGGTGTCCGCCTCCGGGTCGTACGCCGCCCCGTCGGCGAGCGGTGGCTCCGAGGGTGCCTCGCACTCCGCGTTCGGAGGGCACGGCGGCGCGTCGCTGCCGCCGACGAGGATCACCTCCTCCCCGGTCCAGAACCCCGTCGGGTACTCGCGCGGACTGAGCGGCGGCTGCGCAAGCTCGCGCCAGCCGCTCGAACCGGCCGACCCGGCCACGACGACGATCACCCCGGTCACCACAACGGCCGCCGCGCCGATCGCTGCCCACATCCACCTCACACCGACTCAGACTCTGCCCGGGACGAGATTGTTTCCGGCGGAACTTGACCAGAGGGCTACGATCACGGCGAGGTGCGGCATCTCCTCCGACGCAGCGGCAACGGCCAGCGGTCCGACCCGGGCCTGAAAGAGCTTCGCGTCGAAGCGCGGCGCGGACGGGCGCTCGTCGAGGAGAGCCGGGAGATCGTCGTCGTCCTCGACGACCACGATCGGGTCGTGACCGCGAGCCGGCGGGCGCGTGAGCTGCTGGGCGGCCTCGAGGAGGGATCTGCCGCCCCGGACCAGCTCATCCAGAGCGCTCCGCTCGCGATCCCGTACGAGGTCGACGGGCGCCGCGAGACGATCCTCTACGCGCGCGACTCCGGCGACATGGCCGCCTACGAGGAGCTCCGGGCGGGCTTCACGGCGGCCGTCTCGCACGAGCTGAGAACGCCGCTCGCCCGCGTGCTCGCCCTGCTCGAGACCGCGACCCTGCCGGGCTCAGACGTGACCGAGCTCGTCGAGCAGGCCCAGGGCGAGATCGACACGATCCGCGAGCTGATCGACGACATCCTCTTCCTCTCCGAGCTCGAGTCGGGCCACGAGGTCGTGGGCCTCGGGACGACGCTCGCCTTCCCCATCCTCGCCGAGGTCGTCGAGAGCCTCGAGGAGCAGGCCGCCCGCGCCGGCGTGACCGTCGAGCTCGAGGCGGACGAGGACGTCGAGCTGCCGCTGCGGCCCCGAATGATCCGCGTCGTCGCCCAGAACCTGGCGCAGAACTCGGTCCGCTATGCGGGCCCCGGCGCGCGCCTGAAGCTCTCCGTGCGGCACGCGGGGGACGGCGCCGAGCTCGTCGCCGCGGACACCGGCGTCGGCGTCGCCGAGGACGACCTCCCGCGGCTCTTCGAGCGCTTCTACCGGGCCGACCCGGCGCGCTCATCGCGCGGCACGGGACTCGGCCTCGCGATCGTGAAGCACGTCGTCACCTCGGCCGGGGGGACCGTCGAGGCGACGGGCGCACGCGGCCGCGGCCTCACCATCTACTGCCACTTCCCGGCGGTCTGAGGGGGTTGGGCGAAATACAGCCTGTGCCGCCGGGCCGCGCTGCTCGCCCCGAGGCTGCGTCCTCAGTCACGCCCGTAGCCGTCGGCTACGAACGCTCCCTGCGTCCTTGCCTCGGAACGACCATCGCACCCCGACGACGAGCGGTATTCCGCCAAACCCCCTAGCTCTCGTACGCGCTCTCGGCTGCGACCGTGCCGCGCTCCGCGGCCAGGCGCTCCGCGTAACCGCCCGCGCGGAAGGCCGCGACCGGATCGGCCTCGACGCCGAGGTCCTCCCGCAGGCGCGCCAGCAGCGGGCGCACGTCCGTCTCGAACGCCTCGACGTAGACGCGGTGCGCGCCGAGCACGTCACCCTCCTGCTGCGCCTCCGCGAGCCGCTCGGCGTCGACGAGCAGCGCCTTGGCGTACGCGGTCTGGATGTTCACGACCGACTGGATCATCGCGCCGATCTTCCCCTCGACGTTGTGCGATTGGTCGATCATCAGCGCGACCTTGCCGGCTGTGGCGGCGGTCGCCGGGTCGGTGCGGGCGGCGGCGAGCTCGCGCATGATGCGGAAGAGCTCGAAGGGGTCGATCGCCCCGACGATCAGGTCGTCGTCGGCGTACTTGCGGTTGTTGAAGTGGAAGCCGCCGAGAAGGCCCTCGGCGAGGAGGAGCGCGACGATCTGCTCCACGTTCGTCCCCAGCGCGTGGTGGCCGGTGTCCACGAGCACCTGCGCCTGGGGGCCGAGCCGCCCGCAGACGAGGGCGGCCGTCCCCCAGTCGGGCAGGTCGGTGCTGTAGAAGGCGGGCTCGAAGAACTTGTACTCGACGAGGAGGCGCATGCCCTCCGGGAGAGCGGCGTACAGCTCCTCGAGCGACGTGACGAGCCGTCCGAAGCGCGCGCGCAGGTCGTCCTGGCCCGGGTAGTTCGTCCCGTCGGCCAGCCAGAGGCTGACGAGCGGTGAGCCGACCTGCTCGGCGATCTCGACGCACTCGCGGCAGTGGTCGAGCGCGCGCCGACGCACGGCGGGATCGGGATGGCAGACGCTGCCGAGCCGGTACTCGTCCTCGCCGAAGAGGTTCGGGTTGACCGCCCCGATCCGCACGCCCTGCTCGCGCGCGTAGGCGCTGAGCGCGGGCCAGTCGTCGACCCGATCCCAGGGAATGTGGACGGCGACGCTCGGGCAGACGCCCGTCAGCCGGTGCACGAGACCCGCGTCGGCGATCCGCTCCCAGACCGTGCGCGCAGCGCCGGGCCAGGGGTAGACGTGGAAGCGGGTTCCCGAGTTGCCGTAGCCCCAGGACGGGGTCTCGATCTCGAGGCTGCGAAGCTCGGCGAGGATCGGCTCGTCGCCCATGCGCGCCTAGTGTGACGGATGGCCGAACGGCAGGGCGATGCGATGATGGAGCGGCGGTGAGGATCTCGCTCTTCGTCACCTGCCTGGCCGACACGGTCGCGCCCGAGGCCGGCACGGCCGTCGTGCGCGTGCTCGAGCGGCTCGGCCACGAGGTCGAGTTCAGGCGCGAGCAGACCTGCTGCGGACAGTTGCACCTGAACACCGGCTACCGGCGTGAGGCCGCGACACTGGCACGGAGGTTCGCGCGCGTGTTCGCGGACGCCGACGTCGTCGTCGCCCCCTCCGCCTCGTGCGTCGCCACCGTCCGCGACCTCTACCCCGGCCTCGCGGAGGGCGACCCCGCCTTCGAGCGCGAGGTCGCCGCGCTCGGCCCGCGCGTCCTCGAGCTGAGCGAGCTGCTCGTCGGCCGCCTCGGTCTCGAGGACGTCGGCGCCGCCTTCCCGCACAGGGTGACCTACCACCCGACGTGCCACTCGCTGCGCATGCTCCACGTCGGCGACGCCCCCTACCGGCTCCTGCGCGCGGTTCGGGGCCTCGAGCTCGTCGACCTTCCCGAGGCGGCCGAGTGCTGCGGCTTCGGCGGGACGTTCGCAGTGAAGAACGCGGAGACCTCCGCCGCGATCCTCGCCGACAAGGTGCGCCACATCGCCGAGACCGGGGCCGAGGTCTGCACGGCCGCCGACAGCTCCTGCCTTCTGCAGATCGGCGGCGCCCTCTCGCGCTCCGGCAGCGGCGTCCGGACGGCGCACCTCGCCGAGATCCTGGCGGCCGAGGCGTGAAGCCCGGCTTCCCCGCCGCCGCGCACGAGGCGCTCGGCAACGAGCAGCTCCGCCGCAACCTCTGGGTGGCGACGCACACGATCCGCGAGAAGCGGGCGGCGGTGGTCGCCGAGCGCACCGACTGGGAGGAGCTCCGCGAGGCCGGACGCGCGCTCAAACGACGCGTGCTGCGCCACCTCGACGACTACCTCATCGAGTTCGAGCAGGCGGTCGAGCGCGCCGGCGGACGCGTGCACTGGGCCCGCGACGCCGAGGAGGCGTGCCGCGTCGTGGCAGGGCTCGTGCAGGCGACGGGCGAGCGCGAGGTCGTCAAGGTGAAGTCGCTGACCACCGACGAGATCCGCCTGAACGACGCGCTCGCCGCGGCCGGGATCGACGTGGTCGAGACCGACCTCGCCGAGCTGATCTGCCAGCTCGCGGACGAGGGCTCGTCGCACATCCTCGTGCCGGCCATCCACAAGAACCGGGTCGAGATCCGCGACCTCTTCCGCGAGCGGCTCGGCCTGCCCGACCTCTCCGACGAGCCGCGCGAGCTGGCGGAGGCTGCGCGCCTGCACCTACGCGAGCGCTTCCTGCGCGCCAGGGTGGCGATCAGCGGCGCGAACTTCGCCGTCGCCGAGACCGGCACCGTCTGCGTGGTCGAGTCCGAGGGCAACGGCCGCTTCTGCACGACGCTCCCGGAGACCCTGATCACGGTCGTCGGGATCGAGAAGCTCGTGCCGGCGCCGGAAGACCTCGAGGTCTTCTTCCAGCTCCTCCCCCGCTCCTCGACCGGCGAGCGCATGAACCCCTACACCTCGCTGTGGACCGGCGTGACCCCAGGCGACGGCCCGCAGGACTTCCACGTCGTTCTCCTCGACGCGGGCCGGACGAACGTTCTCGCCGACGAGATCGGCCGGCAGACGCTCGCGTGCATCCGCTGCAGCGCCTGCCTCAACGTCTGCCCGGTCTACGAGCGCACCGGCGGCCACGCCTACGAGTCGGTCTACCCGGGGCCGATCGGAGCCATCCTGACTCCGCAGCTCCGCGGCGTCGGCGAGGCCGGCTCGCTCCCGTACGCCTCGAGCCTCTGCGGCGCCTGCTACGAGGTCTGCCCCGTCAAGATCGACATCCCCGAGGTGCTCGTCCACCTCCGCGGCCGGGTGGTCGCCGAGGCGCCTCCCTCACGGAGTGAGCGCATCGCCCTGCGAGCGCTCGCCTGGGTCTTCGCCTCGGAGCGCCGCTACCGGCTGGCGCAGCGGCTGGGGCGGCTGGGCGGACGCCCCTTCGTGCGCGACGGCCGCATCCGGCGCCTGCCCGGCCTGGGCGCCTGGACGGACTCCCGCGACCTGCGCCCGGTCGCGCCAGCAGACCTTCAGGGACTGGTGGGCCTCGCGGTGAGCGCCGCGCGCGACGAGATCCTCGCGCGGGTGCGACGCGCCCTCGCCGACGTCCCCGCGGCCGAGGCGGCAGAGGACGTTCTCGTCCCCCGCGACTACGAGGAGCGCGACCCGGCGGGAACCGTCGAGCGCTTCCTGGAGCGCGTGGCGGACTACGGCGCCGGCGTGCGCATCGCCGCGCCGGACGAGATCGCCGCGGCGGTCGGCGAGGCCTGCGGCGCGCACGGCGTCGGACGCGTCGCCGTCCCGGCAGACTTGCCGGCGGACTGGCTTCCGAGCGGGCTCGAGGCCGTCGCGGACGAAGGGATCGCCGTCCACGACCTCGACCGGATCCCCGGCGCCGTCACCGGCTGCGCGCTCGCGATCGCCGAGACGGGGACGATCGTCCTCGACTGCGGCCCCCGCCAGGGGCGGCGCGCGCTCACGCTCGTGCCCGACTTCCACCTGTGCGTCGTCGAGGAGGCGCAGGTCCTGGACGGCGTTCCGGCCGCGATCCGCAGGCTCGCCGAGGGATTGCGCGGCGAGCGCCGCCCGGTGACGTTCGTCTCCGGCCCGTCGGCCACGTCCGACATCGAGCTCTCGCGCGTCGAAGGCGTCCACGGCCCGCGCCGGCTCGAGGTCGTGCTCGTGCGCGCCTGATCGTTTTCCTTTCGTTTCTCGTATTTTCGAAAGCGAAACCGAAGACATTGACAACTCTCCACAAGCTGTCGTAGGGTCGCGGACGAGAGCTGCAGTCCCGGCGAGGGGAGCTCGATGGCCCAAGGCGTGGCGAATCTGTCGCAGGACGAGCGGATGCAGGAGGTCCTGCGGATGCTCGAGACGCGCGATTCCGTTCACGTTGCGGAACTTGCGAAAGCGTTCGCGGTTTCGGAAGTCACGGTCCGGAGCGACCTGGGCCAGCTGGCGCGGCAGGGGCTCGTCGCCCGCGTCCGCGGCGGCGTCAGGCCGCTGCAGCGCGGCCAGTCGGAGCTCGGCTTCGACTTCCGGCTGCGCCTCGAGGTCGAGCGCAAGCAGGCCATCGCCAGGGCCGCGGCGTCCATGGTGGACGAGGGCGAGGCGGTCGCACTGGACTCGAGCACGACCGCGTACTACCTGGCGCTCGAGCTGCGCGCGAAGCAGGAGCTCGTCGTCGTCACCAACGGCCTCCTGATCGCGGCAGCACTCGCCGATGCGCCGGGGATCACCGTGCTCGTCACCGGCGGCATGCTCCGGCTCCACGCGATGTCGCTCGTCGGCGACCTCGGGGCCGACGTGCTCCGTGCGACGAGGATCAGCAAGGGCTTTCTCGGCGCACGCGGACTGAGCCTCGACCGCGGGCTGATGGACCTGAACCCGGACGAGGTGCGGATCAAGCGGGAGATGGCCGATGCGTGCGAGCGCGTCATCGGCATCCTCGACGGGACGAAGTGGCACCGGACGGCCCTCCTCCCGTTCGTCGCCACCGAGCAGGTGGACGCGATCGTGACCGACACGAGCGCGCCCGCCGAAGAGGTGGAGGCCTGGCGCGCACGGGACATCGACATCGTCAGCGTCGAGCCGACCCAGCGCGCTCGACCCGCAGCGCGTCGAGGCCTCCGCCGTACCCGGCCCGGAGACGAGGCCTGATGGCGACGATGGTGGCCGTCGACCTCGGCGCCCAGAGCGGGCGCGTCGTGGTGGGGCGCTTCGACGGCGAGCGTCTCTCCGTGGGCGAGGTGCACCGCTTCGAGAACGTGCCCGTGAGCACGCACGACGTCCTCCAGTGGGACATCCACCGCCTCTTCGACGACGTGGTCGCCGGCCTGCAGGCGGCCGGGAGCGAGACTCCGGTCGACTCGGTCGGCGTCGATTCCTGGGCGGTCGACTTCGGGCTGCTCGACCGCGACGGACAGCTCCTGGGGAACCCCGTCCACTACCGCGACCGCCGGCGCGCGGCCGCCTTCGACGCCGTCCTCGCCACGGTTCCGGGCCGGGAGCTGTACGAGCGCACGGGCATCCAGCTCTCCCCCATCAACACGCTGAACGAGCTCGCCGCCATGGCCGCCGAGGGCGACCCGGCGCTCGAGGCCGCCGAGACCCTCCTGCTCGTCCCCGACCTCGTGCACCACTGGCTGGGAGGGCGCGCCGTCGCGGAGCGCACCAACGCGACGACGACCCAGTGCCTCGACGCCCACGACGGAACCTGGACTGCCGACCTGCTCGACCGGCTCGGCATCCCCTCCGGGATCCTGCCGGAGGTCGTGCCGCCGGGAACACCGCTCGGCCCGGTCAACGGCGAGACCGGCCTGGGCGGGGCGCAGGTGATCGCCCCTGCCACGCACGACACCGCCTCGGCGGTCGCCGCCGTTCCGTTCCGGGAGCCGCGCTCCGCCTACGTCAGCGCCGGCACGTGGTCGCTCGTCGGGCTGGAGCTCGACGCGCCGCTGATCGACGACCGGACCTTTGCCGCGAACCTGACCAACGAAGGCGGCGTCGCCGGGACGACCCGCCTGCTCCGCAACGTCACCGGCCTCTGGCTCCTGCACGAGTGCCGCCGGGCCTGGGCGCAGGAAGGCCGCGACTACGGGTTCGACGAGCTCGTCGCGCTCGCCGCCGAGGCCCCTCCCCTGCGCTCGCTCGTCGACCCGGACGACCGCCGCTTCGCGACCCCGGGCGACATGCCGCAGCGGATCCGCGAGTTCTGCGCCGGCACCGGGCAGGCCGAGCCGGTCGAGCCCGGGGCCGTGACCCGCTGCGTCCTGGAGAGCCTGGCCCTCGGGCACGCGCAGGCGGTTCGCCTGCTGGAGGACGCGACCGGCACGGCCCCCGTCGAGGTGCACGTCGTCGGCGGCGGCGCGCAGAACGAGCTCCTCTGCCGGTGGACCGCGAGCGCGACGGGGCTGCCCGTCCTCGCCGGCCCCGTCGAGGCCGCCGCTGTCGGCAACCTCGTCGTGCAGGCGATGGGGCTCGGCGAGCTCGCCTCGCTCGAGCAGGGGCGCGAGCTGGTGCGCGCCTCGTTCGTGCCCACCGAGTACGAGCCCGCAGGCTCGGCGGAATGGGCCGAGGCGCGCGAGCGCTTCTACGACCTCAGCGGCGAGTCAGAGCGCGAGGAGGTGCAGGCGTGAAGGAGGCCACCGGCGCCCTGCATGGCATCGAGCCCCCGGTCGATCTCTGGGACGCCGGCGCCGCGTCCGGGCTCGACACGCTCGCAGGCCTCGTCTATCGCTCGAACCTGCTCGGAGCCGATCGAGCGCTCGCCAACCAGGGCGGCGGAAACACGTCGGCCAAAGGCGTCGCGCCTGACCACCTCGGGCGCGAGACGCGCGTCCTCTGGGTCAAGGGCTCCGGCACCGACCTGGCGACGATCACGCCCGAAGGCTTCGCCGCGCTCCGGCTCGACGAGATCCTGCCGCTGGTCGAGCGCGAGGAGATGGAGGACGCCGAGATGGTGGACTACCTCCTCCGCTGCGCCCTCGTGCCCGCGCAGCCGCGGCCGTCCATCGAGACGCTCCTCCACGCGTTCATCGGCGCCGCGCACGTCGACCACACGCACCCGGACGCGATCATCGCCCTGACCTCCTCCCCGGACGGGCGGCGGCTCGCCGACGAGACGTTCGGCGCCGAGGCCGTCTGGCTCGACTACCAGCGCCCCGGCTTCGCCATGTCGAAGCGCATCGCCGAGCTCCTGGGCGAGAATCCCGGCGCGCGCGCCGTGCTGCTCGAGAAGCACGGCCTCGTCACCTGGGGCGAGACGGGCGGCGAGAGCTATGCCGCGACGCTCGAGGTCGTCACGCGCGCCGCCGAGGCGATCCGCCGGGCGGCCGGCCCGCGCTTCGGGCTGGGCGGGCCGAAGGCGCCGCCGCTCGACGACGACGAGGCCGAGGACCTGCTGGCCGCGACGCTGCCGACCCTCCGCGGCGCCCTGCTCGCGGAGGCCCCCGGCGCCGTCCTGCGGGTCGACCGCAGCCCCGAGGCGGTCGCCTTCGCCTCGTCGGTGCGCGCGCCCGAGGTGAGCCAGATCGGCGCGCCCTGCCCGGACCACCTCATCCACACGAAGCATCGGCCGCTCGCCGTCGACTTCGACGCAGCGCGCGACGGCCCGGACGAGCTGCGGGCGGCTCTGCGCGACGGCGTCGACGCGTATTCGGCCTGGTACCACGAGTACTACGAGCGCAACCTGACGGACGAGAGCCGGCCGTTCCCCATCGACCCGGCCGGGCCCCGTGTCGTGCTGATCCCCGGCGTCGGCATCGTCACGAGCGGCGCCGACGCGTCGCGCGCGCGGACGGCCCGCGACCTCTACCGCCGGGCGATTGCCGTGCAGGACGCGGCCGACGCGCTCGGCGGCTTCCGGTCGCTGAGCGAGAGCGAGGCCTTCGCGATCGAGTACTGGCCGCTCGAGCGCTACAAGCTCGCCCAGGCCCCGCCCGCCGGCGAGCTGGCCGGCCGGGTCGCGCTGATCGTGGGCGGGGCGAGCGGGATCGGACGGGCGGCCGCCCGCACCCTCGCCGAGCGCGGCGCACACGTCGCCGTCGCCGACCTGAACACCAGGGGCTCCGAGCTCGTGGCCGAGGAGATCGTCGCCACCTACGGCGAGGGGCGCGCGTCCTCCGTCCAGGTCGACGTCACCGACGAGGCCGCCGTCGCCGAGATGATGCGCCACGCCGTCCTGACCTACGGCGGAATCGACATCCTCGTCGCCTCGGCCGGCCTGGCCACGAGCGCTCCCGTGACCGAGACCACGGTGGACGAGTGGGAGCGCAACCATGCCGTCCTCGTCCGCGGCTACTTCCTCGCGGCGCGCGAGGCCTTCCGCGTCCTGATCGCGCAAGGCCGCGGCGGCTCGATCGTCTTCGTCGGCTCGAAGAACGCGCTCGTCGCGGGCGCGAACGCGACCGCGTACTCCTCCGCCAAGGCCGCCTCCCTCCACCTCGCCCGCTGCCTGGCCGAGGAGGGCGGCGAGCACGGCATCCGCGTGAACACGGTCAACCCCGACGCGGTCATCGAGGGCTCCGGCATCTGGTCGTCGGAGTGGAAGGCCGAGCGAGCCAGCACCTACGGCGTCGCCGAGGAGGAGCTGCCCGCCTTCTACCGCAAGCGGACGACCCTCGACGTCAACGTCTACGCGGAGGACGTCGCCGAGGCGATCGCCTTCCTCGCCTCCGACCGCTCCGGCAAGTCCACCGGCAACGTCGTCAACGTCGACGGCGGCTTCGCTGCCGCTTACCCGCGATGAGCACGCCCCCTGCACCGCCGCTCGTCCAGCTCCGCGGCATCTCGCGCAGCTTCGGCGGCATCCAGGCGCTCAGCGAGGTCGACCTCGAGCTCCGATCGGGAGAGGTGCACGCCCTCGTGGGCGAGAACGGGGCCGGGAAGTCGACGCTCGTCAAGATCCTGACCGGCGTCCACCAGCCGGACTCGGGCGAGATCCTCGTCGCGGGCGAGGAGCAGCGGATCCGCAGCGCCCACACGGCGCAGTCCCTCGGGATTGCGGCGATGTACCAGGAGCCGTCCGTCTTCCTCGACCTCTCCGTGGCGGAGAACATCTTCGCCGGCCGCCGCCCGCGCGGCGTGCTCGGCTCGGTCGACTGGTCGCAGATGAACCAGGAGGCTGCCACGGTCCTCGACGAGCTCGGCGTCGACTTCGCGCCCGACACGCCGGTCCGAGGGCTGGGCGTGGCCGACCGGCAGCTGCTCGAGATCGCGAAGGCGCTGTCGACGGACGCGCGGGTGCTGATCATGGACGAGCCGACGGCCGCGCTCTCGCCGCGGGAGGTCGACAACCTCTTCCGGGTCGCACGGAGCCTGCGCGACCGCGGCGTCGCCGTCGTCTTCATCAGCCACCGCCTCGAAGAGGTGAGCGCGATCTCCGACGTCGTCACCGTGCTCCGCGACGGCCGCCATGTCGCGACCCGCCCGGCGAGCGACCTCACGCACGCGGAGATGGTCCGGCTGATGGTCGGGCGCTCCCTCGAGGCGCTCTTTCCCAAGGAGGAGGCGGAGATCGGGGAGGTGGCGCTCGAGGTGCGGGGGTTCACGCGGCACGGCTTCTTCGCGGACGTTTCCTTCGCGGTGCGCCGCGGCGAGATCCTCGGCCTGGCCGGCCTGGTCGGCGCCGGGCGAAGTGAGATCGCACGCAGCCTCTTCGGGATCGACCCGCACGACGACGGTGCAGGTTCTCCTCGCCGGCCGCGAGTTCCGGCCGCGCTCGCCGCGCGCAGCCCTGCGCCGCGGGCTTGCGTACCTCCCGGAGGACCGGCTGGGACAGGGCCTCGTTCCGATGATGTCGATCGCGACCAACACGTCCATGGCGGTCATTCCGCAGCTCACGCGCGCGGGGTTCCTCCGCCCGTGGCTCGAGCGACGGCTCGCGCGCAGGTACATCGACCAGCTCCGGATCAAGGCGTCCTCCCCGACCCAGGAGGTGCGCACCCTCTCCGGCGGGAACCAGCAGAAGGTCGTCCTCTCCAAATGGCTTGCGGCCGAGCCGCGCGTCCTCATCCTCGACGAGCCCACGCGCGGCGTCGACGTGGGAGCGAAGGCGGACGTGCACCGCACGATCTCGCACCTCGCGACGCAGGGGCTCGCGATCGTCCTCATCTCGTCGGAGCTCCCGGAGGTGCTCGGGATGAGCGACCGCGTCGTCGTGCTCCGCGAGGGGCGCGTTGCCGCCGAGCTCGAGCGGGCGGACGCGACCTCGGAGCGCATCATGGACGCCGCGACCGGGGCGAAGGCGGACGCGGCATGAGCCGACCCGCTCCGACGGCCTCGCTCCACACGCTCGCAGTCACCGCCTTCCGCCTGCGGGAGCTCGGCATCGCCGTCGCGCTCCTCGTGGCCATCGTCTTCTTCAGCCTTCGCAGCGACGCGTTCCTCACCGCGGGCAACTGGCGGAACATCGCCCTGAACGTGGCCACCGTCGTCGTCGTGGCCGTGGGCCAGACGATGGTCGTGCTGACGCGGAACATCGATCTCTCGGTCGGCTCGATCGTGGGGCTCTCCGCCTTCATCAGCGCCGACACGCTGGCCGCGCACAACGGGCTCCCGGTGGTCGTCGCGGCCGCGATCGCGGTCGCGGTCGGCCTCGGCTGCGGCCTCTTCAACGGCCTCCTCGTCACCGTCGGGAAGGTGCCCGCGATCATCGCGACGCTCGGCACGCTCTACATCTACCGCGGCCTCGTGCACCAGGTGTCCGGGGGGTCTCAGGTCCTCGCCTTCGAGCTCCCGAGCTCGTTCAAGGAGTTCGCCTTCCGCGACATCCTCGGCATCCCCACCCTGGCCGTCCTCGCAATCGTGGTCGCCGCGCTCGGGGCGGCAGTCCTCCGCTGGACGCACTGGGGGCGCGACTTCTACGCGATCGGCTCCAACCCGGAGGCTGCGCGGTACTCCGGTATCCCGGTGGGCCGCAGGGTGATGCTCGCCTTCGCGCTCAGCGGCTCGCTCGCCGGGCTCGGTGGGTTCATGTACGCGGCCCGCTTCGCGAACGTGAGCGCGGCCTCGGGATCGGGGTTCGAGTTCGACGTGATCTCCGCGGTCGTGATCGGCGGCGTCAACGTCTTCGGCGGCGTCGGAACCGTGCTCGGAGCGGTCCTCGGGGCGCTCTTCATCGGCGTGATCGACGACGGCTTCACGCTGCTCAAGGTCAACCCGTTCTGGAAGATCGCGTTCCAGGGCTTCGCGATCGTCGCCGCGGTGACGATCGACGCACTCGTCACGCAGCGCCTGCAGGAAGCGCTGCGACGGCGACGGCGGAGCGAGGCTCGGGCAGCGAGACACGCGGAGGCGTCGACGTGAGCGCCGCCCGCGCCGGGGCCTTCGCCCGCTCGCTGGTCGGGCGCTGGGAGTTCGTGCTCGTCCTCCTCATCCTCGCCGCCGGGGCCTGGAGCGCATCGCTCTCGCCCTTCTTCCTGGACACGGAGAACCTCCTCGACCTGATGAAGCCGTACACGATGATCGGCCTGATGGCGCTCGGGCTGACGCTCGTCGTCGTCGCCGGCGAGATCGACATCTCGGTCGCCTCGACGCTCGCCGTCTGCGTGGTCGTCTTCGCCGACGTCTGGCAGCACGGCGTGAACATCTGGCTTGCCTGCTTCATCGGGCTCCTGGTCGGGACCGGGCTCGGTCTCTTCAACGGCGTCCTGGTCGGCGTGCTCCACCTTCCCTCGCTCGCGGTGACGCTCGGAACGCTCGCCGCCTACCGCGGGCTCGCGTTCGTGATCCTCGGCAGCGAGGGCATCACGGGCTTTCCGCGCGGGCTTCACCCGGCTCGGCAACGGCTACGTCGGTTCGAGCGCCGTCCCGGTCGGGCTGGCGATCTTCGTGGCGGCCGCCGTGGTGTTCGCGGTCGTGCTCCACGGAACGCGGTTCGGCCGCTATGTCTACGCGATCGGGTCGAACCGCGAGGCGGCGCGCTTCTCCGGCGTTCCCGTCGATCGCGTCCGCGTCACGCTCTATGCGCTCTCGGGGCTGATGGCCGCAGTCGCGGGCCTGCTCTACGCGTCCTATTTCGCGACCGCGCAGGCGGATGCCGCCACGGTCGCGCTTCTCGACGTCGTCGCCGCTGTCGTCCTGGGCGGCGTCAACATCTTCGGCGGCTCGGGGACGATTCTCGGAGTCTTCCTGGCCGTCGTCCTCATTGCGGTCCTCCGCAACGGCATGGGTCTCGCGAACATCGCCGGCGACACCCAGAGCATCGTCATCGGAGGTCTGCTGCTCGGCGCGATCCTCGTCGGAAACCTGCTGCGCGGCATCCGGGAGCAGGGCCTGGGCCGACGCCTCGCCGAGCGTCTCGATCGAAAGGAGGCCGCGGGCGACGAGCAACCGAGCGGGAGTCCCAGCCACTAGTTGGGGGAATCGACGAAAGGAGCTAGGTGATGAGAAGGAGCAAGGGTGTGAGCACGATCCTCGCGCTCCTGGCCCTCGCGGTCGTGCTTGCCGCCGCCGCGTGCGGCGGAGACGACGACGACACCGACACGAGCGCTGAGCCGGCGGCGACGGGAGCCGAGACGACCGACGGCGGCGAAGGCGGATTCGCGCTCTACATGATCCCGAAGAACGTCGGCAACCCCGTCTTCGACCTGACGAACGCGGGCATGCAGGAAGCGGCTGCCGAGCTCGGCGACACGACCGAGTTCAACGGCTCGACCGAGGCCGACGCGCAGCAGCAGGTCGAGGTGATCAATGCCGCGATCGCGCAGGAGCCCGATGCGCTGCTCATCTCGGCGAACGATCCGGACGCGCTCGTGCCGGCACTCGAGTCGGCGGAGGCGAAGGGGATCCAGACGGTCACCTTCGACTCGGACGTGAACCCGGACGCCCGGATCATGTTCGCGAGCACCCCGTCGCCGCAGGCGGTCGGCGAGACGCAGATCGAGATGTGCGGCTCGCAGATCGACTACACCGGCGAGATCGCCATCCTCTCGGCGGCGGCGACCGCGACGAACCAGAACGCGTGGATCGAGGTCATGGAGCAGACGCTCGAGGACCCGAAGTACGCGGACATGGAGCTCGTCACGACGGTCTACGGCGACGACGATCCGACCAAGTCGACGGAGGAGGCCCAGGGGCTGCTCCAGGCCTACCCGGACCTCAAGTGCATCATCGCTCCGACGACCGTCGGCATCGCGGCCGCGGCCCAGGTCGTCACGCAGCAGGACAAGTGCGAGGCCGTCATCGTCACGGGCCTCGGGCTGCCGAGCGAGATGAGGGAGTTCGTGAAGTCGGGCTGCGTCCAGCAGAACGCCCTCTGGAACTTCCAGGACATCGGCTACCTCGCGGCCTACGCTGCCCACGGCGTTCTGGCCGGGGAGATCACGGGAGAGGAAGGAGAGACCTTCGAGGCAGGTCGGCTCGGGGAGATCACCGTCGAGGCCGACGGGATCGTCTACGCCCCGGAGCTGCTCGTCTTTACGCCGGAGAACATCGACGACTACGACTTCTAGTCATCGGGCTGGGGAGAGGCGGGGGCGAAACCGCTCCCGCCCCTCCACCGTTTCGGATGATGTCAAAGTGAAAGCCGCAGGCAAACACCGCTGGTTCGTGCCCGACGCCTACCTCCCCGCGGAGTCGTCGCACGGCCTCGAGAGCCACGAAGCTGCGTGCCTGCTCAACGTGTCGGACGAGGACGCGCGGGTCGCGTTCACCTTCTACTTCGAGGACCGCGAGCCGATCGGCGACGTGGTCCTGTCCGCTCGGCGCGAGGCGCACGCGGCACGTGCGCCTCGACCGGGCCGACGAGCTCGGCGTCGAGCTCCCGCGCGGGACGCCGTTCGCCTACGCGGTCGAGAGCGACGTGCCCGTGGTGCTCCAGCACTCCCGGCTCGACACCACCGCCGGCGGGTACACGCTCTTCACGACGATCGCCTACTCCGAGTAGGCGGCCGGGCTCGGCAGGCGTGAGCGGCAGGACTGGGACCCGTGAGCGCGAAGCGCACCGAGATGTTGGACGAGACGAGGCTCGAGCGGCAGCTCGACCGTGCGGTGGCGCGCGCCACCACCCCGCGTAACGCCGCGATCGTGATCGCCACGGCGACGATCGCGATCACCGTCGGGACCGGCATTCTCATGAGGTTCGTCGATCACGAGAACTATCCGTCGATCGGTTCCGGGCTCTGGTGGGCGGTTCAGACGACCACGACGGTCGGGTACGGCGACAACGTTCCGACGAATGTCACCGGACGGCTCCTCGCCGCGCTCGTCATGCTGTTCGGGATCGGCTTCCTGACCATCATCACCGCCTCGATCACGAGCACGTTCGTCTCGCGCCAACGCCGTGAGCAGGTGCGCTCGGAGGCCGAGACGCAGACAGCGGAGCAGCTGCGTCAGATCGACAGCCGGCTCGAGCGGATCGAAGCCACCCTGACCAAGCTCTCGTAACGCTCGCAGGATGGGAGTCTCTGGAGTTCAGGCCATGGCCGACAGTCGGCCGGACTCCACGGCTTCTCGCAGGGTTGCGTAGTCGCGCTCGTTCTGGTCGGCGTAGATCTCCGCGAACGAGGCCAGCGCGCGATCGAAAGCATCGCCCGTGCCGAGATAGCTCGCGATCGCGATCGCGTCGCCCGAGCGGGCGTGTGCACGCGCGAGTGTCGAGCCGCAGACGTGGGCGTAGAAAGTGAGCGCGCGCGGATTCATCGAGTCGATGTCGGCCGAGCCCTTGCCGTCCCAGAGTTGACGCACGTAGAAGTCGGCCTGTACGCCGAACTGGTCGACCCGTGTCCAGCCGAGCATGATGTCGCTCGCCGCCTGCATGAGGCGCTGCCCCGCGACGACGCGCCTTCCGTGGTTGGAGAACTCGCTCTCGCCGAGGAAGGGCTCGAGCACGGACCGGTCGGCCTGCTTGATCTGGAGGAAGAGCGGGTCGTCGACATCGCGGCCCAGCAGGAGGGCGATCCAGGCGCGTGAGCCGACGCTCCCCACCCCGACGACCTTGCGTGCCGCGTGGGCGTAACGGAAGCGTTCGAGCAGACGCCGATGGTCGTCCGTGAGGGTCTCGCGGTAGGACGAGAGCACGCCTTGGACGTACTCCTCGATCTGCTCCGCATCCGCCCCTGCGCCCGCTGCGACTTCCTCGATCGGCACGATGAGCGGCGGGTCGCTGACGATGCGCGGCTCCCCGCCCACGACCTCGGTCAGCTTGGCAAACGCCCTGAGGCTGTCCTTCGTCTGCGCCTTGACGACGCTCTCCTGCGTCCGCTTCGCCTGTTTCTTCGAGGCGACCTGGTTGACCAGCTGCATGAACTCGTCCTTGTCGAGGCGCGCGTACCAGACGTCGAGGTCCCTCATTCCGGCGAGGGCGGCCATCGCCTCACGGTAGGAACGAACGACCTCGAGGTTGACGGTGCGACGCTCCTTCGTGTCGAAGCCGCGGTCTCTGCCCGCGACCGCAAAGCTCGCGACGAGGCGCTTGACGTCCCACTCGAATGGGCCGGGCAAGGTCTCGTCGAAGTCGTTCAGGCCGAAGACAAGCCGGCGGTCCGGTGCCGCGAATCCGCCGAAGTTGGACAGATGCGCGTCTCCGCACAGCTGCGTTTGCAGGCCCGTGCGGGGTGAGCCTGCTAGATCGGCGGCCATGACGTAGGCGGCGCCCCGGAAGAACGTGAACGGGGACACGAGCATCCGGCCGTACCGGACCGGGAGGAGCTCGCGCAGGCGGGTCGCGGCCTGCTCGTCGAGCAGGTCGACCGGATCGCGCCGATCGGCGGCCGGCTCCCACTCCGCGTGGCTGGAGCGCGGCACCTCGACTCGCACCTGCTTTCCCCGCGCGGCGCGCTCCGCAGGTGTGAGCCAAGCCTCGACCCTCTGCGATGACGCCTTCTTCGGGCCCGATTCCGACTCCGATCCGGGGCGGCGGGTGGTTGGCGTCTCCGGCGCGGCGACGGTTTCCGTGGAGTGCTCAATGTCCGCCATGATCAGACTCCATTCTCTCAAGTTCGGCAAGCACGTAAGAATTGCCCCGCCGCCAACGTCAGCAACACGAGCGTCGCGCCGCTTGCGCGTTCCGACTGGGCAGTCTCAGCGGTCGTCACGAGCCTGATTCTCCATCATCCGAGCCGAACGTGGAGGTGGCGGGTCCGCTTTCCCATGGACTCGGACCTCGTGCGTGCGGCGATATGCTGGCGGCCGGCGGCAGCCCACTCCTGTGCACCGCTCATATCGTTTCCGGATGGAATCGAAGGGAGAGCCGTGATGGCTGAGACACCGACCGATGTCCTCGTTGCCGGTTACCAGGACATCGACGAGGCGACGAAGGACTTCGAGGCGCTGGTCGAGCTCGTCAAGGAGAAAAAGGTCTCGATCGAGGGCGTCATCCTCGTCACGCACGACGAGGACGGCAACGTCGCGGTGCAGCGGACCGGCGACAACCTGGGCCGTAAGGGGACGGGCTGGGGAGGTGGCGTCGGGCTCGCGGTGGGCTTGTTCGCGCCGCCGCTGCTTGCGTCGGTCGCGGTCGGGGCCGTCGCGGGCAGGGTCGTCGGCAGGTTTGCCGGCAACAAGGTCGAGAAGGAGCTTCGCGACAAGATCGGCGAGAACCTGCCGCCGGGGTCGGCCGGGATCATCGCGATCTTCGACGACGAGCAGCGGCTCGCCGTCGAGCAGGCGCTCGCGGGCGCCATGCTCCGCTCGGTCGTCCAGGGCGACAAGAAGGGCATGGGCGCCTTGAAGGAGTCGCTCGGCGAGGCGATGGGGAAGTTCAGCCCGGACCGGACGGTGCTGCCGATCCCGGATCCGAACTTCGGCGGCACGGTCGGGCGAACGCTCGACGCGTCCGTCGCCGACTGGACGATCAACATGACGCCGTCGCCGCCGGAGGGCGCGCCGAACGTGCTGCTCGTGCTGATCGACGACGCGGGCTTCGGCAACCCGTCGACATTCGGCGGGCCCGTCTCGACGCCGGCGATGACGCGGGTCGCCGAGCAGGGCCTCAGGTACAACCGCTTCCACGTCGTCGCGATCTGCTCGCCCACCCGGGCCGCCCTGCTTACGGGCCGCAACCACCACACCGTGGGGTTCGGGTCGATCGGCGAGTTCCCCGGCCCGTTCCCCGGCTACTCGGCGAGCGTGCCGAAGGACTGCGCTCCGTTCGTCCGCGCGCTTCAGGGCAACGGCTACGCCACCGCAGGGTTCGGCAAGTGGCACCTGACCCCCGATCACGTCCAGGGTGCAGCCGGGCCGTTCGACCGCTGGCCGAACGCGTGGGGATTCGATCGCTTCTGGGGCATCCTCGGCGGCGAGGCGGGCCAGTACGACCCGCTCATCACGCAGGACAACACGACCATCGGTGTCCCGGAGGGCGAGGACGGCAAGGAGTACTACTGGCCGGACGACCTCACCGATCAGGCGGCGCGCTGGCTGCATGAGGTGCGCGCCCAGGACCAGGAGAAGCCGTGGTTCATCTACTACTCGACCGGGTGCTCGCACGCGCCGCACCAGGTCGCGGTCGAGTGGAGCGAGAAGTACCGCGGCAAGTTCGACCAGGGCTGGGACGTTCTCCGTGAGGAGACCTTCGAACGGCAGAAGACGCTGGGCGTGATCCCGCCCGACGCGGAGCTCACGCCGACGACCGGACGCGCTCCCCGCCTGGGACTCTCTCTCGGACGCGAGAAGACGTTGTATGCGCGGCAGATGGAGGTCTATGCCGGCTTCCAGGAGAACACCGACTGGAACGTCGGCCGCCTGCTCGACGCAGTCGAGGAGCTGGGCGAGCGCGACAACACGCTCGTCATCTACATCTTCGGGGACAACGGCGCGAGCCTGGAGGGAACGCTGACCGGCTCCTTCAACGAGCTGACGATGCAGAACGGGATTGCACTGACGTCTGAGCAGCAGCTCTCGCTGATCGAGCAGTACGGCGGGCTCGACGCCTGGGGCACCGACGCGTACGCGCCGCACTACGCGGCGGCCTGGGCGTGGGCCGGGAACACGCCGTTCCAGTGGGGCAAGCAGGTCGCTTCCCACCTCGGCGGCTCGCGCAACGCCACGGTGGTCTCCTGGCCGAAGCGAATCAAGGACGCCGGCGGGTTGCGGACCCAGTTCACTCACTTCATCGACGTCGGGCCGACGATCCTCGAAGCGGCCGGGATCCCCGAGCCCACGGTCGTGGACGGGACCGCTCAGAAGCCGATGGAGGGGACGAGCTTCCTCCACACCTTCGAAGATGCGAACGCAGCGGAGCGCCACACCGTGCAGTACTTCGAGGCCGTCGGGAACCGGGCGATCTACAAGGACGGCTGGTGGGCCGCCTGCAAGCTCGACCGAATTCCGTGGGACCTGTCGCCGCCGACGATGGCGAGGTTCGCGCCCGGAACCTACGACCCGGAGCAAGACACCTGGGAGCTGTACTACCTGCCCGACGACTTCAGTCAGGCGAAGGACCTCGCCGCGGAGAACCCGGAGAAGCTCGCCGAGCTCAAGGAGCTCTTCTGGGAGGAGGCCGAGAAGCACAACGTGCTGCCGCTGCTGGCCGCACTCTCGGTCTTCTTCGGGAGCCTGCCGCCGATGCCGACGGTCACGACCCATACGATCTACGGCGACGTCCAGAACATCGCTGCCGGGATGATCCCGCGCGTCTACGGCCGCTCCTACGCGATCGAGGCGGCGCTATCGGTCCCCGAGGGCGGCGCCGAGGGCGTGATCGTCGCCGAGGCGGACGAGATGGGCGGCTTCTCGCTCTGGGTCGACGAGAACGGCCGCCTGCACCACAGCTACTCGGTGATGGGCGTCGAGCGGTACGAGCAGGTCTCGACCGAGCCCATCCCGACCGGGGACGTCACGGTCCGGATGCAGTTCGACGCCGACCGGCAGGAACGATCGGCGGGCGGAACCGTCTACCTCTACGCGAACGGCGAGCAGATCGGCGAAGGACGGATGGAGCGGACGGTCGCCGTCCGCTTCTCCGGTTACGCCGGCATGGACGTCGGTCGCGACAATGGCCTGCCCGTCGACCGCGCCTACGCGGCCAAATCGCCCTACCCCTTCACCGGAACGGTGAAGAAGGTCGTCTTCGACCTCAAGCCGGGCACCCACGAGGACGAGAAGGCGCTGCACGAGGAGGGCGCGCACGTCGCCGCGGCCCACGGGATCAGCGCCTAGCGGCTGCGTCAGCGATCGTCCTCACGAGAGAGGAGAGCTCTGTGAGCCAAGACATGCTCAAGGGAGACGAGAAGCTTCTCTTCCTGTCGGACATGACGCTCGCCGCTCTCTGCAGCTGGGTGCTGGCCAAGCTCCTGCTGCCCGCCGAGGTCGAGGTGGCGATCATTCCAACACTGGGCGCTCTGGCCGTGAGGCACTTCAGACACGGCAAGCAGGAGGAGCACGAGCCGAAGCATCCGGCCGTGAAGTTCCTCGTGGCCGCTTGGAACGAGGGCGATTTCAGCGAGGCTGAGAAGCACGTCGCGCCGGACTGTGCCGTCTTCATGAACGGCTTCTCTCCCGACCTTGGTCCCGACGAGAGCGGCCCTGCTCTGGCTGAGGAAAGCATCGGGTACTGGCGTTCGATCGTGCCCGACATCAGGATGGAGCTCTCGCAGGAGATCCGCGCCAAGGATCAGATCGCCATCGAGTGGGTGCTCACGGGCACGCACACGGGCGAGCGGTCCGATCTGCCGGCGAGCGGCAATGCGATCGAGATCCAAGGCTCCGCGTTTCTGATGCTCGACGACGACAAGATCGTCGAGGCGTGGTCGGTCTTCGACTCGCTTGCCT
>CAWHOA010000041.1:0-20919 GCA_963830885.1 uncultured Actinomycetes bacterium | reverse complement strand
CCGAGACGACGACCGTCTAACCCTCTTCGCCGGCAGGAACGTCATGCGCGCCTCCGAACGTTGAGGCCCATGACGAAGCAGGCTGCTCTGATCGCACTCGCCAAGAACCGCGGCGAGCTCGACGCTGCCGCGCTCGCGCGGCTCCTGGCCGTTACGAAGGCCTGACGAAGAGCCCCGCGGCCGCTTTCTCCGCGACGGTCTCCTCGCGGCCGTTCAGCTGCACGCGGAAGCTGCCGGCGGCCGGATCCGCGGCGGTCAGCCGCAGCTCGCGGCCAGGCTCGAACCCCTGGTCGTAGAACCAGTGGAGGAGATCGCCGTCGTGCTCCGCGAGCCGGACGATGGTCGCGGCCTGCCCCTCGTCGAGCTCCGCCAGAGCCTTGAGCTCGTCGTTCTCGGCCTGCTCGAACGCGGGATCGACCGGCCAACCATGGGGGCAGCGCTCGGGATACCCGAGCTTCTTCGCCATCCGCTCGACCATGTCGTCCGAGAACGAGTCGCCGATCTCGTCCGCATGGACGTGCGCCTCTGCAGGCGTGTAGTCCATGAAGTCCGTGAGCAGCCGCTCGATCAGCCGGTGCTTGCGAACGACCTTTTCGGCCCGGGCGCGCCCCGTCTTCGTCAGGACGGCCTCCTTGTTCTCGCCGCGGCTGATCAGCTCCTCGCTCTCCATCCGCTTCAGCATCTCGCCGGCCGACGCGCGCGAGACGCCGAGCATCTCCGCGACGCGTGATGCGAGCGTGGGGGAGGTCCCTCCGGTGAGCGGCTTGTACTCGCCGATCGGGAACGCGAGGAAGTAGATCGTCTCGAGGTACTCGTCGACCGAATGACCAGCGTGCGCCATCGCCTGCGAGGCTATCGCAGCCCGGCCGCCCGCCGGACGGTTGCGCGCGCCTCCTCCGCCGCACGTTCGACCTGCTGGGCCGACGCGCTCTGGTCGACGAGAGACGCGAGTCTCTCGATCGCCTGCTCGGCGTCGGCCGTTTCCTCCGGCGAGAGCAGCTGAAGCTCGGGCCTGACCTCCTCGAAGGACTCCTCCGCTCGCAGCAGCTGCTGCAGAGCGGCGGCTTCGGTCGTCTCGTAGTGGATGGCGACGAGCTCCAGCGCATCCGCAGTCGCGCCGGCATCCTCCTGGACGCTCGCGACAGCTGCCTCGACCGTCGGCTCCTCGGCCGTCGCCCGGGACACGGCGAAGCCGATCCCGAAGCCGACCAGGAGCGCAACGACGACAGCGGCCACGAGCCACCCGCTCCGGCGGCCCGCCTGCCGGTAGAGCGACATCAGCGCGCCAGGACGGCGACGGCGGTGCCCGAGGCGTCCAGCGCACGCTCCGCCGCCGTCAGCACGTCCTCGGGCCGGCGGGCGTCGGAGAGGTCGAGGATGCGCGACCCGGAGACGAGGACGACGCGCGGGAGCATCGTCGCGACTCCGAGCTCGCGCGTGTGCTCACGGAGCTCGACGCGCAGGCGCTCGAGGAACTCGGTGCCTTCGCCGGCAAAGACGCAACGGGCGTCCTCGGCGACCGGGATCGCGGCGCGCGCGTCCACGACGGCGACCCGGCCGGAGCCGTTCTCGGAGAAGACGCGGTAGAAGTCGTTCGCGGCGAGCAGCGTCAGATCGGCGGGGGTGAGCTCGAGCGCGTCCGCCGCGGCTTGGAGCCGCCGGCGATCGTCGGCCGGCTCGGCCCCGACGGCGCCTGTCTCGAGCGCGGCGGCACCGGTGGCGACCGCGCGCAGGATCCGGTCGGACTCGTCATAGGTCGTCTCCACGGTGATCGATGCCGGCGCGGCTCCTGCAGCGATGCATGCGGCCTCGGCCTCGGTCGCCAGTGCAGGCACGTCCAGCGCGGAAACGCCGTTGCGGTCGAGCTCGACCCGCACGAGAGAGAGGGCGGCGCCGATCGACGACAGCACTTCGGGGTGCTCCGTTCGCACCATCGGCCTGCCAAGCAGCTCCGCGACCCGTGCGACGAGCACATCGCCCGAGCCGCCGAGCGCAACCAGCGGCACGTCGTCGCGCAGCGCATGCTGTTTCGCGGCCTCGGCGGCAGCGTCGGCGATCCGCCGGGCGGCGCCGTCGAGCACGCGGGTCGCCGCGTCGTCGACGGTCGTCCGCAGCCGCTCGGCCAGCGGCCCGAACGCGAGCCGAGCTGCGTCGCGGCTGCCTGCCGCATACGCACCGTCCGCGAGGCCGAGGGCGTTCGCGGCGCACGTCGCGGTGAGCGCGAAGTCGCCGCCCGCCGCTCGGATCACCCCATAGTCGGCCGGATCGCCGGCGCGAGGCGCGCGGAGCTCGAGCCGCGCATCCGCCAGCTCCTCAGGCGTCGCGAAACACGCGTACGGAAGGTCGGCGAGGTGCGCGCTCCGCGGGCCGACGTCCTCGAGCCGGCGGCGGCCAACGCGGGGCATGCTCCCCCCAGCGGCGCCGACGACCCAGCTGTCGATCGAGCGGACGCAGGTCGGGCGGCCCATCACGCGAAGCGTCCGCAGCAGCGGCCGGCCGTTCTTGATCACCGAGACGTTCGAGCTCGTACCGCCGCACTCGACGACGATTCCGTCCCTGATCTCGAGCTGGTGCAGGGCCGCCGAGACGCCGGCTGCAGGGCCCGAGCCGATCGTGAACGACGGCCTCCGGCGGAACTCAGCAACGCTCATCGCCCCGCCGTCGCCCCGGAGCACGAGGAGCGGCGCACCGAGCCCCGCCTCGGCGAGCGCGGATGCGACGAGCGTCGTCGTCCGCTCGACGACGGGCAGGATGCTCGCATTGATCGCGGCGCTGATCGTCCGCGTCTCGAGCCCGTACGCGCCGGACAGCTCGTGCCCGGCGCAGGCCGGGAGGCCGTGAGCTGCCGCCCGTTCGGAGACGACACGCTCCGTGTCCGGATCGTCGACGGCGAAGGCGGCGCTCACGGCGATTGCACGACACCCCTCTCGCGCGAAATCGAGCAGCGCGGCGTCGAGCATGTCCCGGTCGACGCCGCCCGTCGCATCGAGGAAGGCGTGCGAGGTCTCGAGCTTCCGGTCCGGTGCGAGACCGATCGCCCCGACCCGGGTGCGCTTGCGCGCCGGCCGCAGATTCGGCTCCTCGCCGAGGCCGACCACGCCGACGCGGCCCACGTCGCCCTCCAGGAGCGCGTTCATCGCCTGCGTGGTCGAGAACGCGACCAGCTCGATCGATTCTCCGTCGACGCGCGTCAGCAGCGACCGCAGCGCGTCGGCGACGCCCTGCGCGACACCGTGGTCGTGCGCATGCGTCGTGGGAACCGTCGCGTGCGCGCGCAGCTCCCGCGTCTCCGGGCAGACGGCGACCGCCTTCGTGAACGTGCCGCCGACGTCGATCCCGACGCGAAGCCTGCTCATGCCCGTGCCGCCTCCGGGCGCGCTCGGCCGAACCGCTTCCAGCCGAAGAGGTAGCCCGCACCGGCCACGTAGACGCTGAGCAGCGCGACCTGCACCACGATCCCCTCACGAGTCGGGTGGATGCCCGTCAGCTCTGCAAGGAAGACCTGCAGCCGCGCCCACTCGCCTTGGATCGGCGTCACGGGGATCCAGCCGGCCTCCTGCAGCGAGCGCACCGCGTTCCCTGCAAACGCGACCGAAAGCAGCAGCAGCGTGGTCGCGCCGGCGAAGAGCAGCTGCTTGAAGGGCAGCTTCTTGCCGAGCCCGATCACCGCGTACGCGGCCAGGCCGAGCGCGACCGCGGCGGTCACGGCGCCCAGAACCACCCAGAGCTCGAGGCCCTCCGCGAAGATCGCGAGCGCCTGGTAGAAGAGCACGGTCTCGAAGCCCTCCCGGAACACGGCCGTGAACCCGAGACCGGCGAAGGCGAGCGCGCTCCCGGCGGCGATTGCGGACGCAACGCGCGCCCGCATGAACTCGAGGCGGCGCTTCTGCTCGAGCTGGGACACGAGCCAGAACGAGACGAGGAAGAGAACGACGACCGCGAGCACCGCAGTCACCCCTTCGAGCAGCTCGCGCTGGACCGGGGCGAGGTCGAGGACGAGTGTGGTGAGGAGCCACACCAGCACGGTGGCACCGATGGCGGCGAGGATGCCGAGCCCGAGCGGGCGGCGGTATCCCGTGGCGCGGCCCGAGGCCAGCGAGCCGAGCAGGATCGCGATCACGAGCACCGCTTCCAGGCCCTCACGGAAGAGGATCCCGAACGAGAAGAGGAACGCGAGCAGCGGTGCAGCGATCCCTTTGTCCGCCAGCGTGCGATCGGTGTCGCGGAGGCCGGCGAGGATCTCGTCCTTCGTCTCGCGGAGCTCGCCGATCGGCTCTCCGTCGCGGATGCCGTTCCGGAACTCCGCGAACGCGAACTCCACGTCCAGGACGAGGTTGGGATCGCGAAGGCGGAGCGGCACCTCCGCATGCTCGAAGTGGTCGAGATAGGCGGTGCGAGCGAGCTGGTAGCCCTGCTCGCGGTCCCCCGCCTTCGCTGCGTCGTACGCCTCCTGTGTCAGCTGGCGCGCCGTTTCGACCTGCGCGCGCGCATCCGCGAACTGCGCGTCGTCGGCGTGCGCGGCCGCCGGCGCCAGGAGCGCGGCGGCCGCGACGGCGAACAGCAGGAGGAACCTCACGCCTACTGGGCCTCCTGGAGCTTCGTCTTGGCCGTGTCGAGGTCGGCCTTCGTCTCTTCAACCAGCGCGGCGACCTCATCGGCCGATGCGCCCTCCTTCATCTCGTCGCGGATCTCCGTGCTGATCCGGTGCTCGAGGTCCTCCATGAGCTCGTGGTCCTGCTCCTCGAGTGGGTGCTCAACCTTCTCGAAGTGCTCGAGGTAGGCATCTCCGACCGTGGTGTCGGCCGCTTCTGTGTCGCCGTCCTGGTACTGGGCGAGGCCCTCGTCGAGCATCCGCTTGATCTCGTCGATCTCCGCAGCAGCCTCCTCGGCCGTGATCTCGCCTTCCTCCTCGCCTTCGTCTTCGCCGTCCTCGGTCGCCGTTGCGGCGGCCGGCGACGAGTCGTCGTCGGAGCCGCAGGCCGTTACCGTGAGAGCGACGAGGCCCAGCAGGACGATCAGGAGCAGAAACGTCTTTCTCATGTGGTCTCCTTGTAGGGTCGGCTTACTCGGGTGGTAAGGGTCACCTTACAAGGACTGGATAGGCCGTATCGCTCTCATTGGCAGGTGAACCTTACAAGGACGCCGCCGACCTGCTCTGAGGCTACGGTCAGCCGGTGCCCTACGCCTCCGTCTACCCGCTCGTCTCGTCTCGGGCGGTGGCGAGGCCGTTCACCTACGAGGTTCCGCCCGAGGTCGGCAAGGGGGCGGTGGTTACGGTTCGCTTCGGCGGAGCCAAGCGGCGCGGCGTGGTCGTCGGCCTGGAGAAAAGCCCGCCCGAGGGCGTGAAGGCGGCGCCCGTCGGCGACGTGGTCGACGAATTACCGGAGCCGCTCATCGATCTCGCGCTGTGGCTTGCGGACTACTACGGCTCCACCCCGGCGCGGGCGCTCGAACTGGTGGCGCCGCCCAAGCGGAAGGCTCGCGGGGAGCGGCCGCAGCCGGCAGAGCGGGACTCGCTGGGCGGCGAGGCCGAGCCTGCACGGTTGAGTGAGAGCCAGCAAAGCGCGCTCGCACGCATCATCGAGGCGCTTGACGGGGGCGGCGCCAACGTCCTCCTCCACGGAGCGACGGGCAGCGGCAAGACGGAGGTCTACCTCCAGGCCTGCGCCGCGGCGCTCGAGCGGGGAAAAGCGGCGATCGTGCTCGTGCCGGAGATCGCGCTCGCGCCGCAGACCGTTGGCCGCCTGCGCGCGCGGTTCGGCGACCGCGTCGCGGTCCTCCACTCGTCGCTGACGGAGGCGGAGCGGCGGGACGAGCGCGTGCGGATCGCGAGCGGGGCGGCGCCGATCGTGGTTGGCGCCCGATCGGCGGTCTTCGCGGCGGTCGCGCCGCTCGGCGTGATCTGCGTCGACGAGGAGCACGACCCGTCCTACAAGCAGGACGCCGACCCGCGCTATGACGCCCGCACCGTCGCAGCCAAGCGGGCCGCGCTCGAGGACGCCGTGGCGATCTTCGGCACCGCGACGCCGAGGCCGGAGAGCTGGGAACGGCTGGAGCGGCTCGAGCTCGGAGGGCGCCTCGTCGGCCGGTTGCCGCCGGTGCGCGTCGTCGACCTCCGCCGGGAGGCCGGGTATCCGCTCTCGGCGCCGCTCCTTACCGAGCTCGGAGCGCTGGAGCAGAACGGAGGCAAGGCGATCCTGCTCCTCAACCGCCGCGGCGTCGCTCCGGCCGTCCACTGTCGCGCGTGCGGGCTGACCCGGCGCTGTCCCAACTGCGACGTCGCGCTCGTCCTCCACGCCGACGGGCGGCTCCACTGCCACCACTGCTCGCTCGTCGAGTCGATGGGCGAAGCCTGCCCTGAGTGCGGCTCGCCGGAGCTCGCACGGATCGGCGCCGGAACGCAACGGCTCGAGCAGGAGCTCGCGGAGAAGGTGCCCGGCCTCGAGCGGATCCGACTCGATGCAGACGCTATTCGCCGCCCGGCGGAGCTGACTGCGGCGCTGCGGCGTTTCGCGGAGACGGACCGGACAGTGCTCGTCGGCACCCAGATGGTCGCCAAAGGGCATCACTTCGCCGGCGTCGCGCTCGCCGCCGTCGTGGATGCCGACACCGGTCTCGGGATGCCGGACTTCCGGGCAGAGGAGCGAACGTTCCAGCTCGTCACCCAGCTGGCCGGCCGAAGCGGGAGGGATGCGCCCGGCCGGGTGATCGTGCAGACGTTCCAACCGGACGCTCGCCCGATCGTTCACGCGGCTCGGCACGACGTCACGCGCTTCCTCGCCGAGGAGCTCGAGCGCCGCCGGGAGCTCGGCTATCCGCCCTTCCGCCATCTCGTTCGGGTCCTCGCCGACGCTCAAGAGGCCGGCGACGCGATGCAGCTCCTCGGAGAGATCGGCGCGGGCCTCGACGGCGCCGACGTCCTTGGTCCCGCGCCGCTCCTGCGCCTGCGCGGCCGCCACCGCGCGCAGCTCCTGGTCAAGACCGACCGGGTGCGGCCGGTCGCATCGCGAGCTGCGCAGCTGCTCGCCGCAGCCGCGCCGGCGATGAGCCGCGCGGGGGTGCGCGCGACGGTCGACGTCGATCCTCAAGGCCTCTGATTACATACGGCCGCTGTGGCAGAGGCCGGTGAGATCAGGACCGACGAGCTCGATCCCGAGGCGGAGGCGCGCCGGCGGATCGCGCTCGGCCAGATCCGCCAGTACCCCGACCCCGTACTGCGGATGCAGGCGCGGGAGGTCGAGGAATTCGACGGCGACCTGCGTCGTCTCGCTGAGCGGATGACCCAGCTGATGCGCGACGCGAACGGCGTCGGGCTCGCCGCCACCCAGGTCGGCGTCATCCGGCGGGTCTTTATCTTCCTGCCTGACCCCGAGTCTGACCCGGTAGCCGTCGTGAATCCCGTGCTGGTCGAGAGCTCTGATGAGCTCGTGGTCGATGACGAAGGCTGCTTGTCGCTCGTGGGCGTGCAGATGCCAGTCGAGCGGCCGGTCTCGATCAAGCTCGAGGGACGCGATCTCGACGGCGGCGAGCTGAGCTTCGATCTCACTGACCATCCGGCCCGGGTCGTCCAGCACGAGCTCGACCACCTCGACGGCGTCCTCATCCTCGACCGCACGACGGAGGAGGCGCGGAAGGCGGCGCTCGCGGTCCTGCGGCCGAAGGCCGTCCTCTCGCCCGTAGTGCGCCTCGCCGTCGCGGCGACCGGGAAGTTCGGCGCCGACGTCCTCGCAGAGCTCGCGCCGCAGTGGGAGATCGAATACGTCCTTACCCGGCCCGACCGTCCGAAGGGCCGCGGGCGGAAGCCGTCACCGCCGCCGGCCAAAGAGATGGCGCAGCGGTTGGAGATTCCGGTCCGGCAGCCGGAGCGGCCGGCCGGGCTCGACATTGGGGTCGAGCGCGTGGTCCTCGCCGACTACGGAGCGCTGATCCCCACCGAGCTGCTCGAGCAGGCGGAATGGCTGAACGTCCATCCGTCGCTCCTACCGCGTTGGCGAGGGGCGGCACCGGTGGAGCGCGCGATCATGGCCGGGGACCGCGAGACGGGCGTCAGCATCATCCGGCTGGTCGAGGAGCTGGACGCAGGCCCGGTTGGGGCAGTGGCCTCCTTTCCGATCGAGCTCGAGGACGACGCCGGCACCGTGTACGGCCGGGCCGCCGACCTCGCGCCCAGACTCCTAGAGCAGGCGCTGGCAGCCGAGTTCCGCCCGCAGGACGGCGAGGTCACGTACGCGGAGAAGATCGGGCCGGAGGACCGCCTGCTCGACTGGTCCCGGCCGCCCGAAGAGCTGCACGACCGGATTCGTGCGCTCTCGCCGCACATCGGGGCGCGCGGAGAGCTCCACGGCCGTGCGGTGATCGTCTGGCGCTCGCGGCTTGACGACGACCGGCTCGAGATCCTCGAGGTGCAGCCAGAAGGCGGCCGGCGCATGACGCTGGACGAGTTCGAGCGTGGCCTCCGCTAGCCCGGCCCGGCGGGTCGCCCACAAGGTGCTCATCCGCGTCTTCGAGGAGGACGCCTACGCCGATCGCGCCTTCGCGTCGGAGGCGAAGGATCTCGACGCGCGCGACAGGGCTTTCGCGCAGCGGATCGCGTACGGCGCGATCCAGATGGTGCGCACTCTCGACCACGCGATCGAGCGGCTGGGCGGCCGGCCCGTCGATGCCATGGACGCGCCCGTTCAGGCGGCGATCCGGCTCGGCTCCTACGAGCTCGCTTTCCTCGGCGGCGTTCCGGCCCGTGCCAGCGTGAACGAGGCGGTGGAGCTCGTGAAGGCGTCGCCGGCGAGGCGTGCAGCCGGATTCGCGAACGCCGTCCTCCGCCGTGTCTCCGAGGGGATCCGCGAGCTGATCGCCGGCTTGCCCCAGTCGACGCCGCAGGAGGCGGCGCTTCGCCACTCCTACCCCGATTGGGTCGCCGAGACCTGGTGGGAGGAGTGGGGCGCGGATGAGGCGCTCGCGCTGATGCGGGCTCAGAACGAGCCGCCGGAGACCGCAGTGCGCGTCGTCGCCACCGGGGAGGCGCGCGTCGTCGACCGCATCGATCCGGAGGAGCTCGAGCGCGGCGACGTGTGGCCGCAGAGCCGCGGTTCGCAGCTGGCGGGCGCCGCCGTCGATGCCCAGCCCGGGGACCGGGTGCTGGACCTGTGCGCGGCGCCCGGCGGCAAGACGACACAGCTCGCCCGCACCGCGTCCGAGGTCGTCGCGGTGGAGCTCCATCCCGGCCGCGCCCGCGAGCTCGAGGAGAACGTGCGCCGGCTCGGATTCTCCAACGTCCTGGTCGTGAACGCCGACGCGCGCGAGCTCGCCCCGGAGCTGTCCGGGTTCGACCGCGTCCTCGTGGACGCGCCGTGCTCGGGGCTCGGCGTGCTCGCCGCCAGGCCGGACCTCCGCTGGCGCGCCAGGCCGCTCCCCGAGTTGCAGGCGGATCTGCTCCGCGTCGCGGCGGAACGGGTCAAGCCGGACGGCACGATCGTCTACTCGGTCTGCACGATCGCCAGAGGGGAAAACGAGGAGGTCGTCGACGCGTCGGGGCTCTCAGTCGAGTCGCTGAGCGCCGAGTGGCCGGAGTTCGCGCACCCACGCAGGCCCGACTTCCTGCTGACGCTTCCGCACCGCCACGGGACGTCGGGGTTCTTCATCGCCCGCCTCCGTCCGTAGGATCGCTGCATGCCCTGGCGGGACTGGATGCGCACCGTGGAGGTCGAGCCGTCGCTCTACGCTGCCGACTTCTCGCGTCTCGGTGAGCAGATCGAGACGCTGATGCGCGCCGGCGCGCGGGTCTTCCATTTCGACATCGGCGACGGGCACTTCGTCCCGCCGATCACGATCGGGCCGATCGTGCTCGAGTCGATCTCGCCGCTCGTCCATCGGCTCGGCGGCCGGCTGGACTGCCACCTCATGGTCGAAGAGCCGCAGAGCCACTTCGAGGCGATCGCAGAAGCCGGAGGCGACAGCGTCACGTTCCACATCGAAGCGGTCCGGAACCCGGCGGCGGTTGCGCGCCTCGCGCGGCAGCACGAGCTCCAGGTCGGCCTCGCTTTCAAGCCGGAGACCGAGCCGGAGCAGGCGGCCGAGGTTTCCGAACCCGTTCGACCTCGTGCTCTGCATGAGCATCGAGCCCGGCTACTCCGGCCAGCCGTTCATGCCGGAGGCGCTACCGCGGATCGAGCGCCTGCGCGGGCTCTTGCCGGCGGAGAAGCCGATCCAGGTCGACGGCGGGGTCGGCCGGGACAACATCCGGCTCCTCCGGGACGCCGGCGCGAGCCTCTTCGTCGCCGGCACGAGCACCTTCGGGCGAGACGACATCGCCCAGGCCTACGAGGAGCTCGTCCAAGAGGCGACGTGAACGAGCATCTCGCGCGGGCGCTTGCGCTGGCGGAGCTGGGACGCGGGACAACCCATCCCAACCCCGTGGTGGGGGCGGTCGTCGTCCGTGACGGCGAGGTCGTCGGCGACGGCTGGCACCGGCGGAGGGGCGAGCCGCACGCCGAGGTGCTCGCGCTCGAGGCGGCGGGAGAACGGGCGGCGGGCTCGACGCTCTACCTGACCATGGAGCCGTGCGCGCACCATGGGACAACGCCGCCCTGCACCGAGGCCGTGCTGGCGGCAAGGGTGGGCCGGGTCGTCGCCGCCTCGCTCGACCCGAACCCGGAGGCCGGAGGCGGGCTCGAGATCCTTCGCGACGCCGGCGTCGAGGTCGAGCACGCTGACCTCTTCGAGGCGCGCGCCCAGAACGAGGCCTGGCGGACGTGGGTCGCGCAGGGCCGCCCGTTCGTCACCTACAAGGCGGCGATGACGCTCGACGGCCGGTTGACGATTCCGGGCGAGCGCTGGATCTCCGGCGAGGAGAGCCGGCGGCTCGTCCACGAGCTGCGGGCGGCGTCGGACGCCGTTGGCGTCGGAATGGGGACCGTGCACGCCGATCAGCCGCGCCTCGACGCGAGAGACGTCGGCGAAGTTCGCCAGCCCCGCCGGCTCGCCTTCGGCCGCGGGCCGCTTCCCGACGACTCGGAGCTCGAGCTGCGCACCGGCCCGCTCGCCGACGAGCTCGCCGCGCTCGCCGGGGAGGGCATCCAGTCGCTCCTCCTCGAGGGCGGCCCTCGAATCGCCGCCGGGTTTCTCCGCGAGGGCCTGCTCGACAAGCTCCTCGTCTTCGTCGCGCCGAAGCTCGCCGGCGCGGGCCCGCGACTCTTCGAGGGCGAGATCTCCGCGGCGCGCCTCAGCCGGTCCACCAGCCGCCCGGTCGGAGAGGATGTGCTGCTGACGGCCTATGTCAACGAGCCCTGATCCGGTTCAGACGCTTTCGTCGCGAGGCGATCGCCCTCGGCGAGTAACCTGGCCCGGTGTTCACGGGGATCGTTCGAGAGCGGGCGCGGACCCTCTCGTTCGCCGACAGCCGCCTGGTCGTCGAGTCGTCGCTCGCGCCGCAAGTCGGCGACTCGATCAACGTCGACGGGGTCTGCCTGACCGTCGTCGAGGCTCAGAACGGCCACCTCGCCTTCGACGTGATGGCGGAGACCACGGCGCGGACGAAGGGGTTCGGCGATGCGGTCAACCTCGAGCCGGCGCTTGCGGCAGGGGAGCCCATGGGCGGGCACTACGTCCAGGGCCACGTGGACGGCGTCGGCCGGGTGCGCGAGCTCGAGGGCGAGCGGCTCACGGTCGAGGTCGCCGCCGGAGCTCCTCCGCTACTGCGTCGAGAAGGGCTCGATCGCCGTCGACGGCGTCTCACTCACGATCGCGGCGCTCGACGACGAGACGTTCACGGTCGCCCTGGTCGCGCACACGCTGAAGGTGACCACGCTGGGCTCGCTTCGGCCGGGCGACCAGGTCAACCTCGAGGTCGACATCCTCGCCAAGTACGTCGAGAAGCTGACAGGTGCTGGGCGCTAGCCCCGATACGATGGCGCCGATGGCGACGACGGAACCCGCACTCTCGGCGGTCGAAGAGGCGATCGAGGACGTCCGCGCGGGCAAGTTCGTGGTCGTCGTCGATGCCGCAGACCGCGAGAACGAGGGCGACCTCACCATCGCCGCCCAGTTCGCGACGCCCGAGGCGATCAACTTCATGGCCACGCACGCGCGGGGCCTGATCTGCCTCTGCCTCACGCCGGAGCGCGTCGACGAGCTCTCGCTCCGCCCGATGGCGGAGAACAACGAGGCTCCGCTGCAGACGGCCTTCACCGTGTCGATCGAGGCACGCGAGGGTGTGACGACGGGGATCTCCGCCGCCGACCGCTCGAGGACGATCCAGACGGCGATCGACCCGAACAAGGGCGCGCACGACCTCGTTCACCCCGGCCACATCTTCCCGCTCCGAGCACGCGCCGGCGGTGTGCTCGAGCGAACCGGCCAGACGGAGGCGTCCGTCGACCTCGCCCGGCTCGCCGGGCTGATCCCCGCCGGAGTCGTCTGCGAGGTGATGAACGAGGACGGGACGATGGCGCGCGAGCCCGACCTGATCGAGTTCTGCGATCGCCACGACATCAAGCTGATCACGGTCGCCGACCTGATCGAGTACCGGCGGCGCACGGAGAAGCTGGTCGAGCGCACGGTCTCCGTGCGGCTCCCGACCGCGTACGGCGACTTCGACGCCGTCGCCTTCCGAGAGAAGCTCACCGGCAAGACGCACATCGCGCTCGTCAAAGGCGAGATCGACGGGGCGGAGGACGTCCTCGTCCGGGTGCACTCCGAGTGCCTCACCGGCGATGTGTTCCACTCGCTCCGCTGCGACTGCGGGGAGCAGCTCGAGCAGGCGCTCCAGCAGATCGGGGCGGAGGAGCGCGGGGTGCTGCTCTACATGGCGCAGGAGGGACGCGGCATCGGGCTGCTCAGCAAGCTCAAGTCTTACGAGCTCCAGGAAGACGGCCTCGACACCGTCGACGCGAACCTCGAGCTCGGCTTCCCGGCCGACGCGAGGGAGTGGGGTATCGGGAACCAGGTCCTCGCAGACCTCGGGCTGACCACGATCAGGATCCTCACGAACAATCCGAAGAAGATCACCGGCCTCGAGGGATTCGGGCTTCGCGTCGTCGAGCAGGTCCCGATCGAGACCTCGCCGAACGCCGAGAACCGTCGCTACCTCGAGACGAAGCGCGACAGGCTGGGCCACAAGCTTCACCATCAGGATCTACGGTTCGACGCGTGAGCGACCGCCTCGAGGAACGCGAGGAGAACGTCCGCCCGGAGCCCGAGCAGGAGATCCCGCAGCTACGCACGGCCGAGGCGGAGGAGCTCGAAGCGCAGGAGGCACCGGAGCCGGAGGCACGGCCGGAGCCTGAGCCGGAGCCGGCGCCCGAGCATGCACCCGGTCGGTTCGAGGTTCCCGCCGGTTACAAGGTGATGACGGGGACGGCGGACGGCGAGGGCCGGGCCGTCGGGGTCGTAGTCGCGAAGTTCAACGGCGAGATCACGAGCAGGCTGCTCGAGCGCGCGCTCGAGGAGCTGGAGTCCGCGGGCGTTCCGCGGGAGTCCGTGACGATCGTGCCCGTCCCGGGGGCGTTCGAGCTCCCGCTCGCGGCGATGGCGCTCGCGAAGACCCGCCAGTACGCGTGCATCGTCGCGCTCGGCTGCGTCGTGCGCGGGGAGACGCCCCACTTCGACTTCATCGCCGGGGAGGCCGCCAGCGGCCTTCAGCTCGCGGCGATCGAGACCGGCGTCCCGGTCGCTTTCGGCGTCCTCACGACAGAGACGATCGAGCAGGCTGAGGCCAGAATCGACCGCGTCGGTGAGGTCGTCCGCGGCGCGCTGGAGATGGCGAGCGTCTTCCAGAAGCTTCGAGCCGCGGCGAAATAGCTAGACTGCCGCGCCGGATGTCCAGGGTTTGCGCGATCTGTGGGAAGAAGCCCGGCTTCGGTCACAACCGGAGCCACTCGATGGTCGCCACGAAGCGGCGCTTCGACCCGAACCTCCAGCGCGTCAGGATCCTCCTCAAGGGGAAGCCGACGCGAGCGTACGTCTGCACCAAGTGCCTCAAGGCCGGGAAGGTCGAGAAGGCGCTGTAGCGGTCCGAGTCGCCCTCGTCGAGGACAACCGAGTCTTCCGGGAGGCACTCGAGATGCTCCTCGGGATGCGGTCGGACGTCGAGGTCGTCGCCTCGGTCGAGAACGGCAATAACGTCGTCCAGCTCTGCCGGGATCACAATCCCGACGTCGTCGTCATGGACTACCGGCTGCCCGGTCTCGACGGCGTCCAGGTGACCGCCATGCTCCGGCGGGAATGCCCCGACGTCGCCGTCGTCTGCCTGACGGCGTCGGCCAGCGTCCTGGAGCTGGAGGCCCTCACCGAAGCCGGCGCGGCGGCCTGCCTGACGAAGGACGAGGAGTTGGACGACATCGTCGCCGCTATCCGCGACGCAGCCGCGCGCTGACCGATAGGGTCGCGCGGTGAATCCGACCTCCGGAGTGATCGGCGAAGCCTGGGAGACGTTCAAGGCTCACTGGCGGCACCTCGTGCCGATCGCCCTGGTCGTCTATGTGGCGGTAGCGCTGATCAGCCTGGTGCTCGTCCTCTTGCTCACCTGGTTCGGCGCGATTCTGAGCTTCATCATCTCGCTCATCGCGCTCTTCTGGGTTCAGGGCGCGCTTGTCCGCGCCGTGGAGGACATCCGCGACGGCCGCGCCGACATGTCGCTGGGCGAGACCTACCAACGCGTACGTCCGCAGCTTCCGGCGATCATCGTCGGCGGGCTGCTCGCCGGTCTCGGGATCGCCTTGGGGCTCGTACTCCTCATCGTCCCCGGCCTGATCCTGCTGACCTGGTGGATCGTGCTCATCCCGGTGATCGTCCTCGAGGAGCGCTCGGCCGGGGAGGCGTTCGGCCGCAGCAGGGAACTGGTGCGCGGCCACGCGTGGAGCGTGTTCGGCGTGATCGTGCTCACGATCCTCGTCGTGATCGCCTTCAACATCGTCCTGAGCCTGTTGCTGTTGCCCGTTAGCGACTGGCTCCGGAGCTTCCTCTCGAACATCATCATCGGCACCGTGGTGACGCCGTTCGTCGTGGTCACCTGGACGACGCTGTACTACCGGCTCCGGGCGGCGAAAGAGCCGCCGGCCGAGGCGCCTGCGACGCCCGCGTAATCCAAACGGCCCCCAATACGCGTAGAACTCAGGTGTCTCTCGATCTGAAGGAGCCATCGTTGAAACGGATGCTGATCTCAACTGTCCTTTTCGCAGCGCTTGCGCTGCCGCTCTCGGCACCGGCCGGAACGACCGCAACCACGCCGATCAAGCTCACGGGCGTCACCGGACCGGGCTTCACGATCACCGTCAAGAAGGCGGGCACGAAGGTGACGCGCCTGAAGCCGGGCAAGTACACGATCACGGTCACGGACAAGTCCGGCGCTCACAACTTCGTCCTCACCGGCCCCGGGATCCGGAACAAGGTCATCACCGGCCTGGGCTTCACCGGACGCCGAACGGCGACCGTCACGCTCAAGCGCGGCCGCTACGAGTACTACTGCACGCCCCACCGCAGCATGGGCATGCGCGGCTTTATCACCGTCAGGTAGGTCCGGCAGTTCGGAGGCTCGGCCCGGGATCCCGCGGGCCGAGCCCGAACCGCTCGGCGGGCTGTCTCCTCGCCCGCGATCACCCGCGCTGCGTACTCGGCGAGCGCCGGCCCGTGTTTGAAGCCGTGGCCCGAGCCGCCGCCGAAGATCCAGTTGCCGTCGAGCTCCGGATACGGCGCGAGCAGGAAATGCGTGTCGGGCGTGAGCGAGTACGGGCAGACCTTCGAGAACGCCAGCGGTGCGCCTGCGAGGGCCGGGAACCGCTCCTCCGCGTAGGCGCGAGCGACCGCTTCGTTGCGCCCGTCGGGCGTCCGCTCGTCGCTCTCCGGATCGAACGCAGGCCCCACGAAGTCCGGCGCGATCTTGAATCCGTGCCCGATCCGGCCGACGCCGTAGATCGAGCGGTCGTACTCGACCCAGGCAGGCACCCGGCCCGCGTCCCAGGCCTCGTCGCAATCGAGGTAGAAGGAGTCCTGCCGGGTGACGTGCAGCGGCACGAGGTCCGGAAAGAGGGAAGCGAGCCAGGCCCCGCACGCCCAGATCACCGCGTCTGCCTCGACCCGTCCCGGCTCGGCCGCCTCGCGGACGAGCTTGACGCCGGCCTGCCGGGCCGATTCGGTCATCGCGCGTGTTGCGTCGGCCGCCCGCAGGATTCCGGCACTCGGCTCCCAGAGGATGAACGCGAGGTCGCCCGCGTCGAAGCTCGGGAAGAGCCCGGCGCCGTCCTCGGGCTGTAGGCGCTCGACGGGGATCCCCTGTTCCCTCAGAACTCGTTCGCTCTCCGCCTCCCAGCCGTCTTCGGCCCGGGCGAACCAGGCGACGCCGCACTCGCGGAAGAGCTCGGCTCCCGACTCGGCCTCGAGCTCGCGCCAGAGGTCGCGTGCCCGCCAGGCGGAGCGCGTGTACCACGCGTCGTCGCCGTGCGCGAAGCGGATGAGGCGCGACTCGTCGCCGGAGGCGGCCCGTTCGTGGCCCGGCTCGTGCCGCTCGTAGAGCGTGACGTCCCAGCCGTCCCGGGCGAGCCGGCGGGCGAGGGAGGCGCCGAAGATGCCGGCGCCGGCGACTGCTGCGGTCTTACTCACTCAGCTGGAGATGTTCGACGCCGCCGTTCGAGATCCGCCACCCGGCGAGCTCGCCGGTGTCCGCGCGCAGGATCAGGTACGGACGTCCCTCCCAGAGCCCGATGTGCTCGAGGTCCGTCCGGGACGGCTTCGGCTCGCTTTGCGGGTGCGAGTGAAAGACGGCGAGCTCGTAGCCCTCGTCCTCGAGGAAGAAGTCGGCCGGGTCGCGCGGCCGCAGCTCGAAGCGGTACGGGCTCTCGAGGGCGTTCTCGGCGGGCAGGTAGCGCTCTGCGATGCCCTCGCGGAACGCGACGAGCCCGCACGCCTCGTTCGGCGCCTCCTCTCGCGCGTGGGCGAGGAGCTCGGCGCGGATCGCCGCGGGGACTACCACCAGATCGCGTGCTCCATGGAGCGCTCGACGTCATCGGACTCCCAGAGCGGGGCCGACAGGTACTTCCAGCCGGCGTCGGCGAGGATCGCGACGACCACACCCTCGTCCAGCTCCTCCGCGAGGCGCCTTGCGACATGGAGGACGCCGCCCGAGGACACGCCCGCGAAGATCGCCTCCCGCTCGAGGAGCGCCCGCATTCCCGCGACCGAGTCGGCGTTGGAGACGAGGATCTTCCGGTCGAGCTGGTCGACGTCGAGGATCGGAGGGACGTAGCCGTCCTCGAGCGAGCGTAGGCCCAGGACCGGATCGCCCGGGAGCGGCTCCGCGGCTGCGACGACGACGTCCGCGAACTGCTCGCGGAGCCGGCGTCCCACGCCCATGAGCGTCCCGCCGGTGCCGAGCCCCGCGACGACGACGTCGACACGCTCGAGGTCGGCAGCGATCTCGGCGCCGGTGCCGTCGTAGTGCGCCTGCGGGTTCGCGTCATTCGCGTACTGGAAAGGCAGGTAGTAGCGCGGTTCGCGCTCGGCGAGCTCGAGGGCAAGCGTGACTGCGCCGTTCGAGCCCTCGGCGCCGGGCGAGAGGATCAGCTCCACGCCGAGGAGGCGGAGCAGCTTCAGGCGTTCCTCGGTGACGTTCTCCGGGACCACGCAGGTGAGCCGGTAGCCCTTGACCTTCGCGACCATCGCCAGCGAGATGCCGGTGTTGCCGCTCGTCGGCTCGAGGAGCTCGCGGCCGGGCTCGAGCTCTCCGGACGCCTCTGCCGCCTCGATCATCGCCTTCGCGACCCGGTCTTTGATCGACCCGGTCGGGTTCTGCCCCTCCAGCTTCGCGTAGAGCCGGACGCCCTCCGGCGAGAGTCGTGTCAGCTCGACGAGCGGCGTGTTCCCGACGAGCTCGAGAACAGCACCTTAACAGCCACCGGCCATGGCCGGTAGGAGAATCACCGTCGAGCTGTCGGAGACCTCGGTGTCGAGACCTTCTCGCGTTCGGACGTCCTCGCCCTCGACATAGACGTTCACGAAGCGCGCGAGCTCGCCCTCCGGATAGATGCGCTCGCGAAGCGCCGGAAAGCGGCCGGTCAGGTCGTCGAGCAGCTCGCGGACCGTGGAGCCGCTGGCCGGGACCGCGGATTCGCCTCCGGTCTCGGCTCGCAGGGTGGGAGGGATTCGAACTGTTGTCAACGTCCTCCGCAGAAGTCCACGTAATCGATGTATTCCGTGATCGTCGGGTTGTCGCCGCAGACCGGGCAGTCCGGATCGCGGCGGACCCGCACCTCGTCCAGCCTCGCGGCGAGGGCGTCGAAGAGCAGCAGTCGCCCGATCGCGGGCTCGCCGATCCCGAGCGCGAGCTTCAGCGCCTCGTTGGCCTGCAGCGAGCCGATCACGCCAGGCAGGACGCCGAGCACTCCGCCCTCCGCGCAGCTTGGCGCCAGCTCCGGCGGCGGCGGCTGCGGGAAGAGGCAGCGGTAGCACGGCCCCTCGTGCGGCTTGAAGACGGTCACCTGGCCCTCGAACCGGAAGATCGAGCCGTGGACGACGGGGATGTCGTGCCAGACCGAGGCGTCGTTCAGCAGGTAGCGCGTCGGGAAGTTGTCGGCGCCGTCCACGATCAGGTCCCAGCCGTCGGTGAGGATCCGGTCGGCGTTCTGCGAGGTCAGGCGCTCCTCGTACGTGACGACCTCGACGTCCGGGTTGAGCGCCGTCAACGCCTTCCTGGCCGAGCGCGCCTTGCGCTCGCCGAGCCCCGCGGTCGAGTGGAGCACCTGCCGCTGGAGGTTCGAGGAGTCGACCACGTCGTCGTCGACGATCCCGATCCGTCCCGACGCCGGCCGCCGCGAGGTAGAGCGCGGACGGCGAGCCGAGCCCGCCGGCGCCGATCAGCAGGATGCTGGTCTCCAGCAACCGGCGCTGACCATCCTCGCCGACCTCGGGGATCAGCAGGTGCCGGCTGTAGCGCTCTCGCTTGTCCTCGTCGAGGCGGCTCTCGGAGTCGATGGGGAAGCCGAGCTCCCGCCACGCGACGATCCCGCCGCTCATCGAGATCGCGTCTTCGTAGCCGAGCGCGTCCAGCGTCGGAAGGATCCGGTACGAGCGGGAGCCGACCGCGCAGTACGTGATGATCGGGCGGCTCCGGTCCGGCACGAGCTCCGGGAGCCGTTCCTCCACCTGCGACATCGGGACGTGGAGGGCGCCCGGGATGTGGGAGACCTTCCACTCCTCGTCGCTGCGTACGTCGACGAGCAGGGCGCCGGCCTCGCGTGCTTCGCGCGGGCCGATCTCGCGAACCGTGGCCGACATGGGTTGAGGATAGCCACGAGGTGTCGGCAGGCCGCGCCGGGCGAGCCGCCGCGGCCCGCTTGTCGGCGCCGCCGAGTCGGCGCCTTCGGTCGGGCTACCGTGGTGCCGATGTCCCACCGCACCCGGGTGATCCTGGTCGTCGCCGTCGCGCTCGCGGCCGCGGCCGGCGTGGCAGGCGGCGCCGCGTTGTTCGGCGGCGGCGACGAGCCCGAGGCGGCGCGTCCGGAGGGAAACCCGCCGGTCCTCGTCGACCTCGGGGTGCGGACGGATCCCGAGGCGGCGCGGCTCCGGCGCGCGGCGGGCAAGCACTCGCACGGCGACTTCGCGGGCGCGCGGGCGGAGTTCGCCCGCGGCCGGTCCCTCCAGGCCGAGGCGGGCGAGGCGATCTCGGCCTGGCCCGACGGGACGCTGGAGCGCCTCGAGGACCTCGCGAGGCTCCATCCCCGGAGCGGCGCCGTGCTGTTTCACCTCGGCCTCGCCCGGTTCTGGAGCGGAGACACGGCCGCGGCAGTCGAGGCGTGGCGGACGACGCGCACGCGGGCGCCCGACACCGCGTTCGCCGTTCGGGCGGGGGATCTGCTCTTTCGCGGCGCGCCGCCCGGGCTCCCGACGTTCGTTCCCGGCTTTCGCGGGCCGCGCGAGGTGCGGGCCATGGAGGCGCCGGAGCAGTTCGCCGCGCTCCAGAGGATGGCTCGGCGGGCTGATCCTCACGCCAAGCTGCTCTACGGCGTCGCGCTCCAGCGCGTCGAACGGCCGGTCTCGGCGCGGCGGGAGTTCTCGGCGGCCGCGAAGCTCGCGCCGAACGACGCCGACGCCCTGGTCGCCGATGCAATCGGACGCTTCGACAAGGAGCATCCCGAACGCGCGTTCTCCCGCATGGGCCCGCTCACCAGGCGGTTCCCCCGCGCCGGCACCGTCCGCTTCCACCTCGGCCTGATGCTTCTCTGGCTCGGCGACCTCGAAGAGGCGAGGCGCCAACTCGGTCGCGCAAGCCGGCTTGGGCCACCACACGATATGGAAGCAAAACGGCTCCTCGACCGTCTAGAAGGGATACGTGAAAGCTAAACGGCACTAGGACCGACAAACCGCAAGATGGGCCGGTCGGCCTATGGCGGTAGAGGAGGTCCTCTGGAAGGATGCGCCATGTCCGAAGGGGTCGACAGAAGTAAGCACCAACCGGATACGAGAGGGGAACCGGTGGAGCAAGCGGGGAGTGCGGCGCAGACAGCACCAATTCCGGCCGAAGGCATCTTCGAGGCGCTGATTGCGAGCGCCCAGGAGTCGGGGCAACTGGCGTCGGACGAGCTCGCCGTCGCGGTCGACGAGCTGGAGCTCGAGCCGGCGCAGGTCGACGAGCTGTACGGCAAGCTCGAGGAGCTGCACATCGAGGTGGTCGAGCCGGCCGAGGAAGAGCCGGAGGCCGACCAGCGAGAGGTCTCGACCGAGGCGCTGCAACTCTTCCTGAAGGACATCGGCAAGGTCGACCTGCTCACCGCCGCTCAGGAGATCGAGCTGGCGAAGCGGATCGAGCGCGGCGACCATCGCGCCAAGCAGGAGATGGTGGAGGCGAACCTTCGCCTCGTCGTCTCGATCGCGAAGCGGTATCGCAACCAGGGCCTGCCGTTCCTCGATCTGATCCAGGAGGGAACGATCGGGCTG
>CAWHOA010000040.1:0-26077 GCA_963830885.1 uncultured Actinomycetes bacterium | reverse complement strand
TACGTCAGGTAGAAGTAGAGCGCGTAGAGGAGCTCGACGGCCGGGCTCGTCGTATGCACCGTCACGTCCTGCGGGACGTCGAGGAGCGCCTCGGTGTAGTTGAAGATGATCTTGACGCCGGCGTCGACCACCTCGTCGGCGACGCTCTGCGCGGCGTCGGGCGGGACGGCGAGCACGGCAACGATGATGTTCTTCTCGCGGATGTGCTCGCGCAGCTCGTCATAGCTCGAGATGGTCGTGCCGCCGATCGGCTCGCCCACCTTGGCAGGGTTGCTGTCGAACGCCGCGGAGATGTTGAACCCGTGGTCGGCGAAGATCGTCGAGCTGGCGATCGCGTGGCCGAGCCGACCCGCGCCCATCAGCGCGATGTTGTGCTGCCCCTGCGTCCGGAGGATCTTCCGGATCTCGGCGATCAGGCTGTCGATGTTGTAGCCGACGCCGCGCTTGCCGAACTTCCCGAACGCCGACAGGTCGCGGCGGATCTGGGTCGCGTTGATGTTCGTGTACTCGCTGATCTCCTGGGAGGAGATGCGGTCCTTGCCCATCTTGCGCGCCTGCGTCAGGACCCGGAGGTACTGGGACAGGCGCGCCGCGACACCGACGGTCAAGCGCTCGCCCGACCTCGGCCCCCCCTCACTCGCGATCCTCAAGGCCATGAAGGCTCACACAATAACGACGCTCTCATTTCGCGGGTGCAGTACCCCGTACCGCAGGAAGTCATGCACCAAGGCGCCGGCGGAGCCCGTCCGGGTGCACGAAGTAGGTGAAGGCCTCCGCCCCGTCCACCTCGACCACGGGGATGCGCTCGCGATACGCACGCTCGAGCTCGGGATCGCCGTCGATTGCGACCTCGACGAGCTGGAACGGGATCTCCTCCCTGACGGCCGCGAGCACGCGCTGGGCGCTCTCGCAGAGGTGGCAGCCGTCGGCGAGGTAGATGGTGACCTCGTGCACCGGTTCCGCTCAGCGCGTGATCGTGAAGACGGCCTCCGCGGTGGACGGCGGCGTGCCGTCGTCGCCGTCGACCGAATGCGCCCGCAGGCGGAGGACGTAGGTGCCCTCCTCGAGGACCCTCCCGTGCGGCCCGCGGCCCGTGAGGCCGAACGCGTAGCGCCCGGGCAGCACGTCGCGCAGCCGGGCCAGCACGCCCAGGCGGCGCCCGTCGGCCGACCAGAGCTCGACCTCGAGCAGGCCGACCGGCTCGATCATCTCGCCGTCGGGCGCCTGGTCGATACGGCCGGCGCGGAAGGCGAGGACGACAGGCGCGCGGTCCGAAGGCGAGAACTCGTGGTGCGAGAGCTGAACCTCGCCGACGAGGGGCGCCCGGTCGGCCTCGCGGCGCGCGATCGCCCACGGGATGCGAACGGTCTGAGCGCCCTCGGCGGTGACGACGATGATGCCGCCGGCGCCCGCCGGAGGCTCGGCGCCGTTCGCCGAGACGCCGACCGCGACGTCCTTCGCTGCCCCGGGCTCGAGCGTCAGGCCGGCCGGGTCGGCGCTGAAGGCGAGCTCCGTGCCGCTTGCCTCCGGCACGAGCCCGAAGCTCATCGTGAGCGGCCGGCTGGAGACGTTCCGCACGGTGATCGTCGTCGTGGTCGACCAGTCGGCGTCCTCGGCCCGGCCGAACGCGAGCGTCGCCGGCTGGACGGCGATCTCGGCGGTCGCGGCGTGGATGGGATCGACGAGCCCGCCTCCCTGCGCCGTCACCGGCAGGGCGAGCCCGGCGCGGAGCAGGCGCCCTCCGCTCCCGACGAGCGCGCTCTTCAGCTCGCGCGCCGTCAGCGTCGGCCGGGCCTCGGCGACGAGGGCGGCGGCTCCGGCGACCACGGCGGCCGCGGCGCTCGAGCCGGTCACGGTGGCGTAGCCCTGTCCGCCGGCGTCCGCGGTCGCGAGGCCGACGCCGGGAGCGACGAGATCGGGCTTCACCCTCCCGTCGAAAGCGACCCCGCCGGAGGAGAAGGCAGCGATGTCCATCAGCTGCGCGTTCGGAAGCGCACGCGACTGCGAGAGGTCGAGCGTCGCGCCGCCGGCGAGCGCCGCCTGTCCCGCGTCGGCGGGGATCGCGACGACCGGGACGCTCACGCCGTCCTCCACGTCGAGCGAGCCGGCCGGGAGGTTCGTGCCGGAGACGAGCACCGCCGCCGCGCCGGCCTCGGCGGCGTTGCGCACCCGGCGCTCGACCGCGCCCTGATCCGCCTGCACGACCACGGCCTTGCCCGCGACGAGGCTGACCCCGTCCGTGCCGAAGAAGTCGCCGAGAGCGTCGCCCGCGGCCAACGAGCCATCGGGGCGGTCGGGCTGCGCGAGCGTCGCGCCGGCCACCGACGCCACCTCGAAGCGGAGGGCGGTCTTCAGCGCCGCTCCGCCGAGGACGCGCACGGGCCCGTCGAGGACCGTGTCGTCGTCGACGCGAAGCTGGGCATCGGCCTCGAGCACCTCGCGGCGCGCGTCGAGCGTCCCGACCGCGATCGCTTCCGCCGCCGCCGCCGGCGCGGCCACCGTCCCGAATCCTGGCCCGGGCCGGCCGTCGTTCCCCACCGGCGCGACGACGAGCGTCCCGAGGGCGGTCGCGCCGGCCGTGGCGCGCGCCTCCGGGCTCGAGGCGAACGCCGCATAGGGCTCGACGCCGCCGACGAGAGCGACCGCCGCGGCGTCCTCGACATCGCCGTCGCCGTCGGGGTCGACTGCGCGCTCGAGCCCGGCGAGCAGGAGGTCGCCGCGGCCGAGCACGGCCCAGCTGCCGTCGGCCGTCTGCTGCCAGCCCATCACTCTGATCGGCAGAACGCGCGCGTCGGGCGCGACACCCTGCAATCCTGACGGCCCGTCGTGACCGACGACGAGCCCTGCCATGCGCGTCCCGTGCGCCTCGACGACACCGGGCTCGCCCGGCTTCGCCGCAGGCACGACGTTCGTATCCCCGTCCACCACGTCGAACCCGCGCTCCACCTTGCCCCGCAGGTACGGATGGCGCCGGTCGACGCCGCTGTCGAGGAGCGCGACCGTGACCCCGTTCCCGCTGAAGCCGGGCAGGATGATCTGGGTGCCGCGCCCGCCGGTCGGCTGGAAGTCGCTTCCGGCGATCGTCTCGGCCGTCGGCGCCGCCGGGTAGACGGTCCGCACCGGGAAGACGCCCGCGACATCGTGCGCGCGCTCGAGCTCTGCCAGGGCGCGCGGCGAGACCACGGCGGAGAAGCCGTTGAACGTGCGCGTGAAGACCTGGTCCCGCACGACGCGGACGTCGCGCTCGCGGAGGCCTGCGAGCAGGAGCTGCTGCGCTCCCTCCGCCTCGGCAGTCCACTTGCGCTGCTGCTTGGCGGTCGGCTCCTCCTCCGCCGCAGCCATGCGATCGGCGAGCGAGGGCGCGGAGATGAGGACGAGCACGCGCTGGGCCTGCTCGGGCGCCGGCTTGGGCCGGTCGCCGAAGACCCCGTGCCAGGCGCGCGCGGCCGTGCGCGCGAGCGAGTCGCCGGCGCCCTCGACCGTGCCCGCGAGCACGAGCGCGGTCACAACGAGCGTGAGCGCGGCAAGCGCCCCCGTGCGCCTCCCCTCAGGCCGCCGTGGCATACGCATCCAATGCAAGATACTGCGGAAACGGGATGGCCTGCGTAAAGCGCGCCGCCGAGCCGATCATGGCTGCGTTGTCGGTACAGAGCGCGAGCGGCGCGAGGGCGGCCTCAGCGAGCGCGCCGCGGAGCTCCGAGTTGGCCGCGACTCCCCCGACCACGGCGATCCTCTCCGCACCCAGCTCGGTGGCTGCAGCGTGTGTGCGCTCGACCAGGGCGCGGACGATCGCCCGCTGGTAGGAGGCCGCCAGGTCGGCGCGCCGGAGCTCCAGCTCGTCCGGCGGGAGGTCGCGCACGGCGTAGAGGAGCGCCGTCTTCAGCCCGGAGAAGGAGAAGTCGAAGCCGGGCACGCGCGCGACCGGAAAGGCGTAGGCCTCGGGGTCGCCGTCGCGCGCGGCCCGGTCGAGCGCGGCCCCGCCCGGGTAGCCCAGCCCGAGCAGGCGAGCGCCCTTGTCGAAAGCCTCTCCCGCGGCGTCGTCGAGGGTCGTGCCGACGACCTCGTATCCCGCATGCGTGCGGACGTCGAGCAGCAGCGTGTGGCCGCCGCTGGCGAGCAGGCAGAGGAAGGGCGGCTCCAGCGGCGCCGGCTCGAGGTACAGCGAGGCGACGTGCCCGTGCAGGTGGTCGACCGGGACGAGCGGCAGGCGGCGCGACCACGCCACCGCCTTCGCGGCCGAGAGCCCGACCAGCAGCGCGCCGATCAGGCCGGGCCCGTGCGTGACCGCGACCGACTCGACGTCGTCGAGGGTCGCGCCGCCCTGGTCGAGCGCCTCGGTGAGCACGGGGCCCACGAGCTCGAGATGCCGGCGCGAGGCGACCTCCGGGACGACGCCGCCGTAGCGCGCGTGCAGCTCTGCCTGCGAGGCGACGACGTTCGCCCGCACCTCGCCGGCTCCCGTGACGAGCGCGACCGCCGTCTCGTCGCAGGAGGTCTCGATGCCGAGAATCACCCGGTCTCCTCGCCCGCCGCGGTCGGCGGGTCTTTCCACATGATCAGCGCATCCTCGCGGTTGTCCGTGTAGTAGCCGCGGCGTATGCCGCTCTGCTCGAAGCCGAAGCCCTCGTAGAGAGCGATGGCGCCCTTGTTCGATACCCGCACCTCGAGCGTGTAACCGCGGTGGACGTCGCCGGCCGTCCGCTCGAACAGCGCCTCGAGCAGGCGGCTGGCGATCCCGGAACGGCGGCGGACGTCGTCGACTGCCACGTTCATCACGTGCCAGGCGTCCACGTAGCGGGAGACGATCAGGTACCCGGCGAGCCGGTCCTCCTCGTCGAAGGCGCCCAGGCAGATCGAGGACGGCTTGGCCAGCTCGCCCGCGAACATCGAGCGCGACCACGGGGTCGGGTACACACGGTGCTCGATCCGCTCGATGTCGGACAGGTCGCCGAGGGCCAGCCGGCGGATGTCGACACGGACGCGCTCGACGTCGATCATCGCGCGATCGCCTTCTCGGCGTCGGGAACGCGGAGATAGATCGGCTGCGCCTCGTCGGCTGCGCCGAAGTCCCGCGCGAGCGCGGCATGGTGGCGCGCCCAGGGGACGTGCTCGGGGGCGTCGTCCGGCGGCACGGTGCCCCCGCCCGCGGCGATCTGCTCGCGGTAGCGCACGGCGCCGTCGCCGACGTACGCGCGGCCCCGCTCGACCACGAGACTGGTTGCGGTGAGGCAGGCCGGAGCCCCGCCCTGGAGCGTGAAGACCTCGTGCCGGCGCGCGTCGACCACGGGGACGGCGCTCGGCGCGCCCGCCGCGAGCGCGTCCAGCGTGGAGACGCCCGCGACCGGGACGCCCAGCGAGATGGCGAGCGTCCGGGCGGTCACGAGCCCCATGCGCAAGCCGGTGTAGCTCCCCGGGCCGGTGCCGACGGCGATCCCGCCGATGTCGCCGGACTCGAGCCCGGCCTCCGCCAGCAGCTCCTCGACGTCCTGCAGCACGCGCACGGCCCGCGAGGCGCGCTCGCCGAGCACCTCGCCGTCGCGGACGAGCGCCACCGTGGCCACATCCGTGGCCGTGTCAAACGCGAGGATCAGCACCTGTAGATAGCCGTATTTCCAGGGCTTTTTCGGAGGATTCGAGGCTGATCAGTCTATGCCCGTCCACGGTGTGCCGCAACCACACCTGCACGCGCGAAGGCGGGAGGAACCCCTCCCCGGCCTCGGGCCACTCGACGAACACGACCGCGTCGTCGAAGTAGAGCTCGAGGTCGCCCCACTCGGCGTCGGACATGCCGTCGAAGCGGTAGAGGTCGAGGTGCGAGACGTCGAGGTCGCCCCGGTAGCGGTGCCCGATCGTGTAGGTCGGGCTGGTGACGGGCCCCTCGATCCCGAGCGCCCGCGCCGCGCCGCGCACGAAGGTCGTCTTGCCCGTTCCGAGCTCGCCCGAGACGGCCACGACGTCTCCGGGCCCGAGCTGGCGGGCGACCGCAGCGCCGATGCGCTCGGTCTCCCCGGGCGAGGACGACTCGAGCTCGACCATCCGCCTAGCCTAGCGACGCCCTGCGCTCCGCCTCTGCGGCGAGATGCTTCAGCCCGTCATCCACGGCGCTCTGGAGGCTCTTCTGCATCCGCCCGCGGAGGAGGCGCACGAGCAGCCCCTGCCACGACTCCTCCGTCCGCACGAAGGTGCCCTCACCGCGCGGCTCGAGCCGCCACACGTGCGCGGCCTCGATTCCCGTCGTCTTGCCCGTCCAGCCGACGAGCCTCGGCGGGTCGACTTCGCGCAGCGTGGAGGTGATCGTCGCGCGGCCCGCCTTCCAGCGAAACACCGCACCCTCCTCGACGGCGCCGTCGAGTGACATCGAGGTGACGTCGGGGTTCCAGCCGGGCCAGCCTTCGAATCCGGTCAGGACGTCCCAGACCGTCTCGAGCGGGGCCGCGATCGCCGTCTCGGCCGCAGCGACGGCAGGTGCGCTTCGATCGACGTCCACGGCGCCAGGGTAGCGCCTCCCAGGCGGCTAGAAGAGGCCGAGCTGCTCGTCCGGCGGCGGCGCGGCCACGGAGGCGGCGGCGACCGGGAACTGGATCACCTGCGCCTCGTGCGGGGCAACCGTCCCCGACGACCCGGCGAGCAGGGCCGGGATGCGGCTGAAGTCCTCCTCGAGGGCCTTCAGCAGCGCCGGCGTGTAGAGCGCCGCGGCCGGGTGGTAGATCGGATAGAGCGTCACACTGCGTCCGCCGACAAGAGCCTCCTGCGGGCGGCCGTGCACGCGCGTGATCCCGGCCGGCTTGCCCGAGAGGAGCTTGGTGGCGAAGTTCCCCAGGGTGGCCACGAGCTTCGGCTGGATCAGCTCGAGCTGGCGGAAGAGATGGCTCTCGCACGCCTCGATCTCGTCAGGCTGCGGGTCGCGGTTCCCGGGAGGCCTGCACTTGAGGACGTTGGCGATGTAGACGTCCCTGCGAGTCAGGCCGATGCCCTCCAGCAGCTTGTCGAGCAGCTTCCCGGCGGAGCCGACGAACGGATAGCCCTGCTTGTCCTCGTGGAAGCCGGGGGCCTCGCCGACGAACATCAGCTCCGCATCAGGGTTACCGACGCCGTAGACGACCTGCGTGCGCCCCTGCGCGAGGCGGCAGCGCGTGCAGCCGGAGGTCTCCGCGGCATGCGCCTCGAGCGCGGCCCTGCGGGTCAGGGTGTCGGGCTCAGCAGCCACAGGCCCCGCCGCAGCAACCGCCGCCACCGCCGGCACGCGGGGCTGGAGCGGACTGCCCGGCGGTGCCAACAGCAGCGTGAGCCGCGAACACGGAGAGCTGCCGCGCCACCCGCGAGGCGCCGCAGTCGGGACAGGCCGGGTCGGCCGCGTTCATCCCGACGAGCTCCTCGAAGTGCGACTCGCACTCCATGCACACGAACTCGTAGATCGGCATCGCCGACGGAGTGTAGGCAGGTCCCCGGACGCACCGCAAGCGGGTGAGGAATTGGTCCCGGGATGTCCGCGACATAGACTGGATTTCGTCAAACCCTCCTAGGCGCCGCGTGAGCGTCGATGCGATGTACTCCGCCGCCCCGATCGTGGGCAGGTTGGTGTTCGCGCGGGGGATCGTCGGAAAGATCGACGCGTCGGCGACGACCAGCCCGTCGACCCCGTGGACGCGGCCCGTCGCGTCCACGACGGCGCCTGGATCGTCGGCGGGGCCCATTCGGCACGTGCCCACGCGGATGCCAGTAGCCTCCGGAGCTTCCGCGCACCCACCGCTCTCGCAGATCCGTGATCGGCCCGGGCTCGAGCTCCTCCGCCGACGGAGCAGGCCCAGAGCGCGCGTGCGCGCCAGTCGCCGCGCGAGCTCGATGCCCTCCAGGAGCACGCGACGTCGTGGTCGCTCAGGCGGCGAACGGCTGTCGAGCACGGCATGGTCTCCGGGTCGGACGAGAGCAGCCTGACCCGGCCGACGGATCCGCTCCATCACGAAGACATCGAAGGTGACCTCGAGGCGGCCTCCGTCCGAGGAGGTCTAGAGCCCGGCCGCGCACGTGCGTGTCCCAGTGGTCGTCGCGGCAGCGGCTGCTGCGAGCCTTGCAGGACGCCGTGAGCACGTCCGGGCCGTCACGCCTCGAGCTTCGCCGTGGGCGAAGGTCACGCATGCCCCGGATGCTCGAGCAAGTTCTGGCCGACCCCGGGCAATGGGACAACCGTCGGAGCTCCAAGGCCGGCGAGGCTGTCCTCGGGGCCGATCCCGCTTCGCTCCAGGATCGCCGGCGACAGGTACGCGCCCGCCGCCAGGACGACGACGCCGGCGCGCACGCGCTGTTCTCGCTTCGCGGTGCGCGAGACGATGGCGGTCGCGCGCGTTCCCTCGAACTCGACACGCTCGACGAGCACCTCGCCCCGAATGCGCAGATTGGGGCGGTCGCGAACAGGATCCAGGTAGGCGAACGCGGCGTTCCACCGGACGGCGCCGACCTGTTCTTCGGTAGACGCGCCGCTCCGGGCCCCCAGTCGGGCCCGTTGAGCCCCTCGAGGACGGACAAGCCGACCTCCTCGACCGCTTCCAGGAAAGCGGCGTCGAGTGCCGTGAGCTCCTCGAAGCCGGGAACCCGGGTGCGTAGTTGAGCCTCTGCCAGATCGAGGTACGCGGTTTGCTCGTCGAAGCCCCAGCCGAGGTTCCCGAGCTCCACCCAGCGGGCATGGTCGCCGGGTGCCGCTCGAGCGACGACCGAGCCGTTGTGGCTGGAGCAGCCACCGAGGATTCTTCCCCGTGCGGCATCCCGGCCGCCCGCGAATCCCCAGTCGTGCGCTCGCAGCGCGCAGCCGCCGGCCGTCGAGGATTCTTCCGGCAGCGGCCGTTCCCATTGGGCCTTGTCGGGCCCGCCTCGAGCAGAGGACGGACCGGTCGGGGTTCTCAGGAGCCTTGCACTTCAGGACACAGCCCGGCTTCCGCCTCGACCACGACGGCGTCGAACTACGTCGGTCACGCGCGCGGCTGCCGCGATCGTCGTGTTCACGAACCGGTCCGGTGGTCGTGGCGGCGGTCGCGCGCCGGTTGCTCGCGAGCCGGCCCCGAGCGACTGACCCCGTCATAGCCGCGGAGTAGGGTGCTCCCGATGGCGCGGGCGGTCATCCTCTTCGACTCGGGCTGCGGCTTCTGCCGCCGGTGGGTGTCGCGGTTCCTCCGCTGGGACCGAAACGGGCGGCTGCGGCCGGTGGCCCTCCAGGATCCTGAGGCGGACTCGCTGCTCGGCGGTATGGACGAGGAGCGCAAGATGGCCTCCTGGCACCTCGTCGCCGCCGACGGCCGCGTCTACTCGGCCGGGGCCGCCTTCCCCCCGCTCCTCCGGCTCCTCCCCGGCGGACGGCCGCTCGGCGCTGTCGTGGACGCGTTCCCGGGCCTCGCGGAACGCGCGTACCGCCACGTCGCCCGCACCCGCGGGCCACGTCGCTGACATCGCTCGGGCGGCCGCCAACCGACGGCCACCCTTCGCGTTTCGACCTCTAGATCGCGCAGGTCGCGCGGCCGCGCTTGACCAGGTACTGCTGGTGGTACTCCTCGGCGCGCCAGAAGTCCTTCGCCGGCTCGATCTCCGTCACGACCGGCACCGTGTAGCGGGACTGCACGCGGGCCTTCGAGGCCAGCGCGACCTCCTGCTGCTCGGGCGAGTGGTAGAAGATCGCCGAGCGGTACTGCCGGCCCACGTCGGGGCCCTGGCGGTTGCGCTGCGTCGGGTCGTGGGCGTCCCAGAACGTCCGCAGAAGCGTCTCGTAGGAGATCTCGTCGGGATCGAACTCGACCTGGACGACCTCGGCGTGGCCCGTGCGGTCGGTGCACACCTGCTCGTACGTAGGGTTGGGGACGTCGCCGCCCATGTAGCCGACCGCGGCGTCCTTGACCCCGGGCGTGTTGCGGAAGTCCACCTCGACGCCCCAGAAGCAGCCGGCGCCGAACGTCGCAGTCTCAGTCACTCGTCTCTCCCTCCTCGCGCTCCAGCTCGAGCGCGGCCGAGTTGATGCAGTAGCGCAGCCCGGTGGGCTCCGGCCCGTCGGGGAACACGTGGCCGAGGTGCCCGCCGCACGCGGAGCAATGGACCTCGGTGCGCGGCATCAGCAGGCTCCAGTCCCGCTCGGTCTCGACGGCGTCGGCCTCGGCGGGCTCGTAGAAGCTCGGCCAGCCGCTGCCGGAGTCGTACTTCGTCTTCGAGCTGAAGAGCTCGGCCCCGCAGCCGGCGCAGCGGTAGACGCCCGGCTGCTTCGTGTCGTGATAGGCGCCCGTGAAGGCGCGCTCCGTGCCGTGCTCGCGGAGCACGGCGTACTGCTCGGGCGTGAGCTCCGCCCGCCATTCCTGCTGGGTCTTCTCGATCTTCTCCGTCATGGCCTAAGGCTAGCGAGCGGCCTCTGGCTGCCGTCACGCCCGCGAGCGCCGCTAGACGCCGGAGATCGGCCCGCGCCTGACTGAGATCCCCATGGCCCGAGGGATCCTCCAGGCTGCGTATCCCGGCGACCGCGCCCGCCTGCATCCGCGCGACAGGCGCGATGAGTGCGCGACCCGTCCGGCGGAATCGCTTGCAGAAGGGCGGCGGGCCGAACCCCCCGAGGCGTGCTGCTCGTATCCCGAAGATGACTCGGCGACAGCTCACCTGGGTGATCGCCACTGGACTAATCGCAGTTCTCATCGCTGGCGCCGTCGATGCCGTCCGCTCCTCCGAGCCAGGCTCCAGCCCGAGCCGAATGGTGACGACCGAGCGGTTGGCAGCGCGAGAGATGACGATTCCCGTGGAGACGAGGCCGGTGGTGCTTCCTCGCTGCACCGTCCAAAACCTTGGGGTGTCGATCGAGGTGCTGGGAGGAACGGCGACCGTGGTCGTACGCCACGTTTGGGGCCGCCCGTGTCACCTGGCTCCTCCCCTGCGCGTCCGCCGGGCGTGACTGATCGCGTCGGCAGGCGAGTGCGGCTGGCGACGCGTTGCCGGGGGCTCACGATCGTTCAGTCTCGCGTCGGAGGCGACTTCTCACCTGGCTTCGAGCAGCTCATCGACATTCCCTACCTCGCCGAGCCAACAGTCGACGAGCTGCGACCGGCGAGGACCGTTCACGGCGTTCGTGATCGTTGGCCCCTACTCCGCACAGCGCAAGCTCACCGGCAGCGAAGTGGGCTGCTTCAGAGGCGGCTGATACGAGGTCGTCGCCTCGCCGCCGCTCAAGAAGACGTCAGGGGCGCTGTTTCGCGCCAGGTTTCCAGGGTCACTCTGCGCTCAACTCGCTCACGATGCGGTCGACTTGATGACGCGGCACCGATTCGGCGATGAAGACCACGAACGAGTCCTGACCGAAACGAACGCCCAAGACCTGATCCGACGGGTAACCGGCGAAGCTCCACACGGCCACCTGGTGCGGGTCCTCCGGGAAGACCGACCCTGGTGCATCCTGCCCCACGTCATGACAGACAGCCTCGTCCGCTGTCCCGAGCGTGGTCGCGTCCCGGTCGGTGTAGCCGTAGCCGCTGTAAATCACCCCGTGCGACCGAATCTGCGACGTGCACTCGTACTGAGCCGACCCTTCTGGGGCCTTCGTACCGCTTGCGCATCCCGCCAACAAGAACGCCACTGTTACGGCCACGGCACTGCTCTGCATGGCAAGCGTCTTTCCGTCTGGTCACACCAGTGAGACCTCGAACGAGCAGCAAGTGTTCCCGCCCTGCCGCGGCTGCCCAACACACGCGTCATGAAGCGAGTCTCACGATCCCGCTCCTGATGTCCAGTCCGCCCCGCGTGGCGGCTTCGTTTGTGCGCACTTCTCAGCTCTAGGCGAGTGCCGGACGGTAGACTTCTGGGAGCCCGGTATCCACCACGGAACTGGAGCACGAGATGGAATTCACGTCAGCCTGTGTCGTCGGCCCCGGCCGGGTCGGCACCGCCTTCGCGGCGCGCCTCGCCGAGTCGCTGCCAACGCGCCTGACCGGCCGGGAGCTGGAGATCGGCGACGCCGACCTGGTCGTCCTCTGCGTCCCCGACCGGGTCGTCGACGAGGTTGCCGCGGCGGTTCCGGAGGGCCCGTGGGTGGCGCACACGAGCGGCGCGCGCACGCTCGACGCGCTCGACCCCCACACCCGCCGCTTCAGCCTGCACCCGCTGCAGACGATCGTCCGTCACCGCGGGCCCGCGCAGCTCGACGGCGCCTGGGCCGCCGTCAGCGGCGAGGGCGCCGAGGCTCTCGAGGCCGGCTTCCGGCTCGCGTCCCTCCTGCAGCTCCGGCCCTTCGCGCTGGACGACGAGGATCGCCTCGTCTACCACGCCGGAGCGGTGATGGCCCAGGCCTTCCTGGTCGCGCTCCATGCGGCCGCGGCGGATCTCTTCGAGGAGGCCGGCGCCCCGCCGGAGGCGCTCCTCCCGCTCATGCGGCGGACGATGGAGAACGACTTCGAGCTGACGGGCCCTGCCACTCGCGGCGACTGGGAGACGATCGAGCGCCACCTCGAGGTCATCCGCGAGCATCGCCCCGACCTGGAGCCGATGTACCGGGCGCTGACCGAGATGACGGCTGCGGCGGTCGCCGCCCGGTGACGACCCAGCGCACGATCCTCGGGCTCCGCGAGGCGCTCGAGCCTCTTCGCGCGGGCTCGCGGATCGGGCTCGTGCCCACGATGGGCGCCCTCCACCTCGGACACGCGGCGCTGATCCGGCGCGCGCGCGCGGAGTGCGACGTGGTCGTCGCGAGCATCTTCGTCAACCCCGCGCAGTTCGGCGTGCTGGAGGACCTCGACCGCTACCCCCGCGACGAGGACGGCGATGCCGAGCTGGCCGCCGGCTGGGGCGTGGACCACCTCTTCGTCCCCTCGGTCGCGGAGATGTACCCGCAGGGATTCCAGACGTGGGTGGACGTCGAGGCGATTGCCGACGACCTCGAAGGCGCGGGTCGCCCGGGGCACTTCCGGGGCGTCGCCACCGTCTGCCTGAAGCTCTTCAACATCGTCGCCCCGGACGTCGCCTACTTCGGCCGCAAGGACGCCCAGCAGGCCGTCGTCGTCGAGCGCATGGTGCGCGACCTCGACCTGCCGCTGGAGATCCGGGTGGTGGAGACCGTGCGCGACCCCGACGGCGTGGCCATCAGCTCACGCAACGCCTACCTCTCGCCCGAGGAGCGCGCCGCAGCGGGGGCGATCCCGCGCGCGCTCGAGGCTGGGGCCACCGCGCACCGGCGGGGCGAGGAGGGCGCCGCGGCCGCGCGGGCCGTCCTCTCGGGCGAGCCGCTCCTCGACCCGGAGTACGTCCAGGTTGCGCGGCTGGACGGACGCCTCTACCTTCTGGCTGCGGTCCGCGTGGGGCGGACGCGGCTCATCGACAACGTCGCCCTCGAAGGAGACCCTGAGTGACGAGCGCGCCGGAGACGAACGGGAAGCTGCCGCTCACCGAGCTCGGCGAGATGACCGCCCGCGGCGAGCGGCTCGTCATGGTCACTGCGTACGACTTCCCGAGCGGGCGCCTCGCGGACGAGGCCGGCGTCGACCTGATCCTCGTCGGCGACTCGGCGGCCATGACCGTCCTCGGGCACGACTCGACCGTGCCGGCGACGATGGAGGAGATGCTGATGCTCACCCGCGCGGTCACACGCGGGGCGCAGAGGCCGCTCGTCGTCGCCGACCTGCCCTTCGGCTCCTACCAGGTGTCCGACGAGGACGCCGTCCGCAACTCGATCCGCTTCGTCAAGGACGCGGCCGCGGACGCCGTCAAGCTCGAGGGCGCCGGGCCGAGCCTCTCGCGCGTCGCCGCCATCGTCGGGGCGGGCATCCCGGTGATGGGCCACATCGGGCTGACGCCGCAATCCGCCACCATGCTCGGCGGCTTCAAGGCACAGGGAAAGACGGCCGAGAAGGCGAGGGTGCTGCTCGAGGAGGCGCTCGCGCTCGAGGCCGCGGGCTGCTTCTCGCTCGTCCTCGAGGCGGTGCCGGCCCCGGTCGCCGAGCGGGTGACAGCGGCGCTGACGATCCCGACCATCGGCATCGGCTCCGGCGCCGCTTGCGATGGCCAGGTGCTGGTCCTCCACGACCTGCTCGGCCTGTACGGCGGCTTCACGCCGCGCTTCACGAAGCGCTACGCCGAACTCGGCGAGGAGATCCGCGGAGCGCTCGAGCGCTTCGCCGGCGACGTGCGCTCCGGCGCGTTCCCGACCGAGGAGCACACGTACGAGATGCCGGCCGATGAGCTGGAGGCGTTCCTCAGCTCGCCGACCACGCCAGCACGAACGGGAACGTGAGCACGAAGATCGCGAGCACGGCGAGCGCGACGGCAACGCCGCCGCGCAGCACGCGCCAGCGCTCGACGACCGCGATCCCGTAGACGAGCAGCGCGAGCGACCAGACCACGAACGCGGCTTCAGCGAAGTCGAAGAGCAGCGGGCCGATCCCGTCGTCGTCGCCACCCGAGCGAAACGAGTCCGTCCCGTAGACGAGCAGGCGGGCCGGCCAGACGAGCACGAGCCCGAGCACGGTGGGCACCGCCGCGAACGCGAGGATGTGGCGGGCGCGGCGGTAGTCGCCCTGCGAGCCGGCACCGCGCAGGCCGACGTAGAGGAACGCGCCGCCGATCCAGTACGCGAACGCGCCGTAGAGCGCCCCGGTCAGGAAGACGAGCACCGCGAGGACGGCGATCGAGTCGTCGACGAGGCTCTCGTCGAGCAGCCGGCCCGTCTCGGGCGCGAGCAGGATGGCCGCGATCCCGGCGAGGATGACGATCGCGAGGATCGGCTCCTCCCGCGCCTCCGCTTCGCGCGGCGAGGGGTCGCGCAGCGCGGCGAAGACCGGCCGTCGGCGACTGGAAGACGGCGAGCGTCCGCAGCCACCAGCGCTTCTCGGGGCTCTGCTCGGGAGCGGGCTGCGCGTCGGCGCTCACGCCGCGGAGCGTACCGGGTCGGCTTATGGCCTAGAGACCCGCCGGGTCGATCTCGATCTCGTTCGACCAGGTCGCGAACGTCGCGAGCAACAGAACGGCGATCACGACCTGGAGGAGGATCCAGCCGGCCGAGACCCAGGCCCAGGTCCAGCAGCTGCGCTTGCGCGGGCTCTCCTAGGCGCTCATCAGAAGGAGGGCCGCGATCAGCGAGATGATCGGGAAGAAGAATGTCGCGATCGGCGCGCCGAGCACGGCCGGGGTCGGGTACTGCTCATCCGCCCGCGGAGCGACCGAAGGCTCCATCGTCAGTCCCGACGATAGCCTCCTGGCGGTCGAAGGGAAGCTCGCCTACTGCTCAGGCCGCCGCGGCGGCCGCGCTCGGCAAGAGCTCGCGCAAGAACTGCCCGGTGGAGCTCTCCTCCACCTCGGCGACCTGCTCCGGCGTGCCGGCGGCGATGACCTCGCCGCCCGCCTCGCCGCCCTCGGGACCGAGGTCGACCAGCCAGTCCGCCTGCTTGATCACGTCGAGGTTGTGCTCGATCACGAGCACCGTGTTGCCCGAGTCCACGAGCCGCTGCAGCACCTCGAGCAGCTTCTCGATGTCGGCGAAGTGGAGGCCGGTCGTGGGCTCGTCGAGGATGTAGAGCGTCCGGCCCGTCGCGATCTTCGAGAGCTCCGAGGAGAGCTTCACCCGCTGCGCCTCGCCGCCGGAGAGCGTCGTCGCGGGCTGGCCCAGCTTGATGTAGTCGAGACCGACGTCGTGGAGCGTCTGCAGGCGCCGGCGGATCTTCGGGATCTTGGCGAAGAAGGCGAGCGCCTCCTCGACGGGCATCTCGAGCACGTCCGAGATCGACTTCCCCTTGAAGCGCACCTCGAGCGTCTCGCGGTTGTACCGCTTGCCGCCGCACGTCTCGCAGGGCACGTAGACGTCGGGGAGGAAGTGCATCTCGATCTTGATCGTCCCGTCGCCCTTGCACGTCTCGCAGCGGCCGCCGCGGACGTTGAAGGAGAAGCGTCCCGGCTTGTAGCCGCGCACCTTCGCGTCGGGCGTCTGCGAGTAGAGCTCGCGGATCGAGTCGAAGAGCTTCGTGTACGTCGCCGGGTTCGAGCGCGGCGTGCGGCCGATCGGCGACTGGTCGATGTCGATCACCTTGTCGAAGCAGTCGATCCCCTCGACGGCGTCGTGGTCGCCCGGCTTGACCCGCATGCGGTGGAGCCGGTTGGCGAGCGCCTTGTAGACGATCTCGTTGACGAGCGTGGACTTGCCCGATCCGGACACGCCCGTGACGGCGATGAACTTCCCGACCGGGAACTCGACGTCGATGTCCTTGAGGTTGTGCATCCGCGCGCCGAGCACCTTGAAGGCACCCAGGTCATCGGTCCGCCGGTCGGGAACCGCGATCTCCCGCGTGCGCGCGAGGAACTGCCCGGTGATCGAGGCCTTGTTCTTCTCCACCTTGTCCGCCGGCCCCTCGGCGACGACGTGGCCGCCGTGCTCGCCCGCTCCCGGGCCCATGTCCACCAGCCAGTCGGCCGCCCGCATCATCTGCTCGTCGTGCTCGACCACGAGCACGGTGTTGCCCAGGTCGCGCAGGCGGTCGAGCGTGGCGATCAGCTTCGTGTTGTCGCGCTGGTGGAGGCCGATCGAGGGCTCGTCGAGGATGTAGAGGACGCCGACGAGCTGCGAGCCGATCTGAGTCGCCAGGCGGAGCCGTTGCGCCTCGCCGCCGGAGAGCGTCGACGCGGCCCGGTCGAGCTGGAGGTACCCGACGCCGACGTTGTCGAGGAACGTCAGCCGCTCGCGGATCTCCTTGATGATCCGCGCGCCGATCAGGGCCTCGGTCTCGGTCAGCTCGAGGCCGTCGAGGAACTCGATCGCGCGCGTCACGGAGAGCTTCGTCAGCTCGTGGATGTTCTTGCCGCCGATGGTGACCGCCAGCACCTCGGGCTTGAGCCGCGCCCCGCCGCACGCCGGGCAGGGGCGGAAGCTCATGTACTCCTCGATCCGCTCGCGCTGCTGCGAGGAGTCGGTCTCCTTGTAGCGCCGCTCGAGACTGGTGACGATCCCCTCGAAGGCGAGCATGTACGCCCGCCGCCGGCCCATGCGGTTGCGGTACGTGACGTAGATCTTGTCGCCGTTCGTCCCGAAGAGGAACAGGTTCTGCTGCTCCTCGGTCAGGCTCTGCCACGGCTTGTCCACGTCGATCTCGTAGCGCTCGGCGATCGCCTGGATGATCGACTCGTAGTAGCTCGAGCTCCCCACCGACCAGGGGACGAGCGCGCCCTCCGCGATGGAGAGGCTCGGGTCGGGCACGAGGAGGTCGGGGTCGATCTCCTGCTGGGCGCCCAGGCCGGTGCAGCGCGGGCAGGCGCCGTGCGGCGAGTTGAAGGAGAAGACGCGCGGCTGCAGCTCCGGCAGGCCGACGCCGTGCTCGGGGCAGGCGAAGCGCTCGGAGAAGGTCATCGTCTCGCCGTCGACGACGTCGACGGTCACGAGCCGGTCGGCGAGGTCGAGGGCCGTCTCGATCGAGTCCGTCAGCCGGTGGCGGAGGTCGTCCTTCATCACGAGCCGGTCGACGACGACCTCGATCGTGTGCTTCAGCTTCTTGTCGAGCTCGATCTCCTCGTCGAGGTCGCGCTGCTCCCCGTCGACCTTCACGCGCGTGAAGCCCTCGCCGCGGAGCTGCTCGAGCAGATCCTTGTACTCGCCCTTCCGGTCGCGCACGACCGGCGCGTTGACGGTGAACTTCGTCCGCTCGGGAAGACGCAGCACCTGGTCGACGATGGCCTCGACGGACTGCCCCGCGATCGGCCGCCCGCAGATGGGACAGTGGGGCCGCCCCGCGCGCGCGTAGAGGAGCCGGAGGTAGTCGTAGATCTCCGTGACCGTGCCCACGGTCGAGCGCGGGTTCCGCGACGTCGTCTTCTGGTCGATCGAGATGGCAGGCGAAAGCCCGTCGATCGAGTCGACGTCCGGCTTCTCCATCATCTGCAGGAACTGGCGCGCGTAGGCGGAGAGCGACTCCACGTAGCGCCGCTGGCCCTCGGCGTAGATGGTGTCGAACGCGAGCGAGGACTTCCCGGAGCCGGAGAGCCCGGTCACACAGATCAGCGAGTTCCGCGGCAGCCGGACGGTGACGTCCTTGAGGTTGTGCTCCCGCGCGCCGTGGACGACGAGCTCGTCTTGCGCCATCAGGTGAGTCTAGCCCCGGGCCCGGATAGAACAGACGTTCGCCTCCTGCGGCCAAACCGTGGAGCTCCTCCCTTCGTCTCAAGAGGCATGAGGATCGGCGCCCTTGCCGGCGTCGCTCTCGCCTTCGCCGCGTGCAGCGGGTCCGGCGAGGACAAGCCGGACGCCCGCACGACCGCCGCCGTCTACGCGGCCGTCGTCCGGGTGCTCGCCACGGGGAACGACGTGCCCTCTCCCCTCGGGCACGTCTTCGTCGAAGAGGGCGAGCTCACCGCCGAGCAGCAAGCCGCGATCCTGCACGAGCTCGCGGACCTGCCGCCGGTGGAGTTCGTCGCAGACCGCGGCTCGGTCCTCGTGGACGAGAACGTCTGCCCGCGCGTCCAGGAGAACGGCGTGTTGATCACCCTGGGACCGATCTCGCGCGACTCGGAGCGGGTGACCGTCCCCAGCGACATTTTCGTCGCGTGCCTGAGCGGCCTGTCGGCCACCTTCGTGCTCGAGCAGGAGGGAGACGAGTGGCGCGTCACCGGCACCGAGGGCGGTATCGGGATCTCGTAGGTCCGGAGCAGCGTTAGGCTGGCTCCGGCATGACGGTGCACCGCGCCGAGAACGTCGGCAGCCTGCTCCGGCCCGGGTACCTGCTCGAGGCCCGCGACCGCCACGCGCGCGGCGACCTCTCCGACCCGGAGCTCGCGCGCGTCGAGGACCGAGCCGTCGACGAGGCGGTCGCGCGCCAGGAGCGGGCCGGGATCGACGTCCTCACCGACGGCGAGCAGCGGCGGAACGTCTTCGCCAGCCAGATCGTCCAGGCCGCGGACGGCTTCGAGGCGGTGGCGGGCAACGAGGTGGACTGGTTCCGGCTGGACGGCTCGGTGGAGCGGAGCCCGGTCACCGTCGCGGTCACCGGAAAGATCCGGCGGCGGCGGTTCTTCTGCGCCGGCGAGCTCGCCTACCTCCGCACCCGAACGGCGATGCCGGTGAAGGCGACGGTGCCCTCCCCCACGATGTACGCCTACTACTGGGCGCCGGGCATCTCCGACGGCGCCTATCCGTCGCCATGGGCCTACCTCGAGGACGTCGCCGGACTCCTGCGGGACGAGGTCGCCGAGCTGGCGCGGCTCGGCGCGGACTACGTCCAGATCGACGCGCCCGAGCTGGGGATGCTGCTCGACCCGCACCAGCAGGCCTGGTTCGCAGCCAAGGGCTTCGACCCGGACCGGCTGATCCACGACGCCGTCGAGCTGTCGAACGCGGTCGTCGCCGGCTTCCCGGGGACGGTCGGCCTCCACGTCTGCCGCGGGAACGACGCCAACCGCTACATGGCCCGTGGCGGCTACGAGCGGCTCGCGGAGGAGGTCTTCCCGCGGACGGCCGCGGACGTGCTCCTGCTCGAGTACGACGACGAGCGCTCCGGCGGCTTTGCGCCGCTCGCGCACGTCCCGGAGGACAGGATCGTCGTCCTGGGGCTGGTCTCCACGAAGCGGGCGGAGCTGGAGAGCGAGGAGGAGCTGCGCGCGCGGATCGACGAGGCGAGCGCCTTCGTCGCCCTCGAGCGCCTCGCGCTCTCGACCCAGTGCGGCTTCGCCTCGGTGGCGAAGGGCAACGACCTCACGCTGGACCAGGAGGAGCGCAAGCTCGAGCTCGTCGCCCGCGTGGCCCGCGCCGTGTGGGGCTAGCGGACGAGCTTGCGGATGCGGCGGGCGTCCGGGACGTACGGGACCTCGAAGTCGCCGGCGACGAGCGTCCCGTAGCCGAGCATCCGGCCGAGGATGCCCTGCTCGAACTCGAGCGCCGGGGCGTGCGCGAGCGCGACCGACGCCGAGCGCCGGCGGGCGACCCCGTAGACGACCGTGAGCTTCTTCGTGGTGAGCAGGAGCCGCGTGCGGTCCCAGCGCAGGACGGCGCGGAAGGCGAGCAGCGCGCTCAGCACGAGCAGCGCCGCGCCGGCCACGCCCACGATCCAGTACTCCTGGCCGACCGCGATCAGCACGACGCCCGCGCCTACGAGCGCGAGCGGGCGCAGCAGCGGCTGGACGAGCGCGATGCCGTGCGGGCGCGCATCGAGGCGCACCTCCTCACCGGGCTCGATCGGCGGCATCCCGCGCACTTCGGCGGGCGGCATTCCGATCCTGCGGCTAGCTCCCCTTCAGGTGATGCTGCCGAGCTCCTGCGCCACGTGCACCAAGCCAGAGGTCGCCCTCGTCCGAAGCCAAGGCTGGAAGCCTTGGTGAGGGCGAGGGTGAGCTCTGGCGCCGCGTGATCGTGGGGCAGGAGCAGGCGTGCATTGCCTGGAGGGTGCTAGGCGCGGCGCCAGCGGCCGAAGATGAGGCCGCCGAGCGTGAAGCCGAGCCCGAACGTCCCGACGGCGAACGCGCCCACGGCGAGCGTCTTGCGCCACGCCGAGAGCCGCCGCCAGCGGCCCAGGACCTCCTGTTCCTCCGCCGAGAGGGGCTCGCCTCGCCGCTTCTTGCGCTCCGCCGCACCGGCCCGGAGGCCGAGGTACATGTCGTCGAAGATCTCCGCAGGTTCGTCGACCATGCTCTCACTATAGTCTGCCCGCCCGATGCCAAACCTCCGGTTGCTCCACGTTTCCGACATCCACGCGGGAACGCACGAGGAGCCGGAGGTCGAGGCGGATCTCGTCGAGCTGGTGCAGCGGGCCGACCCGGAGGTCGTGCTCGCAACCGGCGATCTCGCCCACCGGAACAAGCCCGACCAGCAGGAGCGGGCGGCCCGGCTCCTGCGCTCGCTGGAGCGGCCGCTGGTCGTCGTCCCCGGGAACCACGACATCCCGCCCTGGCCGCCCGCGCGGATCCTGCGTCCGTTTGCCGAGTTCGAGCGCCACTGGCCGGAGGTGGAGCCCGTGTACCGCTCCGACGGCCTCGTCGTGTGCGGACTCAACTCCGTCCGGCCGTGGCGGCACCAGGGCGGCGCGCTCAGGTCGAGCCAGCTCCAGCACGCCGCGCGCGTGCTCGCGGAGGCGCCGCCCGGCGCGCTTCGCGTAGTCGCGCTCCACCACCACCTCACCGGCGCGCCCTGGCGGAGCCGGAAGCGGCCGGTCTCGCGCCGCGGCGCCGTCCTCGGCGCGCTCGTCGACGCCGGCGCCGAGCTGATCGTCTCCGGCCACATCCACCAGAGCGCCGTGAGCGAACGGCGTGAGTTCGAGGTGGCCGAAGGCCCGGTGCGCGGCACGACCGTCGTGACCGCGCCCGGGCTGGGTCAGCCCCGGCCGCGGCGGCGCGGCGAGGCGCGCGGCCTCCACCTCATCGAGGCGGACGAGCGCGCGCTGCGCGTGCTCACGTACGCGTGGGTCGACCACCGCTGGGCGCAGATCGCCGACCGCCGCTTTCCGCGCGGAACCGAGCCGCTCAGCACGATCGGCTGAGCGGCTCGGTCCGAGCTGAGTCGGCTACGGGGTGACCACGGGGCAGGCGATCGCCCCGCTCGTCGTGCAGTTGATGCGGCCCTGAATCGCGGGGCTGATCGGCGTATTCGCTGTGATGTAGTTCGCCGTTGTCTGATCCATGATCTCGCGCGTGTGAGCGCGGCTCGCGAAGTTCGGGTACCCGTCGCCGCCTGCGACGATGAAGTCGTTCTCGGCGATGTGGTACATGGAGGCTGCCGTCAGGTCGACGGGCGCTCCCGTGCAGGTCCCGTCCGCCGCCTGCCGCACCGCGCCGGTGACCCGGCTCCCCGCCGGGGCCGAGATGTCGTAGGTGAAGCAGAGCCCGGAGACCTGCGGGAAGCGGCCGTCGGCCGCGGGCATCCGCGAGACGCCGTTCTCCAGCATCGTCTTCAGCTCCGCGCCGTTGACGTCGAGGGTGACGACGGTGTTCCCGAACGGGAGCACTGCCAGCACCTGCCCGCGCGTGATCTGCCACGGCGGCGGGGTGAAGCTGGGGCAAAGCCCGTCGCCGCCACCGGCCGGCGGGCACGTGAGCTGGGCCCGGAGCCCACCGGAGTTCGTGATGGCGAAGTCGGTCCCGAAGCCCGTCCGCATGGCGTCCGTGACGACGTCTCCGACCTTCGACTCGCAGAGGCGGCCGTCGACGCGGCCGCAGGAGTCGGAGCGGAGCACCTCGACCGTCGACGCGCCGATGACCGTTCCCAGGATCGGCTTGAGCTCCTCGTTGAGCTCGTTGATCCGGGCCTGGATGGCCGGATCCGGCGTCACGCCGATGTTCCACGGCTTGTGGAAGTCCGCGGTCTTGTAGACGACCTCCTTCGTCTTCGTGTCCACGATGAGGCGCACCCGCGTGAAGCGGACGCCCTTGCTGAGGTTCTCCACGACGAGGACGCCGTTCGGCCTCGTCGAGACGACCTGGAAGTTCGTGTGGTCGCCGATGACGACGTCCACGCCGGCGAGCGCGTCGGCGAGGTCGACGATCGGCCCGGTCGGGTTGTCGAGTGTCCCCGCCGTCGCCCCGTCGTGGCCCATGACCACGATCGGGCCGATTCCTTCGCGCGGACAGCCTGTTCACCTCGGCCTGCACGCGCGGGATCCGCGACTCGACGTGGAACGGGTCGAGCGCCCCGGGTCTCGTGAGCTCGGGGATGTCCTCGTTCGAGAAGCCGACGAGGCCGAGCTTCGCGCCGTCGAAGGCGTCGAACACCTGAGACGGCTTCCACTCGGGCGGCGTCTTCCCGGCGGCGTCGACGATGTTCGACGACAGGTACGGGAAGTTCGCCAGCGGGACGATCTCCGTACGGAAGAACGTCGCGCCCTTGTCGAAGTTGTGGTTCCCGAGCCCGTCGGCCGAGAAGCCCATCAGGTTCATGATCTCGATCGTGGGCTTGTCGTCGAAGAAGCTCGAGATCGGCGGCGTCGCTCCGATCGAGTCTCCCGCCGCGACCGTGATCGAACCGCCCGGCGCCTCGGCGCGGTAGGCGTCGAACCACGGCTTCAGGAAGGCGGACCCGCCGATCCCGAAGATCGGATTGGCCGCGCCTCCGCCCGCGAGCGTGTCGGCAGCCTCGGTAAGCGGAACGAGCTGCCCGTGGTAGTCGCTGATGTCGAGGATCGTGATCTCCTTCAGCTGCCCCGGGTTCGGGAAGAGCTGCCTGAGGATCTTCCCGCGAGCGTTCTGCGGCCCCGGAATGCCCATCAGGTAGGCGAGCGTCGGCGCGAGGTCGATGGCCCGCACACCCGCGACCGGGCTCTGCTTCCGGATGCCCGGTCCGGCGGCGATGAACGTCGCGTGCATGTTGACGTTTCGCGCGATGTTGACGAGGTTGGGCAGGTAGCCGTGCTGGCCGAAGAACTGCGACGGGGCGACGAGCTGCCCCGGCGTCTGCGCGTCGGTCTGGTACGGCGGCCTGAAGACGACGACCACGTCACCGCTGCGGCTTGGATGCAGGGCGTCGGTGCCGTCGACGTTCCGCAGCTCTTCCTTCTTCATCACCTTCGAGACCACCTGCTGGAACCCGGGAAGGTTCGGGTCGTCCAGGTTCTGGAAGGCCGCGATGATCTGGTTCCGCACCGCCTCGTAGTTGGCGGCGGGCACCTGCGGGGTGTTCCCGGCGGCCGGGTCGCGGCCGGCCAGGTTGATGTAGATCTGCGACGTGCCGCCGGCGTGGCACTCCTTCGCCAGCGTGTCGCCGGGGGTCGTCGTGCCCGGGTCGTTGGCGGCCTTGCGGCAGTTGCCGCTCTGCTCGCGCTCCTGGAGCCCGAGGTCGACGAGCACCTTGCTGACGTTGACCGCGTACCACTGCGGCGCGAACCCGTGGTCGGAGGAGACGAACGTGTTCGTCTCCACGTTCACCAGGTCGCGGGCGAGGTCGAGCGTCCTGTCGGCCTCCTGATACGCGGAGCGGATGTAGCCCTCGCGGATCGCGACGCGGCCGTCCGGCACGTCGTCGTTGGTGAGGTCGTCGAAGAACGGGTTCGGGTTGCCGTCGATGTCCGTCGGCGTGACGAGGCCCATGAACTGGTGCTGGAACTCGTCGGTGGTCGGCGAGCCCACGAGCAGCAGGTCGGGCTTGACGCCGAGGCCGGACGGAGCCGGGCCGAGGATGTACTGCAGGTACGCCCAGTGGGCGTCCTTCCACATGAGGCCCTGCTCGACGTAGGTGTCCTCGTCGACGATGCCGGCCTCCATGGGGGCGAAGTCGGCCGCCGTGGAGGTCGGGAAGTCGCGGTTCAGCTTCTCCTCGAAGTCGGTCGAGCCGGCGGGGCCGAGCGCGTTGTACGTCGCGTTCGCGCGCTGGACCGACGTGAAGTAGAGCCGGAACTTCGAGAGGTCGGCGTTGAGGTCGATCGCCTTCACGTAGAAGCCGGCCGTCCGGCCCGCGAACGTGCCGGTCGCCAGCGTCAGCTTGGCGTCCGCCCACTCACCCTGAGCGAGGTTCGCCACGGCCGTGGCGCCGTTCTTGGCGTTGGCGGCCGAGACGATCAGCACGCGGTCGTAGTTGGTCGTGCCGTCGTTCGTGGAGTCGTAGATGTAGACGTCCCAGACCCCGTTCGCGGCGATCTGCGCGTTGTTGTGCGTGAACGACGCCTGCTTCGCGGGACTGAACGACGCCGGCACGTTCGTCCAGCCGGCTGCGTCGGCGAGCGTCACCTTCTGGTACTGGACGCCGAACGCGTTGGCGCCGGCCGGCTGGCCGGGAAGGTCGTAGTTGAGCATGATTCCGCGGCCGCCGATGAAGGTCCGGAAGTCGACGACCGGGCCCTGCAGCGCGGGGACGAGGTTGCGCGTCCCTACCCACTCCATCGACACGACGGTCTTCCCGCTGCGCTCGGCCGACTGCCCGATGTGGTCGGCCTGGAGGATGCCGGTCGTGGCAAAGCTCGTGGAGTTGTTGAAGTTGCCCTCACCGGTCCGGTGGAACGTGTTGTTCGTCGAGCCGTGCTCGCCCGGCCACGTGCCGGTCGAGAGCGTGTACCAGCCGACGCCGGTGTTCGGCGGGAAGCCCTGAAGCAGGCCGTTCTGGCCCTTCAGGCCTTGCTCCATGAGCTGCCGCATCGTGGGCATGGCGCCGGCGTTGGCGTACTTGTCGACCAGGTCGGGTCGCATGCCGTCGGCGGCGAAATAGATGACGGGCGTGCCGCTCGGCGCGCCCTGGGCTTCTTGCCTGCTTTGCGGCCGCGGCCCCTGCCGACACCGAGCCGGCCACGAGCAGCGCGAATGAGAGCGTGAGGGCAGCCAGGAGCACAGGCCGCAACCGCAGTGTGCGTTTCATAAGACTCCTCTCCCCGGGGTAGGACGCGAGGGAAGTTACTCGGTCCAGGCGCCGCTGACAACCTTTCACCAGCCCGGAACCATGCCACTACCGGGCGGAATCCCGCGGCGCGGGCCGCTTCCTCCGAAGCCGGGACGACCGCCCTCTTTGTCGAGACGACCAGCAGCGCTAGGGTCGAGGCCGAGGAACATGCGCACGACCGACGTGATCGGGAGAGAGAGCGAGCTGCAACGGACGCTGGACTTCCTCGACGCGCTCGCGACCGGCCCTCGCGGGCTCGTGATCGAGGGAGAAGCGGGTGCCGGAAAGACCACGCTCTGGCTCGCCGCGGCAGAGGAAGCGCGCGGGCGAGGGTACCGCGTGCTCGAGACCCGCCCCGCCGAGGCGGATGCGGGACTGCCGTTCGCGGGCCTCGGCGATCTCGTCGAGAGCACGCTCGACGAGGTGCTCGACGAGCTGCCGGAGCCGCAGGCCGATGCACTCCGGGTCGCGCTCCTGCTCGCACCACCGGGACAGGCTCCCCTGGACGAGCGCGCTGTCGCCGTGGCCGTGCTCGGCGTGCTCCGCGAGCTCGCGCGCACAGGCCGCGTGCTGGTTGCCGTCGACGACGTGCAGTGGCTCGATCCCCGTCGGCGAAGGTCGTGTCGTTCGCCTGGCGGCGGCTGCGTGAGGAGCCGGTCGGGCTCCTGCTCGCGCACCGCCTCGGCACCAACGCCCCGGCCGCGCTCGTCGACGACGACCGCCTCTCCCCTCTCGCGGTCGGGCCGCTACGCTGGGCGCCGTGCACAGGCTCCTGCACTCGCGGCTGGACCTCGTCCTGCCGCGGCCCGCGCT
>CAWHOA010000039.1:0-25290 GCA_963830885.1 uncultured Actinomycetes bacterium | reverse complement strand
CGGACGACGGGGCTCGAACCCGCGACCCTTGGCTTGGGAAGCCAATGCTCTACCAGCTGAGCTACGTCCGCCTGCGGCGACCACGATAGCACCGGTCCGGAGCGCCAACGGCTCATCGGAGGCATGGGCGAACCCGCCGCCAGACCGGGCCCGCATCCCTTGGAGAGAGCACGAGGGACGGGTGCCGCAAAGAAGTCCCGTGCAGGCTCGATCCTCCTCCTCGTCGCGCGGGCGGATGGAATACTGAGTGCGACCAGAACCGAGAGGAGCAGGAGCGATGGGAACCGAGACGCTGGAGGCGACGGCCCGCGCCCTCGTGGCGCCGGGCAAGGGGATCCTCGCCGCCGACGAGAGCACCGGCACGATCGAGAAGCGGCTGAAGTCGATCGACGTCGAGTCGACCGAGGACGCGCGCCGGAGCTACAGGGAGATGCTGTTCACGACCCCCGGGCTGGGCGACCACATCTCCGGCGTGATCCTCTACGACGAGACGATCCGCCAATCGACGCAGGACGGGGTTCCTTTCACGAAGGTGTTGGAGGACGCGGGCTCGATCCCGGGCATCAAGGTCGATCTCGGCGCGAAGCCGCTCGCGGGCGCCGAGGGCGAGGTCGTCACCGAGGGTCTCGACGGCCTCCGCGACCGGCTGAACGAGTACCGCGAGCTCGGCGCGCGGTTCACGAAGTGGCGCGCCGTGATCGCGATCGACGGCGACAATATCCCGAGCGCCTACTGCATCCACGTGAACTCGCACGCGCTCGCCCGCTACGCCGCGCTCTCGCAGGAAGCAGGCCTCGTCCCGATCGTGGAGCCCGAGGTGCTCATGGACGGCGACCACACGCTCGAGCGCTGCTACTCGGTCACCGAGGCGACGCTCCAGGCCGTCTTCAACGAGCTCTTCTCCCAGCGCATCGTCTACGAGGGGATGCTGCTGAAGCCGAACATGGTCGTGTCCGGAAAGGACTGCCCGCAGCAGGCCGGCCCCGAGGAGGTCGCCAGGGCGACGATCCGCTGCTTCAGGAGCGTCGTCCCGGCGGCCGTCCCCGGGATCGTCTTCCTCTCCGGCGGCCAGGGCGACGAGGAGGCGACCGCCAACCTGAGCGCTATGAACGCGCTCGGCCCGCACCCGTGGCAGCTGTCGTTCTCGTACGGCCGCGCGCTGCAGGCGCCCTCGCTGAAGGCGTGGGGCGGCGAGGACGCGAACGTCCAGGCCGGCCAGCAGGCGCTCGCGCACCGCGCCCGCATGAACGGCGCCGCCCGCGACGGGAGCTACAGCGCCGAGTTGGAGAAGGAGCCTGCCGCTGTCTGACGGCTAGCGGTACTCGCGCCCGGAGAAGCGCTCGAGCTTGTCCAGAGCGTGCTGGGCCTCGATACGCCGGACCGTGCCCGAGCGGGAGCGCATGACGATGGACTCCGTCTGCGCGCCGCCCCGCGTGAAGCGCACGCCGCGGAGAAGCGCGCCGTCGGTGACGCCGGTGGCCGAGACGAAGACGTTGTCGCCGGCGACGAGGTCGTCGGTCGTGAGCACGCGGTCGGCGTCGTAGCCGGCGTCGACGAGCGCCTGCCGCTCCCCGTCGTCGCGCGGCCAGAGCCGTCCCTGGACGATCCCGCCCAGGCACTTCACCGCCGCGGCGGCGATGACGCCCTCGGGCGTGCCGCCGATGCCCATCATCAGGTCCACCCCGGTCCCCTGCCGCGCAGCGGCGATCGCCGGGGCGACGTCACCGTCCGTGATCAGGTTGACCTTCGCGCCCGCCTCGCGCACGCCGTCGATGACGCGCTGGTTGCGCTCGCGGTCGAGGACGACGACGGCGATCTCGCTCGGCTTGACGCCCTTGGCCTCGGCGGCCCGGCGGACGTTCTCGTCGGGAGGCAGGTCGATGGAGACGGCGCCCGCCACCTCCTCCCCGCCGACGAGCTTGTCCATGTAGACCGCCGCGCCGGGGAAGAACATCGTCCCACGCTCGGCGACCGCGATCACGGCGATCGCGTTCGGCTGGCCGACCGACGTGAGCCGCGTGCCCTCGAGCGGGTCGACGGCGACATCCACCTCGGGCAGCTGGCCGTTGCCGACCTCCTCGCCGTTGTAGAGCATCGGCGCCTCGTCCTTCTCGCCCTCGCCGATGACCACGACGCCGCTCATGGAGACGGTGTCGAGCATGGCGCGCATCGCGTCGACCGCCGCCTGGTCGGCGGCGTTCTTGTCGCCTCGGCCGATCCAGCGCCCGCAGCCGAGTGCGGCCGCCTCGGTGACTCGCACGAGCTCGAGGGCGAGGTTCCGGTCTGGAACGGAGCCGGCCGCCATGACCCGGGGATCGTACGACACCCGCAACGCTCCGGGGCGGGCGCCTCGTAGGATGCCCTGACACCGACCGAAGGGAGCCGCGCTGACTCTCAGCCAGCTGGCCGTGACGGTTGCCGTCCTCGCCGTGCTCGGCCTCGTGGCGAGCCGCTTCGGCCTTTCCGCCATCCCCGCGTACCTGCTGGCGGGCATGATCCTCGGCCCGAACGAGCCGGACCTCACCAGCTTCATCGAGCCGTCCGAGGTGACCGAGTTCGTCGCCGAGCTCGGGATCATCTTCCTCCTCTTCTTCCTCGGCCTCGAGTTCACGCTCGACCGGCTGAGACGCAGCGGGATGCACCTCGGCATCGGGGGGACGATCGACTTCGTGGTCAATGCCGGCCTCGGGCTCCTCGTCGGCTACGTGGCGTTCGGCTTCTCGTTCGCGGCCCTCATCCTCGCCGGGGCGATCTACGTCTCGTCCTCGGCGGTGGCCGTCAAGGGGCTGATCGACTTCCGCCGGCTGGCCGACGACGAGACCGACCTCGTGCTGGCGATCCTGATCGTCGAGGACATCGCGATCGCGTTCGTGCTCGCCTTCGCCGGCGGCGGGGGCGGCGGCGTCGAGGACTCGCTCGCGCTCGCCTTCAAGGCGATCACCTTCATCGTCGTCTCGCTCGCGGCCTCGCGCTGGCTCGCCCGCCCCATCGATCGCGTCCTCGAGTGGATGCCGCGGGAGTTCTTCCTGCTGTTCACCTTCGCGCTCCTGATCGGGATGAGCGCGATCTCGCACTGGCTTGGGCTCTCGGAGGCGATCGGCGCCCTGATGGCCGGCGTCGTCCTCTCGGGCACCTCCGCCCGGCACGAGCTCGAGGAGCGCTTCCTGAGCTTCCGGGACGTCTTCGGGGCGCTCTTCTTCTTCGTCTTCGGGCTCTCGATCGACGTGGGGGCGCTGGGAGGGCTCGGCTGGCTCATCGCCTTCGCGGTCGTCCTCAGCGTGATCGGCAAGCTCGCGGGCACCTATGCGGCAGGGCGAATAGGCGGCTTCACGCAGCGGCAGAGCCTCAACGCGGGCGCTGCGCTGGTCGCACGCGGCGAGTTCACAGTCATCCTTGCCCAGGTGGCGGCGACGAACCCGGCCATCCCCGTCGAGGCGGAGCGCGACCTCATCGCCATCGCCGGCATCTACGTGCTCGCCACCGCCATCATCGGGGTCCTGCTCATGAAGGAGTCGAAGCGCATCGGGCGCAGGCTCTTCCCCACGCCGCCTAGACTGGCTCCAGAAGGAGGGACACATGGCCCGCGAGCTCCGTGAGACACGCCTGCCCGGCGTCGGCGTCAAGTACACGTGCCTGACCGCGCACGGCGGCAAGCTGACCGTGATCCTCCACAACGAGGGCCAGCGCGAGCTCTACTGGTTCCCACACGACGGCGACGAGGAGCCCCAGGCGGTGATCCAGCTCGAGGACGACGAGGCACGCCAGCTCGGCGCGATCATCGGCGGCGCCTACGACCGGCCCAAGATCGTCGAGGAGCTGGAGATGGCCTTCGGCGAGCTCTCGATCGAATGGGTGCCCGTCCCCGCGGAGAGCCCGGCGATCGGGAAGACCCTCGCGGAATGCGCGTTCCGCCAGCGCACCGGCATCACCATCATCGCCATCCTCCGCGAGCCCGAGCCCGTCGCCGGCGCCCAGCCCGGCGACGTCGTCCAGCAGGGCGACACGCTGGTCACGGTCGGGAAGCTGGGCCAGTACCCCGCGTTTCGCAAGCTCCTGGCCCAGGGGCCGTTCTAGTCAGGAGGGTTAGGCGGAATACCGCTCGTCGCGGGGGTGCGATGGTCGTTCCGAGGCAAGGACGCAGGGAGCGCTCGTAGCCGGAGGCTACGGGCGCGACTGAGGACGCTGCATCGGGGCGAGCAGCGCAGCCCGGCGGCACAGACTGTATTTCGTCGAACCCTCCAAGGACGACAAAGGCGGCCCGGAGGCCGCCTTCAGATCGTCGGGTCGGGCACGCGCTACGCGACGTAGGCGGGCTCGAGGTTCGGGCAGGGCTCGTACGTCGGCGTGAAGCCGGCGAGGCGGCCGAGCGCGGAGCCGGTGACGAGCGCCGCCTTCTGCGCGAACGCGGGGACGTACGGCAGGCGGACGTCGGCGAAGTGGGCGTTGGCGATCACCGCGAGGCGCAGCGGGCTCGGCATGCCCTTCTTGTTCGTCTTGCCGGCGACGGCGAGGCCGAACATCGTCTCGAGGAAGCGCTCGAACTGGAGCGCGGGGCTGACCTCGCAGCGGAAGCGGGCGACGGACTCGCCGGCGTTGCGGAAGCTGTGCACCATGCCGGGGGCGACCGTGACGACCTCGCCCGGGCCGGCGGTCACCTTGTGGCGGCCGCGGCGGAACTCGAGCGTCCCTTCGAGCACCTCGAAGCGCTCGGTCTGGAACGGGTGGACGTGGGCGGCGGCAACGGCGCCGTCGGGCTCGACGGTGACCTCGATCTCGACGAGCTCGCCGTCGGTGTCGGCCGCCGTGCGGAGGAAGGTGATGCGCTCACCGGTGACGGGGTTCTCGAGCGTGTCGCCGGCGCGGATGGAGGTGGTGAGGGTGCTCATTGAATCTGTCTCCTTGGCTCGGGTTGAGGTAACCGGAACCTTGCGGGAACGCGGGGGCGCCTCCCACGGGGAGAACTCGACTCCCGGGGGCGGGAAACAGGCGTCCTCGCAGTGCGGTTAACCCGCCCGCCGGCGGCGCTACATGCGCTCGGGCGCCTCGACCCCGACGAGGTCGAGGCTGCGGGCGATCACGGCCTTCGTGGCCGTCACGAGCGCAAGGCGAAAGGCCTGCTCCTCGCTCTCCAGCACGCGGTGGTGATGGTAGAAGCGGTGGAAATCGTCCGCGAGCCGGATCGCGTACGTCGGCAACGCCTGCGGGCTGCGCCGCTCCGCCGCCTCGGCGGCGATGGCGGGGAACTCGGCCAGGCGCTTGACGAGGTCGCGCTCCTCCGCGGCCAGCTCGGCGGGCGGCTCCGCGTCGACGGCGGCCTCCCCCGCGTTCCGCAGGATCCCGGTAATGCGGGCATGCGCGTACTGGACGTAGTAGACCGGGTTCTTCTCGCTCTTCTCGCGCGCCAGGTCGACATCCACCGTGATCGTCTGGTCGGGGCCGCGCGCGGCGAGGTACCAGCGCGCGGCGTCGATGCCCACTTCGTCGACGAACTCGTCGAGGGTGACGAAGTCGCCGCGCCTCTTGGCCATCCTGACGACGTCGCCGCCCCGGGTCAGATGGACGAGCTGGTAGAGGATCACCTCCACGCGGTCGGGGTCGTAGCCGAGCATTCGGGCGATGACGGCGTACCAGCCGCGGACGCCGTGGTGGTCGGCGCCGAGGACGTAGATCGCCCGGTCGAAGCCCCGCTCGAGCTTGTCGCGAAGGTAGACGATGTCCGCGGCCTCGTAGGTCGGCTGGCCTCCCCGCTCGGCCGACCGGATCAGAACACGGTCCTTCTCGTCGCCGAACGCCGTCGAGCGGATCCAGACCGCGCCGTCGCGCTCGTACGTGTCGAGCCCGTCGAGCAGCTCGTGGAGGTGGGATGCCAGCTCGCTCTGGAGGGCCCAGGAGTCGAAGTGGATGCGGAAGCGCTCGAGGCTCTCCTCGATCTGGCGCAGCATCGGCGGCACCGGGTCCCCGTCGAGGGCGGCGAGCTCGTCGATGTAGTCGCCCGAGTAGCCGTCCTCCGGAATCGGCTCCCCGCGGCGGGCGGCGTCCACCGAAGCGCGGAAGCGTTCCATCTGCGAGCCGGCGTCGTTGTAGTAGTACTCGCGCTCCACCTGGTGGCCGGCGAAGGCGAGGAGGCGCGCGACGGAATCGCCGTAGGCGCCGTTGCGGGCCGAGGCGACCGTGACGGGCCCGGTCGGGTTGGCGCTCACCATCTCCACCTGGACGCGCTCGGGGTTCTCCGCGGAGCCGGAGCCGTACTCGCCCCCAGCCCCGACCACCTCGCCCAGCGCCTCGCCGAACCAGGACGGCGAGAGCCAGAGGTTGAGGAATCCGGGCGGCGCGGTCTCGGCGCGCTCGACCGCGGGGAGCCCGGCGACCGACTCGGCGAGGTCGGCGGCGATCTCGAGCGGCGGGCGCTTCTGCGCGCCTGCGAGCCGCAGCGCGACATTGGTGGCGTAGTCGCCGTGCTCGGATTTCCCGGGACGCTCGAGGGAGACCGGCACGCCGGCGATTCGCGTTAGCTCCTCTTCGAGCCGGCCGAGAGCCGTCGCGGTGGTGTTGACGTTCATGCCGTATATCGTAGGGAGCCGTGGAGGACGACCAGCCTGAGCGGCAGCTCAACATCCATCTCGACCCCGAGAACCTGGCCGGGGTCTACGCCAACTTCGCCAACGTCAGCTTCTCCGACTACGAGTTCACGCTGACCTTTGCCCGAATCGACCACGAGGTCGAGGAGGGCGACGTCCCCGGCGTGGTCGTGACCCGTGTGAACATGTCGCCGCGCTTCATGAAGGAGCTGATGGACGCGATGGCCGACTCCTGGTCGAAGTGGTCGACCCGCGAGGGGATCAGAAACCTTCCCGAGCAGGAGGACAACGAGAGCTAGAGGGTTGGGCGGAACGTCGCTCGTCGTCGGGGTGTGATGGTCGTTCCGAAACAAGGACGCAGGGAGCGTTCGTAGCCGGAGGCTACGGGCGCGACCGAGGACGCAGTCTTCGGGGCGAGCGGCGCGGCGGCACAGGCTGCGTTCCGTCGAACCCTCCTAGTCCCGCGGTCGCCAGGCCTCGGCCATGGCGATCCGCTGCAGGGGCGTCGGGTGGGTCGCGTACCACAGCGCCAGCCAGCGGGGCGGGTCGGGGTCGGCGAGGCCTGTCCTGACGAAGTTGCGGTCGAGGGCCATCCCGCTCTCGGGATCCCGGGTCGCCTCGAGCGCGAGCCAGTCCGCCTCGGCCTCGTAGCGGCGCGAGACCGCGTTGCCGATGGGCTGCGTCACGAGCAGATAGGCGAACGCGAACGCGAGCCCGAGCGGCACGAGGCGCGGGCCGAGCCCGCCGTAGCGGTTCGTCAGCCAGGCAAGCCCGAAGACGCCCGGCACGGCGAGCAGCGTGAACCAGGCGAGGCCCTTCCAGAGGTGGTGCCGCTCGACGTGGGCAAGTTCGTGCGCGGTCACGAAGCGGATCTCGCCCGCCGAGAAGCGTCCGTCGAGGAGCGTGTCGTAGAGCACGACGCGCCTCGTCGGGCCGAGGCCCGCGATGTAGGCGTTGGCGGTCGTCGTTCGTCGGCTCGCGTCGGCAACGAGTACATCGTCGACCTCGACGCCCATGCCCGCCGCGAGCGCCTCGATCTCCGCCCTGAGGTCCCGGTCGTCGAGCGGCTCGAAGCGGTTGAAGAGCGGCTGGACGACGAGCGGCTGGACGACGATGAAGGCGACGCCGACCGCCGCCAGGGCGGGCGCGCCCACGAGCCACCAACGGGGGCCGAAGCGCCCTGCCAGCCACACGGCTCCGGCGACCGCGATGGAGACGAGCACGGCGCGGAGCCCGAGCGCGGTCAGGCGGTCGGTCAGCCAGCCGGCCCAGGACTGCTCGGAAAGCCCGAAGTCGCGTCGGCGGGAGAGCGAGATCGCGCCGAAGGGAAGCGTTGCCAGCCAGCCCGCGGCCACGACGGCCAGTCCGACGAGGACCGACGTGCGCACGCGCCCGCGGCCGATCCGCTCGAGCCGCGCCGCGAGCGGCCGTGCCTTCCACACGGCGAGCGCCAGCACCGCGATCTCGGTCGCGAGCGAGAGGAAGAACAGAAGCCGCGACGTGCCCCGGTAGTCCTCGATCCGGTCGAGGAGGGCGGCGGGGAAGTAGTCCTCCGCCGCGAGGTCGGGGAGCGAGAGGTCCGGGACCTCGGTGCGCCAGAGCAGGGCCGCGGCAACGACCCAGAGCACGACCGCCGCGACGAGGGCAAGGGCCTTCGCTAACGTCCGCCTGCCGTGCGCGCCGCCGTTGTCTCCGACATCCACGGGAACCTCCATGCCCTCGAGGCGGTGCTCGAGGCGATCGACCGGGACGCACCCGACGAGCTCTGGTGCCTGGGCGACCTCGTCGGCTACGGCCCGCGCCCGAACCGCTGCTGCGCCCTCATGGCGGAGCGGGCGGACGTGTGCCTGATAGGAAACCACGACCTCGCCGCCCTCGGCCGGCTCGACCTGGAGATCTTCTCGCCCGACGCCGCCGTCAGCGACGCGTGGACGGCGGACAACCTCGAGCCGGAGACGCGAACCTTCCTCGAGCCCCTGGAGCCCCGGGGCGAGCGCGAGGGCGCAGGGCTCTTCCACGCGAGCCCGCGCGACCCGGTCTGGGAGTACATCCTCTCCCCCGGCATCGCCTACGCGGGCCTTGCGGCGACCCCGCAGCGGCTCGTCCTCGTCGGGCACAGCCACGTGGCGCTCCACTTCCGCCTCTCGACGACGACGCTCGCCACCGCCGAGGCCGGCGTGGAGCTCGACCTGGGGGACGACCGCTGGCTCCTCAACCCCGGCTCGGTCGGCCAGCCGCGGGACGCCGACCCCAGGGCGGCCTGGCTTCTGCTCGACCTCGAGGCCGGGAAGGCGACATTCAGGCGCGAGGCCTACGACATCGCGGCGACGCAGGCGGAGATCCGGGAGCGCGGGCTACCCGAGGCCCTGGCCGCCCGCCTCGAGCACGGCGTCTAGTTCAGCGTCTCGGCGTGGACGGGCTGGCGCGAGACCTCGACCTCGATGCCCTCGCGCTCGAGCGCGAGCTGCACCTCTTCGCGCGCCTTGAAGATCCGCCACTTGACGGTTGCGAGCGTGATCTCGAGCGAGTCCGCGATCTCGGTGTAAGAGAGCCCGACCACGTCCCGGAGCAGCAGCGCCATCTTCAGGTCGGGGTTGAGGAACCCGACCGCGCGCCACACGGCGTCGATGACCTCGGTGCGCTCGGGCGGCGCGTCCAAGACCTCGAGGGGCGGCAGGTCGTCGATGTTCACGATCGCCTGAGGCTTCCGCTCGCGGGCCCGCAGCTCGTCGAGGACGCGATTCTTGGCGACCTGGAAGAGCCACGTGGTGAAGCGGCAGCGCAGGGAGAAGCCTGGCAGCCCCTGGTAGATCCGCAGGAAGATCTCCTGCGTCAGATCCTCGGCCAGCGCCCGGTCGCCGACCATTCTGAGCACGTAGTTGAACACCGGCCCCTCGTACATCTCGAGGAGCACCTGGAAGGCACGTTCGTCCCCCTTCTGGGCTCGCCGAAGGAGGAGATGGTCGGGTTGAGGTAGAGGCACGCTTGTGTCCCGGGCCGCTGGGTGAGCGGAGTATAGCTCCGGGGTTACACCAAGCGAACCAGGATCCTGCCGGTCATCCCCTCCGCCGTGGGAAGTCCCAGTAGCCACAGACACGTCGGTACTAGATCGGCAAGTGCACCCTCATTCTGTAGCTCTGCTCCGGGCAGCGTGATGACCAGTGGCACCGGGTTCGTCGTGTGGGCGGTGTGCGGGCTGACGCCGTCGGGCTCGAGCTGCTGCTCGGCGTTCCCGTGGTCGGCCGTGATCAGGCAGATGCCGCCGAGCGCCTCGACCGCGGCCACCGTCGCGCCGAGCGCTGCGTCCGCTGCCTGGACCGCCTCGACCACCGCCGGGATCACGCCGGTGTGCCCGACCATGTCGGGGTTCGCGTAGTTGACGACGGCGAAGCGGTAGGCGTTCGGGAGCTCGGCGGCGAAGCGCTCGGCCAGCTCGGCCGCGGACATCTCCGGCTTCTGGTCGTAGGTGGCGACGTCCCGCGGGGAAGGCACGAGGATGCGGGTCTCCCCCTCCCACTCCTGCTCGCGCCCACCGTTGAAGAAGTAGGTGACATGCGCGTACTTCTCCGTCTCGGCCGCGTGAAGCTGGCGCAGCCCGTGCTCGGCGAGCACCTCCGCGATCGTCTCCGAGACCACCTGCTCCTCGAAGACCACCGGGCAGTCGAAGTCGTCGCGGTAGCGGGTCATGGTCGTGAGGTCCACGCCTTCCTCGAGCAGCCGCTGCGAGAGTTGGCGCGCGCGGTCGGGGCGGAAGTTGAAGTGGATCGCGGCGTCTTCTGGGACGAGCCGCGGCTGGGGGAGGACGACCGGCTCCACGAACTCGTCGGTGACGCCGCGGGCGTACGAGGCCTCGACTGCGGCCACCGGGTCGCCGGCCTGTTCTCCCTCTCCGCGCAGGATCGCGGCGAGCGCGCGGTCGGTCCGCTCCCAGTGCTGGTCGCGGTCCATCGCGTAGTACCGACCGGAGACGGTGGCGATGCGGGCGCCCTCGGCGACGAGCTCCGCAAGGTCGCCGCGCGCGGAGGTCGGCGACACGTCGCGACCGTCGGTGAAGGCGTGGACGTAGGTGCGCTCGGCCATCCCCTCGCGCCGTGCCAGCCCGAGCAGCGCCCGCACGTGGTCTATGTGCGAGTGGACGCCGCCGTAGGAGACGAGCCCGAGCAGGTGGACGTTGCCGCCGCGCTCCTTCGCCCGGCGAAAGGCGCCGGTGAGAGCCGGGCTCTCGAAGAGCTCACCGGTCTCGATCGCCCGGTTCACGCGCATCAGGTCCTGGAAGATCACGCGGCCGGACCCGATCGTCAGGTGGCCCACTTCGGAGTTCCCCATCTGACCCGGTGGGAGGCCCACGTCCTCCCCGGAGGCGCGCAGGGTCGTGTGCGGGTAGCGCTGCCAGAGCGCATCGAAGACGGGCGTGTCGGCGAGCTCGACCGCGTTCCCCGGGCCCGGCGGCGCGCAGCCCCACCCGTCCAGGATGACGAGCGCTACGAGCGGGAAAGGCGGGCGGCCGTCTGGCAAATCGCTGTGAAGGAGTCGACGTCGAGCGAGGCCCCGCCGACGAGCGCGCCGTCCACGTCCGGCTGGGAGAGGAGATCCTCGGCGTTCTCGGGCTTGACGGAACCGCCGTAGAGGATGCGACCGACCGGGTACAGGCCGCGGATGAGCGCGTGCGCCTCCTGCGCGGTCTCGGGCGTCGCGGTCCTGCCGGTTCCGATCGCCCAGACCGGCTCGTAGGCGACGTCGAGCGCCGCAGTCGGCTCCGGGACGGCCGCAGCGATAGCTTCGACCTGGCGGCGCAGGACGGCCTCGGTCTCCCCCGCCTCCCGCTCGTCGAGCGTCTCGCCGACGCACGCGATGACGCCGAGCCCGGCGTCGAGTGCCGCGCGCGCCCGGCGGGCGGCGGTCTCGTCGGTCTCGCCGAAGAGCTGGCGGCGCTCGGAGTGTCCGACGATCGAGCCGGCGACGCCGGCCTCGAGCAGCATCGAGCGGGAGACCTCCCCCGTGAACGCGCCCTCGTCCTCCCAGTGGACGTTCTGCGCGTAGACGCGGACCACGGTCTCGTCGAGCTCGGCGACGGCCGTTTGGAGAGAGACGAACGGCGGGGCGACCACGACGTCGACACCGACGACGTCCCCGAGGTCCGCGCGCAGCCCGGCGCAGAACGCGACCGTCTCCGCAGGCCCTTTGAACATCTTCCAGTTCCCCGCGATCAGCATGGCGGTCCACTCATAGCGTGATCACGACCTTTCCGCGAGCGTGTCCCTCCTCCACGTACGCGATGGCCGTGGGAACCTCGCTCAGCGGGTAGGTCCTGTCGATCACCGGCGTGACCTTGCCCGCTTCGACGAGCGCCGCGAGAGTCGCCAGATCCTCGTTGGTCTCCTTCGTCAGGAACACTCGCAGCTGCTGGCGCACGAACGGTGACGTGACGAGCGCGCGCACGACGCGGTCGATGCCTGCGAACCGGCCCTCGCCGCTGCTCAGCACGAGCGTGCCGTTCGGGGTGAGCGCGCGCCTACAGGCCGAGGGCGAGGCTGTCCCAGCCAGCTGGAAGATCAGGTCGTAGCGCCGCTCGCCGCGCGTGAAGTCCTCCAGCGTGTAGTCGATGACGTGATCGGCGCCGAGCGAGCGGACGAGCTCCAGCTTGCTCGTGCTGCAGACGCCGGTGACGCTGGCCCCGAGCTCCTTGGCGATCTGCACCGCGTATGTGCCCACGCCACCTCCGGCACCGACGATCAGGACCTCCTGGCCCGGCTGAAGGTCTCCCGTGTCGCGCAGCCCCTGGAGCGCCGTGCAGCCGGCCAGGGCCACGGTGGCGGCGCTCTCGAACGAGAGACCGGGCGGCTTCGGCACGAAGTGGCTCTCGTCGGCGCACACGTACTCGGCGAACGCGCCTTCGCACCGGCCAAGGACCTCGTCCCCCGGCCGGAGCCGGGCGACGTTCCTGCCGACCGCCTCGACCTGCCCGGCTACGTCCGTTCCCCTGATCGGCTTCTTCGGGGTGCGCAGCCCGGTGCCCGACGCGCGCACGATGAAGGGGCTGGCCCGCATCAGGTGCCAGTCCTGGGGGTTGACGGAGGCCGCGTGCACCCGCACCAGCACGTCGCCGTCGCCGACCGCCGGGCGCTCGATCTCCCTGAGCTCCAGAACCTCCGGCGGGCCGTACCTGTCCTGGACGACCGCCTTCACGTCAGGCGGCCGGGATAGCGACGACGCCGGGGAGCTCCTTGCCCTCGAGCAGCTCGAGCGAGGCGCCACCGCCGGTCGAGATCCAGTCGATCCGGTCTGCGAGGTCGAGCTCTTCGACCGCGCGCACCGAGTCGCCGCCCCCGACGACCGTGTGCGCGTCGGCAGCAGCGACCGCCTCGGCCACGACCTTGGTGCCCTCGGCGAAGCGCGGCCACTCGAAGACGCCCATCGGGCCGTTCCAGAAGACGGTGCGCGCCTCCGCGATCCGCGCCGCAAAGCGCTCGCGCGTCGCCGGGCCGATGTCGAGGCCCAGCCAGCCGTCGGGCACTCGATCCCACGCGACGACCCGCGACTCCGCGTCGGGCTCGAACGCGGCGGCCGCCACCACGTCCTCCGGCAGCTCGTAGCCGGCACTGCGGTCGACCTCCTCGGCCATCTTTCCGCCGATCAGGAGCGTGTCGGCTCGCTTCGCGAGCGACTCGAGGACGCCGATCTTGTCCGCCACCTTCGCGCCGCCGAGCACGGCGACGAACGGCTGCTCTGGGCTCTCGAGCAGCGAGCCGAGCTCGTCGAGCTCGCGCAGGAGAAGGAGGCCAGCGTAGGCAGGCAGCAGGTGCGCGACGCCTTCGGTCGAGGCGTGCGCTCGATGGGCGGACCCGAACGCGTCGTTCACGAAGAGGTCGCCGTGCGCAGCCAGCTCGCGCGCGTACTCCGGGTCGTTGGTCGTCTCGCGCGGGTCGAAGCGCGTGTTCTCGAGGAGCCGGATGCGCTCGTCCGGTACTAGCTCGCGCACGCGCGCCTCGACCGGTGCCATCGAGAACGCAGGGTCAGGCCCTTTCGGGCGGCCGAGGTGCGACATGAGCACGACCTCGGCGGCGTCGCGCTCCAGCAGCAGCCGGATCGTCGGCAACGCGGCGGTGATCCGCGTGTCGTCGGCGACGCGCCCGTCCTCGAGCGGCACGTTGAAGTCGACGCGGGCGAGGACGCGACGGCGCGCGACGTCGGCCGACTCGACTGAGCGCGGACGATGCACCAGGGCGCTCTCAGAGCCGCTGGACCAGATCGACCAGCCGGCAGCTGTAGCCCCACTCGTTGTCGTACCAGCCGAAGACCTTGACGCTGCGGCCGTGGGCCATCGTCAGGTCGCTGTCGAAGATGCACGAGTAGGAGTTCCCGATCACGTCGGAGGAGACGAGCGGCTCGTCGGAGTACAGGAGGATGCCCGACCAAGGCCCGGTGTCCGCGAGCTCGCGGAAGCGCGCGTTGACCTCGTCGGCGGTGACCTCGGCGCCGAGCTGGACGACGAAGTCGGTCAGCGAGCCGTCGGGCACCGGCGCCCGCACCGAGACCCCGTCCACCTTGCCCTTGAGCTCGGGGATGACGACGCCGATCGCCTTCGCGGCGCCGGTGGACGTCGGGATCAGGTTGATCGCCGCGGCCCGCGCCCGCCGCAGGTCCCGGTGCGGCAGGTCGAGGATCTGCTGGTCGTTCGTGTACGCGTGGATCGTCGTCATGAACCCGGACTCGATCCCCCAGGTGTCGTGCAGCACCTTGGCGAGCGGCGCGACGCAGTTCGTCGTGCAGGAGGCGTTCGAGATGATCCGGTGCTGCTCGGGGTCGTACACGTCGTCGTTGACGCCGAGGACGAGCGTGACGTCCGGGTCCGTCGCCGGCGCGGAGATGAGGACCCTGGCTGCGCCCGCGTCCAGGTGCAGCTGCGCCTGGTCCCGCTTCGTGAAGATCCCGGTCGACTCGAGCACGACGTCGACGCCGAGATCGCCCCACGGAAGCGCCGCCGGATCGCGCTCGTTCAGCAGCTTGAGCTCGGCGCCGTCGACGACGATCGCTCCGTCGCTCGCCACGACGTCGACGCCGAGTGGCCCGAGCACGGAGTCGTACTTCAGGAGGTGCGCCATCGTCTTTGCGTCGCCGAGGTCGTTCACCGCCACGATCTCGACGTCGGCCTCGCGCCGGCGGACCGAGCGGAAGAAGTTGCGGCCGATCCGCCCGAAACCGTTGATGCCCACGCGCACGCTCATGCAGCCTCCTCTGAAAGCGATGTCTCCGGCGCGGCGATTCTAGCGGCGCTCCCTTTTGTGGAAATTTCTGGTCGCAAGGTCTTGCGCCCTCTCCGAGCGCGGATTACGCTCGCCGGGAGCGGGTCTGCGCTCGTCCGGCGTCGGATACAGACCCCGTCCGGCGTCACGGTCCGGAGCGTAGTGAAAAGCGGAGGGGGAGGTCGTCCTCGGAGCTTCCCCTCCGGCCCGCTCGTCTAGAGCTCGGCCAGCCGCTGGATGCGCGTCAGACGGCGGTGGGCGGCCGCCTTCGTCGCGGGCGGGTCGCAGCGGCGGGCCAGCTCGCGCAGCGACAGCGTCGGGTGGCGGACGCGCAGGCGCGCGATCTCGCCGAGCTCGGGCGCCAGCTCGTCGAGCCTGCCCTCGCGCTCCAGCCGGCGGATCGCCCGGAGCTGGACGTCCGCGGCACGGCTCGTGCGGACGATGTTGGCGTGGTCGGCGTTGGCCAGCCGGTTGGCGCGGGCACGGGTCGCCGCGACGACGGCCTCCTCGCCGAGGCGGAGCGCGGCGCCCTGCGCGCCGAGGAACGCCAGGAAGTCGGCGATCGTCTCCGTTCCCTTCGCGTAGGCGACAGCGTGGCCGCTGCGCTCATAGACGGCGAGCGCGAACCCTTCGGCGGCCGCGAGCTCGGCGAGGAGGCGCGCCGAGTCGGCATCCGCCGTGCGCAGCTCGAGGTGCGCGTTCCGCGGGCCGCTCGCCGAGCCGGCGGCGAGGAAGGCGCCGCGCAGGTACGCGGCCCGGCAGCAGGGGCGGGCGACGACACGCCGGGGCGGGCGCTCCAGCGGCACGAGGTTGGCGTCCAGAACACCCGCCTCGTTCAGCGCCTGCAGCGCGCGCGCGTCGTCCTCGAGGTGGAGCTGGTAGCGCGTTCCCTGCTCGAAGGCGCGCCGTCGATACGTTCTGATCTCGCACGGCACGCCGTAGGAGCGCAGGAGCGAGAATGCCCGCCGCGCCACCGGGCCGCTGGCCAGCTCGAGGTGGAGCGCGATGCGCCCGCCGCCGCGCAGGTGGACGCTCCCTGCGCCGCGCACGAGCGCCGACAACTCGGCGAGCCGGCAGCAGGCCTTCCGCGGCTCGATCGCCGCCAGCTCGCTCCGCACGTCCTCCGAGAGACTGGGAGCCCGTGTCAGAGCTCGACGCCCTCCAGCGCGAGCAGGCGGCGCTTGTAGTCGGCGCCGAGCGAGCCGTAGCCGCCCAGCCCGGAGGATGAGACGACCCGGTGGCACGGGACGACCAGCGGGAAGTTGTTCTCGGCGCAGAACGTGCCCGCCGCCCGGGGCGCTCCAGGGCGCCCGGCGAGGGCGGCGAGCTCGCCGTAGGTGACGACCTCGCCCCAGGGAACGTCCCGCAGCGCCCGGGCCAGCGCCTCCTGAAACGGCGTCCCCCACTCCCACTCCAGGTCGACGTCGTCAAAGCTGACGCGCTCTCCGCGGAAGTACGCCTCCATGCGCTCGGCGAGCGGGTGGCTGCCCTGCACGGCCGTCGCCGAGCCCGCACGCGGGAGCTCGTGGTAGAGCAGCTTTTCGGCTCTGAAGTAGAGCTCGCCGACGCCCCAGGCCGGCACGTCGTACGCGACCACGTCCATGCCCACGCCCATAGAATGCCCGGCGTGAGCGCTCCGGGCATCTTCCGCGTTCCGCCGCCCGTGAACGAGCCTGTCCGGGACTACGCGCCGGGGTCGCCCGAGCGCGCGAGCCTCCAGCTGCGGCTGGAGCAGATGCGAAACGAGCGGCTCGACATCCCGCTGATCATCGGCGGCGAGGAGGTCCGCACCGGCACCGTGAAGGCTGCCGTCATGCCGCACGACAAGGGGCACGTGCTCGCCGACGTGCACCAGGCCGGACCGAACGAGGTCGAGGCCGCCGTCAAGGCGTCGGCCGAGGCCTGGGAGGACTGGCACCGCGTCCCGTGGGAGGAGCGCGCGGCGATCTTCCTGCGCGCGGCCGAGCTCCTCGCCGGCCCGTGGCGCGACACGCTCAACGCCGCCACGATGCTCGGCCAGTCGAAGACCGCCCACCAGGCGGAGATCGACGCCGCGTGCGAGCTGATCGACTTCTGGCGCTTCAACCCCGCGTTCATGACGCGGATGTACGAGGAGCAGCCGATCTCCAGCCCAGGCGTCTGGAACCGCCTGGAGTACCGGCCGCTCGAGGGCTTCGTCTTCGCCGTCTCGCCGTTCAACTTCACGGCGATCGGCGGCAACCTGACCGGAGCGCCCGCGCTCATGGGCAACACGGTCGTCTGGAAGCCGGCCTCGACGGCCATGCTCTCGGCCTACTACACGATGCGGATCTTCGAGGCGGCCGGTCTCCCGCCCGGCGTCATCAACCTCGTCTACGGCTCCGGCAAGGACATCGGCGACCCTGCCCTCGCGAGCCCCGACCTGGCCGGCGTGCACTTCACCGGCTCGACCTCGGTCTTCCAGGGCATGTGGAAGACGATCGGCGAGAACATCGCGTCGTACCGCAGCTACCCGCGCATCGTCGGCGAGACCGGCGGCAAGGACTTCATCGTCGCGCACCCGACCGCGGACGCCGAGGCGGTCGCGACCGCGATCCTGCGCGGCTCCTTCGAGTACCAGGGCCAGAAGTGCTCCGCGGCCTCGCGCGTCTACGCGCCCGAGAGCATGTGGCCGGCGATCCAGGAGCAGCTCGTCTCACAGGTCGGCGAGCTCAAGTACGGCGACGTCTCGGACTTCTCGAACTTCATGGGCGCGGTCATCGACGCGAGCTCGTTCGCCACCCAGAAGGAGGCGATCGAGGAGGCGAAGGCGGACGCCAAGAGCGAGATCGTGGTCGGCGGCGGCTACGACGACAGCGAGGGCTACTTCGTCCAGCCCACCGTCATCCGGACCGAGGATCCCGACTTCCGGCTCCTCCGCGACGAGCTCTTCGGCCCCGTCGTGACGACGTTCGTCTACCCGGACGGAAGCTGGGAGGAGACGCTCGAGCTGATCGACCGCACGGCTCCGTACGCGCTCACCGGCGCAATCTTCGCGGGCGAGCGCGAGGCCGTGATCGAGGCCTCCGACGTGCTCCGCTACACGGCCGGGAACCTCTACGTCAACGACAAGCCGACGGGCGCGGTCGTCGCGCAGCAGCCCTTTGGCGGGGCGCGCGCATCCGGCACGAACGACAAGGCCGGCTCCTTGTGGAACCTGATCCGCTGGGTGAGCCCACGGACGATCAAGGAGACCTTCGTGCCGCCGACCGACTACCGCTACCCGTACCTGGGCCCCGACGGGGGCTGAACCGGTGCCTGTCGACGAAGGCGCTCCCGCCGCGGAGATCACTCCGAGCCACGGTGCGGAGCTGCCCCGCGGGCTGGAGAGCGTTCCCCGGTCGCGCTTCCTGGAAGGGCGCTTCGGACGGCTCTTCCGCCTCCTCCCTCCCTTCGAGCCGCCCGACGACCTCCTGATCGAGCTCGGCGCTGCGGGCGGGCCGATGGTGGAGACGACCGCGAGCGGTCAGGACAACCCGGCGCTCCCGGCCGGGTTCACGTATCTCGGCCAGTTCATCGACCACGACATCACGTTCGACCCGACCTCGAGCTTCGGCCGGCAGCACGACCCGGACGGGCTGCAGAACTTCCGCACGCCGCGCTTCGACCTCGATTGCCTCTACCTCTCGGGCCCGAAGGCCTCGCCGTACCTCTTCGACACGCGCGCTCCGACGAAGTTCCTGCTCGGCAGGAACCAGGCGCAGGAGCTCGACCTGCCCCGGAACACCCAGCAGGTGGCGCTCATCGGCGACCCGCGGAACGACGAGAACATCGTCGTCTCGCAGCTGCACGCTGGTCTCCTCTCCTTCCACAACGCGGTCGTCGCGCACCTGACCGCGAAGCCCGCGAACCGCGAGCGGCACGGGCTCCCCGGCGAGTCACTCTTCGACACGGCGCAGCGACTGGTCCGCTGGCACTACCAGTGGGTCGTCCTGCACGACTTCCTCCCCCGGATCGTCGGCCAGACGACCGTGAACGCGCGCGTGACGAAGGACTCGGCCGGTCACTTCACGATCGCGCTCGACCACTACCAGCCTGAGGAGGAAGCGTTCATCCCGGTCGAGTTCGCTGTCGCCGCCTACCGCTTCGGCCACTCGATGATCCGGCCGCGCTACAACCTCAACGAGGTGATCGTCGCGAACATCTTCGGGAAGCCGGGCGACGACCCCCTCACCCACCTCGGCGGCGGCCGGCGCCTCCCGGTCGCCTGGCAGGCGGGCTGGGACTTCTTCTTCAAGTTCCCGCGACGGCGCACGCCGCAGCCCAGCCGGAAGATCAACGGGAAGCTCGCGCGCCAGCTCTTTGCGCTGCCGAGCACGGTCGTGGCGAGCCCGCGGCCGGAGCTGCACTCGCTCGCGGTCAGGAACCTCCTGCGCGGCAAGGCCCTCGGCCTGCCCTCGGGCCAAGCCGTGGCCACGGCGATCGGCGCTACCCCGCTGACGAATGCCCAGCTGGGGCTCAGCGCCGCAGGCTGGACCGACCAGGCGCCGCTCTGGTTCTACATCCTCAAGGAGGCGGCGCGGGCGCCGCGGTCGGGCAAGCGTCTCGGGCCGGTCGGGGGCACGATCGTCGCCGAGGTTCTGCTCGGCCTCCTGAAGGAGGACTCCACCTCGTTCGTGAACGCCGACACCCCCTGGAAGCCGCTCCGCCCGATCGCGCCCACAGCGGGCAAGTTCGGAATCGTCGACCTCTTGAGGTTTGCCGGCGTCGCCTAGGCGTGTCCGACTGCTCGCGGGGGTCTTCCTCGCCGTTCTGGCGCTCGTTCCCGTGCCCGCCGGGGCTGCCCCGGCCGGCACAGTCGCGGTCGTGGTCGACCCGCTCGGGACGCTGCTTCCGTCCCGACCGCCCGCGCATGCCCGCGAATCGGCGTCCAGCTGCCTGCTCGACGCGGAGCCGCGCCGCGCATGCCGGGCGCCGGTGCCTGGCCGCCTCGTGCTCGTCCCAGGCCGTAGCCGGCGCTCCGGTCCGGGCAGCGCCCTGCGCTACCAGGTGCAGGTCGAGACGGGCCTCGGGCTCGACAGCCGCGCCGTCGCCGCGGAGATCGACCGAATCCTGGCCGACCCGCGGGGCTGGAGCGGCGGCGGGATCGCGTTTCGGCGCGTGACCCGTGCGCCGCTGGATTTCCGGGTCGTCCTCGCCGCGCCGGCGACGGTCGACCGCCTCTGCTCTCCGCTCCGCACCTACGGTGCGCTCTCCTGCGCTACGGAGACGCGCGCCGTGCTCAACGTCCTGCGCTGGCGCCGAGGTGCACGGGCGTTCCACGGCGACGTCGCGCTGTACCGCCGCTACCTCGTCAACCACGAGGTCGGCCATCTGCTCGGCCACGGCCACAGCTCGTGCCAGGCCGCCGGGGCGCGCGCACCCGTGATGATGCAGCAGACGATGGGCGTGGGCGCCTGCCGCGCCAACGGCCGGCCCTTGCCCTGGGAGCGCGGCTAGCTCGGGCCTTCGAGCTGGGCGACGGCCTGCTCGAAGGCCTCCTCGGGCTGGGCGCCGAGGACGAGCAGGCGGTTGTCGAGGACGAACGCCGGAATGGCGTTGATCCCCAGACGGTTCGCCTCCTGCGTGGAAGCGATCACGCGATCGGAGTAGCGCCGCTCGGCGATCGCCGCCGCCGCCTCGGCCCGGTCGAGCCCGCTTTCCTCGACGAGGTCGAGCAGGGTCTCCTCGTCGGCCAGATCCTTCTGCTCCGACCAGTAGCCGTGCATGAGCCGGTGGTGCACGGCGTCGTGCAACCCGTGCTCGCGGGCGAGCTCGGTGACGAGAAGCGCGTTCAGGGTGTTCGGGAGCTTCGGCGAGGGGTCGTAGGACAGCCCCGCCGCCTCGACCATCCGCCGCGTGTGCTCGTGGACGCCGGGCCCGTACCGGCGGGCAAGGTCCGAGCGCGGCACGCCCTCCTCCGGGTACTCCGGGTGGAGGAAGAACGGCAGCCAGTCAACCTGCGCGCCGAACCGGCGCGTGAGCCACTCGGCCCGGGCGAGGCCGACGTAGCAGAAGGGTCAGGTGAAATCGCTCCAGATCGTGACCGTCAGCACGCCCATGGAGCTGGAAAGGCTAGCGGCTCAGGAGGGTTCGGCCGAATACAGCCTGTGCCGTGCAGAACCCGGCCAAACCCTCCTACGCGCCTCCGGTCCGATGGAGAGCCGCGTGGATCTCCCGCCCGACCTTCGCCGGGACTCCGGGGACGCCCTCCAGCTCCTCGGGCGTCGCGGCGAGGAGGCGCTCGGGCGAGCCGAAATGCTGGATCAGCGCACGCTTGCGCGCCGGCCCGACGCCGGGGAGCGCGTCCAGGATCGACTCCTTCGCCTTCGCATCGCGGCGCGTGCGGTGGAAGCCGAGCGCAAAGCGATGAGCCTCGTCGCGTATTCGCTGCAGGAGCTGGAGACCGGCCGAGTCCCGGGCGAGCGCGACCGGCCGCGGGCGGCCGGGCACGAAGACCTCCTCCTCGCGCTTGGCGAGCGCGATCACGGCCACGCGCGGCAGTTCGTAGGCGTGGAGCGCAGCCAGCGCCGCCGAGAGCTGGCCCTTGCCGCCGTCGACGACGACGAGGTTCGGGATCGCGGCGAAGCCCTCGTCGTAGCGCTCAGCCGTAACCTCGCGCGCCCGCGCGAACCGGCGCGAGATGACCTCGGCCATCATGGCGAAGTCGTCCTGCCCCTCGACGCCCTTGATCCCGAACTTCCGATAGTGGGCCTTCTTCGGCACGGCGTCCTGGAAGACCACCATCGAGCCGACCGGCGACTCGCCCTGGATCGTCGAGATGTCGAAGCACTCGATCCGGAGCGGCAGGCTCTCGAGGTTGAGGCACTCGCGCAGCTCCTCCAGAGCTTCGACGCGCCGGAGGCGCTTGCGCTCCCGGTCGGCGCGGTCGCTCTCGAGCGCCAGCTCGGCGTTCTGCTGGGCGAGCTCCTGCAGGCGCCGCTTCTCGCCGCGGCGGGCCGGACGCACCTCGACCTTCGAGCCCCGCAGGTCGGAGAGGAACCCGGAGAGCGCCTCGGTGGCCTCGGCTTCGGGCGGGACGACGAGCAGCGGCGGGATGCTGGGCGCGCTGCCGTAGTACTCCAGGCAGAAGGAGTCCAAGAGCTGGGGGACGTCCTCGCCCGCCTGGTTCTCCAGGTAGAAGGTGTGCCGGTCGACGAGCCGGCCGCCGCGGAGCGGGAAGACCTGGACGGCCGCGGTGCGCCCTCTGGCGGCGATCCCGATGACGTCGACCGTGCCGATCGCGCGCTTGTCCGCGGCCTGGCGCTCGGCCAGGTGGCGGACGGCGGTGAGCCGGTTGCGATAGCGCGCGGCCTCCTCGAACTCCTGCCGCTCGGCGGCGTCGCGCATCTTCTCCTCCAGCTCGCGCAACACGGGCCGCGAATCGCCGGAGAGGAACTCGATCACGCGCTCGATGATCCCGCGGTAGTCCTCCTTCGTCACGTAACCGACGCAGGGCGCCAGGCAACGCTCGATGTGGTAGTCGAGGCAAGGGATCCCGGAGTGCCGGCCGGGCTGCGGACCTTCGCAGGGCCGGTACGGAAAGACGCGGTTGAGGACGTCGAGCGTCTCCCGCACCTTCTTCGCCGAGGCGTACGGCCCGAAGTACGTGACCCCGCGCCGGTGCCGCTCCCGCGTGAACATGACCCGCGGGTACTCGTCCTCCACGGTCACGGCGATGTAGGGATAGCTCTTGTCGTCGCGCAGCCGGACGTTGAACGTCGGCCGGTAGCGCTTGATCAGGTTCTGCTCCAGGTGGAACGCCTCAACCTCGGTCGAGGTGACGACCACCTCGATCTGCTCGACGCGCTCGATCAGCCGGTCGAGGCCGAGACGCGCGTCCCCGCCGCGGAAGTAGGAGCGCGTTCGGGCCCTGAGGGACTTGGCCTTCCCGACATAGAGCACGGTTCCCTTCGCGTCGCGGAACAGATAGACGCCCGGCTTGGCCGGAATCTCCTTGAGCTGCGCCTCGATGCGCTCCTCGCGTGTCGGTGCGGCCGCGGTCGCCATGTCCGAGTCAGCCTAGCCAGGCGCCCCGAAGTCTCCGGCGCCGCCGAGCGCTTGTGTTCCACAGGCGCAAAGTCGCTCGCCGCTTTCGGGGACGGGCGCGCAGCTCAGGCCCCCGGGGACGCGCTTGTGCGGTGGAACACAAGCAGAGCTACGCGCGTCCGGGGTACCAGGTCCAGGCGCGGGCGAAGAGGGCGTCCATGTACGGCTGCTTGCGGTCCCAGTACTCGGCGTGCGTCGCGGTCTCGGCAGCCAGTCGGCGCTTCTCGCCGGCGTAGCGCCCGACCTCGTCCGGATGAGCGCGCAGGTAGTCCCGCAAGGCTCGATGGCGGTGCCAGTGCTCGCCGCCGTGCTCGACGGCGTGGACGTGGAACGCACGCCGGCCGGCCTCGTCCTTGCGGAAGAACAGGCGGCCGGGCAGGCCGTTCTCGCCGAGGTACTCGTAGCCGAGCTCCTCCATGGCCGCGACCTGCACCGGCGAGAGCTCCGCGCGCACGAGGCCGGCTGACATGTCGATCACAGGTTTCGCCGCCAGACCGGGCACCGCGGTCGAGCCCATGTGCTCCAGCCCGACGACGTCCGGCCCGAGCGCACCGCGCACCCGGCCGGCCTCCGACTCGTAGCGGCCGGGCCACGCCGGATCGGACTCCACGACCTCGAGCGGCGGCTCCCGCAGCGCGGCAGCGACCGCGGCCAGAGTCTCCCCAGCGCTCTCCCGCACGACCAGCTCGGCGCGGGCGTCCACCCACGTCGGCATGCGGTTGACGATCGCCACCTTGCCGCCCGCGACGAGGGTCGAGCGCGGCAGGTCGGCCACCGGGTAGACCTCGAGCGACGAGCCGACCACGAGCAGGAGCGCGGCCTCCTCCGCGAGCGCGACGGCCCGCGTGATCGCGACCTCCGGCAGGAGCTCGTCGAAGAAGACGACGTCCGGCTTCAGGATCGAGCCGCAGACCGGGCACGGCGGCGCTCCGTTCGCCTCGATCAGCGGCTCGACCTCGGCGAGCGGATAGACGGCGCCGCACGCGGGGCACGACGACGTCCGGATGGAGCCGTGCACCTCGACGACGTCCCGGGAGCCGGCGCGCTGGTGGAGCAGGTCGATGTTCTGCGTGACGACCGCCCGCACGAGCCCGCGGCGCTCCAGCTCGGCGAGCGCCAGGTGCGCCGCGTTCGGCTCCGCCGTGCCGAGCATGGCGAAGCGCGGCGCGTAGAAGCGCCAGACCTTCTCGGGATCGGCGCGGAACGCGCCGAGAGTCGCATACTCCCGCGGGTCGAACTCGGCCCATATCCCGGACGCTGAGCGGAAGTCCGGCACTCCGCTCTCGGTGGAGACGCCGGCGCCCGTGAGCACGACACACGGCTGGTGGTCGCGGAGTAGCTCCGCAAGCCCGCTGACGGCTCCAGGCGCAGTCGTCACATCGGCAGTCTGCCGAACAGCGAAGCGACGTCCAGTACAGAAACGGATCTACCAGCGTTCGACGCTGCGGGCCTCCTGGCGACCTCGGTAGTACTCGCCGAGCTCGTTCGGATAGCTCTGCGCGCTGTGGATCGTCTCGTCGAACTCCGGGGCGTTCTTGATCTCGTCCTTGGTGAGGTCGACAAGAATCGTCTCGGAGTCGAGTTCGACGTCGCGGATCACGCCGGCCGGAAGCATGACCTTCTTGCCGAGGAGCCACGGGCCCGTGTCGACGACGACGAAGCTGCCGCCGGCCTCGTGGGTCGCCACGTCCACCTTCCCGATGCTGCCGTCGCGCGCCTCGACCTTGAAGCCCGCCAGGTCGACGCTCGCCAGATCGATCCCCGGCGACGCGATCGTGAATGTCCACAGTTCAGCGATGGCCATTTGCGGTACCCCTTTTCGGAGCCTCATGCCCCTGTCGGTGTCCCCAGGCGCCTACCCGACAGGTCGGCCCGTAAACGGGGCAACTCCAGGCTCGCGCAGGGGCTTGGTCGAAGCCCTGCAGGACCCGATTTCTCCGAGTCGACGGGCCGGGCGCCACGGCTCCTTCAGCCCCAGCGGCTCCCCTCTGCCGGCGGCGGCGGCGCCCAGAAGACCTCGATACGGAGTCCGTCCGGGTCGAAGACGAAGAACGCGTAGTAGCCGTCCAGGTCGGCGTCCTCCTCGGGCGGGAAGTGGATCTCGGCGCCGAGCGCGACGCAGCGCTCGTACGCCTCGTCGACCTGCACGCGGCGCTCGACCTCGAACGCCAGATGCTCCAGGCCGACGCCGTAGTACTCGTGCGCGCCGCCGTCAGCCGGGCGCAGGCCGAGGTTCTGCTCGCCGAAGCGAAGGTAGACGATCTCCTCCGTCCCCCGGTAGCTGCGGAAGAGGACGTCCTCCTCCAGCCCGAGCGGGCCGAGCACCTCGAGGTAGAAGGCGCGCGAGCGCTCGACGTCGCTGACGCAGAGGTCGACGTGCTGGATCGCGGGCGCCGGCACGTCGCGGAATCTACCGGGCAAGA
>CAWHOA010000038.1:0-142536 GCA_963830885.1 uncultured Actinomycetes bacterium | reverse complement strand
GGAGACTGACATTCAGGAGCGCACGGAGGCGCCCCGCCTGCGGCTCGGCAGCACCGCGCCCGACTTCGAGGCCGAGACCTCCGAGGGCCCGATCCGCTTCCACGAGTGGATCGGCGAGGGGTGGGCCGTGCTCTTCTCGCACCCGAAGGACTTCACGCCGGTCTGCACGACCGAGCTCGGCACGATGGCCAAGGCCAAGCCGGAGTTCGACCGGCGCGGCGTCAAGATCATCGGGCTCAGCGTCGACCCGCTCGACCGCAAGGAGGCCTGGGCGGACGACATCGAGGCCACCACCGGCGGGCGGCCGAACTTCCCGATCATCGCCGACTCGGACTTCACGGTGGCGAAGCTCTACGGGATGCTGCCGGCCGACACGTCGGGCGATCCGCTGGAGCGCACGCCGGCCGACAACCAGACCGTCCGGAACGTCCTCGTCATCGGCCCGGACAAGACGATCAAGCTCATGATCGCCTACCCGATGACGACGGGCCGCAACTTCGACGAGATCCTGCGCGTCATCGACTCGCTCCAGCTCACCGCGAACCACAAGGTGGCGACGCCGGCGAACTGGCAGCAGGGCGACGACGTGATCATCGCGGGCTCCGTCTCCGACGAGGCCGCGAAGGAGCTCTGGCCCGAGGGCTGGGAGGCCCCGCTCCCGTACCTGCGGGTCGTCCCGCAGCCCAGCGACGGGTGAGCGGCTCCCGATCCAGGCACGAGAATGCGAGGGGCCCATTCACGCGGGCCCCTCGCATCGTCACTGCTGCTGGTAGCTAGCCCGGCGCGTTCGCCCGGCAGCTCGAGATCGAGGCCGCGGGGGTCGCCTGCCGCGGCTTGCTCGTAGGTCGCCCGCACAGAGTCCCGGCCGCCGTTGTGCGAGAAGGCCGTGAACGGGAAGGTCGGCAGGGGCGTGGGCGTCCAGTTCTCGTGTGCCCCGGCCGGCGCTTCGAGGACGTTGTGTGCGAGCAAGGCGCTCAGCTCGTCATAGGCACGCCGTCCTGCCGCCTCGTCGTCCCTGCGGATTGCCTGCACCCAGTAGCACTCCCAGGCGTTCATGGCGTTCAGCACGGCCATTCCGCCCCCCGCACCGCGGCTGGTCACGCTGTTATCCGGCTCCGAGGCCAGGCCAATGTCGAGCGGGTCGGGCCACTCGGCACCCGGGGGCAGCGTCAGCTGCTTCTGCGCGTCGAGGTACTCCTGCCTCGTGACCGGAGGCTCGACCAGGTCGCCGCCGATCCACTGCGAGACCGCGACGGCCGTCGAGGCCAGCAGTGCCGCCAGCAGGAGCGTGGCGAACGCAAGCACGACAGCCCGCCGGCGCCGCAGCGGGCGCCGCCGCCGAGGTCCTTCCAGCCTCGGATCGGCCGGCAGAGCTGTGATCCGCGCGAAGAGGTCGGCCGCGTCCCCGTCCCGAGGCCGAGGCACCGGGTTGGCCCGACGCAACCGCGACATGATCGGTCGATTGCTCATGAGGCCTCCATCTCGAAATGGGCGTTCGGGTCGAAGCGGTCGTCGTTCGCCGCCCCGGCCAGCTTGGCGCGCAGGCGGCGGCGCGCCCGCAGGAGGCGCACGCGAAACGCCGTCGGATTGATGCCGAGAGAGCGCGCCGCTTGAGTCGGCGTGAGGTCTTCCCAGGCGACGAGGAGCAGCGCTTCCCGGTCGAGCCGGGAGAGCGATCGCAACGCGACGCCTAGCGCCGGGTCGAGCTCCAGGACCTCCGGCGCCTGAGTGGCGCCGACAGGCTCGCCGGTCTCGGTCGTAGTCACGAACGACGAGCGACGTGCGTCGGCCAGCACGAGATTCCGAGCCGTCGCATAGAGCCACGGCCGCGGGTCGTCCAGCGGGACGTCGGCCAGTCGTCGCCAGGCAATCGTCATGACCTCGGCGGCGACGGCGTCGGCGTCCCTGTTCCCTCGCCGCCGGGCGTAGGCGGCGACGGCGCCGAGGTGGGAGAACACGGCCCGGAACCGTTCCTCGGCTGTGTCGGCTATCGAGAGTGTCCGTCATACCTGTAACTGTCGGCGGACGCGTCCAGCGTTACCGACCCAGTGCGAGCGCGGCCTCCTCGATCTCGGCCTCCGAAAGCAGCACGAGGCTCGACGCGTCGCCGAGCGGGATGAACGAGTCCTTGCTCGCCACGCGGGCGAGCCGCCCGTCGAAGCCGGCGTCCACGAGCGACGCCACGACCCCCTCCGAGACGCCGCCTGTCCGCCGCGTCTCGTCGACGACGAGCACGCGGCCGGTCGCGGCGGCCTCCCGCAGGATGTCATCGACCGGGAGCGGCGCCAGCCAGCGAAGGTCGACCACGCGCACGCCGACTCCCTGCGACGCGAGGCGGCGCGCGACGCGCAGCGACATGCGCAGGCCGTTCGCCCAGGACACGATGGTCAGGTCGCCGCCGTCGCCGTAGGTGCGCGCGGCGCCGAGCGGCGCCTCGCCGGCGGCCGGCGCGAGCCAGCGCTCGTCGCCGTCCTCGTGGAGATCCCGGGTGTGGTAGAGCGCGATCGGCTCGAGGAAGACGCAGACCGTGCCGTCGACGCTCGCCGAGTCGAGGCACGTCCGCAGCATCGCCGCGGCGTCGTCGGGCCGTCCCGGCGAGGCGATCACGATCCCGGGGATGTCGCGGAGCACACCGACGGCGTCGTCGTTGTGGAAGTGCCCGCCGAAGCCCTTCTGGTAGCCGTAGCCGGCGATCCGGATCACCATGCCGTTCCGATACCGCCCCTGGGAGAAGAACTGCAGGGTCGCCGCCTCCCCGCGGAGCTGGTCTTCGGCGTTGTGGAGGTACGCGAGGTACTGGATCTCGGGCACGGGCAGGAAGCCGCTGACGGCCGAGCCCAGCGCCAGGCCGAGGATCGACGTCTCGTCGAGCAGCGTGTCGAAGACGCGGCCCGCACCGAAGCGCCGCTGCAGGCCGCGCGTGACGCCGTAGACGCCGCCCTTGACGGCAACGTCCTCGCCGAAGAGGAGCATGGTGGGATCGCGCTCGAGCCCGTCCGCGAGCGCGAGGTTGATCGCCTGCGCGAGCGTCACCGCCTCCTCGCCGCCGGCCGCGGTGCCGGCCGGCTGCGCCGTCCGCGGCGCGAGGGGCCGCATGACGTCCTCGGCCGACTCGAGCTGGGGCAGGCGCGCCGCGTCGCGGGCGGCCGCGAGCACGCGCTCGCGCTCGGCCAGGTAGTCCTCCGCCAGCTCCTCCCCCGTCCTCGTGCCTGCGGCCGCCAGCCAGCGCCCGGTCGCGAGCAGCGGGTCGGCGTCCCAGTCGGCGCGGATCTCCTGCGGCGTCCTGTACGCCGTCTCGACGTCGGCGCCGGCGTGGCTGAGGAAGCGGACCGTGCGCAGGTGGAGGACGCCGGGCCGGCGCTCCTCGCGGATGCGGTCGACGAGGTCCTCGGCCGTCTCGAGGGCGACTTCGGGGTCGTCGCCGGACGCGGCCGCGTAGCTGAGCGCCGGACGGGCGCGGAGCGCCGATTCCACCCAGCCCTCGGGCGAGCGGACGCTGATCCCGAGCCGGTTGTCCTCGCAGACGAAGAGGAGCGGCAGCGGCAGCCCCTGGTGCGCGAGGTGCGCAGCGCTGTTCAGCCCTGCCTGTGCGGCCGCGTGGTTGACGGAGGCGTCGCCGAAGGTGCACACGACGACCGCGTCCGGCGGCCAGGCCGACTCGACGCCGAGCTTCCGCGCCCGCTCGATCGCGAACGCAACCCCGACTGCACGCGGCAGGTGGGACGCGATCGTCGACGTCTGCGGGATGACTGCGAGCGCGTGGTTGCCGAACACCTTGTGGCGCCCGCCCGCGATCGGCTCCTCCCTGGCGGCCGTCACGCCCTGGAGGATGTCCGGCACTCCGTCCCGGCCGACCTGCGCCGCCCGCGCGAGGTAGAACGCGCCCGAGCGGTAGTGGAGGAGCGCCGGGTCGGTGGGCCGCAGCGCGAGCGCGACGGCCGCGTTCGACTCGTGTCCCGCCGAGGCGATGGAGTAGAAGCTGCGCCCCGTGCTCTGCAAGGCCCGCGCCGCGAAGTCGCAGAGCCGGCTGCGGACCTGCGCGCGCCAGAGCGCCTCTACCTCGGAGGCGTCACCGCCGTGGCCGGAGGGCAGCGCCCGGAGGCTGTCGAGCAGGTGCAGCTCGAGGGCGTCGAGATCCATGGTGCACAGCCTGCCATTCTGGGGCCCGCCAGGACGAGTAGAGAACGGTCCCGCCCCAGCTGACCGGCGGCCGAGCCGGCTCACGGCGCCTCGGGAAGAAAGGCCCGCCAAAGCGGGCCTTCCGAGTAGCGGGGGCAGGATTTGAACCTGCGACCTCCGGGTTATGAGCCCGGCGAGCTACCTGACTGCTCCACCCCGCGTCGCAGCGGCAAGGATAGCATCCGAATCGTGCCCTGGTGGACCTGGCTTGCCTTCGGGATCTTCCTGCTCGCGCTCGTCGCGGCGGCCGTCTTCGCGGCGTTCGCGTTCGGCCGGCTGAAGCGCCTGAGCGCCGCCGCGGAGGGCATCCAGGCCCGGCTCGACGAGGTCGCCCGCGCGGCGGAGAACGTCGAGCAGCGGATGGCTCACCTGGAGGAGCGGCTGGAGGAGTTCGAGCGCCACCGCGCGGCTCTGGACGGCTCGCTCGCGCGGCTGCGGGTGCTGACGTCGGCGTTCTCCGAGGCGACCGGCGGTTCTCGGCGAGCCCGGAGCCGCTACTTCAAGAAGTGACGCGGGTCGGCGTCGTCGACCTGGGGTCGAACTCGACGCGCCTGCTCGTGGCCGACGTCGAGGACGGGACTGTCCGCGAGGTCGAGCGGCGGCTGACGATCACGCGCCTCGGCGAAGGCGTCGACGAGCGGCGGCTCCTCCTCCCCACCGCGGTCGCGCGCGTCCGCAACGCGCTCAGCGGCTACCGACGCGTCCTCGAAGAGCTCGGTGCCGAGCGGACGCTCGCCGTCGCCACGAGCGCGGTGCGCGACGCCGAGAACGGCGAGGCCTTCCTCGGCGAGATCGAGTGGAGCTACGGCTTCGCGACGCGGCTGCTGAGCGGGGACGAGGAGGCGCGCCTGACCTTCAGCGGCGTGGCTGCGGGCCGCGACCTGCCTGCGGGCACGATGGTGGTCGACGTCGGCGGCGGCTCGACGGAGCTGGTCCTCGCGGACTGGCACCGGAGCCTGGACCTCGGTTGCGTGCGCCTGACCGAGCGGTTTCTGCGCTCGGACCCGCCGGCCGCGAACGAGCTCGAGGCCTGCCGCGAGCACGTGCGTGCAGGGCTCCCGGGCGAGCCGCGCCCGGCGCATGCAATCGGGGTCGCCGGCACGGTGACGACGCTGGCGACGCTCGCGCTCGGCCTGGCCGAGGAGGAGCCCGAGCTCGTCCACGGTCACCGACTGGAGACCGGCTGGATCGCGGAAGAGGTCGAGCGGCTGGCCGTGCTCCCCGTCGACGCGCTCCGCGAGCTGCGCGGGATGCATCCCGACCGCGCCCCGGTGATCGTCGCCGGCGGGCTCGTCCTCGTCGAGACGCTGCGCCGCTACGGGCTGGCCGAGCTCGAGGTGAGCGAGCACGACCTCCTGCACGGGGCCGCGCTCGCGGCCGCCGAGCTGCCCGTGCGAGCCGAAGGCCCAGCGCCCCCGGGCGCCTACACCTGCTGCTAGGTCTCGTCCGGCTCGGGAGGAGGCTCGTCCTCGGCGAGGCGGCGGACGACCGGCTCGCGCGGGAGGATGCCGAGCAGGCGGCCGTCCTCGACCACCGCCATGCGCTCCAGGCTGGTCTCGCCCATGAGCAGGATCGCCTCGTCGAGCGGCGTGTCCGGGCCGACCGTCGGGACGTCCGGGTCGGCCAGGTCGCCGGCGGTCAGCTCGCGCAGGTCGAGCCCCTCGGCGACCGCGGCGACGACCGCCTCCTCGGTGACGGAGCCCACGAGCCTGTCGTCGTCGACGACCAGGACCTGGACGACGTTCGGCTTCGTGAGCACCGCTGCCACCTCGCGGACGGGCGCGCCGGCCTGCAGCACGAGCGGGTCGGCGACGAGAGCGTGGCGGACGATCACCGGCGGAGTCTACGCGGCCCGCTCGACCAGAAGCGTGAGCTCATCGAGGGCGATCACGCGTACCTCCTCGCCGGCATCCGCCCCCTCGGCGCAGCGCGCCCGCCAGAGCTCCCCCTGGACACGGACCTGGCCCAGCGGCCGGCACGGGGTGACGACCCTCGCGAGGCTGCCGACCAGCGTCTCCGGCCCCATCTGGACGCGGCGCCGCTTGGAGTACCAGAGCCAGAAGAGCGTCTCCCCCACCTCGATGACGGCCGCCGCGAGCACGACCGGGAGGTCCCACTGGTCTGGCAGGACGAAGACGGCGAGGAGAATCGCGCCGAGGAGAAGCATCCGGCGCGATTCTGCCCGCTAGGTGGAGGGCCTGGCGGAACGTCGCTCGACACAGACTGCGTTCCACCGGGCCTTCCTATGCGACCTACCTGATGAGTAGGAAGCCGATGGCCACGCGCCCGCCGACGACCGTGTCCTCGCGCACGCTCGACTGTGCCCGGAGGACGCCCGCGTCGCCGAGCCGCAGGCGCGCCACGACGGCGTCGCCCGGAGGCTGGTTCTTGAACGCGTTCAGGAGCTGGTCGAACGTGCCGTCGGTGTCCTCGACGCACTCGTCCTCGACGATGAAGCACGGGATCTCCGGCCCGATCGAGCCGCCGCCGAGCACCTCGATGTAGCCACTCCGGCGCGCGTTTTGGGGCACCTTGAGAGAAAGGTCGACGTTCCGCGTCGCGCCTCCGTTCACGGGCCGCAGCACCGCGCGCAGGCGGATCGTCCGGCCGGGACGGGCCGACGCGAACTCCCGGACGACGTACCGCGAGCCGTTCCAGACGAGGAGTCGCCGCACGTCGTAGCGTTGGAAGGCCTTCGTGACCTCGAGCTTGGGGACGTCGATGCTCGTCACGGTGATGTCCTCGCCCTCGAATCCCTGCAGCGTTTCCGCCGTGAAGCCGAGCTCGACGACCGAGTCGAAGGAAATGTCGTCGGGCGACGCGTAGCGGGTCGAGCGCAGCAGCTCCCACGGGGAGCCGTCGCCCCGCGTGCCGTGGATGGCGTACTCCATCTCGGAGCTGCCGCCGCCGATCCGGTCGATGGTCACGTCCACGTTCTGGAAGAGATGCGTGAACGCGAGGAAAGGCAGGAAGTCGGGGAAGATCGCCTCGCTCCGGCCCGTGCGCGTCCGCTGGAGGTCGAGGTCGGTCACGGTGGAGGTGATCGGCGAGCCTACGGGCGCCGTGCCGAGCGAGCCGGCGATGCCGCCCAGCCGGTCCTGGGTCAGCGTGCCGAGGCTCTCGGCGATGTTCGCCAGCTTGTAGCTCCCGAAGATCGGGTCCTTGACGATCGTGATCGTGTCTGCGGCCCGGATCGCCATCGTCGTGTCGCCCGTCCAGTTGAACGGGTGCCCGAAGGCGACCGCCTTGCCGTTGCAAACGAAGGTGGTCGTGCCGATGCCGGCCGTGGTCACATCCCCGAGGGACATGGCGGCGGCGAACGAGTCCCCGGCTCGGAGGCGTGCGGTCGGCGGCGGCGGGTTGTTGGACGCCGACGAGCCCATGTACGCGATGAACGGCAGACCCTGCCGGTCGATGGCCGCCTGCATGTTGCGGAGGCCGCGGTCGGTCAGGCCCGAGGCCGAGAGCGGTGTCTTCAGGCGGGACAGGGTCGCCGTCTGAGTGATGGAGAGACCGCTTGCCGCGGACATGCGCGCCGCGAGCGCACGCGGAACCGCGACGGACGCAGCGCTGGCAGTGTCCTCGCCGATCGAAAGCACGTCGTACATGTCCTGAGCGGGCGTGAGCCCGGCGAGGGTGGAGCCGCCGCCGGCGAGCCCATAGGCGATCGCGCCGGCGAGGCGATCGAGCCCGCCGCTGCGGAAGTAGACCGGGGAGCCCGACGCGCCGGCCCAAAGGCCTCCGGCCGCGGTGACGGCCGGGCCGGACAGGTCGACGACGATGATGTCGCGGCCAGGGCCGACGGCGTCCTGGAGCACGCCGAGGACCTCAGCGCTGAAGGTCGAGAGCGACCGACCGCTGGTCACGGAGACGGCCGTGCCCCTCATACCGGCCGACACCTGGTCGAGCGGCAGCACGGGCGGGCATTCGACGGCGGGGTCCGGGCTTGCTTGCGTGGCTCCGGTCGCGGGGGCGACGCTCCACGCCGCAACTGCGATCGCCAGGGCCAAGAGACCCACGACCGCCCGTGGGCTGCGCACTACGGCCATATTCTCGCTCTCCCTCCAATAACACCGGTCCCAACCGGCGCAGATGCTGGAGGACTCAGCATGAGCGTTTTCGGCGCTACTGCCAAGAGGGGACGGGGATATCTGGACAAATGGCTGGTTCGTGGGCCTGACGCTGCGGGCGAATGCCGGGGGTGAGATTCGAACTCACACGCCCTTGCGGGCAGAGGGTTTTAAACCCCCCGCGTCTACCGTTCCGCCACCCCGGCAGGCACAGGGCTAGTTCGAGCCTTGCTGTAATTGATCGAGCTCGAATTTCTCGGGAGCGTCGCCCTGCGGGCCCCGGTAGTCGTCGGTGAAGTCCGACAGAGCCTCCTCGTCGAACGAGCCGCAGCGGAGCATGTGCGTCCACGAGGTGGCCACGATCTGGTCGGCGAGTGTCGGGTCCTCCTCCTGGAACTTCTCCGCGAGCGGCGCCACGACCAGGCCGCGCGTGTCCTGCCCGTACCAGTTGGCGAGGCTCGCGATGTCCTCTGCGGGCACCTCGCTGCCGTACTGGATGACGATCCCGCCGTGCTCGAGATTGTGGACGTAGTTGATCTCGGGCACCGGTTGGTCGTAGAGGTTCCAGATCGCGGTGGTCGGGCTGTGCAGGCCGCTCGTCGCCGGCAGCGAGTTGTACTCGTAGTCGCCGGGGAGCTTCTCGACGTGTCGGGCTTCGAGCGCGTCGAACGTCTGCCGCGTGCAGTCACCCTGGGTGGCGGTGTCGCCTCCCGAGTCCCCGCCGCCGCTCATGATGAAGCCGATCCCGATCGCCGCGGCCGCGAGCACGATCACGACGGCCAGGCCGATGAAGATCAGCTGGGTGCGCCGTGGGCTGGCCTCGGCCTTGTAGGCCTGGGGCGCCTGGACGGGTCGCTTGGGCGGTGTCGGGACTCGATCCTTCTTGGCCACTCGGCCGAAAAAGGTATCAGGCTGTCGCGCGCTCCCTCGCACCAAGGAACGCTGCAACGGCGCCGAGATCTCCCACGAGCGGCGCCGGAGGGAGGGCCTCGAGGAACCGCCGCCCGTAGCCCCTCGTTCGGAGCCGCGGGTCGAGGATCGCCACCACGCCCTGGTCGGAGTGGCCTCGGATCAGCCGCCCGAACCCCTGGCGGAGCTGGAGGACTGCGGACGGCACCGCGTACTCGGCGAACCAGTCGCCCCCGTCCTTCGCGATCCGCTCGCAGCGCGCCTCGACGAGTGGGTCGTTCGGCGCGGCGAAGGGCAGCTTGTCGATGACGAGGAGCGAGAGCGACTCGCCCTGGACGTCGACGCCCTGCCAGAACGTCTGCGTCGCCAGGAGAACGGAGTCCACGTCCTCGCGAAAGCGCTCGAGCAGCCGCTCGCGCGGCGCCTCGCCCTGGACCAGCAGCGGAAAGGGCAGGCGGGGCTCGAGCCGCTCGGCCAGGCTGTCCAGGGCGCGGTACGACGTGGTGAGGACGAGCGCGCGGCCTTCCGAGAGCCGGCAGAGCGCGAGCACCTCCTCGGCGAGCCGGACGTCGTAGCCGGGCGAGCGTGGCTCCGGAAACGCGCGCGGGACGTACAGCAGCGCCTGCTCGCGGTAGTCGTAGGGCGAGGGGAGCGACACCTCGCGCGCCTCGTCCAGCCCCAGGCGCCGGCGCAGGAAGCGCGGCTCGAGGGTCGCCGAGACGAGCACGGAGACGACCTCGCGCTCCCAGAGGATCCCGCGCAGCGTGTCGGAGACGTCGATCGGCGCCCACGCGAGCACACCCTGCTCGGCCCAGGAGACGACGTCCTCGTCGTCGACGTCCAGGCACGCGCCGAGGTCGTCGACCACGGCGAGCGAGCGGCGCGCGAGCAGGTCGAGGTCCTCGCCGCCGCCGCGAAGCGCCTCGGCGAGCTGGACGAGCGCCGCCGCCAGGGCTGCCGCGGGGCCGGCCGCCGCCTCCGCGTCGGCAGCCGTCAGGCGCCGGCGGCCGCGACCCGGGTCGAGTCCGGCGAGCAGCTCCTCGCCGCGGCGATCGATCGCGTCGAGCGCGCGGGCAGGAACAGCTCGGGAGGCCTCGCGGCACGCGCGCTCCACGTCCCTGAGCAGCTGTCGCAGGCCGCCGAGCGAGACGCGCCCCCCGAACCAGGCGGCGGCGCTCTCCTCCAGCCGGTGCGCCTCGTCGAAGACGACTGCGTCGTGCTCCGGGAGCACGCCGGCGCCGTCGCCGGTCTTCGCGCGGAGCGCCAGGTCGGCGAAGTAGAGGGCGTGGTTGGCGATGACGAGCTCGGCCTCCTGTGCCCTGGCGCGCGCCTGCTCGGAGAAGCACGTCGCGAGAAACGGGCAGCGCTTGCCGGTGCAGCGGTCCGGCCCGACCGCAACCTCGGCCCAGAGCGTCGGGCGCGGCTCGAATGTGAGCTCGGCGCGGTCGCCGGTCTCCGTCGTCGCGATCCAATCCTGCAGGCGCTCGTACCCGGCGGCGTCCTCGGCCGTCCGGAAGAGCGGCAGGGCGAGCATGTGCAGGCTCTTCCGGCACAGGTAGTTCTGCCGGCCCTTGAGCACTGCGACGTCGACATCGCGGCCGAGCGCGGCGGCGGCGGCCGGGACGTCTTTCGTCAGCAGCTGCTCCTGGAGCGCCTTCGTCGCGGTCGCGACTAACCACCCGCTGCCCGGAGTCCAGCGCCGGAATCAGGTAGGCCAGGCTCTTGCCGATGCCGGTCCCCGCCTCGGCGAGGAGGTGCTCGCCGCGCTCGAGCGCGTCGGCAACTTCCTGGGCGAGCGCAGCCTGCCCGGCCCGGGGCTCGAAGCCCGGAAGCGAGGCGGAGAGCCGACCGCCGCTGCCGAAGAACGCGTCCATGGTGGGACGTCGAGGGTAGAACGCCCGCCGGTCAGCATAGAACACCCGTTCGTGTTACGCTCCCGGCTATGGAACAGCGGCTCAGTCTCGTGACACTCGGGGTCGCCGACCTCGCACGCGCGCAGGCCTTCTACGAGGCGCTCGGCTGGCGCGGGCAGCAGCCCTCCGACGACGTCGTCTTCTTCCAGGCCGGCGGGATGATCGTGGCGCTCTGGGGCCGGGAGCAGCTCGCCGAGGACTCCGTCACGGCGGACGGCGGCGGCTGGGGCGGGATCACGCTCGCGCACAACGTCGGCTCGCCGGAGGCGGTCGACGCCGTGCTCGCCGAGGCCGAGCGGGCCGGCGGTACCGTCGCGCGGCCCGGCGCCGAGACGTTCTGGGGCGGCTACTCGGGCGTCTTCCACGACCCCGACGGCCACCCGTGGGAGGTCGCCCACAACCCGTTCTGGACGCTCGCCGAGGACGGGTCCATCAGTCTGAGCTGACGCCGGCGGGCCTCCGCCCGCGCCTCCGGCTCGTCGCACTCGCGCACGGCCACCTCGACTGGTATCCCCTACGCGCCCCGGAACCTCGGCTCGCGCTTCTCCAGGAAGGCGGCCAGCCCCTCGCGGGCGTCGGCGGTCTCGAAGAGCTGCTCGCAGAGCGCCGCCTCGCGGTCGAGAGCGCGCTCGAGCTCCTCGCGGGCGGCGGCGTCCAGAAGGCGCTTCGAGCCGGCGACCGCCAGCGGCGCCAGGGAGGCGATGCGCTCGACGAGCCGCCGTGCCTCGGCCTCGACGTCGTCCACGACCACGTCGACCAGACCGAGCCCTCGCGCCTCCTCCGCGTCGACCAGCTCCCCGGTGAGGACGAGCCGGCGGGCCGCGCGCGGCGCCAGCAGGCTGAAGCCGTTCGAGATCGAGAGCCCGATCGCCACCTCCGGGCAGCCGAAACGGGAGCCGGGGCTCGCCACGCGGATGTCGCAGGCAGCAGTCAGCTCGCAGGCGCCGCCGACGCAGACGCCGTCGACCGCAGCGATCACCGGCTGCGGCGCGGCGACCACCTCGCGCGTCAGCCGGTTGAAGCCTGTGAGCGCGGCCGCCCACTCCTCCGGGGTCAGCGTCGCCGTCTCGCGCAGGTCGTCGCCCGAGGAGAAGGCCCCGCCCTCACCGTGGAGGACGATCGCGCGCGCGTCCGAGCCGCCCGCCTCGGCCAGCGCGCCGCCGAGCGCCGCCAGCGTCTCGCCGTCCCAGGCGTTCAGCCGCTCGGGCCGCGACCAGCGAATCCAGACGGCGGCGCCCTCGCGTTCTGCCCGGACACTCACGGCCGCTCGTCTCCGTCGTAGAGCCGGTACAGCCGCTTCGCCTTCGCCTCGGTGCGCGGCAGCTCCGCGGCCCGGATCACGCAGGTGAACCCGAAACGGGCCTTCACGGCCTCCGCAAGCTCCTCCTCCCGGCCGTCCACGCCCTCGACGACGACCTCGACCGGCGGCTCCACCGGGAACGCCTCGAGGACGACGGCGAAGCGGTCCAACCCGTGCTCGCGCAGCAGGCCCTCGAGCGAGCTGGGGAAGACGTTCACGCCGCGCACCCGGAACATGTCGTCGCTCCTTCCGGCCACCCGGAAGCGGAAGCCGGTACGCCCACAGGGGCACTCGACACCGAGGATCTCCGCCAGGTCGCGCGAGCGGAAGCGCAGGACCGGCGTCGCCTCACGCGCGAGGTGCGTGAAGACGAGCTCCCCCGTCACCCCGGGCTCGATCCTCACCGGCTCCTCGGATTCCGGGTCGATCAGCTCGACGAGGACGCCGTCCTGGCCGGAGAAGTGGAGGCCGTCGTGCTCCTCGCACTCGGCCGCGAACGTGCCCCAGACGTCGGAGAGCCCGTAGGTGTCGCGCATGCTCGCACCCCACAGCTCCTCCAGCCGCTTGCGCGTGCCCTCGAGCTGGCCGCCCGGCTCGCCTGCCACGATCAGCTTCCGCAGGCCGAGCTCGCGCGGGTCGAGTCCGTTCTCCTGCGCGACCTCGGCGAGGTAGAGCGGGTAGGTGAGCGTGGAGAAGAGCGCCGTCGGGCCCAGGTCGGCCCACAGGTCCAGCACCCGCGCGCTCTGGCCGAGGCCGACCGGGACCATCGTCGCACCCGTCGCCTCCAGCGAGTCGTGGTCGACGAGCCCGCCCGTGTAGAAGCTGTAGTTGAGGCAGTGGAGGAGGACGTCGTCCGGCCGGGCGCCCGCCGCCCAGAACGCGCGGGCGCCGATGCGGGCCGAGGTCTCCAGATCCTCGGCCGTGTAGGCGAGCACGAGCGGCTTCCCGGTCGTCCCGGAGGTGAGATGGACGCGGACGACGTCGACGGGGTCGGCGCACGCGAAGTCGCCGAGCGGCGGCAACGCCTCCTGGGAGGCGCGCAGCTCCTCCTTGGTCGTGAGCGGGATATGGCGCAGGTCCTCGGCGCTCAGCACGTGCTCCGGCCGGACGCCGCCCTCGGCCAGCTTCCGGCGCCAGAACGGCGAGCGCTCGTAGCAGCGCAAGATCTGGTCGACCAGGAGCTCCTCCTCGAGCCTGCGCGTCCAGGCCGGCGGCATTGTCTCGGTGCGCTCGTCGAAGTAGGCCGCCCACCCCACTGCGCAAGGGTAACCCCGCTAGACATCCGGAGGAACGGTCCGCGCAGCATGCAGACTGGCGCCCGCGGAGGCGGCGATAACGAGGACGATGGCGAGCGCCTCCACCGGGCTCGGCGTCTGCGAGAGGGCGACCGCACCCGCGAACGCCGCGACCGCCGGCTCGAGGCTCATGAGGATCCCGAAGGTCGCGGCCGAGATCTGGCGGAGCGCGGCCAGCTCCAGCGTGAACGGGAGCGCGGAGCCGAGGACGGCGACGACGAGCCCGATCGCCAGGATGCGCGCGTCGAGGAGACCGCTCCCACCTTCGGCAAGCCCCAGCGGTGCGAGCAGGATGGCGGCGACGAGCAATGTGACCGTGAGGCCGGACCCGACCGGCCAGTCGGCGAGCATCCGCTTGGCGAGGAGGATGTAGGCGGCCCAGCTCGCGGCGGCGCCGAAGGCGAACGCAAGGCCGACCGGGTCGATGTCGACCCCCGGGCTCCCGAGCAGGGCGACCCCGGCGCCGGCGAGCGCGACCCAGAGGAAGTCGAGCGCGCGGCGCGACCCGAGCACGGCGACTGCGAGCGGCCCCAGGAACTCGACCGTCGTCGCCAGGCCGAGCGGGATGCGGTCGATCGCCTGGTAGAAGCAGGCGTTCATGAAGGCGACCGCGACACCCGCCGCGATCACCCAGCGGAGCGGACGCGGGCTGGCACCCCGGAGCGCGCGGGCGTTCAGCGCCAGCAGGATGAGCGCCGCTAACCCGACACGGAGCCAGACGAAGCCGAGCGGCCCGACTTCGTCGAACGCGCTCGTCGCCAGCGCCGCGCCGAACTGAACGGAGAACGCGGCGCCGACGACGAGGAGCGGCGCCGGCGCGTCCCGCACCCGGCGGGAGAGCGCGCTCAGGGCTCGAGCGGCCGGCCGGCCTCGCGTGCCTCGGCCTGGGTCACGACGAACGCAGCGAGCGCCGCGTCCTGGACGCCGACCCCAGTCAGGTCGGCCACGGTGATCTCGTCGTCGGACTCGCGGCCCGGCCGGATGCCGGCGGCGATCTCGCCGAGCTCGGCGTGGACGTCCCCGGCCGTCATGGCGCCCGCGGCCACGGCGCGGTGGATCTCGCCGTTCTGGAGACAGGCCTCCAACCGGTCGGCGACGACCTTGTCCGCTCGGGCCAGGACCGCGGCGTCGAGCTCCTGCTTCTCCGGCATGTCGGAGCCGACCGCGGTGACGTGCGCGCCCGGCGCCAGCCACTCGGCGCGGACCAGCGGCTCGCGGGCGGGTGTCGTGGTCACGACGACGTCCGCGCCCTCGACGGCCTCGCGCGGGCTCGGCGCAACCTCGACTGCGAGACCCAGCCGCTCGCGCATCTCCGTCGCGTACGCCTCGGCCTTCGCGGGGTTGCGGCCCCAGGCGGCGACGACCTCGGGCGTGCGGACGCCCGCCAGCGCCTCGAGCTGGTAGCGCGCCTGGCCGCCCACGCCCACCATGGCGACCTTGCCGACCTGCCGGCGCGCAAGGAGGTCTGCGGCGAGAGCCCCGGCCGCGCCCGTGCGCAGCTCCGTCAGGTAGCCGTTGTCGAGGAGGACGGCCGCGAGCTGCCCCGTCTCCGCGGAGAAGGCCAGCACGAGGCCCGCGCCGACGGGCAGACCCCGCTCCGGGTTCCGGTAGAAGCCGGACGCCACCTTGAACGAGTACGTGGGCGCACCGTGGAGGTACGCGCCCTTCACGTGCACCTCGCCTCCGGCCGCCGGCAGCTCGAGGCCAATCGCCCCGGGCAGAGTCACGTCACCGCGGGCGAGCGCGACGAACGCCCCCCGCACGGCGGCGAGCGCCTCCGCGGGGCCGGCAAGCTCGCGGATCTCCGGCTCGAAGAGGACGCGCGCGCTCAGAGGATCTCCGCGAGCGCACCGAGAGCCCGCTCGACGTCCGAAGAATCGTTGAAGTGATGGAAGGAGAAGCGCACGGCCCCGAGTCGCGGCGAGACGATCACCCCGGCCTCGGCCAGGGCGGATGCGACCTCGACGCCGTCGCGCCCCTGGAAGCGGGCGATGACGATCCCGGCACGGCGATCGTCCTCGGCCGGCGTCAGGACCTCGGCTCCGAGCGGCGCGAGCCCCGCGCGCAGCTCGGCGGCGAGCGCGAGATCGTGCTCGAGGACGTTGTCGATCCCCAGCTCGAGCAGGTAGTCGACCGCAGCCGTCAGCGCGGCGCCGGCCGCGTGGGCGGGCGTCGAGTACTCGAGCCGTCGGGCCGCCTGCGCCAGCGGGATCGTCGTCGCGTCGAAGGCGAACGCGTCCTCGGTCGACTTCCAGCCGACGAAGGGTGGGTCGAGGCGCTCCCAGAGCTCGGGGCGCAGATAGCAGATGCCCGCCCCCGGCGCCGAGCAGAGCCACTTGTAGCCGGAGGAGACGAGCACGTCGACCCCCAGCGCCGGCGCGTCGAGGGGCACGACACCGGCCGACTGCGTCACGTCGAGGACGAGCGTGGCGCCGACCGAGCGCGCCAGCTCCACGAGCCCCGCCGGCTCGAGCCGGTGCCCCGTCGCGTACTGGACGTGGCTCACGCAGATGACGGAGGTGCCCTCGTCCACCGCCGCCGCGATCGTGTCCAGCGAGAATGACGTCGCGTCGTGCAGCGCAGGCGCGAGGCGCACCTCCACGCCGGTGTCGCGCGCGAGCCGAATCCAGGGATACGTGACGCTCGGGAACTCGAGGTCGGCGGAGACGACGTTCTCACCCTCGCCCGGCTTCAGCCACCAGGCGACCTGGCAGAGCGCCTCGGTCGCATGCGTGACGACGGCGACGTCGTCCGGGCTCGCGCCCAGGAGCCGCGCCACCGCTGCCCTGGGGATGTCGCCGACCCGCTTCTCGACCTCGTCGTCGAACCCGACCGTCCCGCGTCCCGCGATCTGGCTCCCCAGCGCCTCGCCGGCATGCTGCACGGGCAGCGGCTCGAGCCCGATCGAGCCCGTGTTCAGGTAGACGACCTCCTCGAGCACGGGGAAGTCGCTGCGCGGCGAGAGGGAGGGGCGCCCGGTCACGCCTCCGGCGGAGCGTTGACCTCGAGCTTGAGCACGTCGGGCCGGTGGTAGTGCCCCGCGGGGTCGAAGCGCTGGCGCTCCTCGTGGAGCCGCGCCGGGTCGAGCTCCGCGTAGAGGATGCCCTCCTCGTCGTAGAGCGGCCCGGCGAGGTAGGCACCGTCGGGCCCGAGGATCGCGCTGCCGCCGCGCCCGACGATCTCGACGCCCTCGAAGGCCTCGCGCAAGGGAAAGTCCGCCGGATAGGCCGCCGCGCGCTGGAAGTGGCACGGCGCGACCACGAACGCCCGCGACTCCAGAGCGATGTGAACGAGCGTCGCCTGCCAGGCGTCCGAGTCGTCGGCGGTCGACGCAACGTAGATCTCGACGCCGGACTCGTAGAGGGAGAAGCGTGCGAGCGGCATGTAGTTCTCCCAGCAGATGAGGCCGCCGAGCCGGCCGAAGCCGGTCTCGATCGCGCGCAGGCCGCGCCCGTCGCCCTGACCCCAGACGAGCCGCTCGTGGTTCGTGGGCACGAGCTTGCGGTGGTGGAGCGCGAGGTGCCCTTCGGCGTCGTGGTAGAGGAGCGTGTTGTAGAGCGTTCCCGGCCGCTCCGGATCGATCTCGGTGACGCCGGTGACGAGCCAGACGCCGTGCTCGCGCGCAATCTCCCCCAGCCGGTCGGCGGCCGGGCCCGGCACCTCGACCGACTCCTCGGCCAGGCGCGCGAATGCGGCCTTCGCGCGCGGGTCGGCCCAGCCGGCGAGGTACTTGGCCCAGACCGACGAGGGGTAGGCCGGCAGGTAGGCCTCCGGGAAGACGACGAGGCCGGCACCGTTGGCCGCCGCCTCGGCCGTGGTCGCCGCCAGCCGGTCGAGCGAGGCCTCCCTGTCGAGCACGACAGGCTCGACCTGGGCGCAGGCGACGGTGACGGGTCGGCGCACGCTGAGGTTCTACCGAAAAAGGCTGCACTTTGCGGAGACTTCCCCCGCAGCCGGTTGACGACCTCTCGGGGCGGCCATTAGGCTCGCGCATGCCAGATCCGGTAAGCCCTCGGGCTCGCCGGATTTGGCGCTTTAAGGAACCGATCCGTCCGACGCCCTCCCTACTGTTCGTCGGCCCATGGTCGGGACCGTCGCCATCCTCCTGGTCGTCGCCGCAGCCGCGGCCGGCGCCGTCTGGCTCGTCCGCGTGCTTCGCGCCGACTTCGCGCGGCACCGCGACGAGAGCGCCGAGCAGCTGACGGGGCGAAACGCCGAGATCGACCGGCGTCTGGCCGGCATGACCGAGACGATGGACCGCCGCTTCGGCGAGCTCGACACGAAGGTCGACCGCCGGCTCGGCGAGATGGACGTCAAGGTCGACCGGCGCCTCGCGGGCATGACCGAGACGTCGGCCCGCATGCACGAGGGGCTCGGCAAGGTCGGCGAGACCACCGCGCAGATGAACGAGCGCCTCAAGGACCTCCAGCGCTTCGAGCAGATGCTCCGGCCGCCGAAGGCGCGCGGCGGGGTCGGCGAGCTCTTGCTCAAGCAGCTCCTCGCCGACGTGCTTCCCGCGGACAAGTTCGCGCTCCAGCACGGATTCCGCAGCGGGGAGCGCGTCGACGCCGTCATCCGGCTCGACGGCGCGCTCATCCCGGTCGACGCGAAGTTTCCGCTCGACAACTTCCAGCGCTTCACCGAGGCTGACGACGACGTCACCCGCGAGCTCCACGCGAAGGCGTTCGCGCGGGACGTGAAGGGCCACATCGACGCGATCGCCGAGAAGTACATCCGACCGGAGGAAGGAACGTACGAGTTCGCGTTCATGTACCTGCCCGTCGAGGGCGTCTACTACGAGCTCGTCTGCAATCGCATCGGCGGCGACGCGAACCCCGTCGAGCACGCGCAGAGGCGGAAGGTCTTCCCCGTGTCGCCGAATACCTTCTACACGTATCTGCTGACGCTCGCCCAGGGCTTCAAGGGCCTCCGGATCGAGGAGCACGCGCACGAGGTCATGGCCTACGTCGCCGACCTGAACCGCGACTTCACGAAGTTCAAGGGTGACTTCGAGGTGGTCGGCAAGCATCTCGGAAACGCGCAGTCGAAGTTCTCGGAGTCCGAGCGTCGCCTCTCCCGCTTCGAGACGAAGCTCGAGCGCGCTTCCGAGTCGGAGCCCGAGGGCGAGCCGATCGAGCTCGCCGAGCTCCCGCGCGCAGTCGACGCCGCGTAGCGCCGGGCTTCGACGGGGGGCGCCGCGCTTCCTATACTCGCGGGAAGGACCCTTCCGTGGAGTTCAGCTGGTTCTTCCTGTGGCTCGGAGTGGCGCTGCTCGGCCTCGGCCTGCTCCTGCTCAGGGCCTGGTGGCGGGAGCGTCGTTTCGCGGGCGCGGCGCTGAGCCTCTCGGCCGGCCTGCTGCTGGTCGCATCATCGGTGCAGCAGCTCTTCATCTTCGCCATGGGCGTGACGGGGCGCTGGGAGGTCGACTCGACCCCGTTCATCGTCCTCTCGATCGTCGCAGCCGCGCTGGCGACCGCAGTCTGGGTCGCCCTCGCCACGCGCCGCGGCCGCGAGAGCTTGCGCCGGGGCGCGTCCCGCCCGCAGCGGATCCGCGAGCTGGAGGTTCTCGGCGCGATCGCCCGGCTGAGCTCGCAGCCCGGGCCGGTGGAGCAGGTCGGCGGGGACATCCTCGACATGGCCGCCCCGGCCGTGGGCGCCGACGCGGCGGTGCTGCTCCTCTACGACGCGCGAACGGGCATGCTCAGGGCAGCGGCCGCGAGCGGCATCCCGGAGGAGCTCTGGCGGACGTTCGAGGTCGACGTCTCCGACAACTTCAACAAGGTGTTCATGGCTCAGGGGCGCTCGCTCATGGTCAACGACGTGTCCCAGGAGCGACGCTTCAAGATGCAGCTCGCGCGCGCGGTCGGTGCCCGCAGCGCGCTCATCGTGCCGATCCGGTACGAGGGCAGTCCGGTCGGCACGCTCACCTTCTACGCCGTCGCCGCCCACAGGAGGTTCGACGGCGTCACGGTCGCCGTCGCCGAGCTGATCGCCAACGAAGCGGGCGACGTCCTCGAGCGGACCCGGCTGCAGGAGGAGGTACGCGAGGAGCGAGAACGTGCGGGCCGGGTGCTCGCCCACATCGGCGACGGCGTCTTCTTCGTCGACGGCACCGGCGTCGTCCGGCTGTGGAACCCCGCGATCGCGGCGGTGACCGGGCTCGACAGCGACGACGTCCTCGGGCGGCGGCCGCAGGACGTTCTGCCCGGGTGGGCGGCGATCGAGCCACTCGTCCCGGTCGCGAGCGCCCCCGCCTATGCGGCCAAGCACGCCGAGACACTCCCGCTCGACCTGGGCGACCGCGAGCTCTGGATCTCGATCTCCGCCGTCCAGTTCCCGGACGGGACGGTCTATGCGCTCCGCGACCTGACCGAGGAGCGGGGCATCGAGAGGCTCAAGAGCGAGTTCGTAGCCACGCTCTCGCATGAGCTGCGGACCCCGCTCGCGGCCGTCTACGGGGCCGCGATGACGCTTCGGCGCCAGGACGTCGACCTGGACGACGACCATCGACGGCGGCTCCTGGCCGTGATCGCGGGCGAGTCGGACCGTCTGGCGCGGATCGTCGATCAGGTCCTCGCGGCGAGCCGGCTCGACTCGGGCAGCTTTGCCTTCGCCGTCGAGCACTGCGATCCGGCGCCGCTCGCGCTCGAGGTGGTCGAGGCCGCTCGCGCCCATGCGCCGCCCGGTGTGACGATCGAGCTGGCGCCGGGGGAGGACCTTCCCCAGATCGCTGCCGACCCGGACATGCTGCGGCAGGTCCTGGCGAACCTGGTCGAGAACGCGGTCAAGTACTCGCCCTCCGGCGGTCGCGTCCAGCTCTCGCTCTGGCGCCACGAGGGCCGTGTCCTCTTCGCCGTCCGCGACGAAGGCCTCGGGATCCCGTTGCGCGAGCAGGAGCGAATCTTCGAGAAGTTCTTCCGGCTCGACCCGAACCTCACGCGCGGGGTCGGCGGCACGGGCCTCGGCCTCTACATCTGCCGTGAGCTCGTGCGTCGGATGGGCGGGAGGATCTGGGTCGCCTCGCGTGAGGTCGAGGGCTCGACGTTCTTCTTCGAGCTCCCCGCCGCGGGCGCCGCCGAGCGGCCCGTGACGGAGTCGGTCGACGAGCCGACCCGGGCGCGCGTAAAGAGCTAGAACCGCAAGAGCGCCCCGATGCCGCCGTCGGCGTCGAGGTCGTCCCGGTAGCGCACGGCCCAGACCCGGCCGCCGTGGGCCAGCGTCTGGTGGACGGCGAGATCGAGGCCGTCCTTCGAGACCTCGAGCTGCGTCCCGTCGAGCGGGCACTTCCCCCCGTCGAGCGAGAGACGACCGCAGGCGGGGCAGCGCCTGGCCTCGTGCTGGGCGCCCTCGCGGAAGAGCAGCAGCTCGACGCGCGCGTCCGACGCCGCCTCGAGGGTCGTCCGCCAACCCGAGGCCGCGCGGCCCCTCCGGCCGAGCTCCTCGCTCCACCGGTCCACGGCCTCCGTCTCCTTCTCCGTCCGCCAGCGCTCGAGCACGGGCGCGGCCACGCCCAGGAGCTCGGTCGCCCCCGCGTGCGCCTCGGCGTGGGCGACGCCGGCGACCACGGAGCGCGCCTCCTGGGAGACGAGGCTCTCGAGCTCTCTCCACGTCTCCTCGTTGGCGACGACGACCACCTGCGGCTTCCGCAGGCGGCGCACGAACCCGTCGAGCTCCTCCGCCACCCGCTTGAGGTGCTCGTGGACGAGCTCGTCGGCGTGGCGCTGGAGGCGCGCCTGGGCCAGGCCACCCTGGTCGTGACGGCGCGGCTGCTCCTCGAAGTAGTCGGCCAGGTCCTCCAACCGGCCGGCCCGGAGGCGGTAGAAGCGCCCCTGCTCGCGGCTGACGACGAGGACGAGCGCTCCCTCGCCGCGACCGACGAGCGGGACCAGCGGCGCGAGGTAGAGGAGCTGGTCGACCTTGATCCGGTCGGGCACGACCTCCGTGAGCGGCAACGGGCGCCAGACGTTGTCGAGGCCTGCGCAGAAGATGGCGAGGCCGTGCGCGCCGTTCCGCTCGAACTCGGCCTCGAAGTAGTGGCGGATCCGCTCGAGGTCGTCGCGAAGCGCGAGCCGCTGCTGGTGGGTCAACTCGCGCTCCTTGCCGCCGTTCTCCTTGGCCGCGCCGTCGAGGAGCGAATGCAGGCGCGTGTGCGCATCGCCTGCGGTGGGCACGAGGCTCGGATCCAGGTCGAGATAGACGCTGATCGCGTAGCCGTTCTCGGCCTCGAACCCTGCAAGGTCGCGAAGCTCGTCCCAAGTGACGGTTCGTGCCATCGGTGGCCCCCTGTAAGTTTCTCCTCCGAGCCGGGAAGCTACACAATGGAACACGATCCCGACGGTCGTCGTTAATTCCTGCAGGAAACGAAAATTGATCGAGGTGAGCCGGTGAGCACGAGCGACGTGCGCGAAGTCATCGTGATCGGCGGGGCTGCGGCGGGATACACCGCCGCTCTCTATGCCGCGCGAGCGAACATGAACCCCCTCGTGATCGAGGGTGTCAACTGGGGCGGTCAGCTCATGATCACGAGCGACGTCGAGAACTATCCGGGCTACGCAGCCGGCGTGCTCGGGCCCGAGATGATGCAGGACTTCCGCAAGCAGGCGGAGCGCTTCGGCGCGGAGTTCGTGACCGACGACGTGACGAAGGTCGACTTCTCCGAGCGGCCCTTCCGGGTCTGGGTCGGCGAGGACGAGTATCGCGCCGAGAGCGTGATCGTGGCCACCGGCGCCAACGCCCGGCAGCTCGGGCTCGAGTCCGAGCGCTCGCTCCAGGGGCGCGGCGTCTCCTACTGCGCGGTCTGCGACGCCGCCTTCTTCCGCGACAAGACTGTCGTGGTGGTCGGCGGCGGCGACTCGGCGATGGAGGAAGCGACCTTCCTCGCGAAGTTCGCCTCGAAAGTGGTCCTCGTGCACCGGCGCGACGTGTTCCGCGCCTCGCAGATCATGACCGACCGCGCCAGGGCCACCGAGAAGATCGAGTTCGTCATCGACTCGGTCGTCGAAGAGGTGCGCGGCGAGGGCGTCGTCACCAGCGTGGTCGTCCGCAACGTCAAGTCGGGCGAGCTGACGGAGATCCCGGCCGACGGGCTCTTCGTCGCCATCGGGCACGATCCCAACACCGAGCTCTTCAAGGGCCAGCTCGACATGGATCCGGAGACGGGCTACCTGATCACGAACGGGAAGAGCACCGAGACGAACGTCCCCGGTGTGTTCGCGGCCGGCGACGTGCAGGACGACGTGTACCGACAGGCGGTCACTGCCGCCGGGTCGGGCTGCATGGCGGCGCTCGACTCGGAGCGCTGGCTCGCGTCCCAGCACGGACACCTGCTGGACGCTCTGGCTGCGCCGCGCAGCTAGCTTTCGTCTGTGCCCTACTTCATCTGTCCGAACTGCCGGCGGCGGTCCCTCGACGACGACGGCTTCGAGGGCCTCACCGGGCGACCGGTGGCCTGCACGAGCTGCGGCTTCGGGTTCCTCTTCGAGATCATGGACGACTACTACCCCGCGCCCGGAACGGGGTTCGTCGTCTGCAACAAGGACGGCCGGATCATCGCCACGGGCCAGGGCTTCTTCGAGCTGACCGGCTACCGCGAGGCGGACATCCTGGGTCAGGACGTGATGGCGGCGCTCTTCGAGTTCGAGGACAACGGCCCGACGCCGGCCGCGCTTGCCCTCGAGTACGGCGTCCGCCGCTTCGACCAGAAGCTCACCCTGCGCACCCGCGCCGGAGTGCGAAAGATCGTCCGCGCCGACTTCTTCCCGGCGTACGACGAGGACGGCGGCCTGCTGGTCGCCGTCGCGCCCCGCTGACGCGGCCCGACAGGCCATGCCACAGTGCCTGGCACCGGGACACGGCCGCCTGAGCCAGCTCGGAGGCATGCCCGTAGGGCGTCAAACCGCGTCGCGATGACCCGCCTGTCCGCTCTGGACACGGCCCAGTGCCTGGCACCGGGGCGTGTCCGCGCTGGACTACACCCGGCTCGACGGGCAGAGATCCGCGAGGACGCAGTCCTCGCAGCGGGGGCGGCGCGCGTCGCAGACGCGGCGGCCGTGCCAGATGAGGAGGTGCGGGAAGCGAGCCCAGTCCGCGCGCGGGACGACGCGCATGAGGTCGCGCTCGATCTTCACCGGGTCCTGGTGCCGCGTGAGCCCGAGACGCTGGGAGAGACGGCGCACGTGGGTGTCGACCACGATCCCCTGCGCCGCGCCGCGCTCGGCGACGACGACGTTGGCGGTCTTGCGCCCGACGCCTGGAAGCCTGACGAGCTCGTCGAGGCTCTGCGGCACGCGACCGTCGTACTCCGTGATCAGCATCGCCATCGCGCCCCGCAGGTTCTTCGCCTTCTGGCGGAACGTCCCGGTCGGGCGGATGTCGGCCTCCAGCTCCTCGAGCGGGACCGCGAGGTAGTCCTCGGGCCTGCGGTACTTGCGGAAGAGCCTCTCGGTGACGCGGTTCACGGTCACGTCGGTCGTCTGGGCCGAGAGCATCACGGAGACGAGCAGCTCGACGGGATCGCGGAAGCGGAGCGCGATCGTCGCGTCCGGATGCGCCCGCGCGAGGCGCTCGACGATCTCGCCGATCCTCTCCCGCTTCGGCGCGACCCGCCGGCGCGCCTCGCGGACGTAGTTACGCGGGGCCGAGATCGCCATCCGACGCCGGGAGTAGGTTGCGCGCGTGGCTCAGAACCGACCTCGCCGCGATCCGCTCGAGCGGCGCACGATCTGGGTGCTCGCCCTCGCGGTCATCGCCTTCGTGATCCCTTCGGGAGGGCTGGCCCTGTACGGCGGGCAGGAGTGGTGGAACGTCACGCTCTGGATCGCCGGCAACGCCATGATTCTCTTCGCGATCGCCGCTGCCGGACTGGCGCTGGCGCCGCCGAGCGCCGTCCTGCCGGGCATGCTCGCGGAGCGGCGGCCCGAGCTCGTCACGGTGGCGATACTCCTCCTCTGGTTGGGGCTTGCGCTCATCCTGGCCAACCTCTCGGTCATCGCGGTCGACGCGATCGGCGAGTCCGACTTCTAGCTCCTAGACCTCCGCGTACTCCACCGGGATCTGGGCGGAGAGAAGCCGTGGCCCGGCGCATACGCGGTCGAGAGCGGGGCAGCCCGAGCAGGTGAACTCGCTCGGCGAGGGCCGGAAGTCGCCCTCGTCGATGCGCGCGATCGCGGCCGAGAGCTCGGCCTCCAGGCCCGGCAGGTCGGCCCGGACGAAGCGCGTCGAGACGACTGCGTCCGGCCGCTCGAGGAAGTGGTAGACGACCTCGACCTCCTCGACCCCCGTGCGGAAGCAGGCAAGGGCATAAACGAGCTGTTGCAGCCGGTAGTCGGCCTCGACGATCTCCTCCGGCGTGCCCTCGGCCAGCGAGTTCGTCTTGTAGTCGAGGACGAGCGCCCGGTCGTCCTCGGCCCAGAGGACGTCGAGGCGCCCGTGCAGGAGGACGCCGTCGTGCTCGAACGCGAACGGCCGCTCGGGGCGGGCACCGGCGAGGCCGGCGATCCGGCCCGCCAGCTCCGACTCGCAGTACGAGGCGACGAAGCCGCGGATCCGCTCGAGCTCCTCGTCGGTCACGGCCGGATACCACACACGCACCGGCTCGAGGTCCGGGACGGCCGGCGCCGCGAGGTCGACGATCTCGAGCAGGCGATGCACCGCGTCCCCGACCTCCGTGGCCGCCAGGCCTGTCGCCCCCGGCACGGTCCCGTGCGCGTCCTCGGCGCGCAGACCGGCGACCCGCTCGGCGTAGTAGCGGTACGAGCAGCGGTCGAAGAGCGCAAGCGCGCTGTAGGAGAGCCGGCGGACGCGGTGGAGCGGCGGCGCAGGCACGGGCGCCAGCTCGGGCAGCCGCGGCGCCGGGGGAGGCAGCGGCGCCAGCTCGTCGCCGGCGAAGAGGGCGAGCTGCCCCTCGTCGGCGGCCTCGGGCTCCGGAGCGGGCGCCTGCAGCGTCGTCTCCTCCCGGTGGCGGTCGACGCGGACGAGCAGGCGGGCCCCGTCGCGGACGAGCTCGACCGGCCCGTCCTCGGCGGCGTCGAGCTCCTCGGCCTCGAGGCGCGCCAGGACCCAGCCGATCGGGGTCGCCTGGTCGGCGGCCCGGCCCGGGTCGATGGCGCCGGAGACGATCAGCCGGTCGATCGCGCGCGTCATCGCCACGTAGTACAGCCTGAGCCGCTCGGCGCGCTCGGCCTCGCGCTCGGCCTCCCGCACCTGCTCGTAGCCGAAGGCCGGGCGGCGCGAGCCCGTGGCCGGGTCGGCGACACGGAAGCCGAAGCGCCCGTCCGGCAGGCAGAGGATCTCGTCGGGAGAGGGCGCGTTCCGGTCGCGGCCCGCGTCCGCCACGATCACGACCTTGAACTCGAGCCCCTTGGCGGAGTGGATGGTGAGAAGCCGCACCGCGTCGGCGTCCTCCTCTTCTGCCACTGCCTCGAGCTCGCGAGCTCCCACCGCCTCCTGGTCGCGGACGAAGCGGACGAAGCCCTCGATGTCCCGGCCGCGCAGCTCCTCGTAGGAGCGGCCGAGCCGCGCCAGCTTGCGCATGTTCGCGTAGCGACGGCGCCCGTCCCACTGGGCGAGGACGGCGAGGTCGTAGTCGTGGTCGGCCACGATCCTCTCGCACAGCCGCTCCAGCGAGAGCCCGTTGGCCGCGGCCCCGAGCCGCTCGAAGCGCTGGAGGAACGCGCGGCAAAGCCGCCGGTCCTCGTCCGAGAGGTCCCCGGGAAGCCCGCGCTCGAACGGCTGGAAGAGGGGACGCCTCGTGGCCGCGCGGCGGAGGAGGAGCAGCGCGTCGTTCGACAGGCCGACGAACGGCGATGCCAGCACGGTGACGAGCGCCTCGTCGTCGTAGCGGTTGTGCAGGAGCCGCAGGTAGGCGAGCATGTCCACCACCTGCTGCTGGCCGAAGTAGCCGCGGCCGGTGGCTCGGTAGGTCTGCAGGCCGGCCTTGCGGAGCTCCTCCTCGTAGTGCTCGGCGTCCGTGCCGGCAGCGAAGAGCAGCACGATCTCGCCCGCGCTCGCCTCGCCGGAGTCCACGAGCTGCCGCACCCGCGCGGCGATGTGCCGCGCCTCGGCGCGCCGCCAGTGCGTCGGCGTGCCCGCATAGCTCTTCTTGTCGGTGACGAGGAGCTCCACCGGCGCCCCGAAGACCGGGTCCGGGAAGCGCCCGGCGGCCTCGAGCGGCTGGAACTCCTCGCCGAACTCGGTGGAGAAGAGGTGGTTGACGGCGGCGAGCACCTCCGGCCGCGAGCGGTAGTTCTGGGTGAGGGCGAGCACGCCGCCGGACTGCTCGCGCCGCTCGCGGAACACCTCGACATCGGCGTGGCGGAAGCGGTAGATGGACTGGAACTCGTCGCCGACGAAGAAGAGCTCCTTGCCCTCCGGGCCTTCGGCGAGCAGGTCGACGATCTCGCACTGGAGCCGGTTCGTGTCCTGGAACTCGTCGACCATGATCGAGCGGAAGCGCCAGCTCTCGCGCTCGCGCACGGCCGGGTCGTCGCGGAGCAGGTCGCGCGCCGCCAGCTGGAGATCCTCGAAGTCGAGCGCCGACTCGCGGTCCTTCGCCGCGCGGAAGGCGGCGCCGAAGCGCTCGAGGAGCTCCTGCAGCAAGTCGCGGTCGCGGGCAGCCAGCTCGTCCAGGGCGGCCTGCTCGACGCTGCGCCGCGCCTCCTCGTAGCTCACCGCCCGCTCGCCGCGCGCCTTCAGCTCACCCAGGTCGAGCAGGCGCTCCGGCAGCGTCCGCTCGGCGAGCACCTCGAGCGAGCGGGAGGCGGTCGCCCGCGCCGTCTCCCCCGCCTCGCCGTCGGCGGCCAACGCCTGCGCCGCCTCGCGCAGCTCCTCGATCCGCTCCGGCAGGCCGGCCCGCTCGCCGAGCTCGAGCGCCAGCGGGCGCCCGGCGGCGCGCAGCGTCTCGTGGACGCCGGTCAGCATTCGCCGGAGCGCGCGGACGCCGTAGGTCGAGAGCAACCCGAGCCGCTCCTCGTCGCCGTCCGCGCAGAACTCGCCGAGCGTCAGGTCGAATGCCTCGCGCTGGAGGACGCGCGCCTGCGCGTCGTCGAGCACGCGGAAGCGCGGGTCGATCCCGGCGGCGAACGGGTGCGCCCGCAGGAGCCGGTGGCAGAAGCCGTGGATCGTCGAGATCCAGGCCGCATCCAGCTCACGCGCCAGCTCGGGCCTCCCGGCCTCGGCCAGGCGGGCCCGGATGCGGTCGCGGAGCTCTCCGGCGGCGCGCTCCGTGTACGTGATGACGAGCAGCGAGTCGACGTCGAGGCCCCGCTCGCAGACCGCCTTCACGAAGCGCTCGACGAGGACGGTCGTCTTCCCAGTGCCCGCGCCGGCCGAGACGAAGACGACCCCGGGCGCCTCGATGGCGGCGACCTGCTCGGGGTTCGGGGCGTTCACGCCCGCCTCACCCGGCACATCGGCGCAAGGTCGCACCACGAGGGGCAGCCGCCGTCGCCGAGCGGGTCGTGCGCGACGTCGCCCGACCGGATCCGCCCGACGAACCCTCGCGCGTGCTCGGCCGCCCGGTCGATCTGGCCCCAGAACTCGTCCTCGTCGCGGTAGTCGTTCTTCTGGAACCCCGGGACGCCGTCCTCGCGCGCGGTGGCGCGCAGGAGCCCGCGCGCGTCGCCTTCGCCCGCGAGCGCCCGGTAGAGCCCCCCGAGCGGCTCGATCCCGACGAGGTCGCGCAGGACGAGCATGTAGAGCGGGATCTGGAGGCGCAGCTCGGAGTCGATCTTCGCCGCCGAGAACGCCGTCTTGCCCGACTTGTAGTCCCACACGATCCCGCGGGCGCTGAACGGGTCGAGGTCGATCCGGTCGATCTTCCCCGAGAGAGCGAAGCCGCCGAGGTCGAGGCCACGCTGGAGCTCCGGCGCCGAGCGCTCGGTCCCGAAGCCGACCTCGAAGCGGCGCGGGACGAGCGGCATCTCGGCCTCCGCCTCGTCGCGCACGAAGCGCTCCAGGTCGCGCCAGAGCTGCCCCTGCAGCTCGCGGCGCTCGAGGTCGGTGAGCTCCTGACGGACGCCTTCGAGCGCCTCGTCCAGGCACCGGCGCAGGAAGCTCACGGCCTCCTCGACGCGCCCCGCCTCGACTCGGTCGGTGCCGACCTCCTTGGGCAGGCCGGCGTAGAAGCGGTGGAGTGCGGTGTGCGCGAGCGACCCGCGCAGCTTCGCGTCGACCTCGGCGTCGATCTGGCGCGGCGAGAGCTGCCGCTCCACGAACCAGATCGAGGAGCAGGTGGCGAAGGCCTCGAGCTCGGTGACGTTGAAGCTCTGACGCCCCTCCAGCCCCGCGAGGACTGCGGGGTTGGTCAGCGCCGTCCTGCGGTCGAAGGCGGTTCGCGCACGCTGCAGGCGCCGCTCCCAGCCGTTGGCCACGGCGAGGGCCTCGGCGCCCGCCCGGTCGGTCACAGCCAAGGAGGCCAGCGCGCGCAGGCGCTCGCGCTCGGTCGGCGCGTCGTCGAGGGGCCAGGTCAGCGCCGAAAGCGGCCGCCGGCGCGTCCACCGCGCCACCTCGGCAGGGTCGAAGAGCGCCCGTGCTTCGTCCCAGAAGGGGCTCGCCAGCTTCGGCGCGCCGTCGTCGCTTGCCGCCTCGCGGACGAGGTACAGCCTTCGCGAGGGCCGGGTGCACGCGGCGTAGAAGAGGTAGCGCTCCCGCGAGACCGGTTCCGGGCGGACGAGGCGGGCGCGCAGGCGGTCGTCGAGGCCACGGCGCAAGTCGTCGTCCAGAAACGGCGAGGGGTCGGAACGGCGCGGGAACCTGCCCTCCTCCAGGCCGAGTACGAAGACCGCCTCGAAGCGCCGCGTCCGCGCGCGCGGAAGGTCGAGCACGGCAACCCTCCCGGGCTCGCCCGCGGCGCCGAGGCGCACCGTCAGCCGCTCGAGCGCGGCGAGGACGTCCTCGCGCGCGAGCTCGCCGGCCAGCTCGCGCCAGCCCTCGAGCTCGTCGAGGAGCTCTGCGGACCGCCTCCCAGGCACGCAGGTCGAGCCGCGAGGCCTCGCCCACCGGAGGCGCCTCAACGCCGTGCGCGCCGCGGAGCTGCGCACGGGCGAGCACCCGCACCGCCTCGGTCGGGGTCGGGGCGGCCCGGACGTCTCCGAGCGCCGGCAGCGGCTGGCCGCGGAGAGCGACGACCTTCTCCTCGATGTCGGAGCGAATCCCGTTGCCGCGCAGGCGGCCTTCGAGGTAGTCGGCCGAGGCGCGCGGGAGCCCGGAGTACGGCGACCGGAGGAACCCGAACAGGTCGCGGCGGCTCTCGCTCTGCCAGAGGAAGCGGAGCGCGGACAGGAGCGCGTGGCCGAAGGGCGTCTGCCCGAGCCGGACCTGGCCCTCGAACGCATAAGGAATGCCGGCGCCGGCGAGCGCCGTCTCGAGCGGAGCCCTGAGCCGGTCGAGCGACGGGCAGACGAGCCCGACCGCCTCCGCCGGCGTCCCGTCACGCAGGAGGTCGAGCACCTCGTCGGCGACCAGCTCGAGCGCACCGCGGGAGCCCGCCCCTTCGAGGAAGCGCACGGCACCCTCGAGCGGCGGCGGCTCCGAGTGCTCGGCGTCCGCGAAGAGCGCGCGCTCGAGGTGGGCGAGCGCAGGGTGTGCGATCTCCGCGTACGCGGGCGGCAGCTCCTCGACCCGACCGTCCGCGAGACCGGCGAGATCGTCGGCCGTGCGGCGCAGGGAGGCGAAGGCCGACCTGCCCGGCTCGTAGGGAAGCGAGACGTGGACCTCGGCGCGACCGGCGAGGGCCCGGAGCAGGGCCCACTGCGCGCCGGTCAGGTCTTCGAAGCCGTACGCGAGCACGGGCCTGCCGTCCCACGCCTCGAGCTCCGTCTCAACGCGTTCGACGGAGTACGCACGGTCCCGGTCGCGGTCGAAGAGCCGCAACTGCTCGAGCTCGCCGAGATAGGCGGTGAAGAGAACGGCGAGGTCGCCCTCGAGCTCGCCCGGGTCGACGAAGCTCGACTCGAGCTCCGAGATGGCGCCCAGCAGGGCGTCGCCGAAGCCGGAGAAGCGTGCGGAGGAGCCGAGCCCGTTCAGGCTCGCTCCGGCGAGCGCGCGCCGCAGGACGAGCGCGCGCTGCGCGTCCGTCGCGACCTTCTGCCGCTCGCTACCACCCTGGGCGATCGTGCGGAAGAGATCGTCGAAGGTGCCGATGTCGCCGCCCAGCAGGGCGGGACGTCGGGCCAGGAGATCGCGCTCTACGCGATCGACCTCCGCCCGGTTCGGGACGACGAGGAACGGCTCACGGTCGAGGTTCTCGAGGTAGCGATCGAGGAGCCGCGAGACCTTCCCCGCGTTCGCCGGGCCAACCAGCAACGCGAGCGGCACTCACGCAGTCTAGATGCCCGGGCATCAAAGCCCGGCCGGAGACCAACGCGGCGCGCCGGCCCCCGGCTCGAACCCGGTTCGGCTACGCGGCCGACTTCGGCCTACGGCCGCGGCGGGCGGCTGCGCGACCAGGCATCCCGCCGGCGCAGTCGTCACAGAGATCGGCGGCCTTCGCGCCCCGGCGGGCGTCCGTATACGTGACCCGCAATGCGGCGCCCTTGCCCTCGCCGACCTCGGCGCCGCAGTTGTCGCAAACGAGAATCGTCTTTCGTGCCACGATATTCCTCCCGGAAATCGGAGTTGGGTTGAGCTGCGCAACTCTACTGACAGAAAAAGGAGGCTGCAAAAAGAACCGCACGGGCGGCCATGTCTCTCGGGTCAACCCCTCGGGTAAATCGAGCATGCGAAAAGCTCGACGCTAGTCCTGGTAGACCTGCTTTGCGGCCGCCTCAATACGCTCCGCGATCTTCTCGGCGGCTTCGGGATTTTCGCACTAGGCCGTAACGAAGTCGCGCCGCCACTACACTCAGCCGCGATGGAGACGCGGACGATCGTGGTGCTGGGGGGAGACGACACCGGCCAGGAGCTGCTGGAGGAATCCCTCCGGGTGCTCGCCCCGGACGTGATCGGCGTGGAGCTCGAGCTTCCGCGCTTCGACCTCTCATTGGAGTCGCGCCGGTCGACGGCCAACGAGGTCGTGCACGAGGCGGCCAGGGCCGTGCGCGAGCACGGGCTCGGCCTCAAGGCGGCCACGGTCACCCCCGAGGGTGCCGGCGACGTCGGCAGCCCCAACCGGATCCTGCGCGAGGAGATCGGCGGCCACGTGATCGTGCGCACCGGCAGGCGCATCCCCGGAGTCGTGCCGATCGGCGGCGCGCACTTCCCGATCTCGGTCGTGCGCATGGCCGTGGGCGACGCCTACGGCGCGAAGGAGTGGCGCGAGGGCGAGGGGGAGGACGAGATCGCGTTTCGCACCGAGCGGATCGAGCGGCGCATCTGCCGCGCCGTTTCCGAGTTCTCGTTCCGGCACGCCGAGCGCACGAAGGCGAAGGTCTTCGGTGGGCCGAAGTACACGGTCTCCCCGGTCTACGAGGGCATGCTGAAGGAGGAGATGGACGCCGCCGCCGCACGCCACCCCGAGGTGGAGTACGAGCCGCAGCTGATCGACGCCACCTTCGCGCTCCTGATCGGGGCGGCGGGCGAGCCGCTCGTGATCCCGGCGCTCAACCGCGACGGCGACATCCTCTCCGACCTCGTCCTGCCGCTCTTCGGCTCCATCGCCGGGTCGGAGTCCCTGCTGGTCGCCTTCAACGAGGACTACACGCCCCGCGCGCTCATGGCCGAGGCCGCGCACGGCACGGCGCCCGCGCTCAAGGGCAAGGACGTGGCGAACCCGATGGCGATGATCCTCGCCGGCGCCGCCCTCCTGTCGCACATCGACGACGACGAGGCGCGCACGGCCGGTCGTGCGATCCGCGAGGCCGCGCTCGAGGCCGTCTCCTCGGGCGTCCGCACGGCCGACCTCGCCGGCCACGCCACCACGACGGAGTTCACGGACGAGGTCATCTCCCGCATCCGTTCCAAGCTGGAGGTCTGGGCGACGCTCGGAGAAGGTTGAGAGCCCGTTTCAGACGCTACCTCGGGAGCCTCGATCCGAGGCTACCCCGGTCGGTCTGGATCCTCAGCCTCGGCGGCCTGGCGAACGCGTTCGGCAACGGGCTCGCATACCCGTTCCTCGTCATCTACCTCCACAACGTCCGCGGGATCTCGCTGGGCACGGCAGGCCTCGTCCTCGCGACGATCGGCGCGGTCAGCCTGCTGGCGGGCCCGGCGGTCGGGGTCGTGATCGACCGGATCGGCGGGCGCGCGACGCTGGCGGTCGCGCTCGTGTTGCTGGCGATCGGGTTCGGCAGCTTCCCGCTCATCCACGAGCCGTGGCACGCCTTCCTCGCCGCGACGATCGCCGGGCTGGGGAACGCCGGGTTCTGGCCGAGCCAGTCGGCCCTCCTGGCGGGCCTGACGCCGCACGCGAGGCGGCACGGGGCCTTCGCCCTTCAGCGCGTCAGCCGCAATCTCGGCATCGGCCTCGGCGGCGTCGTCGGCGGCCTGATCGCGACGACGGCGAACCCGACGAGCTTCACCGTCCTCTTTCTCCTCGACGCCGCCACCTTCCTCGTCTTCGTGGCCGCGCTCGCGTTCGTCCCCGAGCCCGTGCTGCCGAAGGAGGACGGTGACGGCACGAGGGCCGGCCGCTACGCGGACGTCCTGCGCGACCGGGCCCTCGTCGGCCTGGTCGTCCTCAACGTGCTCTTCGTCGCGGCCGGCTACGCGCAGCTCGAGCTGCTGCCGGTCTTCGCCAAGAACGAGGCGGGCGTGACGGAGACCGGCATCGGGCTCATCTTCTTCGCCAACACGCTCGTGATCGTTCTGGCGCAGTTCCCGCTCTCGAAGGCGCTCGAGGGACGGCGGCGGATGGCGTCGCTCGCGGTCATGTGCGCCCTGTGGGCCGCCGCGTGGATCATCGTGTTCGTCGGCGGCCTCCGGCTGGAGACCGTGGCGGCTGCCGCGGCCTTCGGGCTGGCGGCGATCGTGTTCGGGCTGGGGGAGTGCTTCCAGGGCCCGGTGCAGGGCGCGCTCGTGGCCGACCTCGCTCCGCCGCGCCTCCGCGGCCGCTACATGGCGGTGTCGACCATCTCGTGGGACATCGGCTTCATCGTCGGCCCCGCTGTCGGCGGGTTCGTCCTCCAGGCCGAGCCGCTGGCCCTCTGGCCGCTGGCCGCCGCCGTCTGCCTCATTGCCGGCGCGGGAGCGATCGCCCTCGAGCGCACGATCCCGCGGGAGCTCCGCCTAACGCCGGCCTAGGGGTGGAGGCGGTAGAAGCGAAAGACGTCGTGCTCGATCGGGAGCACCTCGACCTCCGCGAAGCCGGCCTCGGCGGCGTACCCGCGCAGGGTGTCGGCCCGCATCACGGTGCCGGTTGCGGCCGAGGGCGTGTCAGCCAGGCCAACGGGGAGACAGCAGAGAACGCTGTAGGTGTACATCAGGCGCTCGACCTCGTCCCCCGGGGCCGTGAACGTGTCGGCGACGCGCTCGTCCATGACGACGACCGCGCCGTCGTCGGCGGCGAGACCGCGCAGCGAGCGTAGGACGTCGACCGGCTGCGACATGTCGTGGACCGCCTCGAACACCGTGACGAGCTGGTACGACCCGGCGAGCTCGGGGTCGCCCGCGTCGCGGAGATGGATGGACACGCGGTCGGCCACCTCCGTCGCAGCGACGTTCTCGCGCGCGAGCGCGACCGAGGCCTCGTCGAGGTCGTAGCCGTCGACGGCGACGTTGGGGTAGGCGCGCGCGATGGCGATGCTCGACCAGCCGGCGCCGCAGGCGATGTCGGCCACGCGCGCGGGCGGGTCGGCGCGCAGGCGGTCATGGACGTCCCCGATCGCGGGCAGCCACTCCTGGCCGAGCAGGTTGGCGAACAGCGGTCGGTTCGCATCGCCCTGGGCCTCGCGACCGAGCTGGCCGAACGCATCCCAGGAGACGCCTCCGCCGGTCCGGAAGGCCTCCTCGACCGCGGGGAGCGTCTGCGCCATGGACGCGCCGAAGCGGGCCATCGGCGTCATGTGGGCCAGCGAGTCCTTCTCGACCAGCACCTCGGCGTGTCCGGCGGGGAGCGAGTAGCGCCGCTCCTCGGCCGCCGCTGCCGCGTCGTCGACCTCGACGATCCCGGCAACCGCCTGCTGCTCCAGCCATTCGCGCGCGTAGCGCTCGGCCGTGCCGGTCGCGTCCGCGAGCCCTGCGGAGGTCAGGCCGTCGCTCTCGCCGAGCGCCCGGTAGTAGCCCAGGCGGTCTCCCAGGTGGACGGTCATGAGCTCGTAAGCGCCGAGCGCGGCGCCGAAGAGGCGCTCGGCGAGGGCATCGCGCTGCGCTTCGTCGACCTCGCCCGCCACGGCTCCTCCCTCGCTCTCTAGCGCTCGTCGAGCGGGGGGTTCTGGACGTCGTGCTCTTCGGCGTACGCCTGCGCGAGCTGGTTGACGACGTCCAGGCCGTCGCCGTAGGCGTAGTTGATCTTGACGAAGGGCTCCCACTTCTCGGGGAGCGCGTCCTCCGGGAAGATGGCCTCGACCGGGCATTCAGGCTCGCAGGCGCCGCAGTCGATGCACTCCTCGGGGTCGATCACGAGCATCCGGTCGGCCTCGTGAATGCAGTCCACCGGGCACACGTCCACACAGGACTTGTCCAGGATGTCGATGCACGGCTCCGCGATGATGTACGTCACGCGGCCAGTCTACGTAACGAGCTCATCGACCAGCTGCGCCGCCCGCTCGGAGAGCGCGGAGCGCGCGACGACCTTGTCCAGCCCTGCCGCCTGGCCCGCTCGCAGGCCCGCCGTATCCGTGTGATTCGTGAACCCGAGGATGGGCACGTCCGGGTAGGTGTCGGCCACCTCGTGCGCCTCGATGCGGGCGAGATCGCAGATGACGATGTCGGGCGGATCCACGCTGTCGGTCGTCGTCAGCCGATGGCTCTCGCCGAGGAGCACGTCGAGCTTCCCTCGGAAGAAGAGATCGACCCCGACGAGCAGGATCGTCGCCACGGGCAGGAGCGTACCAGCCGCAAATGGGCTCGGGAAAGGGGTTTGGTAGCGTTGCCGCGATGCCCGTGGGCCAGGTCCACACCGTCGCCAGGGTCGAGGACGTGCCGCAAGGCAGCGGGCGGATCGTCCAGGCGGGGGAGCAGGAGGTGGCGCTCTTCCACTGCGACGACGGCTTCTACGCCACCCAAGCCAAGTGCCTGCACATGGGCGGGCCGGTCGGGCGCGGGAAGCTCGAGGGCTGCGTGGTCTCCTGCCCGTGGCACGGCTGGCAGTACGACGTGCGGACGGGCGAGAACGAGTTCGACCGCGCCATCCGGCTCGAGAACTTCGAGGTCGTCGTCGAGGACGGCGAGGTGAAGGTCGTCCTCTGAGGCGGACGAGCTCGCGCGCGGGCTCGAGCTGATCCGCGCCGGCGAGTACTTCGCCGCCCACGAGGTGCTGGAGGACGCGTGGCGCGCGGCGCCGGAGCCCGAGCGCGACTTCTACCAGGGGCTCGTCCACGTGGCGGTGGCGTGGTACCAGGCCGGGCGCGGGAACGAGGTCGGCTGCGAACGCCAGCTGGAGAAGGCCCTCAGACGGCTGGGCCCGTACGCACCGGCCCACCGCGGGCTCGACGTAGCGGCCGTGCTTGCCTCCGTCGAGGCGGCGCGCGGCCGCTTCCCCGACCTGCCGGCGCCGGTGCTGCGGGAGGCTGCCCGCTAAGTCCGTCAGCCGCCGATCCCGAAAGCCTCGAACACGCGGTTCACGGCCACGTTCAGCCACCAGAAGCGGTCGAAGAAGAGCAGGAGCCCGAGCGCGACCAGCATCGCGCCCGCGACCACCCGGAACGTCGGGTAGTGGTCGCGCAGCCAGCGGAACGCGCCCAGGGCTCGGTCGAACCCGATGCCGACGAGCAGGAACGGGAGCGCGAGCCCGACGGAGTAGACCAGCAGGAGCAGCGTTCCCTGCACGACCGTCTGGCCCTCGCCGGCGAGGGCGAGGATGCCGGCGAGGACGGGGCCGATGCAGGGCGCGGCGCAGAGGCCGAAGGCCCCGCCCAGGAGCGCCGCCGAGCCGGTGCTGCGCGCGCCTTCCACCAGTCCGGGGGCGACGAGGCGGTCGAGGAACGGGAGCGGCAGCAGGCCCATCATCGCGAAGCCGAGGACGACGACGATGAGCCCGGCGACGGCGAGGAGCAGCTCCCGGTTCTCGCCGAAGAGGCTCCCCGCGGCCGCGACCGCGGCGCCGAGCGCCACGAAGACCGCGGTGAAGCCGGCGACGAACGGCAGGCTGGCAAGGAGGACGCGGCGCCCTCCCTGGCCGACCGGCTGCCCGGACACGACGGCGAGATAGCCCGGGACGAGCGGGAGCACGCAGGGCGTGGCGAAGGAAATGAGCCCGGCAGCGAACGCCAGAGGGATCTTCGCCTCCATCAGATGCTCGGCCGGTGGTCGGCGTGCTGGTCGGGGGTGGCTGCGACCAAGCCGGGCGCCGCGATCGCCCGCGGCGCGTACCGGCACGTACGTGCAAGGGGGAGCGCGACGATCCGGCGCCGTGTCGCAGCCGCCATCCGTGTGTGCGCTGACCGCCGGTCGAGCATCTACCCGTCGAAGCGGCGAAGCTCGTCGTCGAGCCGGCGCTCGAGCTCGGGGTCGAGTGGCGCTCCAGCCGCCGCGGGCGCGGCCGGCGCCCGCGTCCGGCTCCAGCGGCGCAGCGCGACGGCCACCGCAGCGACCGCGATCGCGCCGCCCGCCAGCGGCAGTACCCAGGCGAGCAGGTTGAAGCCCTCCTTCGGCGGGGACGCGAGCACGGCCTCGCCGAACTGCGCCACCAAGGCCTCCTCGATCTGCTCCTCGGAGTCGCCCGCCGCCAGCCGCACTCGGATGAACTCGCGCATGCGCTCGGCGATCGGCGCGTTCGAGAGCTCGAGCGTCGTCTGGCAGGTCGGGCAGATGAACTTCTTCTCGAGCTGGGCCAGCGTCGGCTGCTCGTCGCTCTCCCCTCCGCACCCGGCGGCCAGAAGGGCCGCGGCGGCTGCCACCAGAACGAGCGCCCGCCTCATCGCGACGGCGTGTTGAGCGCGGCCCTCACGTTCTCCTCGAGCTGCTCCCGGGTGAAGGGCCCGACGATGTGGTCGCCGACGAGGCGGCCGTCGCGGCCGACGAACCACGTCTCGGGGAAGCCGGTGTTGCCGAAGCGACCGAGGCTGGCACCGTGGCCGTCGAACACCATCGGGTACGTCAGCCCGTAGCGCTCGACGAAGCCCTGCGCGTCGCTTCTGAAGTCCTGCGCGTCGATCCCGAGGACGACGAGCCCGTCGTCGCGATAGCGCTGCCAGGCATCTTCGAGCAGCGGGGCCTCGTCCTTGCAGGGATCGCACCAGGATGCCCAGAAGTTGAGGACGACGGCTTTGCCGCGAAAGTCGGCCAGGCGGATCTCGCCCTCCCCGTCCAGGGTCTCGAAGACGAGCGCCGGCGGGTGCGGGCGCTCGCCCCGCTCGAGGGCGTCGTCCAGGCCGCGGCCCTCCGCCTGCTCGGTCACCTTCCAGCCAAGGAGCGCGACGAGGAGGGCGACCACGAGGACGGCCGCCGCCTGCAGGATGAGCTTCACGCGGCGCGCCATGAGACGCCACCGAGTCTAGCGGGGCGCCCAGGAGGGGTCGTCAACCCCTCCTTACGAGCCGACGATGAAGACCGGGGTGCCGAGGCGGACGCGCTCGAAGAGCCACTCGGCGTCGCCGATTCGCATGCGGATGCAGCCGTGCGAGGCGGAGTAGCCGATCGACGCAGCGTCGGGCGTGCCGTGGATCCCGACTCCGCCGACGCTCAGGCCCATCCAGCGTGTGCCGAGCGGGTTGCCGGGGCCGGGCGGGATCGGCTCCGCGCCCTTGGCCCAGTCGCTCGGCGGCGGGTACCACCAGGGGTTCCGCGCCATTCTCCGGATGGTGAAGCTGCCGAGCGGCGTCGGGTAGGCGGCCATGCCGGTGGCGATCGGGAACGCCCGGACGTACCCCATCGCTCCGGGGCCGACGCCGCGGTAGAGGGTCAGCCGCTTCGAGCCACGGCGGATGACGATCGCGGCGCCGAAGCGGTTCGCCGTGATCGCAGGACGGAGCGTGCGGACGGGTATGACCACGGTGTCGCGCCGGTGGTTTCGCAGCGCTCCCAGCAGCCGGATCCGGGCGTGCGGGCGGACGATGCTCCGCCCCGGCCGGGCCTCCCGCAGGTGCGGCCTGAGGCCGACGAGGTAGGCGCGGGCCGAGACGGCGGCGCGGTCGAAGATCCTCGCCCGCTTGTTGATCCAGGCCTTGAGCCTCCAGTCGACGATCGCGACGTCGAGGGTCAGCGCCGTTCCCGGTGCCGCGAGGAGCGCCTGGTCGACGGCGCGGAGGACTCGCGCGCGGGCACCGAGGCGGCTCGGGGCGACGGTGACCGTGGTCTGGCGGAGCGCGAGGGTTAGCCGCTGCGCGAAGAACGCATCGAGCGCCTCCGTCGCCTGCACCTCGGTGAGGCCGCCGACGTCGACTCCAGACACCGTGACACCGAGCGGGACCGTGGGCTCCTGCGCCCCAACGGGCGACGCCGCCACGAGCATGACGACGAGAGCTCCCAGGATTCCGGCTGCCCGACCCACCGTCGGAGATGTTAGAGCACGCTTCGGAGCGACGCCTCGTCGTCCGGGGTGCGATGGTCGTTCCGAAACAAGGACGCAGGGAGCGTTCGTAGCCGGAGGCTACGGGCGCGACCGAGGACGCAGTCTTCGGGGCGAGCAGCGCGGCCCGGCGGCACAGGGCTGCGCTCTGAAGCGTGCTCCTGAACCATGGCTCGGGCTGCAATCCTTCGCTGGTGATCGTCTCGCTCCATGTCGCCACCGGCGGGATCGTCGGATCCCTCGCCGGGACACGCGGCCGGGCCCTGCTCCTGGGGCTCGCCGCGCACGCGGCCGGCGACGCCGTCCCGCACCAGGACGTGGCCTCGCGCCGCTTCGAGACGCTCAGCGGCTTCGCCGGGCTCGCCCTGCTTGCCGCGGCACGCGGGCCGCTCGACCCGGCCGTGTTCGGCGCAGTCGGAGCTTCGGTCCCGGATGTCGAGCACGTTCTCCCGCTGCCGCGCCCCGGCGGGCGCAAGCTCTTCCCCAGCCACCGCGTGCGCGGCTGGCACAAAGCGGGCGGCATCCCCGCCTCGGCACAGCTCGTCGCGGCGGGCGTCCTCCTCGGCGTGCTGGCCGCACCGGCCCTCTACGGGCGCGTCGGCAAGTAGTCCTCGTCGAGCTCGCCGCCGCGAGAGATGAAGTCGATGATCATGCGGTCGGTGAGCCACTCGACCGGGGCACGGTCGTCGGTGAGCGGCCGTTCGGCCGCGACGACGGGGCGGAGCCCGTCCTGGAAGAGCGGCACGAGCGACTCGACCTCGGCCGGAGCCTCCTCGGCACGCTCGACGAGCGCGTCGCGACCCACCTCCGCATCGAACCCGAGCATGAGCTCGTTGAAGCGAAGCGGCCGCCAGCGCCACGCCTCCGGGAACTCGGCGAGCAGCGTGCTGCCGATCGCCTCGGACAGCCGCTCGTCGCCGGGCACGCCCGCGACGTTCAGCGCGACGACCCCACCCGGCCGCAGGTGCTCCCGGACGGCCTGGAAGAACTCGCGCGTCGCCAGGTAGAACGGGATGTAGGGCTGGTGGTAGGCGTCGACGACGATGAGGTCGTACGTCTCGTCCGTCAGCTCGAGGAACGGCCTGCCGTCGTCCGTGATCACGCTCAGGTTGGGGTTGTCGTTCAGCCCGAGCCAGCGCCTTGCCGCTTCGCTGACCTCCGGGTCGATCTCGACGCCGTCGATCTCCACGTCCGGGTAGAGCTCGCCGTACGCGCGGGCGACGGTGCCGCCGGCGTTCCCGATCACGAGCATCTTCTCGACCGGCCTGTCGAGGAGCGGCGGCACGAGCAGGAACGTGTCCCAGACGCCGCCCGTCAGCACCGAGTCCTCGTGCCAGACGGAGTGCACGGCGACGCCCTCGTTGAGCTTCAGCGCGCGCGAGCCGTCCGAGCGCTCGACGATCTGGATGTACTGGTACGAGGACTCCGTCTCGTACAGGAGGCCGCTGCTCGCCTTGATCGTCCCTGTGGGGACGAAGAGCAGCCCTGCGGCGGCGAGGGTCAGGAGCTGCCAGCGCGGGCCGAGCAGGAGCGCCGCCGCCAGCACGAGCAGGACGGCGGAGCCGAGCATCGTCCGCTGCGTCCCCAGGAGCGGGATCGTCACGATCGCCGAGAGGAACGTCCCTACGATGCTCCCGACCGTGGAGAGCGCGTAGAGGCGACCTGCGACCGCGCCCGCCTCGGCCACGTCCACGAGGGCGAGCCGGATCGCGAACGGCGCCACCGCGCCGAGCAGCGTGATCGGGATGGCGAAGAGCGCGAGGGCCGCGAAGAAGGAGCCCACGACCGCGCCGACGGAGACCGCGTCGAGGCCGCGCAGGGTGACCTCGAGGATCGGACGCGCGATGAAGGGCGTCAGCGCGACGGCTCCCGCCGCACCCAGGATCATCCAGCCGAGCAGCCGCGGCTCGGGCCGGCGGTCGGCCACCTTCCCTCCCAGCCAGTAGCCCAGCGAGAGGTAGAGCAGGATCAGCCCGATGATGTTCGCCCAGACGATCGTCGAGCTCCCGAAGTACGGCGCCAGGAGCCGCGACGCGGCGATCTCGGTGGCCAGGGTGGCGGCGCCCGCGGTGAACACGACGACGCCGAGGCGCGTCCGCCCCACGGCGGCCTGGGCCGCGGGAGCCGCGGCGGCTTCGGCGACGGTCGTCACCGGCTCAGCGTGCCAGCTTCAGGCAGACGACGGCGCAGTCATCGGCAAGCTCGCCACCCGCGAAGGCGCGGCAGTCGGCGAGGATCTCGTCGGCCAGCTCCTGCGCCGGCAGGCGGCGGCCCTCGGCGACGAGCCGGTCGAGCCGCTCCTCGCCGTAGAGCTCGCCGTCGCGCCGCGCCTCGACGACGCCGTCCGTGTAGAGGACGACGACCGCACCCCGCTCGAGCCAGGCGCGCTCGCCCGCGTACTCCTGCGCCGGCTCGATCCCGAGCGGGAGCCCGGTGCCGCCGAGCGCCGTCACGTTTCCGTGCGTGTCGACCACGCGCGCGGGCGGATGGCCCGCGCTCGCGGCGGTGACCACGCGCCGACCTACGTCGACGACGACGGCCAGGAGCGTGACGAACTTCCCCGGCTCGATCTCCTCGCAGGCGACGTCGTTCGCGGCCTGAAGGAAGGCTGCGGGCTCGCCGCCCTCGCGCGCGAGCACCCGGAAGCTGTACTTCGCCATCGCCATGTCCGCTGCGGCCGAGATCCCCTTGCCGAGCACGTCCCCGATCACGACCGCGAGCCGGCCGTCGCCGAGTGCGACGAAGTCGTAGAGGTCGCCGCCGACGTCGACCCGCGCCGACGACTGGTAGACATGGCCGATCTCGAGGCCCGGCACCTGCGGAAGCTCCCGGGGGAGGAGCGAGCGCTGCATGGCCTCGGCGAACTCCTTCTGCTGCTGGTAGAGGCGGGCGTTGTCGATCGCCAGGGCGGCCTGCGCCCCGGCGGCAGTCGCGGCGTCGATCCCCGACTGCTCGAGCGGGCGCGACGGGTCGAAGGAGACGACCGTCAGCGTCCCGAGCACCTCGCCGGGCGTCGCCAGCGGGAGGACGGCCGCGGTGGCGCCCTGCCGGAGGAAGGGCTCGAGCACTCGGTGCGCGTCCTCCGGCGCGGCCGTTCCGGGCTGGAGCAGCACGGCCTGCTTCGAACGCAGGAGCCGGCGCGCGAGCGGCGCCGCGAGCGGCTGCGGACGGGCGACCAGCCCGGCGACGACCTCCTCGACGGCCGGATCTCGGACGTGCACCGCGCGGGCGGTCAGCACCTCGTTGCGCTCGTCGGGCATGCGGATCACCGCGGCATCGGCGTCGAGCAGGTCGACCATGGCCCTCGCGACGCCGGCCAGGGTCGCCTCCAGGGACAGGCTCTCGGCGAAGGACTGCGACACCGCATAGAGGCCGCGGAGCTGACGGGCGGCCAGCCGCTCGGACTCGAGGGTGCGCTCGAGAATCTTCGAGAGCTCCTTGGCGCGTTCGTGCAGGCGCGCGTTCTGGACGGCGACCGCGAGCTGCCCGGAGAGCGCCAGGAGCAGGCTCTCCTCCCCTTCCCGGTACGGGCGGGGCCGCCGCCGGTAGACGGCGAGGGCTCCGATGGTCTCGTCGCGGACGAGGAGCGGGATGAAGAGCACCCGGCGGACGCCGCTCTCCTCGACGACGCGCTCGAGCCCCGCGAGGCGCGGGTCGGCCTTCAGGTCCTCGACGAAGAGGAAGCCGCGGCTGCGGAAGGGGCCGAGCGCCAGCTCCAAGAGCCGCTCGGCCAGCTCCTCATGCGGGCCGCCGAGATCGCGCGCCGCGCGGGGGACGAGACGGCCCTCGTCGCGCAGGTACACGGCGACTTGCCGGCTCGAGGCCAGCTCGGCGACTCGCTCGACCGCGATCTCGAGCGTGTGCGTCAGCGAGAGCTGGGCGATCGCCTGGCTCACGACCGCGACGAGCGTCTGCGAGCGCCCGAGCGCCGCCTCGACCTCGGCGGCGTGGCGGCTGCGGCGGAGCGCGAGCGCCGCTCCCGCGCCGAACGGTGACAGGCGCTCCAGGCCCGGCTCGGCAGCTCCCTCGGCGTCGAAGGAGAGCCGGAGAGCCGCGGAGGGAGGCTCTCCCAACGGCAAGGTGTAGAGAAGCCACGAGCCCGAGCGCAGCGCGTTCCGGTCGCCGTCTTCGAGCGCGCGCCGCACGCTCTCGGCCGCCTCGACGGGGCCGGGCGCGGCAGCGCCGAAGCCGTGCGAGGCGAGCAGCGACGGCATCCCTTCCGGATCGAGGCGCCAGAGCGTTCCACCCGTTGCTCCCACGGCCTCGGCGGCGAGCCGCACGATCTGCCGCGCGGCCTCCTCCTCGTCCGTCCCGGCCGCCAGCGCCTCGCCGAGCTGCTCGAGCTGGTCGCGGGAGAGATCGCCGTGCCCGTTTGCCCCGTTGCTGTCGGCACGCTCGAGCTTGACGGCCAGGGCGACGTGCGCCGCAGCTGCGCGCGCCAGCGCCGCCTCCTCCGGTCCGAAGCCGAGGCCGGAGCGGTACAGCTCGAGCAGCGCGACGACTTCGCCCTCGATCGCGACCGGGACGAGCCTGACGACCGGCAGCCTTGTGCGCGCGGCAATCCGCCGCACCGCGGGAGGTGCTGCAGGGTCGCCGGCGGCCTCCTCCAGCTCGACCTCGTGGGTCGGCGCCTCGGCGGCGGCGAACTGCGTCCCCTGGAGCTCGGCGGCAAGCGCGGTCGATCCGGAGTCGACGCCTCGGACAACCAGGCGGCCCCCATTGTCCACCAGCCTGGCGACAACGAGCTCCGCGCCGGTACCGAGGGCGACCGCGCGCAGGAGCGGAGCCAGCGCGCGCTCGCCCTGATCGCCGCCAACGAGCTCGAGCGCCGCCACGGCGAAGGCCTGGAGCGCGCTCCCGGCCGCCTCGGTCGGCGGCGCCTCAGCCTCCTGCAAGGATGGGTCGAGTTCCTCCATCGACCCATTATCCCCGCGGCGTCGGGACCGGGCACGGTCACCTCAGCTTGCGGCTGTCGTCTCTAGCCGCAAGAATCCGGGGTCGTGGCAGCACCCGCCCCCCGTCGCGCACAGTGGGAGAACGTTCCAGCGAGGGACGTTCCCTCCGACAACCCCCCGCTCGATCCTCATGCGGTTCGCCGTCGTCTTCGCCGCGAGCGGGCGAAGCGCCACGCGCTGCACGAGCACCAGCGGGAGCAGCGCCTCGCCGGAATCCGCTTCCTCGCCCTCCTTGGAGTGCTGGTCTTCCTGACCCTCTTCCTGAGCCTGTCGATCTGGGACACGATCGGCTCCGTGTTCGGGTTGTAGGGAGTGGAGGGCCCGGGCGCGAGTCGAGGCGGGCCGCTCGGCCCGGCACGTCCTCCGGCCGCCGGCCCGGGCGGCGCCGGGCTCTGGCGCACCGGCGAGCTCCTCGCCTGGCTCGGCGGGCTCGTCCTCACGCTCAGCGCCTTCATGGGTTGGTACTCGATCTCCGGCGACCTGCGCGGCAACCTGGCCGTGCTCGGCTGGCACACGGGCACGATCGGAAAGCTCGTCTTCGCGATCGGCGTCCTCGTTTTGCTCTTGCTCGCGCTCCGCGCCTTCGGCGTCGAGCTGCCGCCGAGCGTGCCCGACGGGATCGTGATCGCGGCCCTCGGCCTGGCCGCGACGATCCTCGTCCTCGTCCGCCTGATCGACATCCCCGAAGCCTTCCAGCCGGCCGTCGGGCGCGGGATCGGGATCTGGCTCAGCCTTCTGGCCGCGCTGCTCCTGATCGTGGCCGGCCTGCTGAAGTCGGGCGAAGACGTCTGACGACGCCGACGGCCGCGAGGCCGACGGCGAGCCCGAGCGCGGCGCCGGCGAGGACGTCCAGCGGGTAGTGCACGCCCACGTAGACCCGGGCGAAGCCGACCGCGACCGCGAGGAGCGCGAGCCAGAGGCCTCCCCGCCCGATCAGGTAGGTGAGGATCACCACGCCGGCGACGCTCGTCGCCGCGTGTCCTGACGGAAATGAACCGCCGACGTCCCAGCGCAGGAGCGGGTCCGCGGCCGGCACCACCTCGTAGGGCCGCTCCCGGTCGAAGACGCCTTTGAGCGCGAGGGCGAGGAGGTCGGCGGACCAGACGGTGGCCGCGGTCACGATCGTCGTGAAGAGGACCGGCTTCCCCGCCCAGAGCGCGAGGAGTGGCGCAAGCCCGATCCAGAGGAGACCGGCCTGCCCGGCCGCCGACAGGCCGACGAAGACCCAGTCGAGCGGGGGCACGCGGTGCTCGACCACCCAGGTGAAGACCTCCTGGTCGGCGTTCGCTAGGGCGAGGGGAGCCATGGCGCCCTCGCTCTTAGGGACTCGACCCAAATGAAGCCTTGTGCCGTCGTTCCGGTTCGAGTTCTCAGGAACCGAGGAGCTGCTTCGCCGCCTCGAGGAGCTTGCCGGGGTCGAACGGCTTGCCGATGAACGCCTGCGCACCGTGCTCCTCGGCCTTCCCTGCCTCCTCGAGCTTCCCGCTGTACATGATCACCTGGATCGCGTCGACGCCGTGGCGCTCCTGCACGCGGCGGAGCATCTCCCAGCCGTCCATCCGCGGCATCATCACATCGAGCAGAATCAGATCGGGCGGCTCCTCGTCGAGAGCCTCGAGGCCCTCGGTCGCGCTCGCCGCCTCGCGGACGGAGAAGCCCTCGGCCTCGAGGTTCACGCGGATGAACTCCCGCAGCGGCCCGTCGTCGTCCACGACCAGCACCGACGGCGCCGCGGCGCGGCTCGTACGTGGCGTCGTCCGCGGGCCCGCGAGGAACGCCTCCAGGTCGGCCCGGCGGAACCGGCGATGGCCGCCCGGCGTGTAGAACGCGGGCACGCGTCCGTCGTCCGCCCATTTGCGCACGGTGCTCTGCGCCGCTCCGAGAAAAGCGGCAGCCTGGCCGAGAGTCAGCCACTCCCGACCATCGTCCGCCGCCCGACTTGCGCTGGCGGACTTGCGCTGTCGGTCGTCTAGCATGGGCCGCAACCCAAAAAACTACCAAATCCTCACGTTTCTTTCCCTGTACGAGCGGCCAGTTAGCGCCCGGACGTGGTAACCGTCACGGTGCGCTCGGACGGCTCCACGGTGAGCGGCTCCAGCGTGCGGACGATCGTCTGGGTCCCGCCAGGCTCGGGAGCGTCTTCCAGGGCACGGCCGACCGCAAGGCCTGCCACGAAGACCACGGCGACGGCCAGGAGACGGACGATCCACGTGAGGATCCGACGGCCCGGCGAGGACCGGCGCCGGCGCTCGCGGTCGCGCGTCCGCGAGGAGAGAGGGGCGCCCGCGGTCACGGGCGGTAGTCGCTCGCGCCTCGCGCGTAGTGGGCGAAGGCGGCGTCCTGGACGAGCGCGACGTCCCTGATGCCCGCCCGCGCCTGCGGCGGGGCCGCCTCACGGACGACGTCGCGCACCCAGTCTTCGGCGCCGTCGTAGGCGCGCGCCAGCTCGGTGAGCGTGAAGGTCTGCCCCACCCGGCGGCGGAGCTCGGCCAGGACTGCCTCGACGAGCAGCCACAGATGACGGCCACGAGCCGTCTCGGCGCCGACCGTGTCCAGCCGTCGCAGCCCCTCGTCCCACTGCTGGCGCGCGGTCTCGAGCATCACGCCTCGCCCGCCCGCGCGCAGCGCGCGTCCGGGCACCAGCGCTCGCCCGCCTCCTCGAGCACCCCCTCCCCGAGCTCGTAGCCCGGCCGCGCGAGCGCGAAGGCGGCGTGCGCGTGCAGGCACTTCAGGTTCTCGCGCGAGCGCGTGCCGCCGATCCCGACGTCCAGCTCCGGCCGCAGCTCGCGCTGCTCGCGGTCCGCGCGCGCGAGGCTCTCGGCGAGCTCGGGGTCCTCGGCGGCCGCGCGCGACCAGCGCTCGACTCCGCCGGCTGCCTCGAGCCGCGAGACCGCGGCCACGAGCCACGGACAGGTCAGGTAGAAGGTGGTCGGAAACGGCTCGCCGCCGGGGCCGTACGGTGCTTGCTCTGTAACTGCGGGAAAGCCGTACGGACAGCGGACCGAAACCCGCCGAAACGTGCGAGCGGGCCGCCCCAGCTGCCACGAGACCACCATCCGGTCGTCCACCAGATCATCGTAACTTGGCCCGCGCCCGGCGCTCGTGCTTCCACTCGTCCACTCCCGTCACGATGAAGAGACGCTCGCCCGGCTTCACCAGGCCGAGCTTGCGCGCCTCGCGCTCGACGAACGCGGGCGTCTCCGTCTCCTCGATGCGCTGCTCGAGCGTTGCGTTCGTCCGCTCGATGCGATCGATCTGCGCCTTCTGCGCGGCCACATCGGCGGTCGCGTCCTGGTAAGCCCGGAGCGGCTGGACGTAACCGACCGCGACGGCGAGGAGGATCACGAGGCCGATCCAGCGGAGGGCATGCGCGGGCCTCGAGAGACGGCGGGGCCGCTTCGAGGCGCGACGGGTAGGTCGGCGAGGCTCCCGGGAGGCCATGGGCATGCGAACTTCGACCGCAGGCCACACCCTCCTCCCCCGGGCGACGATCAGGCTACCGAGAGCGGTCGGACGGACTGGAGCTAGGCGGTCTCGACCTTGATGACGTTGGTCGTGCCAGGGACGTTCACGGCGGTGCCGGCGGTGAGGACGATCCGGTCGCCGGCCGCGACGAGGCCCGTCTCCCGCGCGGCCTCGATCGCGCGCGACCAGAGATGCTCGACGTTCTCGGCCTCCTCGATCTCGGCCGAGACCACTCCCCACTCGAGCGCGAGCTGCTGCACCGCCTGGCGCTTGTGCGTGACCGCGATGATCGGGCGACGAGGTCGGTGCCGGGCGACCGCGGAGGCCGTCCGCCCGCTGTACGTCGGGACGAGGATCGCGGCGGCGCCCAGCACCTCGGCGATGTCGCACGCGGCGTTCGACATCGCCTCGCCCACGGTCGGGAAGGGATGGTCGGCCGCCTGCGCCAGCTCGTGCCGGTAGGCGAGGCTCGGCTCGACCGCCCGCGCGATCTGGTCCATGAAGGCGGCGCTCTCCACGGGGTACTGCCCGACCGCCGTCTCTCCGGAGAGCATGACCGCGGAGGTCCCGTCCAGAATCGCGTTGGCCACGTCGCTCGCCTCCGCGCGCGTGGGCTCGGGCCTGGTGATCATGGACTCCAGCATCTGCGTGGCCGTGATCGCCGGCTTCCCATGCTCGAGCGCGCAGAGGATGATGCGCTTCTGGACGAGCGGCACGGCCGCGGGGCCGATCTCGACGCCGAGGTCGCCGCGCGCGACCATGACCGCGTCCGAGGCGCTGACGATCGCGTCCAGCTCGTCGAGCGCCTCGGCCTTCTCGACCTTGGCGATGACGTGGGCCTTCGCGTCGGCTGCGTTCAGGAGCTCGCGCAGCCCGCGGCAGTCGGCGGCCGAGCGCACGAACGAGAGCGCGACGTAGTCGACGCCGAGCGAGAGCGCGTACTCGAGGTCGGCGAGATCCTTCTCCGTCACCGAGGGGACGGGGACGGGGACGCCCGGGACGTTGACGCCCTTGTGGGAGCCGACTGCACCGCCGACCATGACCAGCGCGCGCAGGCGCTCGCCGTCGGTCTCCTCCACCGTCATGCGGACGAGGCCGTCGTCGATCAGGATCTCGTGCCCGGGCTGGAGCACCTCCGTGAGGACGGCCGGCATCACCGGAAGGTCCCCGGGTGCGCCCGCGCCTTCGCCCGAGAGGAAGACCGTGTCGCCCTCGACGAGCATGCGCGGCGAGTCGAGGTCACCGACGCGAACCTTCGGCCCCTGCAGGTCGGCGATGAGCGCGAGCGGCCGTCCGGCCCGCTCCTGCGCCTCGCGCACGAGCCGGGCGCGCTCGCCGTGCTCCGCGTGCGTGCCGTGGGAGAAGTTGAGGCGGGCCGCGTCCATGCCCGCCCCGACGAGCCGGTCGAGCATCGCTGCCGACGCGGTCGCGGGGCCGATCGTGCAGACGATCTTCGTCCGGCGCAGCCCGTATCCCACAGCGCGCACGTTAGCGCCTGCGGAGCGCGCCCCGGAGCTAGCGCCCCGAGCGCGGGAAGGCCGACCAGCCGGGATACACGGCCGCGTCGCCCAGCTCCTCCTCGATACGGAGCAGCTGGTTGTACTTGGCAACGCGGTCGCTCCGCGATGGCGCGCCCGTCTTGATCTGCCCGACGCCGGTCGCCACGGCCAGGTCGGCGATGGTCGTATCCTCGGTCTCGCCCGACCGGTGGGACATGACCGCGGCGTAGCCGTTCGCGCGTCCGAGGTCGATCGCCTCGAGCGTCTCCGTCAGCGTCCCGATCTGGTTCACCTTGACGAGGATCGCATTGGCGACGCCGGCCTCGATCCCGCGCCGGAAGCGCTCGACGTTCGTGACGAAGAGGTCGTCGCCGACGAGCTGCACCCGCGTGCCGAGCCGCCCGGTGAGCGCGTTCCAGCCGTCCCAGTCGTCCTCGGCCAGGCCGTCCTCGATCGAGACGATCGGGTAGCGGTCGCAGAGCTTCTCCCAGAGCTCGGTCATCCCGGACGCGTCGAGGTCGAGGCCCTCGCCCGGGAGCCGGTAGCGGCCGCCGTCGTACAGCTCGGTCATGGCTGGGTCGAGCGCGATCGCGACCTTCTCGGCGTGGCCCGCCCGCTCCGCGGCCTCGAGGACGGCGGCGATCGCGTCGTCGCTCGACGGCAGGTCGGGGGCGAAGCCTCCTTCGTCACCGACGGCGGTCGCGAGCCCGCGCTCGTGCAGCAGCTCCTTCAGCCGGTGGAACGTCTCGGCGCCGATTCGGAGCGCCTCCGAGAAGGACTCCGCGCCGGCAGGGACGACCATGAACTCCTGGAGGTCGAGCGAGTTCTGCGCGTGCGCACCGCCGTTGACGACGTTCATGAGCGGCACCGGGAGAATGCAGGCGCCCTCCCCGCCGAGGTAGCGGTAGAGGGGCACGCCCGCTTCGGCCGCGGCCGCGCGCGCGACCGCCAGCGAGACGCCCAGCACAGCGTTCGCCCCTAGTCGCGACTTGTTGGGCGTGCCGTCGAGCTCGAGCAGGAGCCGGTCGACCGCCGCCTGGTCGCCCGCGTCGGCGCCGACGAGCGCCGGCGCGATCTCGCGCTCGACGTTCGCGACCGCCTGCAGGACGCCCTTGCCGAGGTAGGCGGCGGAGTCGCCGTCCCGGAGCTCGACCGCCTCGAACTGCCCCGTTGAGGCGCCGGAGGGCACCGCGGCGCGGCCGACCGCGCCGGAGGCGAGCGTCACGTCGACCTCGACGGTCGGGTTCCCGCGGGAGTCGAGAATCTGGCGGGCGTGGACACGGGCGATCTTCACGCAAGTGCCTCCTTACGAGCTCGAACCAAACGAAGCCTTGTCCGACGAAGCATCATTCTGATTCGAGCTCTTTCGCAAGTCGGTAGTAGCGATCCTGCTCCTCGAGGTCGAGGGCACGCCAGTCGCGGCCTTCCTGCCCGGCGAGCTCCGCGGCCCGCTCGACCCGGGCGACGAAGCGCCCGCTGCTCGCGCGCAGGGCCAGCTCCGGATCGACGTTGAGCGCCCGCGCCAGGTTGACGGCGGCGAAGAGGAGGTCGCCGATCTCGGCAACGACGCGCCCGGGCGGCTCGGTCTCGGGCGCCGGAGCGCCCGCCTCGCCCAGCTCCGCCTCGACCTCGTCGGCCTCCTCCCGGAGCTTGGCGAGCGGCCCGACGACATCCGGCCAGTCAAAGCCGGCGGACGCGGCCCGGCGCTGCACCTTCCGCGCCTGGAGGAGGGCAGGCAGCGTCTCCGGAACGTCGTGGAAGATCCCCTCGCGCTCCTCCTGCTCGCGCTTCAGCTCCTCCCAGCGGCCCTTGACGGCGCCCGGCGTCGCGAGCTCCGCGTCGCCGAAGACGTGAGGATGCCGGCGCACGAGCTTGGCCTGGATGCCGCGCGCCACGCTCGCGAGGTCGCCGGCGCCCCGCTCCTCGAGCAGGAGCGAGAGGAAGACCGTCTGGAAGAGGAGATCGCCGAGCTCGTCGACGAGCTTCGCGTCGTCGCCCGCGAGGGCGGCGTCGGCCACCTCGTAGGCCTCTTCGACGGTGTGCGGCACGATCGTCCGCTCCGTCTGGGCACGGTCCCAGGGGCAGTCGCGGCGCAGCCGTACGGCCAGCTCCTGGAGGTCGACGAGCGCCTGCTCCAGCCCGTCGCCGCCGCGCACCGGGCTAGTCGGTGGCGGTGTCGGTCTCGCCGGAGGTGGTCTCGGCCTCCGGCGGAGGCTCGAAGCCGGGCGCGTACACGATGAGCTCGGCGAATCGCTTCTCCAGATCCGCCACCCACTCGTTGATCCGCGCGTTCTTCTTCTCCTCGAGGAGAGTCGTCGAGATCTGCTCCTCGACCTCCGTGAGGGGCTGCGTCGAGGCCTCTTCGATGTCGCCGGTCGCCTCGATGATGTGCCAGCCGAACTGGGTCTTCACCGGCTCGGACAGCTCGCCGGTCTCCAGCTCGAACGCGACCTCGTCGAACGGCGCGACGGTGGCGCCCTTCTGCGCGGTGAACTTGCCACCTTCCTTCGCCGACGCCGGGTCCTCCGAATGCTCCTTGGCGAGCTTGGCGAAGTTGCCGCCGTTCTCGAGCTCCGCGTGGATCTCGTCGGCCTCGGCCTTGGTCTTCACGAGGATGTGCCGAACCTCGCGCGAGGACGGCTGCTCGAACTGGGCCTTGTTCTCCTCGTAGTAGGCCTCGATGTCCGCGTCCGCGACCTGCACCTCGCTCGTGACCTGCTCGAAGATCTTCTCGGAGAGCATCCGCGTCCTCAGGTCCTTGAGCACCTGCTCCTCGGTCAGGCCCTGCTTCTCCAGCTCCTCCTGGTACTTCGCGTCGTCGCCCTCGAAGAACTGGTCCTTGAGCTCGTCGAGGCGCTTCTCCAGCTCCTCGTCGGTCACCGTGATCCCCATCTCCTCGGCGGCGATCTCGAACTGGGCCTGCTCGACGAGGCTGCGCACGATAGCGTTGCGAAGCTGCGCGAACTCGGGCGTCCCCGCGGCGGGGAAATCCTGCTCGCGCGCCTCGTACGTCGCCTGCGCCTGCGTCAGCAGCCGGTCATACTCGGACTTCGGGATGGAGCGGTCGTCGACGAGCGCGATCGCGTCCGCCGGCACGTCTCCCGATCCGTTCTCATCGTCGTCACCGCCGCCGCAGCCCGCCACGGCGAGGCCGAGCGCGAGCGCAGCAAAGAGAGCGATGAGACGAGTCCAAAGAGGCATGGGCGTACTGGCTAGGCCGAAAGCCGTAGGTCGAGGATAGCATCGACCAGAGCCACGGCCGCGGGGAACCCTTCGACCCGCTGCCCGAGCTCCTTCTTCGCGCTCGTGTAGACGGCGATCGGGGCCGAAGCGCGGAGCTCCCGGAGCTCGGCGGAGCCGAGAACGAGCGGCCCGACCACTGCCTTGCCGCCCCGGAAGACGAGGTAGTCGGCGCCGATCCGCGCGAGCTTCAGCTTGGCCTCCTGGATGGAGAACAGGCTCTCGACCGGCTCCGGCGGCGGCCCGAAGCGGTCCTCGGTCGCGGCCCGCAGCTCCCGCAGGTCGTCCTCCGACTCGGCGAGCGCTAGCCGGCGGTGCAGGTCGATCTTCTGCGCCTCGGCCGGCATGTAGTCGCTCGGCACGTAGGCGTCCACCTGGGCGTCGACCCGCACCGGCCGGGCGACGGCGCGGCGCATCCCGCTCAGCTCGGCGACGGCCTCCCCCAGCAGCTCGACGTACAGCTCGAACCCGATCGCTGCCACGTGGCCGGACTGCTCGGCGCCGAGCAGGTCGCCGGCGCCGCGGATCTCGAGGTCACGCATCGCGATTGCGAAGCCGCTGCCGAGCTCGGTGTGGTCGGCGAGGGTGGCGAGACGCGCCCGCGCCTCGGGCGTCAGCTCCTGGCCGTCGGGATAGAACAGGTACGCGTGGGCCATGACGTCGCTGCGGCCGACGCGACCGCGGATCTGGTAGAGCTGGGCGAGGCCGAGCATGTCCGCCCGCTCCACGACGAGCGTGTTCGCCTGCGGGATGTCGAGGCCCGACTCGATGATCGTGGTCGAGACGAGCACGTCGGCGTCCCCGGCGAGGAACGAGAGCATGTGCCCCTCGAGCTCGCGCTCCGGCATCTGTCCGTGCGCGACGAGGAAGCGGAGCTCGGGGCACAGCTGGCGCAGGTGCTCGGCCGCCTCCTCGATCGACTCGACCCGGTTGTGGAGGACGAACGACTGACCGTCGCGCTCGTGCTCGCGCAGCAGCGCCTCGCGCACCAGCTCCTCGTCGTACTCGCCCACGTGGGTGCGGATCGGCCGGCGGCCCTGGGGAGGCGTCTCGATCACGCTGATGTCCCGCAGGCCGGCCAGCGACATGTGCAGCGTGCGCGGAATCGGGGTCGCGGACAGCGAGAGCACGTCCACCTCGAGCCGCAGCTGCCGGAGCAGCTCCTTCTGGGCCACCCCGAAGCGCTGCTCCTCGTCGACGATCACGAGGCCGAGGTTCTTGGAGACGACGTCTCGCGAGAGGACCCGGTGGGTTCCGATGAGGACGTCGACCTTGCCTTCGGCGAAGGCGGCCAGCACCTTCTTCACGTCGGCCGGCCTGCGGAATCGGCTCACCATCTCCACGGTGACCGGCAGGTCGCGATAACGCTCCCGGAAGGTGTTCCAGTGCTGCTGCGCGAGGATGGTCGTCGGCGCGAGCAGGAGCGCCTGGGCCCCGTTCGCAACCGCGACGAAGGCCGCCCGGATCGCCACCTCCGTCTTCCCGTAGCCGACGTCGCCGCAGACCAGCCGGTCCATCGGGCGCGGCGCCTCGAGGTCCTCCTTGACGGCCTCGATGGCCTGCCGCTGGTCCGGCGTCTCCTCGTAGGCAAAGCTCGCCTCGAGCTGTTCCACGAGCTCCGAGTCGGCCTCGAAGGCCACGCCCTCGGCGCGCTGGCGCTGCGCGTAGAGGACGAGCAGCTCTCCCGCGAGCGCCTGCGCGCCCGCGCGAGCGCGGTTCTTGATCGTCTGCCACGCCTTCCCGCCCAGCTTCGAGAGCGCCGGCGCGTGCCCGTTGGCGCCGACGTAGCGCGAGACCTTGGCGATCTGCTCGTGCGGGACGTAGAGGCGGTCGTCGCCCTTGAAGGCCAGGAAGAGGTAGTCACGCGTGACGCCGGCGACGGTCTTCGTCTCGAAGCCCAGCAGCTTGCCGACGCCGTGGTCCTCGTGGACGACGTGGTCGCCGGTCCGCAGGTCGGCGAAGCTCTGGAGCGCCCGCCCCACGCGCACGTCGGTGCGCGGCGGGCGCTTGCGGAAGACCTGCGTGTCCGGCAGGAGAACGAGGTCGAGGTCACGCAGGACGAACCCGCGGCGCGCAGGCGAGACCGCGAACACCAGCCCCGGCTCGTCCGGCAGCTCGTCGCCGTCGTCGAGCACGACCGCCTCGACGCGGCGGAGGAGCCCCCTCGTGCGGAGCGCCTCGCCTCGGTGGACGAACGTGACGACGACCCGGTTCCCTGCCCGGACGTAGCCGAGCAGGTCACGCTCGGCCTCGGCGAGGCCGCGCGCAGCGACGGCAGGGCGCTGCGCCTCGAAGGCGTATGGCTGCCCGCTCGGGAGCTGGGACAGCCGGACGGCTGCGCCGAGGTCGAGCTCCGCACCGAGCTCCTCGCTCACCGCTTCGGCGACCTCTTCCGCCTGCCAGACGAGGTCGGGCGCGGGCAGCGGCGCGACGAGGTCCTCCGGCACTGCCGGGGCCTCGCCGTCCTCGGGCAAGGTCGGCTCGACGAGGTCGGCGCGCCGCTCGGCTGCCGGAAAGACCGTCGCTTCGCTCAGCCCGTGCAGCGTTCGCTGCGTGAACGGGGAGAAAGCCCGGAGCGATTCGATCTCGTCGCCGAACAGCTCGACCCGCACGGGCTCTCGCCCGGTCGACGGGAAGATGTCCACGATCCCTCCCCGGACGGCGAACTGGCCCCGCTCCTCGGCCTGCGGAACCCGCTCGTAGCCGGCCAGGGCAAGCCGCTCGGCCAGGCCGTCGACCCCCGGCTCGTCGCCGATGCCCAGCGCGATCGGCTCAGGCCGAGCCTCCTCCGGCGCGACTCCCTCCGCCGCTCCGAGCGCCGAAGCGCACACGAGGCCACCGGCGGCGAGAACCTCGAGCGCACGCGCCCGCTCGCCCACGAGGTGCGGCGGCGGCTCGAGCCCGCTCCCCCAGCGCACGCCGCGCGACGCGAACAGGCCGACCCGCTCCTCGCCGAGGTACCAGCCGGCGCCTTCGGCCGCATCACGCGCCTGCGCGTCGTCGGGGAGCACGCAGACGAGGGGGCCGCCGCGAGCCTCGTGGAGAGCGGCGAGAAAGAGCGGCAGCAGTGGCTCCGAGACCCGCGCGTCGGCCGGCCGCTCCACGAACTCGCGCAGGCGCTCGCCCTGCGCGAACAAGCGGGCGAGAGGAGCGAGCGCCGGTGTGCGGGATCGGGTCGGACGGTCCATGACGAGCGACGGAACGGCGGTTCCGCGGGGGCATCGTACCGGCCTCGGTGAGGCCTACCGGCGCACGGAAGGGCGACCCGGGCTGCCCGCCCGTCACGGTGAAAGGCTAAGGTCGGGCGCCGCTTCTGCCGAAGGAAGGGGAAGCACCCGCGTCGGGCCGCTACGGCGCGGAGCATTGCGGCGGGTCGTCCTCCACGGGACGGCCCGCCTCTTTCGTTCCGGCCCCGTGGACATCGAGGGCAGCCCCCTCCGGGGGGAGAGCGAAGCCCCCAGAGTCAGCGTATCGCCCGCGGACGCGCAGTATGGACGCCGGAGGGCGCCGAGTTTGTGCCGGTCTTCGACTGCGTGCCCTAGGGCCGTTCGTTGAAGCGCTGCTGCGCCTCCTCGAGCCCCTCGCCGGCGACCGTCGCCACGGCATCGGCCGCACGCGCGACGATCGCGTCGACGTCGACCTCCGGCGGGAAGGGGGTCAGCACCCAGTCGGCGACGGGCCGGGGGTCGCCGCGCTCCGGGCGCCCGACGCCGACCCGGAGCCGCATGAACTCGGGGGTCCCCAGGTGCTGCGCGATCGAGCGCAGCCCGTTGTGGCCGGCCAGCCCGCCACCCTGCCTCGCCTGAAGGCGCCCCACGTCGAGGTCGACCTCGTCGTGCACGACGAGCAGCTGCTCGGGCGGAACCTTGAAGAACCGGACCGCGGCCCCGACCGACTTCCCCGACTCGTTCATGTAGGTCTGCGGCTTCAGCAGTGCCACCCGCGAGCCGTCGAGCCGCAGCTCCGCGAGGTCGCCCGAGAACTTGGCCCGGTACGACCCACCGTGCCTGCGCACGAGCTCGTCGGAGACCATGTGGCCCAGGTTGTGGCGTGTCCGAGCGTACTCCCGCCCCGGGTTTCCGAGCCCGGCGACGAGCAGGTCCAGCGTCGAGGCGGGCGCGCCCCGACGAAGGAGGCGCATCGGGGTGTCCTAGCCTTCGGCGGGCTCTTCGCCGCCGCTCTCGCCCTCGTCGCCTTCCGCCTCCGGCGCCTCGCCCTCGCCCTCCAGAGCCTCCTCGCCCTCGACGGCCTCCTCGGCCTCCTCGGGCTCTGGCTCCTCGACCTTGGTGGGCGGAGTCACGGTCACGACGACGGACTCGGGATCGTCGAGCAGGCGGACGCTCTCGGGCACGACGATGTCCGAGACGCGAAGGCTGTCTCCGATAGTCATGCTCGAGATGTCGAGCTCGAGGCGGTCGGGCACCTCCATCGGCAAGGCCTCGACGTTGATCTCGCGGGCCACGAGCGTGAGCACGCCGCCCTCCTTGACACCCGGCGACTCGCCCACCGGCTCGACGGCGACCTGCGACTGGATCACCTGGTCGAGGCGGACCTCGTGCAAGTCGATGTGGAGCAGCCGTGGACGCACCGGATCCAGCTGGTAGTCCTTGAGGACCGCATGGTGGGCGGTCTTCTGCCCCTCGAAGACGACGTCGAGGATGGCGTGCAGGCCGTGATCCCCCGTGAGGACGCGGCGGAGATCACGCTCCTCGACCGCGAACGGATGCGCCTGCTTCCCGGCACCGTAGAGAACGCCAGGGATCATTCCGCTCGCACGCAGCCGCCGCGAGTAGGCGCTGCCCGCCTCCTCGCGCGCTTTGACGTCGAGCTTGATGCGCTCACCGGCCATTCCGGCGGGCAAGTCTAGCTGAGCGGCGCTAGAGGGCCGCCGACTGGGACTCGATGCGGCCCTGGATCTGAGAGACGTACAGGCCGAGCTCCCGCTGGCGCTCTGTGAGCCGCTCCTCGCGCATGGCCAGCAGATCCTCGCGCCGCTCGACCTCTTCCTCGCGCAGCTCCAGATCCGCCTCGAGGACTGCCTTCCTCGCCTCGAGGTCGTTCTCGCGCTGGTCGAGGTCGCGGCTCTGATCACGCAGCTCCCGTTCGGCCTCGCCCACCCGCTGCTCGCGGCGGTCGAGGCTCTCCCGCGACTCGACGAGCGCCGCCGTCGGCCCGATCCTGTCCTCGAGCTCCTCGAGCGACCGACGACGCTCCGTCAGCTCGGCCTCGGCCGCCTGCAGCTCGACCTCGCGCTCGTCGAGCCACGCCTGTCGTACGGCGAGCCGCTCGTCCTCGGCACGCGTGTCCGGCGCAAGCAAGCCGATCGCGTCGAGGTTCTGGATCTCGACCTTGATGACCGGAGGGAGAAGACCGCCGAGAGGGGGCGCCCCCGGGGCGCACTCGTGGGCATTCTTCCGACGACGGCGGCGCTTCCGCCGCCGCGCGGGCTCCGGTGTCCCGGGCGGAAACGAGCTCTGGGCGTCACTCACGTCCGTACGGCATGCACGACGGACGATGACCGCCGCCGCGGGTCCGTGACATCCCCCACTTTGGGCATCTCGGACCCGATCCCACGTTCCAGGGATGCCGACGCCGACGGAGCGGCCGAAAACACCGGTGCGTGCCCTCGCTGCGACAGACGAAAGGCGGCTTCGGATGTCCAAGGATCTCGTCCGGATCAAGTTCGGGAACTTCCCTCAGGCCCATCTCGGGCGGGGTCTCCTCCTCGCCGGCACGAAGTAGGAGATGAGAAACCTCGCCCGAACGAGCGGCCCGGCCACCCGGGCCGCTCACTGGTTTCCGGCCTGAACAGGAACAGCACACCTGAGACCCCCTCGTCCGGCGCATCGGCGCTCGACGGCGAGCTCGCGGTCGCCCAATGGACGCACAGCGAAGCCCGACCGCGCATAGTGGTCGCTGAGCTCCTCGCGTAGCGAGGGATCGGGGATTCCGAGTCGTACAGGCCGCAAACCGCAGTTCTCCAGCGTCCATCGGCTCTGCCGCGTGACCTCACCACCCCTCGTCCGAGGTGTTTCCGGCAGGCGGGCGCTTCAGCCGAGCAGGAGGACGAGCCCGAGGACGATGAGCCCCCAGAGCAGGGCGCCCGCCAGGACGCCGAAGACTGCCCCACGGAAGAAACGGTCGACATCGCGCGGGTCGTCCGCTGCCGGGTCACCGGTCCAGTCGTCGTCCTCACCGGCCCAGGGATCCTCCACGGGCGCGGTCGATCGGCCGGCGTCGCGGGCCGGTCGATGTGCCGCGAAGATGCGCGGCCGCCTGGGCAGTCTCGACCCCATCTCGTCTCTCACCGCAGAGAGACCAGTTCCCCCGACGCCTAGAGGGCGTTGTCCCGCCTCTCACTGTAGCGCTGAGCAGAGGTTTGGCAAAGGCGGCGCTGAGTGTGTCGCGAGCGCGCGCCGGCTCAGCTCGACCCGAGCCTTTGCGCCTCTACTGCCACGTTCCTTGCTCGCATCCCCGGAGACCAGATCAGTGGGCTCTGGATGGTTGACGCAAGACCGCTCCACAGCGACGAGCTCTGATCCTGACCGTCGAGCGGCAGCGCGAGACCAGATGGCTCTTTCGGTCTGTTAGAAGAGCTGATTCTCGCCGGCGAAGATGGCTGAGACGGACTCGTCCGCGAAGACGTTCTCGATGGTCTCGGCGAGGATCCCGGAGATCGTCAGCACGCTCAGCTTGTCGGGGCGGTTCAGCTCCGGGATCGGCACCGTGTCGGCGACCGCGAGGCCGGCCAGCTCGGACTCGGCGAGCTTCGTGAGCGCGTCGCCGGGGAAGAGGCCGTGCGTCGCGCACGCGTAGACCTTGGTCGCACCAGCGTCCAGGAGTGCCTGCGCGCCGGCGACGAGGGTGCCGCCGGTGACGATGATGTCGTCGCTCATGATCGCGACCTTGCCGCGGACGTCGCCGACGACCTCGGTCACGGAGGCGACGTCGTGGGCCGGACGCTGCTTGTTCATCAGCGCGAAGTCGGCGTCGAGCATCTGCGCGAACTTCGTCGCCATCTTCGCGCGGCCCGGGTCGGGCGAGACGGCTACGACCCCCTCACCGTGGAGTCCGAGCGTTTCACGGTAGTAGCGCGCGAAGAGCGGCAGCGCGGTCATGTGGTCGACCGGGATGCGGAAGAAGCCCTGGATCTGGCCGGCGTGGAGATCCATCGTGAGGACGCGATCGGCGCCGGCGGCGTCGAGCACGTCGGCGAGGAGCTTCGCGGTGATCGGCTCCCGCGGTGCGGACTTCTTGTCCTGCCGCGAGTAGGGAAACCACGGCATGATCGCGGTGATCCGGTTCGCCGAGGCGAGCTTCGCCGCCTGGATCATGATCTGGAGCTCCCAGAGGTAGTCGTTCGTCGCGCGGCCGTGGCACGTCTGGACGATGAAGACGTCGGCCCCGCGGATCGACTCCTTGTAGCGGACGTAGGTCTCGCCGTTGGCGAAGGTCTTCAGCTTGACGTCGCCGAGCTCGATGTTGAGCTGGTCGGCGATCTTCTGCGCCAGGACGGGGTGCGAGCGCCCTGCGAAGAGCATGAGCTTTCCCGAGGGGCCGCGCTCGATCCAACGGCCGCGCTCGCCGTGCGGCTGGGGGCTGTGCTCGGGCGTCACGCCGAGGCCCGGCAGCGACAGCTCAGTCGTTCCGCTTTCCACGCAGGTAGCCCTCCTTGGTGACCTGTTCGGCCCGCGCGATCGCGAGCGAGTCGGGCGGCACGTCCTCGGTGATGTACGAGCCGCCGCCGATCCATGCGCCGTCTCCGATTGTCACAGGAGCCTCGAAGCCATTGTGAATACCGGTCCTGACGTTCCGGCCGATCGTCGTCCTGGCCTTCTCGCGGCCGGGCTGGTGCGGGAAGTTCGCCGTGATCGTCCCGGCACCCACATTCGTGCCCTCCCCCACCTCGGCGTCCCCGAGGTACGACAGGTGCGGCACCTTGGTGCCCTCGCCGATGCGGGCGTTCTTGAGCTCCACGAAGGTCCCTGCCTTGGCACGCGCAGCGAGCACCGTTCCGGGGCGAAGGTAACAGAAGGGACCGACGAGCGCTCCCTCTCCCACCTCGGCGTCGACGAGGACGGCGTGCGGCCCGACCTCGGCTCCGCGGCGAACGACAGTCCGTCCGCGCAGGACGGTGAACGGATGGATGACGGTGTCGGGCTCGAGCTCCACGTCAGGGTCGATCCACGTGGTCACGGGGTCGACAACGGTGACGCCCGCCTCGAGATGGCCGGCGACGATCTGATCGCGGAGCTGCCCCGCGGCAGCCGCGAGATCGGCTCGAGTGTTCACGCCTTCGCCGACACGAGGATCCTCCGCACGGTACACGGCGACCTGCCGTCCGTCATCCACCAGATGGCGCACCGCGTCGGTGAGGTAGAGCTCCCCCTGCGCGTTGTCCGTGTCGAGGTGGGCGAGCCCCTCCCAGAGCGCGTCTGCGTCGAAGGCGTAGACGGATGAATTGACTTCGCGGACTGCCAGCTCCTCCGGCGTCGCGTCGCGCGCCTCGACGATCGCGCGTAGCCGGCCCGCCTCGTCGCGGATGACGCGCCCGTACGAGCCCGGCTCATCCGGTTCGAAGGAGAGGACGGTTGCGGCGGCGCTCTCGGAGCGATGCGCGTCGAGGAGCCTGCGAAGCTCGGCGGCGGCGAGGAGCGGCGCGTCGCCGGCCATCACGAGGACGTCACCGGCGAAACCCTCGAGCGCCGGGCGCGCCGAGGCGGCGGCGTCTCCGGTTCCGCGCGGCTTCTCCTGGACCGCGAGCGCGACGCCCGGGGGCAATGTGCCCTCGAGCTCGGGCAGCGTCCCCGGCGAGGTGACGACGACCAGCGGATCCGGCCCGAGCTCCTGCGCTGCAGCGATCGTCCAGTCGACGAGCCGCCGCCCGAGGATCTCGTGGAGGTGCTTGGGCCGGCTCGACCGCATACGCGTCCCGAGGCCTGCGGCCATCACCACCGCTGCAAGAGGGCTGTCGGTCACGGGCGCGTCATGGCTGGGGCGGGAGGATTCGAACCTCCGGTCACGGGACCAAAACCCGCTGCCTTACCAACTTGGCTACGCCCCACCGGACGTCGAGTATAGGCAGGGCAGGGGCACAGACGGCTAGCGGCGATCCATGAGGAGCATGACGAGCAGGAGCGCTGCCATCAGGACGAGGATCACGAGGGCGAAGAACTTGGCGACCTCCCAGAGCACCGGGACGATCACAGCGATCAGCTGGGAGGCGGCAAAGATCCACGCGATCTCGCGGAGCGCGTGGAAGCGAACGCCCCGCGCGGCGAAGGCGTAGAGCACGACCGCCACAGCGGCGAGTGCGAGCACCCAGAACCAGCCCAGCCCACCCCAGACAACGAGGAGGCTCTCGACCAGGCCGATCAGCAACGCCAGGCGCAGTCGGCGCTCGCGCAGCCAGTGGCCGCGGCCGCTCTCGCCGGCCTCGATGACGGGCGACGTCGTCACGCCGGCGACGTTACCAGACGGCTGCGGCGATCCAGGTGCGGGTCCGACGCCCCAGCCGACGCACCGCCGAGCGCGCTTCCGCGCGGCTCTGGAAGAGCCCGTAGACGGCCGGCCCGGCGCCGCTGACGTCGGCCCGGAATGCCCCTGCCGCGCGCAACTCGGCCGCGAGCGGCGCTGCGCCGGACGCCTCCGCGAGATCGTTGGCCGGAAGGCGCGCGAAGTCGGCCGGCCTGCTCGCCTCCGCGAGTCCGCGGAGCAGATCGGCGCGGCGCTCCTCGAAGCCGGGGCCGCCTCCGAGGGCGTCGTAGGCCTCGTAGACCTCGCGCGTGGAGGACTTCCGCATGTCCCGCGCCACTGCGACCGCCGCCCAGAAGTCCTGCGGCAGGTCGAGAGGTGTCAGCCGCTCCCCCGCGCCCTCGGCCAGCTTCGGGCCCGGCTCGAGGAAGAAGGGAACGTCGGCGCCGAGGGAGACGGCGAGCGCGTGCAGGCGGTCCGAGGGGAGCGGCTCTGCGAGCCGCTCGTTCGCGAGCTGGAGCGCCGCCGCCGCGTCCGCACTCCCGCCGCCGAGCCCCGCCGCCACGGGGATCTCCTTCGAGATGCGGACGCTCCAGGCCGGCGCGACGCCGGCCTCGGCTGCGAGTCGGGTGAGTGCCTGTCCGACGATCGTGTCGTCGGCGAAGCCTCCGACCGCGAGCTGTGCGGCCGGCTGAAGCGCGAGCCGGTCGCAGACGTCGATCCGCTGGAGCACCGTGGCCACCTCGTGCAGGCCGTCGTCCCGGCGCGGCCCGACGACGAGCGCCAGGTTGATCTTCGCTGCGGCGACGGCCCGGGCCGGCCTCATGCGAGAAGCTCGGAGAGGCGGAGAAGCTCCGCGGGCGCAAGCGCCTCGGCCCGGACATCAGGGGCTCGGCCCAGCTCGCCGAGCGCGGCGACAACACGCTCCCGGTCGGCGAGCCCGGCCAGCTCGACCGAGTTGGCGAGCGTCTTGCGCCGATGGGCGAACGCCGCCTGCGCCAGCCGCCGGACCTCATCCATGGCGGCATCCCAGTCCCGCGTCCGCCGGAAGGCGACCAGGGCAGAGTCGACATTCGGGGGCGGCCGGAAGCACGTGCGCGCGACCGGATGGAACCCGCTGCGCTCCGTGACGAGCTGGAGCACGACCGAGACCGCGCCGTAGTCCTTCGTCCCGGGCGCCGCGAGGAAGCGGTCCGCGACTTCCCGCTGCACCATCACACACCAGAGCTGGACCGTGGGCAGCGCCGCGAGGCTCTCCATCACGATCGGCGTGGCTACGTTGTACGGCAGGTTGGCGACGAGCTTCGTCGGTGCGGGAGCGAAGTCCGCGCCGAGCAGGTCGAGCGCGTCGCCGAAGACCAGCTCGACGTTCTCCGCACCGGCGAGCCGCTCCCGGAGCAACGCCTCGAGTGAGCGATCGACCTCGACGGCATGCACCGCCCGGGCCCGGCCTGCCAGGTACGCCGTCAGCACGCCCAGGCCGGGGCCGATCTCGAGGACGACGTCCTCCGGCCCGATCTCCCCGAGCCTCCCGATCACCTGGAGGATGTTCTCGTCGACCAGCCAGTGCTGGCCAAGCTCGCGTTTCGGGCGGACGCTCACGGCAGGGAGAAGAGGGCGGCGGCGTTCTCCTCGATCTGGGCCGCCAGGGCGCCGACGTCGTCACCGCGGGCCTCCGCGAGCACCGCGACGGTGTGCGCGACGTAGGCGGGCTCGTTCCGCTTCCCGCGTACGGGCTGGGGCGCGAGGTACGGGCAGTCGGTCTCGGCCAGCAGCCGCTCGGGCGGAACGCGCGCAGCCGCCCAGCGCAGCTCCGTCGCCTTGGGGTAGGTGACATTTCCGGCGAACGAGACGTACCAGCCGTGCTCCAGCGCGGGCTCGAGCAGGGCTGAAGACGAAAAGCAGTGCAGGATGACCCGCACCTCCGGCGTGAGTGCCTCGAGCGCCGCGACCGTCTCGGCGTCCGCGGAGCGGGTGTGGACGACGAGGGGCTTGTCAAGCTCCGCAGCCAGCTCCGACTGCGCTCTGAACGCCCATGCCTGGCGGTCTCTCGGGGCAAGGTCGCGGTAGTAGTCGAGCCCCGTCTCGCCGACCGCGACCGCCTTCGGGTGCGAGAGGAGCGCACGCAGCTCGTCGAGCTCGGGCTCGCCCACCGCGCCGGCCTCGTGTGGATGGAGCCCGAGCGCTGCGAACACGCCGTCCTCCGTCTCGCACAGAGCGAGAGCGGCCCGGCAAGACGCGACGCTGGTTCCCACGGTGACCACACGGTCGACCCCGACGCGCCGCGCCCGCTCGACGACGTCGGCCGCATCCTCGAACGCGTCGAGGTGCGCGTGCGTATCGATCATCGTCGCCGTCCGGTCGTCCGCGGCCTCGGCCTCACGCAGCCGCCGTCGGCGCGTCCACCCGCGGGAAGAGCGGCGGCGCGGGCTCGATCCCCTCGGCCGCGACGGCACGCCCGGCGGCGACCCCGTCCCAGTCGAGCCGCGGCGGCTGACCGAGCGCGACCAGGATCTGCTCGGCGGTCTCCGGAACGAAGGCGGCGAGCGCGACCGCGACCGCCCTCAATCCGTCGGCGAGCTCGTAGAGGACGCGGTCGAGCTCGCCCGCCCGAGCTTCGTCCTTGGCAAGCTCCCAGGGAGCCTCCTGCTCGACGTGCCGGTTCAGCCGCCGCACGAGCTCCCAGATCGCTTCCAGCGCTCCGGTGAGGTCGAACTGATCGAGCCGGGCGGCGCACTCGTCGCGGACGCGGTCGACCTCGGCCGCAAGCTCCTCCGACACGCCCACGGGTCGCAGCCGCCCCTCGCGATACCGGGCGATCATGGCCGTCGTCCGCGAAAGCAGATTCCCCAGATCGTTCCCGAGCTCCCGCTCGTAGCGCTCGTGCAAGCCCTCGACCGAGATGCTCCCGTCCTGCCCGAACGTGGCCACGCGGAAGAGGTAGAAGCGCAGCGGATCGACTCCGTAGATGTCGATCAGGTCGAGTGGATCGATGACGTTCCCGATCGACTTCGACATCTTCCGCTCGTCCATCAGCAGGTAGCCGTGAACGAACAGCTGCTTCGGGACCTCGAGACCTGCCGCCAGTAGCAGCGCAGGCCAGATGACACAGTGGAACTTGAGAATGTCCTTCGCGAGAAGGTGCCGCACCTCAGGCCAGAGACGGGGCCGGAGGTCCTCGCCCGGGCGGGCGAAGGCGAGCGCGCTCCAGTAGTTGATGAGCGCGTCGACCCAGACATAGACAACCTGATCCGTGTCCCACGGAACCGGTACGCCCCAGTGCTGCGAGGCCCGGCTGACGCTGATGTCGTCGAGCCCGCGTTCGATGAAGCTGCGCGCCTCGTTGTACCGGAAGCGGGGGAGCACGATCTCCGGCCGCTCGTCGTAGAGACGAAGAAGAGGCTCCTGGTAGGCCGAGAGCCGGAAGAAGTAGTTCTTCTCCTCGACGAACTCCGGCTGGATCCCGTGCTGCGGGCACAGTCCGTCGACGAGCTCGTCCTCGGTGTAGAAGGCCTCGCAGCGCGGGCAGTAGAGCCCGGCGTACACGCTCTCGAAGATGTCGCCGCGGTCGTAGATCCGTTGCAGGAACTCCTGCACACGCGCCTTGTGCCGCTCGTCCGTCGTGCGGACGAAGAAGTCGTTCGACGCGTTCACGCGCAGGGTCATCTCCTGGAACGCGGCGGCGTTTCGGTCGACGAACTCTTGCAGGTCCAGCCCCTCCGCCTCCGCGATCCGTGGGATGTTCGAGCCGTGCTCGTCCGTCCCGGTCAGGAAGAAGGTTTCCTCGCCCCGCTGACGCAGGTGACGCACGAGGATGTCCGCTGCGATCGTCGTGTACGCGTGCCCGATGTGCGGGGTCGAGTTGACGTAGTAGATGGGCGTCGTGACGTAGAAGCTCATTCGCGCTCATCATACGGTCGTGTCTTTGGGGCCCGGTCGGCGGTTTCAAGCCGGCGAAGACGGGAACTGAGGTAGGACAGCCACGCACGGGGTCAGCGGACCGAGATCGTCTCGGCTCGTTCGCAACGCGCGGAAACCCGAGGACGGACGTGATGGAAACGACGAGGACCAGGCGCAGCCGCACCAGCACCACGAAGACGACGACAGGCATCATCCGTCACCTGGACGAGCTCGGCCGGATCGTCATCCCGATCGAGATCCGGAAGCGCTTCGGGCTCCTCGAGCGCGACGCCCTCGAGATCTCGGTGAAGGATCAGACCATCCTCCTCAGCCGACCGCACAGCGCATGCGTCTTCTGCGGCGCGACGCGATCGCTGGTCGACCACAGGGGGCGGAGCGTGTGCGGGCCGTGTGTCGCCGAGCTGGTGGCGGCGGAGACGTAACGACACCGCTGCGGCCGCTGTTGCGGCGGCAGCGAACCCGATCACCGCAACCAGCGCGGCCGCGCCCTTCGACGGGTCGGGGGCGCTCGCGGCCGGCTGCGCCGGTCCAGGCGCGGAGAGATGGTTGCCCGCGCCGCGAGCGACTGACGCGGGCTCGAACGAGCGCTGGAGCACGCGCCGCGGCGGAGCTGACAGAACCGGACGCTCCGTCACCGGCGACTCGAGAGCCGCTGTCGGCGCCGGAGCCGGCAGCCACCGGCGCGCCCGCGGCCGCGAGCGGAACACGCGCGGGCACGCTCGCAGGCTCCACGCCGACGGATTCGGGCGAGCCGGGCGCCGGTGTCTCCGGCGCCGGGGGTGGGGACTCGAGCGGAGGCGGCGGTGACGGCGGCGCCGAAACCGGCGGCACCGCAGGCACCGGGTCGGCGGGCGGGGGCGGCGGCGCCGGCGGGGGCAGCGCGACGCGCGATGGGAGGAACGACAGCGGATCGAGGTAGCCGTGCGGGTCCGACGTCAGCCGTATCCCGAGATGGACGTAGGGCTCGAGGTGCTCGACGTCGCCCGTCGGGCCGATCACGCCGACCGTCGCTCCCTCGGACAGGGCCTGATCCCGCTCGACCGCGATCGAGCCCAGGTGCACGAGTGTCACCGAGTAGCCCGTGGCCGTCTGCACCGTGACCGCGCGCCCACCGCCGGGGACCGTGCCGGCGAAGCTCACGACTCCGGCAGCCGGAGCACGGATCGGCGTCCCCGTTTCTCCGGCGATGTCGACGCCGCGGTGCTGGCCGCCGGCGTACGGGTCGTCTCCCAGCGTGAATGGTCGTAGCACCGGCCCGGCGGCGGGCCAGGTCCAGGCGAGTGCGGGCTGCACGCCGGCCTGGAACGCGATCAGGACCGGAAGCAAGACGAACAAGCGTCTCATCTCCTGCCTCCTGTTGTCCTCTATGTCAACGCACTCAGAAGGTAGCAGGGCGGACGGACGTTGTCAACGTAGACGACGGACGCCGAACCGGCGGCCGTCGTTACCGGAGCGAGCCGCGGTAGAGACGGTTACGCGCGACGCCGGTGAGCCCGGCGACGACGTCCGCCGCGCCGCGCCTGGGCAGCCCTGCGGCCACGAGCTCGGCGACGGCGGCGAGCGCCGCCTCCTCGGCCGCAGCGGCCTTCCCCTCGCCGGCGTCTCCCCCGACGACGAGGGTCACCTCGCCCTTCGGCGCAGTCCCGAACCGCTGTGCCACCTCGGCGGCGCTGCCGCGCACGACCTCCTCGAACCGCTTCGTCAGCTCGCGGCAGACCGCGACCGGCCGGTCCGGATGCGCCTGGGCGAGGCTGGCGAGCGACGCCGGCAGCCGCCGGGGCGACTCGAAAGCGACGACCGGCCACGACCAGCCGCGGAGCTCCGCCCACAGTCGGTCGAGGCCTGCTTCCGTACGGGGCAGGTAGCCGACGAACGTGTAGCGTGAGCCGACCAGGCCGCTGGCCACCAGAGCGGTCTCGACCGCCGACGGGCCAGGCAGCACGGTCACCTCCAGGTCGCCTGCGAGGGCGGCGGCCACCAGCGTCGACCCCGGGTCGTTCATCCCGGGGAGGCCGGCGTCACTGACGAGCGCGATTCGCTCCCCCGCCGCGAGCCGGGGCAGGACCTCGGCAGTCCGGCGCGCTTCGTTGTGGCGGTGGAACGAGAGCAGCCGCGCTTTGAGCCCGTGGTGGTCGAGCAGGATCCGCGTCCGCCGAGTGTCCTCGCAGAGGACGAGATCGGCCTCGCCCAGCTCGCGTAGCACCCGGAGGGTGACGTCTTCCAGGTTGCCGATCGGCGTCGCGCAGACGACGAGCGGCACGCGCGTCAGCCCTCGTCGAGCGCGTCGAACGCGACCAGGGCCGCTCCGATCAGCCCGGCATCCGGGCCGAGCTTCGCCTCGACGATCTCCACGACCTCGCGCGCCGGCAGGAGCGCCCGCTCCGCCACGACCCGCCGGGCCGGCGCGAGCAGGAGCTCGCCGGCCTCGGCGAAGCCGCCGCCGACGACCACGCGCTCGGGGTTGAACACGTTCACAAGGTCGGAGATGCCGATACCCAGGTGGAAGCCGACGTGCTCCAGGACGTTGCGGGCGTCCCCGGGCCCGGCCGCAGCGAGCTCGACCAGGAGGTGGGTGTCCACCCGGCGGCCGGCCGCGGCCGCCCGGCCGAGATCGCCCTCCGGCCGCTCCGCCGCAGCGCGGCGCGCCAGCTTGTCCGCAGCCAGCCCCGAGGCCATCGCCTCGAGGTGGCCGCGCCCAGGGCAGGTTCCCTGGCAGGGCGGGCCGTTCAGATCGAGTGTGATGTGCCCGAGCTCCCCGGCCGCGCCCACGGCGCCGCGATAGAGCCGATCGTCCAAGATCAGGCCGCCGCCGACGCCCGTGCCGAGGGTCAGCATGACCATGTTCCGGACGCCGCGCCCCGCGCCGAGCCGATGCTCGGCGACCGCCGCGGCGTTGCCGTCGTTCTCGATCAGCACCGGCACGCCGAATCGCCGTCGGAGGCGCTCCCGCAGGTCGACGCCGGCCAGAGGGATGTTCACGGACGCGACGGCGCTCCCGGTGCGCTGGTCGATGGTCGATGGGACGCCGACTCCGAGCGCGGCCGGTCCGTTGCTCGCGAGCCCGGCGATGACGCGCTCGAGCTGGGCGAGCAGCGCTTCCTCGCCGATCAGGTCCGTGGGCTCGGTCGCGCGGCCGGCGACCGCCCCGTCGCGAGCGACGATCCCAGCGGCCAGCTTCGTGCCGCCCAAGTCGACCGCGATCACCTGGGGAGCGCTCATTCTGGGTCTGGCTACGATACTCGGTCGCTGTGGCGTCCAAGGACAAGCCGTATCGGGTCTACCGTGGCGGGCGGGTCAAAGGCCCCGTTCCGACCGAGAAGAGAAGGGGGAAAGACTCGCCCCCGGGGACCGGCGACGGCCGGGACGCGTACTCGCGCCCGAAGCCGCGCCGCAGGCGCCGGCCGAGAACGTGGCTGCGCGTCGGGCTCGTCATCCTCCTGGTCGTCGTGCTCTCAGCGGCCGTGTGGTCGCTCCTCGGCTATCTCGCCTTTCGAAGCGGCGTGAAGGAGGCGAACGAGCGCCTGGACTCTCGGGCCTACGCGGCGCTCGCCCCGCAGGACGGCCTCATCCTCTCGAACCCCTCGACGTTCCTCGTCCTCGGAACCGACGAGGGCCCCGGGCGCGAGGGCCCCTTTCGCTCGGACGCGATGATGCTGGTCCGAACCGATCCGGACGAGCACCGGATCGCGCTTCTCTCCATCCCGAGGGACCTCCGGGTCGAGATCCCCGGACGTGGTCCCGACAAGGTCAACGCGGCGTACGCCTACGGCGGGCCGACGCTGGCGATCCGGACGGTGGAGGCGCTCACCGGCGTCCCGATCAACCACGTCGTCGTGGTCGACTTCTCGCAGTTCAAGGAGCTGATCGACACGCTCGGCGGCGTCACGATCGACGTGCCCAAGCCGATCCTCGCGAACAAGTTCGACTGCCCCTTCAAGAGCCAGGCGGAATGCGACCGCTGGCCGGGCTGGCGCTTCCGCACGGGCGAGCAGACCATGGACGGACGGCGGGCGCTGATCTACGCGCGCGTGCGCGTGAACCAGCTCGACCCGGCGGAGAACGACATCACCCGCGGCGAGCGGCAGCAGGCGGTCGTGCAGGCGATGGCCGACGAGATCACGAGCTTCAGCACCTTCCTGCGGATGCCCTTCATCGGCGACGAGCTCGCGGCGCCGCTCGCCACCGACCTTTCGGCGAACCAGTTCCTGCAGCTCGGCTGGGTCAAGCGAAGGACGCCGTCGAGCGGCCTCCTCCGCTGCCGGCTCGGGGGCTCGATCGCCCTCATCGACGGACAGTCGTTCATCATCGGCAACGAGGACAACGCCTCCGTCGTCGCCATGGTCGAGGGCAAGGTGGCGCCGCAGCGGCCGCGGCCGGGAACGGGCACCTTCGGGCCCGGCTGCCGGGTCGGCCGGAGCGACTGACCCGAGCGGCCGGTGCGCAGCGCGTCGCTACTGGTCGGCGGCCTTCGACTCGGAGGGCTTCGACTCCGGCTTCTCCGGCTTCTCGCCGCCCGAGTCGCCGCCGTCGCCGTCCTTCGCGGCCCCGCGCCTGCCCTTGCGCCCGTAGTCGGTGGAGTAGAACCCGGAGCCCTTGAAGTGGATCGCGGCCGGATACAGCACCTTCGTCACGGGCCCTTCGCCGCACACCTCACAAACCTCCGGAGCCGCGTCGGACATGCGTTGGAACAGCTCGAAGGTGTGGCCGTTGGGGCAGCGATATTCGTAGATCGGCATCGTGAGCGGGCCGCACCGTGCAGCGTGAGATGCTAGCAGGGGGACCGGTGGCTCCCGGCACTCGGGACGAGGGAGTGCCAGGGACGGCGGAGGGCCACAAGGGCCTCCGCGGCGCCGTCGACGCGTACGTGCTCGGGGTCGCCGCGATCAGCGCAGGCCTCGCCGCCTTCCTGCTGCTGCGCCTGCACGCGCTGCCTCCGCACGAGGACGAGACGCTCGTCTTCTTCGTCAGCCACGGATCCTTCACGGACATGCTCGGGACCGTCCTGGGCGAGCGCGGAGGCGCTCCGCTCCACTACCTCCTGGCCTGGCTGGCCGGCCTCGTCGACCCGGGCCTGACCAGCCTGCGGCTCATCTCGGTCGCGTTCGCGGTGGCGAGCATGCCGGTGATCGCCGCGCTCGTGGCGCGGCTCTCCGACCGGAGGACGGCCCTCGTTGCGACCCTTCTCGCGGCGGCGAGCTGGACGACGCTCTACCACGGCATCTACGCGCGCATGTACAGCCTCTTCCTCTTCACCGCCGTGCTCTCGCTGCTGCTCCTCCTGCGAGCGCTCGCGCACGGGAGCCGGGGGCGCTGGGCCGCCTGGGTCGCAGCGACGCTCGCGCTCGTGGCGACCCAGCCATACGGCGTGCTCGTGCTTGCTGGCGAGGTCGTGTTCGTCGGCGTGCAGCGGCTGCGCGGGCCGCTACCGCTCCGGCGGCCCCTCGTCGCGCTGGCCGCGGTGCTCGTCCTGGCGACGCCGCTCTGGCGCACGTACGCGCTCCTCGCCTCCCGCTTCGACGTCGGCGTCGGCGTCGGCAGCTCCGAGCTCGGCTCTCCTTTCGACGTCGTGCGCTACCTCGGCGAGGTGTTCGGCGACTTCACGGCGGGGCGCCTGGTCGCCGGGATTCCCGCGGCGCTGCTGGGCGCGGTCGGGCTCGTCGTGCTCGCCCGACGGCGGCCGGAGACGGCCATCCTGACCGGGATCGTGGCCGGCGTGCCCGCGCTGGCGCTCCTGGCGGCAGGGTCCGGACCGGGCGTGTCGCTCGAGACCCGGCACCTCATCTTCCTCCTCCCGTTCGTGACGATGGCGATCGCAGCCGGCGTGCTGAGGATCGGGTCGGCGGCGGGACGCGCGGGGCCGGGCGTGGTAGCGACCCTCCTCGGGTTCCTCCTCGCCTCGCAGGTCGTCTGGGGGATCGACCGGACGCGCTGGCTCTATACCGGCGAGCCCGCGGAGCGAGCAGAGGCGCGGGTCGAGGCCGCTCGTTGGCTGGCCGAGTCGGGCCGCGCGGACGACGTGCTGTTCGGCTACGAGCCGACCTACCTGGACGCCTGGGACGAAGGAGCGCCGTTCGGCGCGATCTTCGTCCCGCGGGCCGACTCTCGCCTCGCCGTCGAGGCGCTCGAGGACGCCGGCGAGCCGCTCGGGCGGGGCGTCTGGGTGCTGGACGCCTCGGACTACGTCGACGTGGCCGAGGCTCGCCTGAGCATCCCCGAAGGCTCCCCCGGGCCGGCCTTCGAGACGGAAGCTTTCGGGCCGTTCCTCGTCGTACGGACGGTCGACCCGACCATCACGCCGGCCGCCTTCCTGCAGGCGACGCTCGAGGTGCAGGCGCTGGCAGCCGAGCTGGGGATCGGCGACGCCGGCCGCAACGCACAGACCGCCCAGGAGGCGCTGGCGCGGCTCGGAGCCGCCTAGCGGACGCGCTCGCCGCGCGCCTCGCGCTCGACGAGCTCCTCGTAGCAGGGGGCCTGCTCGAACGCAGCGAGGCCCGCCGGCGTCTCCCGCTTCCTCGGCTGCGACCGCACCTTCATCCGCCCCGCTGCAGCGACGCCGGCAATCGAGCCGACGAGCCCGCCGAGGAGGAAGGGCCTGAGCCGTCTGCGCCGTCCGTCGTCCACGGGGCCGATTGTAGGGTGCACCGCGTGATCTGCACGCTCGGTGACCTCCTGCTCGACGTCATCGTGCGGCTCGACGGCCCGATCGCAGCGGACACGGACACGTACGGGCGCACCCGGGTCGGCCCGGGCGGTCAGGCGGCGAACGTAGCCGCGTGGGTGACGGCGCTCGGCGGGCGCGCGCGGTTCGTCGGCAAGCGGGCGGCGGATCCGGCAGGGCGGATCCTGGCCGAAGAGCTGGCGGCGCTCGGCGTCGAGCTGGCCGGGCCCGTGGTGGAGTCGGGCACCGGCACGGTGGTCTCGGTCGCGACACCGGACGGCGCGCGGACGATGCTGAGCGACCGCGGCGTCTCGACCGCATTCGCGCCGGCGGAGCTCGACCGGGCATGGCTCGTCGGCTGCGAATGGCTGCACGTCCCCGGCTACAGCCTCGTCCGCTCGCCCCTCCGCGAGACCGCGCTGGCCGCAGCCACGCTCGCGGGACAGGTGAGCGTGGACCTGTCGTCGACGGCGGCGATCGAGGAGGTAGGGGTCGCGCGCTTCCGCGAGACGGTCGCCGCACTTGGCCCAAGGATCGTCTTCGCCAACGAGGCCGAGGCGGAGCTCGCGGGCGACCTCGGCGTCGAGACGCTCGTGGTCAAGCGCGGCGACCGCGGCTGCGTGGTCGTCGAGGCCGGCGGGCGCCGCGAGCTGCCGGCCGTCGCGGCCGAGGCTGTCGACTCGACGGGCGCCGGCGACGCCTTCGCGGCGGGCTTCCTCCTCCGCGGCCCCGAGCTCGCCCTCGACGCCGCGGCCCGCTGCGTTGCCAAGATGGGGGCGACGCCGTAATGGCTGACCTCGTCCGCATCCACCCGGAGGTCCGCGCGGCCCTCGAAGCTCGTCGTCCCGTGGTCGCCTTGGAGACGACGCTCGTCTCGCACGGTTTCCCGCGCGGGGACGGCACTGCCGTGGCCGCCGAGGCCGAGCGGCGGGTTCGAGCCGCGTGGGGCGTCCCAGCGACGATCGGCGTCGTCGACGGCGCCATCCACGTCGGGCTCACCGAGGAACAGCTCGAGCGCTTCGGCAGCTCGCCGGACGCCCGCAAGGTCGGCCCGCGCGACCTCGCCGCCTGCGCGGCGCAGGGAGCGCTCGGCGCGACGACCGCGGGCGGCACGCTCGCCGTCTGCCGCGCCGTCGGCATCGGCTTCCTCGGAACCGGCGGGCTCGGCGGCGTCCATCGGGGCTGGGCCGAGCGGCTCGACGTCTCGGCCGACCTCGGAGAGCTGGCCCGGACAGAGGCGCTCGTCGTCGCTTCCGGCGCGAAGTCGATCCTCGACGTCCGGGCGACCGCGGAGCTGCTGGAGACGATCGGTGTGCCGGTGCTCGGCTGGAGGACCGACACGATGCCCCTCTTCTACGCACGCGAAGGCGGGCCGCCGGTCTCCGCCCGTGTCCTCACGGTCGAGGAAACGGCCCAGATCGCGCAGTTCCACTGGCGGCTGGGGCGCCACTCCGCCCTGCTGCTCGCCCGCCCGCCCGACGAGAGCCTCGACGTCGAGCCGCTCATCGAGCAGGGTGTTGCCGAGGCCGAGCGCCAGGGCGTCCGCGGGCAGGACGTGACGCCGTTCGTCCTCGCCTACCTGCACGAGGCGAGCGGCGGGACGACCGTCGAGGTGAACAAGCAGCTGATCGTCGAGAACGCGGCGCTGGCGGCCGAGGTGGCGGTCGCCTACTCTCGCCTGCAGTGAGGCGTCTCCTTCTCCTCGTCATGCTGGCGGCGGGGTGCGGCGGGGACGGTGAGCCGATATCGGCTCCCACGGCACCGCAGCCCGCGCCCGAGGCGACGACCTCCCTCCCGGAGCCGACGACCGACGCGGCGACGACGACCGAGCCGACGCCGACCGAAGAGACGCCACGGGCACCGCGGGGCGTCCCCGGCTTCGTCGCCGGCTACCGGGGCTGGACGAAGCTCAACGACGCGCCCATTCCCCCACGCGACGCCGACCCGCACAACGGGACGAAGAACGTGTACGTCTCCCGCGAGCAGCTCGCGAACGGTCGCTATCCCGCCGACACGATCGTCGTGAAGGACGCGGTCCGCCCGGGGGCGGACTTCATCGGCCTCATCGCGATCATGCGCAAGGAGCCAGGCGCCGATCCCGCCCATCGGAACTGGGTCTTCGTCGAGTACACCCGCGACGCCCGTGACGAGCCGTTCCAGGAAGTCGCGAGCGGCGCCGTCTGCTGGAGCTGCCACATGGGCGCGCTCGACAACGACTACGTCTTCACGGAGTAGCTGCTACTCGTCGATCCGCTCGATGGCGACGATGTCGTCGGCCGAGAAGTCCGCCGAGCCGGCCTGCCCCCAGCCGACGACGTCGCCGCTCGGCAGCACGGCGACCGGCTCGACGACCCGGCCGTCGCGGAGAAGGAGGCGCGTCTGGTGCGCCCCCCACGCGTCCTGCGGCCAGGAGGCAACCTCGGCGGCGAGCCACTCCGGCAGCCGGGCCGGCACTGTCAGCCACCGAGGAGCTTGATGAGGTCGTCGACCTCGAGCATCTCGTACGACTGCGTGTGCACGCTCCCGCGCGCTCCCAGCGAGACGGAGACCTCCGCGATCACGGCCGAGCTCTCGGCCTCGACGATGTTGACGAAGTCGTACGGACCGAGCACGAACCACTGGTGGAGCACCTTCGCGCCCAGCTCCTCGACGTCCTTGTTCACCTCCCGGAGGCGCTCGGGGTTCGCGCGGAGCGTCTGCAGGCCCTGCTCGCTCAGCGTCGACAGCATCAGGTACTTGGGCATGGCTCCTCCCTAGGCGGCTTCGGGAGGCGAGGATACAGCCGCCCGCGCTCGTTGCTCGTAGTAGAGGACGGTGAGACCGATGAAGAAGAATGGCGCCAGGACGACCTGGGCGAGGGCCGTGGCGATGGTGCGGCCATTCTCGGCGAACCCGACGAGCCCGACCGTGAGCGCGATCGAGAACACGAGGTAGATGATGATCAGAGCGGCGACGACGCCCAGGGCGTGGAGGTACTCGACGCGCGCGAGGCGGATCGACCTCAGGAGCGAGTAGGCGATCCGATCGAAGACGTTCTTCACCTCGGGATCGCGCTCGAGCATCGCCACCGGGATCGAGAAGCCCAGGAGGGCGAGCCAGGCAGCCGCGATGACGAACAGGAAGAGATACGTCAACGAGATCACAGCCGGGACGGCCACGACGAACGTGAAGACGAACAGCACCGGCACGCGCAGGCCGACCTGCGCCCACGCCTCGACGAAGGAATCGCCGGACACGAGCCTCGCCGCGGCGGCGAAGGTCAGGGCAAAGGCGAACGCGAGCATCAGGACATCGAGCAGGTCCGGGGTCAGGGCGGAGAGCAGGTTGGCGCCGCCCAGGACCAGGCCGACGCCGAGCGCCGCCCAGGGGCGCTGGGTGTAGATGCGGACCACCTCGGAGAGAAGCTCTCCGAGCTGGAGCGGACGATCTGGCAGCGTCACGTCGGCGAACTCTAGGCTGGCGCCGTGGAGATCCGTCGCGAGAGCTTCGACTCGGAGACCGCCATCGCGCTCGCGAAGGCGCTCGAGGCGGAGCTGCTCGCCACCTACGACGGCGACCCGGGCTCGGGCGGGCTTCCGGAGGCGTCGATCTTCGAGCCGGTGAACGGCGGCGCGTTCCTGATCGGGAGGATCGACGGCGAGGCGGTCGCCTGCGGCGGCGTGGCCCGCTACGACGCGGTGACCGGGGAGATCCGGCGGATGTACGTGGTGCCCGGCAGGCGCGGCGGCGGACTCTCCCGCCACGTGCTCGGGGCGCTGGAGGACGAGGCGCGGGCGCTCGGCTATTCCCTCGTCCGCCTGGAGACAGGGAAGCTGCAGGCCGCGGCCATCGCGCTCTACATCTCGGCCGGCTTCGGGCCGATCCCGCGCTACGGGCCGTTCGCAGACGATCCGAAGAGCGTCTGCTTCGAGAAGCGCCTCGACTAGCGATCCTGCGCCGCGAGGCGGAGGCCGAGCGCAACCAGGACCGTGCCGGTGACCGCGTCGAGGGCGCGGCGGACGCCCGGTCGCCGAAGCATGTGACCGGCCCGGTCCACCGCGGCCGAGTAGGCGGCCAGCCACAGGAACGTCATCGCGCAGAAGACGAGACCGAGCACGAGCATCACGGCGAACGAGGCGCCGCCGAACTGGGGCAGGAGACTGGTGAAGAAGACGGCCATCTTCGGGTTCCCCAGGTTCGAGACGACGCCCTGGCGATAGCCGGTCGCAGGCGCCAGGCGCGGCGAGGCGTCATCCTGGAAGTCGTGGGCCGGCGCGCCGCGGACTGCGGCGAGCAGCGCCTGGGCGCCGAGGTAGACGAGATACGCGGCGCCGGCAAGCTTGAGCGCGAGGAACGCCGGCTCGGAGGCGACGAGGAGCGCGGCGATGCCGGCACTCGCCGCCAGCGTCCACACAGCCTGGCCGGTGGACACACCGAGGGCCGTGAGGACGCCCGCGCGCCGTCCGCCGGCGAGCGTGTTCTTGATCGTGAGCGCCGTGTCCTGCCCCGGCGTCACGATCACCAACGCCGAGACGCCGAGGAACGCGAGGAGCTGGTTCATCTCCGCAGTGTGACAACTAGGAGGGTTCGGCGAAACGGCGACTGTGCCGCCGGGCCGCGCTGCTCGCCCCGAAGACTGCGTCCTCAGTCGCGCCCGTAGCCTCCGGCTACGAACGCTCCCTGCGTCCTTGTTTCGGAACGACCATCGCACCCCGGCGACGAGCGAGCTTCGCCAAACCCTCCTAGGCTACGCGCGTGGGCTATACGGTCTTCCAGGCTGACGAGCTGGCGTTCGAGCCGCGCTCCGAGACGGACCCTCGCTCGATCGCATCGCTGTCGGAGGCGCTCGCGGAGTCGCGCGCCAACGTCTGGCGCTACCCGCCCGGCGCACAGGGGAAGCGCCATCGCGACCTGGGCCAGGAGGAGGTCTTCGTCGTTCTCGCCGGGACGCTGACGGTCGACCTGGGCGATCCGCCCGAGCGGCACGAGGTACCGCGCGGGGGCCTGGTCGTCGTCGAGCGCGGCACGATCCTCCAGCTCCGCAACGCCGGCGAGGAGGAGCTCGTTCTCTTCATCTACGGCGCCCCGCCGGAGACCGGCAAGGCCGAGTTCTTCGACCCGGTTCCCTAGCCCGGCGCTCCCGTCCCGCCGTCGCACACTCGGCACGATTCTGCGCACCACGGCTGCGATTCTCGGCTGTACGCTGGGAGCGGGTGGTGGGCCGGGGTGCCCCAAAGACTGACGCGGAGCCTCGGCCACGCTCCGCGACGAGATCGGGGCCGGAGGCCTAGACCGACGCCGGCTCGGCCGCCGGAGCCTTGGCGAAGACCAGCTCGCCGTCGGCCACGTCCACACGGATCGTGTCGCCCTCGGCGAAGTCACCCTCCAGGAGCCGCAGCGCAAGCTGGTTCTCGACCAGGCGCTGCAGGGCGCGCTTGAGCGGGCGCGCGCCGTAGGTCGGATCCCAGCCGGCCTCGGCCAGGTGCTCCTTCGCGGCGTCCGTCAGCTCGAGGCCGAAGCCGCGCTCGGCCAGCCGGTCGCGCAGGCGCTCCAGCTGCAGGTCGACGATCTCGCCCAGCTGCTCGCGCGTCAGGGCGCGGAACTCGACGATCTCGTCGATCCGATTCAGGAACTCGGGGCGGAAGAACTCGCGCATGGCGTCAGCCGAGCGGAGGTTCGAGGTCATGATGATGACGGTGTTGCGGAAGTCGACCGTGCGGCCGTGGCCGTCGGTGAGGCGGCCGTCGTCGAGGATCTGCAAGAGGACGTCGAAGACCTCGGCGTGCGCCTTCTCGATCTCGTCGAGGAGGACGACGGAGTACGGCCGCCGCCGGACGGCCTCCGTCAGCTGGCCGCCCTCCTCGTAGCCGACGTAGCCGGGCGGAGCGCCGACGAGGCGGGCAACCGTGTGCCGCTCCTGGTACTCGGACATGTCCAGGCGGACGAGGGCGCGATCGTCGTCGAACATGAACTCGGCGAGGGCGCGCGCCAGCTCGGTCTTCCCCACGCCGGTCGGGCCGAGGAAGACGAACGAGCCGATCGGCCGGTTCGGGTCCTGCAGGCCCGTACGGGCGCGGCGTAGCGCGTTGGCGACGGCCTCGACCGCCTCCTCCTGGCCGACGACGCGCTGGTGGAGCCGCTCCTCCATGTGGATGAGCTTCTCGGTCTCGCCCTCGAGCAGACGGGCTACGGGAATGCCCGTCCAGCGGGCGACGACCGCGGCGACGTCGTCCTCGTCGACCTCCTCCTTCACCATCGGAGCGAACTCGTGCTCCTCGCGCTCGGCCAGCTCGGCCTCGAGTGCGGGCAGCTCGCCGTAGCGGACCTCGGCAACGCGCTGCAGATCGCCGGCGCGCTCGGCGCGCTCGGCCTCCATGCGCAGGTCGTCGATCCGCTGCGTGATCTCCTTGACGCGGTCGAGCTGCTCCTTCTCCTTCGCCCACCGGGCGGCCAGCTCGTCGCGGTGGGCCCTCGCGTCGGCGAGCTCGCGCTCGAGGGGCTCCCGCACCTCCTTGGACTCCTTGCCCATGGCGGCGAGCTCGATCTCGAGCTGGCGCACGCGGCGCTCGGCCTCGTCCAGCTCGAGAGGCGAGGAGTCGATCTCCATGCGCAGGCGCGAGGCGGCCTCATCCACGAGGTCGATGGCCTTGTCAGGCAGGAAGCGGTCGGAGATGTAGCGGTCGGAGAGGACGGCCGCGGCGACGAGCGCGGCGTCACGGATGCGAACACCGTGGTGGGCTTCGTACCGCTCCTTCAAGCCGCGGAGGATCGCGATCGTGTCCGCGACGGACGGCTCGCCGACGAAGATGGGCTGGAAGCGGCGCTCGAGCGCGGCGTCCTTCTCGATCTGCTTGCGGTACTCGTCGAGCGTCGTCGCGCCGACGGCCCGCAGCTCCCCGCGCGCGAGCATCGGCTTCAGCATGTTGGCCGCGTCGACCGCGCCCTCGGCGGCGCCCGCGCCGACGATCGTGTGCAGCTCGTCGATGAAGAGGATGATCTCGCCCGCGGACTCCTTGATCTCGTTGAGCACGGCCTTCAGCCGCTCCTCGAACTCGCCCCGGTACTTGGAGCCCGCGAGGAGCGCCCCGATGTCGAGCGCCCACACGCGCTTTCCCTTCAGCCCCTCCGGGACGTCGCCGGCAACGATGCGCTGGGCAAGGCCCTCGGCGATCGCGGTCTTGCCCACGCCCGGGTCGCCGATCAGGACCGGGTTGTTCTTCGTGCGTCGCGAGAGCACCTGGATGACGCGGCGGATCTCCTCGTCGCGCCCGATCACCGGGTCGAGCTTGCCCTGCTCGGCCAGCTCGGTGAGGTCGCGGCCGAACTTCTCGAGCGCCTGGTAGGAGCTCTCGGGGTCCTGCGAGGTCACGCGCTGGGCGCCGCGCACGTCCTTCAGCGCCGAGAGCAGCGCGTCGCGGGGAACGACGTCGAGCGCGAGCAGCAGGTGCTCGGTGGAGACGTAGTCGTCCTCGAGCTTGCGCATCTCCTCCTCGGCGTGGTCGAGCACCTCGGAGAAGGCCGTCGAGACGCGCGGCTGCTGGGCCGCGGCGCCCTGGACCGACGGCTTGGCGGAGAGCGCGGCCTCGGCCCGCGCGCGCACGTCCGCCACGGACGAGCCCGCCCGCTCGACGAGCGTGCGCGGGAGCTCCTGGTCGAGGAGCGCGAGCACGAGGTGCTCGGGGTAGATCTCGGGGTTGCCGCTCCGGCGCGCCAGCTCCTGGGCGGCGCCGACGGCTTCCTGCGACTTGATGGTCAGCCTGTTGAAGTCCATGTCCTCTTCGCTGGTCGGGGGAGTGTGTCGCCGGGGTCGCTGTAGAGCACGACCTCGCGCCGGTACTGTCGGTGCACGCGCTGGACCTCGGCGCGCATCTCGGCCTCCAGCCGCTCCATGCGCGCCTGCAGGCGAGTGAGCTCGTCCTGGAGGCGCAGCACGGTCTCGACGCCGGCGAGGTTGAGCCCGAGCTCGGTGGTGAGCCGCTGGATCAGGCGCAGGCGCTCGAGGTCGGCCTCGGAGTAGAGCCGCGTGTTGCCGGGCGTGCGCCGTGGGCGGACCAGACCCTTCGTCTCGTACACGCGCAGCGTCTGCGGATGCATGCCGACGAGCTCGGCGGCGACGGAGATCATGTAGCGCGGGCGCTCGTCAAGCGTCATCGCCAACCTCCTCGTCGCGAGAGTCGACCAGCCACGCAATGACCTCGAAGGCGGTCAGGAGCATCAAGCCGCCCAAGATCAGCTCCTTCGGAAGCTCGAGGACTCCGAGCTCTTCCAGTGCCACCAGCGTCGCAGCCGCGGCGGCGGCGAACAGCACGAGCCCGACCAGCCTCGACGGGCGAGGCCGTCTTGCAACGAGCTCCTCGGCGGTCTCCGGCTCCGGAGCGAGGCGAGGGCCTTCGCTCTCGAGCTTCTCGTGCAACGTGAGCATCACGTTCTCAGCTTGTCCCTGACGTCGCGGGTGGACGCCTTGTCGAGCGCCTCGATCGCCTCGCGCTCGGCCTTCGTCAGCTTCGTGGGAACTTCGAGGCGCACCCGGGCGAGCAGATCGCCCTTCTTGCCGCCGCCGTTCAGCTTCGGCGCGCCCTGGCCGCGGATGCGCAGGAGCTTGCCGTCCTGCGAGCCGGCTGGAACCTTGAGGGAGACGCGCCCCTCCGGGGTCGGCACCTCCACCTCGGCGCCGAGCGCGGCCTCCGCGTACGTGACCGGGACCTCGATGAGGAGGTCGGCGCCGCGGCGCTCGAAGAGCGGTGAGGGCGTCACGCGGGTCGTCACGATCAGGTCGCCCGGCGGTCCGCCGTCGTAGCCGGCCTCACCCTTGCCCTTGAGGCGGATCTGGGTGCCGTCCTTGACGCCGGCGGGAATCTTCACCGTGTACCGCTTCGTCCTCCGCTCGCGTCCGGAGCCGTGGCAGGTCCGGCACGGCTTCTCGACCACGGTGCCGTTGCCGTGGCAGCGGGGACACGGCCGCGAGAAGGCGAAGAAGCCCTCGTCCTCGGACGTCACCCCGCGGCCGCGGCACTCCGGGCAGATGACCGGCTTCGTGCCCGGCTCCGCGCCCGTGCCCTTGCACGTCGAGCAGGCCGTCTCGAGCTCGACCGGGATCTTCGTCGTCAGCCCGTTCAGGGAGTCCTCGAAGGAGAGCGTGAGCGTGACGCCGACGTCGGCGCCGCGCTGCCCCCGACGTCGCGCCCGGCCGCCGGCCGCTCCTCCCGCGCCCCGTCCGAAGAGCCCCCCGAACAGGTCGCCGAGGTCACCAAGGTCGCCGACGTTCCCGCTCCAGGTGAAGCCGCCCGGGCCGCCTGCGCGGCCGCCGTCGAACATGCGCGGCCCGAGCTGGTCGTACTGCTTCCGCTTCTCCGGGTCGGAGAGGACGTCGTAGGCGTCCTGGAGCTCCTTGAAGCGCTCCTCCGCCTCGGCGTCGCCCGGGTTCGAGTCGGGGTGGTGCTTGCGGGCGAGCTTGCGGTAGGCCTTCTTGATCTCGTCGGCGGAGGCCGACTTCGGAACGCCCAGGACCTCGTAGAGGTCTCTCACTCCGCGGGCCCCTGGGACACGACGACGCGCGCGGGCCGGAGCACCCGGTCGCCGAGCCGGTATCCCTTCTGAATCACCTGGAGGATGGCCCCTTCGTCCTCCTCGGAGGGCTGGGTCAACAGCGCCTCGTGGACGTGCGGGTCGAACTCGCCGTCGGTCTCGATCTCGACGAGCCCCTCCTTGGCCAGGGCGTCGCGCAGCTCGCGGTGGACGAGTCGGACGCCCTCCTCGAGCCGCGCCTCCTCGTGCTCCTCGGCGGCGACGAGCGCGCGCTCGAGGTCGTCCACGACCGGCAGGAGCTCCTTCACGAGCCGCTCGTGGGCGCGCACGACCAGCGCCTCCTGGTCGCGCAGCACCCGCTTGCGGTAGTTGTCGAAGTCCGCGGCGACGCGCTTGAGGTCGTCGATGACCTCGTCGCGCTCGCGCTGGAGGAGCTCGATCCGCTCCTCCAGCTCCGCCAGCGCCTTCTCGGCCTGCTCCGGGCCGGTGGTCTCCTCGGAGGCCATTACGACTGCTTCGCCTCCTCGTCGATGACCTCGTAGTCCGCCTCCTCGACGACCTCGTCGTCGCTGGCCGCCTCACCGTTGCCGGCGCTCGGCTGGGCGGCGGCCTGCTCGGCCTGCACCTTCTCGTACACGGCCTGCGCCAGCTTGTGCGCGGCCTCCATCAGCTCCTCGCTCTTGGCGCGGATCTGCGCGGTGTCGTCGCCGTCGGCGACGGCCTTGAGGGCCTCGACCCGCTCCTCGATCGTCTTCACCGTCTCCTCGTCGAGCGAGTCGCGGTGCTCGGCGAGGCTCTTCTCGGTGGAGTACACGAGGGTCTCCGCCTGGTTCCTGGCCTCGGCCAGCTCGCGGAGCTTGTGCGCCTCGTCGGCGTGGGCCTCGGCGTCCTTGATCATCTGCTCGACCTCGTTCTCGTCGAGCCCGGAGCCGCCCTCGATGCGGATCTGCTGCTGGTTGCCCGTGCCGAGGTCCTTGGCGGAGACGTTGAGGATGCCGTTGGCGTCGATGTCGAAGGCGACCTCGACCTGCGGCATGCCCCGCGGCGCCGGGGGAATCCCGACCAGCTGGAACTTGCCCAGCGTCTTGTTGAACGCGGCCATCTCCGACTCGCCCTGGAGCACGTGGATCTCGACCGACGGCTGGTTGTCCTCGGCCGTCGTGAACGTCTCGGACTTCTTCTTCGGGATCGTCGTGTTCCGCTCGATCAGCGTCGTGAAGACGCCGCCCTTCGTCTCGATGCCGAGCGAGAGCGGCGTGACGTCGAGCAGAAGGATGTCCTTGACCTCGCCCTTGAGCACGCCGGCCTGGATGGCCGCGCCGACGGCGACGACCTCGTCCGGGTTGACGCCCTTGTGCGGCTCCTTGCCGACGACCGAGGCCACCTTCTCCTGGACGGAGGGCATGCGGGTCATGCCGCCGACGAGGACGACGTGGTCGATCTTGTCGGCGGTGAGCCCGGCGTCAGCCAGGGCCTGCTTCGTCGGGCCGACCGTCCGCTCGAGCAGGTCGTGCGTGAGCTCGTTGAGCTTCGCGCGCGTGAGCTGGAGGTCGAGGTGCTTCGGGCCCTCCGGCGTCGCCGTGATGAACGGCAGGTTGATCTGCGTGGAGGTCGTGGAAGACAGCTCGATCTTCGCCTTCTCCGCCGCCTCGTACAGGCGCTGGAGCGCCATCTTGTCCTGGCTCAGGTCGATGCCCTGGTCGCGCTTGAACTCGGCCACCATCCAGTCGACGACCGCCTTGTCGAAGTTGTCGCCCCCGAGGTGGTTGTCACCGTTGGTTGCCTTGACCTCGAAGACGCCCTCGCCCAGCTCGAGGACGGAGACGTCGAACGTCCCGCCGCCGAGGTCGAAGACGAGGATCGTCTGGTCGGCCTCCTTGTCGAGGCCGTAGGCAAGCGAGGCCGCGGTCGGCTCGTTGATGATGCGGAGAACGTTGAGGCCGGCGATCTTGCCGGCGTCCTTGGTCGCCTCGCGCTGAGCGTTGTTGAAGTAGGCGGGGACGGTGACGACGGCGTCGGTGACCGTCTCGCCGAGGTAGGCCTCGGCGTCCGCCTTCAGCTTCTGCAGGATCATCGCGCTGATCTCCGGCGGCGCGTACTCCTTGCCGCCGGCCTTGACGCGGACGTCGCCGTTCGGGCCGGAGACGATCTCGTAGGGGACGATCTTCATCTCCTCGGAGACCTCCGAGTACTTGCGCCCCATGAAGCGCTTGATCGAGGAGATCGTGTTCTCGGGGTTCGTGACCGACTGGCGCTTCGCAGGCGCCCCGACGAGCCGCTGGCCGTCCTTCGCGAACGCGACGACGGACGGGGTCGTGCGCCCGCCCTCGGCATTGGGGATGACGGTCGGCTCGCCGCCCTCGAGCACGGCGACGCAGGAGTTCGTCGTGCCCAGGTCGATGCCGATGGTTCGTGCCATGTGGTGAGTCCTCCGTGAGTGGCTTACGTGACTGGCTCAGAAAATCTAAGCCCTCGTTATAGCAGATCGCTGAGCGCGGTCAGGCGCGGGCGACGACCTGCAGCGAGGCCAGAGCCGCGTCGGCGCAGTACGACAGCCGCGTGCCGGCGGCGGCGGCCTCCCGGAGGGCGTCCACGAGCTCCCGGGAGACCACCTCGCCCGGAGCGATCGCCGGGATCCCCGGCGGGTACGGACAGACCATCTCGGCGGCGACCCTGCCGGGGGCGTCTTCGGCCCTGACGGTCTCCCGCGCGGAGAAGAACGCCTCCCGCGGGGTCATGGCCGTCTCGGGCGTGATGTCCCAGACCGCGCTGGCAGCGCCGGGCGGACGCGACTCGCCCCGCCGCCCCGCGAGCGACGCGACCAGCGCGTCGCAGAGGCGCTCCACCCCCTCTTCGGTGTCCGCGATCGTCAGGAGCGGGACGAGCAGGTCGCGGTTGGCCAGCTCGAAGCGGATGCCCTGGGCGAAGAGGTCGGCCTCGACCTCGAGCCCGTCCACGCCGGTGCCGGGAAGGGCGAGCGCGAGCTTCGTCGGGTCGTCGGAGGCGACGATCGCCAGGCCCTCAACCTCGGCCAGGCGCCCGCGGGCGTAGGCGGCCAGGCGCACGGTCTCGCCGAGGAGCTCCTCGCCCCGCGTGGCCATGATCATCCGCGCGCGGTCGATGCTGGCGAGCAGCGCGGCGGAGACGCTCGTCGTGTGGAGGATCTCGAAGGACTCGTCCAACCGCTCGAGGTCGAGGAAGCCGCCGCGCGCGAGCAGGAACGCGCTCTGCGTGAAGGCGGCGAGCGTCTTGTGCGAGGAGGCGACGAACGCGTCGGCGCCGGAGGCGAGGGCGTGCGGCGGCACCGCGGGGTGGAAGCCGAAGTGCGCTCCCCAGGCCTGGTCGACAACGAGCGGGACGCCGGCGCCGTGGGCGAGCTCCGCGATCGCGCCCACGTCTGAGAGGACGCCGACGAAGCTCGGCTCGACCAGGAAGACGCCGCAGGCATCCGGCGCCTCGGCGAGGGCGGCCGCCACCCGCTCCGACGGGAGGGCGAGCGGTAAGCCCGGTGCCGGGGTCGACGTCGGGGCGCACCCAGACCGGCTCGAGCCCCGAGAGCACGAGCCCGGCCAGGACCGACTTGTGCATGCTCCGGGAGATGACGGCGCGGTCGCCCGGACGGCCGAGCGCGAGCGCGAGCGCCTGGTTCCCCTCCGTCGAGCCGTTCCCGCAGAAGCGGCAGAGGTCGGCGCCCCACAGGTCGGCCGCGAGGCGCTCGGCCTGGCCGAGGACGTCCGAGCGCATGTGCAGGTCGTCGGCGCCGCCCGAGAGGGGCAGGTCGAGGAGCAGGAGCTCGTCGGCGAGATCGGGCCTCCGCTTGTGCCCGGGCGTCGTGAACGGCGTGACTCCGGCCGCGAGAAAAGCCGCGGCCGCGTCGGCCAGTGGTGTCGCGCGCTGGTCCACGGAGCGCGGTTCTACCGGACCAGCCGGAAGCCCGCGGCCCCACGAGCCGCTTGTGTTCCACGCGCACAAGCCCTGAGCCGGGGGAATACGGGCGAGCTCGGGACTCCCAGGCTTGTGCTGGTGGAACACAAGCTCGGGCTTCGCGGGGTCAGGAGGCGGGCTCGGAGGCCGGCCGCGCCGGCATTGGCGCGCGGCGGCGGAGAAGGCCGCGGCCGGGCTCGACCGCTGCGCCGCTCGCGCGGAGGATGAGCGCCACGGCCACGAGGATGGCTGCGCCGGCGACGCCCATCTGCAGGGTGATCGTCTCGCCGAGCAGCAGCCAGGCGAGCGCGACCGCGACGATCGGGTTCACGTAGGCGTAGGTGGAGACGAGCGAGACCGGGGCCACGCGCAGGAGCCAGACGTAGGCCGTGAAGCCGACGAGGCTGCCGACGACGAGGAGGTAGGTGAGCGCGCCCACGGCCTCGAACGTCCACGTCGCCTGCCCGAGCTCGCCGGCGAAGACCGCGACCACGAGGCAGAGGAGGCCGCCGCACACGGCGCCGAGACCCGCGGAGACGAGCGGACGCTTCGGCAACGCGGCTCCGCGCGAGTAGAGCGAGCCCGCCGACCATGCGAGCGCGCCGACGAGGATCACGAGCGCGCCGACGCGGTCGACCTGTCCGGCTCCGAACGGGTCGACGAGGAACGCGAGCCCGACGAAGCCGAGCCCGAAGCCGACGTACGCCGAGGGGCGCAGGCGACGGCCGAAGAAGACGCGGTCGAGGAGCGCCATCCAGATCGGGATGCTCCCGACGAGGAGCGCGGCGACGCCGGCCGGCACGGTCTGCTGCGCCCAGGCGAGCGTCCCGTGGCCGACGAGGAAGAGCAGGCCGCCGAACACGAAGCCGGCGAGGATCTGCGCCCGCCCGACCGGATCGCCCTCGCGGTCACCGCGCGGCAGGGCCCACGCGAGCAGCAGAGCGCCCGCGAGCAGGTGCCGGATGGCCAGCGAGAGGAGCGGCGGCAGGTCCCGGACGACGATCGCAAGCGCGATGAACGTCGAGCCCCAGACGATGTAGATCGTCACCAGGGCAAGCCAAACACGAGCGGGGTACCGCGCAGCCATGGTCGCAGCATGCCGGTCGCGGGACCATCAGCTCAAGTCGAGTTCCCGCCCGACTCGATCAGCCCACCTGATGGTGAGGCGAGGCGCCCGCAGAATCCCAGGGCGCCCCGCTTCGGGCGAAGAGTCGATCGCAGCCGAGGTACCCAAGCGCCCGGCCGACGTAACCCGCTGGGCTACGCTTCATCCGTGGAGCGGCTGACCGACAAGCTGGGGCGGCCGGTGCGGGACCTCCGGATCTCGGTGACCGACCGCTGCAACTTCCGCTGCGTCTACTGCATGCCGAAGGAGGTCTTCGGGCGGGACTACACCTTCCTCGCCCGCACCGACCTGCTCTCCTTCGAGGAGATCGAGCGCGTTGCCCGCGCCTTCGCCGGCCTCGGCGTCGAGAAGATCCGGATCACGGGAGGCGAGCCGCTCGTCCGCCGCGACGTCGAGACCCTGATCGCGCTCCTCGCCCGGATCGACGGGCTCGACCTGACGCTGACGACGAACGGCGCCCTCCTCGCCCGCAAGGCCGAGGCGCTGAAGGCCGCGGGGCTGGATCGGATCACGGTCAGCCTGGACTCGCTCGACGACGAGGTGTTCCGCGCGATGAACGACGTCGACTTCCCCGTCGCCCGCGTGCTCGAGGGCGTCGACGCCGCGCTCGCCGCCGGCCTCGCGCCCGTGAAGGTGAACGTGGTGCTCAAGCGCGGCCTCAACGAGGGCGGGATCCTGCCGATGGCTCGGCGCTTCCGTGGCACCGGCGTCGTCCTGCGTTTCATCGAGTACATGGACGTCGGCCACACGAACGGCTGGCGGATGGACGACGTCGTCCCCGCGGCCGAGATCGTCGCGGCGATCGACGCCGAGCTCCCGCTCGAGCCGGTCGAGGCCGCCTACCGGGGCGAGGTGGCCAACCGCTGGCGCTACCGGGACGGAAGCGGCGAGATCGGCGTCATCTCCTCGGTGACGCAGCCGTTCTGCGGCGACTGCACGCGCGCGCGCCTCTCGGCCGACGGCCAGGTCTACACCTGCCTCTTCGCAGTGCAGGGCCACGACTTGCGGGCCCTCCTGCGCGGCGGCGCGTCCGACGAGGAGCTGAGCGCCGCGATCGCTGACATCTGGCGCGCCCGCACCGACCGCTACTCGGAGCTCCGCTCGGCCGAGACCGCCGACCTGCCGAAGGTCGAGATGTCCTTCATCGGCGGCTGAAGGGTTCTAAGACCGCAATTTCCGTACTTATCCACCCAAGAACCGGGGGAAAACCGAACCGACACGGTCGGTAAACTGGCGGCGTGACTGCCGTCGGACGCTTTCTTCCGCACGGCTGGAGGGACTTCTTCTTCCAGCTCTCGCTCTGGCTCGGGTTCGGGTTGGTCTACCAGGTCGCGCGCGGAATCGCCGATCGCAGCACGCTGGAGGCGATCCAGAACGGCGTCACGGTCATCGACGCCGAGCGGGCCATCAACTCGCTGGTCGAGATCGACATCCAGCGTGCGGTCGTGCACGCGGGCGACTGGGCGCTCGAGGCGGTCAACCTCACCTACTGGCTCTCACAGTTCCCCGTGCTGGGCCTCTCGCTCCTGTGGATCTACTTCTTCCGGAACGACGCCTTCATCACCGTCAGGAACTGGATCTTCGCCACGAACCTGCTCGCGCTCGTCGGCTACGTGCTCATGCCGACCGCGCCGCCGCGGATGTTCCCGGAGCAGGGCTTCGTGGACACGCTGGCGCAGTCTTCGGCCGTGAATCACGGCAGCGGCCTGATCGAGCTCGCGTCGAACCCGTACGCGGCCATGCCGAGCGTGCACTCGGCGGACGCCCTCATCATCGGCTTCGCGATGGCGACGCTCGTGAAGAGCCGCTGGGCGGCAGTGCTCTGGACGCTCTGGCCCACATGGGTCTGGTTCTCCGTGATGGCGACCGGAAACCACTACTGGCTCGACATCGCCGCCGGCGTCGGAGTCGCGCTCGTCGGCGGGACGATCGTCGCCTGGGCGCAGGAGCGGCGGCTGACACCGGCTCCGGCGCTCTACCGCTGCGGCTACCGGCGCTGGTAGCCTCGCGGCTTCGTGAGTAGCCCCGAGCAGGCCGAGCCCCCGCGCCGCAACTACCAGGACGCGGTTCGCCGCGTCGCCGGCCGCTGGGTCGCCGGGCTCGAGCGGACCAGCATCACGCCGGACGGGCTCACGATCGCCGGAGTCGGGCTCTGCCTGGCCGGCGCCGTCGCCGTCTACTTCGAGTACGTCACGCCCTGGCTCTACATTCTCGGCGGCGCGCTCTTCGTGATCGGGAGCATCCTGGATATCCTCGACGGCGCGCTCGCCCGGCGCAGCGGCAAAGGGACGCCGTTCGGAGCGTTCCTCGACTCGACCGTGGACCGCATGGGCGAGCTTTTCATGCTGACCGCGATCGGCATGGTGCTCATGCGCGACGGAAGCGACTGGGGTGTCTTCCTCGCGTTCGCCGCGATCGGCGGCTCGTTCCTCGTCAGCTACGCGCGCGCCCGCGCCGAGGCGATCGGCATCAAGGCGGACGTCGGCTTCGGCACCCGCGCCGAGCGGGTCGTCGTCATCGCCGTCGGCCTCGCCTTCGCGCCGTTCGGATCGCTCCCGTACGTTGTCGCGGTGCTCGCGGTGGCCGCCTGGCTGACCGTGCTCCAGCGCATCCTCTACGTGCGCAAGCGCCTGCTCGAACGGCAGTAGCGCATACCTGCTATTGTGCTAGCAGTTTGACTGCTAGCAGTTCTGACCGACGCGGCGTTCTCGTTCGGATGCCCTCCTCCCTGAAGCGCGCGCTCGTCCGTGAAGTCGCGCGCCGCGGAGGGAACCTGAACGACCTCGCCACGGGGATCCTGGCCGAGCGCTTCGCCGTGCCCTACTCCCCCACCGGCCGCCGAAGCCCGCTCGCCGGCGCCAGCGGCGTCACGCTCCTGCGCATGCCCGCCGCGCTCAAGGACGCAATCGACGCCGAGGCCAAGCGGACGAGCTCGCACACGAACGACGTCATCCTCGCGGCGCTAGCAGACGAGCTCGGAATTCCCCTTCAGCAGAACAGAGGAAAGGAACCAATGGCTAGCACGAACGGCAACTCCAACGGCACTGTGCGGTCCGAGGAAAAGGTCCGGGTCGCGATCATCGGCGTCGGCAACTGCGCCAACTCGCTCCTCCAGGGCGTCGAGTACTACAAGGACGCCGACCCGGAGGCCTTCGTCCCTGGACTGATGCACGTCGACCTCGGCGGCTACCACGTCCGCGACGTCGAGTTCACGGCGGCGTTCGACGTCACGACGGACAAGGTCGGCAAGGACCTGGCGGACGCGATCTGGGCACACCCGAACGACACCTACAAGTTCGCCGACGTGCCGAAGACCGGCATCACCGTCTCGCGCGGGATGACCCATGACGGGCTCGGCAAGTACATCTCCGAGGTCGTCGAGAAGGCGCCCGGCGACACCGACGACATCGTCGGGATCCTCAAGGAGACGAACACGGACGTCGTCGTCAACTACCTTCCGGTCGGCTCCGAGCAGGCGACCAAGTGGTACACGGAGCAGATCCTCAAGGCCGGGTGCGCGATGGTGAACTGCATGCCGGTCTTCATCGCCAAGGGCGGCTACTTCGGTGACCAGTTCGAGCGGGCCGGGCTGCCGATCATCGGAGACGACATCAAGTCGCAGGTCGGCGCGACGATCACGCACCGCGTGCTCACGTCGCTCTTCCGCGAGCGCGGCGTCCACCTCGACCGGACGATGCAGCTCAACGTCGGCGGCAACTCGGACTTCCTCAACATGCTCGAGCGCGACCGCCTCGAGTCGAAGAAGATCTCGAAGACGAACGCGGTCACGTCGATGCTCGACTACGACATGGGCGCGAAGAACGTCCACGTCGGCCCCTCGGACTACGTGCCGTGGCTGACCGACCGCAAGTGGGCCTACATCCGCATGGAGGGCACGTCCTTCGGCGACGTTCCGCTGAACATCGAGCTGAAGCTCGAGGTCTGGGACTCCCCCAACTCGGCCGGCATTGTCATCGACGCCGTCCGCATGGCGAAGCTGGCGCTGAACAACGGCGTCTCCGGCGCCCTCGAGGGCCCGAGCGCCTACCTGATGAAGTCGCCCCCGAGGCAGATCGTCGACGACGAGGCCTACGACCTCACGGAGGCGTTCATCAAGAAGTACGCCCGCAAGCCGGCCAAGTCGGCCGCGGCCGCCAAGGCCTAGGAGAGCCGAACGAGCGAGGGGCCGGCCCGAGCCGGCCCCTCGATGTCTGGGCGATCCGAACGGGCTACCAGTTGGCGATGACCCGACACGGGCCGCCGGAGCCTTCCTCCCACGGGATCAGCCCGACGTAGGCGGTGGCGCCGTTGGGCGGGATGCAGTCGAGGCCCGCGAGGTTCTCGATGCCGTAGCGGTCGGTCGCCAGGTAATTGACGTGCACCGGGAAGGTGGACGAGTTGCCGGGGTCGAGGCTGAGCGTGTCGATCCCGATCCCGGTGATGTCGCGCTTCTCGACGAGGTACATGGCGGCCTCGAGGCCCCAGCCGGGAAAGTTGTAGTTCGGGAACGCTGCGCCGCCCTTGAACGCGAGCGGGTCGCCGACCTTGCTCGCCCAGCCCGAGTCGGCCGCGACGAGCGCACCGTCGGGAACCTTCCCGTGCTTGCGCTCGAAACGCTTGACGTCGTCCAGCTCGACCATCGCGTTCGGGTCCGTCTGCGCCTTCTTGCGGATGTCGATCACGACGATGGGGACGATGAGCTCAGGCAGCGTGATCTGCGGCGACAGGCGGCCGCCCGGGATGAAGTGGCCCGGGGCGTCCATGTGGGTGCCCGAGTGCTCGCCGAACGCCCACTTCTGCGCGTAGAAGCCGTTGGTCGCGTAGTCGGCGATCGTCTCACGCGTCGGCGAGGGGTCGGTGAAGACCGGGAAGCCTTCGGTGAACGTGTGCGTGAGGTCGCAGAGGCGGTTCTTGCGGCGCCCGCGTCCGTTCGCGAGCGCGGACGCCGGGAAGCTCGCGGCGAGCGCGGCTCCCGCCGCCCCGGCGGCGCCCAGAAGGGCGGCGCGCCGGTCGACCTTCGGCGTCCCGTCCGCCTCGACTCGCTCCCTGACGATCTCGGCAGTGCCCGGAAGACACATGGTGGCTCCTCTCCACGGGGTTGAAGGTGCGACGGTACAGCGGGTCGCGGGAGCCTTCAAGTCGAGCCGGGGAACTCGAGCCAGAATGACGCTTCGCCGGCGCGGCGTCTCGGGTGAGTGCGATGCAAGGACGCAGGGCGTGGTCGTAGCCGGAGGCTACGGGCACAACCGAGGACGCCGCAGCGCGCCGCCCGGGGCGTCGCGCCGGCACAAGGCTTCGTTCTGGTTCGAGTTCCTACAATCGGCACTGTGGCTCTCCGGATCTGCATCGTGACGCCCTTCGCCTGGTCGCAGCCGCACCCGGTGAACGACCACGTCGCCGGCGCGGCCGAGGAACTACGGCGGCGCGCGCACGAGGTCGTCGTCTTGGCCCCGTCAGGGCGGGCGACGGAACTGGCCGCCGGACGCCGCGCCCTCAAGCGGCTGAGCCGGGAGGGAACGCCGCTCACGGGGACGGTCGCGCTCGGCCCGGCGATCCCGGTCTCCCGCCGGAGCCGCCTCGGGGTTCCCATCGGCGTGCGGGCGAACCTCGACCTGGCGCTCGCCCGCAACCGCTTCGACATCGTCCACGTGCACGAGCCCGGCGTGCCCAGCCTCTCCTACCTGGCGCTCCGCGACACACGCGGTCTGGCCGTGGCGACGTTCCACTCGGCCGAGCGGCTCGGCTACCCACCGGGCAAGAAGCAGCGCGAGAAGCTCCTCGGCCGCATCGACGCGCTGACGGCAACCAGCCGGGCCACCGCGGACGCTGCGGCGGCCCGGTTCCCCGGCGACTACCGGGTGCTGCCCCTCGGGGTCGACACGTGCCCTGTTCGAGCCGGCTCCGCCCCGGACGCGCTTCGTCGTGGAGTGGAGGGCCGAGGACCTCCCGCGGCTCCGCGCCGTCTTCCGCTCCCTCGGCGGCCTGCCCGGGTGGGAGGTCGTCGTCCTGCGAACGACGACCCTCGCAGGTCGTCCCTACGTCCCGCGCGGCCTGCGCGGGCGCGTCATTGTGCGCACGGCGCTCGACGCACGTGCCCGCGCCGCCGAGCTGGCGGGAGCCGCCGGCCTCGTCACGGCCACCAGGGGGAGCGCCCGCCTCGCCGTCGAGGCCCGCGCCGCCGGTGTCCCGCTCGTCGAGCCGCCGGGATCGAGCGACCAGCCGGAGCTGATCGGTGCCGCCGTCGCCCGCCTGGCCGAGGACGAGGCGTGGCGCACGTCCTGCTCAACCAAGGCACGGACGAGCGCCGAGGGCGAGAGCTTCGAGCGGCTCGGCGACGAGCTGGAGCGGCTGTACGGCACCGTCCTCCACAAGCGGCGGCGTGTTGCCGCGCCGGAAGGGTCCGACCCGTTGGCCGACCGGCCGCTGATTCTCGTCGACCTGCACATGCACACGGAGCACTCGCACGATTGCGCCGTCCCGGTGCGGGAGCTTCTCGACCACGCCGAGCGGATCGGCCTCGGAGCGATCGCCATCACGGATCACAACGTCTTCTCCGGAGCGGAGGAAGCCGTCGAGCTCGCACGCAGCCGCGCGCTGACGGTCATCCCCGGCGAGGAGGTGAAGACCGACGCCGGCGAGGTGATCGGCCTCTTCCTCAGCGAGGAGATCCCGCGCGGCCTGCCCATGGGGGACACCATCGCCGCCATCCGCGAGCAGGGCGGAGTCGTCTACCTCCCCCACCCGTTCGACCGGCTGCACACGATCCCCGATGCCGGCACTCTGCACCGCCACCTCGCCGAGATCGACATCTTCGAGGTCTACAACGCGCGGCTCCTCTTCGAGGGCTACAACGACGAGGCCCTGCGCTTCGCGCGGAAGTACAACCTGACGATGGGCGCCGGCTCGGACGCGCACGTGCTCCAGGGCGTCGGCACCGGGCTCGTGCGGATGCGCGCCTTCGAGACGCCGGAGGAGTTCCTCATCTCGTTGCGGAGCGCTGAGATCCTGCGCAGGCCGAAGTCGCTGCTCTACCTGCAGGGTCTCAAGTGGGTCGCCCAGGCGCGCGAGCGCAGAACGAAGGCATCGGTCCGGTAGGAGGAGGCCGAGGGGACCCCGAATACCGTCCGCGACCCCGTGCCAGTGTCCACTGATGACATCTCCGAGCGCTACCTGAAGAAGGCGATTGCCGAGATCAACGAGCTCGGCCACGAGATCGCCCAGGCCGCAGGCGAAGAGCGCGTTCCCGTGCTCGGCTCGGGGCATCCGCTCGCGGACATCATGCTGCTCAAGCATGCGCCGCAGACCGCGGAGATCCACGAGGGCGTGGCCTTCTTCGGCCGTTCCGGGCAGGCGGTGCTGAAATCGATCCAGCGCCTGCACGTCGACCCGATGGCGATCTACGGGACGAACTGCGTGAAGTTCGAGGGCGCCGCCGACGAGGACGTCCACGGCTGGCTGGCGCGCGAGCTGCACGTCGTCCAGCCGAAGATCGTCGTGGTCATGGGGCAAGATGCGCGGGCATGCCTGAACGCCGTCAGGTTCCCTCTGGCGACGGAGGTGGAGGACAGGCTGGGGGAGATCCAGCGGTTCACGCCGACGATCGAGGCGCTGCTGACCCCGGACGTGGACGCGTCCTTGGACGAGACGAAGGAGAAGCGGGCCTTCTGGGAGGCGTTCAAGGCTCTCGGCCCCTGGTGGTCCGAGCTGCCGCCCTACTAGGCGTCCTCACGCTCCTCGCCGTCTACTACGCGGTCTCGGAGTCGCTTCCGGACCTCGGCCTCTGGGGCGACGTAGCGTTCGTCGGGCTCGTCCTCATCCCCGCCTTCTTCTCGCTGACCTGGCTCGCGCTCCCGCTCTGGCGGGCTGCGCCGACGGCGGCTCTCGGCGGCGCGGTCGTCGCGCTCGTCGTTCTCGCCCTTCTCTTCTCCCTCGCCGGGCTCGACGTGGCCGCGAACTTCGTCAAGTTCGCCGCGGTCACGGCTGCGGGCTGGTGGTTCCTGGCGTTCTTCGAGTCGGTGACCTGGGTGCTTCTGGTCGCGGTGCTGATCGTCCCGGTCGATACCTACTCCGTCTTCCAGGGGCCTACGAAGGTGATCGTCGAGGAGCAGCCGCAGATCTTCGACGCCCTCTCGATCGCCTTCCCGCTCCCGGGCGAGCACAACTCCGCCCAGCTGGGGCTGCCGGACGTCCTCTTCTTCGCGCTCTTCCTGGGCGCGGCCGTGCGCTTCGCGCTGCGTCCCGGGCTGACCTGGGTGCTGATGGCGCTCTCCTTCGGGGCGACGCTGGCGCTCGCCGTCTGGCTCGACCTCAACGGGCTGCCGGCGCTGCCGCTCCTCTCCGCAGCGTTCCTCGTCGCAAACGGCGACCTCATCTGGCGGCAGGTGCGCGCAAGCCGCGCCGCCGGGCCCGGATGAGGGTCGCCGCGCTCTACGACGTCCACGGGAACCTGCCGGCGCTCGAGGCGGTGCTCGCCGAGGTGGAGTCGATCGAGGTGGACGCGGTGGTCGTCGGCGGGGACATCGCAATCGGTCCGATGCCGCGGGCTTCGTTGGAGCGGCTGCTCGCGCTCGGCGAGCGGGCGCTCTTCCTGCGCGGGAACGGCGACCGCGAAATCGCGGGGAACCGGCGGGCAGCGGGCTCTGGGCCGAGCGCACGCGCTGGTCGGCCACGCAGCTCGACCGCGGCGCCCTCGCCTGGCTTGTCGGCGCTCCCGGACACGCAGACCGTCGACGTCGACGGGCTCGGCCCGGTCCTCTTCTGCCACGGCTCGCCGCGGAGCGACGAGGAGATCCTGACCCGGATCTCCTCCGAGGAGCGCGTTGCAGCGGCCTGCGCGGGCGTCGAGGAGGCGGTGGTCGTCTGCGGGCACACGCACGTCCAGTTCGACCGCGAAGTCGCCGGCACGCGCCTGGTGAACGCCGGCAGCGTCGGGATGCCGTACGAGGCGGAGCCGGGCGCGTACTGGGCGCTGCTCGGCCCGGACGTGGAGCTCCGGCGGACTGCCTACGACCTCGAAGCGGCTGCCGCAGCGATCCGGGCGACCGGCTTCCCGGGCGCGGACGAGCTGGCCGCGGCGAACGTCCTCACCGTGCCGAGCGCCGAGGAGGCCACGGAGCAGTTCGAGCGGCTGGCCGAGGCCCAGGGCTAGCTAGTCCAGCACGAAGCGGGCGACCGTCTCGATGTGGGGCGTGTGCGGAAACATGTCCACCGGGCGGACGCGGTCGAGGCGGTAGCCGTGGTCGCGGACGAGCTCCTTCGCGTTCCCGGCCAGCGTCGTCGGGTTGCAGGAGACGTAGACGAGGCGCGGCGCCTGCAGCTCGCCCACCCGGCGGACGGCCTTGCCCACGAGCCCCGCGCGCGGCGGGTCGACGACGACCACGTCGGGAGCGCCGGCGCGCCCGCGGAGCTCGTCGAGATCGCTGGCCACGTTTCCGGCGAAGAAGGCGGCGTTGGCGAGGCCGTTCAGCTCCGCGTTCTCGACGGCGCACGCGACCGACTCCTCCGAGTACTCGATTCCCCACACCGTCAGCGCGTGACGGGCCAGCGTCAGCCCGATCGTGCCGATGCCGCAGTAGAGGTCGTAGACGGTCTCGTCCCCGGTCAGCGCGGCGTACTCGCGGGCCAGCTCGTAGAGCACCTCGCACATCTCGGTGTTCGTCTGCAGGAAGGCGCCGGGCCGCACGCGGTAGCGGAGGCCGAGCAGCTCCTCCTCGATCGCCTCCTCGCCCCAGAGCAGGTCCGTGGGGAGGTTGGTCACCTCGGCCGGGGAGTCGTTGACGGCCCAGTGGACGGAGCGGACCTCCGGGAACGCCTGCAGGGCCTGGACGAGCTCTTCCGCTCCCGCCAGGTCGCCGGGCGCCGTGACGAGGACGACCAGCGCCTGGCCCGTGTTGCGCCCTTCGCGCACGACGAGGTGGCGGAGGTAGCCCTCCTGCTTCTCCTGGTCGTAGGCGGGGAGGCCCTGCGCGCGCGCCCACGCCTTCGCCACCTCGCGGATGCCGTTGCCGAGGTCGGTCGTGAGCCAGCAGCGCTCGACGTCCAGCACCTCGTCCCAGCGGCCGGCGCGATGGAAGCCGAGGCCGACCTCGCCGCCCTCGAGCGTCGTGAAGGAGTACTCCAGCTTGTTCCGGTAGTGGAAGACGGATGCCGCGGGCACGGCCGGCTCCAGCTCGAGGTCGGAGAAGCCGCCGATCCGGGAGAGCGCGTCGGCGACCTGCTGCGCCTTCGCGTCGAGCTGTGCCTCGTAGGCGAGGTCCTGGAAGCGGCAGCCGCCGCAGGCCGGGTAGTGGACGCACGGCGCCTCGACGCGCGGCGCGCCCGGCTCCACCACCTCGAGGGCAACCGCCTCGGCGTGGCTCCGCTTCACCTTCGTGATCCGTGCGCGCACGACGTCGCCGGGGAGGGCGCGGTTGACGAAGACGACGAAGCCGTTCAGGCGCGCGACGCCGCGGCCGCCGTAGGCCAGCGAGTCGACGCGAAGCTCGAGCTCCTGCTCCTTCCTGACGGGCGCGGCCACCCAGGGAGCCTAGCCTTCGAGGCGTATCATTCGATTCATGTTCCAGAAGCTGATGGCGAAGTTGAGGCGCAACCGGCCGCCGCTCACGGACCGGGAGCTGGCCGAGCAGGAGACCATCCGCCGCCAGGCGGAACAGGAGCTCCTGCGCGCCCAGGCGCGGGCGGCGGAGGAGCGGGCGCCGCTCGACGCCTACAGCCGCGGCAACATCGCCGGGCCTCCCTAGGTCAGCGTCCGAGCGCGCGGTGGAGCCCGCACGGCGATTGACCGTCTGGACGCGTTCTGCCGGGAGCGCTTCGGGGCGACCGGCGCTTCGGGAGCGACGAGAGTTCAGGTCCATGCTGGGTTTCCGGCCGGAGCGATCGTTCACGGCGATACGTCGTCTGCGCTCGCGGCCGCACTTTCCTGCTTCAACCTGCGCATCCCGGTCATACACATCGAGGCCGGGCTGCGTACATGGTCGACGCTGTCGCCGTTCCCAGAGGAGCTGAATCGCCAGCTGATCTCGAGGATCGCTGCGTTCCATTTGGCGCCCACGTCGTCGAACGAGCAGAGCCTCGTCAGAGAGGGCATTCCGTACGAGCAGGTGTTCGTGACCGGGAACACGGGGATCGATGCCCTCCGCTTCGCCGCCGCACTCGATGTGCCATTCGACGATCCCGCGGTCGCGGCCGCCGTCGAGTCGGGAGACCCGCTCGTTGTCGTTACGGCTCACCGACGGGAGAACTGGAACGGGGGTCTAGGACGTATCGCCGAGGCAATCGGCCGTCTGGCGACGGCTCGCCCGGACACGCTCTTCGTCGTACCGCTCCATCCAAATCCGCTCGTCCGTGAGCAGCTCGGTGAGCCTCTGGCCCACTACTCGAATGTCATACGAACAGAGCCGCAGGCCTACGCGCAGTTCGCACGGCTACTTGCCCGCGCGAGCCTGGTCGTCACGGACTCGGGCGGAATCCAGGAGGAGGCGCCGGCCCTCGGCGTGCCCGTCCTTGTAGCTCGGGACAGCACCGAGCGCGGCGAGGGCGTCGACGTGGGCACGTTGACGCTCGTGGGGACGGATGTGGAGCGGATAGTCGAGACGTCCGAGCGGATCCTCGACGACCCCCTTGCGCATGCGTTCGACCCAGCCTCGAACCCGTACGGAGACGGACGGGCCGCGGACAGGATCGTTGCGGCACTCGAGCACCTTGCCGGGATAGCGCCTGCCCCCGCTCGGTTCGGCGCGGGCTTCTCACGGCTGACCGTGCTCCGTGCCGCCGGGTTTGAAGGCCCTCTTCCGCCACTGACGGCGGACGAGGGCCAACAACCGGACCGCACGGAGGAGCTAGACAGGTGGGTGGGCCGGTGATCGCGCTGGCTTGGCCCTTCGAAAACCTGCCCACTTGGGCCGCTGCGCTCTTCTACGGCGTGTTCGTGCTCATCATCGCCACACTGGTCTGGACTGTGATCCTCTTTGCTGTCTCCCGCCGTGCACTCAACCGTGCACCCGAGCCCGACCCGGAGGCGGTCGACAGGTTCTTGTGGATCTTCCTCGTGCCGGCGCTCGACGAGGAGCTGACGATCGCCGACAGCGTCAAGCGTTTGCTCGCGGTCAAGGCGGCGAACAAGGCGGTCATCGTCATCGACGACGGCTCGACTGACGGAACGGCGGACGTGCTCGCCGGGATCGAGGATCCGCAGGTCGAGGTCCTCCGGCGTGTCTCGCCGGACGCTCGGCTGGGGAAGGCGGCCGCCCTGAACGACGCTTGGCGTCACATCGACCGTGTGCTCGAATCGCCGCGCTGGGCCGGCTGGCCGCGAGACCGTGTTCTCGTGGTCGTGGTCGACGCAGACGGGCGGCTCGATCCCGAGGCCCCGGCCTACGTGGCGGCGAGGTTCGCTGACCCAGAGACGGGTGGTCTGCAGGTGCTCGTCCGGATCTACAACCGTTCACGGTTCCTGACCTGGTTTCAGGACGTCGAGTTCGCGATCTACGGCCTGTTGTACGGGGCGGCCCGGACCGTCCCCGGCACGGCAGGGATGGGTGGCAACGGCCAGTTTCAGCGGCTACTCGGCGCTGGACGACATCGCAGACGCGGACTCGGGCGGTCCGTGGCGCGACCGCCTCACCGAGGATCAGGACCTGGGCCTGCGCCTGATCGAGGCAGGCTGGAACGGGGTAGCCGAACATCGTACGACGGTCGAGCAGCAGGGATTGCCCGGACTGCGACGGCTACTCCGCCAGCGGACCCGATGGGCTCAGGGAAACCTCCAGGCGATGTCCCAGCTCGGCCACGGCTAGATCAGGGTCGAGACGTAGACCTTCCGCGAGCGCGGGCCGTCGAACTCGCAGAAGAAGATGCCCTGGTACGTCCCGAGCGCGAGCTCCCCGTCCCGCAGCGGCACGAGGGCCTGCGGGCCGAGCAGGGAGGCGCGCAGATGCGAGGGTGCGTTGGGCCCGTCGGCGTCCACGTGCTTCCACGACCAGCCCTCGTCGGCGATGGCGGTGAGGGCCATCTCGAAGTCGTCGAGCAGGTCCGGGTCGATCTTCTCGTTGATCGTCAGACCCGCCGTGGTGTGCGGGACGTAGACCAAGACGGCGCTCCCGCCGGCGTCCGCTCCGACCGCCTCGCGCACCTGCGCGGTGATGTCGAGGAGCTGCGTCTTGCGCTCCGTCGTGACCTGGATCTCCTGCACGGGCGGGTATCCTACGCGACCCATGGCGACGCCCTCCGCGAGCAGCCTCGACGCCTACCGCGACGAGGCGGATCGCTTCATCGCGGCGCTGGACGAGGAGTACTACCTCCATTACGCGGGGCTGAAGGAGAGCTTCGAGCTCGAGCCGATCTACGAGCGCTTCTCCGCTCTGACCACCCTCGAGGCGGCCAGGGAGCTCGCGGAGCACGCGGCGGGCGGCGGCGCCGGCGAGGTCGAGCTCTGGCACTTCGCCTGCGAGGGCTACCTCGGAAACCTGACCCGAGCGGAGGCCGAGGCCGAGGCCGAGCTCGAGGCTTCGCTCGAGGCGACCGTCGACGGGGAGACCGTTCCGTACCGCATGCTCCGGCCGACGATCGCGAACGAAGCCGACCGCGGGCGCCGGGAGCGCCTGGAGGCGGCCCGCGTCGAGCTCGCGGAGGAGCGCCTGATGCCCAGCTGGCTCGCGCACGCCGAGAAGCGGCGCGAGGGGACGCGCGCGCTCGGGGCCGCGACCTACCGCGAGCTCTACGAGCGCTTCGGCTTCCCGCTCGAGGAGCTCGCCGCACAGGCGCGGGCCTTCCTCGACGAGACCGAGGCGCTCCACGTCGCCGCGTTCGACGGCTTCCTGCGCCAACGTGTCGGGGTGCCGCTGGAGGAGGCGCGCCGCCACGACGTCCTGCGGGCCTTCCGCGGCAGCGCATGGGACGACGGCTTCCCTGCCGACCGCATGGTGCCCGCGCTCGAGTGGACGCTCGACGGGCTCGGCATCGACCTGTCTGCGCAGCGCAACGTCCACCTCGACCTGGAGCCGCGGCCGAAGAAGAGCCCGCGCGCCTTCTGCGCCCCGATCGAGGTGCCCGAGCGGGTGATGCTCGTGATCAAGCCGATGGGCGGCCCGGACGATTGGCACGCGTTCTTCCACGAGGCCGGCCACGCCGAGCACTTCGCGCACGTCTCCCCGGACCTCCCGGTCGAGTTCAAGCGGCTCGGCGACAACTCCGTCACCGAGGGCTGGGCGATGCTGTTCGAGCACCTCGTCGACGACCCGGCCTGGCTCGCGAAGCGGCTCGACTTCGCTCGACCGGAGGACTTTGCGGAGGAGTCGGCGGTCAGCCTGCTCTACGTGGTCCGGCGCTACGCGGGCAAGCTCCTCTACGAGCTCGAGCTCCACGGCGACGTCGAGCTCGAGACCATGCGCGGCCGCTACGTCGAGCTGCTGCGGGACGCGACGAAGATCGAGCCGTCGCCGACGGACTATCTCGCCGACGTCGACGAGGGCTTCTACTGCACCTGCTATCTGCGAGCATGGGCGTTTCACACCCAGATCGAGTCGCACCTCCGCCAGGAGCTCGGACGCTCCTGGTTCACGCGCCCGGAGGCCGGCTCGCTCCTGAGGGAGGTCTGGGCGGAGGGTCAGCGGCTCACGGCGGCCGAGCTGCTCGACCAGGTGGCGGGGGCGAAGCTCGAACTGGCCGCGGTGGGCGAGAAAATCGAGGAGGAGGTACGGACGTGAGTCCTAGGAGAGTCGTCATCGCCGGTGCGGCCGGCCGCGACTTCCACAACTTCAACGTCGTCTACCGGGGACGCGACGACGTCGAGGTGGTCGCCTTCACGGCGACGCAGATCCCGGACATCGAGGGCCGCGTCTACCCGGCTGCGCTCGCGGGCTCGCTCTACCCCGACGGGATCCCGATCCTCCCCGAGGAGGAGCTGGCCGACCTGGTGCGCCGCGAGAACGTGGACGAGGTCGTCTTCGCCTACTCCGATGTCACGCACGAACACGTCATGCACGTCGGCTCCCTGGCCATGGCTGCGGGGGCCGACTACGAGCTGCTCGGCCCGCGCGCGACGATGATCCCGTCGGAGAAGCCCGTGGTCGCCGTCTGCGCCGTGCGCACGGGCTCCGGCAAGAGCCAGACGACGCGGTACGTCGCGCACCTCCTGCGCGAAGCCGGGAAGCGCGTCGCCGTCCTGCGGCACCCGATGCCGTACGGCGACCTGACGCAGCAGGCCGTGCAGCGTTTCGAGCGCTACGAGGACCTCGACGCGGCGGACTGCACGATCGAGGAGCGCGAGGAGTACGAGCCGCACCTGGCCGAAGGGAACCTCGTCTTCGCCGGGATCGACTACGCGGCCATCCTCTCGCGGGCCGAGGCTGAGGCCGACGTGATTGTCTGGGACGGCGGCAACAACGACACGCCGTTCATCAAGCCGGACCTGCACATCGTCGTCTGTGACCCGCACCGGCCGGGGCACGAGCTGCGCTACCACCCCGGCGAGACGAACCTGCGCATGGCCGACGTCTGCGTCGTCAACAAGACGGACACGGCTCCGCCCGAGGGCGTCGAGGCCGTGCTCGACTCGATCCACCGCGCCAACCCACGCGCCGAGGTCGTGCTCGCCGCCTCGCCGTTCCACGTCGAGGACGGGCACACCGAGGAGATCCGCGGCAAGCGCGTCCTCGCCGTCGAGGACGGGCCGACGCTCACGCACGGCGAGATGACCTACGGCGCGGCGGTTCTGGCCGCCAAGCAGCACGGCGCGGCCGGGCTCGTCGACCCGCGGCCGTTTGCGGTCGGCTCGATCCAGAAGACGTTCGAGGCGTACCCGCACGTCGCCGAGCTGCTCCCGGCCATGGGCTACGGGCGCAAGCAGATGGAGGAGCTGCGGGAGACGATCGAGCGGTCCGACGCCGAGCTCGTCCTCATCGGGACGCCGATCGACCTGCGCCGCGTGATCGACATCGACAAGCCGGCCCTGCGCGTCACCTACAGCCTGCAGGAGCTGGGCGAGCCGACGCTCGCCTCCCTCCTGGCAGGGCGCGGGATCATCGAGTCGGCGGCCGCGCTCACGTAGCCCGCGAGCGTCCACTCACCGTCGAGCCCCATGCTTGTGTTCCACGCGCACAAGGAGGAACGGCCCCTGGCCGTCCCGAAAGAGGCGTCCGCTCTTACTGAGGCGGCCATGGCTTTCCTAGTGCTCGTGAAACACAAGCGCTCGGCGCGGTCGGCCCCGTGCTGACGGTGATCGCGCTCGGCGGGAACGCGCTTCTCGGGCCCGGGGAGCGCGGGACCGCTGCCGAGCACCGTGCGAACCTCGCTCGGACGTTCGCGGCGGTCGCGCCGCTGCTCGAGGGCGAGGTCGTCGTCACGCACGGGAACGGCCCGCAGGTCGGGAACGAGCTCCTCCGCCAGGAGCTCGCCGCTGCCGAGGCCCCGCCGCTCCCGCTCTGGGTCGCGGTCGCGCAGACGCAAGCCGAGATCGGGACGCTCGCGGCCGCCGAGCTCGTCCCCGTCGTGGGGCGGCCGGTGTCGGTCGTGGTCACCCACGTCGTGGTCGACCCTGCCGATCCCGCCTTCCAGAACCCGACCAAGCCGATCGGCCCCCACTACGACAGCTTCCGCGCCCGGGAGCTCGAGCGCGAGCGCGGCTGGGCGCTCCGGGAGGAGCAGGGCCGCGGCTGGCGGCGCGTCGTCCCCTCCCCGAGGCCGCTGGAGGTGCTCGAGCTCGCGGCGGTGCGCACGCTCCTCGAGTCCGGCCAGCTCGCCGTCGCCGCGGGCGGGGGCGGGATCCCGGTCGTCCGGCGCGACGACGCCTTCGACGGGATCGACGCCGTGATCGACAAGGACCACGCCTCCGCGCTCCTGGCCGTCGGGCTCGAGGCGCAGCGCCTCGTCATCCTCACGCAGGTTCCCGGTGTCTACCGCGCGTTCGGGGCGGACGGACCGGACGGCGAGCCGATCGCCGAGCTCGACCCGGAGCGCGACGCCGCCCTCGTCGGCGAGCTTCCGGCCGGAAGCATGCGGCCGAAGGTCGAGGCCGCCTTTGCGTTCGTCTCCCAGACCGGCGGTGAGGCGCTGATCACGAGCGCCGAGGCGGTCGGGAACGACGAGCCCGGGACGAGGGTCCGCAGGCTGTAGCGCCGGGACCGGTCGGGACTAGCCGGTCGGGCCGGTCGTGTACGGTCGTTCCGCAGGCTTGGCCCGGCCCATCTCCGAGCGCCGCCGATCTGGCGACTCGAGCGAGGATGCAAATGCCCCGGCGATCCGGTTCTACCAGCTTCGAGACCGTTCCTTCCGAGGGCCGGGTGCACGTCGTCGGTGCAGGGCCCGTGGGTCTCCTGCTGACGGCGTTGCTCCAGTCGATGGAGGGGTTCTCGGTGAGCCTCTACGAGAAGCGGCGCGAGTACACGCGTACCCGGATGGTCCAGCTCGCGTCGTACCTCGTGGCCGACTCGGTCGAGAGCTACCGAACGGATTCCATCGACGGAGACAGCATCGAGGCCGTCTTCGATCCGCGGGAGCTCGACGAGGGTCTCGCGTTCAGACAGTCGATTCCTACGGACCTGATGGCGCTCCTTCGCGACTGGTCCCTGGGGTTCTGCCCGCTCAACGCCATCGAGCGATCGGTCAGCGATCTGATCGATGCGCGCGGATCGAATGCGGTGCAGCGCACCACGGCCGTGGTATCGGCGGAGGACGCGATGGGGATACTCGAGCCGGGGGACATCCTGATCGACTGCACCGGCAGCCGGTCGCTGCTCCGAGATCACCTGACGCCCGCGTCCAGCGAGTCGGAAGGAGGCGCGAACACCCTCCTCATCCGGCTCGAGTACGCGCTCGTCATCACCTTCCTCTACGGCCAGACGTACGCGTGCAACGAGTACTGCAAGTACTACAAGAACATCGAGAACGCGCACTACAAGTTCATTCCAGCGGTTCATCGCACGTACTACGACGGCAGCGTCAGCCACGTGACGGGCATCGTCAACATCACCGCCGAGGACTACGAGGCGATGCCGTCGCGATTCGACGGCGAGTGGCTTCGCGGCAACTTTCCCGGCGTGGCCGAGTCGATGGACCGATTCATCGACAAGATCAAGCAGGAGACGGATGGCGAGATACTCGGCGACCTCGAGATCGTCCGGATACCCCTGGATCTGTATCGAGCCCGGAGTGCGACCAACCGGCAGTGGCTCACAGAGGGCCCGAGCGACCACCCCTTCGCCCGCTCACCGGTGTTCCTCGCCGGCGATTCGGCCATCGGCTCGCCGTACTTTCAGTCGATCTCGCTTGGCTTGGAGTGCGCGATGCACCTGGCAGGGCTCATTGCGCAGCGTGACCTACCGCTGGGAGAAATGCTCGATCGCTACGAGCTGTACATCTACAAGCAGTGGCTTCGGGTCTACATGCGCAGCAAGATGATCAAGCACAACAAGGATCTGTTCGAGTCCCTCGACGAGCCGCTTGCGCTGCTCGACAAGCTGCACATTTACTAGCGGCAACGACCGCGCTCACACCGTCACCGAAGGCGGGCGTCTCTTCCACCGCTCCGTCGCCAAGTCCGGCCCCAGCGACCATCAAAACGTTCCTCGTTGCGGCGACGAGTCCGACGGCGCGACGGAGCTGCGTGCGTCGCCTGCGCCAGCGTTCAGGAATGTCACCCGAGAAGTCGTCGTCCGCGAAACCGGGTCGGGTACTCGTTTCTACGGTTTGATCTGGAACTTCAGGACTTCGCGGTCGTTCATCGCGCGGTAGCCGTCCGGCACGTCCTCGATCGATCCGGTGCGGTCGAAGACACGTCCGGGCTCGATCCGACCTTCGAGCACGTCGGGCAGCAGCGCCTCGATATAGGCGCGGACGGGTGCGGGGCCGCCGGCGATCGAAGCGTTCTTCCAGAACGCAACGCCGGTGAGTGTAGTGTCGCGCTCGGGGACGCCGACGCGACCGATCGCGCCGCCGGGACGGGCGATCGCGAGCGCGGTCTCGACGGCCTGCTCGAGGCCGACACATTCGAGCACCGAATGGGCGCCGTACTGCGTCAGCTCGCGGACGCGCTCGACTGCTTCCTCGCCGCGCTCGCGCACGACGTCGGTGGCGCCGAACTCCTGTCCCAGCGCGGTCCGCTCGGGGTTGCTGCCGAGCAGGAGGATGCGCTCGGCGCCGAGACGCTTCGACGCGATCACACCGCACAGTCCGACGGCGCCGTCGCCCACCACCGCGACCGTCTTGCCGGGACCGACCTGCGCCGTGAGCGCCGCGTGGTGGCCGGTTCCCATCACGTCGGTGAGAGTGAGCAACGAAGGCATGAGCGCGTCGTCCGTACCGACCGGCAGGACCACGAGCGTCCCCTCCGCCTGTGGAACACGCACGGCTTCGCCCTGGCCGCCGTCGACGTCGGCGTCCCCGTACCGACCGCCATGCAGACAGGAACTATGTAGCCCTTCGCGGCAGAAGGCACAGGAGCCGTCCGACCAGAGAAACGGTGAAACGGCCACGTCGCCGACCTTGACGGTCCCGACGTCGGAGCCGACCGCCTCGACGACACCGATGAACTCATGCCCCATCCGCCTGCCGACATCGTCGTGCGGCATCGACTTGTACGGCCACAGATCGCTGCCGCAGATCGCGGCGCGCGTGACCCGAACGAGCGCATCAGTCGGGTCGATCAGCCGGGCGTCCGCAACATCCTCGACGCGGACATCACCGGCTCCGTACATGACAGTTGCGCGCATACGCAGTGACCTCCGATCGTCAAAGGGAGGGAAGATGGCGGCGGGGTTCGGCCCGGTGGCTTACGTTCGTGTCCCCGGTTTCTTGGCGAGTGAATCACCAGTGCCCTCGCGGTGAACGAACCTGTGTGGCCTGGGGATCCTGGATCGGCTCCGTGACCGGCGCGGTGGGAGTTGGATGACGTGGACTGCTTGTCTCGCCTGATTCCAGTCGTGAGGTCGCGCGTAGAGGTTGAGGACTAACGGCTGCGCCAGCGTTCGGGAATATCACCCGACGCCGCCGCGGGGTCATCCGTCGTCGTGGTCGACGGTGGCGGTTGCATACTGCGGGCGCCCGGCGGGCCGGTAGACCTGGATCGTTACGCCCTTCGAGTCGGCTCGCGAGTCGACCAGGTCAAGCGCAATGTCCGGGCCGGCGTCGGGGAACAGCCGCGTGCCCTGGCCGAGGACCACGGGGACGATGAGCATGTTGATCTCGTCGACGAGGTCGTTTTCGAGCAGCCATCGGATCAGGGCACCGCTGCCGTGCACCTGCAGCTCACCCGCCGCCTTGGCTTTCAGCTCGCCGATCGCAGCCGCGAGGTCACCGGAGAGGAGGGTCGTGTTCGCCCAGCGCGGTTCGGTGAGCGTGGTCGATGCGAGGTACTTGGGCTTCGTGTTCAAGGCAGCTGCGATCGGGTGGTTGCCCGGATCTTCCGCCGCGGCGCGAGCCCGCTCGTCTGCGCCCCAGTAGCCGGCGAAGAGCTCGTAGGTCCGTCGGCCGAACAGGAACGCGTCGGCGCGCTGGTAGGTCTGGTTGATGAACGTCATGGTCTGGTTGTCGGCCACCCCCATGGCCCACCCGCCGCGCACGAATCCGTTCCTGCGGTCCTCATCCGACGCGCCGCCGTTTCCCTGCATCACTCCATCGACGGTGACTTGCGTCATGGTGGTCAGTTTCATGGGTTCGTCCTTTCCCTCGTGGTGGTCGTTCGAATCGAGCCTGAGGATCTGGAATGACGAAGCGAACCAGGACCGCAACCTGCCCGAAGGTGCTGCTCCTTGAGCTGCCGCATCGGTATCGGAGCGTCGGCTGCCCTCGCTCCGTAGGATTTGCCCCGTGATCCCCGCGCACCTCAAGGGCCGGGACTTCCTCCGCGTGAACGACTGGGAGACGAGACGAGCTCCTGCTCGTCCTCGACCACGCGGAGCGGCTCAAAGCCCGGCAGCGCGAGCGGGTGCCGCACCGGCTCCTCGAGGGCCGGAGCCTCGGGATGATCTTCCAGAAGCCGTCCACGCGGACGCGGGTGAGCTTCGAGGTCGGGATCGCACAGCTCGGCGGCACCGGCCTCTACCTCGCCGCCGGCGACCTCCAGCTCGGCCGCGGGGAGACGATCAAGGACACCGCGGTCGTGCTCTCGCGCTACCTGGACGGGATCATGATCCGGACGTTCGCGCAGGCCGACGTGGACGAGCTCGCCGAGCACGCCGACATCCCGGTCATCAACGGGCTCACGGACGAGTTCCACCCCTGTCAGGCGCTTGCCGACGTGCTCACGATCCGCGAGCGGCTGGGCGGCTTCGAGGGCGTCCGCGTCGCGTACCTCGGCGACGGGAACAACGTCTGCCACTCGCTGATGGTCGCCTGCGCGAAGCTGGGCGCCGACGTGGTGGTCGCGACGCCCCCGGGCTACGAGCCCGACGGCGAAGTGGTCGGCTGGGCCCGGACCGCGGCCGACGCCGGAGGGACGGCCGTCGAGCTGACGAACGACCCGCGCGCCGCCGCGACCGGCGCCGACGTCCTCTACACCGACGTGTGGACGAGCATGGGCCAGGAGGAGGAGCGCGAGCAGCGGCTCGCCGACCTCGCCGGCTTCGGCATCGACGCCGACCTGGTGGCTCTCGCCAGCGACCGGGCGATCGTCCTCCACTGCCTCCCCGCGCACTACGGCGAGGAGATCGCCGAGGACGTGCTCTACGGCGAGCGCTCGGCTGTCTGGGACCAGGCCGAGAACCGGCTGCACGCGCAGAAGGCGCTGATGGCGCTCGTCATCAAGTAAGTGCCCCTCCGGGCAATACACGCCTGCCCCTGCCCCGCGATCACGCGGCGCCAGATCCCGCCCTCGCCCTCACCAAGGCAACCAGCCTTGGCTTCGGACGAGTGCGGGCTCTGGCTCGGTGCTCGCGACGCAGGAGCGAGGCAGCATTACCCGGAGGGGCACTAGTGGAGTTCGAGCAGCACGTCCGCGCGGCGCTCGACTCGCTGCCGCCGAAGCTGCGCGACGCGATGTCGAACGTGGAGATCGTCGTCGAGGACGAGAACGACGAGGATCCCGATCTCTTCGGCCTCTACCTCGGCATCCCGCTCACCGAGCGCGGCGTCGAGAGCTACGCCGGCGTGCTCCCGGACAAGATCGCCATCTACCGCGTCCCGCTCGAGGAGGAGTTCGGCGACGACCCCGAGGTGCTGGAGGAGGAGATCCGCATCACCGTCGTCCACGAGATCGCCCACCACTTCGGCATCGACGAGGACCGCATCAGCGAGCTCGGCTGGGGCTAGCGGCGGGCGAGGCGGCGAACGCCGATCGAGCCCGTGATGCCGTGGGCCACGATCGAGGCGACGACGCAGACGGCGACGGCCCAGAAGATCGTCTCCGCCTCGTCGGCCGCCAGCAGGCCCGTCGCGATCGCGGCGGCGGCGTAGTAGACCGAGCCGACGCCCCGGACGCCGAACCAGCCGAGGAAGACGCGCTCCCTCCGAGGCAGGCCGGAGCCGACAAAGGCGACCGCGACGGCAAACGGACGGACCACCAGCAGGACGAGCGGCGCCAGCGCGGCACCTGCCCAGCCGGCCTCGGCCCACCCCGCGACAGTGACCATGCTCCCGAGCAGGAGGATGGCAGCCAGCTCGGTGAACTTCTCCGCCACCTCGGCCCCGTCGTGGACGCGCTCGTTCAACTCGTGGTCGCGCTCGTACCGGCGAAAGCCGAGGCCGCCTGCGAACGCCGCGAGGAACCCGTAGCCGCCGGCCAGCTCGGCCACTCCGTAGACGAGCAAGACGGCAGCGACGGCGACCCAGCCGTCCAGCTCGACTGCCAGAAGACGCCGGTCGCGGAGACGCACGACGGCGGCCGCGAGCGCGTAGCCGCCCGCGGCGCCGATCGCGAGACCGGCCGCGATCGCGTAGACGACGTCCGCGAGCAGCCACTCCGCAAACCAGCGGTCGCCGCGGTCGTCGAGCGCCAGGAAAAGGCCGAGGAAGACGAACGGGAAGGCGAGTCCATCGTTGAGCCCCGCTTCCGCCGTGACGGCGAAGTTCGGCTCGCGCTCGTCCTCCTCCCCGGGCGGCCCGACGCCGATGTCGCCCGCCAGCACCGGGTCGGTGGGGGCGAGCGCGGCGCCGAGCACGATCGCGCCGGCCGCCGAGAGCCCCATGACGTACCCGCCGAACAGGGCGATCGCCACGATCGTCAGCGGCATGACGATCGCCAGGAGTCTGGCTACCGAGCCCCAGCCCGACCACGAGAGCTCGCGGTCGAGCTTGAGGCCCGTGGAGAAGAGCGCGATGACGACGGCGAGCTCGGCCAGCCGTTCCACCACCCGCGCGTCCTCGAGTGGGTCGAGCCAGGGAATGTCGAGGAGCCGGATGACCACCGCAGCCGCGAGGCCGAGTCCGAGGTAGATGAGCGCCGCCGAGAACGCGCGCTCCTCCTGGTTCGAGAGCGCGCCGATCGCGGCGAAGACGGCAAGGCCGAGAAACGCAAGGCCGAGGACGTAGACGTCCCCGAGGTGGAGCCCCGGCTCGGCGGCGGCGAGCAGCACGGCTAGGCCGCGCCCCGCTGCGCGTCGCTCAACCCGTGACCTCGGTCACTAGGCGGCCTTCCGCGAGCGCCGCCGCCTTGGCTTTCCTCTCTTGCCGGCCGCTTCGACGCTCTCCCGCAGCGCGGCGAGCAGGTCGACCGGCGCCTCGGTCTCGGGCTCCTCCTCGGCCACCGCGACCGTGTCGCCGCGCTCCTTGGCGCGGATGATCTTCATGAGCGAGTCGCGGTAGGTGTCCTTGAACCTCTCCGGCTTGAAGTCACCTTCGAGCCGGCGGACGAGCTGGACGGCCATGTCGAGGTCGCCCTTGGCGACGCGGACGCCCTTCGGGGCGATCCCCGTCGCCGGCCTGATTTCGTCGGCGAAGTGCATCCGCTCGAGCTGGATCGCGCGCTCGCGCACCCGCAGGCAGGCCAGGTGCTGGCGGTCGCGCATGACGAACGTGGCCACGGCGGCCAGGCCGGTCTCCTCCATCGCACGGGCGAGCAGCGCGTAGACCTTCTCCGCCCCGTCCTGCGGTGTGAGGAAGTACGAGCGCTCGAAGAAGACGGGGTCGATCTCGCTCTCCTGGACGAAGGCGTGGATGTCGATCGTGCGCTGCGCCCTGTCGAGCGCGGCCGACTCGAAGTCCTCGTCCTCCAGGTAGACCCACGTGCCCTTCTTCACCTCGAAGGCCTTGACGATCTCGTCGTCGTCGACCGGCTTGTCGTCCTCGGCCTTGCAGACCTTCCGGTAGCCGATGCGGCCGCCGTCCGACTCGTGGACGAAGTGGAAATGGAGCTTGTGCTCCTCGACGGCGCTCTCCATTCGCACGGGCACGCTGACGAGCCCGAACGCGACCGCGCCTGACCAGATCGAGCGCATTGTCCAGTTCTTGCACGCCGGGGCCGACCCGAAACGTGGTTGAACTCCACACGCTCGGGGCATAGAGGCTCCGTGCCGAAGGTGTTCGCTTCCGTGGTCGTTTGGCTGCGCTACCTCGTCGTGACCCTGTGGATCGCGGCGGCGGCTGCCACGGCCGTCTACCTGCCGGGCCTCGGCTCCGGCGAGGCGCTGGAGCTCGGCGGCCTGATCCCCGACGACTCGCCGGCCATCCAGGCCGGAGAGCGGTCGCAGCAGCTCTTCTCCGTCCCCCTCACCGCCGACACCGCCGTGGTCGAGCGGGCGCCCGAGGGCTTCTCGCAGGAGGAGCAGGAGGCGATCGTCCAGCGAGCCGTGGACGCGTCCAGCGGCGAGCAGGCCGAGGACGCGGTTCGCTTCGCCCTCCCGATCCTGAACACGCGCGAGCTCTTCCCGGGCTCCGAGGAGGACGGGACGACCGCGGTCACCCACCTCTTCTTCCTTCCGGACGTGAGCCTGACGAGCCGGGTCGACCTGGCGCGGGAGTACCGCGACCAGGCCGGCGACGGGCACTACGCCGGCGTCACCGGCCCCGGCCCGGCCCGGCTCGCGCAGTTCGAGGAGATCGAGAACGCGCTCCCGCTCGTCGAGCTCGGGACCGTGCTGGCCATCGCGCTCGTCGTCGGTCTCACCTTCCGCTCGTTCGGCGCGCCGCTCCTGACCCTGGTCGCGTCCGGGATCGCGTTCGTCGTGGCCGGGGGAGCGATCCCCTGGGTGGCCGAGCAGCTCGGCGCCGGGATCCCGCAGGAGGTGGAGCCGCTCGTCGTCGCGCTGACGCTCGGGATCGTCACCGACTACACCATCTTCTTCCTGTCCGCCTGCCGGCGCGAGCTCGCGCACGGGACGCCGCGGCTCGAGGCGGCGCGGCGCTCGTGCACCGCCGTGGCGCCGATCGTCGCCACGGCGGGCCTCATCGTGGTCACGGGGACGGCCGCCCTGGTCGTCGGCGAGCTCGAGTTCTTCCGCGCGTTCGGCCCCGCATTGGCGCTCACCGCCGCCATCTCCCTCGCGGTCTCGATCACTTTCGTGCCGGCGAGCCTCGCGCTCTTCGGCCGGCTCGTCTTCTGGCCTTCGCTCACTCCCCGGGAAGAGGGCTCAGAGGACGAGGAGCCTCTCTCGCCCGTCCGCTCGCGGATTGCGGAGATCCTCATCTCGCGCCCCACGGCCGCGCTCGTCGCGCTGGTGACCATCGCCGGCCTCGTGGCGGCGGCGAGCGGGATCCGCCACACCGAGCTCGCGCTGCGGCTCGGCAGCGGCCTACCGTCGGACAACGAGGTGCAGGAGGCCGCCGTCGCCGCCGACCAGGGGTTTGCCGCGGGAGTGCTCGCACCGACGATCGTGCTCGTCGAAGGCCAGGGGGTCGCCGACCGCGGGGACGGGCTCGCACGCCTCGAAGAGGGGATCGGACAGGTGCCCGGCGTGGCGGGCGTCCTCGGCCCGAGCGAGCAGCCGGCCGAGGCGCCGCGGGACGTGCTCCTCTCCGAGGATGGGAACGCTGCGCGCATCGTGGCGATCCTGGACGACTCGCCGCTCGACTCCGAGGCGATCGAGACGTCACAGGCCCTCGACGAGCGGCTCCCCGCACTCGTCCAAGAGGCCGGGCTCGACGGCGCGAACGCCGCGCTGACCGGCCAGTCGGCGATCGCCTCCGACACCGTGCAGGCGATCGTGGACAGCTCGGCGCTCGTCGGCGCGGTCGTCCTCGCGTGCAACTTCCTCCTGCTCGCGCTCTTCCTACGTGCCCTCGTCGCGCCGCTCTACCTGCTTGCGGCGAGCGTGCTCTCCGTCGCGGCGACGCTCGGCGTGACGACGTACGTCTTCCAGGGCCTCCTCGGCCACAGCGACCTGACCTACTACGTCCCCTTCGCCGCCGGCGTGCTGCTGGTCTCGCTCGGATCCGACTACAACGTGTTCGTCGCGGGACGCATCTGGCAGGAGGCCGAGCGGCGGCCCCTGCGTGAGGCGATCGCGGTGGCCGCGCCGCGCGCCTCGCGCGCGATCAGCGTGGCCGGCATCGCCCTCGCCGCCTCCTTCGCGATGCTGGCACTCGTCCCGGTGGGCGGCTTCCGCGAGTTCGCGTTCATGATGGGCTTCGGCGTCCTGCTCGAGACATTCGTCGTGCGGCCGGTGCTCATCCCCGCGCTCGTCGTCCTCTTCGGCAGCGCCGGCGCCTGGCCCAGCCGGCTCCGGCACGGGGAGGTCTGAGATCGCAGGTCAGTCGTGGACGCGGGCGATGAGCTCGCGCCGGCTCAGGACCTTGCACGCGACGCCGCCGAGCCTGACGTCATAGCCGGCTTCCTTGGGAAAGAGCACCTTGTCGCCCGGGTCGATCCCGTGCGCCTCCGTGCCGACCGCCGTGACGATCCCGGAGCGACAGCCGGCCTCGGCGCTCTGCGGGATGATCAGGCCGGTCCGCGTCTCGACGTCCTCGTCGACCGGCTCGACGATGAGGTTGTCGTCGAGCGGCTCGAGCGTGATCGTCAGCGGGGAGGGATCCTCCATCCTCTGATTGTAGGCGCCCTCGCGTAGCATCCCGCCGTGGCTTCGAGCAGGGTCTGCCTGAGCTTCGACTTCGACGCGCTCTCGGTCTGGCTCGCCTACGACCGCGTGACCCCCGCGATGCTGAACCGGGGCGAGTACGGGGCCCGCGTGGGCGTCCCGCGCATCCTCCGCTTCCTCGAGGAGCGGGAGATCGACGCCACCTTCTTCGTGCCCGGTCACACGGCCGAGTCGTTTCCGGCCGAGACGGCGTCCATCCTCGAGGCGGGGCACGAGATCGCCCACCACTCCTACGCGCACATCGATCCGAGCCTGCAGACGCCGGAGGAGGAGCGCGCCGACATGGAGCGGGCCTGGGCGGTGCTGGAGGGGATCGGTGTGACGCCCCTCGGCTTCCGGGCACCCTCGGCCGACCTGTCCGAGTCGACGCTCACCCTCGTCGAGGAGCTCGGCTTCCTCTACGACTCGAGCCTCATGACCGACGACTACCGGCCCTTCCACCCCCGCATCGGCGACAAGGTCGCGCGCGGGGTGCCGCTCGAGCGCGGGCGCGAGTCGACCCTCTGGGAGCTGCCGCTCTGCTTCGAGCTCGACGACTGGGTGCACTTCCAGTTCAACTTCGACCCGTACCGCAAGGGCGGAGCGGCGCCGTCGCAGGTGCTGGAGATCTGGCAGGCGGAGCTCGACTGGATGGACGCGAACGTCGACGGCGGCATCCTCACGGTGACCATGCACCCGCAGGTGATCGGTCGCGGCCACAGGATCGCGATGCTCGGGGTGTTCGTCGATCGCTGCCGCGAGGTGGGCGCCCGCTTCGAGCGCATGGGCGACGTCGCGCGGTCGCTGGGCTGAGGCGTGGACGCGCCGGACATCCGCTACGCCAAGAGCGGCGATGTGAGCATCGCCTACCAGGTCGTCGGCGACGGTCCGCAGGACCTGGTCGTCGTCCGCGGCAGCCTCGCGCACCTCGACTCGGTCTGGGAGCAGCCGCTCTTCGTACAGCACGTGGAGCGGCTCGCCGCCTTCGCCCGGGTCCTCCTGTTCGACAAGCGCGGCATGGGCCTCTCGGACCGACTCCGCAGCGTTCCGACGCTCGAGGCGCGGATGGACGACGTCCGGGCGGTCATGGACGCCGCGGGAATGGAGCGGGCGGCGCTCCTCGCGGCTCACGAGGGAACACGCCTCGCGATTCTCTTCGCGGCGACCTACCCGGAGCGGACGGCCGCCCTCGTCCTCTTCGACCCGTCGCCGAAGGGGCGCCGCTCGCCGGACTATCCCTGGGCGCGGAGCGACGAGGAGTGGCGCGACTGGCTGCGGGAAGTCGGCGAGGACTGGGGCACGCCCGAGTTCTTCGCGCGCCAGCTGCGCGAGTACACGCCGACGCGAGCCGAGGACGAGGAGTTCCGTGCCTGGTACGTCCGCCACATGCGCCAGAGCGCGAGCCCGGGCGCGGCGGTCGCCTTCCAGCGCATGGTCATGGACGGCGACGTCACCGACGTCCTCTCCGCGATCCGCGTCCCTACGCTGGTCCTCCACCGTGCCTCGTCGGCCGGGCCGGCGGCGTACGTGGCGGAGCGGATCCCCGATGCCGTCCGCCGCGACGTGCCGGGCCTCGTCGACGGCTTCTCCTGGGCGGATCCCGCCGGAAACGCGCGGCTGCTCGACGAGACCGAAACGTTCCTGCGCGACCTCGACCCGGCCGCCACGCCCGAGCGCGTGCTGGCCACCATCCTCGTGACCGACATCGTCGGCTCCACTCGCCGCGCGGCGGAGCTCGGCGACGCGGGCTGGCGCGAGCTCCTCGGTCGGCACAACGCGCTCGTGCGCCGGCAGCTCTCGGAGTTCCGCGGCATCGAGCTGAACACCACCGGCGACGGGTTCGTCGCCTCGTTCGACGGCCCCGTCCGCGCCGTCCGCTGCGCCTGCGCGATCCGCTCGGAGGTCCGCGGGCTCGGTCTCGAGATCCGCGCCGGGCTGCACACGGGCGAGGGCGAGCTGGCGGGCGGCAGGATCGGCGGCATCGTGATCCACATCGCGGCGCGGGTGGCCGCCGAGGCGGGGCCCCGTGAGGTCCTGGTCTCCAGCACGGTCAGGGACCTCGTCGCCGGCTCGCAGTTCCACTTCGACGATCACGGCGCCCATGTCCTCAAGGGCGTGCCGGGCAACTGGCAGCTCTTCGCAGTGCGAGAGGCCGGCGCAGAGCTAGCTTCTCGCTGACGCGGACGGCCGGGACCGTTCATGCCAACGGATCATTCCCTACCCCAGGTCGTATGAACTGCGGCAGACCGACCTCCCGGATCGGAGCTTGAATGCGCGGACATCCGGAGAGTCGGGCTGACGGTCGGGCGCGACTACGCGGATGTGCCGCCGAGCCGCGTCGTCTTCAAGGGCTCCGCGCAGGAGACGCTCGCCGTGCGCGTCCGCCTACAGGCTCTCTAGGCCTTCTCGTCGTGCCCGCCGAACTCCTTGCGCATGGCGGAAAGGAGCCGGTCGGCGAAGTCGTCAAGCCCGCGTGAGCTGAAGCGGGAGTAGAGCGCCGTCGTCAGCACCGGCGCGGGGACGCCCTCCTCGATGGCCGCGAGCGACGTCCAGCGGCCTTCGCCGGAGTCCGACACCCGGCCGGCGAAGTCGTCGAGATCCGGGGAGGCGTGGAGCGCCGACGCAGCCAGGTCGAGGAGCCAGGACGCGACGACGCTGCCGCGGCGCCAGACCTCCGCGACTTCGGCCGTGTCGATCTCGTAGCGATACCACTCGGGGTTCTCGAGCGGCGCCGTCTCGGCGTCCTGCTGGCGCCGGCGCGTGCCTGCGTCGGCCTTGGCGATCACGTTCAGCCCCTCGGCGTAGGCGGCCATGAGGCCGTACTCGATGCCGTTGTGCACCATCTTTACGAAGTGCCCGGCACCGTTGGGGCCGCAGTGGTACCAGCCCTGCTCGGACGGGCTCGGGTCGCCGGTGCGGCCCGGCGTGCGCGGGACGGCCCCGACCCCCGGCGCGACCGACGCGAAGATCGGCTCGAGCCTGCCGACGACCTGTTCCTCGCCGCCGATCATCAGGCAGAAGCCGCGGTCGAGCCCCCAGACACCGCCGCTCGTCCCGACGTCGACGTGGTGGAGGCCCTTCTCGGCGAGCGCGGCTGCGCGGCGGATGTCGTCGCGGTAGTGGCTGTTGCCGCCGTCGATGATCGCGTCGCCGGGCTCGAGCACCTCGGCGAGCGCGGCGATGGTGGAGTCCGTGATCGCGCCTGCGGGCACCATCACCCAGACGGCGCGCGGCGGCTTCAGCTGGGCGGCCAGCTCCTCGAGGGATGCGGCGCCCGCCGCCCCGTCCGCGACCAGCGCCGCCACGGCGTCGGCCGACAGGTCGTAGCCGACGCAGCGGTGGCCGTCGCGGAGGAGCCGCCGGACGATGCCGGCGCCCATGCGCCCGAGACCCACCATGCCGAGCTCGGAGCTCACGCCGCCTGCGTCCAGTCGGAGCCAATCAGCCACGGCGTCAGCTTCCGCATCGCGCCAGCTTCCCACGTAGCGGTCGAGTGCGTCGGCGGACCCGGCTCATCCCTGGAAGGCACCCGCGTAGGCATTCAGGGCCGGCTGCCCGCCCAGGTGGGCGTAGAGGACGCGCGAACCGGGCTCGATCCGGCCGGAGCGCACGAGGTCGATCAGCGCGGCCATGGACTTCCCCTCGTAGACGGGGTCGGTGAGCATGCCCTCGAGCCGCGCGCAGAGGCGGATCGCGTCGAGCGTCGTCGCGTCGGGGATGCCGTAGGTGCCGGCGTGCCACTCGTCGAGGAGGACGATCTCCTCGTCGGACAGCTCGCGGCCGACCCCGATCGCCTCGGCGGTGCTGCGCGCGATGCGCGCGATCTGGTCCCAGGTCTTCTCGACGGTCGCGGAGCCGTCGATCCCGAGGACGGCGCGCTCCTCTTCCTGGAGCGCGAACCCGGCGACCATCCCGGCCTGGGTCGAGCCGGTCACGGAGCAGACCACGATCGTGTCGAAGAAGACGCCGAGCTCCCGCTCCTGCTCGGCCACCTCGCCGGCCCAGCGGGCGAAGCCGAGCCCGCCCAGCGGGTGATCGGACGCGCCGGCCGGGATCGCATACGGCTTGCCGCCGCCCTCCTCGACCGAGGCGAGCGCTTCCTCCCAGCTGGGTCGGATGCCGATGTCGAACCCGGCCGGGTCGAGCCGCACGTCCGCGCCCATGATCCGCGAGAGGAGGATGTTTCCGACCTTGTCGTAGACGACGTCGGGCCAGTCGACCCAGCGCTCCTGCACGAGCACGCAGCCGAGCCCTAGCCGCGCCGCGACCGCGGCCACCTGACGCGTGTGGTTCGACTGCACGCCGCCGATGGAGACGAGCGTGTCGCAGCCCTGCGCCAGCGCGTCGGCGGCGAGATACTCGAGCTTGCGCACCTTGTTCCCGCCGTAGGCGAGCCCCGAGCTCACGTCCTCCCGCTTCGCCCAGACGTCCACCGTCCCGCCCAGGTGCTCGGTCAGCCGCTCGAGTCGGTGCACCGGCGAGGGCCCGAAGAGGAGCGGCACGCGGTCGAAGCTCGCGAGGCTCATGTCACACGCTGGCCGTCGCCGCCGCCGCGCGCACGCCGGCGGCGACGCCCGCGACGATCTCCTCCAGCTCTTCGGGCGTGACGACGAACGGCGGCGAGAGCTGGAGCGCGACGCCGCGCAGCGCGCGGGTGAGCACCCCCTGGCGGCGCGCCTCCAGCACCGCGGCCGCAGGGGCGCCCGGGCTCGCAGCGAGCAGGGCGGGATCGAGCTCGACTGCGCCGGCCAGACCGGCGCTGCGGACGTCGGCGACGCCGTCGAGGCCGCGAAGCGGCTCGAGCAGCTCTCGGAGCACGGGCTCGAGCTCCACTACGCGGTCGACGAGCGCCTCGCGCTCCAGGATGTCGAGGTTCGCGAGGCCCGCGACGCACGCACCCGGGTGGCCCGAGTACGTGCCGCCCTGCAGGAACGGCGGCGCGCCCTCCTCCCAGAACGGCGCGCGCACGGTCCCGGAGACGACGACTGCGCCGAGCGGGACGTAGCCCGAGGTGATGCCCTTCGCGCAGGTCATCAGGTCGGGTGTGAAGCCGTAACGCTCGCAGCCGAACCAGTGCCCGAGCCGGCCGAAGCCGGAGATGACCTCGTCGGCCACGAGCAGGACGCCGCGCTCGCGGCAGATGCGCTCGACCGCCGGCCAGTAGCCCTCCGGTGGCGGGATCGCGCCGCCGGCGCCGATCATCGGCTCGCCGATGAAGGCCGCGGCGCGCCCGCCGAGGTCGTCGAGTGTCCGCGCGAGGTCGTCGGGATCGTCGTGGGCCACCTCGGCGACGTCGCCGACAAGCGTGCCGTAGCCGTCGCGGATGGCGGGGATGCCGGAGAGCGACGTGCCGTAGGCGGCGGTGCCGTGGTAGGCGTGCCGCCGAGAGACGATCACGGTCCGCTCCGGCTGTCCCACCAGCGCCCAGTAGCGGCGAACGATCTTCGCGGCCGTGTCGATCGCCTCGGCGCCGCCCGTGCCGAAGAAGACGGCCGGGTCGGGCACAGGCGCGAGCGCTGCGACGCGGTCGGCGAGCTCGAGCGCCGGCCGGTTCGCGTGGTCGCCGAAGATGTGGTGCGCGGCGAGCGTGCGCAGCTGGGCGGCGACTGCGTCGGCGATCTCCGCTCGACCGTGGCCCACGTTCGCAAACCAGAGCCCGGCGGTCGCGTCCAGGTAGTCCGCGCCGTCCTCGTCCCAGACCCGCGAGCCCTGGCCGCGGGCGAGCACGAGCTCGTGCCCGTCCACCTGGCCCATCGCCGCGAAGGGATGCCAGAGGCGGGTGCCGGCAGCCATCCGGCAATGCTAACCCGAAGGGGGCGGTTGCCCACCCCCTTCGGTCGATCGTCTCGCGGATCGGTTGGCGACGCCCTGGTGGCGAGCCTCCTTCAGCCGCAGGTCGCGGCCGGCCGTCGCGCCGATCTGGAGGAGCTCGACCGCGTCGGCCGTCCGTGCCGCGTGGCGGCGACGGGAATCTCCGGCTTCCCGGGCGTGAGGAGCCAAGCCTCTAACAGCTCGTCCAGCTCCTCGCCCGAGATCTTCTCGGCGAGCGCGATGAACTCGTCGTGACGTTGTCGCCCTCGCGGTTCTGCCTCCGTTCGGGAACGGGCCGGTGCCCCCGATCCATCCAGCCCGTGCCGGATGTCACGTGCAGCGACTCACGGCTTATGTCCGGCCGGTGCAACGCTGAGGGGGCGGATCGCTCCGCCCCCTCCGTTCGCTCCGACTCAGCCCCGGCCAGGGGACCGAGGCGTCTTACTAGTGGTCGACGGTGTAGTAGTCGTCGTCCGCGTGCCAGGCGCGGAGCTGCTGGAGCGTGCGCATCCACTCCCTCAGCTCGGCGGCCTGCCGGCCGAGCTCCTCGCGCGCGGCCGAGTTGCCGCTGGCAGGGCTCAGCGCGATCGCCTCGATCTGCCTCAGCGACGCGATTGCCGTCTCGTAGTTCGTGGCCAGGTAGTCGGCCTCGGCGGCCGCGAGGGCGGCTGCGGCCGCTGCGGCCGCATCCGCGGTGATCGCCCCGCTCGCCCCCTGGTCCTCGATCAGGAACCGGGTCTCGCGGTACGTCGAGCAGTTCGCGCCTGTGCGGTCGGCGGTCGTGAGGATGCCGCCGAGGATGATCTGCATGAACCGCTGGTCGTAGTACTGCGAGCGGATGTGCCCGAGGATGTTCGAGAACGCCTTGCCGCCGTCCCAGTTCTGGCACCACGCGATCGGGTGGTCGCCGTTCATGAGGACGAGCGGGTTGGTGGCGGCGTTGCCAGCGTTCAGGCTCCGCTGGTACGTCTCCTCGACGAGGCTGAACAGCGTGTGCACGTCCTTGCGAGGCGCGCGGTCGAAGTTGTACAGCTCGTCGATCGTCGTCCACGTCGACGGGAGGTGCTGCGTCCCGGGGTGCGTGTTGTCCTCGGTGAGGACCTCGACGTGGATGCAGCTCCCGCAAAGGCCGATGCCGTTCTGGCCACTCGGGTGGTTCGTGAACCAGCCGCCGACGAGATTGCCGTACCAGTGCCACTGGTTGGCCGGCGCGCCCCGCGCGGAGTCGGCCGCGCCGTGGATCCCAACGTAGCCGCCGCCGGCCTGCATGTAGGCCTCCATGTTCGGCCGCTCGACGTCGACGTCCAGCGGCCCGGGATTGTGGCCGACGGTCGACTCGAAGACGATCGTCTCGTACTTCATGAGCTCGTTCAGATCGAGGAACGGGCTCGTCGGCAGCGAGACGCTCGGTAGCTGCGGGTCGTAGACGTCCACGTTGAAGTTGTGCTGCAGCCCGAGCTGCTGGATCGCCCAGATCGTGTCGGGGATGTGGTCGTGCCGGAACCCGGTCGTCTCCGAGAAGACGAGCACGTCGAAGTCGGCGTTCGGGTTCACCGGCAGCGGCGCGAGCGCCGGCACGGGCAGCGGGTCCGGCCCGTCGGCCGGCGCGAACGTGATGCCGGTCGGCGGATCCGGCGGGACGCTCCCGTCGGCGGCGTCGATCAGGTAGCTGGCCGCGCTGTCGAGGGCGTCCCGCATGCTGGACCTGGGCAGGTCGTCGTCGAGCACGTCGATGAACGACTGCAGGGCGTGACGCTCCTTCTTCACGGTCGCCGCGGCCTGAGCGTCCACGAGCAGGCTCCGCAGCGAGGCCGCGACGGCGGCCGGTAGGTCGCCGTCCGTCTCGAAGCGCGTGATCAGCGCGTCGAGTTCGGCGTAGGACGTCGTGACGATGAAGGTCTGCGTGATCGTCTGCGCGTTGCCGGCCGCGTCGCCGACGGTGATCGCGAGCGCGTGCCGCCCGACCGTCAGCGTCGAGGTCTGGAACGGCAGCGGGTAGATCTCCGTGCCGTCGATGTAGAGGTTGAGCACGGCCACGCCGCCCGAGCCCGGGGCGGGATCGCTGCGCGTCGGGATCAGCGTGGCGAGCTGGTTCACCTTGCCGTCCACGATGCCGGGCCAGGTCGCCGTCGGCGGGACCGTGTCGATCCGCACGGCGATGGTCTGGTAGGCCTGCGTCGAGACGACCGCGGTGCCGGCCGCGTAGGCGTTCACGAGCGGCGTCGTCAGGTTCACGTTCGGCGCCGGCGAGGGCGGGTTCGGCGACACGACACTGGCGATCCACACCGTCTCCTGGATCGCCCCCGAGCCGATGACGAGCCGGTCTCCGGCGGAGCGGCCGGTCGTGCTCGAGAGACGGACGGCGGTCGCCCCGGCGGCGGCGGCCTGGTTCAGCGTCGTGTTCGACGACGTCCCCAGCGAGCTGTTACCGGACGAGTCGACGGCGCGGTAGCGCACCGTGATGTTCCCCTCTTGCGTCATCGGAATCGCCGCCGAGACCGACGGCCCCAGCGTAACCGGCACGTCCGTGTAGGTGGCGCCGTTGTTCAGCGAGTACTGGAACTTCTCGACGGCGACGTCGTCCGTCGCCGCGAGGTTGAGCGTCATCGTGTTGCGGTTCCAGTTGTTCGTCCCGGTCGGCGGCGGCGGCGTCAGCGTCGCCGACGTGACGACCGGCGGCGTCGTATCGGGCACCTGTGCCGAAGCTGTCCCGATGACCGCGACGCCGAGCACGACGATGGCCACGGCAAGCGGCCTCAAGACACGCATCGGCTGTCTCCTTTCTCTCTGTCCGGAGACACGTAGTCTCCCCCCTCCCCCAATTTAGTTCTGGAGGACGGCCTAACCAACCACACCCGTCCGCCGAAGTCAAGGCTGGTCGGGCTTGTGCCACCACCGCAAAGGACTCTACGATGTTTGGTCTTGCTCACGAACAAAGGCATCGAGATTCAGCGGCCGGCGTTCCGGTCGAACGACCTCCGCCGCCACAACCTCGCGCTCGTCGCCCACGAGGTTGCGGCCCAGGGCGGGAGCAGCCGCGGCGAGATCGCCGCAGCGACCGGCCTGACCAAGGGCACGGTGACGGTGCTCGTCCAGGAGCTCCAGCGGCTCGGCCTCCTCGTCGAGCTCGGCTCGCAGGCGGACGGGCGGGTCGGCCGCCCCCGCCGGGCGCTGGGGCTCGACGGCGAGCACCACTGCGGGATCGGGCTCGAGCTCAACGTCGACTACACGGCGGTCTGTGTCGCCGACCTCCTCCAGCGCGTGCGCTTCCACCGCGTCGAAGCGGTGGACAACCGGGGCGTCTCGCCGGCGGAGGTCCTCAACCGCTCAGCCCGGCTGACGGCGACGGCGCTCGAGGCGGCCGAGGCGAAGGGCCTGTCCGTCGCCGGCGCGGGCGTCGCAGTCCCGGGCATGGTGCGGGTGGCCGAGGGGACGCTCATCCTCGCCCCGAACCTCGGCTGGACGGACGTCGCGGTCGCGGACGAGCTCGCCGCCCGGCTCGACGGGCGGCACCTGCCGATCCTCGTCGACAACGAGGCGAACCTCGCCGCGCTCGGCGAGCTCTGGCTCGGGATCGGCGGCGAGGTAGGCGACTACGTCCACGTCTCCGGCGAGATCGGCGTCGGCGCCGGGGTCATCGTCGACGGTGCCCTCTTCCGCGGCTCCCGCGGCTTCGCCGGTGAGATCGGCCACGTGGTCGTCGACCCGGACGGCGAGCCCTGCTCGTGCGGCGGCCGCGGCTGCCTCGAGCGGGTAGCGGGCCAGGAGGCCATCCTCCGAGCGGCCGGACTGCCCCTTTCGTCCGGCACGAGCCTCGGCTACGGCGAGAGCGCCGTCCCGGCGCTGGTGGAGCTGCTCGAGCGCGGCGACGCCCAGGCGCTGCGGGCGGTGGCGGACGCGGGCCGGGCGATCGGCTCTGCGCTCGCCGACGTCGTCAACGTCCTCGACGCGGACACGATCGTCCTCGGCGGCGTCTACGCCACGCTCGCCCCCTGGCTCGCCGAGGCGCTCGAGCGGAACCTCGCCGAGCAAGTGGTCGCGTCGTCGTGGCGCCCCGTCGAGGTGCGCCCATCGCAGCTCGGCCCGGACGCGGCCGTGCGCGGCGCGGCAGCGTGGATCCTGCAACGCGTCCTGGCGGCACCCGGCGTCATGGTCGCGCCCTGAGGCGCTCTGTCATCGGGCCATGGCGTCCGAAGCCGGGCTCGAGCAGACCGAGGCGGGGCTCGTCTCTCGCGGTCCCGGCTGGTTCGTCCTGAACGCACGCGGACTGCGGGACCCACCGTCATCGTCTGCGTTGGAGCGTACCGGGGTCGAACCAGGCAGTTACGCGACGTGCGTCGGCTCGTCGAGCACGTAGACCTCCGGTCGACGGTCGCCGAGCACATCGTTGCGCTCGCTCAAGGCTTTGTCGCGCGCACGGAAAAGGTCGCAGTCGGCGACAACGAGTCCTGGCCCATTGCCGGCGGGTGGGCCGGCCAGCGGCCAGCCGTGCTCGTCGCAGATGACTGTCGCGCCAACCCACTCGACCCCGCGCTCGGGCCCGCAGCGGTCACAGAGCGCGAAGAAGAGGTGGTTCAGGTGCGCCGTGGCCATGGCCAACGTGATCTCTATCGGTCGCTCCTCCGGCCGTGGGAAGCGGGGGAGGTTCGCCGGCAGCGCGATCAGCTCGGCGCCCCCCAGTGCAAGACCGCGGACTAGCTCTGGAAAGAAGAGGTCGTAGCAGACCGCGACGCCGATCCTTCCGACGCGGGTTGCGAGCACGGGTGCGGCCGCATGTCCCGGCTCGAAGAAGAGCTTCTCCCGGTCCCACAGGTGGATCTTCCGGTAGACGCCGAGGACGCCGGTTGCGTCCACGACCGCCGCGGAGTTGTAAAGGCGTCCGTCCTCGCCCAGCTCGCAGAATCCGCCGACCACGACTGCATCCCCGCGAGCGGCCTCCTCCGCCCAGCCCTGGAGGGACGGCCCGCTCGCCGGCTCGGCGCACGCGCGCGCCTCGGCGGGCGACTCGAAGACGTAGCCCGACGTCGAGAGCTCGGGAAGGACGACGAGCCGGGCGCCGGCTGCGATCGCTTCGCGGATCGCCTCGCAGGTGAGGCGCCGGTTGGCCGCCACGTCACCGACTTCCGGGGCAAGCTGCCGGCAGGCCACACGGACGCTGTCGCGTGCTTCTGTCAAGCCACTAGGCCCTCCCGCAGAAACGCATGGCGCACACAGCGAGCGCCTGGGCACACTGGACGAGGTCGTCGATCGGCACGTGCTCGTCGATCGTGTGAGCGATGCTTGGCCCACCCGGCTCCGTTGGAAACCCGCGCGGCCCGTAGGCGATCGAGGGAATCCCGGCGAGATGCGTGAACGTGGCGCCGTCGTACCACGAGTCGAGCCCGAACAGCTTGCCCGGCTGCCCTGCGTCCCGGCCGGCCTCGAGCATCGCGGCGACGATCGGGTCGCTGTCCGCGATCTCCATCGGCATCACTCCGCTCGGCCACCAATCGAAGGCAGGCGGATTGTCGGCGAGCCACTCGTCACGCATCGTCTCGCGCAGAATCCACTCCTCGACCTCACGCCGCACGTTGGAGCCCCAGCCCGCCTCGTCTGCCTGCGAAGGGAGATAGAGGACGGCGCAGGTGAGCTCACAGGAGGCCGGATAGGTCACCGGCCAATCGCCCGCCGACGCCATCGTCGGGAGGATGTCCGGCCTGCTCAGGTACGGGTGCTCGAAGCCGGCGCGGGTCGACCAGTCGGACCGCAGACTGTGCATTGCCTCGATGACCACCACTGCCTTCTCGATCGCGTTCACGGCGCCACCTTCGCGCCAGGAACGCTGGTAGACCTCGGCGTGACCGGGACGGCCCGGGACGGTGACGACACCGTACTCGGAGCCTCGGCAGGCCACCCACACGTCGAAGCCCGTGGCCTCCGTGACGATGCCCGCATCCGCCTCGATCCCCCGGGCCACGATCGCCGAGCTGCCTGCGCCGGACGACTCCTCGTCGGTGTTCGTCGCGACGATCAGGTCGCCGGCGAGCTCGATGCCGCTCTGGGCCAGCGCCTCGGCCGCGAGCGTCATCGCCGCGATGCCACCCTTCATGTCACACGTGCCGCGACCGTAGAGGTCGCCGTCACGGATCTCGGCCTCGAACGGATCGCTCGTCCACTGCTCTCTCGGCTCCACCGAGACCGCATCGATGTGGCCGTTGAGCAGGAGGCTCCTACCGCCACCCGCGCCTTTGAAGCGGGCGACCAGCTGGGGCCGACCCTCAAAACCGAGACCCGGGGGAACAAGCGGCTTCCCCGCCATCTCCTCCGTCGAAGGCTCCCAGAGGTCGACCTCCGCTCCCGCCGCTCGCAGTCGCCGGGCCAGGTGGTCCTGGAGTGCCGCCTCGTCGCGAGGCGGATCCTCCGGATTGCGTGCCGTCGTGTCGAAGCCGACGAGGTCTGACGTGAGCTCCACCAGCTCGCCCCGGCGCCGCTCGATCTCGGCGACGATCTGACGTTCGGGGTCGCTCAACGGCACGGCCGCAATCTAACGTGCCGCCCGCCTCCACTCAAAGGTCCACCCCAGCCGGATCGCCGTGCTTGCATTGCGGCGCCCGGCCCCCAACAATAGGGTCTTGGAACCTCAAGGTCGAACTCGCCCGGTGACACTCGACACAGGCGAGGGCCACATCGTCCTCGCAGGCGTCACCAAGTTCTTCGGCGATCTCAAGGTGGTCGACGTCGACCTGTCGATCGACCAGGGCGAGTTCTTCTCGCTCCTCGGCCCGAGCGGTTGCGGCAAGACGACGACCCTCCGCATGATCGCGGGCTTCGAGGAGCCGACGACCGGCCGGATCCTGCTCGAGGGTCGCGACGTGACCCATGTCCCGTCGGCCAAGCGCCCGGTGAACATGGTCTTCCAGGCATACGCGCTCTTCCCGCACATGTCGGTCTTCGAGAACGTCGCCTTCGGGCTCCGGATCAAGAAGGTCGGTCGACGGGAGATCGAGGAGCGTGTGAGCGAGGCCATGCGGACCGTCCAGCTCGAGGGGATGAGCAAGCGCAAGCCGATCCAGCTCTCGGGAGGCCAGCAGCAGCGAGTTGCCCTGGCCCGCGCGCTCGTCAACCGCCCGGCTGCGCTTCTCCTCGACGAGCCGCTCGGCGCCCTCGACCTGAAGCTGCGCAAGGAGATGCAGCTCGAGCTCAAGCACATCCAGGAGCAGACGCAGACGACGTTCGTGTACGTCACGCACGACCAGGAGGAAGCTCTCACGATGTCGGACCGGATCGCGGTGATGGATCAGGGCCTGGTCGAGCAGGTCGCCGGGCCGCGCGAGCTCTACGAGCGACCGGCGACGCCGTTCGTCGCCGGCTTCATCGGCGTCTCGAACGTCGTCCACCTCCGCCCGGATCGCGTCGACGACGGCCTGGCAGTGATGACCGTGGGCGAAGGAGAGCGAATCGTCGCGCCCTCCGGGTCGGCCAGAGAAATGGAAGAGATTCTGATGACGGTCAGGCCGGAGAAGGTCAAGTTCGAAGAGGTCAGCGAGCCCTCCTCGCGAGTCTCGGCGACTGTTGCCGAGATCGTGTACCTCGGATCGATGACGCAGTACATCGTCGAGCTTCCGACGGGAGAGCAGCTCACGGTTCATCGCCTCAACGACGAGGTGCGGGGGCGGCCGATCCAGGTCGGCGACCGTGTGACCCTGTACTGGGCTGCGGAGCACAGCTTCGTAATCGAGCGACCCGAGCCGACGGACAACGGGACACGAGCCGAGGGAGTGGGGGACATCGAGGCGGTCGGCGAGACCGCCGCAAGCACGAGGGAGGCTGAGGGATGAATTTCGAGAACGACAGGCTCACACGGCGAGGATTCGTCGCGCTGACAGGGGCGACGAGTCTCACTGCGCTGCTCGCGGCATGCGGCGGCGGTGACGGAGGAGAAGCCGAACCTACCCCGCCGGCGGCGACCGGGGCACCGACCGACGAGGCACCGGCCGCGGTCACCTTCGACCCGGCGTCCGAGCCGGACGGGCCCATCACATTCTTCGAGTGGGCCGGCTATGACAAGACCTCGCCCTGGATGTGGGAGGCCTACACCAAGGGCGAGTACGGGAAGAGGAGCCCGCTCAAGTTCGACTTCCTCGAGAACGACATCCAGGCGCTCGCCAAGGTGGCATCGGGCTACAACCCCGATGTCATTCATCCTTGCATCGCCTACTGGCCGGACTTCCACGCAGCCGGGCTGGTCCAGCCCTTCGACACGGCGTTGCTCCCGAACTACGAGGGCATCCCCGAGGCGATTCGCACGCCCGGGGTGGGTGAGGACGGCCTCGTGTACCACGTCCCCTTCGACATCGGGTTCTCCGCCTTCGTCTACAGGGCCGACAAGATTCCGATCACGCCGGAGGAAGAATCCTGGAGCATCCTGCTCGACCCCGCGTACGAGGGGAAGCTCGCGACCTTCTCGGATCCCGTCACGATCATCAAGATCGGGGCGCTCATCAACGCCGGCGAGGCAATCGACCCGAACAAGCTCACGTCCGATCAGATCGAGGCGGCGAAGGAGACGATGATCCAGGCCAAGCCGCAGATCCGGAACTTCTGGGACAACAACCAGGGCAACATCGACGACTTCATCAACGGGAACCTCTGGGGGACCTACATGTGGCCGGACGGCTACCTCCAGGCCCTCCGTCACGAGAAGCTGAAGGACGTCGACGTCCGCTATATGTGGCCGAAGGAGGGCCGCCTCGCCTGGGTCTGCGGATTCGTGCTCCATGCGGCCACGGAGCAGCCGGGCCGAGCGACGCTTGCCGTCGCGGCGGCGAACACGCCCGAGGCCGCGGCCTCGCTCACCGACGTCTTCGCCTACGGCGCTGCGCAGCAGGAAGGCGTGCTGGAGCTGATCAAGGACAAGGAGCTGATCTCGATCTTCAGCCTCGACGATCCGTCGGCGTTCGAGCCGCCGCGCGCGTGGTTCGAGCAGCCGCTTCCGAACCGGCAGGAGTACACGGAGGCGGGCGAGGCGGTGAAGGCAGCCTAGGTCTCGCGGCGGGGAGTTGCGCATGCGCAGCTCCCCGCCGGGCCGTGAGGAGGCAGACGAATGGCGCAACGAGCGACCGTGGCGGCGCCGCCGATCCCGATCGAGCGACAGGCCTGGAGCCGGCGAGTCCAGGACCGGCTTGCGACGCATGCGCTGACGACGCCGGCGCTCGCGCTCCTCCTCGTCTTCTTCCTCGTCCCGATCTACTACGTCGTCCGCTACAGCATCGGCCTGGAGCGGTTCGCGCAGAACGAGGCCGCTGCGTCGCTGACCGGCGAGCTCCCGGGCTACTCGATGGAGCTGTGGCGCGAGTTCCTCGACCCGGGAGTGGATCTCGAAGTCCTCGGCAGGACGTCGGTGCACATGCCTGCGTGGGTCGTCGGCGCCGTCTTTGTTGCCCTCGTCGTCGGCGCCGTCTTCGGACCGCGGCTGTCGGAGCGCTTCGGCGGCTGGATCCGGGGCGCGTCCTTCCTGCTCCTGCTGGCATCGTTCTTGACCATCCCCGCGGGCAACAACCTGCTCCGCGTTGCAGAGCTCTCGTCCGAGGGCGACTACCTGCGGCTCTTCTTCCGCTCGGTGACGATGGCGACCACGTCAGCGGTCTGGGCCGTGATCATCGCGTTCCCGATCGCCTACTTCCTCGCGTTCGGAATCAAAAAGTCGAAGTACATATGGCTCCTGGTCGTCATCGCACCGTTCCTGACCAGCTACCTCCTGCGAATCTTCGCGTGGAAGATCATCCTCGGCGATCAGGGGCTGTTCAACAGCGCGCTCTTCGAGCTCGGACTGCGCGACCCCGACAACCCCCTCTCCTTCCTGATCTACAGCCAGTTCACGGTCATCCTCGTCCTCCTCTACGCCTGGGTGCCGTTCATCATCCTGCCGATCTTCATCGCACTCGAGACCGTTGATCGACGCCTGCTCGAGGCGGCAACCGACATGGGCGCGAGCAGGCTCCAGGCGTTGCGCAAGATCACTCTGCCGATCGCCGCACCCGGGATCGTGGCCGCCTTCCTCTTCGTCTTCATTCCGTCGATCGGCGAGTACGTCACGCCGTCACTCGTCGGTGGCAACGGGGGCTACATGTTCGGGCAGGCGATCGCCAGTCAGTTCGTGGGCGGCGCGCTCAACTGGCAGACGGGCTCCGTCCTCTCGATCTTCCTCCTCGGCGTCGTCCTCTTCCTCGCGCTCTCGACGTCGAGGTTCCTGCGTGCCGGCGGAGGAGCTGTCGCGTGAGCCGGGGCACGACGGACGTCTTCATGTCGAGGAACGGCAAGCGCATGCTCGTGCTCTTCTTCGCGGGCTTTCTCGCTTTCCTCTACCTGCCGACGATCCTGTTGATCATCTTTTCGTTCAACGCGTCGACCGTCATCGCGTTCCCGCTCACCGGCTTCACGACGGCCTTCTATGAAGCGGCATGGCACAACCCCGAGATCAAGGGATCGTTGATCGCGAGCCTCAAGGTCGCCGCGGGAACGGCCGTCGTCGCCACCGCGCTCGCCGTCCTCGTCTCCTACGCGCTTGCGCGGAGGTCTCTCCGCTTCAAGGCCGGCGTATCGGCCCTCCTCCTCCTCCCGCTCGTGGTGCCCACCGTCGTTCTCGGGGTCTCCCTCCTCGTTCTCTTCCGACCCTCCGATCCGATCATCCCGATCCCGCTCGGGCTCTGGGCGGTGCTGATCGGCCACATCGTGATCACGCTTCCGTTCTGCGTCCTCCTGGTCCTGCCGCGGATCGCGTCGATCGACAAGCGCCTCGAGGAGGCCGCACACGATCTCGGTGCATCCGGCCTGACGACCTTCCGACGCGTCGTCCTGCCGCTGATCCTTCCAGCGCTACTCGCCTCGCTGCTGGTCGCCTTCGTCATCTCGATCGACGAGGTCGTGGTCGCGAGCTTCCTCGTCCAGGATCAGACCACCTATCCGGTCTACCTGTACTCCGGGTTACGGCTGTCCGGCCAGACCAGCCTGCTCATGCCTGTCGCGACGGTCATGATCGTGGCGAGCACGATCCTCATTCTCGCGGCGGCGCTGATCAGCGGGTACGGTGCGCGCCGCGCCGGTCTCGCGCGATGAGACGCCTCATGGTCAGCCTGGTTGCAGCGGCCGCGCTGGCGGCTGCGTGCGGTGGCGCCGAGAGAGAAGACGCGCGGGTTCCCGACCCTGCGAGCACCGGCCCGACCGAGGCGCAGCTCGTCTTCCGCGAGCGGATCCTCGACGAAATCGAGAGGGGCGAGTACACGTGTTCCTGCACCGCCGCTCTGCGTGCGCGCGAGCGGATCGAGAAGGGACTCGTAGATGAGCCCTAGCCGCTAACCGGGGTCGCGCACCAGCTCCATCGTGGAGCAGTGGATCCCACCGCCACCCTTCTGGATCTCGTCATAGGGGATGCCCACGACCTCGATGCCGCGGCGCTCGAGCAGCTCGGCCGTGCGCTGATAACCGTCGCACATGAGCACCCGTCCGGGTCGCAGAACGAGCGAGTTGATCGCCCATTCCTCCCCCCGGGGGCAGGGGATCGCCTCGATGCCGAGCTCGCGCAGGCGCTCGAGAAACCAGTACGGCAGGCCGGGCACGTCGACGAGCGCCTTGTCGACGTCGACCATGCCGAGGTGGCCGTCGATGTGGATCGACCATCCGCCCATCGGCACCACGATGAGCTCGATGCCGAGCCGTCGCAGCATCTCCTCGAGCTGGCGCGCGCCCTCGGAGTTGCAGCGGATCGACGTGCTGTAGGCGGCTACCTTGGGCGTCAGCTTGGCAAAGGAGCCACCCTCGACGAGCCCGTGGCCGGTGATCGTCGCGAGGATCGGCATGCCGAGCGAGGCAACCGCCTGTGTGATCAGCCGCTCTTCGCCGCGACGCATCGCCGGTGCCATGCGCCCGATGATCGCCCCGCCGGGAACGGTCAGCAGCGGATCCCGCGTGTAGACGGAGCGCGAGAAGTGCGGTGGCGACTCGCCCTCGACCCACACCACTTCGATCCCCTCGGCGCGTAGCGCGGCGACGAGGCCGTCGTGCTGGGCGTGCACCTTCTCGATATCGGGCGGCTCTCGCGAGAGCCAGTACCACATCCCGTCGGGGTCGACGAGCGCCTGCGCCCGCTCGTCCCAGCAGTCGGCCCGAACGCGCTCCCACTCCTTTCCTGGACTGCGGACAAGTGCGACTCGCAGCGGTCCGACCTCGTCGAAGGAGCCCCACATGCGGCCCCAGACCCTCTCCTGCTCGTCCGGCGCGTCGAAGGGTGGCTCGGCGAGCGAAGGGGAGAGCGAGAGGTAGTAGAAGTCCGGGTACGGCTCCTCACCCTGCACCATCGAGTCAGGCGACCTTGGTCGGCGCTCCGGGCTCTTTCCCGGACTCGAGGAAACGTTGCGCCGCGGAGTTGGAGGCGACCCGGATGGTCGCGTTGCGTCTGACTTCCTCTTCGGCCAGGACTCTTCTCCTTCTATCCGGTTGCAGGTGAGTCTTCTAGATCACTTCAACGCGACGGTCAAGCGACGAGCGGCGGGCTGAGATTCGAACGGAACGGCTCAGCACGTCTGGCGATTGTCCAAGACCGGGCTGGCGTCGTGTGAGCGCTGACCAGCCGATCTTGCGGATGTCCTACTCTCGCCCCTACTCCTGGAGATGGAGCGTACCGGGATCGAACCGGTGACCTCCGGCTTGCAAAGCCGCGCCAGCCTACACGACACGCGACGACGGAACCCCCGCGATCCCGCTTGACGCCACAGATCGCGGCCCCTTCCGGAAGCAGTGCGCGCATGGCTCCTGGAGGCGGTCCCTGGAGGTTTGGCCCGCCACTGGCCCGCGAGCTTGCCGCCCCGTTGTCCGGGTGGAAACCTGCAAGGTGGCCGAGGTGGCGACACGCTGGAGCCCTCGCCCATTGTCGGCAAGCTGCAGCACCTGGAGCTCGACCGGGCCGACAGGCTGATCGGTGTCGCGACGGTCGATGCCGGCGTCGTCGCGTTTCGCGCTGGTACTCCAGCAGTGCTTCCTCTTGAGAAGAGCGCACATATCCAAACCCGCGAGGGCGAGAGCCTGAGGTTCCGAGGTTCGGCATACCACCTAGGGACGTGAGGGGATGACCGTGACCGGCTTCGTCCGGGGTCGTCTAGTCTCAGGAGCCTCGGTCGCTGGAAGCGCCGAGGACCTATACGAAAGGAAGCGCGCGTGAGCAAGAAGATGAAGGTCGCGGCGATGATCGCAGGTGGCATCCTGCTCGTCGCCAGCGTCGGCGCCTCACCGGACGCCCGAGGAGTCGGCCGAGCCGACGCCGGCGGCCGAGGAGACGACCGAGGCGCCGGTCGAGGACGCCGCCGAGGAGTCGGCGGCGCCGACCAGCGAGGAAGCTGCGCCCGGGCCGGAGCTGACGCCCGGCCAGGACAAGCGATCAAGAGCGCGCAGAACTTCCTTGACCTCAGCGGATTCGCCCGCCAGGCCCTCATCGAGCAGGTGACATCGAGTACGGCGAGGGCTTCAAGAAGAAGGACGCCGTCTTCGCCCTCAACTACCTGCGCCGAACTGGAAGGCCGCAGGCCGTCGAGTCGGCCGAGAGCTACCTGAGTCCGGGTCGTTCTCGCTGGACGGCCTGATGGAGCAGTTGGAGTCGCCGTACAGCGACCGGTACACGCGCGCCCAGGCTGTCTACGGCTGCCAAGAGGGCGTACGACAACTGACGCCCCGCGGTCATGCCCCACGACCCTGAAGGCCCGGCTCTCGCAGGGCCTTCGGCGTCTCGGGGGAGCACGCCGTAATCCCGTGGAATGTCCCGTTCAGGAATGCGCCCTTATCCAAACAGTGGATGCCCGGCCTCGGGCCTATCTCGCCTCCTCAGGGGCTTGACTAACCTTGTGCCTGACGAGCGCGTCAGGCGACAGGAAGGTCGCGCATGCCATTCGACACCTGCTAGCTTCTGGCGAAGCATCCGACGCGACAAGAGCCTCCTTCCTCATCACATCGCTTCCGGTGTCCCCCGAGTCCTCGACGACGGCGGGTCGGGCCTCGGGCCACGCTTGGGCTAGCTTCCAGGCCGTGCCGCCGGAGGCCCATGTCCAGACGGCCCTGGATCAGGACGCCCGGGATACCGCTGAGGCGGTTGCGCTCCGCGGAGGTGCGCCCCTTCTTCGCGTAGGCTCCATTGGCGGAGTCGTGGGCGCGGATGCGGACGAGGGCGAGCCTTCGCGGCCGGCGGCGGGCGCTGTATTCGTCGGGTGTGCCATCTGGTTCCTGCAAGATGGTCGCGTCTTTCCAGGCGAGCCATGGGCCGTCGCCTTGGCCCGCACATCGGCGTTCGGAGTCTCCGTGAGCCGCGCGTAGGCCGCTAGGAGGTCGCCATCGCGCTCAGTCCCGGTCCCCGGCTCGAAGCCGCTCCCACTCCTCCGGGAAGAAGCGGCCGACGCCTCGGTAGGCCCAGTCAATCTCGGACCGCCTGCTGATGTCACGCTCGGGATCAGATCTCCGACGCGCGCTCCGGTGCCGCTCCGCGTAGGCCGGATCAGCGTCGACCCCCGGAGCCGCCGAACGGAGCCACGCTCGATCCTGAGGTGCTCGCGAATGGCTGCATGTCTCCAGAGCAGATGCTCGGTGGTGTTCACGCTCATGTCGGTATCCGGATCGCTTGCGTCCGGCTTGCTCCGCCGCAGCCGCGCTGGTCGAAGATCCAACGCGGTAGCGGTCCGGCGAACGACCGCCCGTGTTTCCTTCCAGCCCGGATCCAGGCCCACCGTGAACGATCACCGCGGGCTTGCCGTCAGGCTTCCACGGGTCTCCCAGTAGACCCGGTTGCCGTCGCCAACGTCGAGCGGTCCGTCGTCGTAAGGCTCGGCCATGCCTGGAACCCTTCCTTCTCAAAAGAGAGGAGACCGCGACGCTACAGCACCACCGAGCCGGTCAGCGGGCCGGATGAACCTCCGGCCGCCCCACGGCTCCCTCTGCCACGGCGCCCAGGGTGCTCTTCACCCGCTCGGGACGTTCCCGACGCTGGTGCATCCGAGTCGGTCGTCATCAGCGACAAGAATCTCACACATGTGTCGAGCAAGTCCAGGGCAACGTCACCGAAGTCGTCATCGACCGGCTTCTTTAAGGAATGCGCGCTTATCCAAACGTGGCCTGTCGGCGTCTGACTGTTACCACAGGTCAGTCATTTCCCCTGACTGGACAAGCCTCCCGAGAATGCCGTCGACGTCCATATCCGACACCCAGGCGGGCGACGGTCGGTGGCGGTCGGGTTCCGCGGCTCACCGTTCGGCGACGGCGGCCATTGCGGCGTCGTAGGCCTCGTCGTCGTCCCAGACGATCACCGTCAGCCGAGCCAGCCTCGCGGTCGGCGGGCCAGTCGGCGCGGACACCGCCTCTTCGGGAGCGCCGGAAGACCTCAGCAACCACATGTTAGATTCCACGGTCGAGGTCGTAACAGTACTTGGTCTCGAAGGCGATCACCTGTCCGTTCGCCGTGGTCCTCCTCTAGCGTGGAAGAACTCCGTCTCCCGCCCGGACTTAGGCAGTGCAAGAGTGGCTGGAATACAGATCACTGCGGGCTCCAGGACCAGCATGACGTCGGGACGGTGTCGAGGGTCGAACGAGATCCTGGACGCCGCCGAGCGGCTGCAGGCCGAGTGGAGGCGCTCGGATTAAAGGAATCCTCGTGGGAGAAACTGTTGACCAGGTGGGCGTCGCGCGGTGACCGTCCCATGCCCCACCCAGGCGCACCCCTGGATGCCGCAGAGTGGGTGCGCGCGTCGTCCCGCCGCCATTTCGGAGACGGCTGCACTCGTCCGGGTGAGTGACTTAGCGCCCCGGAGATCAACACGAGCACCCGAATCGATTCGAGCGCCCTTTGTTCCGCAATAGACAGAAGTCGCTCCATGTCAGATCGACCTACAGGCGGCGATCGACGCGACGTGCTCGGAGGCAAGCTTCAGCGATCTATCTCTCGAGCATTTCGAACAAATAACCCTCCGCCCGGATCGACGTCTTTGTCCCATCGGTTCACCAAAAAAAAGAGCATCGACGCTCGCCCTTCAGGGCGAAGGCGAAACCCCCCGCGCTGTGAGGAACAAGACCGCGTTCGCCGATATAGACCTCGCGCTCGCCTTTGTGGACAAAGATCCCGTCGTCCTCGTCGCGGTCGACGTACCCAGGCGAGCCCGCGCCCGGTGGCACCTGGGTATCTGGATCACCGAGTACCCGGCCAGCAGTGTCCTTCGAGCACTGATCTTGATTCATGTCAAGCACGCCGGGACAACCAGAGATCCTCGCCTTCCTCCCTCACGCAGCCCGTACCAAAGCTTTAACCACTCGCTGGCAATTCCGTCATGGACATCAAAGACCTCCTCCAGCTCTCGCTGCGAACAGCTTGCCGCCTTCATTTATAGCAGGTCGATGCATTAAACCATGCCCACTGATTCACAGGGCGGATCACCCAAGTGATCAATAGGTTTCTCTTCAGGGATTCACCCTTATACAGAACACTCGCCTGGGCCTCGGGCCTATGCCCACCCTCCTCCTGGAGTAGCGGCCGGGCGTGTGCGAGTGTGCGGGAATGTCGCTTGAACAGCTGGCTGGGTCGACGCCATGACTTCGATGAGCCGAGCGCGACGGTCCAGGATCCGGGATGGCGCGACGATAATCTACGGGGCCCCGAGGTTCGCTGTCGAGGGAGTCCCACACGCGCGCGCTGCCCAGCAGGCGGAAGCATTTTCGATGAATGTGGCTTGATGCCCGCCGTCGACCCGCGCGATCTCCACAAGCGGTTGGGGAAAGGCGAGGCGGTGAGAAGGACTGAGCTACGAGGTAGAAGACCGGGCGCATTCATGGGTTTCCTCGGCGCGAGCAGCGCTGGTCAGAGCGCGACGCTCCGCGCGTTCCTCGGGCTCATCCGGGCCCGACTGCGGGGAGAGCAACCTACATTAATCGTCTCTTTTATCAGCTCAACCAGCCAAGCGCCCAAGTTGGTGCCATACTCCAGGACGCCGCCTTTCACCAGAGCCGAACAGGACGCGACCGCCTTCGCGTTCTCGCCGCTCCAAACCAGCATCCCAAGCAGCATGTCGACGAGGTCCTGTCCATCGTTGGGCTGAACGACGCAGGCGACCGGCGGGTGAAGGGCTACCGGATGGGGATCGGGCGGCGACCAGGGAAGTCGCCGCGGCGTTGCTCGGCGATCCGGAGGTCCTGATCCTCGACCAGCCGACGCGACGGCCTCGATCCACCCGGGATGAGCTGGATGCGCGGGCTGCTCCGCGCGCGAGCGGGCGAACGACGATCCCTCCTCGTCTCGAGCCGCCTGCTCGCCGAGGTCTCGCCCGATCCGTGGGGGACTCGTCATCATCTCCCACGGGAAGCCGCACGGCCGAGGGCGCTGAAGCAGGTTCTTGGCGGCGGCAGAATGACCGGCGACCGAGGTTCGAACGCCCGAACCGGAGCGGCTCGGCCCCGGCGCTGGAACGCCGAGCTTCTTCGCGGGTCGAGCGCGAAGGCGACATCCTACTGCGTCCTCGACGCGGGCCCCGAGCAGGTCGAACCGTTGCGGCGCAGGAACAGGTCACGATCCTCGGCCTGCGCACCCCAGATGCGCTCCCTCGAAGCAGCCCCTTCTTCGCGCTCACGGATAAACGATCGGTGAAAGCAATGCTGCACGCCGAGCTGATGAAGCTGCGCACGACGCGGACATTCATCGTAGTAGCCGCTGCAGCGCTCGCCAACTCGCCGCTTGTCATGGTTCTGGCGCAGCACTCGGAAAGTTCCTTCATAATGGAACCAAGGACGACATAAGCAGATCTCTTCTTCGCGGGCTTCTCGCGGCCTCTTCATCTTGTCTCGGCGTGATCGGCATCGCCGGCATTAGCGATGACGACGATCACAGGCACCATTCCTTGCAGCACCCAGGCGGGCTCCGGCCACTCGGCGCCGAAGACGAGTTCCTCTCGCGGGTCGCAGGAATCGCGGTCTCGCTCATCGTCACCGTCACAGATCATCGCCATCGGCACACTGATCCTGTCCAGCCCAAGACCTTCCGACCGTCGGCCTCAAAGACCTGGCGGGTCTCCCTCTGGCGCAGACTCGTCATCACTGCCTCTGCAGGCGCTTTCGGGTTCTTCATCAGTGGGCTCATCCAGAACAAGATCATCGCCATGGTCGAAAAAACTATCCTGCTCGCCTTCGCGGTCGCGCCGAGCGCCTCATCGGACTTGCATGCCCGAGGGTGCGCAAGTTCGCACCAACGTATTTGACAGCCAGCAGCTTTATCGGTCTTGAAGATGCCTCGCGGTTGAGGGCGACGAGCGACTTCCTCGCCCGCCGTCGCGCTCCTTGTGATCGTCGGCTGGGTCGGGCTCACGTACGCCGCAGCCGCGGCGCGCCTGAAGCACAACGATCTCGTCTTGAGGCCCAAAGCTCCGCGGAGCCGGCTCGTTCAGGGTCGGTCTACGATTCCAGGGGCGGGAACAGTCGCCGGACTACGTCGTGGGCCCGCGTAAGGAAGATAACGCCTGACGAAGTCTGAACCCAGAGTGGCCGAAGCAGGCGATGGCGTCTTCAGTGAGTTGTTGCGGATCTGTACCCGCATGCGGGCAAAGGCTGAGATGCGGCAGGACAAGGCCACCAAAAAAGAAGTGATGAAGTGACGCAGTTCCTGATTTCGTTCCCCAGCGGCGCGATGGACGACATCCGCGGCTGAGGAGGGGCCCGAACATCGAAGAGACTGCTCATGCCGAAGTCCGGAGGTGATCGACGCGGGCGTGTTCGTGTTCAGCAGCGGGTTCGCCGAGGACATGGATGCCAGTCATCGTCACACATCAACCGGACGATGCGCAACTGGCACGTACCAGCAGAACCAAGGAGTTCAACAGGCAACCACACGGTCCTCGACGTGACCTGCTCGGGAGGCAGCCTTAAAATCAGCCACGAAGATCGCCGCCGCCTGCCGCTGTTCCTTAGAGAGCCGCGAGTTAGGGCCCGAACTCGTAGATCAGCGATTCGGCGAAAGCCCCAAATAGCCCTTCATGCCCGATGGCCCCCGACAGGCGATCGCCTGCGCCAACGTACGATAATTACGCTCGAGCGCGTGCTTGAATTCTCCGGGCGCCGCTCAGCTTCGGTAACAACGGTCAGCAACCATCGCGCTTCGAACGCGGTCGGTGAACTGTCCAGCAGGACCGCATGAAGCAGTTCCTTGGGCACGAAGGGAGTCGGTGGCACGTCGCCCCTCTTCTCTCCATCACAGCTGATTGCGCCATTCGAACATGTCGGTCCGCCGCTCTACACCGTCGCGTCACTTCCTTCAATCGTCCAGTTCGCCCGGTACTCGGACTGCCGGGAATCGGCGTCCATCGGCAGCGCATCCCGTCCAGGTCGAGGAACCACATCAGTGCGATCATGGGCGCGATGGGCTGCGCTCGGATCAGGTCGGCGTCGGAGAACGGCGCTGGGCGAGGCGTCGCTCCCTCGTGCAGCGGGCTACTCGCGAACGAGAGTACGTGGGTCGACGGCTTCTATGAGCTTCACGGTCGCTGTCGCACGTAGCGGCACTCCATTCCCGGCGAACTCGAGGTAGTGAACCGAGACGGCTTCGATGACTCCGTGGAAGGTTGGCATCGCACCCGCCGCGCTTCCCGAAGCGACCTTTACTCTCGGCGGAGAATGAAGGGTGTCGTCCACGCTGCTGAGTCGGTGGAGCGTGTCGAGTCGTGGCTGCACCGACTTGGATTGTTCGACGCCGTCGAAGAGCAGCTCGAAGCTGATCCGCGCCGGCTCGAAGCCCAGATACTGCAGGACACCGGGAATTAGTCGGTGGTACAGCCAGGGAATCGTGCGGTCGACCTCGATCTCCTTCGGATTGAATGCGCCTCGAACACCTCCGCCTGATGCCTACCCTCTAGCGCCGTGATCCGAAGCTTGGCCACAACCGGCCATCATAGGACTGGAGCGGCCACCCCCCTGCCAGAGTCTGGTCAGTGACTGGTTATTAGTGATAACCTGCGACTCGCCGGACGGACCCCGTCCGGGGCGAGGATTCGAACCATCTTCCGCATGGCCAGACTGACTTCCCCGATCGGAAAGTCTACGCTTTAGTTTCCGACTAGGAAAGTGAAGGGCTGATGAACATGCCGTACCCAAGCGACTCTAGGCACGGGTCGCGCTGCACGGAGCCGCGCAAGCCCGTCAGCGCGTGATCGACCAGATCGGCATGCCCTGGTGGTACTCGTGGGGGCTCGCCGCCTGTTGGATCGTCTCGGCGTGCTGGCCGATCTACATGCGCCGGTGGCTCGTCGCCGGAGCGACCGTTGCCGTCGGCGCCGGACACTCGTACGTCTTCCAGCGCCTGGTCGCCGGCCGGAGCCGCAGGGACGCGGTGCAGGTTCGCGCAGACGTCGCTGGACGCCACGCACAGGTCGTCGTGATCGGTTTTCTCTCGTGCTCGTGGGCATGACCATCGCGATCGCCCTCGCGCTTAAGCGGACGTACCGAGCATCCTTCGCTCTTGGCGAGCGCCTTCGTGGCGACCCTGCCCTGCTCTGCGGGCCTCGCGTCATGGCCTGGATCCGCGACAGGGCGAGCCAACGCGCGGGGGCCCCATGAGCGACCGAGCACGCTTCGACGAGGCATCCACCCCGCCACACGCTTCTCGATCGTCGCTCTGCTGGCTGCGGCGGACTGGGCAGACTTCGCGTTCTCCGGGACCAGCTCGGCCTCTCCGACTCGGCCCTCTCCAAGCAATTCGCGACGCTTGAGGATGCAGCCTACTCGCGATCCAACGGCCTCTCAGCGAGCGGCGACGCCGATTCCGCGCGCGCCTGACCCCACTCGGTCGAGCGCGCTACACGGGCCACATCGCCGCCCTGCGGCAGATTATCGCCGCAGAGCCCTCGGCGACCTGAGTCTAGGGTTTGCTTGCAGTCACTCAGAGTTGTCGTTATCCCCGACTCCTCTGGAGAGAAATCAGCTCGCCAGCCCGTTCGGCTTTCGAGCCAGCGTGCCCCACACTCAGCTGGTCACGCGGCGCGGACGATTGCTCCCGATATGAGGGTGTCAGCTCGATCCATCGAATGCGCCCAGTCATCGGCTCTGGTCCCGCGCCCATGGGCAGCGAGGGTGGCCGAAGTGCGCCTGCCAGCCGACTCCGTGTGCGGCAAGTTCTTCCAGGGGAATTCCACGCTCTTCAACCACGTTCTGGTCTACGTCGCCGTCGGCGATCGCCCACGGCCTCAATGACGACCTTTGAATCCCGTGGTGCAAGATAATCGTCACGAGCAGGTCGCGCGGAAGGAACCCGCACGCGTCGACTCGGCCCGAACCTCCCCATCCGCTCGTGAAGGTCGCTTTGAACACGCCCACCCAGGCGTAGGTCGCCCTGGACACGGCCAGCCGGTTTGAGCTTGGCGCTTGCGCGTCGGTGGGTCCCCGACCAGCGGGTTCATAAATGTCAGTATCATCACTGCCCTCCATGCGGGACGAACGCCCCTTCCGTGGACCGGATCAGCAGCGTCCCAGTCGATGCGGGTTTTCACTCGGTTTTCTTCGGTCTGTCACCCTCCTCCGGGTTCCTCGGCGATTTTCGGTATTGCAGGACGTCCGTCCACGACTGCCCCGCGGATGCGGGACGAGCTGGGCCGTTCGTCGCTTCTTCCAGCGGCTCGGGACGCAGGTCTGGGCACCCGGAACCACGCTTCCTTTCGCCACGTCGACGGAGCCGGCCTGGCGCAGGACTCGCATATGACATGAGACGCCCCCACGACCGATCAGCAGCAGGACGCGCAGCTCACTCGCGGTCGCGGGACCGTCGCTGAGCGCCTCCGGCGCCGGTTTGCCGCGGCTTGCGTCAACAGCGCCTGCGGCGCCCGCGTCCATCGCCTCTGTGTTCCATCTCGACTGCGTACCCCCCGTCAAGTTTCATACAGTCGATCTTCCGCGGCCTCGAACGTAAGGGCTCTGCGCCGCTGGGCGAGCGAGCCACTCGAAAAGTCCAGTCTGGTTTTTTCCAGAATCGTCAAACCGAGAGCGCCCGAGCGCGCTGACGCTGAGGAACTTCCTGCGCCAAAGGAGCAGGAGGATCGCCGCCGTTCAGTCTTCCCTCGTTCGATCGACTCCGCCCAGGGGCCACGGAACTATGACAATCGCCCAGAACCGCCACCGAGCCGACCAGCTCGTTTAGGGGGAAGGTCACCAAGCCGGTGCGACTGGTGAAGGCCCGGATCCGAGAAAGGGGGTCAAGAATTGGCTACCAGGAGCATCACTGCTGAGCAGGAGAAAGAGCAAACTGAGGGAACCCGGCCCCGGAACGACGAGGATGCAGCCAGAGGGACAGGAAGAGAAGTTCATCAAGAAGAACAGGACGATCTCCTCGTAACCGCCCGGAAGTCAAGGCTCGACCACCTTCGCGTCGCTGCACCAACCAGTGAAACCCCCCCGTCTCAACGTCGGAGAACGTGCCCACCAGAAAGAAACCAATCAACGTCGCAGAAACCTCAGCTGTGTTTGAAGAATAGCGCGTCAATTTCTTCCCGCATCGTCCTGCCGAGTAGACTCAGAACCGGGGCATACCGTAATGATAGGGAACAGGCGGCTGCTCGACGCGAGTGCCGCTGCACTCGCTACCAGCGCCCGGCAAACATCAACCTTGGCGCCGGATCGGGTCGTCGTCAAAGTGCCACAGCCGGGCCGGTCGGCCCGGATCGAGATCTCCATCGCCACGGATGGTCAGCGACTACCTGATCCACCGCTGATGGCGGAGGGCGCGTGCATCGCCACCCGGAGCAAGAAATCCGACGAGATGCGACTCCTCGTACGGTGCCCGCCTGGGC
>CAWHOA010000037.1:0-165449 GCA_963830885.1 uncultured Actinomycetes bacterium | reverse complement strand
CCGGTGACGCCGACATGGGCCCGCTGGTGACCAAGGTGCACCGCGACAAGGTCGCTTCCTACATCGACGCGGGCGAGGCCGACGGCGCGAAGATCGTCGTCGACGGCCGCAACGTCGGGAGCGAGGCAGGGGCCGAGCGGGACCCTGCCGGGTTCTGGCTGGGCCCGACGCTGATCGACCACGTCAAGCCCGAGATGAGCGTCTACACCGACGAGATCTTCGGACCCGTGCTGTCGGTGGTGCGCGTCGAGTCCTACGACGAGGCAATGGATCTCGTGAACTCCAACCCCTACGGCAATGGGACGGCCATCTTCACCAACGACGGCGGCGCGGCGAGGCGCTTCCAGAACGAGGTGGAGGTCGGCATGGTCGGCATCAATGTGCCGATCCCGGTGCCGATGGCCTACTACAGCTTCGGCGGCTGGAAGGCGTCGCTGTTCGGCGACAGCCACGCCCACGGCATGGAGGGGGTCAACTTCTTCACCCGCGGCAAGGCCGTCACCGTGTTGGCTGAACCCCAGCCATGGCGGCCTCGAACTGGGCTTCCCGCAGAACAAGTAGGCACAGGTAGTCCCCATTTCTGTGCCGTTTCGTGTGAAGGACGAAAAGCGAAACGCGGCGCGAACCAGTGAACGTCCCACACTTTGCCCAAATTGTCGCGTACCGTTGCATTTGACGTCGCTGAAAAACTCTGTGGATCACTGATTACAACTAAATCCTCAGCGTTGCGCTGCCGTCCGTCCAGAATCGTGATGTAACGATTGCGAAAGAACTGCAATCCGGATTGCGAAATCCCACGATACGGCTCACGCTGGTCCTAGCATCCAACGAAGTGAAGACTTCGCGCCCTTCGCGACTTCTGAAGCAGAGCGCCGGAAACGGGGGAACGGTGAGCCGCTTCACCGACACGATGTACGCCAACGCGTACAGCAGTACCAAGGGCATGGTCACCGGCGAACCGGACCTCCCGGTCCGGCACACCTGGCGTGAAGTGCATGAACGTTCCCGCCGGGTGGCAGGCGGCCTGGCCGCCGCAGGAGTGGGTCACGGCGACGCTGTCGGCGTGCTGGCGGGCGCTCCCGTCGAGATCGCGCCCGACGGCGCAAGGCCTATGGATGCGCGGCGCCGTCCTGACCATGCTTCACCAGCCGACACCACGCACTGACCTGGTGTTCTGGGCGGAAGACACCGCCAACGTGATCAGCATGATCAACGCGAAAGCGGTCATCGTCTCCGACCCGTTCATGGTGGCCGTACCGGTGCTGGAGGAACGCGGCATCACCGTTCTGACCATCGAGCAGCTGTTGGCCGCAGACCCGGTCGACCCCGTCCTCACCGACGAGGACGACCTGGCACTGATGCAGCTGACCTCGGGCTCAACCGGTTTCCCGAAAGCGGTCCAGATCACCCACGGAAACCTGGTGTCCAACGCCGAGGCGATGTTCGTCGGCGCCCAAGTGGACACCGATACAGACGTGATCGTGAGCTGGCTGCCCCTGTTCCACGACATGGGTATGACCGGGTTCCTGGTCGTTCCGATGTACTTCGGCGCCGAGCTGGTCAAGATCACGCCGATGGACTTCCTGCGCGACACGCTGCTGTGGGCCCGGCTCATCGATAAGTACAAGGGCACGATGACCGCGGCGCCGAATTTCGCCTACGCGTTGTTTGCCAAGCGGTTGCGCAGACAAGCCAAGCCCGGCGAGTTCGACCTGTCCTCGCTTCGCTGGGCGCTCTCGGGCGCCGAACAGGTGGAGCCCGCCGACGTCGAGTATCTCTGCGAAGCAGGCAAGCCGTTCGGACTGCGGCCGGAGGCCATCCTTCCGGCCTACGGCATGGCGGAGACCACGGTCGCGGTGTCGTTCTCCCAATGCGGGGCCGGCCTCGTAGTGGACGAAGTCGACGCCGACCTACTGGCGGCGCTGCACCGCGCGGTCCCGACGACCAGCGGCAAGACGACACGGCTCGCCACCCTCGGCCCACTGTTGGGGGGGCTGGAAGCACGGGTCGTCGACGCGGTGGGCAATCCCTGCCCGTCCGGGGCGTCGGTGTGATCGAGCTGCGCGGCGACCCGGTCACCCGCGGCTACATCACCACGGCGGGCTTCATGCCGACCCAGGACGAAGCCGGTTGGTACGACACCGGCGACATGGGATACCTCACCGAGCAGGGCCATGTCGTGGTCTGCGGACGCGTGAAGGACGTCATCATCATGGCGGGCCGCAGTATTTATCCGACCGACATCGAGCGCGCCGCCGGGCGGGTCGAAGGCGTCCGCCCCGGCTGTGCGGTCGCGGTGCGGCTGGACGCCGGCCACTCCAGGGAGTCCTTCGCGGTCGCGGTGGAGTCCAATGCCTTCGAGGACTCCGATGAGGTCAGCCGCATCAAGCGCGATGTCGCCCACGAGGTGGTCGCCGAGGTCGACATGCGTCCGCGCACCATCGCGGTGCTGGGCCCCGGTGTCATCCCGAAAACGCCGTCGGGCAAGTTGCGTCGGGCACACTCGCTGGCACTGCTGAACTGAGCCGGCGTACGCAACGTATCCATCGTGTATGAGGCGTTGGCTGGTCGGATTCGCACTGTCGGTACTGCTCGTCGGTTGTGCCACCCAGGCCGAGCAGCCGCAGACTGTGCCATCGGCCACGCCGACGACCACGGGCATCATCCCGCCGGGCATTCCGACCGAGGGCAACCGACCGCCGGCTGACGGACTGCCGCCACCCGCCGAGCCGCAGGCGGCGCCGCCGCAGACGGCCCCCATCCCCGGCCGCATCGTGCCGGTCGGCAAGTCTCCCGAGGGCGTCGTCGTCGACGCGGCCACCCGCACGGTCGCCGTCGCCAAGCGTGACCCCAACGAGCTGGTCCTGCTGAACGCCGATACCGGCCAGGTCGGGAAACGGGTCGCGTTGCCCGGATTCGTCCGGCACCTTCAGCTGGCCGCCCCCGGCGGTCCCGTCCTCGTTCCGGTGGAAAGCGCCAACGCGCTTGTCCGGGTTGAGCTGCCGAGCGGACGCGCACTGCCACAGATTCTCACCGGCACCATTCCCCACGACGCCGCACAGGCGGCGAACGGATCCGTGTTCGTCGCGAACGAGCACGGCGGCACGGTCACGGTGTTGCGGGGCTTGGAGATCGTGAAGGTGTTCACCGACAGCGTGCAGCCCGCAGGCCTGGCGCCGGTCGGTCAGGTCATGGGCCTCCTCGACGTCCGAAAGAACGACCTGACGATCTACGACACGCAGACCCTGTCGATCGTGGGCTCGGTACCGGCGGGCGACGGGCCGACGCATCTGGTGTCCGACAAGCACGGCCGCATGATCGCCGCCGACACCAGAGGCGATGCCGTGCGGGTCTTCGAGCCGCTGCCGACGCCGCACCAGGTCGGCGAGATCGCCCAGCCGGGCGGACCGTACGGGATCGCCTACGACCCGACGCGCGACCTGCTGTGGGTTGCGTCGTCGGGCACCAACGAGGTCGTCGGCTACGACATGAGCCAGGCGACGCCGCGCGAGGTCAAGCGGATCCCGACCGTCCAGAACCCGTACACGCTCGGCGTCGACGCGACCACCGGCAGGCTGTTCATCGCCGGCGTGACCGGCGGGGTCGTGCAGATCGTCGACACGACAACGTAGCCGTCGAGTGTGGGGGTGCGGGTTGATCATGCCCGGATAGGTCGGGCACATCCCCCACACTCGACGACGTCGTCAGGCGGCTCGTATCAAAGGATGTAGAGCATCTCCTGATAGGTCGGCAGCGGCCAGAGATCGTCGGCCACGACGCCCTCCAGCGTGTCGGCGGCCGCGCGGACCGCGTCCATCGCCGGCAGCAGGCGTCTGCGCATGGGCGGCCTCCTCGGCGGCGGACTCTCCACCGTGTTCGGCCAGCGCCGCCTTCGAGCGCCGTCAGCGCCGCGGTCAGCTCCGAGATCGGCGTGCTGATGACCTGCCAGCAGCGTCGGTGTCCGGCTCCATGCCTGCCGCCTTCAACGCCGCGACGTTCTGCGCCAGCTCGGTCTGGTAGCGCACCGCCGCGGGCAGGATCGACCGTCGTCCCCATCTCCAGGGTCAGCTTGGCCTCGACGCCGATCGTCAGCGCGTACTGCTCGAGGCGGACCTCGTAGCGGCTGTGCAGCTCACGCTCGCTGAACACGCTGTACTTCTCGAACAGCTCGATCGACTCGCGGCTTGATCAGCTCGGGCAGCGCGTCGAGCGTGGTCTTGCAGGTTCGGCAGGCCGCGCTGCGGCGGCCTCGATCTGCCAGTTCTCCGAGTAGCCGTCGCCGTTGAAGACCACCGCGCCGTGCTCGGTGATGATCTCGGTCGAGCAACTTCTGCACGGCGTCGTCGAAGTCCGTCGCCGTCGCCGACGGCCTTCTCCAGCTCGGTGGCCATGTAGTCGAGCGAGTCGGCCATGATCGTGTTGAGCACCACCATCGGCACCGGCGATCGACTGCACCGAGCCCGGCGCGCGGAACTCGAAGCGGTTGCCGGTGAAGGCGAACGGGCTGGTGCGGTTGCGGTCGCCCGGATCGGTCGGCAGCACCGGCAGCGTGTCGACGCCGATGATCATGCGTGCCCTTGCCCTTCGACGACGTGGCGCGCGCCCTTGGCGATCTGCTCGAACACGTCGGCCAGCTGATCGCCGAGGAAGATCGAGATGATCGCCGGCGGCGCCTCGTTGGCGCCGAGCCGGTGGTCGTTGGTGGCCGAGGCCACCGACGCCCGCAGCAGGCCGCCGTACTTGTGCACCGCGCGGATCACCGCGGCGCAGAACACCAGGAACTGCGCGTTCTCGTGCGGGGTGTCGCCGGGCACCAGCAGGTTGCCCTGGTCGGCGTTGCCCAGCGAGAAGTTGACGTGCTTGCCCGAGCCGTTGACGCCGGCGAACGGCTTCTCGTGGAACAGGCACTCCATGCCGTGCTTCTTGGCGATCGTCTTGAAGCGTCGTCATCAGCAGCTGCTGGTGGTCGGCGGCGATGTTGGCGCGCTCGAACATCGGCGCGATCTCGAACTGGCCGGGCGCGACCTCGTTGTGCCGGGTCTTGGCCGGGATGCCGAGCTTGAACAGCTCGCGCTCGGTGTCCATCATGAAGCCGAGCACCCGCTCGGGGATGGCGCCGAAGTAGTGGTCGTCGAACTCCTGGCCCTTGGGCGGCTTGGCGCCGAACAGCGTGCGGCCGGCGTTGACCAGGTCGGGGCGGGCGAGGAAGAAGTGCCGGTCGATCAGGAAGTACTCCTGCTCGGGCCCGCAGAACGACGACGATCGTCGTCCAGGTTGTCGTGGCCGAACAGCTTCAGGATGCGCTCGGCGTGGCGTGCCCATGGCCTGCTGGCTGCGCAGCAGCGGGGTCTTGTAGTCCAGCGCCTCGCCGGTCATCGAGACGAACACCGTCGGGATGCAGAGCGTGTTGCCGTTGGGGTTCTCCAGGATGTACGCCGGGCTGGTGACGTCCCAGCCGGTGTAGCCGCGGGCCTCGAAGGTGCTGCGCAGGCCGCCGCTGAGGGAAGCTGGAGGCGTCGGGCTCACCCTGGATCAGCGTCTTGCCGGCGAACTCGGCGAGCGCGCTGCCGTCGCCGGCCGGCTCCAGGAAGCTGTCGTGCTTCTCGGCGGTCAGCCCGGTCAGCGGGTAGAAGACGTGCGCGTAGTGCGTCGCACCCTTCGCCATCGCCCAGTCCTTCATGGCCGAGGCGACCGAGTCGGCGACCGCCGGGTCGAGCTTGGCGCCCTTCTCGATCGTGGCGACCACGGACTTGAACACCGACTTGGGCAGCCGCAGCTGCATCTCGGCCTTGCGTGAAGACGTTCGCACCGAAGACCTCGCCCGGCGCCTCGGTGGGGTCGAAGCTGATGGCAGGAGGCACGTACGCCTCGACGTTGTTGATTGCCTGCAGACGCACGGCATTTCCGCTCAATTGATTTCCTATCGCTTGCTCGCCCGCTTTTTCTCCACGGCCTGGACCGGCCAACAGTAGGAACACTGGATGGCAAACGTGTTACGCCGACGTCAACGACAGAAGGCGGGGGGTGCGTACGTCCTAGGCTGGACACATGGGGATCCGCCACCGGCGCGGGCGCGACGCCACCCGCGACTTCGAAGTCGACTACGACGAGCACTCTGCGGAAGCATCGGGCGCGGAAAACGAAGCCGCCGGCGTCACTGCGGTGATGGTTTCGCTGCGACGCGGACTGAAGGCGATGGGCGCCGTTCCGCACCGCCGCTGCGCTACTCCGGCTCAACCAGCGCAAGGGCTTCGACTGCCCGGGCTGCGCCTGGCCCGAGGAACACGGCGGCCGCAAGTTCGCCGAGTTCTGCGAGAACGGCGCCAAGGCGGTCGCCGAGGAGGCGACCACTGCGCCGCGTCGACGCCGCGACTTCTTCGCCGCGCACTCGTCGCCGACCTGCGCGGCGCGTCCGACTACTGGCTCGGCCAGCAGGGCCGGCTCACCGACCCGATGGTGCTGCGCGCCGGCGACGACCACTACGAGCCGATCAGCTGGGACGAGGCGTTCCGCTTGATCGCCGACGAGCTGCGCGCGCTCGACAGCCCCGACGAGGCGGTCTTCTACACGTCCGGCCGCACCAGCAACGAGGCCGCGTTCCTCTACCAGCTGTTCGTGCGCGGCGTTCGGCACCAACAACCTGCCCGACTGCTCGAACATGTGCCACGAGTCGTCCGGCGTCGGCGCTGACCGAGACGATCGGCATCGGCAAGGGCTCGGTCACCGCTCGACGACTTCGACGACGCCGACCTGATCGTCGTCGTCGGGCCAGAACCCCGGCACCAACCACCCGCGGATGCTGTCCGCGCTGGAGAAGGCCAAGGCGCAACGGCGCGAAGATCATCGCGGTCAACCCGCTGCCCGAGGCCGGCCTGATCCGGTTCAAGAACCCGCAGAAGCTCGCACGGCGTGCTCGGCGCGCGGCATCGCCGCTCGCCGACGAGTTCCTGCAGATCCGGCTCGGCGGCGACATGGCGCTGTTCCAGGCGCTCGGCCAGGCTGCTGCTGGAGGCCGAGGACGCGGCGCCCGGCACGCGTGCTCGACCGCGACTTCGTCGCCGCGCACACGCGCGGGTTCGCCGAGTACGCGGCGCGCGCTCGCGCGGCTCGACCTGGGACGACGTCGCTGGCGGCGACCGGGCTCGACCGCGGCGCAGATCGAGCGGGTCGGCCGCCGATGCTGCGCCGACGCCGAGCGCACGATCGCGTGCTGGGCGATGGGCCTGACCCAGCACCGGCACGCGGTCGCGACGATCCGCGAGATCGTCAACGTGCTGCTGCTGCGCGGCATGATCGGCAAGCCGGGCGCCGGGCCTGTGCCCGGTGCGCGGGCACTCCAACGTGCAGGGCGACCGCACGATGGGCATCTGGGAGAAGCTGCCGCGAGGAGTTCCTCGACGCGCTCGGACGACCGGTTCGGCATCGCGCCGCCGCGCGAGCACGGCGTCGACACGGTCGACGCGATCCGGGCGATGCGCGACGGCCGGGCGAAGGTGTTCATGGCGCATGGGCGGCAACTTCGCCGCGGCCACGCCCGACACCGCCGTCACCGAGGCGGCGCTGCGCAGCTGCGCGCTGACCGTGCAGGTCTCGACCAAGCTCAACCGCACGCACGTCGTGCACGGGCGCGACGGCGCTGATCCTGCCGTGCCTCGGCCGCACCGACGCGACGTGCAGGCCGGCGGCGAGCAGTTCGTCACCGTCGAGGACTCGATGTCGATGGTGCACCTGTCGCGCGGCCGGCTTGCACCCGCCGGCGACGAGCTGCGCAGCGAGGTGGCGATCGTCTGCCAGCTCGCCCGCGCACTGCTCGGCGCCGGATCACCCGGTGCCGTGGGAGGCGTTCGACGACGACTACGACCGGATCCGCGACGCGCATCGCCGCGGTGGTGCCCGGCTTCGACGACTACAACGCGCGGGTCGCGCAAGCCGGACGGGTTCAGCTGCCGCACCCGCCGCGCGACGCGCGCGCTTCCCCACCAGCGACGGGCAAGGCCAACTTCACGCGTCAACCCGCTGGAGTGCGTCGCCCGTGCCGCCCGGGCCGGCTGCTGCTGCAGACGCTGCGCAGCCACGACCAGTACAACACCACGATCTACGGGCTCGACGACCGCTACCGCGGCGTCAAGGGCGGCCGCCGGGTCGTGTTCGTCAACCCCGACGACCTCGCGGCGCTCGGCCTCGCCGACGGCGACCGGGTGGACCTGGTGTCGGAGTGGACCGACGGCGACGGCCAGCTGCAGGAGCGGACGCGCCAAGGACTTCCGGGTGGTCGGCCTACCCGACGCCGCGTCGGCAGCGCGGCGGCCTACTATCCCGGAGACCAATGCGCTGGTGCCGCTGGATCACACCGCGGACGAGATCGAACACGCCGGTGTCGAAGGCGATCGTCATCCGATTGGAGAAGCCTCGGGGACGGGCGAAGCGACAGGGGGCAGCACAGTGGGCCGGGTGACGGCGCGGCGACGGGCCAGCCACGTCACCGCCGATGACGCGGTCGACGCGCCCGGAAACGCTGGTCGTCGAGGAGCCGCTGGAGATCCGGGTCAACGGCAAGCCGTCACCGTCACGATGCGCACACCGGGCTCCGATGTCGAACTGGCGCAAGGCTTTCTGCTCACCGAGGGCATCATCGGGCACCGCGACGACGTGCTCACCGTCCGCTACTGCAGGGCGCCGGCGCCGACGACGCTGCAACACCTACAACGTGCTGGACGTGACGCTCGCCCCCGACGTCGCGATGCCCGACGTCGGACACCACCGCAACTTCTACACGACGTCGTCGTGCGGGGTGTGCGGCAAGGCGTCGCTGGACGCGGTCCGGACGATCAGCCGCTACTCGCCCGGCGACGACCCGTCGACGGTGAAGGCCGACACGCTCTCTGCGATGCCGGACCAGCTGCGCGCCGAACAGAAGGTGTTCGCAAGCACCGGCGGGCTGCACGCGCGCCGCACTGTTCGACGCGGACGGCGCCGCTGCTGGCCGTCCGCGAGGACATCGGCAGGCACAACGCCGTCGACAAGGTCATCGGCTGGGCCGCTCGAACAGCGACCGGATCCCGCTGACGCGGCACCGTGCTGCTGGTCAGCGGGCGCGCGTCGTTCGAGCTCACGCAGAAGGCGGTGATGGCCGGGATCCCGGTGCTCGCGGCCGTGTCCGCGCCGTCGTCGCTCGCGGTCGATCTGGCCAGCCGAGTCGGGGCTGACGCTGGTGGGGTTCCTCCGGGGCGAGTCGATGAACGTCTACACCCGGCCGGACCGCATCAAGCGCTAGCGATTTCGGCGTGCTTGGTTGCGCTCACGGCAACTAACCACGCCCAAATCACGAGGTCTACCTGCAATCTCCACCCGATCTCCACACAACCTCCAAGCTCGCGCACCCTGCGATCGCCGACGATCAATTCCGTCGGAAATCAACGATCGAAGGGAACACAGACGATGGCGGAGATCTTGGTCGCGGCGCTGTCGCCCATCGGGCACATCGGCCCACTGCTGAACGTCACACGCGGTCTCGTGGACCGCGGGGATCGGGTCACGGTGCTGACGGCGGCCGGCTCGCCACGACATGGTCCGCGCGGTAGGCGCCACGCCAGCGACGCTGCCACGGGAGGGCGACCTCGACTTGGCCCTGCTGGACGCCGACAGCGGCCGCGAGGAAACCTCGGGCATCAAGCGGCTCAACTTCGACATCGTCCGGCTCTTCGTCGCGCCCATGCCGCACCAGGCGAAGGCGCTGACGGAAGTGCTGGCGCAGACGCGTTTCGACGCCGTCCTCGCCGACTACGGCTTCTTCGGAGTCACGCCCTTCCTCCTCGGCGACCGGGCCGCACGGCCGCCGGTGCTGTCGTACTCCACGACGCCGTTGATGCTCAGCAGTCGCGACACCGCACCCGCCGGGCTGGGTCTACCGCCGTCGACGAGCGCAATCGGCCGACTGCGCAACCGCACGCTGAATCAGTTGTCGCAGAAGGTATTGCTGCGTCAGTCGCAGAAAGCGGCCAACTACCAGTTGGACCGGCTCAACTCGCGCGAGCTGCCGACGTTCCTGCTGGATTCCGGCGTGCTGGCCGACCGCCTCATCGTGCCCACCGTGCCCGAGTTCGACTATCCGCGGACCGACCTGCCTGCCAATGTCCGCTATGTCGGCGCAGTGCACCCGGCCCCGACGCAGAACGTTTCGTCCGCCTGCGTGGTGGCGCAAGCTCGACGGTGACCGGCCCGTCGTCCACGTCACCCAGGGCACCGTCGACAACACCGATCTCGGCCGGCTGTTGGAGCCGACCATCGAGGCGTTGGCCGACGAGCACGTCATGGTGGTGGCCACCACCGGCGGTGGCGACGCCTCCGAGTTGAGCTTTGCGGTGCCGCCCAACACCTATGTCGCCGAACATCATCCCGCATGACCATCTGCTGCCGAAGGTCGACGTGATGGTCACCAACGGCGGCTTCGGCGCCGTGCAGCGAGCCCTGGCCACCGGCGTGCCGCTGGTGGTGGCAGGCAACACCGAGGACAAGCCCGAGGTGGCCGCGCGGGTGGCGTGGTCGGGCGCGGGCATCGACCTGAAGACCGGCACACCCACCCCGAAGGCGATCCGGACCGCGGTGCGTGACGTGCTCGGCGACGGCCGCTATCTGCGGCGCGCCCGCGAGCTCGAGGTGGCGTACGCCCAGCGCGACGGCGTCGCCGAGATCGCGGCGCTGATCGACGAGGTCGTCATCGAACGCAGCGCGGCGGTGAAGTCATGACGTGTGCCGACCCATTCGGCAGACCGCCGGAGTCGAGTAGTCGACTACGCGTGCCAACGGAGTGCCCTTTAGAAAGTGTGGACCCATGGTTACCGAACTTCAGTTCGCCGCTGTGGCGGCATACCTGTTGTGGTGTCTGTTCGCCTCGCTGAGCGGAATGCTGGGTGGCGACGATGACGATGCCGAGCCCGCAATTTGCGAAAGCGACAAAAACGACAAAATCGCCACTGCCGGATAGTCCGAAAGCGCACCATGGTCGCAGGGGCCGACATAAGGAGTCTTATGACCGAACTCAAGACGCCGACGGCAGTACTCCACGAGGGGCCGCGCAGCCTCACAGAGGATGAGACCGTCGAGCTCGAGCGGCGGGATCTCGGGGAGATGCGCGGGGCCGACATCGACGACGTGATCGAGTACGTCCATCAGGGCCTGCGGAAGCTGCCCGATTTCGTCACCCTCTACAAGAAGTATCTGAAGCAGCGCTGGGACGTCTACGAGCTCGACTTCACCCAGGACCGCATCGACTGGACCGAGAAGATGACCGAGGACGAGCGGGAGTCGTTCATGGGCATCGCGTCCGGGTTCCATCACGGCGAGCGCCAGGTGGAAATCGAGCTGCCCGTCTTCATGATGGGCGCGAGCGAGGAGGAGAAGCTCCACATCGCCGCCCAGATCGAGGACGAGGCGCGGCACACGGTCTTCTTCGACCGGTTCTATCGCGAGGTGGTGGGCATCGAGGGCAACGACATCATGGAGGTGCTCGACAAGACCTTCCCGTGGGTGCAGGAGACCTTCGTCGGCCCGTTCGGGTTGCTGGCGTACCAGGCCGACGAGTTGCGCCGGAATCCGTATGACCAACGCGCTCGGGTCCGGTACGGGACGACGTACTTCCTGTGGATCGAGGGTGTGCTCGCGCTGTCGGTGATGAAGGTGACGCTGTCGTATGCGCGGTGGCGGGGATTCCTGCCCGCGTACTACACCGGGTTCACCGCGACGTGTCGGGACGAGTCGCGGCACGTGCAGGGCGGCATGCGCTATCTGCAGGACGCGGTGCGACGCGATCCGACGATGCTCAAGGAGATTCACGACACCCTGCGCACGATCCTGATGATCAGCGGGGTGTCCAGCCGCAATGTGTACTACGAGCCGCTGGGCTGGACGGAGGAAGAGGTGCGCATCCTGCTCATGCAGCAGCTCCGGCGGAAGTGCAACGACGTCGGCATCTCGCTCTCCCAGGATCTGGAGGATCTGCTTGTGCAGATCACGCCGGTGCTGGCGGGAGGCTGACCATGTCGATGTTCTTCAGCCAGCAATGGGCCGAGGCCGTCCGCAATGTGTTGGAGGCCGGACCGGACGAAGAGGCCTTGGCCGCGAAGCTGCAGGAGTACTGGGATTTCTACAACCTGGTCCGCTACACGTATCCGTCGTCGTGGGCATTGGGGGCCCGTGACCTACCCGCCGAATTAGGCGGGGGAACAAGATATCTCGTAGTGGGGTGGGGCGAAGGACACGTCAGCGAATGCCGCGTCCTCGATGAGTCCGAACCGGTGGACGCCACCTATGTGCTGGCCGCCGACTATCACGACTGGAAAGCATTGTTCGAGGGGTACGACGCGCTCCGGACGGTGATGTATCGCAAGCTGCTGCTCGAGGAAGGCGACCTGCTGGAGTTCTTCAAGGCGATCTACTTCTTCGTCGAGTCGCTTGCGCTGATTGCGAAGGTGCCAACCAGCTTCCCCGCGAACGCGAAGGTGCCCGCGGGCGTCTAGCCACCTCGGCGAGCGTGCGTGGTCGCGAAAGAAGGCTAAGCGCTCTTCTCGCGGCGCTCGGGTCGAGCGGGCTTGCGCGGCACGATCGTCGGGAGCACGTTGTCCTCGACGGTCTCCTGCGTGACGACGACCTTGGCGACGTCGTCGCGGCTGGGGATGTCGTACATCACCGGCAGCAGGACTTCCTCCATGATCGCGCGCAGGCCGCGAGCGCCGGTGCCGCGGTGGATGGCCTGCTCGGCGATGGACTCAAGCGCTTCCTCGGTGAACTCGAGCTCGACGCCGTCCATCTCGAACAGCCGCGTGTACTGCTTGACCAACGCGTTCTTCGGCTCGGAGAGGATCTTGACGAGCGATTCCTTGTCGAGGTTCGTCACCGACGCCACGACGGGCAGGCGGCCGATGAACTCGGGAATCAGCCCGAACTTGATCAGGTCTTCGGGCATGACCTCGGCGAAGTGGTCCTGGGTGTCGATCTCGGCCTTCGAGTGCACCTCGGCACCGAAGCCCAGCCCGCGCTTGCCGACCCGATCGGAGACGATCCTCTCCAGACCCGCGAACGCGCCCGCCACGATGAACAACACGTTCGTGGTGTCGATCTGGATGAACTCCTGATGCGGGTGCTTGCGGCCGCCCTGCGGGGGTACCGACGCCTGGGTGCCTTCGAGGATCTTCAGCAGTGCCTGCTGCACGCCCTCGCCGGACACGTCGCGGGTGATCGACGGGTTCTCGCTCTTGCGGGCGATCTTGTCGACCTCGTCGATGTAGATGATGCCGGTCTCGGCGCGCTTGACGTCGTAGTCGGCGGCCTGGATCAGTTTGAGCAGAATGTTCTCGACGTCCTCACCGACGTAGCCGGCCTCGGTCAGCGCGGTGGCGTCGGCGATGGCGAACGGGACGTTGAGCATCTTGGCCAGCGTCTGCGCGAGGTAGGTCTTGCCGCAGCCGGTGGGCCCGAGCATCAGGATGTTGGACTTGGCCAGCTCGACGGGCTCGACCCGCGAGTCGCGCATCTTCTCCTGCGCCTGGATTCGCTTGTAGTGGTTGTAGACGGCCACGGCCAGTGTTCGTTTGGCGGTGTCCTGCCCAATGACATAGCCCTCGAGGAAATCGCGGATCTCCACGGGCTTGGGAAGTTCGTCGAGTTTTACGTCGTCGGCGTCTGCGAGTTCCTCTTCGATGATCTCGTTGCAGAGATCAATGCACTCGTCACAGATATATACGCCTGGGCCCGCAATGAGCTTTTTAACCTGCTTCTGACTCTTCCCGCAGAACGAGCACTTCAGCAGGTCACCGCCGTCTCCAATACGTGCCATGGTGGTGGAGTCCTACTTCCTCTTCGGAGTCGGTAATAGTCGGGCCGATTGGGTCGCGTCGTGCGTAGAACCCGACGCTACCCGCTCATTCCGGCGCGGTGCGACCGATAAAGCCGAATCGCGTCGGTGGTATTTAGCTGTGTTTGCAGAACATATAACCTCAGGTGCCCCACAACCCCCATGAACGCGCCACCGTGTCCCTGGCGTGTCGCCGTCGTAACCGGACCGAGAGCGCGCCCACGCGCTGATCGTAGAGTTGCACAGTGGAGTTCGCAGCCCCCAACACTACCGTGCTGATCACCGATGGTGGCCTGGCCACTCAACTGGAGTCGCGCGGCCACGACCTGTCCGACGATCTGTGGTCGGCACGGCTACTGTTCGACGCTCCCGACGAGATCAAGGCTGCTCACGTCGCGTTTTATCGGGCGGGTGCGGTGTTCGCGACGACGGCCAGCTACCAGGCCTCCTTCGATGGTTTCGCGGCGGGCGGAATCGACCGGGACGACGCCGAGCGGCTGATGCGGCGCAGCGTCGAGCTCGCGGCGGCGGCCCGCGCGGAGGTCGGAGTCGACGGCCGGTGGGTGGCCGCGTCGATCGGGCCCTACGGCGCGGCGCTGGCCAACGGCGAGGAGTACATCGGGCGCTACGGGCTTTCCGTCGCTGAGCTGGCCGCCTGGCATTTGCCCCGGATGGAGATCCTCGCCGACGCGGGAGCCGATGTGCTGGCCATCGAAACCGTGCCCGACAGCGATGAGGCCGAAGCGTTGGTGGGCCTGGTCCGCGGGCTCGGCGTGCCCGCGTGGCTGAGCTACACGATCGACGGGCCGCATACCCGTGCGGGGCAGCCGCTGGCGGAGGCGTTCGCCGTCGCTGCCGGAGTGGCGGAGATCGTCGCGGTCGGGGTGAACTGCTGCGCGCCGGGCGATGTGTTGCCCGCGATTGAGATCGCCCGCGAGGTCACCGACAAGCCCGTCATCGTCTACCCGAACAGCGGAGAGCAGTGGGACGGGCCGCGCCGAAGATGGATCGGCGACGCGAGTGGTCGACGGATCTTGCGCCGCAATGGGTTGCGGCGGGGGCGCGCATTGTCGGCGGATGCTGCCGGGTGATGCCCGCCGACATCGCGGCGTTGGCTGCGGGGTTGACTCTGCGCTGAGGGCGTCGATCTCTTGCATCTCCGCCCCCATGCGCAGAGTCATCGAGCACCTCGCAGCGAAAATCGCCGCGCCAGAGGGCTAGAAGCTAGGCGTTCTGCGCCGACAGCTTGCGGTACTCCAGGACGGTGTCGATCACGCCGTACTCCTTGGCCTCTTCGGCCGTCAGGATCTTGTCGCGATCGGTGTCCTTGCGGATCTGCTCCGCGTCCTTGCCGGTGTGATGCGCCAGCGTCGTCTCCATCAGCGTGCGCATCCGCTCGATCTCCTTGGCCTGGATCTCCAGATCGGAGAACTGGCCCTGGATGACGCCGGAGAGCGCGGGCTGGTGAATCAGGATGCGGGCGTTGGGCAGCGCCATGCGCTTACCGGGGGTGCCCGCCGCGAGCAGCACGGCGGCGGCCGACGCGGCCTGGCCGAGGCACACGGTCTGGATATCGGCGCGCACGTACTGCATGGTGTCGTAGATCGCCATCAGCGACGTGAACGAGCCGCCGGGCGAGTTGATGTACATGGTGATGTCGCGGTCGGGATCAAGCGACTCCAGCACCAGCAGCTGCGCCATGATGTCGTTGGCCGACGCGTCGTCCACCTGCACGCCGAGGAAGATGATGCGCTCCTCGAACAGCTTGTTGTACGGGTTGGACTCCTTGACGCCGAAGCTCGAATGCTCGATGAACGACGGCAGGATGTAGCGGGCCTGCGGCTGCAGACGGGGGTCCGTGTGATCGGTCATTTCTCTAGTCCTGCCGTCGGTCCTGAGCCATTGAGGTTGGCGCTGGTGATGATGTGGTCGACGAAGCCGTACTCGAGGGCCTCGGGCGCGGTGAACCAGCGGTCGCGGTCGGAGTCGGCCTCGATGCGCTCGAGGGTCTGTCCGGTGAATTCCGCGTTGAGGCGGAACATCTCCTTCTTGATGACCGCGAACTGCTCGGCCTGGATGGCGATGTCGGCAGCGCCGCCGGTGATGCCGCCGAGCGGCTGGTGCATCAGGATCCGGGCGTGCGGCAGCGCGTAGCGCTTGCCCTTAGTGCCTGCCGCGAGCAGGAACTCACCCATCGAGGCCGCCATACCCATGGCATAGGTCGCGACGTCGCACGGCGCGAGCACCATCGTGTCGTAGACGGCCATGCCGGCGCTGATCGAGCCACCCGGCGAGTTGATGTAGAGGTGGATGTCCTTGGTGGGATCCTCGGCCGACAGCAGAAGGATCTGCGCGCACAGCTTGTTGGCGATGTCGTCGTCGACCTGTGACCCCAGGAAGATGATGCGCTCGGCGAGCAAGCGCTCATAGACGGAGTCGACGAGGTTGAGCCCTGCCCGTTCGAACGCATGTCAGTCACGACTGGATACCTGCTTTCTTCATCTAGCTACTCACCGAACACTAACCAACCTCCGGCGCCGCGCACTCCCTGACAGGGCCGCGTTCGCTCAGAGCATCACTTCGTGTCGGCGGATGCCTCGTCTTCTGCGTCGTCTTCGGCTGCTCGGGTGCCGGCTCGGATTCGGCGCCGGCTTCGGCAGCTCTGCACCTGCGGCTTGGATCTGCGCCGCGGCATCAGCCGGCTCCGTGGTCGCGGGCGGGCCGAAGAACTCGGTGGTGTCGATCACAGTGCCGGCGGTGTCGACGACGGTGGCGCCGTGCACGACCGCGGCGACGGTCAGCCCGCGGCGGACGTCGGCGAACATCACCGGCAGCTGGTTGTTCTCCTGGAGGTACTGCAGGAGCTGCTGCGGCTCCAGGCCGTACTGCCGCGACATCAGGACAAGCCGTTCGGTCAGGTCGTTCTGGCCGACCTGGACGTTGAGCTGGTCGGCGATGGCGTCCATGACCAGCTGGGTCTTGACGGCCCGCTCGGAGTTCTCCTTGTTGTCTTTGTCGAACTCTTCGCGGCTGCTGCCCTGAGCCTCCAGCGCCTTGGCGAAGGCATCCTCGTCGTGGTCGAGTTGGTGGATCGCGTTGTGCACGGTGTCGTCGATCTGGGCCTGCACGATCTTCTCGGGCAGCGGGACCTCGGTCTGCTCGAGCAGCGTCTCAAGCGCCTTGTCCCGGATCTGCTCGGCCTGCTGGATGCGCTTCACCCGCTCGACCTGATCCTTCAGGCTCGCCTTGAGTTCGTCGATGGTGTCGAATTCGCTTGCCAGTTGGGCGAATTCGTCGTCGGGCTCGGGCAGCTCGCGCTCCTTGACCGACTTGACGGTGACGGTCACCTGCGCCTCTTCGCCGGCGTGCTCGCCCGCGGCCAGCGTGGTGGGGAAGACCTTGGTCTCCTCCTCCTTCATGCCGACGAGCGCGTCGTCGAGTCCCTCGATGAGCTGGCCGGAGCCGACCTCGTGAGACAGGCCTTCGGTCTTTGCGTCCGGGACGTCGTTGCCGTCGACCGACGCGGACAGGTCGATAGAGACGAAGTCGCCTTCCTCGGCGCCGCGGTCGACGCCCTTGAGCGTGCCGAAGCGGGCGCGCAGAGACTGCAGCTCGGCGTCGATGTCGTCGTCGGAGACCTCGATGGGGTCGACCTCGATCTTGAGTGCCTCGAGATCGGGGATGGTGATGTCGGGGCGGACGTCGACCTCGGCGGTGAAGACGAGTTCCTCGCCGTCCTCGATCTTGGTGATCTCGATCTCGGGCTGACCGAGCGGGCGCACCTCGGAGGTCGACACCGCCTCGCTGTAGCGGCTGGGCAGGGCGTCGTTGACGACCTGTTCGAGCACGGCGCCGCGGCCGATGCGGGCCTCGAGCAGCTTGGCCGGCGCCTTGCCGGGCCGGAAGCCGGGCAGCCGGACCTGCTGGGCGAGCTGCTTGTAGGCCCGGTCGAAGTCGGGCTTCAGCTCGGTGAAGGGCACCTCCACATTGATGCGAACCCGGGTGGGGCTCAACTGCTCGACGGTGCTCTTCACGGACGTGCTCCTCGGGTAGATCTCATCGGCGGCTCGGGGTACTGCTGGTCGGGGTGACAGGATTTGAACCTGCGGCCTTCCGCTCCCAAAGCGGATGCGCTACCAAGCTGCGCTACACCCCGCGGACCACCGCAGATACTACGGCCCGGGCACGCCGAACCCTTAATTGGATTTGGTGAGATGGCCGCCGGTACAGTCTCCAGGTGCTGCACTAGCGGGCGTAGCTCAATGGTAGAGCCCTAGTCTTCCAAACTAGCTACGCGGGTTCGATTCCCGTCGCCCGCTCCACCAGGACCAGCGCAGAGGTCGGCGAACATCGGTTCGGCGGCTCCCGCGGTCCTGTATCGGTCCCGTAAAGCCGCGCGTTGCGGTCCACCCGGAAGGTGTGGCTGTTGAGGCCAAAGCGCCTGATGAGACGCATGTTGGACGGCGGCACACCCTAGTCGGCCGGGTCGCGGTCGACGACCTGGCGGGTCAGGTCAGCATCAGCTCGAGGACATTCCGCTGGGGACATGTCCTCGCCCACGCTCTGGTAATCAACTCTGACTCCGGGGTTCCGGATCGCAACGCGGCCAGCATGGCTTCGGGGTCGAACGCAGGCCCGGCCGGGTCGGTGCGGAATTCGTCCCCTCGCAGGTATTCCGTAGCCTCGTCCGGTGTGGCGAAGTTGTCGATCCGTAGTTCCACCGTGTTGCCGTCGGGGTCGCGATAATAGATCGAGGTGGTGGGGCCGTGCTGCACCGGCACATGCGGTTGGATGCCGGCTCCCTTCAACTCGTCGTACTTGGCGAGCAGATCCCGAAGACTGCCGAAGGTGTAGGCCGTATGCGCCAGTCCCACCGTCATTGGGGTGCGCTCGACAGGGAATGGCAACTGGGCGATACCAACGCGGTGGTGCTCTTCGTCGAAGGTCAGAAAAGACAGGAACTCGTTTTCGTAGACCACATGGGCGCCAAGCACTTTCAGGTACCAGTCCCTCAGCACGGGCAGCTGGCCGGTTTGGAGAACGACATGGGGCTAACTTCTTGTCGGCACTCATGGCATGGGACTCCCGTTTCTCTCGGTGGTGGCCAGCGCGGCGAGACGGCGCAAGTCGCCTTCCAAGGCCGCGTTGCGATCGATGTGGGACGGGTTGACCAAGGCCATGAACTGGTCGAGCCACGATGGGGGCAGCTGGACAACCTGGTAACTCTCCACGATCCGGGTGCCGGTTCCCATGGGTTGCAGAAGGATCCGCCACTCGGTGCTGTCGGGGTAGAGCGGCGTGGCCAGCGTGCGCCAGGCCAGTTCCCGCGGCGGGTTGACGAAACGACCTCACATACCCGCCGCCAGCGCAGAAAGCCCGAACGGTTGCTGCCCCGGAACCTGGCGCCGGGTACTGCCCCGGTCGCCGCGCCGAGCCACCGGACGCGGCGGCACTCATGGCTCCATCCCCGGTGCGGGTCACGCGGCCGCGACGCGCCAGACACCCTCGGGCGGTGCGTCCGACGTGATCTCGGCGCACCCCGTCTTGGCGACGACCTTCGTTCGTTCCCGTTGAGGCTTGTTATCCATCACGATCATCCCCTTCAAACGGTTGTCGGCATAACAGCTGGGGAACCCACTACGTGCCCAGCAGGCGCACTAACACCTCCGCGAGCCACGTCTCGTACTCCTCACTGGTCCACCCCGAAAGCTCGGTCAACAGCCGGTACGTCTCGACCCCGACTATCGCCCACAGACCGTCACGCTCTCTGGGAATCACCGACCGCCCGGCGACCAGGCTCATTCCCTGCTCCACGCTGACGCGGCGCCGCTCCTCACCCTCCCGCATCCGTTCGGAAAGACCCGGATCGGCCGCCGCCGCCTCGCGCAGCGCCAGATAAATTCCCGCCGTACGCGCGTGCGTCCCCGTCACCAGCCTTGCCGCAGCCGCCGCGCGTTCTGCCAGCGAGCCCACACTGAGGGTGGCGAACTCAGCCCGGACAGCCAGCGCCACCGGCTGTGCGTCACCGACGACCGCAACATCCAGCGCGGCCATCAACAGGTCCGCTTTGGACCCGAAGTTCGAGTACACCGTCTCCACCGACACTCCCGCGGCCGCGGCCACGTCGCGCACTCCGGTCGCCGCCCACCCCTTCTCCGCGAACAACACGCCAGCGGCGGCCAGCACCGCGGCACGAGTCTCCGCCGCCTGCTGCTCACGCCGGGGCGAGGTGTAGGTGCGGCGACCTGTCCCGCGACTCGTCACCATGCGCCCATACTAGATCAGATATGTTTTCAATATAAGGGTGTTTGTCTAATATGGCTTTAGCCTGCCGCGCTCGCGGCGCAGTGGTCGCCTGCGGCTACAGGCGCTCCGACCAAACCCATTGTGAGAGCGGCAATTACACCGACGACCCACTTCACTTCAGATCCTCCGGTGGTGGGAAGTCACCGTAGGTGCCACGCGGGTCGTCTTCCTGGGCGAACTTGTTTTCCGTGTCAGCCCGGTGAGCGACGACGTCGCGGCGATAGTTTTCCAGTACCTCTAGCTTCTGGGCGTCCTTGGCGACCTTCTGCTTCCAGAAGAACGCTCCGCCAGCACCCGCCAGCAGGAATATCGGGACGAACAGCCAGGGATGTGCGGCCGCCTGGCCGAGGATCACCAGGGCTATGAAGACACCGCCGACGATCAGCGTGCCGGGTCGCCGGGTGCTGACGCTGGTGCCTCCGGGACCGCCGACGGCGACGGACGCCGATGGCCTGCCGACGCTCTCGAAGATGGCGATCAGGATCCAGATCGGCAGCCACATCCCGCAGGACAGCACCGTCAGGACGAGGTGCAACGCGTGATTGGTTCCTCCGCCGGACACCGCGACCGCGACCGAGGGGGCCGGGGTGGCGATGTTGTTGTTGACCACGACCGACATCGGAAGAGGAGCAGGTGCGAAGTGGTCGGTCCACCGCTGGCCATCGAAGTAGCGCTGACCCGGCCGACCGTTCGGATCCGGGAACCATCCCTTCGGGCCGGTCACGGGCATACTTCCGTGTCACGGACGACCCCGAAGTCGATTGCCGTGGTGGCCGTGAAGGACGCTCCCGGCGCGGGCGTCGAGCTGCAGACGGTCCAGTTGCGGTCCACGATCTGCGCCCGGCCCTGACCGGAGAGGTCGGTGGAGGTGCTCAGCCACACCTGACCGCCGGATACCGACTGGATGGCGTCCTGAGCGCCTTGCAGGTCAGAAACGATCAGGTTGGGCATCGTCCAGGACGACTCCGCCGCAGCCGGGATAGCGAGGGCGGTGGCGAGCCCTGCGGCGGAGATCCCGCCGACAATCAGATGTTTCATTGGGATGGTTGTCCTTATTGGTTGGTGGGTGTCGTTCGTCAGCCCACTCGCGCCAGGTGGCCGAGGCTGACCGCGAGGAGGGGGCTTTTTCTCCCTCAAACCGGACGCTTCAGCGCCGCGACCGGTCGAGATGGGCTGCGTAGCCGGGCTTTGCCTTCGAACACCGGTGTCATGCCAGCGACCGGCTAGCGGCCACCGCGATAACACCGGTGACGATGAGCGCACCAAGTACTTTGTTCTTGCGATTAACGGGTGTCCGGCAGAACGGGGAGCCTCCGAAGAGACTCCCCGTTCCGATTACTGCTGGTGTTACTTGCCGCCGTTGTCGTTGATCGGACCCCAGTCGGCCACGTCGGTGGGGCTGCCCTGACCACTGACGATGTTGTTGACATTCGCCAGACGACCCCTGATCCCGGTGTTGGCGCTGACCTGGGCACCGGTCTGCTCCGAGCGGAGATGTCCGATGCCGTGAGTCCCGCCTGAGATTTCGTTGAAGGTGGGTCCGTCGTTTCCTGCCGGGCCGTTCTTCATGTGGTTGGTAACGCCGAAGCCGTTGGAGTCGCCCGTGCCGACGAAGGCCGCCAGGTCGGTGGCGATGTGCAGGTACGCGCCGCGGACGTTGAGGCTCTGCCGTCGCGCGCGGGAGAGCAGCGCGACCACGATCAGGTTCACGACGATTCCCGCGAGCGCGACGATCCCCACGACGGCGGCGTCGACCGCGGGCGGGTCGATGAGCCGCTTGACCGCCTCGTAGACGATCCAGAGCCCGAAGAGGAGAAGCGTGATCCCGTTCGCCTGCGCGGCGAGGATCTCCACCCGCCCGAAGCCGAAGGTCCAGCGGCCGGCGGCGGGGCGCGCCGCGAGCGAGGCCGCGAGGAGCGCCAAGGCGAGGGCCGCCGCGTCCGTGAGCATGTGGCCGGCATCCGCCAGGAGCGCCAGCGAGCTCGCGAGGATCCCGAAGACGACCTCCGCGACCATGAAGGCGAGGAGGAGCCCGAGCGAGACGGCGAGCAGCCTCCGGTCGGCCGCGCCGGTCACCCGCACCGAGCCGTGGTGGTGGTGGTCGTGCATCCCGCTCATTGTGCCGCCGCCGCAGCGAGGATCCGCTCCACGCGCTCGGCCTGGAGTTTGACGTCGTGCGGCAGCGCGGCCTCCCGGGCCGCAGGGTTCGGGCTCGGGAGCGCTGCCGCGGCCTGCAGGCCCTCGGCGATCGCCTCCACGCTCGTCGGGTCGACGAGCACGCCTGCCTCGGACGGGACGAACTCCGGCGGGCCGCCGACGCGGGTGGCGACGACCGACCGCTCGCTCGCCAGGGCCTCCAGGATTGCCTGACCGAACGGCTCGACGAGGCTCGGCTGGCACACGACGTCCGCGGCCGCGATCCAGCTCGCGACCTCCGCATGCGGGACCCGTCCGACGAGCCGGACGCCGGGCCGGCCCTCGAGCTCCGCGCGAAGCGGGCCGTCGCCGACCACTGCAAGGCTGCCACGCCCCTGCTCGGCGAAGGCCTCGGCGAGCCGCACGGGGTTCTTGCGCTCGTCGAGCGCTCCGACCAGGAGGAAGAACGGCGGCTCGCCCTCCCAGCCGACGTGGGCGCGGGCCTCGGCGGCGTCCCGGCCGCGGAAGCGCTCCAGGTCGACGCCGCAGTCGACCACCTCGATGCGCCCCTCGAGCTCCGGCAGGTGCGCGACGAGCTCCTGCCGCAGGAAGTCGGACACCGCGATCACGCGCGCGGAGCGCACGGCAAGCCTCGTCGCGCTGCCGAAGCCGGGGAAGGCGCCGATGTTTCGGACGTCCCGGCCGTGCGCGGTGACGACGAGCCCGGCACCCGCCGTCCGCGCGGCCAGGGCCGCCGCGCCGCCGGCGGGGAAGAGGAAGTGCGCGTACACGACGTCGGGGCGGAAGCTCCGCGCGAGCCGCACCGCCTCGGTCGGCAGACGCACGTGCTTCGTCCGGGAGCGCCCCCGAGGGACTGCGTAGGCGAGCTCGTGGCCCCGCCGCTCGAGCTCATGTGCGAGGTCGGCGACGAAGACGCCGAACTCCGGCGCCGCCGGGGTCGGGTACATCTGGGAGACGAGGAGGATCCGCATCGTTGACTCTTGTCGTGGTTCCCCGAACGGGGGAATGACCGGGCGACCGGCCGCCGCTACCGTCGAAGCATGGCGAAGTCTGCGGCCGCCGGCGTCGACGTCCCCTCCGTCGAGGAGCACCTTGCCCGCTATGCGGTCTCCTGCCCGCTCTGCAAGGCCGTCGACCAGCTCGGCGTCGGCCAGCAGGAATGCGAGCTCGCCTCGAGCAACGGCACCAAGGACTCCATCTCGGTGATCGTCGTCGTCTGCACCCGCTGCGGCTATCTCATGCCGCTGGCGGCCGACCGCATCGCCCCTGCAGACGAGAAGGCGGCGTAGAAGCCGCCTTCTCGGGTGCTGCCGCCGTCAGGCGGCCTTGAGGCGTCGCGAGTCGCGCTCGAGCCGCTCCTCGGCCCGCGCGCGGGCGCGGATTGCATCGGACGGGCCGAAGAGGTCGTGCGCGCGCAGCGCGCGCGCCTCCGCCCACAGCTCGTCGATCTGCTCGGAGAGCTCGGCGGCTTCCGCCGACTTGGCGGGGTCGACGCCCTCGTTCAGGTCGTGCCAGAGCTCGGCGCGCCGCTCGACGGCACGCTCGAGCTCCTTCCGGATGTCTTCTATCGTTCGCATCACACCTCTTTAAACGAGGCTGCGACGGCGTGTTATTCCGCGCTCTAGGCGGCTCGGGCGGCGGTTTCGGCGCCTGCCGGGAGCATCCCGGGAGGCCCGTAGACGCTCACGTTCGCGGCCGCGGCGACGGCGACGACGGCTCGCGCGTCCTCGACGCCCGCCCACACGGCGGATCCGGATGGACCGAGCGTGACCGGCCCGGTCGCCCGCAGGAAGTCGTCGTAGCGGGAGGCCGAGGCGGCGAACGTCGAGAAGACGATGCGGGCTCCGCTCGGCCCGACTCGGAACGTGTGCGCGACGCGCTCGGCGACGACGAAGGTCTCGCCGGCTTCGAGCGTGACGACGTCCGCACCGGCGAAGACGGTGAGACGCCCCTCGACGACGTGGATCGCCTCGTCGGCGGCGTGAGCGTGGAGCGGCGGCATGAAGGCCGAGGCAGCGGTCCGCTCGGCGGTGACGACCCGCCCCGTGCGGGACACCGCGGCGACCTCGACGAGGGAGTCGGTTCGCATGCCGACAGCTTCGCGAAGCTGCGGGCGGGCCGCCAGTCGGCCAGCCTGCGTCTCGGGGTGTGGCTAACCGAACTCGACGCCGGGCAACCTGGCGAGGAGCTCGCCGAAGGCCTCGATCTCGTCGTCGCTCAGCGCGTCCTGGAACAGCGCGCCGATCCGCTCCTCGTGGTCGCGCCGAGCCTCGGCGAGGACGCCCGCGCCGCGGCTGGTCAGACGCGCATAGGTGACGCGGAGGTCGCTCGGGCACGACGCGCGCTCGACGAGGCCGCCCGCCTCCAGCCCTTCGAGCAGGCGCGTGATCCCGGACGGGGTGAGCCCGAGGCTGCGGGCGAGCTCGACGCGCTTCATGAAGCCGGTCTGGGTCTGCGCCAGGGCGTGCAGCGCCTCGTAGTCGTTGAGGCTCAGCCCGTGGCGCTCGAGCAGCCCGGCGCTCAGGCAGCGCGCGGTGGCCGCGTGCGTCCGCAGGAGGCGTGTGTACGCCCGCACCGCGGCCTCGCGGCTTGTGTTCTCGGCTTCGGCTCGTAAAAGTTGCGGACTCAAGTTAGTTTCTGCTAGATTGCTTGCGCTCACAATAATACACGAAGCAAGCATATGGAGGGAGACAGATGAGCACCACGGAGACCACCACCCTCACGGGGACCTGGAACCTCGACACGGTTCACTCGATCGTCGGCTTCGAGGTCGCCTACATGGTCGGGACCTTCAAGGGGCGGTTCCACGAGGTGACCGCGACGTTGACGGTGGACGAGGACGGGCGCGCGACCCTCGCAGGCGCCACGAACGTCGCCAGCGTCGACGTGCAGAACCCGGACCTGACCGCCCACCTGCTGAGCCCTGACTTCTTCGACGCCGAGCGGTTCCCGGAGCTCCGCTTCCGGGCGGAGGACGTCAGCCTCGACGGCGGAGAGATCACTGCCGACGGCGAGATCACGATCAAGGGCGTCACGAAGCCCGTGACCGTCACCGGCACGGTCACGCCCCCGATCGCCGACCCGTGGGGCATGCAGCGGCTGGGGATCACGGTGACGGCCACCGTCGACCGCACCGAGTTCGGCCTCAACTGGAACAACCCGCTGCCGACCGGCGACCTGGCGCTCGCGAACGACGTTACGATCACCGCCGAGCTCCAGTTCGTCCAGGCAACCTAGCTCCGATGAAGATCCTCGGCATCTCCGGCAGCCTCCGCCGGGACTCCTACAACACCGGCCTCCTGCGGGCGGCCGCCGAGCTCCTGCCCGAAGGCGTCGAGCTCGAGCTGTGGGAGGGCCTGAAGGCGGTGCCGCCCTACGACCAGGACGACGACGGGCCCGAGGCGCCGGCGGCCGTCGCGGAGCTCCGCTCCGCGGTCGCCGGCGCCGACGCCGTCCTCATCGCGACGCCCGAGTACAACGCGTCCATCCCGGGCGTGCTGAAGAACGCGCTCGACTGGGTCTCCCGGCCGGTGGCCACGAACCCGCTCCGCAACAAGCCCGCGGCCGTCGTCGGCGCCTCGACGGGCGCCTTCGGCGCGGTGTGGGCCCAGGCCGAGCTGCGCAAGGTCCTCTCCACCATCGGCGCGCGCACGCTCCCCAACGAGGTCTCGTGCCGGCAGGCGGCCGAGCGCTTCGACGAGAACGGGCGCCTGGTGGACGAGGACGTCCGCGAGGGCCTGGCCGAGACGGTCGCCGCTCTGGCCGAGGCCGTGCGCGCCCGCGAGGAGGCGCAGGCGGCCGTCCCTTTCGCGGCGTAGAGGCCGCGGGCGCGAGGCCGCCCGCTGCGGACTGACAGGACCTAGCTGAGGGGTCTGGCAGCCAACGACTCGACGACGCAGACCTTCAGGAGCCGGAGGAGGGACTCGAACCCACGACCTACCGCTTACAAGGCGGTTGCTCTACCAACTGAGCTACTCCGGCGCGCTGCGCCAATCGTAGCCGGGGTCAGTCGAGGACCTGGCGGCCGCTCTGGTGCTGGAGCACCTTGCGCTTCACGCGCTGGAGCGCGTTGTCGATCGTCTTCGTGTCGCAGCCGAGCAGCTCGGCCATCTCCTCGTAGGAGTTCCCTTCGAGGTAGTAGCGCAGCGCGTCGGACTCGAGCGGCGAGAGGCCCGTGCCGAGGCAGAAGACGAGGCTCTGCAGCTCCTGCGTCGAGATGACGCAGACGGCCGGGTCGTCGACGCCCGGGCCCGGAAGGGCGTCGCCGAGGGTGCACTCGCCGTCGTCCTGGCCGGCCGGGGTCTGGCTGAAGGAGACGTACGTGTTGAGCGGCGCGTGCTTGAAGCGGGTCGCCGTCTTGATCGCCGTGATGATCTGGCGGGTGATGCAGAGCTCGGCGAAGCTCCGGAAGGAGGTCTCCTTGTCGGCGCGGAAGTCGCGCACCGCCTTGTAGAGGCCGATCAGCCCCTCCTGGTTCAGGTCGTCGGACTCGCCGCCGGCAAGGAAGTACGAGCTTGCCTTCAGGCGGACGAAGCCGGTGTACCGGCGGATGAGCGCGTCCATGGCGGCCGAGTCGCCGTTGCGGGCGCGGAGGACGAGCTGCAGGTCGGCGAGCTCTCGCTGGCTTCGTTCCTGAGCGGTTCTGGCGGTAGCGACTTGGCGGCGGGCCACTGGGGTTCCTCCTGGGATCGGCTCTCGGAGGGGCCGGGGGCGGCCTCTCCACAAACCCTAACCCTCAAGTTGAGGTCTCGATCGTAGCAGGGAGCCCTGGAAACTTCAACGACTCCGGCGAAAACGCTCGAGGCGCTCGCGGGTGGCGTCGTCGAGGGCGTCCTCGATCTGGGAGCGCCCCGGCCCGCCGGCCGTTCCGGGCTCGCCCTTCCGTTCGGCGGCGAGCTCGCGTACGAAGGCTTTCGACGAGACGCGGCGCGTCTCCTGCCCGGCCGTCCCACGAACAGCCTCGTCCGAGGAGATCACCCAGACCTCCTCCTGGCGCCGGTGCTCGGCTGCCAGCCGCTCCAGCACGGGGTCGGCGGGCGTGGCGAAGCGAACCTCCAGCGCGCCGAAGGCCGCGTCCTCCCCCACGCCGTCGAAGACGACGACGCCGCGCGCCCCGCGGACGGCAACGTAGCTGGCGAGGACGTCCACGAGCTCTCGCCGGCCGGCGAAGTCGCCGGCGTGCAGGATGTTGTAGCCGTCGAAGAGGTAGAGCACCCGCTAAGGATGCCTGGCGCCGCCGTCGGGAAGCGCCCGGCGGGCGGCGGCGGACGTGACCGCGAGCACCAGCGAGATCCCCGCGAGCAGGCCGATCCCCACGCGCAGGTCGGTTGCGCCGGACACCGCGCCGATGAGCGGTGGGCCGACGAGGAAGCCGAGGTAGGAGATCGTCGTCACGGAGGCGACCGCGCTTCCGCGCTCCGCCTCGGACGCTCCCCGGCCGGCTGCGCCGAACAGCGTGGGCGCCGCGACCGAGACTCCCGCGCCACCGATGGCGAAGCCGAGGAGCGCCAGGGGAACGGCGGGCGCCACGGCGGCGAGGAGGAGGCCGCCCGATCCGATCAGAGCGCCCACGGACAGGAGACGCCGGTCCCCGACCCGGAGCTCGAGCCACTGGCCGAGCAGGCGGCCCCCGACCATGGCGGCCGCGAAGGCGCCGGGCCCGAGCCCGCTGACGGTCGGCGACGCATCCAGGTCCGTCTCCAGGTAGAGGGCGCTCCAGTTCTCGATCCCGCCCTCGATCATGAACGCGAGCCCGCACAGGAGGCCCAGGACGAGGAGCCGGTGCGAGAGGACGATGCGACGCGGGGCCTCCCGGCGGGGCGCGGCGGGGTACCCCCTGTTGAAGGCCGCGGAAACCAGCACCAGCAGGCCGATTCCGGCCAAGACGGGCAGCGCCCCCGCACCGGCTCCCCGCGCGATTCCCACGGCGACCGCGGCCACGAGGAACCCCGCGGAGAACAGCGCGTGGGCGACCTGCATGACGCGCGGGCCGCCGGAGGTCTCCACGTTGGTGGCGGCGACGTTGATGACGACGTCGACGGCCCCGGTGGTGATCCCGACGAGGATCAAGGCCAGCGTCAGCTGCCACACGGAGCCGGCCAGGCCGGGGAGCACGGCGGCGAGGCCGAAGAGGACGAGGGTCAGCGGCAGGATCCGCGGTCCGACTCGGTCGACGATCCGTCCGGTGACGAGCATCGCCGGAAGCGCCGCCAGCGCCAGGGCGAGGAAGGCGATTCCGAGCTCCGTCACGGAGGCGTCGACCTGCTCCTTGACGTCGGGGACGAGCACGCCCCAGGCGCCCCAATACGCGCCGAAGGCGGCGAAGGCGAGGAGCAGGCCGCGGGCGGCCCTCACAGAGTGCGGCGCTGCCTGGCGGCCTCGAAGAGCGCGACGCCGGCGGCCACGCTGACGTTCAGCGACTCGACGGCGCCGGCGAGCGGCACCGCGAACGCGTCGTCGCAGGCCCGCCGCACACCCGGCCGCAGGCCTCGCCCCTCGGCGCCGAAGACGAGCGCGATCCCCGTCGTCAGGTCGGCGCCCCAGACGGGCGTCTCCGCCTCGCCGTCGGCCGCCCAGGCCCAGAGCTGCGGGCCCTTGATCTCCTCGAGATAGCGGCCGAGGTTCATCACCACGGCGACCGGCAAGTGCTCGACGGCTCCCGCGGAGGCCTTGCACACGGCTGCCGTAACCCGCGCAGCGTTCCGCTCGGTGACGACGACCCCGCTCGCGCCCGCGCCCTCGGCGCTGCGCACGACGGCGCCGAGGTTGTGCGGGTCGGTGACCTGGTCGAGGCAGACGACGAGCGGCCGCTCGCCGTCGGCGAGGCCGTGCGCGTCGGCATAGCGGTACGGCTCGCAGAAGGCCACGACGCCCTGGTGGTCGCTGGTGCTCGCGGCGTCGTTGAGGCGCCGCTCCGGGACGATCTGGAGCCGCAGGCCGGGAAGCTCGCGGAGCCAAGGCTCTGCTCCGAGGGCGCGCTCCGTGACGAGCAGCTCGAGGACCTGCCGCTTCCCGGCGCGGACGACCTCCCGCACCGGCCGCCGGCCGTAGACGAGCTCGCGGGTCAACCCGAGCGGGAACAGGTCGAAGCCGTCGGGCGAGTCGTCGGACCTCGCCAGCCGAGCCGCGGCGATCGCGGCACGGAGCCGGTCGGCCTCGGCGAAGTCGCCGCTCGCACGCGCCTGCAGGCGGCGGTGCGCGAGCTCCTGAACTTCGCCCGGGGCATCGACGCTCGCCGTCAGGTCCGCCAGCCCGAAGAGACCGAGCGCTCGCACCAGATCGCCGGCTCTTCCGCGCGAGCGCCATTCGTGCATCAGGGCGAGCGCCGCCGGCGTGTTGAAGTCGTCCTCGAGAACCTCGACGATCCGATCCCACTCCGACGGCCCTTCGTGATCCGAGCCCGAGGCGCTTCGAAAGTAGTCCCTGAAGCGCTCGACCTCGGACATCGCGCTGCGCATCGCCTCGTCCGAGTACTCCACCGGGCTGCGGTAGTGCGCGCCCAGGAAGAGCAGGAGGATCGCCTCTTGCCCGTACGTGTCCAGGGCCTCCCGCAGCGAGACGATGTTCCCGAGCGACTTCGACATCTTCTCCTGCGCCAGCTCGAGCATGCCGTTGTGCGCCCAGAGCCGGGCGAACTCCCGGCCGGCGCCGCGCGACTGGGCGAGCTCGTTCTCGTGGTGCGGGAAGCGCAGGTCGAGGCCGCCGCCGTGGATCTCGAACACCGGGCCGAGCAGCTTCTCGGCCATCGCCGAGCACTCGATGTGCCACCCAGGGCGGCCGGCGCCCCACGGGGAGGGCCACGACGTGTCCTCGTGCGGCTTCGTCGCCTTCCAGAGGGCGAAATCGCGCTGGTCCTCCTTCAGGTCGCTCGGCTCCTGGGCGACCATGTCCTCGAGCTTCGCGCCGGAGAGCTCACCGTAGGCCGGGTAGCTCGCCACGCGGAAGTAGACGTCGCCCTGCGACTCGTAGGCGAGGCCGCGGCCGACGAGGTCCTCGATCAGCTCGACGATCTCGGGAATCGTCTCGCTGGCGAGCGGCTCGTGGTCGGGCCGGCCGAGGCCGAGCGCGTCCGTGTCCTCGACGTACCACCGGGTCGCCGCCTCGGCGAGCTCGGCGCTCTCGATCCCCTGCTTCGACGCGGCGTCGTAGATCTTGTCGTTGACGTCGGTGACGTTCTCGACGAGCGTCACGGCGTAGCCCCGTTCCTCCAGCCAGCGCTCCAGCCAGAGGAAGACGACGTACGGCCGCGCGTTTCCGACGTGGATCCGCTGGTAGACGGTCGGCCCGCAGACGTACATCCGGACAGGCCCAGGCGGGGGCGGCAGTTCTGCTTCCTGCGGCTGAGCGAGTCGTAGAGAACCACGAGCGCATAGCCTCGCAGACTGCACGTGTTCAGGCGGTACCCGCTACTGCGGGCCCAGAAAGCCGGCTCAACCCACGTCGGCCATGTGCGCGCTGCCAGGAAAAGGGATGTCGCTGGGCCCGTTGACTTTGGTTTGCCGGAGGCGGAGAATCGGCCTGCGGCTGCCAGGCTCTCGAGATCGGGGTTTCGAGCCTGTCTGACTCTTTGACTCGAGATTGCGGCCTCGGTGGGTGCTGGCTGCTGCTCCCAGTGTTCCGAGGAGAGGAGGGAGTATGAGAAGGCCAGCCATTGCTGCCCTGGCCGCGATGACGGCTGTCATCGCCCTGACGGTGGCGGTCGCCGTCGGGCAGGCGGCGGATCTCAATCCGTCGCAGGTCGGGACCAGCTGCGATGGTCCTGCGGTCTGGCACTTCGTCAACAACCAGACCGGAGGTGCGCCCGCCGGCACGCTGACGGCGACTTTCGACACCGGCACGTTTATCGTCGGGGCGACCACTGTTCTCGCCAACACCCAGCACTTCTTCGTCACGACGTCAGACGCCGCGACGCTGCTGGGCGCTTCGACGAACCTGCCTGGAAGGCTCGTGCTGTCGGACGTGGATTGCGGTGTAGCACCGCCGCCGCCACCTCCGCCACCGCCGCCGCCGCCTCCGCCGCCTCCGGGGCCGTAGGCTGACGCGGATCGCAAAGGGCGAAGGACTGAAGGGGCTCCCAGTGGAGCCCCTTCAGCTTGCGTTAGCCCCTGTTTGACGAGGCTGGCCCGGAATCGGAGCCGTCTTGACCGTGCCCGCGATACACCTGCTCACGAGACGCTCGTCGGCTGTGAGCGCACGGCATTCCGCGCGTCGCGCGGCCTTCGCGCTCCGCAGGTAGCGCAGCATGTGTCCGATCGCCTCGTAGCAGGCACCTCGAAGCTCGGCGGCTGACACGTCGCAGAGAACGGACGCTTCCTTCCCGCCCGAGTAGGTGCCGGCGACGTCCATCGCGGCATAGCGGATGCACTCCTCCTCACCGCCGTACGGCCGGGCGATGGCGCACGTGGCAACGATCGCCTCCGGCTTGCGGAATCCCTGCACCGAGGCGTTCTGCCCGAAGGAGCCGAAGCACGTCTCGACCCAACGGGACTCGGCTCCGGCGCACGACTGCGCGATCTTCTCCCAGTCCAGGCCGACCACCCGGATGATCCTCGTGGTCGCCTGCTGGTAGCAGGTGTACTTGTCTCCTTCAGCCACCCAGTCGCACGGATACAGAGGATCGTCGTCCCGGACCCAGGGAGACTGGCCTCCGAACGAGGTCACGAAGTTCTCCATGAACACCCCGCCCTTGCACGAGGTGCGATCCCACTCGGTCGCGAGCCGTCTGCAGACGTCGAGAGAGAGCGGAAGGCGATATCCGGTCGTGATCATCAAGCCGTGTCCGAGGCCGTGGAGACACTGGTAGCTGAGCCAGGACGACTTACGCACCTGCCGGTCGGCGCAGAACTGGCGTGACTTGGCACCCAGCGTGGCCGCCTCGAACGAGTGCACGTCCTGGAACGCGCGCACGAGGACTCCGTGGTAGTAGCCGGACCAGCACGTTGACGAACCTTCGGCGAAGGTCTCGGCGATGTTGCCTTCGTTGCGAGTCAGCGCAGCAGCGCCGATCATGTGGACGATTCGGTGGCAAGCTGGATCGGCGCCGCCCGGATACTGCCTCTCCACCTGCGCGAACGCCGCCTTTGTGCCCTGGCGGTAGGCGATGTTTCCGTACGCCTGCTCGTAGCACGACTGCTCGGTGCAAGAGGCGATCGTCGTGTCGTCCGGCTCGAATTTCACCGCCGCAGGATGGAGGGGGAGCGTGCTCGTCGCTGCCTCGGAGGCATTCCCGTCCGTCTCGATGGCAACAGAAGCGTCGTCACCGCGCGTGAGGATGTACGCGACGAGCGGGATCTCCACGAGAACCGCGAGGACCACGATGAGCACGACCACGCGCCAACCCCGCAGCCTCCCACGCCGCATGCTTCTGACGATAGCCGCAACTCGTCGTGCGTGGGCTGCGAGTTGGGCCTAGTGCGACTCGCCCGCGAACTGGGCCTCTTCTGTCGAGCCCTTGAGCGCAAGGGTCGAGCTCTCGCCGCCGCTGACTGCCTGGGCGACCAGGTCGAAATAGCCGGCGCCGACCTCGCGCTGGTGGCGCGTGGCCGTGTAGCCGACCTCTTCGCTCTCGAACTCGCGCTGTTGCAGGTCGACGTAGGCGGTCATGCCCTCGGTCCGGTAGCCGCGGGCGAGCTCGAACATCGAGTGGTTGAGCGCGTGGAAGCCCGCCAGGGTGATGAACTGGAACGCGTAACCCAGCTCGCCGAGCTGCTGCTGGAAGGTCGCGATGTCCTCGTCGTCCAGGTGCCGCTTCCAGTTGAAGGACGGGCGAGCAGTTGTACGCAAGCAGCTTGCCCGGGAACTGCGCTCGGATCGCCTGCGCGAACTCGCGCGCCTCGCCCAGGTCCGGCGTCGACGTCTCGCACCAGATCAGGTCGGCGTAGGGCGCGTAGGCGAGGCCGCGCGCGATGGCGGACTCGATGCTGCCCTCGACGCGGAAGTAGCCCTCGGGCGTCCGCTCGCCGGTGATGAACTCGTGGTCGCGCTCGTCGACGTCGCTCGTCAGGAGCGTCGCGCTGAGGGCATCCGTCCGCGCGACGAGCACGGTCGGGACGTCGCAGACGTCCGCGGCCAGACGCGCGGCGGAGAGCGTCCGGATGAACTGGCTCGTCGGGACGAGCACCTTCCCGCCCAGGTGGCCGCACTTCTTCTCGGAGGCGAGCTGGTCCTCGAAGTGCACGCCCGCGGCACCGGCCTCGATCATCGTCCGCATGAGCTCGAACGCGTTGAGAGCGCCGCCGAAGCCGGCCTCGGCGTCGGCCACGATCGGCGCCAGCCAGTGGCGACCGGTGCCGTTGCCTTCGGCGTGCTCGATCTGGTCGGCACGCAGGAGCGCCTGGTTGAGGCGCTTGACGAGCGAGGGCACGCTGTTCGACGGGTAGAGGCTCTGGTCGGGGTAGGTCTGTCCCGCGACGTTCGCGTCGGCCGCGACCTGCCAGCCGGAGAGGTAGATCGCCTGCAGGCCGGCCCTCACCATCTGCACCGCCTGCCCGCCGGTCATCGCGCCGAGCGCTGCCACGTAGGGCTCCTTGTGCAGCAGCTTCCACAGGCGCTCGGCGCCCAGTCGGGCGAGGGTGTGCTCCACGCAGACCGATCCGCGGAGACGCTCGACCTCGTCCTCCGCGTACGGCCGTTCGATCCCTGTCCATCTGTCCATGCCGCAGTCCTTTCCTAGTCGATGAGCTCGTATGCCGGCAGCGTGAGGAACTCCGTGAGCTCCGCGGAAAGCGCCACCTCGTCGAAGAGGGCGCGCGCCTCGGCCCAGCGGCCCTCGCCGGCCTCGGCGAGCTCCGCATCCTCGAGCGCGACGACCCGCTCCCGCTCGATCCGACCGTGGCGGAGCCACTGCCAGGTCTGGGAACGGGAGATCTCGGCCGTGGCCGCGTCCTCCATGAGGTTGTAGATGGCGACGGCACCCGCGCCTCGGAGCCAGGACTCCAGATAGCGGAGGCCGACGCTGACATTCATGCGCACGCCCTCGTCGGTGATCCCGCCCTCGGGGACGCGGACGTCGAGGAGGTCGCCCGCCGCAACGTCGACCTCCTCGCGCAGGCGCTCGACCTGGTTTGGCCGCGAGCCGAGCACCGCATCGAACTCCTCGGTCGCAACCGGCACGAGGTCCGGATGGGCGACCCACGTGCCGTCGAAGCCGTCTCCGGCCTCGCGCCGCTTGTCGTCCCGAACCCTGGTCAGCGCGACCTCGTTGACCTCGGGGTCGCGCCGGCTCGGGACGAACGCCGCCATGCCGCCCATCGCGTGGGCGCCTCGGCGGTGGCACGTCTTCACGAGGAGCTCGGTGTACGCGCGCATGAAGGGAACCGTCATGGTCACCTGCGCACGATCGGGGAGCACGAACTCCTCCCGCTCCCTGAACTTCTTGATGATGCTGAAGATGTAGTCCCAGCGGCCGGCGTTGAGGCCGGCGGAATGGTCGCGTAGCTCGAAGAGGATCTCCTCCATCTCGAACGCGGCCAGGATCGTCTCGATCAGCACGGTCGCCTTGATCGACCCCGGCGGCAGGTCGAGTTCCTCCTCGGCGAAGACGAAGACGTCGTTCCAGAGGCGCGCCTCCAGGTGGCTCTCGAGCTTGGGGAGGTAGAGGTACGGCCCGCTGCCGTTGTCGAGCAGGCGCCGGCCGTTGTGGAAGAGGTACAGCCCGAAGTCGAAGAGGCTGCCGGAGATCGGCTCGCCGTCCACGACGAGGTGGCGCTCGGGCAGGTGCCATCCGCGCGGCCGGACGAGGAGGACCGCCGGGTCGTCGCCGAGGCTGTAGCTCTTCTCGCCGGTGTCGAGCTCGATCGTGCGCTCGATCGCGTCGATCAGGTTGGCCTGGCCGTCGAGGTTGTTGCGCCACGTCGGCGAGTTCGCGTCCTCGAAGTCGGCCATGAAGCAGCGGGCGCCCGAGTTGAGCGCGTTGATGACCATCTTGCGGTCGACCGGCCCCGTGATCTCCACGCGGCGGTCCTGCAGGTCGGCGGGCGCGGGCGCGACGCGCCAGTCGCTCTCGCGCACCTCCCGCGTCTCCGGCAGGAAGTCGGGCAGCTCGCCGGCGTCGATACGCGCCTGGCGCTCGACGCGGGCGGTGACAAGGCTCCGGCGCGTTGCGTCGAAGCGGCGGTGGAGCTCGGCGACGAACGCGAGCGCGTCCGCGCTCAGGATCTCCTCGTCGCGCCCGCCCACGGGCGCGCGAAGCTCCAGCCCAGCGACCTCCGTGCCCCCCGAGCGCACGCTAGTCGCGGTCGTGGTCGCGGTCGCAGTGGTCCGGGCAGGTGCACTCGGCCAGCTCGGCCGAGCTCAGGACGAGAATCGTCGCATCCCTGCGCGGAACGTCACGAAGACCGTGGTCGAATCCAGTGGTGTCGATCGAGGCGGCTTCCATCTCCCTGACGACCATCGTAGGTGCGGCTTCGATATACACCAAATCGTTTCTTTCGATCTTCGGTATAAACTGCGTCTATGCTTCTCGCTCAGATCGAGGCCTTCGTCGAGGTCGCGCGCACAAGGAAGGTGAGCCGCGCGGCCGACGCGCTGTACGTCACCCAGCCCGCGCTCACGGCCCGCCTGCAGCGTCTCGAGGCGGAGCTCGACACGAAGCTCTTCGTCCGGACGCCGCGCGGGATGAAGCTGACCGAGGCGGGCGACGCGTTCCTCCCCCACGCCGTCAAGGCGCTGGACAGCCTCGCCGACGGGCGGCGGATCGTGAACGCCTTCGAGCGCGGCGGCGCCGGCCGGCTCGCGCTCGGCGCGGCCCCCGCCATCTCCACGTACGTCCTCCCCGGCATCCTCAAGCGCTTCGCGACCAGCCACCCGCGGGTGACCGTCAGCGTGCGCACCGGACACTCGGAGGAGGTGCTCGAGCTGGTGCTGCGCGAGCAGGCGGACATCGGGCTCGTCCGCGAGCTGCGCCATCCGGACATCGTCAGCACGCCGCTCTATGAGGACCGCATCATCCTCGTCGTCGAGCCCGGCCACCGCTTCGCCGGCCGGACGCGCATCCGCCTGGACGACATCTCACGCGAGCAGCTCGTTCTCTTCGATCGGACGTCGAGCTACTCGGAGCTGACGAACGCCGTCTTCCGTAGCGCGGGCGTCCGGCCCGAGGGCGTCATGGAGCTCGACAACATCGACGCTGCCAAGAAGATGGTGCAGCAAGGCTTCGGCGTCGCGCTCATTCCCTACACGGCAGTGGCCGAAGAGCTCGACGCGGGCCTCCTCCAGCGGGTCGAGATCGAGGACGCCGAGCCGCTCCGGCGCCAGATCGTCGCCGTCCGCCGCCGGGACCGCACCACGGCAGGCGGCGCCGCCGAGTCGTTCCTCGCCACTCTGCGCGAGATGCAGCCGGAGCTCAGCCGGTCCTGGCCAGCGCCTCCTCGCGGGGGAGCGCCACCAGCACCGCCCACAGCTCAGGGCCTCGCTGAGCCCCGGTGAGCGCGACGCGAAGCGCGCGCAGGTCGCCCCCGACGGCCTTGAGCTCGCGGACGATCGCCTTCGCGGTGTCCTTGTCGAGGTCGTCCGGGGCGCCCTCGCGCAGCTCGCGGAACCGCCGGAGCGTCTCCGGCGAGGCCGAGGTGCCGGGCTCAGGCCGCTGTTCGAGCTGCTCGGCTGCGGCGCGTGCCTCCGCCAGGTCTCGCGCACCACGAAGCGCCGGCCCGAAGCGGGAGTCGGCGCCGGCGCGCGCCGCGAGCTCCTCGTCGGAGAGCGCGCCGAGCGCGTCGACCGCGAGTCGCCGCAGGCGCGCCTCGTCGAAGTGGACGTCGCCGCGCGGGAGGCCGAGCTCGTCGAGGTAGGCACGCACGGCCTCGGGCGGGATGCCGACCTCCCGCAGCCCCGCCACCGACGCTGCCCGCTCCCGCTTGGAGAGCTTGCGGCCGTCGTCCCCGACCAGCAGCCCGTGGTGGAGGTACTCCGGAGGCTCGGCCCCCAGGGCGCGGGCGATCTCCTGCTGGAGCTCCGTGCTCGGAAGGAGGTCCTTGCCGCGGATCACGTGCGTGATGCCGAGGTCGAGGTCGTCGACGACGGAGGCGAGCTGGTACGTAGGCCGCCCGTCGGCGCGGACGAGCGTGGCCCGGCCGAAGCGCAGGGCGCCTTCCGCGTCGGCAGCGCCGATCGGCCGTGCTGCCTCCAGGTGCCGCTCGGCCCGCTCGCTCTGACGGATCGGCCCCTCGTCCCACCCGATGCCGAGCCACTCGAGGTCGGTGAGGATCTCCTCCTCCGAGCCGGGCGCGGAGCGGGCGACGTCGGTGTCGTCGATCCGCAGGACGAGGACACCGCCGTGCTCGTCGGCGAAGCGGCGGTTGACCGCAGCCGTCAGCGCGCCGCCGAGGTGCAGCGACCCCGTCGGGCTCGGCGCGAAGCGCACCCTGACCAAGGAGCTAGGCCTTCTTGCCGGCCTTCAGATCCCAGACGGCCTTGACCGGTGGCTGGGCCTTGCCGGTCGGGTCCACCGGCGTGTAGCGAGTCTCGATCTTCGCGTACGCAAGAGCGATCTGGTCGAGCGGCGGCTCCTCGTCGCCGTCGATCTCGTACGACGACACGACCACCTCCGTGAGGAGGATCTGCAGGAACTCGACGGGCGCCTTGCCGGCGCGCCGGCAGGTGAGGACGGCCGACTTGATGTGCGCACCCTGGGCACAGGCAAGCCACAGGAGCGGAGAGGCCTTGCTAGTCCGGGCGACGACGAGCAGATCCTCGAACAGGGCCTTGGAGGCGGCCCGACCCGAGCCCGACGTGCCCGCGTGGTTCACCCCCCAGCTGAAGGCGAGGACGTCGATCTCACCCTTGTGCTTGGCGTCCACGCTCTCGCCCGGGATGCCGTCCACCTTCAGGAAGTAGTCGACCGCCATCGCGGGCACTGTAACCGGAGTAGGCTCACGGCCGTGAGCGTCTCCGCCCTCCCCGACTCGCGAGCCGCCCTGCCCCTCGTGGCGCCGCACGTCCACCGCACGCCGCTCCTGGCCTCACGGACGCTCAGCGAGGAGACCGGCTTCGACGTCCGGTTGAAGGCGGAGCTCTTCCAGCGTACGGGCTCCTACAAGATCCGCGGTCCGCTCGTGAAGCTCTCCCGGCTCTCGCAGGAGGAGCGTGACCGCGGCGTCGTCTGCTCGTCGGCCGGCAACCACGCGCAGGGCGTCGCGCTCGCGGCCGCGATGCTCGGCGTGCGCGCGGTCGTCTGCATGGCCGAGAACGCCACGCCGGCAAAGATCGAGGCAACGCGGGGCTACGGGGCGGAGGTCGTCCTCCACGGGTCGATCTGGGACGAGGCGGACGAGAAGGCCCGCGAGCTGGTCGCGTCGGAGGGTCTGACCTACGTCCATCCCTTCGACGACCTCGACCTGATCTCCGGCCAGGGGACGGTCGGCCTCGAGATCCACGAGGACTGGCCCGAGGCCGAGGTCGTCGTCGTCCCCATCGGCGGCGGCGGGCTCATCTCCGGTGTCTCTGCCGCGCTGAAGCGCGAGCGCCCGGAGATCAGGATCGTCGGCGTCGAGTCGTCCGACGGACCAGCGATGCAGCGGAGCGTCGAGGCCGGTGAGCTGGTCACGCTCGACCGCTGCGACACGATCATCGACGGGCTGCGCGTGAAGCGCGTCGGCGTGCACACGTTCGAGCTGGTGAGCCGCTTCGTGGACGAGGTCGTCGCCGTGCCGGACGAGACGATCTTCGAGAGCGTGCTCTGGACGATGGAGCGCTGCAAGCTCGTGGTCGAGGGCGCGGCCGCCGCTCCCGTCGCGGCGCTCCGCTCCGGGCTCGTGCAGGCACCGCCGGGGACGAAGGTCGTCTGCGTCCTCTCCGGCGGGAACCTCGACGTATCCCAGCTGCGCGGCCTGCGCTGGAACTAACGCCGGACGGCGCGCCCGGTGATCTCGTCGATCACGATGCGAAACGCGACCGGCGTTCCCTCCGCTCGCGGACGGCTGCCCGTCCCGCGTGAGGCGAACCGCGCCGCCAGGAGCGCCAGCGCCCGCTCCGCACCGTCAGCATCGAGCTCTTCGTAGCGCCCCTGGGCAATGGCGCTGCGCCAGCTCCCGCGTTCGTACTCGTCGACCTCGAAGCAGACCTGCGGGCTGGCGCGCATCGTCCGCACCTTGCGGCCCTCGACCGTGTAGACGTAGAACGCCTCGCCGTCGTAGGCGTAGATCACCGGGACGACGTACGTCTCCCCGTCCGCGTGGCAGCCGATCCTGCCGACGACCTGGGCGTGCAAGAGGTCGTCGATCTCGGCCCGGTCGAGCTCGGCGATCCTCACTCGGCGATCACGCGGGAACCCTAGCCGCGCGTCAGGCGTCGTCCGGCACGTGCCGAATCCCGCAGGCGGTCGGGGAGAACGCGGTCGCCCGCTCCGGGGAAACCCGGATGCGGCGCCGCGGCCCGGGGCGGCATGCTGGCTCCTAGTGACCCGGACGGCCGTATCCAGTAGGTTCGACGTCAACGTCCTCGTCGCCGGCGGCGGCGTGGCGGGGCTGGAGGCAGCCCTCGCCCTGCGGACCCTCGGCGAAGGGCGGATCGGCGTGGAGATCGTCGCGCCCGAGCCGCACTTCTACTACCGTCCGCTGGCGGTCTCGGAGCCGTTCGGCGGACAGCCGGTGCGCCGCTGGGAGCTGGCCGACCTCGCCCGGAGCGCAGGCGCCGGGCTCATCCCCGGAGAGCTCGTCGGCATCGACGCCGACGCGCACACGGCCCGCCTGCGATACGGGCCACCGATCGGCTACGACGCGCTTGTGGTCGCCTGCGGTACCCGGCCCGAGATCGCCGTACCCGGGTCCTTGACGTTCCGGGGACCTGCGGACGTCGAGGCGCTCCGGACCCTGCTCGACCGCGCAGGACACGGCGAGCTCCGCCGCCTCGCCTTCGTCGTGCCGAGCGGGATCGTCTGGCCGCTGCCGATCTACGAGCTCGCCCTGCAGGCGGCGTCGGAGCTCGGTGCCGCAGTCGAGATCGCCCTGGTGACGTCGGAGCCGGCGCCGCTCGCTCTCTTCGGCTCGCACGCGAGCGAGGCGGTCGCCGCAGCGTTGGCCGAGCGCGGGATCGACGTCCACGCGAGCGCGTACGCGGAGAGCTTCGCGGAGGACCGTTTGGTAGTCCGCGGCAGAACGATCCCCGCAGACGCGACCATCTCCCTGCCCCGACTCAGGGCCCCCGCGCTCGCCGGCGTGCCGCGCGATGCCACTGGCTTCGTCCCCACCGACCCGCACGGACGCGTTCCGGGCGTCCTGGACGTTTACGCCGCAGGCGACCTGACCACCTTCCCGATCAAGCAGGGCGGACTGGCCGCCCAGCAAGCGGACGCGGTCGCGGAGACGATCGCGGCCGCTGCCGGCGCCCCGCTCGAGCCCCGGCCGTTCCGCCCGGTGCTGCGCGCTCTCCTCCTCACCGGCGGGGGCCCCGCCTTCCTGCGCGTCGAGCTCGGCGGCGGGCATGGCGAGACCTCGGAGGCCTCGGAGGAGGCGCTCTGGTGGCCGCCCGGGAAGATCGTCGGCCGGTACCTGGCGCCGTTCCTCGCGGAGCTCGGCGTGCTCGCCGCGGAGCCCGATCCCGGAGGCGAGGTCCTCAGGGTGGAACTGGAAGCGAGCGCCGTGCACGAGCTCGCCTGGCCGCGACTTAGACGACGAGGATCAGCCGAGAGCGAATCACCAGCCGCTCCACGTTACCACTGCCACAAAGGAATTACGATGGGCCACCTGAGGACCTCTCGCCCTGAGTCGTTGCGTCGCTTACGGTGGCTGCACGCTACGCACCACGGCTCAAGATCCACTCAACAGCCACACGGGCCTCTACGCTCGGCCGATGGACGACCTGCTCCTCGCCTGGTTCCGACTGACGGCCGCGACCTCCCTGGCGCAAGACGCAAGGATCCGTACGCCATCCTCGTCAGCGAGGTCATGCTCCAGCAGACGCAGGTCGAGCGGGTCATCCCGCGGTGGACGGCCTGGCTCGAGCGCTGGCCGAGTGCCGACGCACTCGCGGCGGCGACCGCCGCCGAGGTGATCCGCGAATGGCAGGGCCTTGGCTACAACCGGCGGGCCGTCAACCTCCACCGGGCCGCGCGGCAGATCGCGGCCGAGGGCTGGCCGGACGATCTGACCGAGTTGCCGGGCGTCGGGCGCTACACGGCGGACGCCGTGGCGGCGTTTGCGTTCGGCGCCCCGGTGCTCCCTGAGGACACCAACGTGCGACGCGTGCAGAAGCGAACGGGTCATCGCTTCGGGCCGGCGTGCGGCCAGCCGCTCATGGATCTCGGGGCCACGGTCTGCCTCGCTCGCGTGCCGCGATGCGGGGTCTGCCCGCTCGCGGCCGCCTGTCCATCGCGCGGACGGCGCTACGAGCCGCTGCGCCGGCAAGGGCCATTCGAGGGCTCCTTCCGCCAGCGCCGGGCCCGCGTCCTGCGCGCGGTCGCGGAGCACATGGTCCCTCTCACCGAGCTCGACGGCGCGGCCGTCGAAGCTCTCGAGCGCGACGGCCTGGTCGTCGTGGCGGACGGGGGCGTTCAGCTTCCGGTCGACTGAAGCAGGGCGACGGCCTGGGCCGCGAGGCCCTCGCCGCGACCGGTGAAGCCAAGGCCGTCCGTGGTCGTTGCGCGCACGGAGACCACGTCCGGCTCGACTCCCACTGCGGCGGCCAGCCGCGACTCCATCTCGGCGCGTACCGTCGCGATACGCGGTCGCTCCCCGATCAGGACGCAGTCTGCGTTCACGAGCTCGAAGCCGGCCTTGCGCACGGACGCCATCGCGCGCTCGAGGAACAGGAGCGACGAGGCGCCCTCCCACTCGGCCTCCTCCGAGGGGAAGAAGCTGCCGATGTCGCCGAGCCCGGCCGCGCCGAGGACGGCATCGACCAAGGCGTGGGCGATGACATCGCCGTCCGAGTGGCCGGCGAGGCCGGCCTCGCCCGGGAACTCGACGCCGCCGACGACCAGACGAGCGCCGTCGGAGAAGCCGTGCGCGTCGACCCCGATACCGACGCGGTAGCCGCTCATCCGAGCGCCTCCTGCCGGGCGCGACGCTCCGCGAAGACCGTGATCGTCCCATACCCGGCCGAGGCCAGGAGCTCGAGCCCGGCATCGAAGTCGCGGCCGACGTCGCCGGCGACGTGCGCGTCCGAGGCGAGCGTGGCGCCGACGCCCAGCTCCCGACACCGAGCGAGGAACGCCGCGTCGGGATACAGCTCGCCGACCGGCTTTCGGAGCCCGGCGGTGGAGACCTCGACGGCGACTCCGCCCTCGGCCGCCGCGCGGGCGGCCTGCTCGTGGCAGGCTGCGACCGTGTCAGCATCGGGCCGGCGGTCGTAGATCTTCACCAGGTCGGGGTGCGCGAGCACGTCGGCGAGACCGCTGCGGGCGAGCGCCGCCAGCTCCGCGAAGTAGCGCCGCCAGACCTCCTCGACTTCCCGACCGGCCCAGGCGCCCGGCTCCATGTCCACGGCCTCGCCGTCGAGGAGGTGCACGGAGCCGAGCAGGAAGTCCCAGGGATACGGGCTCACCAGCTCGGCTAGCTCCTGCTCGCGGCCCGGCAGCCACTCCAGCTCGAGCGCGAGCTTGACGGGCAGCCCCTGCGCCTTCGCCCCGAGCACGGTGCCGCAGTAGTCGTCCAGGTCGTGGGCGACGCGGCTGCGGTGGTAGGGATGCTCGAGCAGGCCCTCGGCCTGGCGGAAGTAGTACATGTGCTCGGTGAAGGCGATCTCGTCCACACCGCGGGCGGCCGCCTGCTCGACGAACCGCTCGACGGCGCCCACCGTCAGCTCGACCGGACCCTCGCGGCCGTTGGCGGCTCCGCGCAGGTGCATGTGGTAGTCGACGATCAAGCCTCGGCCCCCAGGAGCGTCTCGACGAAGCCCAGGTCGGCCGGTGTCGTCACCTTGACGAGGCGGCGGTCACCCTCGACGAGCCGGACGCGGCCGCCGGCCGCCTCGACGAGGCCCGCGCAATCGGTGGCCTGGGCACTGCCGGCCAGCGCGCCCCGCAGTCGGTCGGCCAGGAACGCCTGGGGCGTCTGCACGGCGTAGAGCCCGGTGCGATCGACGGTCTCCTTGATGTCCGCGCCCTCGCCCCGCTTGACGGTGTCCTCCAGCGGCAGCGCCGGGACGGCCCCGTCCCAGCCCTCGCCGACCGCGGTCACGACGCGCTCGAGGACGGCCTCGGGCAAGAACGGCCGGGCGGCGTCGTGAACAACGAGGACGGCGACCTCTTCGGGGACCTCGGCGACGCCGGCGCGGACCGAGTCGGCGCGGGTCGCGCCGCCGGTGACCGCAGCGCGCACTTTGCCGGCGCCGATCTCCTCGGCGAGCAGGATGCTCGGCTCCTCCCACTCCGCCGGAGCCACGAGCACCACGGCCTCGATCCAGTCGGAGCCCTCGAGGCGCTCCAGGCTCTCGGCCAGGAGCGGCCGACCGGCGAGGTTGGCGAACGCCTTGGGTCGGTCGGCGCCGAGCCGGTCGCCGCGGCCTGCCGCGACGAGCACCGCCCAGACGCCCGAGCCTCCACCCGGGCTCACTTGAGCAGGACGAGCTCGCCGTCGCGCTCGACGAAGAGCTCGGGGCTGACTGGATTGTCTGCGGTCTGGAAGTCGCGCGCCACCTTCGTGCGCAGCAGCTCCTCCGAGTTGCCTCGCTCGATGGCCTGGCGCGGAAGGGCGACGTAGACGTCGTCCATGGGTGCGGCGTACACGGCTTCGGCGCCGTCGTACTCCTGCACGATCTGGCGCCGGAGCCCTGGCACGATCATGCGCGTGGCGTCGTACCCGTCCGAGGTCGACCACCCGCAGAGCTCCCAGTTGCCGGACGGCTCGCAGAGGAGGGGCTCCTCGTCGTCGGTCTGTCGCTCGAGGTTGTCGAGTGCGACCTCGTGGACCTCCTCGAGCGATGCTCCCCAGCGCTCGACGTCCTCGGGCCGAACGACGGTGAACGAGTCGCCGGTGTCCACGACGTAGACGACGCTCAGGTTCCCGGGCGCCTCGGTCGAGGCCGGCTCGAAGTCCCAGCCGCGCAGCGCGAACGCCGGTTGGAGGAGCGGCATCAGATCGCCCTTCGCCTCCTCGTACGGGACCTCGCCGATGCCCCCGTCGAGCCTGCGCTTCGCCTCGTCGACCAGGCCGGCGACGATCTCGTCCCGGCGATCCGGATCGGCCTCGTACTCGGCGAAGGCATCCCCGATCGCCAGCTCGACCCGGTCAGGACCCTGGAGGGCCCTCACGTTCATGTCGTAGCCGGGCTCGGACTCGAGGTCGGCCTGCTTCAGCTCGGCGAGAACGACCTCCTTGAACGCCGACGGCACGAGCACGGGCTCGCTACCGCCGGCGTCGTCTCCGGCGCAGCCCGCCGCAGCCGCGAGGACGGCGCAGGCGAGCACGGTTGCACGCAGGATCACCCGGAAAGGATGCCTGCTGGGTCGCGCTACGTGGCGACCTTGGCGCCGACCGAGTCCAGCTCCTCGTCGAGCCAGAGCGCGGCGTCGTCCTCGTCCATGCCTTTGGCATACATGAGCTCGGAGGCCAGGATCTTCTTCGCCTTCACGAACATCTGCTTCTCGCCCGTGGAGAGGCCCTTCTCCTGGTCGCGGAGCGAGAGGTTTCGGACGACCTCGGCGAGCTCGAAGATGTCGCCCGTCTTCATCTTGTCGCGGTTGTACTTGAAGCGCCTGTTCCAGTTCTTCGGCATCTTCGTCCCGTTGCCGTGCAGTACCGTGACGACGCGCACGACCATGTCCTCGTCGATCACCTTGCGCAAGCCCACGCGGTCGGCGTTCTCGGTCGGGACGTTCACGGTCATGTCGTTATGGAGGATCTTGATCGTGAGGTACTCGCGCTCTTGCCCTAGGATCGTCCTCGTCTCCTTCTTCACCACGGTCCCCGCGCCGTGATGGGGGTAGACGACCTTATCGCCGACCTTGTACAAGCCTCTCCTCCTCTATATGAAACGCGGGCGCACAAAAAGATCGCCCAGACGCCTGCGGAATTCGAACCATTCTACCGGAAACCCGCTTGGGAAGCCAGCTTCCGGGGATTCCGACTTTCGTCGCGGCTTGAGCTACAGCTGTAGGTAGCGATCCACGAGGTTGTGCTCCTGCAGGCGTCGCAGACCCTCGCGGATCTCGCGGGCACGTACGGAGCCGACGCCGTCGACCGCCTCGAGGTCGCGGTGGCTGGCCCGCACGACCGCGTCGAGGCTCTCGAAGTCGCGGACGACGTGGCGGATGACCGAGTCCGGGAGGCGTGGGATGCGCGAGAGGACGCGGTAGCCGCGCGGCTGAACCGTGTGGTCGAGCGGGTTTGTGTCGCGGTAGCCCAGAAGCTCCGCCAGATGCTCGAACTCGAGCACGTCCGTGTAGTCGAGCAGTGAGAGCCGTTCGAGGACGGTCGACCAGGCCGCCGGGTCGCCGCTCCGCTCGTAGTCGTAGACGACGGCGGCCTTCTCGCGGGGGACGTCCTCCATCAGCTCGTCGAGCTGCATGCGGATCAGGCGGCTCTCGTCACCGAGCTCGACGCAGTTCCGCTCGATCTCCTCCGCCATGCGCGTCGTCATCTCGGCCCGCTGGAGGACTACGAGGACGTCGTCGAGGACGACCGCGCTCTGGAACTCGAGCGCCGTCAGCCTGGTGAGGCCCTGGTCGAGGCGGCTCCGGTAGGTCTCGAGGGTGCCCAGCGCCTGGTTCGTCCGCGCGAGAGTGTCCGAGATCTCGCCGAGCTGGTAGCGCAGGTCGCCGATGAAGACCGTCACGGTCTCGCGCTGCTGCGAGATCGAGATGACGAGCGCGTCGGTCTGCTTGGCCACCCGCTCGGCCGTGCGGTGCCGGGTGCCCGTCTCGCTCGACGCGATCGCGGGGTCCGGCATGAGCTGAACGTTTGCGTACACGAGCTTGTGCCTGTTCCTGCCGATCACGATCGCCCCGTCCATCTTGGCCAGCTCGTAGAGAAGCTGGGGCGTGAGCGGCAAGTCGAGCCGCATGCCGCCGGAGAACAGGAACGCCAGGTCGTTCGGGTCGCCGATCACGATCAGCGCGCCGTGTTCGGCGCGGATGATGTCGTCGATGCCCGAGCGCAGCCGCGTGCCCGGCGCGACCTGCCTGAGCGCCGCGAGGAGGGTCTTATCCTTCCGAGGGTCCGCTCGCATCGAGCCCCGCAGTGATCGCCGTCCGCAGCGTTCCCGCTGCTGTCAGGCGCATTCTGCCACGGGACTCGGTTCCGTCAGGCACGAGCACCTCGGAAAAGCCCAGCTTGGCGCACTCGGCGAGGCGCCGCTCGGCCTGGCTTACCGGGCGCAGGCGGCCGGTCAGCCCGACCTCGCCGAAGCAGGAGACGCCGTGCTTGACAGGGGCTCCGCGGGCGGCGGAGGCGATGGCGAGGGCGACGCCGAGGTCGGCGCCGGGCTCCTCGATCCGCACGCCTCCGGCGACGTTGACGAAGACGTCGGCCTGCCCGAGCGCGACGCCGGCATGGCGTCCGAGGACGGCGACGATCATCGAGAGGCGCTTCGGGTCGACGCCCGGTTCCGACCCGCCTCGGCATCGCCAGATCGGTCGGCGAGACGAGCGCCTGCACCTCGAGCAGGAGCGGCCGCGTGCCCTCGATCGTGCAGACCACGGCGGAGCCCGGCTGCTCCTCGTCGGGATGGCCGAAGAGCTCCGAAGGGTCGTCAACGGCCACGAGCCCTGCCGAGGTCATCTCGAAGACTCCGAGCTCGTTGGTCGAGCCGAAGCGGTTCTTGACGGCCCGGAGAATGCGGTGCGAGCGATAGCGGTCGCCCTCGAAGTGGAGGACGCAGTCGACGAGGTGCTCGAGGACGCGCGGGCCCGCGACGGCGCCCTCCTTGGTCACGTGGCCGACGAGGAACGTGGCGATCCCCTGCTCCTTGGACACGCGCAGGAACCGCCCCGCCGCCTCCCGCACCTGGGCAACGGAGCCGGGCGCGGAGCCGAGCTCGGGCGCGTAGAGCGTCTGGACCGAGTCGACGACGCACACCTCGGGCTTCTCGCGCTCGAGCGTGGCGCAGACCTCGTCGAGGTTCGTCTCGGCGAGGATGTGGACGTCGCCGGCGCCGCCCAGCCGGTCGGCGCGCAGCTTCACCTGGGCCGAGGACTCCTCGCCGGTGACGAGCACGGCCTTGCGCTCCGCCGACATTGCCTGGAGAGCCATGAGCAGCAGCGTGGACTTGCCGATCCCCGGGTCGCCCGAGACAAGGACGAGGCTCGCGGGGACGAGGCCGCCGCCGAGGACGCGGTCGAGCTCGGCGACGCCGGTCGGGATGCGCTCGGCCTCCGCCGTCTCGACCTCGACGAGGCGGAGGAGGGGGCGGCCGGCCGCCTGGGCGCCGCGCACCCCGGGAGCAGGCGCGAGCGCGCGCTCCTCGACCAGGCTCCCCCACGCCCCGCACGCGGGACAGCGGCCGAGCCACTTCCCGGTCGTGTACCCGCATTCGGAGCATGCGTGCTGGAGAGCCGCCTTCGCCATGGGCGACCCAGTCTAGGCAGGCGGTCCGACGCCGAAGCTACGGCTTCGTGCCGGACCCGTGCCGGTTACGAGCTCAGGATCTTGGCCTTCTCGGCCGCGAACTCTTCGTCGGTCAAAATCCCCTGCTTGTTCAGCTCGGCGAGCTTCTCGAGCTTCGCGAACTTGTCATCCTCGGGCGGAGCGGCCGCCGGCGGGGGCGGGGCCGCCGCCTGCTGCTCCGCCATCTGCTGGTCGTAGGCCTCCTGATCCTGTGCCGCGTACTTCTGGTCCTGGCGGTGGCGCACGGCGCCGGCGGTACCGGCCACGACAGCGGTCGTAGCCGCTGCGCGAACCAGCCCCGGGCCTCGTCTCCTCATCATCTCAGCTCTCCTCTCCGGACTCGGCGGCCGCATAGGCGAGGGCCGCCTGGACGATGTCGTACGGGATGCGCTCGTTGGCGACGAGCCGGCCGTCGGCGTTGAGCACCGCCTGCGCGAAGCGGGTCGCCCACACGTTCTCGAAGACGAGCAGGCCTGCGGACGAGTTCGGCTCGAGGGCCTCGGCCGCGATGGCGATGTCGTCCTCGTTGAGCAGCTCGCTGTCGATGCTTGCGATGTCGGTCATGCCGGCCGCTTCGTCCTCGGGATCCACCTCGCCAAGCTCGACCGCGGCGACGTTGCCCTCCTCGTCCTTGATGATGAAGACGAGGTCGAGGATGCGGATCGTCTCGTTCTCGACCAGCTCGGCCAGCGCCGGGATGATCTCGCCCTTGAACTTGTTGCCGGGAAAGGCCACGACCAGGTATTCGATCGGCCCGACGCTCATTGGCATTGCCTCCTGGGGAAGTGGGGTAATCGCTGAGGAGTCTGCCACACACGGGCGCGCTAGCGGCGGAACGCGTCGTCGACCGGAACGCCGTAGCCCGTGGCGAGGGCATTCGTCTCGTTCGCCATCCCGGCGACCGCGAGCACCTCAGCGAGCTGCTCGTCGGTCATGCCTCGCTTGCGGGCCGAGGCCGTGTGGGAGGCGATGCAGTACTCGCAGCCGTTCGTCACCGAGACGGCGACGTAGAGGAGCTCCTTCGTGAGCGGGTCGAGCGCCCCGGGCGCCATGACCTCCTTCACGGACTCCCAGGTCCGCCTGAGGGATGACGGGGTCGGTGGCGAGCGCCTTCCAGAAGTTGTTGACCCAGTCCACCTGCCGGGTCTCCATGATGTCGTCGTAGACAGCCCGAACCTCGGGCTCGGCGTCCTCGTACTCGATCAGCGGCATCGCCGCGAGTCTGCCAGAGCTGTGGAGCCTTGGTGCCGGCAGATCTTCTTTGTGTCTATACTTGACTATTCATTACTAGACAGATAATGTCTCCTCTATTACAACTAGGAGGCATGCAATGAAGACTCTTCCAGCACTCATCGCAACCGTCGCCGCCGCGCTTTTCCTCGCGCCGCTCGCGACCGCCGCTCCGGCGAACGACAACTTCGTGTCGGCGACAGCGATCTCCAGCGCCAACGGCTCGCAGGTTGGGAACAACTTGTCGGCGACCAAGGAGGTCGGCGAGCCGGCTCACGCCGGCAACGCAGGCGGACGATCGATCTGGTTCACGTGGACGGCACCCGAGGACGGGGTATACGTCTTCGACACGCTCCCCAGTTCGTTCGACACCGTGCTCGCCGTGTACTCGGGGAGCGCAGTCGACACCCTCACCGAGGTTGCGAGCAACGACGACGCGCCGGGGCTCGAGTCGTCGAGGAGCCTCGTGGTCTTTTCCGCGTCCAAGGACATGGTTTATGCGGTCGCGGTTGACGGATTCGGTGGCAAGGGCGGCCGCGTGATCTTGCGTTGGAGGCAGGGCGTGTCGAACGACCTGTTCGACTCTGCGCAGGCGCTCACCGGACAGGTTGGCAGCCACGGCGGGACGAACGTCAACGCGACCATCGAACTCGACGAGCCGAGTCCTTCCTACCTGGGAGCCTCGGTCTGGTACGAGTGGACGGCTCCGGCGAACGGCCTTGTGAAGTTCAGCACGCGTGGTTCGCGCTTCGACACAGCCTTGGCGGTGTACACGGGCACCAACATCGCCTCACTGGCGCAGGTGGCTAGCAACGACGACGATCCTCAGCTTGGTTGTTGCTCGAGCTTCGTCGGGTTCGAAGCGGTCGCCGGAACCTCGTACCGGATCGCCGTAGGGGGTTTCAGCTGGGATCAGGGATCCTTCACTCTCTCTTGGTCGCCTCTCATCATCGGGACGAGCGGGAACGACACGCTCGTTGGCACCTCGGGCGTCGACGAGATCCGGAGTCTTGGCGGCAGCGACGTGATCCGCGGGCTCGGGGGCGCGGACGTGATCCTCAGCGGACCCGGAAGCGACCGTGCGCTCGGCGGCCCAGGAAATGACATCCTCATCGACCTCCAGGGCCTCGACCTCCTGGTCGGCGGCTCTGGCGCGGATCTGATCGTCGCGGTCGACGGCAGGGGAGGGGACGTCCTCAACGGCGGACTGGGCGGCGACACCTGCCGCGGCGACGTACGCGACGTGAGACGCGGCTGCTAGGAGCCTGCCGGCGGCCCGGCAAACGGAAGCGGCGCCCGTTCGGCGCCGCTTCTCGTTGCGTCTGGAAAGCTCGCTACTCGTCGTCGGCGGGCAGGTCGTCCGCGTCCGCCTCGGCCTTAGGCTCCTCGGCGGGGACGGTGACCTTCTCGGGCTCGGGCGGCGGAGCCTCGCCCTCGACGATCGAGATGTCGACCTCGTCGTCGTCCTTGCGGTCGACGACGATGGTGGAGCCGGGCTTGATCGAGCGGCCGAGGACGAAGTCCGCGAGCGGGTCCTCGATGAAGCGCTGGATGGCGCGGCGCAGCGGGCGGGCGCCCATTGCCGGGTCGTAGCCCTTGGTGACGAGCAGCTCCTTGGCCTCTTCGGTGAGCTCGATGGCGGCCTCGTGCTCGCCCATCTGCTCCTTGAGCCGCTTCATCATCAGGTCGACGATGATCTTGATCTCGTCCTTCGTCAGCTTGTGGAAGACGATGACCTCGTCGATGCGGTTGAGGAGCTCGGGGCGGAAGACCTTCTTGAGCTCGCCCATGATCCGGTCCTTCATCTCGTCGTAGGAGAGACCGGTGTCGTCGCCGACGGAGAAGCCGAGTGACTGGTTCTTGGAGATCGTGGCGGCGCCGATGTTCGACGTCATGATCACGATCGTGTTGCGGAAGTCGACCTTGCGGCCCTGCGCGTCCGTCAGCTTCCCGTCCTCGAGGATCTGCAGGAGGATGTTGAAGACGTCCGGGTGGGCCTTCTCGATCTCGTCCAGGAGGACGACCGAGTACGGCTTGCGGCGGACGGCCTCGGTGAGCTGGCCGCCCTCGTCGTAGCCGATGTAGCCGGGGGGCGAGCCGACGAGCCGGGACACGGAGTGCTTCTCCATGTACTCCGACATGTCCACCTGGATCATCGCGTCCTCGTCGCCGAAGAGGAACTCGGCGAGCGTGCGCGCCAGCTCGGTCTTGCCGACGCCGGACGGGCCGAGGAAGATGAACGAGCCGGTCGGGCGCTTCGGGTCCTTGATGCCCGCGCGCGCGCGGCGGATCGACTTCGACACGGCGACGATCGCCTCGTTCTGGCCGATCACGCGCTTGTGGAGCTCGTCCTCCATGCGGATGAGCTTCTGCGACTCCGCCTCGGTCAGCTTGAAGACCGGGATGCCCGTCCACATGGAGACGATGTCGGCGATCTCCTCTTCGCCGATCTCCGGCTGCTCGTCCTGCTCCGAGGTGCGCCACTTGTCCTCGAGCTCGCGCTTCTTCTGCGTGAGCTTGCGCTCCTTGTCGCGCAGGTTCGCGGCCTTCTCGAACTCCTGGGACTCGATCGCCGCCTCCTTTTCCTCGCGCACCTTCTCGATCTCGTCCTCGAGCTCGCGATAGCGCGGCGGGGCGGTCATGGTCTTGATGCGCATGCGGGAGGCGGCCTCGTCGATCAGGTCGATGGCCTTGTCCGGCAGGTGGCGGTCCTGGATGTAACGGTCGGCGAGCACGGCCGAAGCGCGCAGGGCGTCGTCGGTGATCGTGCAGCGGTGGTGCGCCTCGTAGCGGTCGCGGAGGCCGCGCAGGATCTGCACGGTGTCGTCGACCGTCGGCTCGTCCACGCGGATCTGCTGGAAGCGGCGCTCGAGGGCGGCGTCGCGCTCGAGGTACTTGCGGTACTCGTCCAGCGTCGTCGCGCCGATCGTCTGCAGCTCGCCCCGGGCCAGGGCCGGCTTGAGGATGGAGGCCGCGTCGATCGCGCCCTCGGCGGCGCCGGCGCCGACGAGGTTGTGCAGCTCGTCGATGAAGAGAATGATGTCGCCGCGCTGGGTGATCTCCTTCATCACCTTCTTCAGGCGCTCCTCGAACTCACCGCGATACTTCGAGCCCGCGACCAGCGCAGCCAGGTCCAGCGTGTAGATCTGCTTGTTCTTCAGGAGCTCGGGCACCTGGTTCGAGGAGATGCGGGCGGCGAGGCCTTCGACGACGGCCGTCTTGCCGACGCCCGGCTCACCGATCAGCACCGGGTTGTTCTTCGTGCGGCGCGACAGGATCTGCATCACGCGCTCGATCTCGGTCTGGCGCCCGACCACCGGATCGAGCTTGCCCTCGGCCGCGAGCTTGGTCAGGTTCCGGCCGAACTGGTCGAGGAGCTTGGAGCTCTTCGCCTTCTCGCCGGCTGCCGCGGCGCCGCCCTGCTGGCGCCGGCCGGGGCCGGAGAGCATGCGGATGATCTCGTTGCGGATCTTCTCTGCGTCGGCGTCGAAGTCGAGCAGGATGCGCGCGGCGACTCCCTCGTTCTCGCGGACGAGGCCGAGCAGGATGTGCTCGGTGCCGATGTAGTTGTGGCCGAGCGAGAGGGCTTCGCGCAGCGCGAGCTCCAGGACCTTCTTCGCGCGCGGCGTGAACGGGATCTGGCCGGTCGTCACCTCGTCGCCCTGGCCGACGATGCGGGCAACCTGGGCGCGGACCTCCTCCACCGTGATGTCCAGGCTCTCGAGCACGCGCGCGGCGAGCCCCTCCTCCTCGCGGAGGAGCCCGAGCAGGATGTGCTCGGTGCCGATGTAGTTGTGCTTGAGGGCGCGGGCCTCGTCCTGGGCGAGAACGACGACCTGCCTGGCTCTCTCGGTGAAGCGCTCGAACAAGGCCTCAGGATCCTTTCCGTTCGACAGCCGGACCTATGGTATCGAACCAGTCCGGAGTGCCCGAGCGCGCCATGGACTCCGTATCGGCTCCGCGACGCATGTTTTGGAGAGTCAGTTTCCCGGAGTCCCGGATAGCTCGGAGGGGGTGCCTCGTTCGGGGGACGTTGCGGGAGCCCTGATCGGCCGATCGAAAGAGTATGAGGAAGAGGGTTGCGGTAGCTCTGGCTGCGTCGATGGCGCTCGTCGCGCTGGCCGCGCCGTTCTCCGCGGGCGCCCTGACGGTCAGCGAGCGGGAGCCCCTCGAGGAGAGCATCGTCAACCGCATCAACACGGTGCGGCGCAGCCACGGCCTGCACCCGCTCACGGTGGTGCCCCGGCTCTCCGACGCCGCCGACCGCCACACCACCTCGATGGCGGCCGCGAGCTACTTCCGGCACGAGCTCTACACGCCGGGGCGAGCGAGCACCTGGAGCTCGTTCGGCACCTGGATCCGCTGGTACTGGCCCGGCCCGGGCTACTCGTCCTGGAGCGCCGGCGAGAACCTCGCCTGGGGCGCTCCGAGCCTGACGTCGTCCGGCACCGTGAGCCGCTGGATGGCGAGCTCCGGCCACCGCGCGAACATCCTCGACCCGCGCTGGCGCAACATCGGCATCGGCGCCGTCCAGGTCCGCGACCCGCGCGGCTACTACGGCTCGTGGGACGACGTGACGATCGTGGCTGCGGAGTTCGGCGCGCGGCGCTAGCCGCCCGCAGGGCGCGGTAGGCTCGCGCTCGTGCTCCTCGAGACGACGATCACGCCGCGGGCGCCCTACTCGCTCGCCCTCTCCGCGCGGCACGGTGGCGATCCGACGAGGCGGCTCCGGGACGGCGTCCTCACCTTGGCCCTGGAGGCCGGAGGTGGCCCCGGGCTCGCACGCGTGCGCCAGCGGCCGGACGGGAGCCTCGCCGTGGCCCTCGAGGCCGCCGAGCCGGCCGAGGCGCTCGACCGGCTCCGCTTCGTGCTCGCGGCCGACGACGACCACGGCCCGTTCCTCCGCCGCTTCGCCGACGACCGCCTGATCGGTCGAGCCGTACGCAGCCTGCGCGGCCTGCGGCCCCTCCGCACCGCGACGGTGACGCACTCCCTGCTGAAGGCGATCTGTGGCCAGCTCATCCAGGCGCGGGCGGCGCGGCAGCTCGAGGCGCGGCTGATCCGCACGCTGGGCACGCCGTTCGGCGACTACTGGCTGCCGCCCACACGGGAGACCTTCGGCGGGCTCGCTCCGGCGCGGCTGGCCCGCGACGGGCTGGTCGCGAGGAAGGCGACCGCGCTCGTCCGCCTCTCGCGAGAATGGGACGTCGAGCGGCTGCGCGGGGTGGACACGGACCGCGCCGCCGCCAGGATCGAACGCGAGCGCGGCCTCGGACCCTGGTCGGCCGGGATGATCTGCCTCTACGGCCTCGGCCGCTACGAGCAGGGCCTCGTCGGCGACCTCGGCCTCGTCAAGCTCTGCGCCTCGCTCCTCGGGCGCCGAGCGGAGCCGGAGGACACCCGCCGCCTGCTCGAGCCGTACGACGAGTGGGCGGGCCTGGCGAGCGTCTACCTGCTCGCCAAGCCCGCCTGACAGGCAGGCGTCAGGCCCAGGAAGCTTGGGCCGGGGGCGTCGCCAGAGCCGGCGGCGACGCCCCCGGTCCGACCCCGTCCGTTCCCAGGGCGACAGACGAGGAGCATGGTCGCCGCGAGGAAGGTTGCGCGGCCCACGCCGCCTGCGAGCGGGGTCGCGCCGGTTCGCCCGGCGCGTCGGCGATGTCGCACGTCGCGGCCAGCACCGCGGTTCGAGCGATTCCCCTCATTGCCTCCCCTTTGCCGCAGGTCGTGCATCGGAGGAAAGCGCGCCGTACCCCTTTCGGGTACTGGCCGAAGGAGTAGTCCGATCAGACGGCGTAGGGCGGGCCGCCGGCCGGGTCGACCTGGAAGAGTCGCGCGTAGACGACCCAGCGCTTCGCCGCGCTGTAGAGCGGATGACAGGCGGAGAGCACGAGCGTGTCGAAGCCACGGTCGCGAATGATGCTCCAGTCGTCGTTGTCGACGATCTCGTGCTTGAAGACCCTGTAGTGGAACGTCGCGTATGGAAGGGCGACTGTGATCGGGTCTCCCCGGCGCAGGGAGTCGATGTGCCGGAACGGAGCCCCGAAGGTCGTCCGGTGTCCGGCGATCGCCATCGTCCTGCCGACGCCCGGAAGCGAGGTCTGCGGATAGTGACCGGGCCCCTGTGAGAGATCGGGCCCCCAGCGAGTCCCCTGAACGAACGTGGTCTTCAGCCCCATCCGAGGCACCGTGAGCCGGCCGAGCGCCTTCCCGAGCTTGAGCTTTGCGTGCAGCTGGTTCGCGGCGCGGGCCACCGCGAGCTTCTCGACCTGGACACGCTCCGCATTCGTCAGCTTTCCGCCTTCGGACTCGTCGTCGAGGCTCGAGGAGGCGACGATCGGCTCTTGCTCGGCGAACGCCTCGTCGAGCTCCTGGCTGAGCTCGTGCTGCTTCCAGCGCGCGTACAGATCCGTCGCGGGATCCCGCCAGAGGACCACGGTGGCCGCGTAGGCGGCGACCAGGACGCCGAGCATTGCGAGAACCACACCGAGGCGACGTCTCATCACCGCTCAACCCCTGCGCGGTCCTCGGTATCGGCGGTTGCTGCCTCTCGGCGACGGTTCGGGTCGACCTCGCAGCGGGCGCCCGCGAGGCGGCCGAAGCGGTCCCGGTTTCGCGCAACGAGCCGGTACGCGCGGGCCGTCACGCCCGGGAACGCGGCGACGACAGGCGCAAACGGCCGTCCGCCCGGCAGGAGCCGCAGGAGCGGTGCCGCAGCGGCGCCACCGGAATAGACGTCTCCGTCGATCACGAGGTGCCAGGATGCCATCTTCGTCTCCTCGTCCAGGCCGGGCAACAGCCGGTCGGCCTGCGGGCTCTGGAGGGCCGCTGGGCGCAGCCTGCCCGCCCGGTCCCAGGCCAGAAGCTTATCGACCGCCCAGCGGCAGAAGCCGCAATCCGCGTCGTAGAGAAGGACGGCGTCACTCATGATCCACCTTCGGGCTCGACCGGCTCGACCGGCTCGACGCGCGGGACGATCCACGCCAGCCGGCTCCTGGCCGTCCGGTCCCGCAAGCGATAGACCCACTCGCTCACCGTCTCGGGCGGAAGGAAGGCGATGTAGGCGACGAGGGCCGCAACGCTGAAGAAGCCGACCCGGACCGCGTAGGCAATGCCGAGGTGCAGCCCCACGCCCAGAAGGAGCGCCCAGGGGCGGAGCTTTCGGTTCCAGACGAGGATTGCAAGCGAGAGCTCGACCGCGAGCGTGCCGTAAGTGAGGAGGTTCGCGAGCAGGAGCGAGTCGGTTACGAAGCCCGGAACGGGGAATCGCTCTAGGTCCTCGATTCGGAAGGCGTACGAGACGGCCGTCCCGTCGTTCCACGTCTCGCCGCGGAGCTTCTCCCAGACGGCGAAGAAGTACAGCAGGCTCACCTGGACCTGAATGAGCCGAAGCGGCCACAGCGAACGCTGTGGGAACTCCCAGAACCGCGACTTGGCCTGGAGCCAGCGGTCGACGGAGAGCGCCGCGCCCGACGGCGCGAGCATCAGGTAGAAGGCCAGCACGAAGACCAGGAGATCGCCTGAGTTCAGCACCCAGGGGTTCCGGCGGCCGAACGAGATGAGGCATACGAAGACGACGACCGCCGCGAGGCGGGTCTTGAAGCCGAAGACCAGACACAACGCGCCGACGAGGAGGAACAGGTAGAGGATCGTGACGGCGGCGGTGCTCGAGTTGAGCTGGAGGAGGCCCCAGGCCCCGCTGCCGCCGTCGGGATACGACGGGAGGATCCCCCGATCGTCGTAGAACGAATAGAGCGCCGGCGCGAGCGAGATCGTCCAGGCGAGGACGACGATGCCGAAGGCGATCCTAAAGAGAGCGAGCGTGGACGTCTCGGTCTCCCTGAACCAGAATCGCTCCCAGGTCTCGACGGCCCTCGTCACCGTGCTCGCGCCTCCGCAGGCACCTGGTACGTGTAGAAGGCGTACTCCTGCGCTTCGCCCGTGCTCGGACCGGGGCCCGGCGGGAGCAGCGCGCGCCAGCGGCGGACGAGCGTCACGCTGACGGGGTTGCGCCCCTGGGCGCGGGCGCGCCGGGCGAACCAGTCGGCCGCGGGCTGCCAGAGCCCGCTGTGGTCGTCGGCGCTCGTCCACTCGGCCCATTTCCGCCACCGGTAGTCCCAGTAGCCGCCCACCAGGCGTCCCCCCTTGGGGAGAGCGACGACGTCCTCGCTGCCGTCCGCGTAGCGAACACGGGCGTAGAGCTCGAGGGTGTGGCGCCGCGGATCGGGAGCGAATACGCCCCAGTTCTGATTCATGCCCGTCGCGCGGATGTAGGGCCCCGTGAACGCGAGCGCCTCGTTCTTGATCTCGGACGGCGGCAGGTTCCAGACGACGACGCTCACGAGCGTGACGACGATGAAGACGCTGATTGCCGCGCGTCCGGCGCGACTCGACTCGAGCCGTTTTTGCACTCCAGTCTCCTTATACACTCGCCGCCCGAAGCCCTCGTCAACGGGGCGGCCTCGCGGCCGCCCCGTTTTCGAACCGTGCTTCGAGTCTCCCGGCTAGGAAGCCTCGCCCTTGCGGCGCAGGAGGAATCCTCCGCTCGCGAGGAGCGCCGCAGCCAGGAGCATCGGGATCCAGATCGGGAGGCCCGTGAACGGGAGCTCGCCGCTCGTGTTGGACGTTCCCCCCGTCGTGCTGCCGATGACGCCTCCGCCTCCGGTGCCACCTCCTGTCGTGCCGCCGCCGGTGGTGCCACCTCCTGTCGTGCCGCCGCCGGTCGTGCCGCCGCCGGTCGTGCCGCCGTCGGTCGTGCCGCCGTCGGTCGTGCCGCCGTCAGTGGTGCCGCCGTCAGTCGTGCCGCCGTCGGTCGTGCCGCCGTCGGTCGTGCCGCCGTCGGTCGTGCCGCCGTCGGTCGTGCCGCCCGTCGTAGACTGCCCCGAGTCACAGTGCGACAACTTCAGAAACGCCGAGTCGTTGTCGCCGAAATACGTGACCGAAACCGACTGCGAACCGTCGAAGCCGACATTCGTGTCGGCCGAATACGAGCCGCCGTTGCCATTCTTGGACATCGCGTACGGGACGCCGTCAATGTAGAGCGTGGCCGATGTGATGCCTTGGGCCGGAGAGAGCACCCAGTGCTCGCTGCCGGAGCACGGCAGGTTCTCCGAGCCATGCCCCTGCCATCCAATCGTCGTCCCGCTCGTAGCGAAGCTCGGCGTCGAGTAGAGCGCCAGAGCCGCAAGCGAAACCGCGACGATAACGAAAAACCGCTTCATCCTTCGTCTCCCCTTCGACTGTTTGTGTCTCCCTCTTCGCCGAATTGCCGCAGCAGCCGAAGGAGCCTCCCAAGCCGTTCTGTAGCACGCCCCCGGAGAAATACAACCGCGGTCGGACGGAACCCCCGCTGACGGCGACCCAGGACCATCCCATGGGGTAGTCGGGCATCACCCGATCGAGGGATGCCCGCCCCCAGAGCACGACCGGGGCGGCCCTGAGGCCGCCCCGGGTTCGACCGCGATCAGTTCGTGCTAGGAGACGTCGTCACGCCTGCGGCGCAGCAGGAATCCGCCGCTCGCGAGGAGGACGACAGCCAGGAGCATCGGGATCCAGATCGGCAGGCCTGTGAACGGAAGATCGCCGCTCGGGGGCGTCCCGCCCGTCGTGTTGCCGATCACGCCTCCGTCCCCGGTCGTACCGCCGGAGCCGGTGTCACCGCCCGTGCCCGTGTCACCGCCCGTGCCCGTGTCACCGCCTGTCGTATCGGCGCATTGGACCTCCGCCGAGTCGCTGAAGGTTCCTTCGTTGAACGGCGTCGTCCAGTCGGAAGTTGCCACCACGGTTGCGCTCCCCGCGATGTTCAGGGGGATGACGTTCGTGGCGGACGCGCCCGTGAAGGTGAACGTGGCGCTGTGAACCGTGTCTCCGTTCACCACCACGGTCTCCACGGAGCTTGACTGCTCTTCTGGGGGAAAGTTGGTGTAACTGAAGGTCACCTGGTCACAGGTGATCTCCACCGCTACCCGGGTCGCACTCGCGGGGGCTGCGATGACGAGCGCGGCTAGAACCGCCGTGACGGCAACGAGAATTCGCTTCATACCTCTCTTCTCCCTTTGGAGTGCTGGATGTCTCCCTCTCCACCGGGTGCCGCAGGCAGAAGAGAGCCTCCCGCGGCCTTTCTACACGTGTCGCCCGCCGAATACAAGCAACCAGGGCGGACGAAGGCCGCAAAGTGCGGGAGAACCCGGGCAGGGCCGTGAACCCGCTTCGCCCTCGAACGAGGGATCCCGGCCAGGAGCCGGGCCGCCGACTCCCTGGACGCCAGGTGGCACCCGGGCATGCAAATGAAGGTCAGCACCGCCGTCTTTCTCGTCGTCCTGACGCTCGCGGGCTCCGCGGCGGCGCAGACGCCCGGGCGCACCGCGGCGGATCCTGCCCGCGGGCTCGTCTACGACGGGCTGCACCGGGCAGAGAAGGACAGCCCTTGCAAGACGGGCTTTGAGCTCCTCCTTCCCGGTGCCCGGCCCAGCTGCACACACGGGCCGGACGCCGCGCCCCCCGGGCGCAGCGTCCTCCGGGAGCGCTCGCTCGCCGAGCTCGCGGCTTCGACGACCGCGGGCGGCAGCGTCGCCGGGATCGCGGCCGGCGTCCCCTGCATCGGCGACGGGGTCACGGGCAAGCGCGTCCAGGCGGTGTACGCCTACCAGCCGGGTCGAGGCGACAACTACGACGAGATCGCGCCTTTCATCAGGCTTTGGGCCGGCGTCGTCGACAAGACATTCAACGACAGCGCGGCCGAGACCGGCGGGGTGCGGCACGTTCGCTTCGTGACCGGCCCGGATTGCACGCTCGACGTCGCGAAGGTGGAGCTCTCGCCTGCCGGGGTCTCCAGCCTCGCGGGCACGGCCGCCGACCTCGCGGCGCAGGGCTTCGACCGGCCGGACCGCAAGTACCTCGTCTGGGTCGACGCCTACGTCTTCTGCGGGGTTGCCACCGTCAAGCCAGACGACCGGCCTTCCCTCGACAACGCGAACAACGGCGACGGCCAGCCGGGCATGGTCGCGCGGATCGATCGCGGCTGCTGGGGCGGCGTGAACCCCTCGACGGAGGCGCACGAGCTCGTCCATCTCCTCGGCGGCGCGCAGCCGAGCGCCCCGAACGCGAACGACAACTTCCACTGCACGGACGACGCCGAGGTTCTCTGCTACGACGACGACGGCGTCCTCGATGGGCTCGTCTGGGCCCACGGCCGCCAGGTTCCCCTCAGGTCGGTGTGCGGCCCGGCCCACGAGCGGCTCCTGGACTGCGGGCACGACGACTACTTCCATACGCACCCGCCGGCCGGAAGCTATCTCGCCAATCGCTGGAACATCGCGTCGAGCAGCTTCCTGACGGCAGACGGGCCGGCACCCGTCCGGGATGTCGAGGCCCCACGTCCGACCGCCCCCAGGCCGGCCGTCGTCGGAACGATCGGAGGGGGCTTCGTGCCGGTGAAGCTCCGCTGGTCATCACGGAGCGCCGACGTGATCGGCTACTGGCTCTGGAAGAGCGTCGACGGGCGCAAGTGGAAGTTCGTGCCCGTGCCGAACCAGTCCGCGACGCAGACCGTTCTCGCGCTGGAGAAGGGGCATACCTACCGCTTCCTCGTCCACGCCTACGACGCGGCCGGTAACGCGAGCCCCGCCGTGTTCGGCCCCTCGTTCTCGGTCAGCGTGCTCGAGGGCCGCAGCCCGCAGATTGCGTATTACGGCCGCTGGCAAGACGGGCGCCGAGGCGCCGCGTCGAGCCTCGGAAGCGCCCGGGGCGGCAGGGCGGTCGCGCGATTGTCGTTCACGGGGCGTGGCGTCGCCTGGGTCTCGCGCACGGGCCCGACGGGCGGGCGCGCGCGAGTCTTCGTCGACGGCCGTTACGTCCGGACCGTGAGCCTCTACTCGCTGACCACGACGCGGCGGGCGGTCGTCTTCACGCGGAGCTGGCGCAAGGGTGGAAGGCACTCGGTCGCTGTCCACCCGCTGGGAGCGACGCCCGGAGTCACCGTGGACGCCTTCGTCCTCCTCCGCTAGCCGGAGTCGGGTCGCTCGCGCAGGGCCGGGAAGAGGATGACGTCCCGGATCGTCTCGCGCCCGGTCAGGAGCATCGCCAACCGGTCGATGCCGAGGCCGAGCCCACCGGTCGGCGGCATTCCGTAGGCGAGCGCCTCGACGTAGTCGGGGTCGCCGGGCGTGCCGCCGATGACCTCGGCCTGCTCGGCGAAGCGCGCCGCCTGCTCGTCGGCGTCGTTGAGCTCGGAGTAGGCGTTGCCGAGCTCCATGCCCGCGACGAAGTACTCGAAGCGCTCGGTCATCCCCGGGTCGTCGTCGGACGTCCGCGCAAAGGGCGAGAGCTCGACGGGATAGGTGTGGAGGATCGTCGGCTCGATCAGCTCCGGCTCGACGAAGTGGCTGAGCGCATGGTCGACGAGCAGGCTCCAGGAGCGGTCGGCGGCCGTGTCCACGCCGCGCTCCTCGAGCCGGTCCCGCAGATCGGCCTCGTCGCGCGACCAGAGGCCGAGCTCCTCGAGCGCGTCGACGAGCCCGAGCCGGCGCCAGGGAGGGGCGAGGTCGACCGTGTAGCCGCGGAAGGTGGCCTTCGTCGTCCCGGTGGTCTCCTGCGCGACCGCCGCGACGAGGTTCTCGATGCGCTCCATCGTGTCCGTGTAATCGGCATATGCCTCGTACCACTCCAGCATCGTGAACTCCGGCTGGTGCTTGTACGAGATGCTCTCGTTGCGGAAGTCCTTGCCGAGCTCGTAGACCTTCTCGAGCCCGCCGACGATCAGGCGCTTGAGGTAGAGCTCGGTCGCGATGCGCAGGTAGAGGTCGGCGTCCAGCTCGTTCGAGTGCGTGATGAAGGGCTCGGCGAACGCGCCGCCGTAGCGCGGCTGCAGGGTCGGCGTCTCCACCTCGATGAAGCCGGCCGCGTCGAGATTGCGGCGGATCGAGGCGACGATCGCGCTCCTGAGCGTGAAGTCGCGGCGCGCGTCCTCGTTGACGAGCAGGTCGAGGTAGCGCTTGCGGTAGCGGGTCTCGGCATCCACGAGGCCGTGGTAGGTGTCCGGCAGCGGCCTGCCCGTCTTGGCCAGGAGCACGAGCTCGTCCACGGCGAGCGACGGCTCCCCGCGCCTCGACTTCGTCGGCCTGCCCACCGCCCCGACGATGTCGCCGAGGTCGAGGTCGACCGGCCCGGAGCGGTCCGCCGCGCACAGCAGCTGCATCTGGCCGGAGCGGTCGACGAGGTCGAGGAAGACGAGCTTCCCGTGTCCCCGCCGCCCGAGCACCCGCCCGGCGAGCCGCCGGCTCTCCGGCCCCTCCTCCCCCGCCTCGAGCCCCTCGGCCTCGGCGCGGACGTCCGCGACCGAGTCCCGGTCGGGAAACCGCTTGGGCAGGCTGCTGGGCGGCGCGCTCATGTCGGCGCCGAGTCTAGTGCCCGCCCGGGGCAGCAGCCGGAGATCGCGGAGAACAGGCCTACGCGGCCTTGATGTCCATGATCTTGTACTTCAGGGAGCCGCGGGGCGCCGAGACCTCGACGGTCTCGCCCTTCTTGCGGCCCAGGATCGCCTTGCCGACCGGGGACTCGTTCGAGAGCTTGTTCTCGGCCGGGTTCGCCTCGGCCGAGCCCACGATTGCGTACTCGATCGTCTCCTTCGCGTCGACGTCGCGCAGGCGCACAATCGTGCCGACGCTGACGACGTCGGTCGTGATCTCGGAAGCCGCGATGACGCGCGCGCTCTTCAGGCGCTCCTGGAGCGTGGCGATGCGGTGCTCGAGCATCGCCTGCTCGTTCTTGGCATCGTCGTACTCCGAGTTCTCGGCGATGTCGCCGAACTCGCGAGCCTGCTTGATGCGCTCGGCCACCTCGCGCCGCTTCACGGTCGAGAGGTGCTCGATGTCTTCCTTCAGCTTCTCATGACCCTCGGGAGTGAGAATCACTTCCTTCACGACGAACCCTCCAATGGCCCCATGACAGGGAAATGCGGCGCTACCGTGCGCCGCCGAAGGCGGAATTGTAGCCGCTCCGTCAAGGGCCAAATCCCGGCGGAGCTACGATTCTGTGCCATGGCCGTGGACATCCGGTCTCCGTGGCGTATCGGCCCGGTCGAGATCCCGACGCGCGTCGTCCTCGCACCGATGGCCGGCGTCAGCGTGCAGGCCTTCCGCCGGCAGGGCAGGCGCTTCGGAGCAGGCCTGGTCTGCTCCGAGATGGTCAGTTGCGCCGGCCTGAGCCACGGGAACGAGCGCACGCTCGGCTACCTCCGCATCGGCCGGGACGAGACCCCGCTCGCCGTCCAGATCTTCGGCTCGGAGCCCGGCGTCATGGCCGAGGCGGCACGCATGGTCGAGGACGCCGGCGCGGACATCGTCGACATCAACTTCGGCTGCCCCGTTCGCAAGGTGACGAAGACGGGCGCCGGCGCCACGCTCCTCGAGGACCCGGCGCGCGCCGGGCGGATCGTCGGCGCCGTGGTCGCCGCCGTGGACGTGCCCGTCACCGTGAAGATGCGCCGCGGCCTGAACGACGGCTCGCGGGACGCGCTCGACGTCGGCCCGCAGCTCGTCGAGGCCGGCGCGGCCGCGCTCACGCTGCACCCGCGCTCGGCGAAGCAGATGTACACGGGCACGGCCGACCACTCCCTCACCGCCGAGCTGGTGGAGCGCGTCGACGTGCCGGTGATCGCCTCGGGCGACGTCACCTCGCACTCGCGCGCGCAGCAGCTCCTCGACGAGACCGGCTGCGCCGCGGTCATGGTCGGCCGCGCCGCACAGGGGAACCCCTGGGCGGTCGGCGAGATCGCCGGCGCCGGCGACGGCGAGCCGGGCCCCGACGAGGTCGTCGCCGAGCTCGTTCTCTTCATCCGCGCCACGGTGGCCGAGCTGGGCGAGCAGCGCGCCACCGGCTTCCTGAAGAAGTTCTACGGCTGGTACCTCGGCCGCGGCCGCTTCCCGAAGCCGTTCAAGCAGGAGCTGGTGCAGCTCGCGAGCCTCGCGGAGGTGGAGGAGCGGCTCTTCGCCGCGGCTCCAGGCGCCGTCGAGGTCCTCGCCCGCCTCGAGGGTGACCTGCCGGCGGGGGACGACGTCCTCCTCGACCTGCCGATCTCGGTCTACGGCGGCGGATAGAGACAGCCGTCTCGCCGCTATAACTCCGGTATGGCGGTGGCAACGGGAGAGCGGCGAATCGTCTCGGTGCTCGTCGCCGACGTCGTCGGCTCGACCGCGATCGGCGAGAAGCTCGGCCCCGAGCGCTCCAAGTTCCTGATCGACGAGGTCATGCGGATCATGACCGAGCAGGTGCGCCGCTTCGACGGCACCGTCGCCCAGCTCGTCGGGGACGAGATGCTGGCGCTCTTCGGCGTTCCGGTCTCGCACGAAGACGACGCCGAGCGGGCCCTGCGCGCCGCGCTTGCGATCCAGCGCGCGCTCGCGCAGTACGCGCAGGAGGTCGAGGCCGCATACGGCGTCCCGCTCGCGGTTCGGATCGGCGTCAACACGGGCCCGGTCGTCGTCGGCCTCGACGGCAACGGCGACGACGGCTACGACCCCTTCAACGCCCTCGGCGACACCGTGAACGTCGCCTCGCGCTTCCAGGAGATCGCCGGCAGCGGCGGGGTCGTCATCGGCCCGACGACGAAGCGCCAGGTCGAGACCGCGTTCGAGCTCGAGGACATGGGCGCGCAGGACCTCAAGGGCGTCGGCAAGCCGCTCGAGACCTTCCGGGTCACGAAGGTCCTCGAGTCCGAGCCGGTCCCGCCCAGCCTCCCGCTCGTCGGCCGCGACTTCGAGCTGACGGTGCTGGAGCGGACGATGGACGCGCTCGTCGAGGGCCGCGGCGCCATCGTCTCGATCATGGGCGAGCCCGGGATCGGCAAGACGCGGCTCGTCTGGGAGGTGCGCGACCGCTACCGCGACCGCGCGCGCTTCATCGAGGCCCGGGGCGTCTCCTACGCGCAGACCTTCCCCTACTGGCCGATCCGCGACCTGCTGCGCGAGTGGCTCGGCGTCGGCGCCTCCACCCCGGAGGCCCGCGTGCGCCTGGAGCTGAAGGCCGAGCTCGCGCACGTGCTCGGCAAGGAGGAGGCCGAGGAGGCCTATCCCTTCCTCGCGAGCCTCGTCGGCCTCACGCTCGAGCCCGAGGCGCAGGCCACCATCCGCGAGCTGAACCGGGAGAGCATCCAGTCGCGGACGTTCGAGGTGTTCTTCGAGCTCGTCTGCAAGCTCGCCGAGGAGGAGCCGCTCTGCCTCGTCTTCGAGGATCTCCACTGGGCCGACGAGGCGACGCTCGAGCTGATCGAGTCGATGCTCGGCATTACGGACGAGACCTCCGTCGCCCTCTTCTTCCTCTACCGCCCCGAGCGCGACCACGGCTCCTGGCGGCTGGGCGAGCGAGCGCGCCAGCGCTACCCGCACCGCTACCGCGAGGTCGAGGTGCGCCCGCTGCCCGCCGACTCGTCGCGCGTGCTCGTCTCCCACGCCGCCGACGGCGAGCTGCCGGAATCCGTCGCCGAGCTCCTCGCCGAGCGCTCGGGCGGCAACCCGTTCTTCCTCGAGGAGGCCATCCGCGACCTGATCGAGCGTGGCGCGCTCGAGCGCCGGAACGGCGGCTGGCAGCTTGCCGTCGGCGTCGACGAGCTGGCGATTCCCGCCGCGGTGCAGGGGACGCTGCAGGCGCGGCTCGACCGGCTCGACCGCCCGACGCGAGACGTGCTCTCGCTCGCGGCTGTGGTCGGGCGGACGTTCGGCCTGCCGCTGCTCGAGCGGCTCGTGCCCAAGGACGAGCTGACCCAGGCGCTCACGGAGCTCCAGCGGCTCGACCTGATCGTGGAGAAGCGCCGGCGGCCCAATCCGGAGTACCGCTTCCGCCACGGGCTCGTGCAGGAGGTCGCCTACGCGGGCCTCGTCGACTCGGTGCGGCGCAAGCTGCACAAGCGCGTCGGCGAGGCGCTGGAGGAGATCTACCGCGAGTCCCCCGAAGAGGCCTACGGGCTCCTGGCCCGCCATTTCTCGGAGGCGGAGGAGCCGGAGAAGGCGGTCGATTACCTGCTGAAGGCCGGTGACGCGGCGCGCGCCGTCTACGCCGACCGGGAGGCGCTCGAGCACTACCGCGAAGCGCGCAGGTTCCTGGCGCACCTCGGCGACGAGCGGCGGGCTCGCGACACGCTCTTCAAGATGGCCCTCGCCTACCACCTCGCCTTCGACTTCGAGAAGGCGGAGGAGATGTACGACGAGGCGTTCAGCTGCCGCGTCGGCGAGGACCCGCGGCTGCCGACCACCGAGCGCCTGGAGACGGCGTCGGGGCGTCCGGGAGTGCTCTCGCCCGGCGAGGTCTACTCGACCGAGGCCGGCTACTTCGCCGAGCTCCTCTTCCGGGGCCTCCTCATGGTCGACTCGGAGCTGAACGTCGTGCCGGCGATGGCGGACAACTTCCGCGTCTCCGCTGACGGCCTCACGTACCTCTTCCGCATCAAGGAGGACGCGCGCTGGAGCGACGGGGAGCCGCTCACGGCCGAGGATTACGCCTACGCGTGGCGGCGGATGCGCGAGCAGGGGACGCGCACGGCCTTCCTGATGGAGGACGTCGAGACCGCCGAGGCGCTCGACGACCGCACGCTCGAGGTGCAGCTCCGCGAGCCGCGCAGCTACTTCCCCTACGTCCTCTGCTCCGCCTGGGCGTTCCCCTGGCCGAAGCACCGCTGCGAGTCGCTCGGCGACGAGTGGGCGAAGCCCGAGCACCTCGTGGGGAACGGGCCTTTCGTGCTCGAGGAGTACGACGACGAGCACGCCGTGCTGCGCGCGAACCCGCACTGGACCGGCGCGCGCGGGAACGTGGGCGAGATCCGCTTCTCGTTCTGCGAGAAGGGCGCGGACATGGTCGCGGAGTGGCACTCGGGCCGCTTCGACCTCCTGCACGTCTACGACCCTGTCCCGGACGACGAGCCGCAGACGCTCAGCGACGTCGTCCCGGAGCTCGGGCTCCAGTACGTCGGCTTCTGCGCCGACCGCGCGCCGTTCTCGAACGAGCTCGTCCGCAGGGCCTTCATCCACGCCGTCGACCGCGAGTTCCTCGTCTCGCACTACCCGCGCTCGGGCCTCTACCGCGCGGCCACCCGCGGCGGGGCGATCCCGCCTGCGATGCCGGCCCACTCCCACCGGGTCGGGCTCGAGTACGACCTGGAGAAGGCGAGGGCGCTCCTGGACGAGGCGGGCTACCCCGGAGGCAAGGGGCTCCCGGAGATCCGGATGGTGGTGCCGAGCTGGCTCCTGCCGGTGGAGCCTCTCCACGAGCTGTGGAAGCCCATCGGGGCACGCGTCGAGATCGTCCCCAGCCCGGGTCACGTCGACTGGGAGGTGCTCGAGGACGCCCACCTGTGGTGGACAGGCTGGACGGCCGACTACCCGGACCCCGACGGCTTCTTCCGCGGCCTGCTGCTCCTCGGCCAGTGGCCGTTCTACCGCGACGACGACATCCTCGGGCTGCTCGAGCGTGGCCGCTCGCTGCGCGACCAGGGCGAGCGCATGCGCATCTACCACGAGATCGACCACCTCTGGGTGGGCGAGCGCGCGGCCGTCCTCCCAGTCGCCTACCCGCGCTCGGTCCTCCTGCGCCGCCCGTGGGTCGAGGGCCTGTGGGCGAGCCCGCTTTCGAGGGCCCACCTGGACACCGTGGTCGTCGGCGAGCGGTCTGCGGCCAAGCCGGACACGTCGGCCGCGCCGGTCCCGGACGAGGCGTAGACGGCGCCGAGCTGCTGTCTACCCCTCTTGACACTGCCCTTGCTGTCTACTACTCTAGACACCATGACGCCCCTAGATCCGACCGCCCTTCGCGATGCCCGCGACTCCCGCGACCGCATGCTCGAGGCCCAGCACGAGCTCGAGCGGGCCCGCGCCGACTACGGCCACGCGATCCGGCGGCTCCACGTCGAGGGCGGCTCGCTGCGCGAGATCTCCGAGAGCCTCGGTCTCAGCCATCAGCGTGTGCACCAGATCGTCGAGGGGGACGAGGGTGGAGACGCCCGCAGAAGCCGGCGCAAGCACTTCGACTGGCCCTTCACCCGCTTCACGCGGCGTGCGCGACAAGTGGTCGTCCTGGCGCAGCAGGAGGCCCAGACGCTCGGGCATCGGCGCGTGGGCACCGAGCACCTCCTGCTCGGCCTGGTCCTGGCCGAGGACGAGTCCACGGAGTCTGTGCTCGGGGAGTCCGGCCTGACCGCGGCCGCTATCCGCGAGCGCGTGGCCGCCCTGGAGCCGTCGAGCTCACGCGGACGGCGCCAGAGCATCACGCGCGCCGCCAAGCGCACGCTCGAGCGAAGCGCAGTCGAGGCCAAGGCACTCGGCGACAACTACATCGGCGCCGAGCACATCCTCATCGGCCTCGTGTCCGACGAGCGCTCGGGTGCCGTTGCGATCGTCCGCGAGCTCGGCGCCGACCCAGAGGCGCTCGGCGCCGCCATGCGCGCACGCCGCGCGCAGGCCTGACGTCAGCCCGCGTTCCGGTCCCAGACGAGGCGGAGGCCCTCGAGGGTCAGGAACGGGTCGACCGTGTCGATCGTCTCCGCGTGCGGGGCGATCAGCTCCGCGAGGCCGCCCGTGGCGATCACGGGCGCCGCATCTCCGATCTCGCCGCGGACTCGCCTGACGATGCCGTCCACCTGGCCGGCGAAGCCGTAGACCATCCCGGACTGGAGCCCGCCAACCGTCGTCTTGCCGATCACGGATGCCGGCGCCGAGAAGTCGACCTTGACCAGCCGCGCCGCGCGGGCGAAGAGGGCTTCCATGGAGATCTCGATCCCGGGCGCGAGCACGCCGCCGACGTACTCCCCGGCGGCCGAGACGATGTCGAAGTTCGTGGAGGTGCCGAAGTCGACGACGATGCACGGCGCCCCGTAGCGCTCGCGCCCCGCGACTGCGTTCGCGATCCGGTCGGGGCCGACCTCGCGCGGGTCGTCGTAGACGATCGGGATGCCGGTCTTCGTCCCGGGGCCGAGGACGAGGAGCGGCGCCTCGGCGTAGTCGCGCGCGAACTCCTCGTAGGCGCGCACGAGCGGCGGCACCGTCGAGGAGAGGCAGACGCCGGTGACGTCCTCGAAGCCGAGGTCGCGCAGCTCGAGCAGCTGCCCGACCACGATGCCGAGCTCGTCGCCGGTGCGCTCGGCCTCGGTGGCGACGCGCCAGTGCACGGCCAGCCGCTCACCGTCGTACAGCCCGAGGACCGTCTGCGTGTTGCCGACGTCGACGGCCAGCAGCATGGGACCCGGCGGTTAGAGCTGCTCTTCCTCGCCGCCGAGGGTCTCGCCGAGCTTCTGCGCGAGCGCCTCGGGGGTGAGCGCGGGGCCGTCGCCCTCGCCGCGCAGCTCCTCGATCGTGACGTCGCTCGACGTGTAGACCTCGGCGCGCGGGATGATACGGGTCGGCCGGTTCTTGTCCCAGACCCACACGTCCTCCATGGTCAGGTGGAAGAACGGATAGGTCGTCTGCGGCAGCACCTTCAGCTCGTGCTTGTTGCAGAGATAGGTCGAGTCTTGCGTGACGATGCAGTAGCGGAAGAGGCTGAAGACAGCCGAGTACTCCCGCTTCAGGCGGAGCTCGAGCTCAGCCTCGTACTCGTCGAGCTCGTCGAGGTGGGACATGCGCCTCATTGTAACGGCGCGCCGAGCAGTTCCCGCACGGCGCGCCCGTCGGGCAGGCGCAGGCCGGGATCCAGCTCGTGGAGCGGCTCGAGGGCGAACCGCCGCCCGGCCAGACGGGGGTGCGGGACGGTCAGGCCCGGCAGGTCCACGACCTGATCTCCGAAGAGGAGCAGATCGAGGTCGATGGCGCGCGGGCCGTCGCGGGGACCGTCGCCGCGGACGCGACCCAGCTCGCGCTCGACCGCCAGAAGCCGGTCGAGAAGCTCGCGGGGCGGGAGCTCGGTCTCGACCGCGGTCGCACCGTTCAGAAACCGGGGCTGGTCCGCGTACCCGACCGGGTCGGTCTCGCGCAGTGCCGACACGGCGACGATCTCGATCCCCGGCTCGGCGCCCAGTAGCTCCACTGCCCGTCGGATCGTGCCCTCGCGGTCGCCGAGGTTCGCTCCCAGCCCGACGTAGGCCAGGGTCAACGGTTGCGCTCGACGGTGGCGGCCGTGAACTCCGCCGGCGCGTCGAGCTTGACCTCGGGCTTGCGTACGCGGACGCGCACCCGCGAGACCGGGAAGCGCTCCAGGAGGTCGTCCGCGATCGTGGCCGCGAGCGCCTCGATCAGGTTGAAGCGCCGCCCGTCGCTGATCTCCCGGATCCGCGCGACGACGGCCGTGTAGTCGACGGTGTCGGCGAGCTGGTCGCTGCGCACGCCGGCGTCGTGGGCGACGAGCGTGACGTCGAAGACGAAGCGCTGGCCTTCGCGCAGCTCCTCCTCGAGCGCGCCGTGGAACCCGCGCAGCTCGAGCCCGCGCACCTCGATCGCGACCTCGCTCATCGCGCGACCACCGCCCCGGCCGCCGCGAGCGCCTCGACATGGGGACGAACGTCGTGGACACGGAAGATGGACGCGCCTCGGTCGAAGGCGAGCACGGCCACGGCGACGCCCGCGGCCACCGGCCCGGTGACGGCGTCGGGATCCCCGAGCAGCCGGCCCAGGAAGCGCTTCCGAGAGGCGCCGAGGAGCACCGGCCGGCCGAGCGCCACGAGCTCGTCCAGGCGCGCCAGCAGCTCCAGGTTGTGCTCCAACGTCTTGCCGAAGCCGATGCCGGGATCGAGGCAGACGTGCTCCTCCGGGATTCCCGCCTCGACCGCGAAGGACAGCCGCTCCTCCAGGAACGCCTTCACCTCGGAGACGACGTCGCCGTAGCGCGGGTCGTCCTGCATCGTCCTCGGCTCGCCCAGCATGTGCATGAGGCAGAGGTAGGCCCCGCCCTCGGCGACGACGCCGGCCAGCTCGGGGTCGCCGCGAAGCGCGGTCACGTCGTTGACCAAGACGGCGCCCAGCTCGAGGGCGCGCCGCGCGACAGCCGCCTTCGAGGTGTCTACGGAGACCGGAAGGCCCTGGAGGTGCTCGAGCACCGGCTCGATGCGGGCGAGCTCCTCCTGCGCGGAGACTCCGTCCGAGCCCGGCCGCGTGGACTCGCCGCCCACGTCGACGAGCGCGGCTCCCTCCTGGACGTACCCCTGCGCGAGCGCGACGGCCGCCTCGGGCCGCAGGAAGCGTCCGCCGTCCGAGAAGGAGTCCGGCGTGACGTTCACGACCCCGACGACTGCGGGCCGGGGAAAGGCCTGCTCCAACGGGGGTCGCACGTGGCAACCGTATCCTACGAACGCCGTGATCGACCTGCACTCCCACATCCTCCCCGGCCTCGACGACGGCGCCCGCACGCTCGAGGACGCCCGTGAGCTGGCGCGAAGGGCGGCCGCGGACGGGGTGACCGCGGTGGCTGCGACGCCCCACGTGCGCCCCGACTACCCGACGAGGCCGGTGGACATGGAGCGCGGCGTGCTCGGGCTCCGCGAGGATTTCGTGGAGCAGGGCATCCCGGTCGAGGTGCTCCACGGGGGCGAGATCGACCTCGGCCAGCTCGGCTCCCTCGACGACGACGACCTGCGTCGGTTCTCGCTCGCGCGCTCGGAGCGCTACCTCCTGCTGGAGTTCCCGTACACCGGTTGGCCCTCCGGGCTCGAGGAGACCGTGTACGGCCTCGGGCTGCGCGGGCTCACCCCGCTCCTGGCCCACCCGGAGCGGAACCGCGAGGTACAGTCCGACCCCGGCCGGCTCGCGGAGGCCGTGCGCCTGGGCGCGCTCGTTCAGGTGACCGCGGCCTCGCTGGACGGGCGCATCGGCCGCTCGTCGCAGCGGGCTGCCGAGCGGCTCCTCGCGGACGGCCTGGCCCATGTTCTCGCGAGTGACGCCCACACGCCGGATGTCCGCGAGGCGGGCCTGGCCGCAGCCGCGGAGGCGGTCGGCGACGACCGTCTGGCCGCCTACCTCACCGCGGATGCCCCGGCGGCGATCGTGGCCGGCGAGGCCGTCGGCCCGCCGCCGAAGGCAGCACGGCGCCGCCGGCGCTTCTTCCTCTTCTAGTAGGAGGATCTAGTAGGACGGTCTAGTCGCCGGCGATGAAGAAACGCCAGGTGCCGTCGGGCTCGATGCCTGCCCGCCAGCCGAGGTAGCCGCTGCCGGCGCCCGAGTAGACGGCGAGGTCGCCGAGCAGCTCGCGCTCGTAGTCGGTCAGCTCGTCCTCCTGCTTGTCGTAGGCGAACGGCCAGACGTACGTCCCCGCCGAGAGCGTGTACGGCAGCCGCAGGAGGCGCGCGAGGATCTCGATGGGGCTCTCGCCGGACTCGGCCTCCACCTGCTGCCAGTACTCGATGGGCCCGCCCTCGGGCGGCAGGCCGAAGGTGTAGGAGAACTCGTCGGGGATGAAGGGCCGGAGCGCCTCGTAGTCGCCCGACTCGGCCGCCGCGAGCAGGGCCGCGTGCGTCTCGGCGACCTCGGGAGGCAGGCCCACGGGCTCGCCGGCGACGGTCTCCGTCACCGCCTGTGTCTCGGTCTCGACGCGCGTCTCGGTCACGGAGACGGTGTCCGTCCCGCCGCCGGCGCAGCCTGCGAGAGCAAGAGCACCGGCCAGGGCCAGCAGGAGCCGCGCCACGAAGGGCTAGTTCGCGCCCTCGGGCTCGGGCGGGGACTGCATCGTCGCGCCGGGAATCGGGAAGGGCCGCGGCTTGGGCTCCGCGCGCGGCTTCTTCTCGGCCTCGTCCCCCGTCGGCGACTCGGTCTCCGCCTCCGGGAACACCGTCTCCGCGGACTCGCCGGCGAGGAGCCGCTCGAACTGGTCCTTGTCGATCGTCTCGCGCTCGATGAGCAGCTCGGAGAGGGTGTGCAGCTCGTCCATGTGCTGGGCAAGCACCTTGCGGGCGCGGTCGTGGGCCTCCTCGATCACGCGGCGGATCTCGTCGTCGATCTCGCGCGCGATCTCCTCGGAGTAGTCCGGCTCGGCGCTCATCTCGCGGCCGAGGAACGGCATGTCGTGGTTCCTGCCGAGCAGGCGCGGGCCGAGCTTCTCGCTCATGCCGTAGCGCATGACCATGTGCTTCGAGGTCGCCGTCACCTTCTCGATGTCGTTGGCGGCGCCGGTCGTGACCTCGTGGAAGACGAGCTCCTCCGCCGCGCGGCCGCCGAGGGTCATGGCCATCTGGTCCATCAGCGCCGACTTCGTCGTCAGGAACTTGTCCTCGGCCGGGAGCGAGATCGTGTAGCCGAGGGCCTGGCCGCGGCTGATGATCGAGATCTTGTGGACGGCGTCGCAGTTGGGCAGGTGGTGCCCGACGAGGGCGTGGCCCATCTCGTGGTAAGCCGTGACCTTGCGCTCGTGCTCGGAGAGGAGCCTTGTCTTCTTCTCGGGCCCGGCGATCACGCGCATGATCCCTTCCTCGAGCTCGAGCTCGCCGATGGTCTTCCTCCCGTGGCGCGCCGCGAGCAGAGCCGCCTCGTTCACGAGGTTGGCGAGATCGGCCCCGGTGAACCCGGGCGTCCCGGCGGCGAGCGTGTCGAGGTCGACCGAGTTGTCGATCGGCTTGCCCTTCGTGTGCACCTCGAGGATCTTGCGGCGGCCGTTCCGGTCGGGGCGATCGACGACGATCTGCCGGTCGAAGCGCCCGGGCCGGAGGAGCGCCGGGTCGAGGATGTCGGGGCGGTTCGTGGCGGCGATCAGGATGATGTTGTCCTTCATCTCGAAGCCGTCCATCTCGACCAGGAGCTGGTTCAGGGTCTGCTCGCGCTCGTCGTGGCCGCCGCCCAGGCCGGCGCCGCGGTGGCGGCCGACGGCGTCGATCTCGTCCATGAAGATGATGCAGGGGCTGGCCTGCTTGGCCTGCTCGAAGAGGTCGCGCACGCGCGAGGCGCCGACGCCGACGAACATCTCGACGAAGTCGGAGCCGGAGATGGAGAAGAACGGCACGCCGGCCTCGCCGGCGACCGAGCGCGCGAGCAGCGTCTTGCCCGTGCCGGGCGGCCCGTACAGGAGCACGCCCTTGGGGATGCGCGCGCCGAGCGCCTGGAACTTCTTCGGGTTCTCGAGGAACTCCTTGATCTCGTGCAGCTCCTCGACGGCCTCGTCCACGCCGGCCACGTCCTTGAAGGTGATCTTCGGCGAGTCGGGCGCCATGCGCTTGGCGCGGCTCTTCCCGAAGCTCATCACCTTCGAGCCGCCGCCCTGCACCTGGTTCATCAGGAAGATCCAGAAGCCGAAGAAGAGGACGAACGGCAGCAGGTAGGTCAGGATCGACCACCAGGCGTTCTGACCGGTGCCCTTCGAGTCGAACGGCACCGACTTCTCCTGCAGTAGGTTCTGGAACTCGATCTGGGACTGATCGCTCGGATAGTTGACCTTGAACTTCTGCTCCTCCGCGTTCACCGTCCGTGTCGCCTCGATCGAGCGGCCCTTCGGATTGAAGACGACCTCCTTGAAGGTCTCCGGGTTCGCCTCGACCTCGTTGATCAGCTGGCTGTAGGTCCACTTCTCCGGCTCCTCGGACCGCGGGAGCAGGGTCTGCGACGCCAGGTAGACGAGCAGAACGATGACGATCAGGGGAAAGAGTGCGCTGCGGAAGAAGCGGCTCAAATAAAGGTCCTCAGGAGTGGATCAAGGGTAGCAGTCTCCTCTTCGGCTCCAGAGAGCCGACGGATGAGGAATTCGTTACGAAAGCTCCTCTGCCTGCGCGGCCAATTCGTCTCTGATCACCCCCACGAACGGGAGGTTCCGGTAGCGCTCGGCGAAGTCGAGGCCGTAGCCGATCACGAACTTGTTCGGGATCTCGAAGCCCGTGTAGCGGCAGTGGATGTCGATCTCCCGGCGCGAGGGCTTGGTCAGGAGCGCGCAGATCTCGAGCGACGCCGGCTCGCGCGCCTCCAGGTTCCGCAGCAGGTAGGAGAGGGTGAGCCCCGAGTCGATGATGTCCTCGACGACGAGCACGTTCCTGCCTTCGATGGACATGTCGAGGTCTTTGAGGATCCTGACGACGCCGGAGGAGTCGATCCCAGCGCCGTAGCTCGAGATGGCCATGAAGTCGACCTCGCAGGGGATGTCGATCCGGCGCATCAGGTCGGCCATGAAGAAGACCGCGCCCTTGAGCACGCCCACGAGCAGGAGGTCGCGGCCGCGGTAGTCCTCGCTGATCTCGGCCCCGAGCTCGCCGATCCGGCTCTGGAGCGTCTCCTCGTCGATGAGGATCTCCGACACCGCCGCCGTCAGCTCGTTGACGGAGCTCATTCCTGCTCCCCCGTCACGGCGCCCTCGTAGCCCCGGGCCTCGGCCAGGCCGGGAACGGCGACGACCTCGTCGCCGCGGACGACGAGCGGCCACGCCTCGCGCTCCGAGCGAGGGACCTTCGCGTCGACGAAGACATCCTGGACCTTGCGGCCGTGGCCGGCGAGCCGGTCGCCTGCTCGCCAGCCGCGCACGTGCAGGCCGGGGCGCGTGGACTCGAGCGTCCAACGGCCCCAGCGGACGCGGCCTTCGAGCGGCACGGGCCCACGCTCGAGCCAGACGCTCTCGTACTCCCTCACCGCCACGCGGCCGCCGCCCAGGTCGAGACGCTTGGATCCCTCACGAGAGGCGAGCAACTCTAACAGCGCCCGCTCGACGGGTCGGGGGAGGCGCTCGCCCTCCTCGGCCGCGGCGAGGACGTTGCGCTCGGCGGACGGGTGCAGGCGCCGGAGCGCAGGCAGGATCTCGCCGCGGATCAGACCGCGCGCCGTGTCCGGGTTCGTGGAGTCGACCCGGAACGGGAGATCCTCGGCGCGGCAGTAGGCCTCCGTCTCCTCACGCCAAACGGTCAGCAGTGGACGCACGACGCCGTCGTCTCGGCGGACGCGGATCCCGCGCGTCGTCCCGCTCGACGCGAGCCGGAAGAGAATCGTCTCCACCTGGTCGGAGGCGGTGTGGCCGGTGGCGCGCAGCGGCCCGGCGGTCGTCGCGTAGCGGAGGTCGCGAAGCTCGGCTTCCGTTCCCGGCCCCTGCGGCGGGGCCTCTACGACTGCCGCGCCCAGGCGCTCGGCGCAGAAGCGCGCGTCCGCCTCGGACTCCGCGCCGCGCAGCCCGTGGTTCACGTGGAGCGCGGAGACCCCGTAGCGGAGTGCATCGAGGGCATGCCAGAGGCAGGTCGAGTCGGCGCCGCCGGAGACGAGACAGGCGACGTCGCCGCCGGGCGGGATCAGGTCGTGCCGGCGGACGTGCTCTTCGATCCGCGCGCGGAGCGCTGCGGCGTCCACACCCCGATCGTACTGTGTCCCAGCGGCGGCGAAAGCCGCAAAGGCTGGGACCGGGAGGAAGGAAGCAGCACCGCTGCTGCCTTCCGTTCACAAGGTCCTACGACTCGAGGCTCGGTTCAGCTCACGCTCGCCTACAGCAGCGGCGCGACGTCGCAGCCCTCGTGCTGCAGGGCCGGCTGCGCCTCCGCCAGGACGTCCCTGGCGAAATTCGCGAGCCCGTACGCGCGGAACACGCGCTCGCCTGAGTCCTTGCCTTCCGCATACAGGGTCACCGCCTCTCCGTACTCCGTGAACATGGCGTCGAGGTACTTCTGGGCCTGCCGGAGGGCGGTGTCCTTGGTGCCGCAGTGAGGCTGACCCTCAGCACTCGCAACGAATAGAACCGCGGCGCCGAAGGGGCCGCAATCACCCCTTCTAGGCAAAGATGAGCGAGCGATACGTGATCGTGCGGCGCATGCCGATCCCGTCGTAGAGCCCGATCGCGGGGGCGTTCTCGGGCCTGACGAAGAGGCACACGTTCGGCGTCGTCTCGAGCAGCAGCCGGCACAGGTCGGCGAGGCCGCGCTTGCCGTAGCCCTGCCCGCGTAGCTCCGGCTCGACCCAGACCTGCTGGAGCTGGACGGCCGCCGGCGTCCACGCCGAGGCCTCCGCCTTGAAGAGGATGCGACCGTCCTCCATCCACACCCAGCTCCGTCCCTCCTCGATCTGCGCCCGCGTGCGCCACTCGAACAACGAGGGATCGCGGGCGTAGGCGTCCACGCCGACCTCCTCGCGGTAGGCCGCCGCCGCGGCGACGACGAGGCGGCCGAGGTCGTCGAGCCGCGCCCGGCGCAGGCCGCTCTCCCCGCTCGGCGGCGGCCGGTCCAGCACGTAGACGGGCTGACCGGGCCGGTCGTCGATGGGTTCCGGAAAGGTGCTGCGTACGAGCTCCCAGAGCTCCGTGACCGCCCCCTCCTCGCCGACGACCATCCGCGCGTCGCTCCCCGAGACGAGCTCGGCGAAGGCGCCGGAGCCGGGCCCGGAGGGGACGAGGTTTGCGCCGAGGTGGAGGAGCGCGGTGAGCTGCCCCCCGTCGCGCACGGCTGCGAAGCGCCCCAGGCCGCGCCGGGCCACGTCCTCGAGGAACACGCGCTCGATCGGATCCCCGGCGCAGAACGCCAGGACCTGGGAATGCCGAGGGCGCTTGACCAGGCGCGCCATGCCCGGGGACGATACCCCTATGCCTATTCACGTTCGTGCAGAGCCCGGCGACTACGCCGAGGCGTGCCTCCTGCCCGGCGACCCGCTCCGGGCAAAGTACGTGGCCGAGACGTTCCTCGAGGACGTCCAGCAGCGCAACTGGGAACGCGGGATGCTCGGCTTCACGGGAACCTTTCGCGGCAAGCCCGTGTCCGTCCAGTCGACCGGCATGGGCTGCCCCTCGGCGGCGATCGTCATCGAGGAGCTCGCCATGCTCGGGGTCAAGCGCATGCTCCGCATCGGCACCTGCGGCGGCCTCCAGCCCGACCTGGCGCTCGGTGACCTGATCGTCGCGATCTCCGCGGTGCCGGCCGACTCGACCGCCCTCCACATCACCCGCGAGATCCATGCGCCCACCGCCGACTGGGGGCTCGTCCATTCGGCCGTCCACGCGGCCAAGGAGCTGGGGAAGCCGGTGCGCGTCGGGCCGATCGTCTCGAGCGACGTCTTCTACAACTCGGACGAGGGGCAGTACCAGCGCTGGGCCGACCGCGGCGTGCTCGCGGTGGAGATGGAGGCTGCCGTCCTCTTCACGCTCGGCGCGCTCCGCAAGGTCGCGGCCGGCTGCCTGCTCACGGTCAGCGACGTCGTGGTCCAGGGCGAGTTCGTGCGCATCACCGACGAGGAGATGAAGGCCGCCGTCGACCAGATGACCGAGCTGGCGCTGGCAGTCGCCACCGACGACCATTGAGCGCCGGCGGAATCGTCTTCGTCGTCAACCCGGCGTCGGCGAACGGGTCGACACGGAGGCGCTGGCCCGAGATCGCCCACCGGGCGGCGGAGCTCGGGCTCGCGGGGGAGACGCTCATGAGCGAGCGGCGGGGCCACGCCGGCGAGCTGGCCCGGCGTGCCGCCGAGGAGGGCGCCCGCCTCGTGGTCGCAGTCGGGGGCGACGGCACCGTGAACGAGGTCTCCAACGGCCTCCTCGGCTTCGAGGGCGAGCGCCCCGAGCTGGCGGTGATCGCCCGCGGGACCGGGACGGACTTCGTCCGCCATTTCAGGATCCCGACGAAGCTCGAGGGCGCCGTGGCGGTCGCGCTCTCCGGGGCGGTGCGGACGATCGACGCGGGCCGCATCGCCTATCGCAGCTGGAGCGGCGAGGACGCGGCCGCCTACTTCGTCAACAGCGCGAGCGCCGGGATGAGCGGCGCGGTCGCACAGCGCGCGAACTCCTCCTCGAAGGCGCTCGGCGGCAAGGCCTCGTTCCTCTACGCGACCCTCGCCGTCTTCGCCCGCTGGCACGCAACCGAGATGGAGGTCGAGGTCGATGACGAGCGGCGCTCGGGCCTCCTGTACGACGCGATCGTCGCAAACTGCCGCTACCTGGGAGGCGGCATGGCCATGACCCCGGACGCCGAGCCGGACGACGGCCTCCTCGACGTCCTCGTGATCGGGGACATCACGCGCCGCGACCTCGCGCTGACGCTCCCCAAGGTCTACCGCGGAACGCACCTCCCGCATCCGAAGGCGGAGGCGCTGCGCGGGCGCCGCGTCGTCGTGCGCTCGGCGACGCCGGTGCCGGTGGAGCTGGACGGGGAGCAGCCGGGGACGACGCCCGCGACGTTCGAGATCGTGCCCTCCGCGCTGCGGCTCAGGACTCCGGGCTAGCGGGCGGCTCGGGCGCCGGCGGCGGCTCCGGCGCCGCGGGCTTCCTCGCACGCGTGGTGGTCGTGGTCGTCCGCGGCTTGGTCGTTCGCGGCTTCGCAGCGGGCTTGGGCTTCACGTCCGCTTCGAGCTTGGCCAGGCGCTTCTCCAGCCGCTCGATGTGCTTGCGGAGGTCCTTCAGCTCCTCCGCCGCGGCCAGGCCGACCTGGCCGACCGCGCGCTTGGCGCCGTCGTCGAGCCTGCCCTTGGCCGCCATCGCCCTGCCGACTGCGTCGGTGACGCGCTCGTTCTTGCCCAGCTCCTCCACGAGCCGCGTGAGGGCGTCCTCGCCGGCCTTCGAAAGGCGGCCCAGCGTCCCCGCGTCGGTCTCCTTCGCCTTCTTCTTCTTGGCCATGCGACCCTCCCGAGTCTGGTTCGTCGCCGGGACGATACCGACCCGACCGAACGCTAGGCCTGCGGCCGCCGCAGGCTGGGGAGCCCGCGCCAGCCGGCGAGCCGTGCGGCAACGAGCGCGAGCAGCAGGAGGAGGACGACCGGGGCGATCGTGGCCGCGACGACGAAGATCCAGCCGACCACCGTGACGAAACCCGTCCCGGCCGCCCGCCAGGCGTCCACGATCCCCCAGGGCCCGCTGTCGCCGGCTGCGGCGACCGCGACCTGGCGCTCCCTGACCTCCAGCGAGATGGTGGCAAAGGCGACCTGGTCCTCGAGGTAGACGAGGCGTCCGCGCGCCTGCTCCAGCTCGAGCTGCACGCGGTTGAGCTCCTGCTGGACGGTCAGCGCCGAGGAGACCGACTCCGCCTGCTCCAGGAAGCCGAGCAGCTGGGTCTCGACCGCCTCGAGATGGCGGACGCGAGCCTGGAGGTCGACGAGCTCCTGCGAGACGTCCGACCCCGCCTCCTCCTGCGCCTCGACGTGCCCGAGGCCGGCGAGCTGCGCCATGACGCGCGAGTAGGAGCGCTCGGGGACGCGGACCACGAGCGTGCCGCTGACGAGACGACGCTCCGCGCCCTGCGAGGCGCTCGAGCTGACGACGAAGCCGCCCGCGCCGGTGGCGATCGTCCGGGCGCGCGAGATCGTGGAGTCGAACTCGTTGCGCGGCACGGAGATCGCAAGGGATGCCGTCTGCACGATGCTCGGCCCCACCGAGGGCACGGAGCCGCCGCCCTGCGAGCGCTGGGAGACGGGCACGGCCTCCTCGCCGCCACCGTCGTCGGCGACGGCCCCTTCGTCCGATTCCTCCGCCGCGGGTGCCGCCTCCATGGCGTCGCCGCCGGGGTCGTCGTCGCCCGAGGAACACCCGAGGGCGGCGAGGGCGAGCGCCGCAACGAGCCCGATCACGATCGACTTCCTCATCCTGTCCTCCTTCGTCTCGGTTGCTAGGACAGGAGCCGGGCTGCGAAAGTTCCGCGATCAGATGGACGGGTTCCGCTTCCACACCGACCTGGCCGTCCGCTTCAGCGAGACGGACGCGCAGGGCGTCGTGCACAACGCCGTGTACCTCGTCTGGTTCGAGATCGCCCGGATCGCCTACCTCGCGCAGTTCCCCGGCGGCTACAAGGGCCTGGTCGAACAAGGCATCGACGCGACGACCACCGAGGCGTACGTCCGCTACCTGGACGGCACGCGCTTCGCCGACGAGCTACGGGTGCACGTCCGCGCCGTCGACCTCCGCGGAGCCCGCTTCCGCTTCGAGTACGCGATCGAGCGGATGAGCGAGCCCGACGGGATGGTCGCCGACGGCTGGACCGCGCACGCCTGTGTGAATGCGGAGACCCTGCGCCCGACGCGCATGCCGGCCTGGCTCGCGGAGGCTATCGCCGGAGTCGAGAGCTAGTCCTGGCGCCGTCGCCGGGGCCCGTCGTCGTCGGAGGATCGTCCTCCTTCGGCTTCTCCTCCTTCGGCGGCGCCACGGGCTCGGGGCGCGGCTTCGTCCCGTAGCGGACGATCCTCGCCTCGTAGCTGTAGTGCGTGTACCAGGTCTGGCGTGCGAGCACCCCACCGCCCTCGTAAATGACGCGCTCCACGCGGATCTCGCGCGACGGCTCGCCGGCGAACTCGACGACGCGGTCGCCCTCGTAGAGCGTCGGGTCGGGCTCGCGCTCCGTCTGCGGCCGGCCGGTCTCCTTCAGCTCCCCGGCGACGCTCTCCACCCTGCGCTCGGGCCCGCCGCCGAGCAGGCGGACGAGGATGCCGCTCTCGTCGTAGGAGGCCTTGATCACGATCCAGCGCGGGGTGTCGTTGGTCAGCTTCAGGTCGACGTCCGGGTAATTGACCGTGGCGTCGCGTCCGTCCGGGTAGCGGCTGATGTAGAGGGCGTGCGCGTGGCGCTCGGTGATCCTGATCCCCGCTTCCCAGGCCGCGTTGAAGACCGTCGTCGCCACCTGGGAGACGCCGCCGCCGATGCCCTCCTCGTACTTGCCGTCCATGATCACCGGCGCGGAGCGGAACCCCCGCTCGGCGGTCCGGGGGCCGACGAACTCGTTGAACGACCACGTCGCCCCGGGCGCGATGCGCGCGCCGTCGAGGATCTCCATGGCCAGCTGGAGGTTGTTGATGCGGTCGGAGGTGCCCGCGTAGAGCGTCGCGTAGGACGCGAGCTGCCGCTCGATGCGCAGACCCTTCGCCTGGGCCGTCGTCATGCGCGGCTCGAACTCGGCAACGACGACCGCCGCCGTGCGGTCCTCGAGCCGCGAGGCGGCCTGCAGGAGCGCGGCGGACGTGGCGGCCACGTTCAGCTCGCGGCCGGGGCGCGACGGCACGACACGCACGCGCCCGCTCGCGCGGACCATGAAGTCGGCGTTGCGCGGGGCGCGGGCGAGACCCCGGGCGAGGTTCTCGAAGCGGCGAGCCGCCTCCTGAGGCCTGACGCGGAGCCGGGTGGCGCCGTCAGCGGGGAGCTGCAGCAGTCCCACCATCTCCCGCGGCTCGACGGTGAAGAACGCCCCGCCGTGGGTGAGGAGCACGGGCGCCGAGAGCACGAGGCGAAGCTGCCGGGCCACCGGCACGAGCGTGTCGCTCGTCACCTGAGGCGCATCGACCGCCACGGGCAGCGGCTTCGGCTGCCGCTCGAAGCCGGCGAGCGCCGCGACGACGACGCCGGCGGCGGCCTCGCGGTCGAGCTCCCTGCCGGCGAGGCCGGGGACGATCTCGGGCTCGAGGCCGTTGAGCTCGAGGGCCGCCTCGCGCGGGAGCCGGTCGACGCGAGCCGCCATGCGCTCGAGCCGCTCCGCCAGGGCGGCCTCGAAGACGGTCGCCTCCGGCTCGACCTCGGCGCCGCCCAGGCGCAGCCATGACCCGCTTGAGCCCGCGGAACGGAAGTGGGGCGTCGCCCTCGGCGAGGGCCTCCTCGACCGCGGCCGCCCAGTTCGCCTCGACCTCCAGTGACTCCGGGCGGATCGAGAACTCCTCGTCTTCGGCCGTGAAGACGACGGGCCGGGTCGCGTAGCGCACGGCGAGCGCCTCGAGCTTCGCCTCGGCCTCCTCCGCCGTGAGCCCCCCGACGTTGACCCCCTGGATGGTGACCCCGGCCGCGATCCGGCTCGCCGAGCCGGCGAAGGCGATTCCCACCGCCACGGCCAGGACGAGCAGGAGCAGCAGGGCGCCGAGCGCGACCTTTCCGACGCGGACCAGGCGGGCGCGCCCGCCGCGAGTGCGGACAGGACGCTCCCTCCGGACGGGCCGGGCACCAGCCTCCGCGCGCAAGGCGTCCGAGTCTACCAACGTCAGCGCGCCGTCAGGCCGAGCGATTCGCGGAAGCGGACGACCCTTTGACGGCGTCGTCGAGGAGGCCTCGGCGAGCGAGCGGAACGAGCGCACGGATCGCCCTGCGAGCGTCGTCCGCACTCGTGAAGAGCAGGAGATCGGCACCCGCGTGAAGCGCAGCGCGGGCCCACTTCACCGGCCAGGGCCCGCGGACGATGGCGAGCGAGTCGGTGATCGCGACGCCGTCGAAGCCGAGCTCCCGCAGCAGCCGGTAGGTCGCGGGAGCGGTCAGCGCCACGAGGAAAGCACCCTGCACGCGTGGAAGCAAGCTTCGCCCCGCACGCCCGCGCGTACACTTGCCCGCATGGATTTCGACCTGACTCCGGAGCAGCGCGAGGTGCAGGCGACCGTTCGCCAGTTCGTGGACGAGCGCGTGCTTCCGAACGCGATCGAGAACGACATCAACCACCACCTCGACATGGGCGTGATCGAGGGCATGGCCGAGCTGGGCCTCCTCGGAATCGTCATCCCGGAGGAATACGGCGGCGCCGGCATGGACTACGTCTGCGAGGCGCTCTCCTGCGAAGAGATCGAGCGCGGCGAGGCCGCCTTCCGCACGCTCATCTCCGTCCATGTGGGCCTCAACTCACTCAGCCTGCTTCGCTACGCGAACGAGGAGCAGAAGCAGCGCTACCTCGCCCCGCAGGCGCGCGGCGAGAAGATCGCCTGCTTCGGCCTGACCGAGCCCGCGGCCGGCTCGGACGTCGCCTCGATGCTGACGAACGCCCGCCGCGACGGCGACCGCTACGTCCTGAACGGCCAGAAGAACTGGATCTCCTACGCCTCGGTCGCCGATCACGCGCTCGTCTTCGCCAAGACGGACCCGTCCGCGAAGCACAAGGGCATCTCGGCGTTCGTCGTCGAGCGCGAATGGCCCGGCGTGACCACGCAGGACACCGAGAACAAGCTCGGCATCTGGGCGGGCTCGACCGGCGAGCTCTTCTTCGAGGACGTCGAGGTGCCGGCCGAGAACCTCGTCGGCGAGGAGGGCCAGGGCTTCGAGATCGCCATGTACGGCCTCGACCAGGGCCGCTTCACCGTGGCTGCGGGCGCGCTGGGCGTGATTCGCGCCTGCCTCGAGCGCTCCGTCGAGTATGCGCGCGAGCGCGAGACCTTCGGCAAGCCGATCGGCAAGAACCAGTTCGTCCAGGATCTGATCGCCCAGATGGTGCTCGACTACGAGACCTCCAAGCTCCTGGTCATGCAGGCGGCCTGGCTCAAGGACAAGGGCGTCCGCAACACGCGCGAGACGAGCTTGGCCAAGTGGCACGCGACCGAGTCGGCCTTCAAGGCGGCGCACAACGCCATCCAGGTGCACGGCGCCTACGGCTACTCGGCCGAATACGGGATCGAGCGGTACTTCAGGAACGCCCGCGCGCCCATCATCTACGAAGGCACGACCCAGATCCACAAGATGATGCAGGCCGAGCACGCCCTCGGCTGGCGCAACCTGAACGGGCGCGACGGCGACGTCTCCCCGATCGCATCGTGGGCTCCCGCGCTCTCGCTTCGGTCGCGATAGATGCTTGGCCGGTAGCCACCATGCTCGACGGGGACGGCTGCGACCAAGCCGGGCGTCGTGATCGTTCGCAGCGCGCACCTGAAGGTGCGCGTAAGGAGGAGCGCGGCGATCCGGCGCTGCGTCGCAGCCGCCAGCCGCGAGTATGGGGGCTGCTGGTCATGCATCTGACAGCCGCCGTCGCGACGGCGCTCGTTCTCGTCCTGCCCGCGTCCGCGGAGCCGCCCGTCGCCGGCAAGTTCACGCCCGGCGCCTCGCTCGCCGGGGTGGAGCTCGGCCTGGCGCCCGCCGAGGTGCAGGAGACATGGGGGACGCGCCACGGCGTCTGCCGAGGCTGCGAGGAGACGACCTGGTACTTCAACGAGGAGCCGTTCCAGCCACAGGGCGCAGGTGTCGTCTTCGAGGACGGCCGCGTCGTCCACGCCTTCACGGTGTGGCAGCCGGAGGGCTGGTCGACGCCGGAAGGCCTGGCCCTCGGGGAGCAGGCGGGCGAGATCGGCGCCACCTTCGGCGAGCTGGCCGAGATCGACTGCGGCCACTACTCGGCCCTCGTGGACAACGGCCCGTCCTCGACGAGCGCCTTCTACGTCTACGAGGACGAGGTCTGGGGCTTCGGCCTGCTCGAGCGCGGCCGCTCTCCCTGCCTCTAGTAGGAGGGTTCGGCGAAACGCAGCCTGTGCCGCCGGGCCGCGCTGCTCGCCCCGAAGACTGCGTCCTCGGTCGCGCCCGTAGCCTCCGGCTACGAACACACCCTGCGTCCTTGTTTCGGAACGACCATCGCACCCCGACGGGAACTCACGTTCCGCCAACCCTCCTAGCGCAGGAGCGCCGGCAGGGCGAGCAGCGTCGGCAGGGCGTCGTCGCGCTCGGGGAAGCGGCCCTCGCGGTCGACGAGATAGGCCTGCATCCCCAGCGCCCGCGCGCCCTCGACGTCGTCGAGCGGCGAGTCGCCGACCATGACCGCCGCGGCCGGCTCGACGCCGAGCAGCTCGAGCGCGGCGAGGAAGATCGTCGGGCTCGGCTTCACCTTGCCGTGGACGCCCGACGAGATCCAGGCGTCTACGTCGAGGGAGAAGTGCTCGACGAACGCGCCCAGGTCGCGGCTCGTGTTCGAGACGAGCCCGATCCGGATCCCGGCCTCGCGCAGGCTCGCAAGGACGGGGAGCACGTCCTCGTAGAGCTCGAAGTTCGCCGAATGGAGCCAGCCGGCCGTGATCGCCTCGGCGACCTCGCGGACGCCGTCTCCCTCCCCGCCCATGCCGCGGACGATGTCCTCCGTGAACCGAACCCAGATCTCCTCGTCGTGCTCGAGCTCCGGGTGGTGCTCGAGGTCCTCGACGGCGGCCGTCCGCGCCGCCTCGTAGCGCCCGGGGACGAGAGTCAACCCATGGCGCGCCCCGGCTTCGCGGTAGCCCTCCGGCCCGAGTAAAGGCCCGGGCTTGGCCAGCGTGAAGTCGACGTCGAAGAGGACTGCCTCGACGCAGCCCGCCGCTACACGCCCGCGGGCCACGTGTACGCGGCCGGCTGGCGGTTGGCCAGCGCGGGCAGGCTGCTGCGGATCCGCTCCATGTGCGCGCGGTCGAGCTCAGCCGAGATGACGCAGTCCTCGTCGGGCGCCTGCGCCAGCACGACGCCCCAGGGGTCGACGATCGAGCTGCGGCCGTACGACGCCTTGCCGGCGACCACGCCCCACTGGTTCGCCGCAGCGACGAAGCACTGGTTCTCGACCGCGCGAGCGCGGAGGAGGAGCTCCCAGTGGTCCTTGCCGGTTTGCAGGGTGAACGCCGCCGGGACGGTGATCAGCTCGGCGCCCTCGACGGCGAGGATCCGATACAGCTCGGGGAAGCGCAGGTCGTAGCAGACCGTGAGCCCGAGCCTCCAGCCCTCCACCTCGCAGCTCGTGAGCCCTTCGCCGGGCTCCTCGCTGTCGGACTCGCGGTAGACGACCCCGCCGACCTCGACGTCGAACATGTGGATCTTGCGGTAGACGGCTGCGAGCTCGCCCTCGGGGTCGAAGACCGGGCAGGTGTTGGAGAGCTTGTCGCGGCCCTCGCGGCGCTCGACGATCGAGCCGCCCACGAGCGTGATGCCGTGCGTCCGCGCCCAGCGGCTCATAGCGGCAACCGTCTCGCCGCCGTCGAGCGGCTCGGCGACCTCGAGCAGCACCTCGTGGCTGCCGAGGCCGTTCCACTTCTCAGGCAGGAGGACGAGGTCGGCGCCGGTTGACGCGGCGCGCGCGACGAGCGGCTCCATGCGCTCGATGTTCTCGGCCTTCGAGGTCGACGAGTTGATCTGGACGCAGGCGACGCGTAGGCGATCGGTCATGGGCGGAAGGATAGCCTTCGGTGGTGGCCCGCAGCCCCGCCCAGATCCTCGCCGAGGCGAGGACGATCGCCCTCGTCGGCGCCTCGCCTCGCGTTGAACGGCCGAGCAACTCGGTGATGGGCTACCTCCTGCGGAACGGGTACCGCGTCATCCCCGTGCGGCCGGTGGGCCCGCCGGTGATCCTGGGGCAGCGCCGCGTCGCGTCCCTCGGGGAGATCGAGGAGCCGATCGACCTCGTGGACGTCTTCCGCCGCTCGGAGTTCTGCCCGGACGTGGCCCGGCAGGCGGTGGAGGTCGGCGCGGGCGCGCTCTGGCTCCAGCTCGGCATCGTCTCCGCCGAGGCGAGGGCGATCGCCGAGGAGGCCGGTCTCGACTACGTCGAGGACGAGTGCACGGCGATCGTCCACCGGCAGATCGCCTGAAGCACGAAGGGCCGCCGAAGCGGCCCTCCACCCAGTCGGGGTGCCCGGATTTGAACCGGGGACCTCGCCGACCCGAACGGCGCGCGCTACCAGGCTGCGCTACACCCCGAACGGCACTAGGGTAGCGGGAATGGCGGGCCGAGACGAGATCGTCGCCTTCGCGACGAGTTCCTCGACCTCGCCTCCTACCCCGACTACGGGCCGATGGGCCTCCAGGTGGTCGGCGCGCCGGAGGTGCACAAGCTCGTCTGCAGCGTGTCCGCCTCGCGCGAGCTCTTCGAGCGCGCCGCGGAGGCCGGGGCGCAGATGGTGCTCGTCCACCACGGCCTCCTCTGGGACAACGAGCCGCGCCGGATCGGGCGGGTCCAGAAGGAGCGGCTGCGGGCGCTCTTCGACGCCGACCTGAGTCTCGTCGCCTACCACCTCGCCCTCGACGCGCACCCCGAGATCGGCAACAACGCCCTCCTCTGCGACGAGCTCGGCGTCGAGCGGGACGGCCGCTTCGCCGACGGCTACGGCTTCGGTGGCCGCCTGCCCGATCCCGTTCCCGTCAGCGACCTCGCGGAGCGCGTCCAGGAGCGGCTGGGGCGCATGCCGCTGGTCTTCTCCTACGGCCCCGAGCTGGTCGAGCGTGTGGCGGTCTGCTCGGGCGGCGCCGCCCGCTATCTCGCCGACGCCGCCGTGGAGGGCTACGACTGCTTCCTCACCGGGGAGGCCGACGAGCCGACGAAGCACGCCGCCAAGGAGGCGGGCGTGCACTTCATCTCCGGCGGCCACTACGCGACGGAGACCCTGGGCGTGCGAGCGCTCGCCGCACGGATCGGCGAGCGCTTCGACATCGCCTGGGACTTCGTCGACCTGCCGAACCCCGTCTAGCCGGACAGCCTCCGCAGCAGCGCCTCGAGGTTGTCGTAGCTGGCGGACATGCCGTCGGTCATGCCGGTGCCGAGGGCGGCGTCGCGGGCCTCCTTCGACGGGTAGACGGTCGTGGTCGTCAGCGTCGTCCGGCCGTCATCCTCCGCGAAGTCGATCGTGTTGAGCGCCTCCGGCCAGTCGCCGCCCCACTCCTCCGTGCTGACCATCCGCTCGGGTGCCTCGACCTCCCGGACGGTGCCGGTGATCGTCATCTCCGTGCCGTCCTCCTTGCGCCAGACGAAGCGGTACGCGCCGCCCGGGCGGAGATCCATCTCGCACACCGGCATCGTCCAGCCCGCCGGGCCGAGCATCCACTGCTGCAGGTGCTCCGGCTCGGTGTAGGCCTTCCACACGAGCTCGCGCGGGGCGTCGAAGACCCGCGTCGCAACGACCTCGCGGTCGGACGGGGTCGTCACGATCAGGGTTCCGCTCTCAGTCGCCGTCATCTCTCTCCTCTCGTTGCAGGTACTCGAGGTACTGGTCGAGCCGCTGGTAGCTCCCCTCCCAGAAGCGGCGGTACCCATCCGCCCACTCCGCAACCTCCTGGAGGGGGGCCGCCTCCAGGCGGCAGGGCCGCCACTGCGCCTCGCGGCCGCGCGCGATCAGGCCGGCGCGCTCGAGCACTCGCAGGTGCTTCGAGATCGCAGGGCCGCTGATCTTGAAGGGGGCGGAGAGCTCCTTCACCGTCGCCGCCCCCTCCGCAAGCCGCTCGAGGATCGCGCGGCGGGTCGGGTCGGCGAGGGCGGAGAGCGTGACGCTGAGGGTGTCGGCTGCCATCTATATATAACCTTTCGGTTATCTAACCGACAGGTTATACAGGCCGACGAACGCCTGTCAAGTCCCCCAGGTCTCGACGTTGCCGCAGGCGAGCTCGGCCTGCGGATCCGAGAACTGCCGCTTCCAGCCGTCCTCGGTGTCGTCGAAGAGCATCCCCACCCACCACCGGCCTTCGCGGCGGACGAGCTCGATCGAGCCCAGCCGCTCTCCGGCAGCGAACGCGAGGTGGTAGGAACGGCGCTCGGGATCGTCCGGGCCGCAGGTCCCCACACCCCGCACCTCGGCCGGCCCGAGACCGGTCAGTCGAGAGCGGTACGCCTCCTCGGTCAGGATGTCGGATCTCGGTCTCGCCGTCGGTGGCCGGGTGGCCGTTCAGGATCCGCCCCGGCTTGCAGTCGGGAAAGAGCTCGGCGGGAAGCTCATCGCAGTGGAACTCGTCTGCGTAGCTGAGCTCGACGATCCGGTCGACGTCGCCGGCCGCGAGCGCGTCGGCGGCCGCGGCCGCCCGCCCGCAGAGGGCAGCGTCGTCGACGGGGCAGGCGGCCGCAGGGTATGCCTCGGAGGGAGTGTTCGATCCTCCGCACCCGGCCAGAGCGAGCAGGACGAGCAACGCCGCCGAGGTCCTCACACCGCTACTACACCGGTCGGCTGCCCGAAGTTTCGAGGAAGCCGAGCAGGAGGGCGGCGCACTCCTGCGGGTACTCGCCCACGACCAGGTGCCCAGCGGCCGGCACGACCCTGAGCGGGGCCCGCAGGCGGCGCGCGTACTCGATGCCGTCCTCGAGCGGAATGAGCCGGTCCCGGGCGCCCCAGAGGACGAGCGCCGGGCAGCGGACACGCTCGAGGTACAGGCGCGGATCCTCGTTCCGGAGCGCCCGCGCCACGCTCTGGACGTCCTCGTGCTCCACCTGTGCCTCGAGGAAGCCGGCGACGACCTCCGGCGGAAGCGCGCGCGGGTCCTCGGCGCCCCAGTAGCCGAAGACGCCGGCGCGCAGGTTCGGGCGGCGGGCGACGGCGCCCCTCGCCCTGGCGACGAAGCGGGCGGGGCGAAGCTTGCTGACCAGGTCGAGCCAGACGCCGGCGCGGTGGGTCAGCGAGACGATGCCGGCCGACGAGATCAGCGCCAGCGCGACGACCGACTCCGGCCGTTCTGCCGCGAGGTGCAGGCCGACGACGCCGCCCATCGAGTAGCCGACGACGGCCGCCGGCAGCAGCCCCTCGTGCTCGGCCACGGCGGCGACGTGGGCCCCGAGGTCGCCGAGGCTCTCGAATGCGGGAAGCGGTGCGGTTCCGCCGTGGCCCGGAAGGTCCGGGACGAGGACACGATGCCGCTCGGCAAGCAGCGGCGCCAGCGCCGTGAAGTTGTACGCCGCCCCGCCGAGGCCGTGGACGAGCACGAGCGGCGCGCCCTCCCCGCCGAGCCAGTAGCGGGTGCGCAAGCCGCGGATCTCCGCAACGTGCGGCTCGAACCCCCGCAGGAGCGTTGCCGAGGCCACCCGGCCTACCGTATCCTGTGACTATGTTCGAGGAAGGAGCACGAGGCCGTTGAGCTTCGTCCCTGAAAACCCGAGTCTGCGCGCCCTGCCCGCCCGTGCCCTGTCGGCGGGCTTTTTTGTGCGCTGAGCCGAAGGAGGAGACGACGTTGGCGAACCACCTGACGCCCGAGGAGCTGTCGAAGGAGCTGGGGATCGACCGGGACATGGTCATCCGGGTGTGCATCGAGGAATCGATCCCGATCTACCACGGCAAGATCGACAAGACCCTGTTCCAGGCGCACCTCGAGGCGACGGGCGTCGCCACCGGCTCGCCGACGGCGTAGCGCTAGCGGGAGCCCGACGCTGCGCGTTTCTTGCGCGCGGCCGGCTTCTTCTTCTCGGCCGGGGTGTCCTTCTGCTTGCGTGCCTGGGCGACGCTCTCCTTGAGCGCCTCCATCAGGTCGACCACCTTGGCCGGCTCGGGCTGCTCCGGCGCGACGATCTCCTCGCCCGCGAGCTTGGCCTCGAGCATCGCCTTCAGCTCGCCCCGGTACTCGTTCACGAACTCCTCCGGGTCGAACTCGCCGACGAGGCTCGCGACGAGCTGCCGCGCCATCTCGAGCTCGGGGTCCTCCACCTGGGTCTCGCCCACGGCGCCGTCGATCTCGTCCCGCGCGCGAATGTCCTCTGCGTAGTACAGCGTCTCGAGCGCGAGCGACTCGCCGAGCGGGCGGATGAGACAGAGGTTCTCCTTGCCCCAGAGGACGAACTTGCCGATCGCGGCCACATTCGCCTCCTGCATGGCGCGTAGGAGCAGGACGTAGGGCCGGCGCTGCGCCGCGGCGTCCGCGGGCGCGAGGTAGTAGGCCCGGTCGAAGTAGATCGGGTCGACGTCCTCCAGGTCGACGAACTTCGTGATGTCGATCGACTGCGAGCGGGTTAGGGCGACGGCCTCGAGGTCGGACTCCTCGACGAGGACGAACTGGCCCTTCGCGAACTCCCAGCCCTTGACGAGCTCGTCGGCCTCGACGTCGCGCTCGTGCACGGGGCACCAGCGCTTCTGCTTGATCGGCGTGCCGCACTCGCGGTGCAGCGTCCGGAACGACACGTCCTTGCGCTGCTGCGCGACGGCCAGCCCGATCGGGATGTTGACCAGGCCGAAGTTGATGGAGCCGTTCCAGATCGTTCGCATGAGGAGAAAAGCCTACCGGGACCAGGGACTTTCGCCCTGGAGCGCCGGAACCCTCCCGGCCTGGGAGGGGTTGGCGGAATACCGCTCGCTTCCGGGGCGCGATGGTCGTTCCGAAACAAGGACGCAGGGAGCGTTCGTAGCCGGAGGCTACGGCGCGACTGAGGACGCGGTCTTCGGGACGAGCAGCGCGGCCCGGGGGCACAGGCTGTATTTCGCCGACTCCTCCTAGACCACGCGGCGGGCGCCGACCCAGCGGTCGGCGTAGTAGCCCGTGATCGTCGAGATCTTGACCACGTCGCCCGAGCTCGGCGAGTGGATGAAGCGGCCGCCGCCGATGTAGATGCCGTCGTGCCCGAGCCCGTTGAAGAAGACGATATCCCCGGGCCTGAGCGCGGAGCGCGCGACTGCCCTCCCGGTTCGGTACTGCGCCGAGACGACCCGCGGGAGCGAGACGCCCACGCGCGAGAAGACGAACTGCACGAACCCCGAGCAGTCGAACCCCGTGCCGGGAGCCTCGCCGCCCCAGCGGTACGGGATGCCGAGGTAGCGCTGCGCGATCGCGGCGACCCGCTCGCCCCGGGACGAGGCGGCGGGCGCGGCGGCGGGCTTCTTCTTCTTCGCCGGCGCCGGTGTCGCAGCAGGAGCAGCCCGGCTGATGCCCAGCGCGCCGAGTGTCTGTGGCCCGACGATCCCGTCGACGATGAGCCCGCGCTTCTTCTGGAAGGCGCGGACGGCCGCCCGGCTGACCGGTCCGTAGAGTCCGTCGGCCGGCACGCCGAGCGCGCGCTGCACGGGCACGACCCACCAGGCGCGGATGAACTTCGCCGCGGCCGCCGGGCGGGCGAGCGCCGCCCTTGTCCTGGGCCCGACGATCCCGTCGACGACCAGGCCATGGCTGCGCTGGAACGCCTTCACCGCCGCGAGCGTCTTCGGCCCGAAGATCCCGTCGGCCTCGATGCCGAGCGCACGCTGTACCTTCGCGACGGCGGGACCGCGGCTGCCGACCCGGAGGAGCTCGGCGCGAACCTCGACCACGGCGGAGCCCTTCGCACGGCTGTGTGCACCACCGGAGACGGGGAGCGCGGCGGCCATCGCCGCGACGACCAGCGTCACCCCGGCCTTGCGCGCCTGCGGCATCGTCCTGGGCTCGGCGGCCTTTCGCTTCCAGCGGGCGCGCGCCTGCGAGACGTCCCAGAGCTCCGGGTCGGTGAGGTCGCGGCGCGTTCCGGGCCTCCGGGCCACGGGGCCGTCGAGGTCCAGAAGCGCGAGGGAGACCAGGCTCCGCGGCAGGCCCTCGTCCGCGGCCTCACGCGCCCTGCGGCGCAGCGAGCGCTCGAGGGAGCGCTCCCAGAGCTCGGTCGTACCAAGATCGCGCTGAACCCTGAGCCTCGGCGTCGCGTTCACGGCAACCCTCCCGTCGGTCGCGTGCGAAGCGCGGGAGGCTAACAGACCCCGGAGGGCTTGGCGAGGCGCTGCCCTCCCGCCGGCGCGGCCTAGCGGCACAGGCTGCGTTTCGCCGAGCCCTCCCTGCTAGAGGATGCGGCGGGCGCCGACGTAGCCCGAGTCGTAGTACCCGGTCATCGCCGAGATCTTGACGACGTCGCCCGTGTGCGGGGAGTGGATGAACTGGTTCCCGCCGACGTAGATGCCGACGTGCCCCAGCCCGTTGAAGAAGACGAGGTCGCCGGGCTGCAGCTCCGATCGGGAAACGGCGACGCCGGCCCCGTACTGCGTGGAGACCGTGCGCGGGATGGAGACGCCGACGCGCGAGAAGACGTACATCGTGAAGCCGGAGCAGTCGAACCCGCTCGGGGAGGAGCCGCCCCAGACGTAGGGGGTGCCGAGGTACTGCATGGCGATTCCGACGACGCCTCCGTACTGCGACGAGGGAGCGCCCGTCGGCGAGTCGGTGGTGGTCGGGGCCGGAGCGGCGTTCACCCGGGCCTGCGCGGCGGCGTCGATCCGAGCCTGGCGCTCGCGCTCGGCGGCCTCGAGCTCCGCGATCTGGTCCTTGATGGAGGAGAGGAGCTGCTGGCGCTGTGCGAGCGCGCTCTCGATCTCGGCCTGGTGGGCGGCGCGCGCCGCGACGACCTCCTCCTGCTTCTTGCGCGCCTTCGCGAGCGCGCTCTCCCGGGTCCTTGATCTCCGTCCGGAACTTGCGCACCTCGTTCAGGATCTGCGCGTCCTGCTCGCTGACGCGGCTCGCGGTGTCGATCCCGTCGAGGATCTCGTCGAGGCTGGAGGAGCCGAGCAGGATCTCGACGAGGTCCGGGCTGCCGTTCTTGTACAGCTCGACGAGCCGGGCCTCGAGTGTGCTGTGGGCAGCACCGAGGTTCGACTTGGCGACGTCGAGCCGCTTCGCGTTGACCTTCTGCTCGGCCTTGATCGCGTCGAGCTCGACCTGCGCGTTGTTGTAGGCGTCGACGACGAGCTCCAGGTTCGAGTCCAGCTCCTGGATCTGCGCCATGACGGCTTGCGCCTCCGTCTCCTTCGACTCGATCGACTGCGGGACCGCCGGCCCCGCCAGCGGCAGCACCGCCAGCGCGAGGAGCACGAAGATGAGGGCGTGTCGACTGTGTGGTGTGATGCCTGCCCCCTGCCAGGGGAAACGCGCGCATTTGCGCCTGGGCGGCGCTTACAAGCCGGGCATAGTAACAGGGGCTCTGGACGGGCTGCAAACACAAGACGCCGACCGGGCGGTCGGGCCCCGGTCAGCTGGTAGGCTGCTGCGCTCGTGGACGCGGGCTCCCGAAGACCCTGGAAGCGGCTCGCGGCGACCGGCGCACTCGCGCTCGCCGCCCTCCTTTTCTCCTCGACGGCACTCGCCGACGACCCGGCAATCCTGCAGAGCGAGGTCGAGCGCCTGCGGGCGCAGAACGACGGCCTGGCCGCCCGCTCTCACGCCGCCCTCCTCGAGCTCTACTCGCTCGAGAAGCGGCTCGGGCGCGCGGAGGCCCGTGTCTCGGTCCTGCGCGCGCGGCGCGCCGCGGTCGAGCGCGACGAGCTCACCGCGCGGCACGGGCTCGAGCTGGCCCGCACCGACGTCGAGGAGGCCGAGCGCCGCCTCGGGAACCGCCTGCGCGAGCTCTACGTGCGGGGCGAGGTCGACCCGCTCGCGGTCATCCTCGCGGCCGAGTCGCTCGACGACGCGCTGTCGGCCTTCGACAGCCTCACCCGTCTGGCCGACCAGGACCGCTCGATCCTGGGCGAGCTGCGCGAAGCGCGGCTGCGGCTCCAGCAGTCGGTCCGGACGCTCGCGCGCCGGAGCGCCGAGGTGCGCCGCGTCGTCGCGCAGGCCGAGTCCGAGCAGGCCCGGCTCGAGGCCGTTCGCTCCGAGCAGGAAGACTTCCTGGGAAGCCTCGCCGCTCAGCAGGCCCTGAACTCGCGCCAGATCGCCGACCTGAGCGCGCAGGCGGCGGAGGCCGCAGACACGCCCGCTCCGCCGCCGGCCACCACTGAGCCCGAGTCCGGCTCCGATCCGGCGCCGCAGCCCGACCCGTCCGACCCGCAACCCGGGGGCGAGCCCGTGGTCGTCGACGTGGTCGCCTACTGCGGCGGCGTGGGAACGGCGAGCGGCCTCCCGCTGGGCTGGGGGACCGTGGCCGTCGACACCCGCGTCTTTCCGTTCGGGACGAAGATGTACATCCCCGGCTACGGCGACGGGGTCGCCGCGGACCGTGGCTCGGCCATCATCGGCAAGATCATCGACATCTGGTTCCCGACCTGCGCGCAGGCCCGCGCGTGGGGGCGGAAGACGCTCACCATCACCGTTTACTGGTAGCGCGGGCGAGCTAGAATCTCGGCTCGTCACCGCGAGCAGAGGAGGCACGACGTCAGCCGCCGAGGATCGGCGCTCGGGGAAGCAGCTCGAGGAGCTGCGCGTCCTGCTCGTGGACGACCACGACCTCTTCCGAACGGGCCTGAGGAGTCTCCTCGAGGGTCAGGGCCTCCAGGTGGTCGGTGAGGCCGACAACGGACGGGAGGCGCTCCGGCTCGTGGGCGAGCTGGCGCCCGACGTGGTCGTGATGGACCTGAAGATGCCCGGCCTGACCGGCGTCGAGACGACGCGCGAGGTTTCGAGCATCGCACCGCGCACCCGCGTGGTCGTGCTCACCATCTCCGTGGACGACGACGACGTCATGGACGCCGTCATGGCCGGCGCCTGCGGCTACCTGCTCAAGGACTCGTCCATCGACCAGCTGATCGCGGGCATCCACGCGGCGGCGAGCGGCGAGTCGCTCATCTCGCCCCAGATCGCCGCCAAGGTCCTGCAACGCTTGCGCGCCCAGACACCTGACAGCGCCGCAGCCAAAACGCTCCGCACGGAGCTCTCGGATCGCGAGCTCGAGGTCCTGCGCCTGATCGCCATCGGCAAGGACAACGCCGAGATCGCCCGCGAGCTCTTCATCAGCCCGAAGACGGTCAAGAACCACATCTCGAACATCCTCATGAAGCTCCAGATCGAGAACCGCATCCAGGCGGCGGTGTACGCCGTCCGCAGCGGGATCGTCTAGGGGGTCAACGCCGGCCGGCGAGGGTGCCGAGCAGGCCGCGGAGCTGGGAGAGCTCCTCCTCGAGGAGGGCGAGCCGGGCCTTGAGGATGCGCACCTCGCCGACGTGCTCGTCGCTGCCGGCGAGCCGGTGGATCTCCGCCTCGATGCGGAGCCGCTCGCCGTCGAGAGCGAGCGCGCGGGCATAGCCGTCCGTCAGCGTATGCTCGAGGACGTCCGCGTCCGGCTCTTGCTCCGGAGGCTGGTCCTGGAGAAGCACCTGGATTCGGTCGAAGAGGATGGAGATGTCGTCGCTCATCGGAGGCTGAACGTACCGCCGCTCCGGGCCGCGGCCAAGGGCCGGACGGCCTATCCTGCGGGGCGGTCGGACCTAGTGCCTTGAGGAAATACGGGGTCATCGGAACGCGCTCGCTCGCCGTCGCCGCGGCGCTGCTCGCCGCCCTCGCGGCGCTCGCGGGGCCTGCGTCCGCGCAGACGCTGCGCGAGCGGCTCGACAGCGCGATCACGGTGACGGGCGTCTCGCGCGCCCAGACCGGCGCGTTCGCATTCGACCTGAGGACGGGCCGCGTCGTCTACGGCCTCAACCGCTCGCGCTCGCTCGCCCCGGCGTCGAACGAGAAGCTCGGCGTCGCGCTCACCGCGCTCGACCGGCTCGGGCCGAGCTACCGCATCCGCACGCAGGTGCTCGGCGAGGGGACGCGCACGGGCTCCACCTGGAACGGCCGGCTCGTGCTCCGGGGCTTCGGCGACCCCACGCTGACCTCGGCCGACCTGCGGACGCTCGCGTCGGCGCTCCGCTCGGCCGGGCCTCCGACGGGTCACCGGCCGGATCGCAGGCGACGAGAGCTTCTTCGACAAGCGGCGGACGGCGAGCGGCTGGCGCGCGTCCTACTACAAGAACGAGTCGCCGCCGCTCTCGGCCCTCGTCGTCGACCGCGCGCGGGTCGCGGGCAGAACGGTCGACAACCCCGCGATGGCGGCGGCGAGAGCCTTCAGGCGCGCGCTCGTCGCAGCCGGGATCCAGGTCGGCGGCCGCGCGGTGGTCGCCGCGGCGCCCGAGACGGCGACGCCGCTCGCGTCCATCCGCTCCGGCCCGGTGCGCGCGATCGTCCGCCGGATGAACAAGATCAGTGACAACTTCTACGCCGAGATGCTGGTCAAGCACCTCGGCGCCGTCGTGCGCGGGGTCGGCACGACGACGGCCGGCTGCATCGTCGTGCGGCGCGAGCTCGAGGAGCGCGGCGTGCCGCTCGTGGGCGTTCGCATCGCCGACGGCTCCGGCCTCTCGTCGTACGACCGGACCACCGCCAACGCCGTCGGCCGGACCCTGCTCTCCGCCTGGCGCGACGCCGCTCTGCGCGACCCGTTCGTCGCCTCCCTGGCGATCGCCGGCGTGGACGGGACACTCGAGGACCGCATGCAATCCGGTCCGGCGCGTGGCCGCGTGCGGGCGAAGACAGGCACGCTGGACACGGCCTCGGCCCTCTCCGGCTACGCGGGGACGCGCTACGTCTTCGCCGTCCTCCAGAACGGATACCCGATCTCCTGGTCGCGCGCACGCCTCTCGCAGGACCGCTTCGCTCAGGCGCTCGCGGGCGCCCTGTGACGATGGCCGAGCGCTTCGAGACGACGATCCAGCTCGAGGGGAAGACGGCGACGTTCTTCGAGGTCCCGCTCGACGTCCCGGCGGTGTTCGGCCGGGCCCGCCCGCCGGTGCGCGTCACGATCGGCGGCCACAGCTACCGGAGCACGATCGCCGTTCGTAGCCGGTGGCTACGGGCGCGATTTGAGGACGCAGTCTTCGGGGCGAGCGACGCGGCCCGGCGGCACAGGCTGTATTTCGCCAAACCCTCCTACTAGGCGACCAGTCGCTCGAGCCCGGCCTCGTCGAGGATCTCGACGCCGGCCTTGCGCGCCTTGTCTGCCTTCGAGCCCGGATTCTCGCCCACGATCACGGCGGTGGTCTTCTTCGACACCGAGTCCGTCACCTTGGCGCCCTTCGCCTCCAGCGCCGCGCGCGCCTGCTCCCGCGACCAGCGCTCCAGCGTGCCGGTGATGACGTACGTCTTGCCGGTGAGCGGGCCCTCGACCGGCTTCTCCGCGTCGCCCAGCTCGAGTCGGATGCCGAGACCACGCAGCTCCTCGACGAGCGCACGGTTGCGCTCGTCGGCGAACCAGGTGGCGATCGACTCGGCGCGGTCTGGGCCGATGCCGTCCACCTCCTCGATGTCCTCCTGCCGCGCGGCGAGCAGCGCGTCCACCGAGCCGAAGTGCCGGGCCAGGTTCTGCGCGGTCACCCAGCCGACGTCCGGGATGTTGAGCCCGAAGAGGACGCGCGCAAAGGGGATCTGCTTCGAGGCGGCGATCGAGTCGACGGCGTTCTGCGCCGAGATGTCGGCGTAGCCGTCCAGCTCGGCGAGCTGCTCCTTCGTCAGCCTGTAGAGATCCGGGATCGAGCGCAGCAGGCCGAGGTCCCAGAGCCGGCGGACGAACTGCTCCCCCACCCCTTCGATGTCCGCCGCGGCCATCACCCAGTTGATCAGCGACTCGAGCCCGCGCGACGGGCATGCGTTGTTGGGGCAGCGGTGCATCACCTCGCCCTCGGGCTTGACGATGTCGACGCCGCAGAGCGGGCACTTCGCAGGCATGCGGAACCGCCGCGTCCCCTTCGCGTGGGGCAGGACCGGGCCGACGACCTGCGGGATCACGTCGCCCGCGCGCTGCACGATCACTGTGTCGCCCTGCCGGATGTCCTTGCGGTTGATGTCCTCCTCGTTGTGCAGCGTCGCCTGGGAGACGGTGACGCCGCCGACCTCCACGGGCTCGAGCTGCGCCCACGGGTTGAGCGCCCCGGTGCGGCCGACGCGCACATGGATCTTCAGGAGCTTCGTCTGCGCGGTCATCGGCGCCCACTTGAACGCGCGGGCCCAGCGCGGCCGCCCGTGCAGCGCGCCGAGGCGCTGCTGCTGGTCGACGGAGTCCACCTTGATGACGATGCCGTCGATCTCGTAGTCGAGCTCGATGCGCTTCGCCTCCCACTCCGCGCACTCGCGCGCGACCGACTCGAGCGCCTCGTGACGCTTCGCATGCGGGTTCACGCGGAAGCCGCGCTCGCGCAGCCACTCGAGGGTCTCCCAGTGGGTGGCAGAGCTCGAACCCGTCGCCCCGGCCGATGCCGTAGACCCAGATGGACAGATCGCGCTCGGCCGTGATCTGCGGGTTGAGCTGGCGCAGCGAGCCGGCGGCCGCGTTGCGCGGGTTCGGGGCGGTCTTCTTCCCCTCGGCCGCGAGGCGCTCGTTCAGGCGGTTGAAGGCCGAGAGCGGGAAGTAGACCTCGCCGCGCACCTCCAGGACGGGCGGCGCGCGAGCCGGCCGAGTCCCGCATGCGGAGAGGGATCGCCTTGATGGTGCGCAGGTTGACCGTGACGTCCTCGCCGCGCTCGCCGTCGCCGCGGGTGGCGCCGCGGACGAGGCTCCCGTCCTCGTAGACGAGCGAGACCGCCGAGCCGTCGATCTTCGGCTCGGTCACGTAGGCAACGGGCTCGTCCGAGTCGAGGCGCTTGCGGACGTCGTCGGCCCACTTCGAGAGCGTCTCCTCGGTCGTCACCTTCTCCAGCGAGCCCATCGGGGTCAGGTGCTCGACCTTGCGGAACTTGTCGGAGGGCGGCGCGCCCACCCGCTGCGTGGGCGAGTCGGGCGAGGCCAGGTCCGGGTTCTCCTCCTCGAGCCGCTGCAGCTCGTCGAAGATCCGGTCGTACTCGGCGTCCGAGATCTCGGGGTCGTCGAGGACGTGGTAGCGGTACAGGTGGTGCTCGACCTGCTCGCGCAGCTCCGCGACGCGCTTCTCCACGGCGCTAGAGGACATCGAGGAGCTGTTGTGGGGTCTCGACGAGCGCGTCCGCCTCCGCGAGCGCCTCGACCGGGTGGATGTTGCCCCAGGCCACCGCGACCGTGAAGACGCCGGCGGCCTTCCCGGCGCCGACGTCGAAGGGCGAGTCGCCGACGAAGGCGGCCTCGGCGGGCTGCGCGTTCAACAGCTCGAGCGCGGCGAGGACGGGAGCCGGATCGGGCTTGTGCCGCTCAGTCATGTCCGAGGTGACGACGACGTCGAAGTACGGCTCGAGCGGCAGGACGGCGAAGGCCAGCTCGACCGTCTTGCGCCGCTTTGCGGTCACGATCCCGAGCCGGCGGCCCTCGCGCTTGAGTTCGGCGAGGACGTGCTCGATTCCCGCGAACACCTCGAGCTCGTCGTGCAGCGGCTCGTTGTGCTCGCGGTACACGCGGACGAGCTCGTCCGCCTGCGCGTCGTCGATCGCGCGCATCTGGTCGTAGATGTTGGATCCGCCGACGAGCGCAGCCAGCTCGGCCTCCGGAATCTCGCGCTCCAGCACCGTCCGCGTGGCGTGCTTGAAGGAGGCGAGGATGATCGCGCCGGAGTCGATCAGCGTGCCGTCGAGATCGAAGAGGACGTTGGGATAGGGCACCGCGACAATCTATCCACGGCACGCGCGGCGGCAGAACGCTCTAGTAGTGGACCCGCTCGAGGTAGAGGCCCCAGGGAGGCGCCGTCGCGCCGGCCTCGTCGCGCGGGCGGCCGGCGAGCAGGCGCTCGATCTCTTGCGGGGACTGCTCGAGCATCGTCCCGACCAGCGTCCGCACCATGTGCCGCAGGAAGCTGTCCGAGGTGATCGTGAAGGCGAGGACGTGGCCGTCGCGCTCCCACCCAGCCTCGCGGACGATACGGACGAAGGAGTCATGCTGCGTCTCGGTGGGCGTGAAGGCGCGGAAGTCGTGCTCCCCCACCAGGAGCGCCGCAGAAGCGGCCAGAGCCTCCTCGTCCACGGGCCGCGGGAGCCAGAGCGAACGCCGTCGCTCCAGCGGCGAGTGCGCCGCGCGCCGCCAGACCCGGTAGCGGTAGGAGCGGCCGGTCGCCGAGAACCGCGCGCTGAACTCGGCCGGGACGACCTCGCTCTCGAGGGCCGCGACGTCATCGGGGAGGACGCCGTTCAGCGCCGGCGCCGCCCGGTCTGCAGGCGGCCCCCCGTCGGCCTCGAAGCTCGCCACCTGCCCGACCGCGTGGACACCCGCGTCGGTGCGCCCGGCGACCGCGAGCCGGCTCCAGCGGGGGAAGACCTGGTCGAGCGCCGCACGGAGCTCCCCTTCCACTGTCCGCAGCCCGGGCTGCGCCGCCCAGCCGGAGAACCCCGTCCCGTCGTACTCCAGCGTGACCTTGACAACGTTCATGGTAAGCACTAACTTACGGTAAGCAATGGCTTACGCACACGCGATCCAGGCACTCGGCGATCCTACGCGGCGCACCGTGTTCGAGCTGCTGCGGGAGGGGCCTCGCTCGGTGGGCGAGCTCGCCGGTGGGCTGCCCGTCAGCCGGCCGGCCGTCTCGCAGCATCTGCGGGTGCTCAAGGAGGCCGGGCTCGTGCGCGAGCGGCGCCAGGGCACGCGCAACTTCTACAGCGTGAACGGCGAGGGCCTGGCCGAGCTGCGCGCGTACTTCGAAGGGTTCTGGGACGAGGCGCTGGCGTCGTTCAAGGCGGCGGCGGAAAGCGAAGAAGGAGGACACGAGGATGAACCAGATGACCGATGAGCTCGCCGTGCGCAAGTCGGTGTTCGTGCGCTGCACGCCCGAGCACGCCTTCCACGTCTACACGGAGCGCATGAGCGACTGGTACCCGATCGAGGGCCACTCCATCTTCGACGACCCGCAGAGCACGGTGGTCTGGGAGGGACGTGTCGGCGGTCGCGTCTACGAGCGTTCGTCGAAGGGCGAGGAGGGCGTCTGGGGGACGATCGTCGTCTGGGACCCTCCCAACGAGCTGACGATGACGTGGCACCCCGACCGGGGCGAGGAGACCGCGCAGGAGCTGAACATCCGCTTCACGTCCGAGGGCGACGGGACGCGCGTCGACGTCGTGCACACGGGCTGGGAGCGCATCGGGTCCGACTTCCGCGAGCGCATGGCCGGCTACAACGAGGGCTGGGGCACCGTGCTCGACATCTTCGCCAAGGCGGCTGGAAAGCAGCGCTGAGATGCATCCGGACATCGCCAGACAGCTCGCGGCGGAACGGCACGCCGACCTGCAGCGCGGGGTGCGCTCGTTGCCGGCGCGGCCGGCGAGGCCGCACCGGTGGAGGCTCCGGCGTGGTGCGTCGAGGCGCTACGCCGGAGCGCCGGCCGGAGCGCGCACCGGCACGTAGTCCACGAGCTCGAGGTAGGCCATCGGCGCAGCGTCGCCCTGGCGCGGGCCGATCTTGACGACGCGCGTGTAGCCGCCCGTCCGCTCCGCGAAGCGCGGCGCGATGTCGGCGAAGAGCGTGTGGGCGATGCTCTTCGAGCGGAGGAAGGCGACGGCCTGCCGCTGCGCGGCGACGTCGCCGCGCTTCCCGAGCGTGATCATCTGCTCGACGATCGGCCGCACCTCCTTCGCCTTCGCCTCGGTCGTCTTGATGCGGCCGTGCTCGATCAGCGCGCAGGCGAGGTTCGCGTAGAGCGCCTTGCGGTGGGCCGAGTCCCGGCCCAGCTTCCTGCCTGCGCGGTGGTGCCTCATTCGTCCCTGAGCGTCAGCCCGTGGGCCTGGAGGGTCTCGCGGACCTCTTCGATCGACTTCTTGCCGAAGTTCGGGATCGCCGCCAGCTCGCCCTCCGTCTTCGTGACGAGGTCCCCGATCGTCTCGATGCCGACGCGCTTCAGGCAGTTGTAGCTGCGGACGCCGAGCTCGAGCTCCTCGATGGGGAAGTTCTCCATCCCGTGCGCCTGCGGGGCCTCGGCCTCGGCCTCGGCGTCCTCGCGGAAGCCCTCGATCTTGTCGATGTCCGTGAAGATCGCCAGCTGGCGGATGAGGATCTCGGCGGCCTCGGCGATCGCGTCGCGCGGGGCGACGGAGCCGTCCGTCGTGACGTCGAGCGTGAGCTTGTCGTAGTCGGTGCGCTGCCCGACGCGGGCGGCCTCCACCTCGTACGAGACGCGCCGGACCGGCGAGAAGATCGAGTCGACGGGGATGACGCCGATCGTGTGCTCGGGCCCGCGGTTCAGCTCGGCGGGCAGGTAGCCGCGGCCGCGGCCGATGGTCAGCGTGACCTCGAGGCGGCCCTTGTCGGAGAGGTTGGCGATCTCGAGGTCCGGGTTGAGGATCTCGAGGTCGGCCGGCGCCTCGATGTCGGACGCCTTGACGACGCCGGAGCCCTTCTTCTCGAGCCGAACCTCGATCTCCGGCGACTCCCCGTGCAGGAGGCACGTGAGGCTCTTGAGGTTGAGGATGATGTCGGTGACGTCCTCGCGCACGCCCTTCAGGGTCGTGAACTCGTGCGCGACGCCCTCGATCTTCACCGAGGTGACGGCGGCGCCCTCGAGCGAGGACAGGAGCACGCGGCGGAGCGAGTTGCCGAACGTGTAGCCGAAGCCGCGGTCGAGCGGCTCGATCACGAAGAGGCCGCGCTCCTCGGTCACTTCCTCGTGGGTGATCCGGGGCACCTGGAAATCCATGAGCGACGTTCTGGTGGCCATGCTTCCTTTCTACTTCGAGTAGAGCTCGACGATGAGCTGCTCCTGGACCGGCGTGTCGATGTCCGACCGGTCGGGGAGCTTCAAGACCTTGCCCGTGAGGTTGTCGTGGTCGGCCTGGAGCCACGGGGAGACCGACGCGGTCAGGTCGGTTGCGTCCCGCACGACCTGCTCGACGGGGCTTCCGGGCTTGAGCGCGACGACGTCGTCGGGCTTGACCTGGAAGCTGGGGATGTTCACCCGCCGGCCGTTCACCTGGAAGTGGCCGTGGCGGATGATCTGGCGCCCTTGCGCGCGCGACGCCGCGAAGCCGAGCCGGTAGACGACGTTGTCGAGGCGCGTCTCCAGCATGCGCAGGAGCTCCTCGCCCGTGATCCCCGACCGCTTGGCGGCCTTGTCGTAGTAGTTGCGGAACTGCTTCTCGAGCAGGCCGTAGTACCGGCGCGCCTTCTGCTTCTCGCGCAGCTGGAGCAGGTACTCGGACTGCTTGATGCGGCCGCGGCCGTGCTCGCCCGGCGGGTAGCTGCGGCGCTCGACGGCACACTTCTCCGTCAGGCAGCGCTCACCCTTGAGGAAGAGCTTCATGCCCTCGCGGCGGCACAGCTTGCACTTGGGGCCCAGGGGGCGCGCCATCAGACCCTCCGCCGCTTCTTCGGCCGCACGCCGTTGTGGGCCTGCGGTGAGACGTCCTTGACGCCGAGGATCTCGAGCCCGGCGGCCTGGAGCGAGCGGATCGCCGTCTCACGGCCGGAGCCGGGGCCCTTGACGAAGACCTCCACCTTCTGGAGCCCGTGCTCCATGCCCTTGCGAGCGCAGGAGTCCGCCGTCACCTGGGCGGCGAACGGCGTCGACTTGCGGGAGCCCTTGAAGCCGGCGGAGCCGGCGCTCTCCCACGCGATGACGTTCCCCTCCTTGTCGGTGAGGCTCACGATCGTGTTGTTGAACGACGTCTTGATGTGCGCCTGGCCGATGGCGATGTTCTTCTTCACCCGGCGGCGGGCGCGGCCCTTGGACTGTCGGCGGGGAGGCGCCATCAGACCTTCGCCTTCTTCCCGCGCCCGACGGTCTTCTTCGGGCCCTTGCGCGTGCGCGCGTTGGTCTTCGTCCGCTGGCCGTTGACCGGCAGGCCGCGGCGGTGGCGGATGCCGCGGTAGGCGCCGATCTCCTGCAGGCGCTTGATCGCCTGGGAGCGCTCGCGCCGCAGCTCGCCCTCGACCTCGAGGTTCGTGTCGATGTATGTCCGGAGCTTGGTGATCTCCTCGTCCGTGAGGTCGCGCACCTTCTCGTCGTACGACAGCCCGAGATCGACGCAGATCTTCTGCGCGGTCGCCTGGCCGATGCCGTAGATGTACGTGAGCGCCACCTCGAGGCGCTTCTCACGGGGCAGGTTCACTCCTGCGATTCGGGCCAACTCTTCTCCTTCGCTCCTAGCCCTGCCGCTGCTTGTGCCGCGGGTTCGAGCAGATGACCAGCACTCGACCGTGCCGCTTGATCACGCGGCAACGGTCACACATCGGCTTGACGGACGGACGTACCTTCATGAGAGATTCAGGGTGAGGCGGCGACCACGCAAAAACGCGGACGAGCCGCGACCGTGCATCGTAGCAACAACAGGGCTCATGTCGACTCCGCCCTCGTGAGGACGAGGGGGCCGTTGTCGGTGATCGCCACGGTGTGCTCGAAATGAGCCGAGAGGGAGTTGTCGTCCGTGGAGATCGACCAGCGGTCCTCGGCCATCCAGACGTCGGGGCTGCCGGCGTTGATCATCGGCTCGATCGCGAGTGTCATCCCCGGCTGGAGCAGCGGGCCATGGCCCGGCTCGCCGAAGTTCGGCACCTGCGGGTCCTCGTGCATCGACCGGCCGATCCCGTGCCCGACCAGCGACCGGACGACGGAGAAGCCGGCCTCCTCGGTGGTGCGCTGGACCGCGGCGGAGATGTCCTGGACGTGGTTACCTGCGCGGGCCTGCGCGATGCCGGCCGCGAGCGCCGCCTGCCCGACCTGGAGCAGACGCTCGGCGTCGCCGCCGACCTCCCCGACCGGGTACGTGAAGGCGGAGTCGGCCACGAAGCCGTCGAGGGTGACGCCGACGTCCACGGAGATGAGATCGCCGCCCTTCAGCTCGTACGCGCCCGGGATCCCGTGGACGACCATCGAGTTCGGCGAGGTGCAGATCGCCGCGGGGAAGCCGCGGTAGCCCTTGAACGTCGGGACGCCGCCCTCGGAGCGGATGTACGTCTCGGCGGCCTCGTCGAGGTCGGCCGTGGTCACGCCCGGCTTCGCGAGGTTGCCGAGAAGCGCCAGCGTCTTCGCCACGACGGCGCCGGCGCGGCTCATCGTCTCGATCTCGACTTTGGACTTGCGGATGATCACGAGCTGGCCTGCTTTGCGTCCGAGAGCACCTGCTGCAGCTCGGCGGAGACCTCCTCGACGGTCCGGTCCGCGTGGATCGGGCGGAGCAGGCCGCGCGCGCCGTAGTACTCGACGAGCGGCTCGCTCTGCTCGTGGTAGACGTCGAGCCGGTGCTGGATCTTGCCGGGCGTGTCGTCGCTGCGCCCCTCGACGGCGGAGCGCCCCAGCAGGCGCGTGACCGCGATCTCGTCCGGGACCTGGAAGTCGAGCACGACGCAGAGCTTCCCGCGGTCGAGCTCGGCGAGAACGCGGTCGAGCGCCTCCGCCTGCGTCAGGGTGCGTGGGAAGCCGTCGAGGACGAAGCCGCCGGCGGTGTCGTCCTGGGCCAGGCGGGCGCGGACGACCTCGATCGTGACGTCGTCGGGGACGAGGTCGCCGTTGTCGAGGATCGCCTTCACGCGCTCGCCCAGGTCCGTCCCGGCGGCGCACTCGGCGCGGAACATGTCCCCCGTGTTGATGTGGGTGATCCCCTCCTGCTCGGCGACGCGCTTGCCCTGGGTGCCCTTTCCTGCCCCCGGGGGCCCGAGGATGACGATGTCGAGCGGCATGGGCCGCCTTACCTGAGGAAGCCTTCGTAGTGGCGCATCATCATCTGCGACTCCATCTGGCGCATGGTGTCGAGCGCGACGCCCACCACGATGAGGATCGAGGTCCCGCCGAGCGCTGACGTGGTCGCCTGGGAGAAGCCCCCGTAGCGGATGAAGAGGGTCGGCAGCGTCGCCACGGCCGCCAGGTACAGGGCGCCGGGGAGCGTGAGGCGGGTGAGCACGCGGTCCAGGTACTGCGCAGTGGGCGGGCCGGGTCTGATGCCCGGGATGTAGCCGCCGTGCTTGCGCAGGTTGTCTGCCTGGTCGATCGGGTTGAACTGGACCGCTGTGTAGAAGTACGTGAAGATCACGATCAGGAACGCCTGGAGCAAGAGGTAGGGCAGCGCGGTCGGCGAGAAGTTCTCGTTGATGAACGTCTGCGTCTGCGGGAAGAACTGCGCGACGGTGGGCGGGAATGCCATGATCGCGGCCGCGAAGATGATCGGGATGACGCCCGCCATGTTCACGCGCAGCGGCAAGTAGGTGGAGCCGCCTGCGGTCATGCGCCGCCCGACCATGCGCTTGGCGTACTGGATCGGGATCCGGCGCTGTCCCTCCTGCACGAAGACGACCGCGACGATGATTGCGAGCGCGATCAGCGGGAACATGAGGCGCTGGAAGGAGTCGCCGGCCCACCAGGCGCGCAGGCCGCCGGGCAGTCCGGAGAGGATCGAGGCGAAGATCAGGAGCGAGATGCCGTTGCCGACGCCGCGCTTCGTGATCAGCTCGCCCATCCACATGAGCAGCGTCGTGCCCGCCGTCAGCGAGGTGACGATGAGGACGAAACGCCCGGGGGTGAGATCGAGGGCGCCCTGGCGGCTGAAGAGGTACGCGTAGCCCGCGCCCTGGAGCGCCGCGAGCACCACCGTCAGGTAACGGGTGTACTGGTTGATCTTGGCGTAGCCGGCCTCACCCTCCTTCTGCAGCTGCTCGAGCCGCGGGATCACCACGGTCATCAGCTGGAGGATGATCGACGCCGTGATGTACGGCATGATCCCGAGCGCGAAGACGGCGAACTGGGAGAGCGCGCCGCCCGAGAAGATGTTCAGGAGGCTGAGGATCGTGCCGTCCTGCGAGTTGAAGTACTCCTCGATCTGGGCGGAGTCGACGCCTGGGACCGGGATCCAGCTGCCCAGGCGGTAGAGCGCCAGGATCATCGCCGTGAAGAGCAGCCGGCGCCGGAGCTCGGGGACGCGCCAGGCGTTGGTCAGCCAGGAGAACATCTATTCGGCGGACTCCTCCGCGGTCTCCTCGGCCTCGGGCTCGAGCTTCGTCGGCCGGCTCGGCCTCGGCGGTCGCCTCCTCCGGCTCGTCGGCCGCCCCGGGGGCGGGCGCGGCCTTGCGGCGGCGCTTCTTCTCCTCGCGCGGCGGCCGGAGCGCGGTGACGGAGCCGCCGGCCTGCTCGATCTTCTCGCGCGCGGTCGCCGAGAAGCTGTGGGCGGTGACCGCGAGCTTCTTCGTCAGCTCCCCCTGGCCGAGCACCTTCACGTCCGTGCGTGTGTTCTTGATCAGGCCCTTCTCGACCATGGCTTCGAGGGTCGCCTCGGCGCCGTCGTCGAAAACGCGCTCGAGGTCGCGAAGGTTCACCGGCACGGTGTGCGTGCGGTGCGGGCCCATCGGCATGGCGTCCTTCGAGTACGGGCCACGCTGCTTCGGGAGCCGCATGTAGATCGGCATCTGGCCGCCCTCGAAGCCCGGCCGCATCGTGTGCGAGCCGGCGCGCGACTTCTGGCCCTTGATCCCGCGACCGGAGTAGCGGCCCTTGCCCGAGCCCAGCCCGCGGCCGATGCGCTTGCGCGCGCGGCGCTTCTGCGCCGGCTTCAGGTTCGAGAGGCTGAGGGCCTCGGTCTGCTTCGGTCTGCTCGGGCGGCACTACGCGTCCTCCACTTTCACCAGGTGGCGAACCTTGCGGAGCATCCCGCTCGACCTCGGGGCTCGACTCGCGCTCGGTCGTCCTGCCGATCTTGCCGAGGCCGAGCGCCCGCAGCGTGCCGCGGTGGCGCTCCGTCTGGCCGATCTGGCTACGCGTCTGCGTGATCTTCAGCTTCGCCACTGTCACTTGTCTCCGTCGGAGCCTCGGGCTCCGCCTGGGCCTCGGGCTCGGCCTCGGCGGCCGGCTCCTCGACCTTCTTCTTCTTCGCCGGGAAGAGCACGTCTTCGACCGTCTTGCCGCGCGTGCGCGCGACCTCCTCGGGCCGGCGCAGGCTCTGGAGCCCGTTCACCGTCGCCTTGAGGAGGTTGATGGGGTTCGGGTTCCCGAGGCTCTTGGCCAGGATGTCGCGGATCCCCGCCAGCTCGAGGACGGCGCGGACGCCGCCGCCGGCGATGACGCCGGTTCCCTCGCTGGCCGGGCGCAGCAGGACGCGCGCGGCGTCCGAGCGGCCCAGCACCTCGTGGGTGATGGTCTGGCCGTGCTTGGGCACCTGGAAGAGGTTCTTCTTGGCGTCGTCGACGGCCTTCGAGATGGCGAGCGGAACCTCGCGCGCCTTGCCGTAGCCGACGCCGACGCGGTCGACCTCGTCCCCGATCACGACGAGCGCCGTGAACGAGAAGCGCCGGCCGCCCTTGACCACCTTGGCGACGCGGTTGATCTCGACCACGCGCTCCTTGAGCTCGCGCGCGTCGATCTCACGCTCGCGCACCTGCTTGACGTCGATAGCCATCAGCGATCACCTTTCGAGTAGATCGTGCTCTCGGACGGCGAAAAGCGAGCGTCGCAAGAACGCAGGGAACGCTCGTAGCCGGAGGCTACGAGCGCGACCGAGGACGCCGCGAGGCGACGCTTTGCAGCCGAGCCGAGAGTGCGAGATGGTCGGAAGGGGGTCGCCATCAAAACTCGAGTCCTCCCTCGCGTGCCGCGTCGGCGAGCGCCTTCACGCGCCCGTGATAGAGGTAGCCACCGCGGTCGAAGACGACGGAGTCGATGCCCGCCTTCTTCGCCGCTGCGGCGAGCAGCTTGCCGACCTCGGCCGCCTGCTCGCTCTTGCTGCCCTTGAAGGTCTTCTTGACGCCGAGGTGGCTCGCGTGGGCGAGCGTCCTCCCCGTCGTGTCGTCGATGAGCTGCGCCTCGATCCCGCGGTTCGAGCGGCGCACGGCGAGGCGAGGCCGCTCGGCGGTGCCGGAGATCTTGCGGCGGACGCGCCGGTGGCGGCGCTCCCGGGCCTGGCGGACTGTGAGAGTCGGCATTAGTGCTCCTCCCGGTGGTGCAATCGAGTCACTAGGCCCTCTTCCCGACCTTGCGGCGGACGTACTCGCCGGCGTAGCGGATGCCCTTGCCCTTGTACGGCTCCGGCGGGCGGACGGAACGCACCTCGGCGGCGATCTGTCCGACCTGCTGCTTGTCGATGCCCTTGACGAGAACCTGGGTCGGCTGCGGCACCTCGAAGGTGATTCCCTGCGGGGCCTTCTTGACGACCGGGTGGGAGTAGCCGACGTTCAGCTCGAGGTCGGTGCCGCGCAGGCCGGCGCGGTAGCCGACTCCCTGGATCTCCAGGGCCTTCTCGAACCCCTTGGTGACACCCTCGACCATGTTGGCGACGAGCGTTCGCGTGAGGCCGTGCAGCGCCCGGTCCTCGCCGCGCTCCGTCGGGCGCGTGACGACGATCTCGCCGTCGCGCTGCTCGACCGCGATGCGCTGCGGCACCTGCTGCGAGAGCTCGCCCAGCGGCCCGTTCACCATGACGCGGCCAGGGGAGATCGAGACCGAGACGCCGGCGGGGAGTTCGATGGGCTTGTTTCCGATTCTCGACATGCAGCTACCAGACGAAGCAGAGGACCTCGCCGCCGACGCCGAGCTCCTGCGCCGTCCGGCTGGTCACGAGACCCCGGGACGTGGACATGATCGCCGTGCCCATCCCGCCGAGGACGCGCGGGAGGCGGTCCTTGCGGGCGTAGACGCGGCGTCCGGGCTTGGAGATGCGGCGCAGGTCGGTGATGACGCGCTCGCGGCTCCGCCCGTACTTGAGCTCGACGACCAGAGTATCGAAGGCCTCGCCGGTGACGACGCGGTAGTCCTTGATGTAGCCCTCGTCCTTGAGGACGCGCGCGATCTCGACCTTCGTGCGGGAGGTCGGCATCGTCGTCGTCTCGTGGAGCGCCCGGTTGGCGTTCCGGATCCGGGTGAGCATGTCGGCGATGGGGTCGTTCAGCATCGGTACCTCTTCCTTACCAGCTCGACTTGGTCATGCCGGGGATGAAGCCCTCGTGCGCGAGGTCGCGCAGGCAGATCCGGCAGAGACCGAACTTGCGGTATACGGCTCGCGGGCGCCCGCACCGGTTGCACCGGCTGTAGGCCCGCGTCTTGTACTTCGGCGGGCGGGCTGCCTTCGCGATCAGGCTCTTCTTCGCCAAATTTCCCTCCTACCTCTCCTGGTCCTCGGTGCGGAACGGGAGTCCGAGCCCGCGCAGGAGCGCGAGGCCCTCCTCGTCCGTCACCGCCGAGGTCGTGATCACGACATCGAGGCCCCGGACCTCCTGGATGTCGTCGTAGTTGATCTCCGGGAAGATGATCTGCTCGCGGATCCCGATCGAGTAGTTGCCGCGCCCGTCGAAGCTCCGCGGCGAGAGGCCCCGGAAGTCCCGGATGCGCGGCAGGGCGATCGAGACCAGCCGGTCGAGGAACTCGTACATGCGCACGCCGCGAAGGGTCACCTTCGCGCCGATGGGCATGCCCTCCCGGATCTTGAAGCCGGCGATCGACTTCTTCGCGCGCGTGATCTGCGCGCGCTGGCCCGTGATCGTGGTCAGCTCCTCGACCGCGTTGTCGAGCGTCTTGGCGTTCGTCTTCGCCTCGCCGACGCCCATGTTGACGGTGATCTTCTCGACACGCGGTGTCCGCATGATCGAGCTGAGCTCGAGCTGCTCCTTGAGCGCGGGCCGGAGCTCCTGCTCGTACCGGCTCTTGAGCCGGGCCACGTATGCCTTCTCCTTCGTCGCCGCCATCAGCGGTCGAGCACCTCCCCGCAGTCGGCGCGCCTGCAGACGCGCACCTTGACGCGCCCGTCCTTCGAGTCGCGGTACTCGTAGCCGACCCGCGTGGCGCGGTTGCAGGTCGGGCAGACGACCATCACGTTCGAGACGTCGACCGGCGCCGACAGCTCGAAGATGCCGCCGGGCTGGATCTGCGTCTGGCCCATCCGGCTCGAGTCCTTCATCGGCCGGGGGCGGCGGTGGCGATGCACCGTGTTCAGGTTCTCGACGAGGACGCGGCGCTTCTTCGGGTCCGCCTCGATGATGCGGCCCTGCTTGCCCCGGTCCTTGCCCGAGAGGATCTGCACGACGTCGCCCTTGCGGACTTTCATGGTCTGCGCCACGTCACAACACCTCCGGCGCGAGTGAGACGATCTTCATGAAGTTCTTCTCGCGCAGCTCGCGCGCGACCGGCCCGAAGATGCGGGTGCCGCGCGGGTTGTTCTGCGCGTCGATGATCACGGCGGCGTTCTCGTCGAAGGCGATCGAGGTGCCGTCGTTTCGCCCGAACGGCTTCTTCGTCCGGACGACGACGGCCTTCACGACCTCGCCCTTCTTGATCGTCCCCTGCGGCGTCGCCGTCTTCACCGTCCCGACGATCACGTCGCCCACCCGCGCATAGCGGCGGTGCGAGCCGCCGAGCACGCGGATGCAGAGGAGCTCGCGGGCTCCCGTGTTGTCGGCGACGCGGAGTCGGGATTCCTGCTGGATCACTATTACTTCGCCTCTTCCAGGACCTCGGCGAGGCGCCAGGACTTCGTCTTCGAGAGCGGACGCGTCTCGACGAGCCTGACGAGATCGCCGTTCTTGGCGACGTTCGCCTCGTCGTGGGCGTGGAGCCTCGTCGAGTGGCGGACGATCTTCTTGTAGACCGGGTGCGGCTTCACGGTGTCGACGCGCACCACGATGGTCTTGTCCATCGCGGCCGAGACGACGACGCCGCGGCGCTCCTTCCGGTGCCCGCGGGCGTGCTCGGGCTTCGGCAGGCGCACGATCGGCTTGCGCTCGGCCGGCTTCTCGCGCTTCGGCCTGGAGCGCTGCCTGCGGTCCGCGCGCGAGACGCGCTTGCGCTTCTTCTTCGGCTCCGGCGCGGGGACTGCGGCGGGCGCTTCCTGGGCTGCGGGGGCAGGCTCCTCGGCGGGCGCCTCCTCCTCAGCGGCAGGCTCGGCCTCCGCTGCGGGCTCGTCCGCGGGCGGCTCTTCGGCTGCAGGCTCCTCGGCCACGGCTGCGGGCTCCTCGGCGGGCGCCTCCTCGGGCTCGTCCGCGGGCGGCTCTTCGGCGGCGGGCTCCTCCGCGGGGGCCTCCTCGGCCTCGGCCGCGGGCTCCTCCTCGGCCACGGGCTCGGGCGCCGGCTCGGCCGGCTCCTCGTCCGCGGGTGCCTCCTCGGCCACGGGCTCCTCGGCGGGCGCCTCGTCGGCGACGGGCTCGGCCTCGGCCTCCGGCTCCTCGACCGGAGTCTCCTCGACCTGCTCCTGCGTCTCTTCCTCGTTCTTCTTCCTTGGCCTTGCCATCTATCGTCTCTCCAGCGAGTTCTTCCGCTCCGCCTGGATCGTCAGGATCCGAGCGATGTCGTGCTTGGCGAGCGACAGGCGCGTGGTTGCGTCGAGCGCCCCGGTCGCCATCTGGAAGCGGAGGTTGAACAGGTTCTCCCGGCCCTCGGCGAGGCGCTTCACGAGCTCCTCGTCCGACATGTCTCTGAGCTCCCTAGCCTTCAAAGAGATCAGCCTCCCGGCGTACGAACTTGGTCTTCACCGGCAGCTTCATGCCGGCGAGGCGCATGGCCTCGCGCGCGAGCGGCTCCGACACGCCGGAGAGCTCGAACATGACCCGGCCCGGCTTGACCACGGCCACCCAGTGCTCGGGCGAGCCCTTGCCGGAGCCCATGCGGGTCTCCGCCGGCTTCTGCGTGACGGGCTTGTCGGGGAAGACGTTGATCCAGACCTTGCCGCCGCGCTTGATGTGGCGGGTCATGGCGATACGGGCCGCCTCGATCTGGCGGTTGGTCACCCAGCCGACGTCGAGCGACTTGAGGCCGAAGTCGCCGAAGTGGACCTGCTGCTGGCCCTTGGCGAACCCGCGCCGGCGTCCGCGCTGCTGCTTGCGGTACTTGGTCTTGCGCGGCATCAGCACTACGACTCACCCCCGGTGTCCTCAGCCGGAGGGGTCTCCGGCGCGGCGGCCTCCGGCGGTGCGACCTCGGGGGCCGGTGCCTCGGGAGCCGCGGCCTCGGGGGCCGGCTCAGGCGGCGCGGCCTCGGGCTGAGGCTGCTGCGCCTCCTGCTCGGCGGGAGCCTGCGCCTGCTGGTCGCGCTGTCCCGACCGGCGACGCTGGCCGCGGCGCGGGCGTCCGACCGGGCCGAGGCCCTCGCGGTCGCCTCCGCGCCGGCCGCCCTGACCGGCGGTGCCGAGCCCGTCGCGGCGGCCGCCTCGGCGGCGGGCCTGATCCTGCTCGCCCAGCCGTCCGGCGGCGGTCTGCTCGCCCGTGTCGAAGCCCTCGGGCATGATCTCGCCCTTGTTGATCCAGACCTTCACGCCGATGCGGCCGAAGGTCGTCTTCGCCTCGGCGAAGCCGTAGTCGATGTCGGCGCGCAGGGTGTGCAGCGGGACGCGGCCCTCGGAGTAGGTCTCCGAGCGCGACATCTCCGCGCCGCCCAGGCGGCCGCCGCAGGTGATCTTGACGCCCTTGGCGCCGGAGCGGATGGCCGAGGCGAGCGAGCGCTTCATCGCGCGGCGGAAGCTCACGCGGTTCTGAAGCTGCTCGGCGATCGACTGGGCCACGAGCTTCGCGTCCAGCTCGGGCCGCTTGATCTCGTTGATGTTGATCTGGACGTTCTTGTGCGTCATCCCGTGGACTTCGCGCCTGAGCGCGTCCACCTCGGCGCCGGACTTGCCGATCACGATCCCCGGCCGGGCCGTGTAGATGTCGATCGTGATCCGCTGCTTGTCCTTGCGGATGAGGATGTCCGAGAGGCCCGCGTGGCCCAGCTTGCCGTAGATGTGGTCGCGGATCTTGACGTCCTCGATGATGTACGCCGGAAACTCCTTCGAGCCCGTGTACCAGTTCGACTTCCAGTCGTGGATGACGCCGACGCGCAAGCCGCCGGGATGGATCTTCTGACCCACTAGCCTTCGCTCCCCTCGTCGCTCTCGGTCGTCTCGGTCTTCTTCTTGCGGGTGGTCTTCGGCTTGGCCTCGGCCTCGGGCTCCGCGATCTCGGGCTCCGCGGTCTCCGCCTCGGCCTTCGGCTTCGCGGCGCGCGTGCGCTTCGGCTTGGGCGCCTCCTCGGCCTCGGGCGCCTCGACGGTCTCTGCCTCGGCCTCGGCGGCCTTCTTGCGCGGAGCGCGCGTGCGCTTCGGCTTCTCCTCGGCCGGAGCCTCCTCGACGGGCGCCTCGCCCGCGACGACCTCGCCGGTGGCGTCGTCGACGACGATCGGCTCGGGCTCCTCGGTCAGCGTGACCGGTGCCGGGCGCTCGATCAGAGCCGGGATGGCCTCGCCCGCGGGCGGCGCGAGCGCGATGGTGATGTGGCAGGTGCGCTTCTTGATCCGCCCGACGCGGCCGCGCGCCCTCGCCTTCCAGCGCTTCAAGGTCGGCCCGGCGCCCACGAAGGCGCTGACGACGTAGAGGTCGTCGGAGTCCAGACCGTGGTTCGCCTCGGCGTTCGCCGCGGCCGAATCGAGCACCCTGCGGACGTCGCGCGCCGCATCCCGCGTCATGAACGCGAGGATCGTGCGTGCCTCCGGCACGGGCCGGCCGCGAATCTGGTCGACGATGAGCTGGGCCTTGCGCGGGGCTGCGCGAACGTAGCGCGCCTCCGCGCGGACCTCGGTGCGTTCCTTCACGGCGGCCATTACTTGCGCTTCACCTCGGTCTTGCGGTCGCCCGAATGCCCGCGGAAGAGCCGCGTGGGCGCGAACTCGCCCAGCTTGTGGCCGACCATGGACTCGGTGACGAAGACGGGCACGTGGTTCTTGCCGTTGTGCACGGCGATGGTGTGCCCGACCATCTCGGGGAAGACCGTGGAGGTGCGCGACCACGTGCGCAGCGGGCGCTTCTCGCCGGTCTCGTTCATCGCCTCGATGCGCTTCATGAGAGCCGCTTCCACGAAGGGCCCCTTCTTGGACGACCTGGACACCTAGCGCCTCTCCTTCCCGCGGCGGCGGCCGCGGACGATGAGCTTGTCGGACTCCTTGTGCTTGCGGCGGGTGCGCTTGCCGAGCGTGGGCACGCCCCAGGGCGTGACCGGATGCCGGCCGCCCTTGGACTTGCCCTCGCCGCCGCCGTGCGGATGGTCGACGGGGTTCATGGCGGAGCCGCGCACGGTGGGGCGCTTGCCCAGCCAGCGGCTGCGGCCCGCCTTGCCGCCGGAGATGTTCTCGTGGTCGGTGTTCCCGACCTGGCCGACGGTGGCGCGGCACGTGAGCGGCACGCGGCGCATCTCGCCGGACGGAAGGCGCAGGACGCCGTAGCCGTCGTCTTTCGCGACGAGCTGGATGCCGGAGCCGGCGCTCCGGCCCATCTGGCCCCCGCGGCCCGGCTTCAGCTCGACGTTGTGGACGAGCGTGCCGGTGGGGATGTTCGTGAGCGGGAGCGCGTTGCCGGGCTTGATGTCCGCCTCGGGGCCCGACTCGACGCGCGCGCCGACCCGCAGGCCCGCGGGCGCGAGGATGTAGGCCTTGGCGCCGTCGGCGTAGTGGAGCAGCGCGATGCGGGCCGACCGATTGGGGTCGTACTCGATCGCGGCCACCTTCGCCGGGACGCCGTCCTTGCGCCGCTTGAAGTCGATGACCCGGTACCGCCGCTTGTGCCCGCCGCCCTGGTGACGCGTGGTGATGCGGCCCTGGTTGTTGCGGCCGCCCTTGCGCGTCACGGGCTCGAGCAGGCTCTTCTCCGGCTCCGTCTTCGTGACCTCCTCGAAGGTGGAGACCGATCGGAAGCGCCGGCCGGGGCTCGTGGGCTTGTACTTCCTCAGAGCCATCAGTGGCTCGCCTCGTGACATTGGTAAGCCACTTAGACGGCGGCCCCCTCGAAGATCTCGATCTTGTCGCCGGCGCGGAGCTGGACGATGGCCTTCTTCCAGCCGGACTTCGTCCCGCGCGTCCAGCCGCGCCGCTTCGGCTTCGGCTGCACCTTGAGGACGTTGACCGACACGACCTTGACGTCGAAGAGCTCCTCGACGGCCTGGCGGATCTGCGTCTTGTGCGCCTTCGGGTGCACCCGGAACGAGTACTTGTTGTCCTCGATCAGGCTGTAGCTCTTCTCCGAGACGACCGGCGTGATGATGACCTCACGGGGATCCAGGCTCATTTGCGATCACCTCCGGTGCAGATCGTGCTCTCGGGCCGCGAAAAGCGAGCGTCGCTCCCCGAAACCGGATGCAGTTTGGTGTGATCCCGCCCGTGTTCGTAGCCAGAGGCTACGGACGCGACTGAGGACGCCGCGAGGCGAAGCTTTGCAGCGACCCCGAGAGTGCGAGATGCGGCGGAGGGGGTCGCAATCACCGGGAGTTCACCTCCGTGACGCGCTCGAGGGCGCCCTCGGTGGCGAGCACCGAGCGGGCCCAGACGATCGCGCCGACCTCGAGCGCGGAGGGCTCGAGGACGAGCGTCCTCGTCAGGTTGCGGAAGCTCTTGACGAGCGTCTCCTCCTCGGGCTGCGCGACGACGAGCACCGGAAGGTCGGCGCCCCAGGCGGCGAGTAGCGCAGCGGCGTCTCGCGTGGAGGGCTCCTCGAACGCGCCGCCGTCGATAACGGCCAGCGTCCCGCGCTGGGCGTGGTCGGAGAGCGCAGCGCGGAACGCGGCGCGGTGCACCTTGCGGTTCACCTTCAGGTCGTAGCCGCGCGGCTGCGGGGCGAAGGCGACGCCGCCGCCCGTCCACTGAGGGGCGCGCGTGGTTCCCGCGCGCGCGCGGCCCGTGCCCTTCTGGCGCCACGGCTTGGTGCGGCCGCCGGCCACCATCCCACGGCTCTTGGCCGCCTGCGTGCCGGAGCGCGCCGCGGCCGCCTCGGCCCGCACCGCCTCGTGGACCAGGTGCGACTTGATCGGGGCCGCGAAGACGACCTCGGCGAGCGTGACGTCCTTCGCTTTCTTGCCCGACAGGTCGAGCATGGGTGCCTTGGGCGCAGCCATTACCGGCTGTCCTCCCGGATCACGACGTACCCGTTCTTGTGCCCGGGCACCGCGCCCTTGACGAGGAGCAGGTTCTGGTCGACGTCGCGGTCGACGACGGTGAGCCCGAGCTGGGTCACCCGCTTGGCGCCCATCTGCCCGGCCATCTTGATCCCCTTGAAGACACGCGAGGGCGTTGCCGACGCGCCGATCGAGCCGGGCTTGCGAACGTTGTGGGAGCCGTGCGTGACGGGGCCGCGGCTGAAGTTGTGCCGCTTGATCGTCCCCTGGAAGCCCTTGCCGATGGAGACGCCCGTGATCTTGACCTTCTCGCCGGGCTCGAAAGCCTCGACGGTGACGGTCTCGCCCGTGGCGAGCTCGCTCTGCCCGCGGAACTCGACGAGCCGGCGGTGTGGGGCCACCTTGGCCTTGGCGAGATGCCCGAGCTCGGGCTTCGTAAGCTTGCGCTCGGGCACCTCGTCGAAGGCGAGCTGGACTGCGTCGTAGCCGTCGGCCTCGACCGTCCGCACGGCGACGACGGGGCAGGGCCCCGCCTCGATCACCGTCACGGGCGTGAGCACGCCGGTCTCCTGGTCGAAGACCTGCGTCATGCCGAGCTTTCTGCCGACGATGCCTTTCATGGGCAATCACCGCCCGGACAGATCGTGCTCTGGGCCCGCGAAAAGCGAGCGTCGCAAGGACGCAGGGAACCACCACCGCGCTCGTAGCCGGAGGCTACGGGCGCAACCGAGGACGCCGCGAGGCGACGCTTTGCAGCGGGATCCAGAGTGCGAGATGAACGGGTGGGGGTTGCCATTAGAGCTTGATCTCGATGTCCACGCCGGCGGGAAGATCCAGCCGCATCAGGGAGTCGACCGTCTTCGGGGTCGGCGAGTGGATGTCGATCAGGCGCTTGTGCGTGCGCACCTCGAAGTGCTCACGGGAGTCCTTGTCCTTGAACGGGCTCCGGATCACCGTGTAGACGTTCTTCTCGGTGGGCAGCGGCACGGGGCCGGTGACGGTGGCCCCGGTGCGCTGCGCCGTCTCGACGATCGACAGCGCCGACCGGTCGAGCTGGGTGTGGTCGTACCCCTTGAGGCGGATGCGGATCTTCTGCTGCGGCAAGTGAGTCGTTCCTACTTGACGATCTCGGTGACGACGCCCGCGCCGACCGTGCGACCGCCCTCGCGGATGGCGAAGCGGAGGCCCTGGTCCATGGCGATGGGCTGACCGAGGTCGATCTCCATGTTCGTGTTGTCGCCGGGCATGACCATCTCCTGGCCCTCGGGGAGCTTGATTGAGCCGGTCACGTCCGTCGTCCGGAAGTAGAACTGCGGCCGGTAGCCGTTGAAGAACGGCGTGTGGCGGCCGCCCTCGTCCTTCGAGAGGACGTACACCTCGGCCTTGAAGCCGGTGTGCGGCGTGATCGAGCCGGGCTTCGCAAGCACCTGGCCGCGCTCGACCTCCTCCCGCTTCGTGCCGCGGAGGAGCGCGCCGGCGTTGTCGCCCGCCTGGGCGTAGTCGAGCGTCTTGTGGAACATCTCGAGGCTGGTGACGACGGTCTTCTCGATGTCGGGGTGGATCCCGACGATCTCGACCTCGTTGCCGGACTCGATCTTGCCCTGCTCGATACGCCCGGTGACGACGGTGCCGCGGCCCTGGATCGTCATGACGTCCTCGATCGGCATGAGGAACGGCTTGTCGACGTCGCGCTCGGGCTCCGGGATGTAGGAGTCGACCGCCTCCATGAGCTCGATGATCTTGGGCGTCCACTCGGCGTCGCCCTCGAGCGCCTTCAGCGCCGAGACGGCCACGACGGGGATGTCGTCGCCCGGGAACTCGTACTTCGTGAGGAGCTCGCGCACCTCCATCTCGACGAGCTCGAGCAGCTCGGGGTCGTCGACCATGTCGGCCTTGTTGAGGGCGACGACGATCGACGGCACCTCGACCTGGCGGGCGAGCAGGATGTGCTCGCGCGTCTGCGGCATCGGGCCGTCGGCCGCCGAGACGACGAGGATCGCGCCGTCCATCTGGGCGGCGCCCGTGATCATGTTCTTGATGTAGTCGGCGTGCCCCGGGCAGTCGACGTGCGCGTAGTGGCGGTTCGCCGTCTCGTACTCGACGTGCGCCGTGTTGATCGTGATACCGCGCTGCCGCTCCTCGGGAGCGTTGTCGATCGACGCGAAGTCACGCTCTTCCGTGTTGGTGCCCTGCTCCGCGAGGACCTTCGTGATCGCCGCGGTCAGGGTCGTCTTGCCGTGGTCGATGTGACCGATCGTCCCGATGTTGACGTGCGGCTTCGTGCGCTCGAACTTCTGCTTACCCATCAGCTCCTCCGGTGGTCTTTCCTACGTGGCCTGCGCTGCGGAGACGATCTCGCCCGCGACCGACTGCGGCGCCTCCTCGTAGCGGTCGAACTGCATCGTGAAGGTCGCGCGACCCTGGGTCGTGGACCTCAGGTCGGTCGCGTACCCGAACATCGTGGCGAGCGGGACGCGGGCGCGCACCGCCTGCGCGTTGCCTCGCGGCTCGAGGCCCTCGACCCGGCCTCGGCGCGAGTTGAGGTCGCCCATCACGTCGCCGAGGTACTCCTCGGGCGTGACGACCTCGACGGACATGACCGGCTCGAGCAGCTTCGGCTTCGCCCGCTGCATGGCCTCCTTGAAGGCCATGGAGCCCGCGATCTTGAACGCCATCTCGCTCGAGTCGACGTCGTGGTACGAGCCGTCCACGAGCTCGACCCGAACATCCACCACGGGATAGCCGGCGAGCACGCCTGACTCCATGGCCTCCTGGATGCCGAGATCGATGGACGGGATGTACTCCTTGGGGATCTTGCCGCCGACGATGCGATCGAGGAACTCGTAGCCCTCGCCCGGCTCGGACGGCTCCATGTTGATGACGGCGTGGCCGTACTGGCCGCGGCCGCCGGTCTGGCGGACGAACCTGCCGTTGATCTTCTCGACGGCCTTCCCGATCGTCTCGCGGTAGGCGACCTGCGGGCGGCCGACGTTGGCGTCCACCGAGAACTCCCGCATGAGGCGGTCGACGATGATCTCGAGGTGGAGCTCGCCCATGCCGGCGATGAGGGTCTGGCCCGTCTCCTCGTCCGTGCGGACGCGGAAGGTCGGATCCTCCTCGGCCAGGCGCGCGAGGCCCTGCCCGAGCTTGTCCTGGTCGGCCTTCGTCTTCGGCTCGATCGCCACCGCGATGACCGGGTCCGGGAACTCCATGGACTCGAGCCGGATCGGCGCCGAGTCGACGGCGAGCGTGTCGCCTGTGGTCGTCGCCTTCAGGCCGACGGCCGCGACGATCTCACCGGCGCCGATCTCGTCGCGCTCCTCGCGGTGGTTCGCGTGCATCTGCAGGAGGCGGCCGACGCGCTCGGTCTTGCCGGTGGTGACGTTCATGACGCGCTCGCCGGCCTTGACCTTGCCGGAGTAGACCCGGAAGTAGGTCAGCTTGCCGACGTACGGGTCGCTCATCACCTTGAAGGCGAGCGCCGAGAACGGCTCGTCCTCGGACGGCCGGCGCGAGAGCTCGTGGCCCGTGCGCGGGTCGATCCCGTGGATCGGAGGGACGTCGAGCGGGCTCGGCAGGTAGTCGATGACCGCGTCGAGCAGCGGCTGGACGCCCTTGTTCTTGAAGGCGGAGCCGAGGAAGACAGGCGTGACCGCGATCGCGAGCGTCGCCTTGCGGAGCGCGCGCCGGATCATGTCCGGCGTGACCCCGCTCTCGTCGGTGAGGTAGGTCTCGAGCAGCTCCTCGTCGTGCTCGGCGACCGCGTCGATCAGCTGGTGGTGGTACTCGTCCGCCTGCTCCTTGAGCTCCTCGGGGATCTCGATCGTCGACACCTTCGTGCCGAGGTCGTCCTCCCACACGGTTCCCTGCATCTCCACGATGTCGACGACGCCGCGGAAGTGCTCCTCCTGGCCGATCGGCAACTGCACCGGCACCGGGTGGGCGCCGAGGCGGTCGACCATCGACTGCACGGCGGCGAAGAAGTCCGCGCCGGTGCGGTCCATCTTGTTGATGAAGGCGATGCGCGGGACGCCGTAGCGGTCGGCCTGGCGCCAGACGGTCTCCGACTGGGGCTCCACGCCGGCGACGGAGTCGAACACGGCGATGGCACCGTCGAGGACACGCAGGCTGCGCTCCACCTCGACCGTAAAGTCCACGTGCCCGGGCGTATCGATGATGTTGATACGAAAATCGCGCCAGAACGCCGTCGTCGCGGCAGACGTGATCGTGATGCCGCGCTCCTGCTCCTGCGCCATCCAGTCCATGACCGCACCGCCCTCGTGCACCTCGCCCATCTTGTGGGTGCGCCCGGTGTAGTAGAGGATCCGCTCGGTCGTCGTCGTCTTGCCGGCGTCGATGTGCGCCATGATCCCGATGTTCCGGACGTGGTCGAGGCCGACCTTTCCACCTGTCTGCACGGCGGCCACCGTTACCACCTGTAGTGGGCGAAGGCCTTGTTGGCCTGCGCCATCCGGTAGAGGTCGTCCTTGCGCTTGAACGCGCCGCCCTGCTGGTTGAGCGCGTCCATGATCTCGTTGGCGAGCTTCTCGTCCATCGACTTCTCGCGGCGGTCGCGCGCGAAGCCGACGAGCCAGCGCACCGCGAGCGTGCGGGCACGGCGCTGCGGCACCTCGACGGGCACCTGGTAGTTCGCCCCTCCGACCCGGCGCGAACGCACCTCGAGAACGGGCGTGACCGTCTTGATCGCCTGCTCGAGCACCTCGACCGGCGGCTTGCCGGTGCGCTCTCCGACCTTCTCCAGCGCGGAGTAGACGATGTGCTCGGCCGTCGACTTCTTGCCCTTCAGCATGACCTTGTTGACCACCTGCGAGACGAGCTTGGACTCGTACAGCGGGTCCGGGACGAGCGCGCGGACGGGGATCTCTGCGCGACGCGGCATGGCCTACGCGCCCTTCTTCGCGCCGTACTTGGAACGTCCCTGGCGCCGCTCGGCGACGCCGCCCGCGTCGAGCGCGGCGCGGATCACCTTGTAGCGGAAGCCGGGCAGGTCCTTGACTCGACCACCACGGATGAGCACGACCGAGTGCTCCTGAAGGTTGTGCCCCTCACCGGGGATGTACGCGCCGACCTCCATCTGGTTGGTGAGCCGCACGCGCGCGACCTTGCGCAGCGCGGAGTTCGGCTTCTTCGGCGTCGTCGTGTACACGCGCGTGCAGACCCCCCGCTTCTGCGGGGCGCCCCTGAGGGCGGGTGTCTTGACCTTGGTCGGAGGAGTCTTGCGACCCTTCCGCACGAGCTGGTTCACGGTTGGCACGCGGTCGTGGTTCCTTCGCTTCGGAGGTGTGTCTGGACGGCATCCAGACGCAACAAAAGGTCGGCGTGGGGCAGGCCCAAGCCGAACCTCGCGGCATGCTAGCAGTTCGGGCCCGGCCGTCGCCAGGGATTGTCGCGGGCTTCAGGCCCGCGTATCGTGGACTCGCAACCGGCCGATGCCTCCTCTCGCGGACACCGCAACGTGGATCGCCGTCGGGTTCGCCGTCGGGGCGGCGGTGCTCGCACTCACGGCCTCGCTCGTCCTGCTCGGGCTCGTGCTCCGGCGAGGCCGGACGGCGGTGGAGCCTCCGCTTCCGGCTCCCGTCGAGGAACCGGGGGCGGACGAGCTCGAGGCCGCGCTCGAGCACGCGCGCGGGGAGACGGCCCGCTCGCAGGCGCTCGCGGAGATTGCCACGTCGATCGACCTCGACGCGGTTCTCCAGCGCACCCTCGCCGCCGCGGCGGCCACCGACGGGGTCGACGCCGCCATGGCGGTCGTCCGCCAGACCGAGGAGACGCCGATCGTCGCGACGTTCGGGATGAGCGCGGAGGAGGCGGCGCGCCAGCCGGTGTCGAGCTCGCCGTCGGGCGGGGCGCGCGCAGTCCGCATCAGCTACCGCTACGACCCGGCCGGGGGGCCGCCCGGCCGCCTGATCCGGGGCGGCGTCGCGGTGCCCCTGCGCGAGGACCACGTCGGCACGATCGGCACCCTGGCCGTCTTCTGGCGCGGCGAGGACCGGGTGCCCGCGGACGAGGAGATCGCCGAGCTCGAGGCTCTGGCTCGAACGAGCGCGCCCGCGATCCGGAACGCCCAGGAGTTCCGGGAGGCGCGGCTGCAGGCCGACGTCGACTCCCTCACCGGCGTCCACAACCGGCGCTACTTCCACGAGACGCTCCTGCGTGAATGCGCCCGCGCACACCGGTACGAGCGCGGCCTGGCCCTCGTCATCCTCGACATCGACGACTTCAAGGGCACGAACGACCGCCTCGGCCACCTGGCCGGCGACACCGTGCTCGCCGCCGTGGCCGAGCGCCTCCGCGGCGCCGTCCGCGAGTCCGACATCGCCTGCCGCGTCGGCGGCGACGAGTTCGCCGTCATCCTCCCCGAGGCCGGCGCGCGCGACGCCGAGCAGCTCTACCGCCGGATCCAGTTCGCCGTCGGCTCGGGCTCGTCGGGCCCGGTCGAGCGCGTGCGCCTCTCGGCCGGCATCGCCGAGCTGCGTCCCGAGGACGACTCGGTGGCGCTCTTCGAGCGCGCCGACGACGCCCTCTACCGCGCCAAGGAGCTCGGCAAGGGCCAGGTGCAGGCGGAGGCCGAAGCGGGCCGCGAGGACCGCGCCCTCGAGCCCGGCCAGTCTTAGTTACTTAAGGGCGGGAGCCGAGGCGGAGCGCGACCGTGTCCTGCTCGCGGCGGCGGACGAGCGTCCGGACGTCCTCGAGGAAGCGCGCGCAGTCGGACTCCAACTCGTCGGAGAGGAAGTGCCCAGGGGGCGCTGCATGAGCCTGTTCAGCGGCAGGCGGCCGCTCGCGTTCACCGGGACCAGTCACTTTCCTCCCCACCTCGCTGTGGATCCTGTGGATAACCTGTCGCAGGCGCCCCCCGCCGCCGCTCCCTCGAGCGCCCTCGTCCGCGACAGAGGCCAGTCTACGCCTCGTCCCGACCCTCCGATACCCCTTTCGAGGGACTCCCCACGAACTCCTCGCAAAGAGCGCAAAAAACGAGGAGGGACATCCGTGATGAAGCCGGTCCACGACGCAGCCCTCCCGGGGTCAGGCGCGGGCGATCGCACGCCAGATGCCCTCGTACTCGAGCACGAGCCCGTGCTCGTCCACGACGAGCTCGGCCTTGAACTCGTCCTGCGAGTAGCGGTAGAGGTCCTCCCCCAGCCGGGTGTAGCGCTGGAGCACGCGCTCGACGCGGAGCTCGGGCCAGCGGAGCCAGGCGACGGCGATCTCGGCCTCCTCTCCGACCTCGAGCCGCAGGCGCCGGATGGGGAGGGTGTTCGTCGCCGGCGTGAAGCTGAGATCGACGTCGACGCTGCCCTCGAGCTCGGGCGGACGCTCCTTTCCCGACCAGAGGCCGCCGAGCTCGACCGGCTCGCGAAGGTCGCCTCCGGCGAAGGCCACGAGCACCTCGACGTCCCGCGTCGCCCAGGCGGCGTCGACCTCGACGGAGTAGCGGATCTCGATCGGCTGCTTCGCCTCGTGGGTCAGAACCGTCCCGCGCAGGCGGTGACCGGCGCCGGCGGACTCGAGGACGCAGAGGTCGGCGCCCCCGTCGCTCGCGCGCCACAGCACGGCCGTCACGGGAGCCAGCATAGACCGGGGGCGCCTTTCGGCGCCCCCGGATTCACTGCTGTGGAGCGGCTCAGCTCTCCTCGTCGAGCGGCGAGTCGACCTCGGGGATCTCGTCGGCCTCGAGCGAGCTGCGGCCGTCGCCGCCGTTCGTCTCGGGCTCGCCGTCGAAGCTCAGGTCGAGGAGGCCGAGGCTCTCGCCGTCCGAGCCGATCTCCTCGAGCGCCGCGAGCAGCTGCTCCTCGGTCTGCGGCCGTACGAGCGCGGAGGCGGGGACCTTGTCGCTCGGCTTGATCTCGACGTTGCGGTAGCCCTTGAGGCCGGTCGCGGCCGGGATCAGCTTGCCGATGATGACGTTCTCCTTGAGACCGAGCAGACGGTCGATCTTGCCCTCGATCGACGCGTCGGTCAGCACCTTCGTCGTCTCCTGGAAGGAGGCCGCCGAGAGGAACGACTCGGTCGCCAGCGAGGCCTTGGTGATGCCGAGGATGAGCGGCTCGAACGTGGCCTGCTCCTTCTTCTCGCCCTTGACGCGCAGGTTCTCGCGCTCGAGGACCGCCTTGTCGACCAGCTGGCCGGGCAGGAGGTCGGTGTCGCCGGCGTTCTCGACGCGGACCTTCTTGAGCATCTGCCGGACGATCAGCTCGATGTGCTTGTCGTGGATGTCGACGCCCTGCGACTTGTAGACGTTCTGGACCTCGCCGACGAGGTAGAGCTCGGTCGGCGTCGAGCCCTTGCCCGACTTCGAGTGCAGGCCGAGCAGCTCGGCCGGGGCGAGCGAGCCCTCGTGGAGCGGGTCGCCGGGCTCGACGACCTGGCCGGCAGCGACCAGCAGCCGCGTGCGCCGCGGGAGCTGGTACTCCTTGGGCTGGAGCGGCTCGCCGCTCTCGTCCACGCCGTCAGGGACGATCGTCACCTTCGGGCCGCGGTCCGTCTCCTCGATCTCCACCCTGCCGCCGACGAGCGCGAGCGTTGCCGCGCCCTTCGGGTTGCGGGCCTCGAAGATCTCGACGACGCGCGGGAGGCCGTGCGTGATGTCCGCGCCGGCCACGCCGCCCGTGTGGAACGTCCGCATCGTCAGCTGCGTGCCCGGCTCGCCGATCGACTGCGCGGCGATGATCCCGACCGCGTCGCCGATCTCGCACTTCTCGCCGGTGGCGAGGAACGTGCCGTAGCACGCCCGGCACACGCCGTGCTCGCTGCGGCACTTGAGGACGCTGCGCACCGGGACCGTGAAGGTCTCGAGGTGCTCCTCCAGCTCGTCGGCGAGCTCGCGGAGCCGGAGCGGGGTGATCTCCTCGCCCTTGGCCACGAGCACCGTCTTGCCGGGCTTGCCGTCCTTGAGCGGCTTGCGGATGTCGACGGCCGCCACGCGCCCGGCGAGCGAGCGGTTCAGGCCCTCGGGGACGAGGACCGGCATGTCGACTGCCTCCTCGGTCCCGCAGTCCTCGATGCGGACGATGACGTCCTGGGAGACGTCCACCAGGCGCCGCGTGAGGTAGCCGGAGTCGGCCGTGCGCAGCGCGGTGTCGGCGAGGCCCTTGCGGGCGCCGTGGGTCGAGATGAAGTACTCGAGCACCGACAGGCCCTCCATGAAGTTGGCCTTGATCGGCAGCTCCATGATCTCGCCCTTCGGATTCGCCATCAGGCCGCGCATGCCGGCGAGCTGGCGGATCTGCTTGAAGGATCCGCGGGCGCCGGAGTTGGCCATCATGAAGATCGGGTTCAGCTCGAGGAGGTTCTCCTCCATCGCCTCGGCGACCTTGTCGGTGGCCTCGGTCCAGATGTTGACGATCGACTCGTGGCGCTCCTCCTCGGTGATGAGGCCGCGCTCGAACTGCGTCTCGATCTTGCCGACCCGCTCCTCGTAGGCCTCGAGGATCTTCTCCTTGTCTGCAGGGATGACGATGTCGTTCTTCGAGATCGTGATCCCGGCCTGGGTGGCGTAATGGAAGCCCAGCTCCTTGATCGTGTCGAGGAGGACGGAGATGACGGCAGCGCCGTAGACGTCGACGAGGGTGGCGACGAAGTCGTTCGTCTCCTTCTTGCCGAGCGTTCGATTGATGAACTCGACCGTGGTCGGGTCGATGTGGGGCAGCGCGGCGTTGACGGCGCGCGCCACCTCCTCGCTGAAGACGACCCGTCCCGGCGTCGTCAGCAGCAACTCGCCGCCGCGGCGGTACTCGATCGGATCCTGGAGGCCCACCTGGCGGGCGTCGAGGGCGAGGATGACCTCCTCCTCGGAGCCGTAGCGGCGCGGCCGGGGATCGAGCTCCTCGGCGGTCATCGCAGGCAGGTCGGCCGAGCAGTACGTCAGGTAGTAGCCGCCCAGCACCATGTCCTGCGACGGGGTCGACAGGGGCTTCCCGTGCGCGGGCGAGAGGATGTTGTTGGACGACAGCATCAGGATGCGCGCCTCGGCCTGCGCCTCCGCGGAGAGCGGCAGGTGGACGGCCATCTGGTCGCCGTCGAAGTCGGCGTTGAAGGCGTGGCAGACGAGCGGATGGATCTGGATCGCCTTGCCCTCGACGAGCACGGGCTCGAACGCCTGGATGCCGAGCCGGTGCAGCGTCGGCGCGCGGTTCAGGAGAACCGGATGCTCCGCGATGACCTCCTCGAGCACGTCCCAGACCTCCGGGACCATCGACTCGACGTACTTCTTCGCCGCCTTGATGTTCTGGACGGACTTCCGCTCGACGAGCCGGCTCATGATGAACGGCTTGAAGAGCTCGAGCGCCATCAGCTTCGGCAGGCCGCACTGGTGCAGCTTCAGCGTCGGGCCCGACACGATCACCGACCGGCCGGAGTAGTCGACGCGCTTGCCGAGCAGGTTCTGGCGGAACCGACCCTGCTTGCCCTTGAGCATGTCCGAGAGCGACTTCAGCGGCCGGTTGCCCGGGCCGGTGACCGCCCGGCCGCGGCGCCCGTTGTCGAAGAGGGCGTCGACGGCCTCCTGGAGCATGCGCTTCTCGTTGTTGACGATGATCTCGGGCGCGCCGAGGTCGAGCAGCCGCTTCAGCCGGTTGTTCCGGTTGATGACGCGGCGGTAGAGGTCGTTCAGGTCGCTCGTGGCGAAGCGGCCGCCGTCGAGCTGCACCATGGGGCGAAGCTCCGGCGGGATGACCGGGACCGCCTCGAGGATCATCCACTCCGGACGGTTCTCCGAGGTGATGAACGCATTCACGACCTTCAGCCGCTTGATCGCGCGCTGCTGCTTCTGCCCCTTCGAGGTGCGGATGATCTCGCGCAGGGACTTCGCCTCGGCGACGAGGTCGAGGTCCTTGAGCAGGTCGCGGATCGCCTCCGCGCCCATGCCGCCCTTGAAGTAGACGCCGAAGCCGTAGGGCGAGCCAAAGCGGTCCTTCAGCTCCCGGAACAGCATCTCGTCGTTGACGATCAGCTTGGGCTCGAGCTCCCGGAAGAGCTGCCACGTCTGCTCGAGGCGGGCGACCGAGTCGACCGCCGCCTCGCGCGCGTCGCCGCGCCGGGACTCGATGTCCTGGTACATCTCGCGGACCTTGAGCGCCCACTGCGAGAGCGCGTCGAAGTCCTCCTTCTTCGCTCCCTCGCGCAGGCAGAGGTCGTAGGCGAGCTCCTTGACCGCGGCGGGGTCGCCCTCGGTCTCGGCCCGGTCGAGGACGTCGCGCAGGAGCCCCGCGCCGAGCTCGCGCGCCTTCTCGAGGTTCTTCGCGTCGACGCCGGAGACGAGCTCCGCGTCCTCGCCCTCGAGCGCCTCGCCCGCGAGGAGGGCGTCGCGCACCTTGTTCATGTGCTTCGTGATCGCGCCCTTCTTGGAGCCGGTCGCCTTGTCGGCCTGCTTGGCCAGCGGCGCCAGCGCCTCGAGGATCTGGACCGCGGCGTTGCCGACCGCCTCCGTGTCGCGCGGAGCCAGCCGCCGGTCGTCGCGGACGGCGGTCGAGCGCACGAGCTCGCGGATCTTCTTCGAGTCCTCGGTGGTGACGGTCTGCGCCACCTCCGTGAAGATGCCGCTCGCGAGGGTCCGCGCCTCCTCGACGGGAGGCAGGCCCTGCTCCTCGGCCCAGGCGGTCAGGCCCCGGACCCAGAACTCGTCGTCCTCGTCGAAGTTGCGCTCCTTGCCCTTCGTGAAGTAGTCACGCCGGCGTGCGAGCCGGTCCTCGAGCGCGGCGAGCGCCTCGTCGCGGTCGACGTTGATGCGCTCGTACTCGCCGCGCACCTTGTCCTCGAGGTCGGCCAGGTCGGCCGCCCGCTTCTCGACCTCGACCTGCGTGACGATCGAGGCGGCGAAGTAGAGGACCTTCTCCAGCTCCTTGGGAGCGATGTCGAGGAGGTAGCCGATGCGGCTCGGGACTCCCTTGAAGAACCAGATGTGCGAGACGGGCGCGGCCAGGTCGATATGGCCCATGCGCTCGCGCCGCACCTTCTGGCGCGTCACCTCGACGCCGCAGCGCTCGCAGATGATGCCCTTGTAGCGGACGCGCTTGTACTTGCCGCAATAGCACTCCCAGTCCTTGGTCGGACCGAAGATGCGCTCGCAGAAGAGGCCGTCCTTCTCGGGCTTGAGCGTGCGGTAGTTGATCGTCTCGGGCTTCGTGACCTCGCCCGACGACCAGTCCCTGATCTGCTTGCTCGACGCGAGACCGATGCGGATCGCGTCGAAGTTATTGATGTCGATCAAAGTTCGCTCTCCCCTACCTCAGTCTTCGATTCCAGGTCGGCATCCGCTGCCGGGGCGGGTTCCTCTTCGGCCACGAGCTCGTCCGCCTCGGCTTCGTCGAGATCGCCGAGCTGCTCGTCGGCCGGAAGGGTCAGCTCGCCGTCGGTGTCGACGCGCTCCTGCCCCTCCTCGGCCTCCTCGGCCGTCGGCTGGCGCGCGGCGGCACGGAGGGAGCCGGGCGAGAGGTCGATGCCGAGCTCCTCCGCGGCGCGGAGCAACTCGTCGTCCTCCTCCCGAACCTCGACCTCGGCACCTTCCTCGGAGATGACGTGGACGTCGAGCGCCAGCGACTGCATCTCCTTGAGGAGCACCTTGAAGGACTCGGGGATCGACGGCTCGGCGATGTTCTCGCCCTTGACGATCGCCTCGTAGGCCTTCACGCGCCCGACCGTGTCGTCGGACTTGATGGTCAGCATCTCCTGCAGGGTGTACGCGGCCCCGTAGGCCTCGAGCGCCCAGACCTCCATCTCGCCGAAGCGCTGGCCGCCGAACTGGGCCTTGCCGCCCAACGGCTGCTGCGTCACGAGCGAGTAGGGCCCCGTCGAACGCGCGTGGATCTTGTCGTCGACGAGGTGGAGGAGCTTCAGGATGTACATGTAGCCGACGGTGACCTTCTGGTCGAAGGGCTCGCCGGTGCGGCCGTTGAAGAGCCGGGCCTTGCCCGAGCAGTGCCGGCCGTCGGGCCGCTTCTCGTCGACCACGAACTTGATCGGCGAGTCGGGGTTCTGGCGCGTCCACTCGACGAGGGCCTCGTCCACCTGCTGTGGCGTGGCGCCGTCGAAGACGGAGCTCGCGACCGGGGTCGGGCCGTTGCGCTCGCCGTCTTCGGCGAACACGCCGTGGTGAGCGGCCCAGCCGAGGTGGGTCTCGAGGACCTGGCCGATGTTCATCCGGCTCGGGACACCGAGTGGGTTCAGGACGACGTCGACCGGCGTTCCGTCCTCCAGGAACGGCATGTCCTCCTCGGGGACGATGCGGGCGATGACGCCCTTGTTCCCGTGGCGGCCGGCGAGCTTGTCGCCCTCGGCGATCTTGCGCTTCTTGGCGACGTACACGCGCACGAGCTCGTTCACACCCGGCGAGAGGTCGTCGCCGCCGTCGCGGGAGAACGTCTTCACGTCGATGACCTTGCCGCCCTCGCCGTGCGGGACCTTGAGGGACGTGTCGCGCACCTCGCGCGCCTTCTCCTTGAAGATGGCGCGGATCAGCTTCTCCTCGGCCGTCAGCTCGGTCTCGCCCTTGGGCGTGACCTTGCCGACGAGGAGGTCGCCGGAGCCGACCTCGGCCCCGATGCGGACGACGCCGCGGTCGTCGAGGTCCTTGAGCGACTCCTCCGAGCGGTTGGGGATGTCCCGCGTGATCTCCTCGTCGCCCAGCTTCGTCGAGCGGGCGTCGATCTCGTACTCGTGGATGTGGATCGAGGAGAGCACCTCGTCCTTGACGAGCCGCTCGGAGATCACGATCGCGTCCTCGAAGTTGTAGCCCTCGAACGGCATGAAGGCGACGAGCAGGTTCTTGCCGAGGGCGAGCTCGCCCTCGGAGGTCGAGCTGCCGTCCGCGAGGACGTCGCCGGCCTTGACCTTGTCGCCCAGGCGCACCGTGGGCTTCTGGTGGATCAGCGTGCCCTGGTTCGAGCGCATGAACTTCTCGAGCTCGTAGTCGTCGCGGCCGTCCTTCGTCTCGACGACGATGGCCTCGGCGTCGACGTCCACGATCGTCCCCGCGTTCGCGGAGATGGTGACGTCGCCCGTGTCGATGGCCGCGCGGTACTCGAGGCCCGTGCCGATGAGCGGCGGCTCCGTGATCATGAGCGGCACCGCCTGGCGCTGCATGTTCGAGCCCATGAGGGCCCGGTTCGCGTCGTTGTGCTCCAGGAACGGGATCAGCGCCGTCCCCACGGAGACGATCTGCGCCGGGTTCACGTCCATGTACTGGACGTGCTTGGGCTCGACCTCGACCGGCTGACCGCCGGGCCCGCGGCAGAGAACCGTCGAGTTGACGAACTTGCCCGTCCGCTCGTCCACGGCCTCGTTGGCCTGGGCGATGGTGAGCTTCTCCTCCTCGGCGGCGTCCAGGTAGACGATCTCGTCCGAGACCTTGCCGGCCTTGACGACCCGGTAGGGCGTCTGGACGAAGCCGAACTCGGAAACCGTCGCCATCGACGAGAGCGAGCCGATCAGGCCGATGTTCGGGCCCTCCGGCGTCTCGATCGGGCACATGCGGCCGTAGTGGGTCGGATGGACGTCGCGCACCTCGATCGGCGCGCGCTCGCGCGTGAGACCGCCCGCGCCGAGGGCGGAGAGCCGCCGGCGGTGGGTCAGGCCCGCGAGGGAGTTCGTCTGGTCCATGAACTGCGACAGCTGCGAGGAGCCGAAGAACTCCTTCAGCGCCGCCACGACCGGACGGATGTTGATGATCGTCTGCGGGGTGATCGTGTCGACGTCCTCCGTCGTCATCCGCTCCCGCACGACGCGCTCCATGCGGTAGAGGCCGACGCGGAACGCCTCCTGGATCAGCTCCCCGACCGTGCGCAGGCGCCGGTTGCCGAAGTGCTCGTACTCGTCGAGCTCGCTCCGGATCGGCTCCCGCGAGAGGACGATGGCGTCGGCGGCGAAGTCCTTGGACTCCTCCGGGACGCCGAGCGTCTTCGGGAGGCGGACCAGCCGCTGGACGAGCGCCAGGATGTCCAGCGTGGTGAGCACGCGGATGTCGTCCGGCACGTCGACCTCGAGCCGCTGGTTCAGCTTGTAGCGGCCGACCTTGGTCAGGTCGTAGCGCTTGGGGTCGAAGAAGAGCCCGCGCAGGAGGTTACGCGCGTTCTCGAGCGTCGGAGGCTCGCCGGGCCGCTGCTTCTTGAAGACCTCGACGACCGCCTCCTCCTCGCGCGTCGTCGTGTCCTTCTCCAGCGTGTTCGCGATGAACGGCGAGTTGTCGAACAGCTCGAGGATCTTCTCGTTCGTGCTGGTGTCCAGGGCGAAGCCGGTCGAGGGGTCCTCGGCCGGGAGCGCGCGCAGGAGCGTCGTGATCGGGAGCTTTCGCTTCCGGTCGATGCGCGCGTAGACGACGCCCTTCTTGTCGATCTCGAGCTCGAGCCACGAGCCGCGGCTCGGCATGAGGTTGGCGATGAAGACCTGCTTCGTCGCGTCCTTCGGCTCCATCAGGTAGGCGCCGGGGGAGCGGACGAGCTGCGTGACGATGACGCGCTCGGTCCCGTTGATGATGAAGGTTCCCTGATCGGTCATCATCGGGAAGTCCCCCATGAAGACCGTCTGCTCGCGGATCTCGCCGGTCTCCTTGTTCACGAACTGGACGGAGATCGACAGCGGGACCTGGTAGGTCAGGTCCTTCTCACGGCATTCCTTGATCGGCACGGGCGGCTCGCCGAACTCGTAGTCGCGAAACTCCACCGCGAGCGTGCCGGTGTAGTCCTCGATGGGCGAGATGTCGGCGATCGTCTCTCGAAGGCCCTCTTCCAGGAACCAGTGGAAGGAGGCCTTCTGGATGTCGATCAGGTTCGGTAGGTCGATGACGTGCTTGAGACGAGAAAAGCTTTTGCGCGCAGGGCGCGCGGCGACCTTGTTAGCCAAGGACGGAAACCTCCCCTTCTAGGCAGGGTCTAGCGGCAAGAAGACAGCAGATCTGCAGTACAGCGGCGCGACCGATAAGAATAGCACGACGAGCGGTCCCCGCGCAACGCAACGCCCGCGGGAAACCGCTTTGTCGGGCTTGCATGATAGCGCGCCGCGAGCAGAACCGCCACCCGGGCTGCAAGGCCCCTACGAGGCGGGCGGCAGCCGGAGGCGCACCAGCGTCCCGCCGCCGTCGGCGTGCTCGGCGGTCACCTGGCCGCCGTGCGCCTCGGCCACCTGCCTGACGATGGCGAGCCCGAGCCCCGAGCCGGGCTGCCCGCGGGCCGAGGACGCCCGGTAGAAGCGGTCGAACACGTACGGCAGGTCGTCCTCGTCGATGCCCGGCCCGTGGTCGCGGACGGCCACCTCGCCGTCGCGGACGCTGACCTCGACCTCGCCTCCCGGCGGGCTCCACTTGGCCGCGTTGTCGAGCAGGTTGCCGATGGCGCGCTCGATCGAGCCGGGCACGCCGCTGACGACGGTTTCTTCGAGGTCGGGCACGAACGTGACGCCGCCGCGATTTCGCCGCACACGCTCGATCGCCTCGCCGGCCGCGAGGTCGAGGCGGACGTCCTCCGGCTCGCCGGCGTCCTCGACCTGGTCCAGCGCCACGAGCTCGGCCACGAGCTCGCTCATCTCCGCGAGCTGCTCGACGAGGTCGGCCAGCAGGCGCTCCCGCTCCTCGGGCGGCATGTCGTCGGCCCGCGCGAGCACCTCGATGTTCGTTCGCAGGCTGGTCAGCGGGGTGCGGAGCTCGTGCGAGGCGTCCGCGACGAAGCGGCGCTGGCTCCGCGCCGCGTCCTCGAGGGACGCGAGCATGGTGTTGAAGCTCCCGGCCAGGCGCCCCAGCTCGTCCGTGCCCTCGTCCGCCATGCGCCGGGAGAGGTCGCGGGTCTCCGTGACCTCCTCGGTCGCCTCCGTCAGGCGGCGCACCGGCGCGAGCGCCGTCCGCGCCACGAGCAGGCCGAGCGCCGCGGCGAGCCCGATGCCACCGAGCGCGACGAGAATGAGGATGGTGCGCAACCGGTCGAGGTTGTCGTCCACCTCGGTGAGGGGCCGGGCGATCTGGACGGCGTAGCCGCTGCCTCTCGACGTGGTCAGGACGCGCACGTGGATGCCGGCGACCCGCGCGTCGCTGTAGTTCGAGCCGCCGTTCGCGGCCACGTCCCGCGTTTCCTCATCCACCGGGAGCGCCAGATCGTCCCCCGGCGCGCGGATCGCGCCCTGGGGACCGAAGACCTGGACGTAGCCGCCCGGCCCGCCCAGCGCCGGGCCCGGGATGCGGAGGAAGAACTGGTCCTCGCTCGTCTGCACCACGTCGATGGGAATCCGCTCGATGATCTCGGCCCGATCGGCGAGCGCGTCGTCCACCTGGCCGCGGAGCTGGCTGCGGACCGCCAGGTAGGCCACGATCGAGGCGACCGCGACCGCCACCGCGACGGCCACGGCAGTGGCGATCGCGATCCGCGCGCGAAAGCTCATGCTTCGCGCAGCGCGTAGCCGACGCCGCGCACCGTCTGGATCAGCCGCGACTTCCCGCCTGCCTCGGTCTTGCGCCGCAGGTAGCCGACGTAGACGTCCAGAGAGTTCGAGGTGGCGCCGAAGTCGTAGCCCCAGACGCGCTCGAAGATCAGCGAGCGGGTCAGCACCTGCCGCGGGTTGAGCAGGAAGAGCTCGAGGAGCGAGAACTCGGTGCGCGTCAGGTCGATCGGCTCGCCCGCGCGCCTGACCTCGCGCGTCTTCGGGTCGAGCTCGAGGTCCTCGAAGCGCAGGGTCTCGCCGGATCCGTCCGCTGTGCGCCGCAACAGCGCCCGCAGCCGGGCGAGCAGCTCCTCGAGCGCGAACGGCTTCGTCACGTAGTCGTCGGCCCCGGCGTCGAGGCCCTCGACCCGATTCTCGACCTCGGCCCGCGCGGTCAGCATCAGGATCGGCAGGGTGCTCCCGGTGCGGCGAAGGCGGCGGCAGACCTCGAGCCCGTCGAGCGCGGGCATGAGCACGTCGAGGAGGACGGCGTCGGGTGCCTGCTCGCTCTCGTTCTCGAGCCGATCGAGGGCCTGCTGTCCGTCGGCGGCGAGCTCGACGTCGTAGCCCTCGAGCTCGAGCGCCCGCCGCAGCGACTCGCGCACGGCCCGCTCGTCGTCCACAACGAGGATGCGCATGGGGGCATTGTGCGCACGAATCCTGAGATTCGGCTAAGAGCTCCGCTCCGCGAGCGGGAGTCTTACCGAGTTCTTAGCGGCCTCTCAGACGCGTCTTAGACGGCGTTGCTGGCATGGACGCCGACACACCTTTCGGAAAGGACTACGCGTCATGAGATCCCGCACCACCCGCATCGTCACCGTCACCGCAGCGCTCGTTGCCGCCGCAGCCGTCGGCGCGGGCGGAGGGGCGGCGACCTTCGCGGCACTCGGCTCCGACGGCAGCCCCACCACCGTCCGCCAGGTGACCGTGGAGAGCTCCGAGCCGGCGGCGTCGACCACCGAGTCGCTGTCCGTCAGCGAGGTCTACGAGAAGGCCTACAAGAGCGTCGTCGAGATCACCACCACCCTGAACCAGTCCTCGCCCATGGGCGGCGAGCAGCAGGCCAGCGGCCAGGGGTCAGGCTTCGTCTTCGACGCCGACGGCCACATCGTCACGAACCACCATGTCGTGGACGGCGCCCAGTCGGTCTCCGTCCGCTTCTGGGACGGCTCGACCTACGACGCGACCGTCGTGGGCACCGACCCCTCCACCGACCTGGCCGTCATCAAGGTCGACGCGCCCGCTGACGTGCTCCTCCCGCTTGCCATCGGCGACTCGAACTCGCTGTCCGTCGGCGAGAGCGTCGTCGCGATCGGCAGCCCCTTCGGGCTCGAGGGCACGCTCACGAGCGGCATCGTCAGCGCGCTCAACCGGGAGATGACCTCCCCCAACAACTTCACCATCTCCAACTCGATCCAGACCGACGCCGCCATCAACCACGGCAACTCCGGCGGGCCGCTCCTGAATGCGGCCGGCGAGGTTGTCGGCGTCAACACACAGATCAAGAGCGACTCCGGCGGCAGCGACGGCATCGGCTTCGCGATCCCGTCCAGCACCGTCTCCTCGATCGTCCCGCAGATCATCTCCAGCGGCGCCGTGGAGCACGCTTACCTCGGCGTCGGCGTTGCCTCTCTCTCCGAGTCCGTCGCGAGCGAGCTCGGCGTCCCGGCCGGCGCCATGGTCACCGAGGTGCGCCAGGGCACGCCGGCGGCCGAGGCGGGCCTGCGCGCGGCCTCAGGCTCGGCGATGGTCAACGGCCAGAGCTATCCGACCGGCGGCGACGTCATCACCGCCGTAGACGGCACCGCCATCACGGACGGCGCCTCCCTCCAGTCCGCCATCGACGCCAAGCGCCCGGGTGACTCGGTCTCGATCACCTACACGCGCGACGGCACCAGCACGACCGTTCAGGTGTCCCTCGGGACCCGGCCCTCCTAACGCGGAGGCCGGAATAAGGAGCCGAATGGGGGCCGCGCACGAGGCGGCCCCCTCTCGGCCGTTCTAGAGCTCGAGCCGAAATGACGCCTTGCGACGGTACAAGGCTTCGTTCCGGCTCGGGTTCGCTCTTAGGGAGTTCTTAGGGGCCTTTCAGCTTTTGCTTAGGCCTGCTTGGTTCCATCGTGCGAAAGAGCGAGCGAAAGGACTCTCCCTCATGAGCAAGCTGACATCGAAGAAGGTCCTGGCAGCAACGGTGGCCGGCCTCGCCGTCGCGGGCGGCGGGGCAGCGATCGCCGCGTCGCAGACCGACTCGCCGGGCTCGTCGTTCCTCGACTCGGTGGCGAAGCACCTCGGAGTCTCCTCGCAGGAGCTCGAGGACGCCACGAAGGCGGCGGCGATCGACCAGGTCGACCAGGCGCTCGAGGACGGCAAGATCACCCAGGAGCAGGCGGACGCGATGAAGGAACGCATCGAGTCCGGTGAGGCGCCGTTCTTCCTCGGGCCCGGCGTGTTCGGGTTCCGCCACGAGTTCGGCGGGCCTGGCGGACCGGAGGGCGGCTTCGACGGCCCCGGGCACCACTTCTTCTTCGGCGACAAGCTCGGCTCCGCGGCCGAGTACCTCGGCCTCACCGAGGACGAGCTGCACGAGCAGCTCCGTGCCGGCAAGTCGCTGGCGGAGGTCGCCGAGGCGCAGGGCAAGTCCGTGGACGGTCTCACGGAGGCCATCCTCGCCGGCGCGAAGTCAGGCCTGGACGAGGCGGTCGCCAACGAGCGACTGACGCAGGAGCAGGCGGACGCGATCTACGAGCGGCTGCAGAGCTCCATCGACGACCTGGTCAACGGGACGCTCCTCGGCCCCGGTGGCGGCGAGTTTGGTCCAGGTTTCGGCGGCCATCTCGACGTCGTCCCGCCCGACGGCGGCGACAACGACGGAAGCAACGACGGCACCTCCGGCGCCACCTGGGACACCGCGGCGTAGCCGCGGCGCCCATCCCCTCCCCTCCAGCGAAGAGGCCCGCTCAGCGGGCCTCTTCCACATCTCCACACATGTCCGCGGAAGCCACGGCCCGGTGCCAGGCACCTGGCCGTGGCCGGAGGGGACGGTGCGCGGCTTGAACGCCGGACGCCACGGGGCCCCGCCATGGCTGAAGGCCTGGGGAAGATGGGGAAACGCGAAGGGCCGGGCTCGGCCCGGCCCTTCGCAGCGTTCCGAGGCGCTTCGAGCTACTTGACCTCGACGGAGGCGCCGGCCTCCTCGAGCTGCGCCTTGATGGAGTCGGCCTCCTCCTGGGCCACGCCCTCCTTGACGGCGTTGGGCGCCCCGTCGACGAGGTCCTTGGCCTCCTTGAGGCCGAGGCCCGTGATGGCGCGGACGACCTTGATCACCTGGATCTTCTTGTCGCCGGGGCCCGTGAGGACGACGTCGAACTCGGTCTTCTCCTCCGCGGCGGCACCGTCTCCCGCGGCGGGGGCGGCGCCGGGGGCGGCGACCGCGACCGGAGCGGCGGCGGTGACGCCCCACTCGTCCTCGATCTTCTTCTTGAGCTCGACGAGGTCGAGAACGGTCATCTTCCCGAGCTCGTCGAACACCTTGTCGACTGCCGTTGCAGCCATGGCTATTCCTCCTCTGTGGTCTGGTCGGCTGCTTCGTCAGCCGTGTCTTCGGATGTCTCTTCCGCGGCGGCCTCAGTGGCCTCCTCGGCCTCTGCCTCCGGCGCAGCGTCCTCGGGCTCTGCCTCCGGCGCAGCCTCCTCGGCCTCGGCCGGCGCGGCCTCGGCCCCGCCGAGCTGGTCGATACGCGCGTCGATCAACCCCACGAAGTCCTGGAGCGGGGCGGCAAACAGGCCGACGATCGACGTCAACGGGCCGACGATGGCGCCCAGCACCTGGCCCTGGAGCACGTCGTAAGGCGGCAGCGAGGCGAGCTCCACGACCTGGTCGGCCGCGAGCGGCGCCCCCTGCATGATCCCGCCCTTGATGGACAGGATCTTCGTCTTCCTCGCCGTGTCGTTGAGCGTCTTCGCGACGGCCACCATGTCGCCGTCGCCGACGAACGCGATCGCGGTGGGGCCGTCCAGGAGCGCGGTCAGCGTCTCGAGCCCCGCCTCCTCGGCTGCGCGCTTCGTCAGCGTGTTCTTGACGACCGAGAAGCGGGCGCCGTGCGCGAGGATCTGCGTGCGCACGTCGTCCAGCTCGCCCACCGAGAGGCCGCGGTAGTCGGCCAGGATGAGCGTGTCCGAGGCGCGCAGCCGCTCCGCGAGCTCGGCAACGACCTGCTCCTTGTCCTTTCTCTGCATCGAATCACCTCCTCAAAACGTTCGTGCCCGCCTTCCGGGCGGGCACGAGCAGAGGCGAATCGTCTCGCTCGGGCCACCTCGGCAGGTCTTATGCCCCGTGGGGCAGCCGGCTGTCTTCGGCGACGGGCGTGGATGAAAACCTAGGCGGGGACCGCTTCCTCCTCGAGCTCCGCGGCGATCTCGCGCGTCCTGGCCGGGTCGACGCGGACGCCCGGTCCCATGGAGCTGGTCAGCGTGATCGAGCGGATGTAGCGGCCCTTCGCGGCGGCGGGCTTCGCTCGCACGATCTCCTCGACGACGGTCGCGTAGTTCTCGAGCAGCGTGCGCTCGTCGAAGCTCTTGCGCCCGATGACGAGGTGGACGTTGGCGCCGCGGTCGGTGCGGTACTCGAGCTTGCCGGCCTTGGCCTCGCGGACGGCCTTGCCCACGTCGAAGGTGACCGTCCCCGTCTTCGGGTTCGGCATCTTCCCGCGGGGGCCCAGGATGCGGCCGAGCTTGCCGACCGTCCCCATCATGTCCGGCGTGGCGATGGCGACGTCGAAGTCGTCGAAGCCGCCCTCGATCTGCGTGGCCAGGTCGGCGGAGCCGACCACGTCGGCGCCGGCCTCTTCCGCCTCACGGGCCTTCTCGCCCTCGGCGAAGACGGCGATCTTGACGTCCTTACCGGTGCCGTGCGGGAGCATGAGCGTCCCGCGAAGCTGCTGGTCCGCATGGCGGACGTTGAGCCCGAGGTTGAAGTGGGCCTCGACGGCCTCGTCGAACTTGGCGGCCGGGGCGTCCCTGACGAGCCGGACGGCCTCGAGCGGCGTGTAGGCGTGCTCGCGGTCGATCTTCTCTCGCGCCTCCGTGTAGCGCTTCCCGTGCTGAGCCATCAGCGAGCCACCTCCACGCCCATGGAGCGCGCGGTGCCCTCGATGATGCGCATCGCCTGGTCGACGTCGCGCGCGTTCAGGTCGACGAGCTTCGTCTCGGCGATCTGCCGCACCTGGGCGGACGTGATCCTGCCGACCTTGTCGCGGTTCGGCTCGGCCGAGCCCTTCTCGATCCGGAGCGCCTCCTTGATCAGCACCGCGGCCGGGGGCGTCTTCGTGATGAAGGTGAAGGAGCGGTCCTCGAAGACCGTGATCTCCACCGGCGTGATGCGCCCGTTCTCCTGCTGAGTCTGGGCGTTGAACGCCTTGCAGAACTCCATGATGTTGACCCCGTGCTGGCCGAGGGCGGGGCCGACCGGCGGCGCCGGGTTGGCCTGGCCGCCGGGGATCTGCAGCTTGATGAGTGTGAGGACTTTCTTGGCCATCCGTTAGTGCCCCTTCAGGTGATGCTTCCACGTCTCTGCGTCGCGAGCACCAAGCCTGAGCCCGCACTCGTCCGCCGCCAAGGCAGGAAGCCTTGGCAAGGGCGAGGGTGAGGTCAGGCGCCGCGTGATCGCGGGGCAGAGGCCGGATTGTATCGGCTGGAGGGGCACGTCAATCCATCTTCTTGACCTGGTCGAAGCTGACCTCGACGGGGGTCTGGCGCTCGAAGATGTTCACGAGCACCTTCAGCTTCTGCTGGTCTGAGTTGACGTCGATCACCTCGCCGTCGAAGTCGGACAGCGACCCCGACGTGATCTTGACGGTCTCGCCGAGGCCGAACTCCACGGCGGTCCGCGGCCGGTCGGCGGCGGCGCTCGCGGTGTGGAGGATGCGGTCGACCTCGGGCTGCGAGAGCGGCACGGGCTTCGTGCCGGAGCCGACGAAGCCGGTGACGCCGGGCGTATTCTTCACGACCGTCCAGGCCTCGTCGTTGAGATCCATGTTCACGAGCACGTAGCCGGGCAGGACGCGCTTCTCGGTCTGCACCTTCTGGCCGTCCTTCGTCTCGACGACCTGCTCGGTGGGGACGACGACCCGGCGGAAGCGCTGCGTCTGCCCCATCGAGTCGATGCGGTGCTCGAGGTTGGCCTTGACCTTGTTCTCGTGGCCCGAGTAGGTGTTGACGACGTACCAGCGGAACATCAGTGCCCCTTCGGGTAATGCTGTCTCGCTTCTGCGTCGCGAGCACCAAGCGAGAATCCGCACTCGCCCGCAGCCAAGGCTGGAAGCCTTGGGAAGGGCGAGGGTGGGTTCTCGCGCCGCGTGATCGCGGGGTAGAAGCCGGCGTGTATTGCTCGGAGGGGCACCAGGCTCACAAATTCAGGAGGACGTCGCGGACGAACCGCTGGAACACCCAGTCGGCTGCGAACAGGTAGGCGCCGGTGATCGCGACCGCGATGATCACGACGATCGTCGCCGAGACGAGCTGCTGGCGGCCGGGCCAGTCGACCTTGCGGAGCTCGGCCACGCACTCGCCGACGAACGCGCGGAAGCCGCCGCGCTTCTCGCGCTTCTGCCCGGTCTGGCTCTTCGGCTGGCCGGTCGGCTTGACCTGGCGCGAGCGGGAGCGCGAGCGCTCCGGCTGCGCCGGCGCCTGGAAGTCGCTGCGCCGCGCCTTGGACGAACGCGCCACTACCTGGTCTCCCGGTGCAGGGTGTGGCTACCGCACCAGCGGCAGTACTTCTTCGCCTCGAAGCGGTCGGGGGTGTTCCGCTTCGACTTCTGCGACTGGTAGTTCCGCCGCTTGCACTCGGTGCAGGCGAGCGTGATCGCGACTCGTACTCCGGTTGCCATAGTCCTTTGCCTTCGTGAGAGGTGTCTCCAGGTAGCGGCGGTAGGACTCGAACCTACGACACACGGATTATGATTCCGCTGCTCTAACCAGCTGAGCTACGCCGCCCTGCGCGGCGGAGTGTAGCAAGAGAGCGGTTTTTCTCAGCTGCCTGGGCGTACGAGCTCGATGCCCTCGCCCGCGAGCTCGGCGACCCCGCCGTCGACCACGTGGATGACGTCGTCGACGCCGGCCCGGCGGAGGAGCGAGACCGCGATCGAGCTGCGGTTGCCGACCGAGCAGGCCACGGCGAGGGGCTTCCCGCCGTTTCGCAAATCGTCAGGGATCCCCCGCCCGAGGTCGTGGTACGGCACGTGGCGCGAGCCCTCGACGTGGCCCTCCTCCCACTCGTCCAGGTCGCGGACGTCGAGCAGGCGAACGTTCCCGGCGCGGAGCCGCAGCGCCAGCTCGGGCACGTCGATGGCCAGCGTGGCCTCGACCTCGAGCCCGGCGTCGCGCCAGGCTGCGACGCCGCCCGCGAGCAGGCCGGGGATCCTACGGAAGCCGACGGCCTCGAGCAGGAGCGCCAGGCGGCGCGCCTCCTCGTCGGTCTCGGCGGCGACGACGACCTCGCTCTCCGGGTCGACCACCCAGGCCGCCCGGGTCCCCACCGCCGCGCGCACCATCGTGACGTTGATCGAGCCCGGCACGTGGGCCGCGTCGTACTCGACCGTGTCGCGCCCGTCGATCAGCGTCGCGCCCGCGTTCAAGCGCGCCCGGACGGCGGCCGGGAGCAGCGCCTCCACGGACTGGGCGTCCGTGAGCAGAGGCCCGCGGTTCAAGGCCACGATGCGCTGGAAGTTCGGCGGCTGGGGGGCCAGGTTGCCGGTGAGCGCCTGCACGAAGGCCGCCTCGTCCTCGCTCGCCAGCAGCCGGTTGAAGCGGCGCTCGAACCCGATCGTCGTGCCCGGCTTCTCGCTCATGCCGGCGCCACCGCAGAGCGAGCCGCCGATGTGCCCGGGCCACACCTCCGCGAAGTCGCCGAGAGCGAGGAGGCGTCTTACCGAGGCGTACAGCCCGCGCGCGCCCTCCTCCTTGTCGACCGCGAGATCGGGCCGGGCGACGTCGCCGACGAAGAGCGAGTCGCCCGTGACGACGAGCCAGGGCTCCGCGCCACGGCTCTCGTCCGCGATCAGGTAGGCGGTGTGCTCGGGCCGGTGGCCCGGGGTCGCGAGCGCGGTGATCGCGACCTCCCCGACCCGCACCGCGTCCCCGTCGGCCAGCGGCTCGTGCGCGAAGTCGACGCCCGCCGTGGCGGGGACGTGGATGGTCGCGCCCGTCATCTTCGCCAGCCGCCCCTTGCCGGAGACGTGGTCTGCGTGGTTGTGCGTCTCCAGCACGTGCGCGATCGCGAAGTCGTGCTCCTCGGCGAGCCGCAGGTAGTCCTCGACGTCCCACTTCGGGTCGATCACGACCGCCTGGCCCCTGTCCGCGACGACGTAGGAGGCACAGCCGAGGTCCTCGTGCAGCACCTGGCGGAAGAACATTGCCGGGCGATTCTACGCCGTTGGTTAGGGTTGGCCGGTGAGGCTCCCCGCCTTGCTCCTGCTCGCAATCGCCCTGCTCGCTGCGTCGTGCAGCGGGGACGACGGAGAGGGCGGCGAGACCGGCGCGGCCGACGCCGGCGCGCTCACGATCTTCGCTGCGAGCTCCCTCCAGGGCGTCTTCGAGGAGCTGGCGCCCGAGGCCGACTTCCGCTTCGGCAGCTCCGACGAGCTGTCGCGGGCCATCGTGGACGGGGACGTCCCCGACGTCTTCGCGGCCGCGAGCCAGGTGCCCATGGCCGAGCTCCAGCCGGAGGGCATCCTCGATCCACCGGTGGTCTTCGCCACCAACCGCCTCGTGCTCGTCGTGCCGGCCGAAGGCGGCGCCGTGGAGTCCCTCGACGACCTGGCGGAGGCCGATCTCCTCCTCGGAGCCGAGCTCGACTACGCCCGCTCGACACTGGAGGCGATCGGGCAGGCCGGGCTCGTCGAGGGCGCAGCCTACGACCCGGGGGCGGCCGAGCAGGTGGCCTCAGGCGACGCCGAGGCGGCGCTCGTCTATTTCACGGATGCCCAGGCCGCCGGTGACGGGGTCCGGGTGATCGAGCTCCCGGCGCAGGCGCTTGTCGAGTACCCGATCGCCGCCTCCAACCTCAGCGACGACTACGAGGCGGCGGAGGCGTTCGTGCAGCTCGTCCTCAGCGACCAGGGCCGGCAGACGCTCGAGGACGCCGGCTTCGGCGTGCCCCCGGGCCGCTAGTCCCGGTTGCCCAGGTAGAGCAGGACGAAGTAGAGGAGCTGCGTGAGGGCGGCCAGCGCGCCTGCGACGTACGTGAGCGCGGCCGCGGTCAGCACCTTCTTGACGCCCGCGGTCTCCTGTGTGGTGGTCAGCCCGATGGCCTGGAGCTGCACGCCCGCGCGCTTCGACGCGTCGAACTCGACCGGCAGCGTGATGAACTGGAAGAGCACGGCGAGCGAGTAGAGGATGATCGCGACGAGGACGAGCCCGGCTGCGTTCAGCAGGAAGCCGATGATGAGCAGCCACATCCAGATGCTCGAGGAGAACGCGACCGCCGGGAAGAGCGCCGAGCGGAAGCGGAAGAAGGAGTAGGCCTCCTTGTGCTGGATCGCGTGCCCGACCTCGTGGGCCGCAACGGCGGTCGCACTGATCGAGACCTCGTCGAAGACCGGGTGAGACAGGTGGACGGAGCGCTTGCGCGGGTCGTAGTGATCCGAGAGCGGGCCGCCCGGCGCGACGTGCACCGGGACCTCGTTGAGGCCGTTCGCGTCGAGGATGGTGCGGGCTACCTGGGCGCCGGTGAGGCCGTGCGAGACCGAAATGCGCGCCTGCTCGGCGAACGTCTTCTTCAGCCACCACTGCACGGCCAGCCCGATGAGCAGGGGCGGCACGAGGAAGAGGAAGTACAGACCCCAGGATCCCACTGCGCGGATCGTAGCGTCCGGGGGCGCCGGAGGGGGTAGCGTTCGGAGATGGCCGGTCTCGTCCTGTCCGTGAACGTCGGCGCGCCCCGGGAGATCGAATGGCTGGGCCGGTGCGCGTCCACGTCCATCTGGAAGGCGCCGGTTGCCGGCCGCGTTCCCGCCGGCCGCCTCAACCTCGCCGGCGACGAGCAGGCCGACCCCCGGTTCCACGGCGGCGTCGACAAGGCGATCTACGCGTACGCGCGCGAGGACTACGACTGGTGGGCCGGGGAGCTCGGCCGGCCCGTCACCGCCGCGACGTTCGGGGAGAACCTCACGCTGACCGGTGTCGACGTCACGTGCGCGGTCGTCGGCGAGCGCTGGCGGGTCGGCTCCGCGCTCCTCGAGGTCACGGGGCCGCGAACGCCCTGCTGGAAGCTGGGCGCACGGATGGAGAGCGTGGAGTTCCCGGTCTACTTCGCGGCCGCCGGGCGGCCCGGCGCCTACCTGCGCGTGCTCGAGGAAGGTGAGCTCGGCGCGGGGGACGAGGTCGCCGTGCTCCACCGGCCAGGCCACCGGCTCACGGTCGGCGACGTGGCCGAGATCTACCACGGCGACCGCGCCCGCTGCGAGGAGCTGCTCCGCGCCCCGGAGATCGGCGAGGAGTGGCGCACCTGGGTCCGGGAACGCCAGGCCGGCGCGACCGCGAGCTTGCCCGGCTAGCGGCTGCGAATCTTGCGGTACGCGAAGAGCGTCCCGATCACGGTGAGCACGAGGAGGAGCGCCTTCTTGCCTGCGAGCTTGGACTCGCCGCTCGCGCGCTCGCGCATGTGCACGGGAACCTCGTCGACCACGAGCCCGGCGTCGCGGAGGCGTAGCAGCCCCTCCACCTCGGGCGCGCCGGTCGAGTAGGGCACCGAGAGGATCGGCATCGCCTTCGCGTTGACGGCGTACATGCCGCTGGTCGCGTCCGCGAACGGGCGGCCCAGCACGTGGCGCATGCCCTGCCGCAGAAGCGAGGTCCCGACCACGCGGGCCGGGCTGGGCTGATAGCGGTCCGGCTCGTAGCCGTCGCCCGACGCGAAGCGCGAGCCGACCGCGACGTCGCAGTCCCCGGAGCGGACGCGCCCCAGCAGGCGTGTCAGCTCGGCGACCGGATGCTGGCCGTCGGCGTCGACGCGGCCGCAGAAGGCATAGCCCCTCTCTGCGGCATGGGCGTAGCCGGCAGCCACTCCGTACGGGAGCCCCCTGTTCTCGCCGAAGCTCTCGACCTCGGCACCGTGCTCCCGCGCGACGCGCGCGGTGCCGTCCGTCGAGCCGTCGTCGACGACGAGAAGATCGACGTCCGGCAGCCCGGCGGCGAGCTCGTCGAGGACGGCCGGGAGGTTCTGCTCCTCGTTCCACGCCGGGATGAAGACCAGCGTGTCATGCTGCACGGGCACCGTGCGAGCCTATCTGGCCGTCCGCGCGGGTTGCCAGAATCCAGGAGATTCTCACCTCGAAAGGAGCCAGGAATGACCGACCCACGGACACAGGCGACGCGCACGCAGATGGACACGGGAGGAATCGGCAGGACGGTACCGAGCGGCTGGGCCTTCTTCGTCGGGATCCTCCTGTTCATAGTCGGGGTGATGAACATCATCTGGGGCCTCACGGCGCTCTTCAACGACGAGGCGCTGACCGTCGGTGAGCAAGGCCTGATCGTCTGGGACTTCACCGCCTGGGGCTGGATCCACATGATCCTGGGCGTCGTGATGATCCTCACGGCTCTAGGCCTCTTCGCCGGCCAGGGCTGGGCGCGCTGGGTGGGGATCGTCTTCGTGATGATCAACGCGTTCGGGCAGGTCGCCTGGATGGCCACCTATCCGATCTGGTCCATCCTCATCATCACGCTCGACATCATCATCATCTACCAGCTGACCGCCCGCTGGGACACGGCGGACAGGGCGGACAGCTACTGATCCAGGTCTAGCTCCAGCGTCTCGCCGTCCTCGGGGACCAGCGCCTCGGGGACGGCGGCGCGCACCTCCCGCCGCGTCTCCAGGCAGTGGTCGATCGCCTCCAGGTGGACGACGACCACCATCGGCACGCGTTCGACCACCTCGCGGATCTGCTCGGCCGTCATCACGAGCGGTCCGCTGTGCCGGAAGTGCGCGCCGCTCCCGTTGACGACGGCCACGCGCGGACGATGGCGCTCGATCGCCTCCTCGACCTCGGGGCACCAGACGGTGTCGCCGACGATGTAGAGCCCGTCGAGGACGAAACCGCTGACGGGGCCGAGCGCGGCGACAGTGGCCTCGTCGGAGCCGTGCCGGCCGCCGGTGCGGGCGATCCTGAGCCCCTCCCAGGACAGCTCGCGGTCGACCGGCCTGGCGTCGAGGCCGAGGGAGCGCAGCCGCTCCTCGTCCTCCGGCTGGCAGAAGACGGGGACGTCGCGCGGAACGAGCCGGGCGCCGGTGTCGTCGAAGTGATCCCGGTGCAGGTGGGTGACGATCACCGCGTCCAGCCCGGCCACGATCTCCTCGGCGGGCAGAGGCAGCGGAGCGAGCGGGTTCGGCCGCGGGCTCGGCGAGTCCTCGACCGGCGGGCGCACGCCGGCCGGGTCGAGCATCGGCTCGACGAGGATCCGGCGGCCTGCCAGCTCCACGAGGAGCGTCGCGTTGCGAACGAGCGTCAGGCGCATTCGCGGCACGGTAGACGGAAGGCCCGCCGGGGGACGGGCCTTCGGTCGGGGAGGGGGAGGAACTACGCCGGCCGGGCGGGGCGAATGGGGTGGCTCGCCCGGAAGAGCTCGGCCGGGTCGTACGCCGCCTTGACCCACTGCAGGGCACGGTAGGTGTCGGGCGGGTAGAGGGAGTCGCCCTCGACGGGCTTGTCGGAGAAGTTGAAGTAACCGCGGTCGGCAGCCCAGGGGCCGAGCGCGGTCTTGAGAGCGTCGACCCGCGCCTCGATGAACGAGGTCGCCTCGGCGTCCACTGCCATGCCGACCGAGTAGAGCGCGAACCCGGCGTCGATGGCGCCGACGGCGCCGTGGTCGGGCGACTCGTCGGCGACCGCGCCGCCGAGCTGGCGGAGCTCCACCGAGACGAGCGGGGACCCGGAGCCCGGGCCGGCGACGGCGACGAGCGCGCCGACGGTCTCCGGCGTCAGGTCGACGAGGCTGATCCCGTCGCCGACGCCCGGGACCGGCTGGGGCGGATCCATGTGCAGGTGCCGAAGGTCCTCGGACGGGATCATGGCGAAGGTGTCCATCACCGGACCCAGCTCACGGAGCGGCTGCAGAAGCTCCGCGCCGTCCTCCTCGGAGCCGATGTAGGCGGCCTCGACGATGACGAACGACTGGCCGCGCAGCGGCTCGGGGATCGCGGGAATGGGCGGGAACTGCATGAGCCGGCCGGCGGAGGTCACCTCGCGCGGCGTGTTCTCGACCCACTCGCGCCAGGCGTTGAGGATCTCGGCGCTGCGCTCGAAGGGGAAGAAGAGGATGCCGGCGTAGACCTCGGCGACGGGGTAGAGGGCGAACTCGATCGCGGTGACGATGCCGAAGCTGCCCCCGCCGCCGCGCACGGCCCAGAAGAGGTCGGGCTCGTTGTCACGGTCTGCTGCGGACGTGGCGCCCGCCGGCGGTGACGAGCTCGACGGCGACGACGCTGTTGGCGGCGAGCCCGTAGCGGCGCGCCAGCCAGCCGACGCCCCCGCCGAGCGTGTAGCCGACGACGCCGACGTCAGGGGAGGAGCCGGCGAGCGCGGCGAGCCCGTGCTCGGCCGCGGCCAGGCTGACCTCCCCCCAGAGGACACCGGCCTCGGCGCGCGCGGTCTGCGCCTCGGGGTCGATCTCGAGGCCGCGCAGCCGGGAGGTCTTCAGGAGGATGGTGTCGTCGAAGGACGCGATCGAGTTGGCGAAGTGGCCGGTGCCCTGCGTAGTCACGCGCAGACCGTGGTCACGGGCGTAGCCGACGACTGCGATGACGTCGGCGACCGACTCGGCGTAGACGACGGCGGCGGGATGCTGGTCGGCGGCGAGGTTCCAGGCGAGGCGTGCCTCGTTCCACTCGGGATCTGCGGGTGTGAAGACCTCCCCGTCGAGGAGGTCGCGGAGGGCGCCGACGCCGGCACCTTCCTCTGCGGTGACGGTGTGCGTGGGTGTCATGGTCGTTGTCCTCCGGTGCGTGTCGAAAGGGGTCGTACGTGCGTGGGCTCACTGTCACAGCGCCCGCCGGCACCTGGAAGGCGGCTAGCTGGCTTCTCGCCGTGGGGTTAACCCGAGCGGCCGGCGCGCACCCGGCCGCGCGGGTATCGTCCCGCCGTGGCCGCCGCCGTCGAGGAGGAGCACGAGATCTGGTCGGGCCGCCCGTCCTGGCGCGGACGGATGGCGATCCTCGTTCCCGGCGTGCTGCTCACGATCCTCGTCCTGGTCGTCTGCCTGTGGGCGGGGGCGTCGTTCACGGTCACCGGGGTCGTGGTCGTCGTGGTCGCCCTCGTCACGGTCGTCTGGGGATTCCTCGAGACGATCCGGTGGAAGTACACGATCACGAACCGCCGGGTCTTCGTCCGCCACGGCCTCGTCTCCGTCAACGAGCAGACCGCGCGGCTCGAGCGCGTGCAGGACATCACCCTGCACCAGACGCTCTTCGACCGGGTGTTCGGCGTCGGCAAGCTCCTGATCGACACGGCCGGCTCCTCGGGCGGCGCGTTCGAGTTCAAGGCGCTGCTCGAGCCCACGCACGTCCGCGAGATCCTGGACGCCGCCGTCCGGGCCGAGCGGCACGAGCAGGACGCCGCCGTCTAGCCGCGCGACCCGCGATCAGGGCCACGCATCAGCTGGCGCGTCCGCTAGACCCCCGGCAGAATCGGCAGGGATGCCGACCGCGCCGACACCGCCGCCGGGCATGGTCGCCGTACCCGGCGGCGAGTTCCTCATGGGCTCGGAGGACTTCTACCCGGACGAGCGGCCCGTTCGCACCGTCCGGGTGGACGGCTTCTGGATGGACGAGCGGCCGGTCACCGCGGCGGATTTCCGGCGCTTCGTCCGCGAGACGGGCTACGTCACCGTCGCCGAGCGCCCGCTCGACCCGGACGACTACCCGGACGCCGATCCCGAGGCGCTCGTCCCCGGAGGGCTCGTCTTCAAGGCGACACCCGGCCCGGTCCCGCTCGACGACTACCGCAACTGGTGGGAGTACGTCCCCGGCGCGTTCTGGAAGCGCCCTGGCGGCCCGGGGACGACGATCAACGGACGCGACCGGCATCCGGTCGTCCAGGTGGCCTCCGAAGACGCCGAGGCCTACGCGGCGTGGGCCGGGAAGGAGCTGCCGACCGAAGCCGAGTGGGAGTATGCGGCGCGCGGCGGCCTCGAGGGGGCGGCGTTCTCCTGGGGCGACGAGCACTTCCCTGACGGCAAGCCGGCGGCAAACACCTGGCAGGGCCGCTTCCCCTGGGAGAACCTGAAGCTCGACGGGTTCGAGGGAACCTCGCCGGTGGGCAGCTTCCCGCCCAACGGCTACGGCCTCTTCGACATGACCGGGAACGTCTGGGAGTGGACGGCCGACTTCTTCGTGCCCGCCGGCGACGGCGCTGCACCCGCGTGCTGCGCCCCGCCCCTTCTGCCGGGCGAGCGCTTCCCGCGACGGGTGATCAAGGGCGGCTCGCACCTCTGCGCGCCCAACTACTGCCTGCGCTACCGCCCGGCCGCGCGCCAGGGCGAGGCGGTGGACACTTCCACCGGCCACATCGGCTTCCGCTGCGTCGTCAGGGCGTAGCGAAGACCGTCGCCCGGCCCGCTCTGTACGGTCCCGCGCGTGACCGAGGCCGCCGCGCAAACGCCGCAGATCACCGGTCCCGCCTATCTCAAGCTGATCGGGCTGGGCGCGCTGATCGGCATCCCGGCGGCACTCCTGGCCGCGGGCTTCCTGGCGCTCATCCACGCGCTCGAGGACCTGCTCTGGCACGACCTGCCGGACGCGCTCGGCTACGACACTCCGCCGTGGTACCTCGTGCTCCTCCTCCCTGCGGCCGGCGCCGCATTCGTGCTCGCCGCGCGGCTCCTCCTCCCCGGTGACGGCGGCCACCGCCCCCTGGACGGCTTCGGCACCACGCCGACCCCGATCTCCTACGCGCCGGGCGTTGCCCTGGCCGCTCTGGGCACGCTGGCCTTCGGCGCCGTGCTCGGCCCGGAGGCGCCCCTGATCGCGCTCGGCTCGGCGGTCGGGCTGGCGGTCACGCACTTCGTCGACGTCGATCCCGCCCACCACAAGGTCCTGGCGATGGCCGGCGCCTTCTCGGCGATCTCGGCGCTCTTCGGCAGCCCGCTCGCGGCCGGGATCCTGCTGGTCGAGGCCGGCCTCGGGCTGGGGAAGCTCGTGATCCCGCTTCTCATTCCCGGTCTCGTCGCCGCGGCGATCGGCTTCCTCATCTTCACGGGGTTCGGCGACTGGGGCGGCATCGAGCAGGAGGAGCTGTCGGTCCCGGGGCTGCCGCCGTACGCAGACGTGCACGTCGGCGACCTGCTCGTGGCGGTCGTGGCGGGCGTCCTCATCGCGCTGCTCGTCGAGGCGAGCCTCACGCTCGCCCGCCGGGTGGCCGCCGAGGAGGGGCGCATCGGAATGGGGAAGCTGCTCCTGGGCGGCGGTCTGGCGGTCGGCCTGATCGCAGTGGTCGCCGACGCGCTCGGGGCGGATTCCCAGGAGGTCCTCTTCTCCGGCCAGGCGGCGATCCCCGGACTCGTCGGCGAGACGTCGGCGAGCGTTCTCGCGGTCGTGCTCGCAGCCAAGCTCCTCGCCTACGGGATCTGCCTCGGCTGCGGCTTCAGAGGAGGCCAGGTCTTCCCGGCCGTCTTCATCGGCGTCGGCGTCGTCATGTTCGCCGTCATCGCCTTCGACGTCTCGCCCACGCTCGCCGTCGCGGTCGGGACGGCGGCCGGCTGCGCCGCTGTCACGAGGCTGCTCTTCGCCTCCTTCGTCATCGCCGCGATCCTCGTGGGCTCGGCAGGCGCCGACGCCGTCCCGGCGGGGATCCTGGCCGCGGTTGCGGCCTGGGTCACGGTGACTGCGCTCGAGCGCGCGCCACGGCGCCGGACCGCCGAATAAGGTCCGGGCGCGTGGAACGCCAGCTTCTCGGGCTGATCAGCGCTCGACGATCAGCGTGATCTCGTCGATCCCGACGACGCGGACGCTCTCGCCCGCCTCCGCACCCTCGGCGCAGCGGGCCCGCCAGATCTCGGACTCGCCGGAGAGGCGGACCTGGCCGAGCGGCCGGCAGGCCGTGATGACGGTGGCCGTGCGGCCGACGAGCGTCTCGGCGCCGGTTTGCGCCTTGCGCCCGCGCCAGTGCCGAGCAATCAGGCCGACCTCGCCGAGCCAGAGCACGAGGCCGGCGAGCAGCGCCACCACGCCCCAGGGCGAGGGAAGGACGAAGAGGAGGACGAGTCCGCCGATCAGCAGCACGGCGGAAGCGTACGCCTACGGTGCACGCACCGTGATAGAGAGGTTTGACATCCATCGATGTTTGTCGATATATTGATGGACGTCGATGCAAGTCGAAACCCCGATCGCCTGCTGCGCCCCGCTGGCGACGCCACTGCTCTCGGTCGAGGAGGCCGACGCGACCGCGGCGCTTTTCCGCGCGCTGGCCGACCCCGCGCGCGTCCGGATCGTCAACGCGCTGGCCACCTCGGACGACTCAGTCTGCGTGTGCGAGCTGATCGAGCCGCTCGGGCTCTCGCAGGGAACCGTCAGCCATCACCTGAAGAAGCTCACAGGCGCCGGCCTGCTCGAGCGCGAGCAGCGCGGCCGGTGGGCGTACTACTCGCTGAGCCCCGAGGCGGCCTCCACGCTGGCCGCTCTGGTCGACCTGAAGGAGGCAGTCCGATGACGCACGTCCACCGAGGAGCTGCGTGAAGAGGTCCGGCGCAAGTACGCCGAGGCGGCCGAGGCGGCGAGCAAGGGCTCGCAGGGAAGCTGCGGCAGCGGGAGCTGTTGCGGTACCACGGCGGCCGACGCCGACTTCGGCCAGGGGCTGTACGAGGCCGAGCAGCGCGGCGAGCTGCCGGAGGCGGCTGCGCTCGCAAGCCTCGGCTGCGGGAATCCGACGGCAGTGGCCGATCTCCGGGAGGGCGAGACCGTGCTCGACCTCGGGTCGGGCGGCGGCATCGACGTCATCCTCTCGGCGAAGCGCGTGGGCCCGAATGGTCTGGCGTACGGCCTCGACATGACCGAGGAGATGCTCGCCCTCGCCCGCCGGAACACCGCGGAGGCCGGCGTGCGGAACGCGATCTTCCTGCGCGGCGTCATCGAGGACGTGCCGCTTCCGGCCGACTCGGTGGACGTCGTCATCTCCAACTGCGTCGTCAACCTCTCCACCGACAAGCCCGCAGTGCTCGCCGAGCTCGCGCGCGTCCTCAAGCCCGGCGGGCGGCTGGGCATCTCCGACGTCGTCGCCGAGGACCGCCTGAGCGCGGCTGAGCGGGCGGAACGCGGCTCCTTCGTCGGCTGCATCGCAGGAGCTCTCAGCAAAGGCGAGTACGAGACGGGCCTGAAGGCCGCGGGCTTCGAGGACATCTCAGTCACCTTCACCCACGAGGTCGAGGACGGGATCCACGGCGCGATCGTCAAGGCGCGCCGGCCGGTCGATGCCGAGCCGACCGCGCTGCCGGTCAGCGCAGCGGCGCCGGGGTGCTGCTGAGACCGCGCAGGTACTGGTAGGCGAGCGCGCCGAGCGAGGCTCCGAGCAGCGGCGCGAGCAGGTAGATCCAGAGCGAGTCGAGGTCGCCCGAGACCAGGGCCGGCCCGAGCGAGCGCGCCGGGTTCATCGACGCGCCGCTGATCGGCCCGCCGACCAGGGCACAGAGGCCGACCGTCCCTCCGACCGCGAGCGCCGCGGCCTCTCCCACCGCCCGGGTGTCCGTGGCCACGGCCATGACGACGAGCATGAGGAAGAACGTGAGCACGACCTCCCAGAGGAAAGACTGCCGGTCGCTGCCGGAGGGCATCGTGGCGCCGACGTTCGCAACGTCGCCGAGCGAGGCGCGGAGGAGGAGGGCCGCGAGGATCGCCCCCGTCGCCTGCGCCGCCCAGTAGGCCGCCACGTTCCGCCACGCGAAGTGGCGCGTCAATGCAAAGCCGAAGGACACCGCCGGGTTGAAGTGCGCGCCCGAGACGTGCCCGAGCGCGTAGATCATCGTCGTGATCGCCAGGCCGAAGGCGACCGCGATCCCCAGCTGGCCGAAGGCGCCCGTCTCGGCGGCGACCATGATCGCGCCGGCGCCGAAGAAGACGAGCGCGAACGTGCCGAGCGCCTCGGCCAGGAGGCGCCGACCCGTGGCTATCTCTCCTCTGGGGCCAGCTCGGCGAGCAGAGCCCTCACGCGCGCGTCGATCTCGTCCCGGATCGCCCGCACGGCCTCCAGGTCCTGCCCGGCCGGGTCGGCGAGCTCCCAGTCGAGGTAGCGCTTCCCAGGGTAGATCGGGCAGGCGTCGCCGCAGCCCATCGTCACGACCGCGTCCGCGGCACGGACGACCTCGTCGGTGAGCGGCTTCGGGAACTCCTCGTGCAGGTCGATCCCGAGCTCCGCCATTGCCTCGACGACGGCCGGGTTGATCTGCTCGGCGGGATCGGAGCCGGCCGAGCGGACGTGCACCTTTCCCGCGGCCCGGTGGCTCATGAGGCCCGCCGCCATCTGCGAGCGGCCCGCGTTCTGGACGCAGACGAAGAGCACTTCCGGAACCTCCTTCACGATCCTCCCCTCGGCCTGGGCGAGCGCCTTCAGCCGCTCGCGGGCGAAGCGGTGCGCGAGAACCGGCACGAACACGTTGATCCTCGCATCACCGAGCAGGTTCAGCGACTCGGCGATGTACCGCTCGATCGTCTCCTTCGAGTACACGCCGGCGAACTCATCCCCGAGGGCGTCCGCCGCCTGCCTGACGTGGTGCTGGGTGACCGGGTCGAGCACGTTCATCGTCCCCTCCTCGGACATCGATCGGCGTCGATGTCCGATCTTGCCGCAGGCATCGATGGCCGTCAATATCGTTTCACCGGATGAGAACCATCGCGACCGTCGCCGCCAGCTGCCCGCCGCTCCTTCAGCAGGCGCTCGGCCGCGACGAGGCCGACGAGCTGGCCGGCGTCCTCAAGGCGCTCGCGGTGCCTGCCCGACTGCGCCTCCTCAGCCTCATCCAGGCCCAGCCCGGCGGCGAGGCCTGCGTGTGCCACCTGGTCGAGCCGCTCGGGCTCTCGCAGGGAACGGTTAGCCATCACCTGAAAAAGCTCACGGACGCCGGCCTGCTCGAGCGCGAGCAACGCGGCAGCTGGGCGTACTACCGAGTCGTCCCGGAGGCCCTGAGCTCGGTCCGGGGTCTGCTCGCCTAGCCGAACGAGTTGAACGACTTGGCGGGCTCGACCGCCTTCTCGGTGTCGGACCGGGCGGGCAACCTCATGAGCGCCGTTCGGGGGACTCCGGGACCGCCGGCTGGAGCCGGGCGCGGCGCCGGACGAGGATGACGACGCCCCAGACGACCAGCGCCCCGAGCCCCACGCTCAGGGAGACGACGACGATCTCGTTCGCGTACGGGACGTCGAGGAGCTTGAGCCCGCTGAGGGCCAGCGCCGCCGCGAGCGCCATGCGAAGGACTGTCTCCGGCAGCCCGACGCTGACCTGGCTCCCGATCAGGACGCCGGGGATCGATCCCACCAGCAGCCAGCTCATCGCCGGGATGTCGACGTTCCCGGCGATCAGGTGGCCCATGCCGGCGACGAAGAGGAGCGCGGCCGCGTGCGCGATGTCGGTGCCGACGACGTACTTCGCGGCGAGCGGGTACGCGAGCAGCATGGCGAGCGCGAAGAGCGTCCCGCTTCCGACCGAGGTGAGGCCGACGATGAACCCGCCCACGATCCCGATCGAGACGGCGATGACCCGGTCGCGCGTGCTCAGCCGGCCGAGGGTCGAGGCCGTCCCGCTCCGGTGCGTCAGAGCCTTGACGACGAATGCGACCGCGCCGAAGAGGAGCGTGTAGCCGAGCACCTGGCCCTGCACCGAGTCGACCCCGTCCCCGTAGCGGTCGGTCAGGTACGTCGCCACCCAGACGCCGACCAGCGACGCCGGCGCGCTGCCGAGGAGCATCCACCCAGCCAGGCGCGCCCGGACCGTGCCGAGCCGTCGGTGCTGGACCGCGCCGAACGACTTGAAGATGGCGCCGTGGAGAATGTCCGTCCCGATCGCCGTCGACGGGTTGAAGTTGAAGAAGAAGATGAGGATCGGCGTCATCAGCGAGCCGCCTCCCATCCCGGTCATCCCGACGAGGAGGCCGGTGACGAACCCGGCGAGCGCGAGGCGCGGGTCGTTCACAGCCCGCTCAGTGGACCGCGAGCACGTCGCAGGTCGCGCGCCGCATCACGTCCTGGGCGACGCTCCCTTCGACGAGGCGCTCGAAGAAGCCCTTGCGGCGCATGCCGACGACGATCAGGTCGACGTCGCGCTCCTGCGCGAGCTTGACGATCGCCTCCGCGGGCTGGCCGCGGGTCGCGACGAGCTCGGCCTCGAGCCCGCGCTCGGCGAGGACTGCGCGGGCCTGCTCGAGCCGCTCGGTCTCGAAGCCCACAGCGTCGTCGTCCTCGTGGCCCTCGGCCGGCGCGACGTTGGTCACGATCAGCGTCGCCTTGAGCGCCGCCGCCAGGTCGGCAGCGCGCGCGAGCGTCTTCGACTCGGGGTCGTCGTAGGCGACGAGGATGGTGCGCACGACGGACATGGCTGCCGGGAAGGGTAGGCGCTGAGGCCGACGAGCGGCATGCTTGACGGTGCGGTGGAGGAGCCGATCGTCCTCGTCGACGCCCGCAACGTGATCCGCTCGCGCTGGCCCAACCTGGGCGAGGACTGGTTCCTGGAGCGCACGCGCGCCTGGGCGGAGCGTAAGGGCGTGCGCGCACAGGTCGTCTTCGACGGGCGCGCTCCGGCGTGGGAGGACGACGAGCGCATGACCGTCGAGGGCACGGGCCGGGCCATCGCCGACGACCGAATCGCCGCGGAGGCCGAGCGGCTCGCCGGAGAGGGCCTCCGCGTCTGGGTTGTCACGTCGGACCGCGGCCTGCGCGCCCGCGTGGCGCCGTACGTCGAGCGCACGATCGGCGGAGGGACGTTCGCAGGCGAGCTGGAGTAGCGTCGCCCGGCGCTACTCGGTCGCGGGGTGCGCGTTGGCGGCCGGGAGCTCAGCCGCCGCCGGACTGGCCGCGCGCCGCACGCCGCAGGGCGAGCGCGTCGGCCATCCGGTTGACCGCCCAGAACGCGAACAGCGCGTAGACCCAGCCAACGAGGATGTCGGAGACGTAGTGCTCGGCCGTGTAGACGAGCGCGAAGGCCATCGCCAGCGGGTACGCCGCGAGGAGGACTCGCCCCCACCGCGGTGCCAGGCGCCAGAGGAAGAGCGCGATGAGCAGCGTGTAGGCCGCGTGCAGCGACGGCACGGCCGCGACCTGGTTCGAGTACCCGGAGCCCCGGTCGAAGAGGGTGTTGAAGTACGCGATCGGAATGTGGTTCCAGATGTAGCCGATCGAGCGAGTCGTCGGCTCGAGGGCTCCGAGATCGCTCGCCATCCAGGGAGGCGCCGCCGGGAAGAGCGCGTAGGTCGCGAAGCCCATGAACGCGAGGAGCGACACCATCGCGACGAAGCGGCGGAACAGGCCGCGGGCGAAGAACCAGAGGAAGCCGGCGACGAGGTAGGTCGCCAGGAAGTAGCTCACGTAGACGACCCAGGTGGCGTAGTCGTACCAGTGCAGGTGCAGCGAGCCGTCCCACAGGTGCTCCTGGAGCCACACCGTCGGCGCCGTGCCGCCGAAGAGGATCTCGTCCGCCCGCAATTGGGGGGTCACGTTCGTCGAGAAGAGGAGGCCGTCGGCCTGCCCGCGCAGGTAGTCGTAGGCCCAGAGGATGAGCGCGAACGGGATCCACTCGAGGACGACGCCGCGGATCCAGCCGCGGAGGTTCGTCAGCGAGAACGCGAGCAGCCCGAGCAGGATCCACATGAACAGGCGGTCGCGCGAGAGCGGCACCCCGTCGCGGAGGATGAAGAAGACGAGGGCGGAGAGGTACACGGCGGGGCCGAGCCAGGGCAGCGCCCGGCGTAGGCGTTCGCGACCTTCCAGCCCGGCCGCCCTCGCAGCCGAGAAGGTGCTCACGACGCGGAGGCTAGCTCCAATCACGGAGGGCAGCTGCTCCGTCTGACCGCTTGCGCATGATCGGCGACGATGTTCTTCCGGCTGAGCACCCTCGAGCTCGGGCTGATCATCTTCGGGATCGTGCTCGGCACGACGCTCCTCGGAGCGTTCATCGGCAGCCGGCTTCGCGCGCACGCCGAGACGCTGCGTGAGCCGTTCGGTGTCGTCCAGGCTGCACTGCTCGGGCTCGTGGCGCTGGTTCTCGCCTTCGGCCTGACCATGGCAGTCGGGCGCTACGACCAGCGGCGGGCCGCGGTCGTCGACGACGCGAACGCGATCGGCACGACCTACCTGCGCGCGCAGACGCTGCACGAGCCGATTCGCAGCGAGTCGCTCGACCTGCTCGTGCGCTACACGGATGCCAGCATCGCGCTCACGCGGTCGGTTCCGGGGAGCACGCGTGCGGCTGCAGCGGTCGCCGACGGCGGGCGGCTGCAGCGGGAGCTCTGGGGCCTCGCCGGCGAGGCGCTTGCCGACTCGCCCACCGACAGCGCACCGCGACTCTACGTCGAGACCCTCAACGAGATGATCGACATGCAGACCGTGCGGGTCTCCGGGCTGAACAACCGCGTCCCGTCTGCGGTCCTCCTGTTCGAGATAATCGGCGCCGCCGTCGGGCTCGGCCTCCTCGCCCTCTACCTCGCCATCCTCTCGCGAGGCGTCGCGGCAGTGATCCTCGCGGCCGCGTTCGTCTCGATGCTCCTCCTGGTCACGTTCGACCTCGACCGCCCGACCCGCGGAGTCGTGACCGTGCCCGCGACGCCCCTAGTTGCGCTGCGCGCGTCCATGGAGCTCCCGCCGGCGGCCGAGGGGCCGGACGCCCCCTAGCCGCTTCGGTTGGCATTCGGGCCCATGACCGGCTCGGGCGGCGGGCGGGCCGTCTAATCAGTGTTTTGCCACACGGACACAGCGGGAACGCCCTAGAAGATGAGCGGGGCAGCCGGCGAGCTTCAACCACGCGCTCAGCAAACGACCGACTACGAGGTCGCCGTCATCGGAGCAGGGCAGGCGGGGCTCACGATGGGCTACTACCTGGCCCAGCAAGGGCGGCCTTTCGTCATCCTCGAGCGGAGCGATTCCGTCGCATCTGCGTGGCGAGAGCGCTGGGAGTCGCTGACGCTCTTCACGCCACGGCGCTACAGCGCCCTACCCGGGCTCCCATTCCCCGGCGACCCGGACGGCTACCCGACGCGGGACGACGTGATCGAGTACCTCGAACGCTATGCGGAGACGTTCGAGCTCGCGATTGAGTTCAACAGCAAGGTGCGCAGGCTTTCCCGCGAGGACGAACGCTTCGTTCTCGACGTCGACGGGCGGACGATCACGGCCGACCAGGTGGTGGTCGCGACGGGCCCGTTCCAAACGCCGTACATCCCCAAGCTCGCCAAGGACCTCGACCCTGACGTGTGGCAGGCACATAGCACGGGCTATCGGCGGCCCAGCGACGTGCCCGAGGGAACGGTGCTCGTCGTCGGGGGCGGGAACACCGGCTTCCAGATCGCCAAGGAGCTCTCCGCCATGCGCAAGGTCATCCTCTCGGTCGGCTCTCGGCAGACGCCGCTGCCGCAGCGCCTCGGCCGGCCGTGACCTCTTCTGGTGGCTGACGAAGACGGGTCTGATCCACAAGACGGTCGAGTCGCGGCTCGGGCGACGGGTGAAAGACCGCGACACGCTGATTGGCTCGAGCCCGCGCGAGCTCAAGCGTCGCTACGCGGTTGAGCTGAAGCCGCGCGCGATCGCTGCCTCGGGGCGCACAGTTCGTTTCGAGGACGGAAGCGAGGTCGAGGCAGGCGCGGTCATCTGGGCGACCGGGTACCGGCCCGACTACTCCTGGATCGACCTGCCAATCTTTGACTCGGATGGGCGCCTGCGTCATCGTCGCGGCGTGCCCGACGTCCCGGGCCTCTACTTCTCGGGCCTCACCTGGCAGCACACGCGCGGCTCGGCGCTGATCGGCTGGGTGAAGGAGGACGCAGAGTTCATCGCCGAGCGAATCGAGGCCTTGCAGGAAGCGAAGAAACGAGGCGTGCCGCAGTCCGCACTCGCCCCGCAGGAGATCGGAGCCGCGGCTGAAGCGCGCGCGAAGGAGGGCGAGTAGGCATGCATGACCATCACAGCTCCGAAGGGCACACGCACACCACCGAGTTGCCGAGCGCGACCGAAGGACTGCCCGACGCCCGTCGCCCCGAGGTCATCGAGCTCTCGGACGGAGACGAGTTCGAGCTCGAGATCGCACCGGTCAAGAAGCAGATCGGCGATGCCACCGTGCGCATGCTCGCCTACAACGGCTCGGTTCCAGGCCCAACCCTGAAGGCCGCGCAGGACGCGACGATCACCGTGCACGTCACGAATCGCGGCGACATGGATGCGACCGTGCACTGGCACGGCCTGCGGCTCGAGAACCGCTACGACGGCACCCACGAGACGCAGGCGCCGATCCCGGTCGGCGAGACCTTCACCTATCAAGTGAGCCTTCCCGACCCGGGTGCGTACTGGTACCACCCGCACATCCGTGAGGACTACGGGCAGGAGCTGGGCCTGTACGGGAACATCCTCGTCGTTCCGAGCGAGGCCGACTACTGGTCTTCCGCCCACCGTGAGCTTCTCTTGACGCTCGATGACGTACTGATCGAGGAGGGGCGGATCGCGCCCTTCAGCGAGTCCGAGACGACGCACGTCGCGATGGGCCGCTTCGGCAACGTCATGCTCGTCGACGGCGAGCCAGACCTCTCCCTCCAGGCGAAGCGTGGAGAGGTTGTGCGTTTCCACTTGACGAACACGGCCAACACGCGCGTGTTCAATGTCGCGCTGCCCGGGGCGCGCATAAAGCTCGTGGGCGCCGACAGCGGCCACTATGAGCACGAAGCGCTCGTCGAGGAGATCCTCCTCGCGCCTTCCGAACGGGTGGTCGTCGACGTCCTCTTCGACGAGCCGGGAGAGCTCGCGCTCGAGCATCGGACGCCCGAGAAGTCCTATCGGCTTGCGAGGATCGAGGTCGTTGACGAGCCGGCTGACCGCGACCTGAGTGAGCAGTTCGAAAACCTGCGCACGAACCCGGACATGCGGGCGCTGCGAGATCGGATTGAGCCGTTCATCGAAGCTCCGCCCGACAAGACGCTGTCCTTCGTGGCCGAAATGGACGAGGTCGGCACGGAAGGTGCGGTCGACACCGGCATCTACGCCTGTCCGATGGACCCGGAGATCGTCGCCTCTTGGGCGGGCAAGTGCCCGAAGTGCGGGATGAAGCTCATGCCTGCGCAGGTAGAGACGGAGGCTCCGACCGCCTTCGCCTGCCCCATGCACCCGGAGATCACGGCCACCTGGGCGGCGGGCTGCCCGAAATGCGGCATGACCTTGCGGGCGACCGGACGCGGTGAAGTAGCGGCGCTCGACGAGGCTGCTGCTGCCAAGACCGACTATCATCACGACCACGATCATGGGCATCACGAGCACGACACCGAGCACCACGAACACCCCGAGGAGCACGAGCACCACGGCGGAGGCCATGCGCACGACGCGGCGCAAGGGATCGAGTGGGAAGACGACATGGTCGAGGTCAACCGCATGACGACGCCGAGGAACATGCGTTGGAAGCTCGTCGACCGCGAGACGGGAGCGGAGAACGCCCAGATCGACTGGACGTTCCGGGTCGGCGATCAGGTGAAGCTACGGCTCATCAACGAGATGGACTCCGACCACCCGATGCCGCATCCCTTCCACGTGCACGGGGCAGGCCGCTTTCTCATCCTCGCGAGGGACGAAGCGGTCGAGCCGAATCTGGTCTGGAAGGACACCGTTCTGGTGCGGACGGGCGAGACCGTCGACATCCTCCTCGACATCACGAACCCAGGGCGCTGGATGGCTCACTGCCACATCGCCGAGCACCACGAGAGCGGAATGATGTTCAGCTTCAACGTTGCTCCGGCCGAGACGGAGTAGATGCCACGCCAAGCTTGGTTGCCACGACCGCGGGCAGCTCGTAGCGCTCGCCTACAAAACCGGTCTCGTCACGCCCTGCACCTAGTGGGCCGAGAAGATCGACGCCGCCTGAGCCAAGAAGCTCCCTTCAAGCGACGTTGTCTTGCAGCTGGCCCAGCACCCGGCGCAGCGTCTCGATGTCGTCGCTGGTCAGGCCCGTCCGTAGCTGCTGATTGAAAGCGATCACCGCTTTCAGCAGGCGCCCGTGGAGGGCGTGGCCCGCGCGAGTCAGCTGGACCTTGACGGCGCGGCGGTCGACCGGGTCCCGCCGGCGCTCGACTAGCCCGGCCTGCTCGAGCCCGTCGAGGTGGCGGGTCATCGTCGGGCCCTCGATGCCGACCGCGCGGGCTAGCTCGAGCTGAGTGCGTCGCTGCTCGCGTTTGAGCGCATTCAGGATCAACCAGATCGGGATCGAGCCTCCGTGCACGGCAAGCGCATCGTTGAAGGCGCGACCGACGGTCTTCGACGTTGTCGAGAGCAGCAGGCCGATGGGAGGGCCGTCAGGTCGCAATCAAGCGATCGTAGATCGTGCCTCGGACGAAACCGAGCCTACGATTCGTATGCAAACGATTCCTATGCTAACGTATTCGCGTCAAGGCCGATGCAGGAGGTTCTGAGTGTGTTGACAGTGCTTGCGTCCAACGATCACGGCTGGTTCTGGTTCTGGCCGCTGGTACCGATCCTCTGGTTCCTGGTGTTCTTCTTGTTCATCCGGGTCTTCTTCTGGCGAGGCCGGCGCGGCCCGTGGGGCCCGTATCGCCAGGCGGTCCCGGACGCGCGGGCGATCCTCGCGGAGCGCTATGCGCGCGGAGAGATCAGCATCGAGGAGTATCGCGAGCGGCTGAGCAACCTCGAGCCCTGAGCGATCAAACTCGCCGTCTCTGTCGTCAAACTCCTCGATCCGGAGACAGCGTCGCGCAGAGCCGGAAGCAAAGACGCAGTTGCGCTCCCAGGTTCACCGCCGGATGATCAACCCCGTGCGTGTGATTGTCGTCGGGGGTGGGATCGCCGGACTGAGCGCCGCAATCGCTCTGCGCCGGACAGGTCATGAGGTCGTCGTGCTCGAGCGGTCGCCGCGCATCGACCCGGTCGGCGCCGGCATCACCCTCTTCGGAAACGCGATGAGGGCGCTCGATCGTCTCGGGGTCGGTGGTGCGGTAGCGGCTCGGGGCGCCGCAGCGACGCAGAGCGCCATCCTCACCTGGGAAGGCCGTGAGCTGACCCGGATCCCTTCGGACCTGCTCGAGAGCACCGTCGCCGTCCACCGAGCCGATCTGCAAGCCGAATTAGCAGCGGCCGCAGGTGACGTGCGCCTCGGCGTGGAGGTCACGACCGTGGAGCAGGGCGAGGACGGAGTCATCGCACGGGGCGCCGACGGCAAAGAGGAGCGAGGGGACCTGCTCGTCGGGGCCGACGGCCTGAGCTCGGTCGTACGTCGTGCGGTCGCCGACGTGCGGCCCAGCTACGCCGGCTACACGGCCTGGCGTGGAGTCTCCTTGATACCGGTCGAACCCGGGCGCCTGAGCGAATCCTGGGGTATCGGGGAGCGGTTCGGGCTCGTCGACATCGGGCGTGGACAGACGTACTGGTTTGCGACCAAGAATGCGCCGGAAGCCGAACCCGACAATCCCCAGGAGCGGAAGGCAGAAATCATGCGGCGATTCTCCGGCTGGCACGAGCCCATCGGCGCGGTCGCCGACGCCTCGGACGAGAACGCGATACTGCGGAACGACGTCTATTACCTCGAGCCGCTCCCCCGCTGGAGCGACGGCCGGGTCGTGCTCGTCGGCGACGCCGCACACGCGACGACCCCCGGCGTCGGGCAGGGCGCGGCCCAGGCGATCGAGGATGCCGTGGTGCTCGCCGACCGGCTAGCGGCGAGCGATGATGTCGCGACTGCGCTCAACGGCTACGAGGCGATCCGCCGGCCGCGGGCGGAGGCCGTCCTGAAGGTGTCCCGTCGCGCCGACAAGGCCGCCCAGCTCGCCAGCCCCCTCGGGTGGCGGCTCCGAAATGTGCTCGTCCGCTGGCTGCCCGAACGCGCCCAACGGCGCCAGCTCGAGCCGCTCGTCCGCTACGAGCTGTAACGCCAGCCGACGGGTTGCTCGCGCTGTCGCACGGGTTCGATGGGTCGGAGCCGCTGGCCCGCCCGCACGATCAGTTCGAGACGATCACGACGGTGCCGGTCGACATGCCGGGGAACGCGGCCATCTACGCCCAGCCGAACCCGCCGCAGCTCTACAGCGGCTAAGAGCTCCTAACGCAATGAGGCGCTGTGGCGCCTTACGTCAGGATCTAAGGACGGCGGCGGCAGCCGCCGATAGGTGAGGTGTGAACGCCGCCCTCGCCGCCGTCGTGATCCCGCCCGCGCTCGCGCTGGGAAGCTTCCTCAACGTCGTCGCGGCGCGCCTGCCGGAAGGACGGTCGCTCGCGCACCCGCCTTCGGCCTGCGGCTCGTGCGGGGCGCAGATCGCATGGCGCGACAACGTGCCCGTGGTCTCGTACCTCCTCCTTCGCGGTCGGTGCCGGGCCTGCGGGGTGCGCATCGGAGCGCGCTACCTCGCCGTCGAGCTGCTCACGGCGTTGCTCGTCACGGCCTGCTTCCTCAGCTTCGGGCTGACGGCGGACGCCTTCCTGGCCGCGTTCTTCTGCTCGACCCTCGTGGTCCTATCGGCGATCGACTTCGAGCGTCACATCCTCCCCGACAAGATCGTTCTTCCCTCCGCCGGAATCGTCCTGGCGGCGCAGCTCGTACTACACCCGGACATGTGGCTGGAGTGGATCCTCGCGCCGCTCGGCGCGGCGACCTTCCTGTTCGCGGCGCTTCTCGCATACCCGAAGGGCATGGGGATGGGCGACGTCAAGCTCTGCCTCCTCCTCGGCGCCATGCTCGGCAAGCTCGTCCTCGTCGCGCTCATGATCGGGATGGTCGCGGCTCTCGTTCCTGCGGTCGTCCTGCTCGCCCGCCACGGTGGTGCCGCCCGCAAGATGGCAATCCCGTTCGGGCCATTCCTCGCCTTCGGCGCAGTGATCGCGCTTTTCTTCGGGGATGCCCTCCTCGACGCCTACCTGAGCGGCAGCGGTCTGTAGGCGGCGCCACCCACTTGGGGATGGACGGCGTCGAGCCGATAACTCCTGAGATGGAGTTCGACGAGAGGACGCCGTCTCGGGCCGCCCAGCGCTGCGAAGCGGCATGGCCCCTCATGCTGTTAGGGGCTCTTGGCTACACTACGCCGGCCTCGGGGGAGTACCCGAGTGGCCAAAGGGGACGGGCTGTAAACCCGTTGGCTCAGCCTACGTAGGTTCGAATCCTACCTCCCCCATAACGCCCCGCATGGCTGAACGAAACCCGCATGGTTGAGCGGGTCAGCCGTGCCAGGGATGCCGGAAATGCTCGTGCGTGCCTACCCCGGTGCGTGCACGGAACGCGCTACCACGGAAGCCGCTTCGTGAA
>CAWHOA010000036.1:0-114077 GCA_963830885.1 uncultured Actinomycetes bacterium | reverse complement strand
TCCCGTCGCGGGCGGCGCCGTTCATGCGGGCGCGGTGCGCGAGCGCCTGCTGGCCGGCCTGGACGTTCGCGTCCTCGCCGCCCCACGCCTTCAGCGAGGGCGCCTGCAGCGCGCGGCCGTACGAGAACGACAGCTGCCACGGGTGCGGGCCGAGCGCGTTCATAGCGCTCAGGTTGGCTGTGGCCTCCTCGTCGCCCTGGCCGCCGGAGAGGAAGACGATCCCGGGGACGGCCGCCGGCACGACGCTCCTGAAGCAGCGGATCGTCGCCCTGGCGACCTCCTCGGGGCCTGCCTGCTGTGGGCAGTCCTTTCCGGACATCACCATGTTCGGCTTCAGCAGCATCCCCTCGTAGACGACGCGCTGGGAGAAGAGCTCGTTGAAGACGGCCTGGAGCGTCGCCTCGGTGACCGAGTAGCAGCGCTCGAGCGTGTGGTCGCCGTCCATGAGCACCTCGGGCTCCACGATGGGGACCAGCCCTGCTTCCTGCGAGAGCGCGGCGTAGCGGGCGAGCGCGTGGGAGTTCACGTGCATGCAGTAGGCGCTCGGGATATTGTCGCCGTCGATCGCGATCACGGCGCGCCACTTCGTGAACCGCGCGCCGAGCTCGCGGTACTCGTTCAGCCGGTCGCGGAGGCCGTCGAGACCCTCGGTGACGACCTCCCCCTCGGCGCCCGCGAGCGGCTTCGCGCCGAGATCGACCTTGATGCCCGGGATCGAGCCCGCGTCCTCCAACACCTTCGTGAAAGGAACCCCGTCCTGCGTCGATTGGCGGATCGTCTCGTCGTAGAGGATCACGCCGGAGATGTGGTCGCCCAGCCCGGGGGTCGTGAATAGCATCTCCCTGTAGCTCCGGCGCGCGTCCTCGGTCGACTCGACGTCGATCGACTTCAGCCGCTTCTCGATCGTGCCGGTGCTCTCGTCGGCGGCGAGGATCCCCTTGCCCGGCGCCACGAGGGCGCGGGCCGTCGCCTCCAGCGTCTCGGTTCCCATCGCTCCTGCTCCTCTCGGTTCTGGTCGCACTCAGTATTCCATCCGCCCGCGCGACGAGGAGGAGGATCGAGCCTGCACGGGACTTCTTTGCGGCACCCGTCCTCGTGCTCTCTCCAAGGGATGCGGGCCCGGTCTGGCGGCGGGTTCGCCCATGCCTCCGATGAGCCGTTGGCGCTCCGGACCGGTGCTATCGTGGTCGCCGCAGGCGGACGTAGCTCAGCTGGTAGAGCATTGGCTTCCCAAGCCAAGGGTCGCGGGTTCGAGCCCCGTCGTCCGCTTCGCCCGCAACCGCTGTATCCATGCGGCCTCGCGGTGACGGGCGTATCTTCGTCAGTCAGCGTCCGACGCCACCTCAACGCCAGACCGTCCCGACCTCGCGTCCAGGCGGGCCCGGATCGCGGCTTCCGAGTCGCGGGCCAGGTGCCCGTAGCGTTCGTCGATCATCGCCACCGACGTGCCCATGAGGCGGGCCAACTCGAAGATGCTCACCCCGGCCGCCAGTGCTTCGGTGGCGAACGTGTGGCGCAGGTGGTAGGGGCCGCGCTTCGCGATCCCGGCCGCCTCGAGCGCCGGATACCACTCGCGCCGACGCCAGTTGTGCAGGTCGATGTGGTCGCCCTGGGCGGCCGGGAACTGCAAGGTGGTGTCAAGCCTCGGAGGGAGGGCTTCGATCGCGTCCTGGGCGCGCCGGGTCAGCGGGACGCGCCTCCGTGAGCGCACGGTCTTCGGAAAGGGCGTCAGGACGCCGTTCGCGTACCGGCGCTGGACAACGACCGCCTGCCCGGCACGATCAACGTCGCGGCGCTCAAGGGCCGTCCACTCGTTCGTCCGCAAGCCGCTCTCGGCGACGAAGACGACGAGCGGCCCGAACGCCGGCCCTAGCTCGGTGGCGAGCGCGTCGATCTCGTCGGATGTGAAGGGGAGGAGTTCCTCCGTGCGCGGCTGCGGGTTGCGACCAGCGTCGACGGCCGGGTTGCGACCGATGTAGCGCCAGCGGACGGCAGCGCCGAGTGCCTGCCGAAGCGCCGAGGTCAGCTGGTAACGGGAGCCCTCGAGGAGCGTTGCGCGCCACGCAGCAACGTCGACGGCGGCGTGCTCGAGTTCGCGGAGCGTCCAATCGCCGAACTGTCGGCGCGCAGGCTTCAGCCGCGCCTTGAGCGTGTCGCGGCTGCCCTTCGCGATCGTGGCGCCGTGGCGTTCGAGGAAGATGTCGCAGAACGCGTCGAAGCTCACGTCCGGCGACGGGGCGCCACGGTTCAGGCGCGGCGCGACGTTCTCGTTGAACCAGCGGCGCGCCTCCGTGCGCGTGGCGAAGCCGGAGCGTTGCGGGCGGCGGCCGTCTTCGGGCCAGCGGATGCCGTAGCCGCCGGCTGTCTCGAAGATGCTCCCACGGGGGTCAGCGGGCATGGGGTTCCTCCTCGGTTCGTGCTGCGAGGTCTCGCAGCGGGACAGGTGACTTGACGGAGGATACCTCCCCGTAGGCTTCGCCTTGGCGGGTGGCGCTCTGGGGCAGGTGACACTCCTCGGTCGCGTCACCCGCCGTCGTCGTCCGCTCGAGCAGCCAGCGGTCGAGCTCGTCGGGCCGGTAGCGGATCGCCCCCGAGGGCAGCCGGATCGCCGGCAGCTCGCCGCGCCGCGTCCAGCGCAGGACTGTCTCCGCTGAGACGCCGAGGAGTCCGGCGACCTGGCGGGCGGTCAGCAGCCGCTCGGTCACGCGTGCCTCTTGGGCAGCCACAACGTCGACCGGCCGTGCTTCCCCACGGGCAGCATGTAGCCGGCCCGCTTGAGCGCCGTGATCCCGTCCCGCGCATGCCTGACTGTGACGCCGCACCAAGGGGCGGCGAACTCGCGGCTAAACGTCGTCGGCACCCCAGGCTCGTACAACCACTTGCAGCGAACCAGGAGAACGAACCCGTCCCACACCTTGATCGTCGGGGTGTGGTTGCCGCTGACACAGGCCGTCCGAACGGGGTAAGGCTTCACCTTCCCGCGCTCGAGAGCGAGGCGGATCTTCCACGCGTAGAACTCGGGCGTTACGGGGCTGGGGAACCGCCCAGCCGCGTGGGCACGGGCAAGCGTCTCGTCGACCGACAGGCCGAGCGATTCCAAGAACTTGGCCCCAGTAGTTGTTGTGTCCCTAGTTGTTGTGTCCCTAGTAGTTCCGTCCCGAGTAGGTAACAACCGAGTAGGGGGTGACAAGGAAGGCAGGGGTGAACTACCAGGGGCCAGACTCAAAAGGTCGCTGGCGAGATCGAAACCGAGCTCGTCCGTCATCGCAGCGCCTCGACGATCTCCGTCCATTGGCAGCCCGCGAAGCAGTGGAACACCGGCTCGCCAGGGCGCGAATCGCTCTCAGAAACCACCAGGGACGGGATCGTGTCCTCGTGGGCGGGACAGCACGCCGTCCACCCTTTCGGCGTTTTCCTCACCCGCTTGAGGCGTTCGAGGGCTTCGGCCAGTGTCAGGCGGCCAGGCGCCGGCGGGGGAAGCAGCCGGGCCTGCGCCCGCCGTTCTCGCTTCTGGCGTTCCTGTTGGAGCCGCTCGAGCTCCCGCTCGTTTTCGAGCCTGTCCCACTCATGTTCCGCGTCGAAGCGAACGAGACGCCAGAACCCTTCCGCGTCCCCCACGCCGTGGGTCAAGTCCCACTGCAGTTGCTCGCGTGGATTGAGGGCTGGGCCGCGAGCGCGGGCGGCGGCGGCGGCCACCAAATCCTCGTCGCGGCTCATGCCGAACCGCCGTTACGGGAGGCTAGGAGGGCGAGGACGCGCCGCCGCAGTTCCTGCGACGTCAGCGGCTCGCTAATCAGGGGCGGCGCGTTCACGCCGCCACCCTTTGGCGGGCTTCGCGCCGCCGGACGTGAGCCCAGAGCCGCGAGGAAACGGCTGCAAGGCGGGCTAGATCAGGCGGTGGTTCAGGTTCTGAGTCGGGGTCGCCGCGAGCACGGACGGTGCGGACGCGGCGGCGGGTCGCAGCCCGTGGCCTCAGTGAAGAACGTGCCGGTGTCGCCGGCTGCGGGGTGCGTGTGATGGACGGAAACTCACGACGCCAGTAGACCGTCCCGTCTACGACGGTGCTGGCCCCGGCGCGTCCTGAGAGAAAGCGCCGCCTTGCCGTGTCGTTCTTTGCTCTGACACGGGCTACGAACCTTTCGCGGTCGCGCTCCGATCGGCGGCGGCACTCCTCGAGCCAAGCCTTCTGGAAGGCGGCGTGGGCTACCGGGGCTTGGGCAACCGGCTTGACCTGTACGCTTCCAGCAGGTGCTTTGCGGGCGCCTTTTGCGGATCCGCCTTCGGGCGGTTTCCGCGTTCTAGGGCCCGCCACCGGGGGGATCCTTCCCGCCGGTGACCAGCCGCTCCACGTCGCGGGGGTCGAAGCGGTACCAACCCGCATCCGACAGCCGCACGGAGCGCAGCTTGCCCTCCTGCACGAGCTCGCGGACGCGCCGGGGTCGTACTCCGATGATCCGGGCGACCTCTTTGGCACGAAGCAACCTGGGAGAAACGATGGTATCCACGGGCTTAAGAGCAGAGCACCTTAAGGACGTTACTGGTCAGTTCGCAGCAATCGGTGCGCGGATTGCGCCGCCACACTTAAACAGGTGTCTATTCCCGCAACAATCCCGCGTCTTCTGACCGTCCCCCAGGTGGCCGAACGGCTCGGTGTGAACCGCACGACCGTCTACCGCCTCATCCACGAAAACGAGCTGCCGGCGGTGCGTCTCAGGGGCGGGCCGAAGCGCGCGCCGCTCAGGATCCCCGAGGACGAACTCGACGCTTGGCTTTTCGCCAACCCGGAGCAGCCGGTATGACGCCCAGGGTTGCGGCGAGGCCGCCGCTGGTCTCTGACATGGAGGCCGTGGGCGCCCTGGGCCGCGAGCTCCGGCGGGAACTGTTCCGGGGCTCCCGAACCAGCTACGACGAATACCGCTCCGGCAAAGCGGCCGGCGAGTCCGTCTCGTTCTGGAAGTGGATGACCGCGCCAGCGCTGTTCACCGAACCGGAGGAAATCCTCGAAGATCACGAATACCGCGTGCTTTCTAAAGCCGCGTCGGGTGGCGGGTTCCTTGTGCCAGAGGAAGTCAGCTCGATGGTTATCAGCGCGGCCAGGTCTCAAAGTCCGATCGCCCGGCTGGCGCAGGAGTTCATTACCGACAAGGGCGACGTTTTGGGCGTCCCGATCGCCGGAACTCACGGCACTGCCAGCTGGGTTGCAGAGTCGGGCGCGATCACCCCGTCTGACGACACGATTACCCAGGTCAACCTGGGGGCGTTCAAGGGCAACACCAAGCTGATCGCCAGCGAAGAACTCCGAACCGACTCTGAGGTTGACCTAGACCGCTTGCTCGCAGTAGAGCTAGGCCAGCGCATCGGCCTCCTCGAAGCGGCCGCTTTCGCAACAGGCGACGGCAGCGGCAAACCCACAGGCGCAGTTTCGGCGGCCAGCACATTCACTGTCAGCACAGCCCCAACCGGCAACGTGACCGCCTACTCCAAAGCGGCCATCTTGCAGTTCTTCCTTGCGCTGGGTGCCGACTACCGCGCCGAAGCCTCCTGGGTGATGCACCCCACAGACTTTGCGAACCTCGCGGCGCTGGAACATGCGTCCGGCGGGCTCACCTTCCCCGGCCTACAAAACGACCCTCCGACCATGCTCGGCAGGCCGGTTTACATGGACGCCAGCTTGCCCGCCCCGGCCGCGTCGGCGAAGAGCCTTCTGGTGGGCAACTTCCGCCTTGGCTACGGGGTGCGCCGCGTCAGGGACATCAGCATCCAAAGACAAGTCGAGCTTCACGCAGACACAGGCGGCATCGGATATCGCCTCTTCGCAAGAACCGACGGGAAACCCCTCCTGCCGGCCGCCGTACTCATCGGCGCTCACAGCGCAACCTAATGAGCTACGTCACCCTCAGCGAGCTACAGAACGCCCGGCCCGGCACGCTCTTTCGGGAGCGGCGGGGCGCGGCGCTCGAAGGGATCACGCTCGGAGGGGTGCCAACCCAGGCCGAGTACCGCACCGCCGGCCAGGTTTCCAAGATCGGCGTGCGGACGCTTGAGGGGGTGGCTTCGGGATCTAGAAGCAACCCTCACCGAACCACTCGAGAGCTGAGCGCGGAGTGTTCCCGGTGGCAGCTCCAGTGCTCGCAACGGGAAGGCAAGAGGGGTGTCAAAGGGTGGCCTCTCTCATCACCCCAACGGCCGCGAACCCCGGAACCCTCCTATTCACCGGGCGGCTGTGCACCCCCAACCTTCCCCCAGCAAGACAACCTCGCCGTGGCCGTCGGGGGTCGTCGCAGTCGATCTCGAAGCTCTAGGAATCGTCGACGACGAGATGTGTGACTGGAAGGGAGAAGCGATTAAGGGCCGTCTCCGCGCTTCCCTTCTCGAGCCAGGCGGCGTCCTCCTCAGGGAGTGTGACGACGATCAGTTCATCCGCCGGGAAGGTGCGAAGCGCGTCCTCGATCGCCTTCACAGGGTCGGGATCACCGACCCGCGACTCAACGTCATCGGTCGGTGCCGCCTCCGCAAGCTCGTCGGCCCGCCCGGCTGCCTCGGTACGCGCGTCGTCCTCGGCGTTCGTCAACCAGTCAAGCCGAGAGATGTCGGATGCTGGCGCAACAACAAGCAGCTCTGCATCCTCGCCCGCGTGCGCACGCACAGACGCGCGAAGAGCAGCCGCCGGGACAGAGGCGGTGGCGACCACGAGCAGGCGACGAGGCACCGCTTCAGCCTATCCGGCTCGTCGACCGATCGGGCCTCCGATGACTCAACGCTCCATCCACAGCCGACCGCTGCCACCACCGACAACACGCCCAAAGATCGGAGTCGTTGCGTTTTTTTGACGACGCACAGCGCAGACCCCGCGCAAGGTTCCTGTGAGGGATTGTGTCCCGAAAGTCCCTGGAAATCCTGTAGGCGGTGAGAACGGTGGCGACGTGCGAAACGTGCGGTAAGCCGCTCGAATATCGGGGTGTGGGCCGGCCGCCGAAGTTCTGCGGCGAGGGCTGCTCCGCGGAGGCTCGCCGCTGGCGGCGGCGGCGTGTTCCTCGCTACGTCTACGACGCGGAGCTCAAGCGGACGGTGCCGAACCCGGATCCGCGGCCGAAGTCAAAGGTGCGGTGACGGCCACGATCCCAGGGCGCGGCGGTGACCGCCCCGCCTCGACACCACGTTCGAGGGCAATGGTTCTTGCCGCAAGCGAACCACTCCCTGCAGCCCACTCTTTAGGAAACGGCGGCGATCAGAACGGCGATCAGAACGGCGATCAACACGATGGCTGCAGCCACAAGGAGCGCGAGCGTGATTGCCGCACCTATCACGATCCGCTTTCCTTCCGCCGTGAGGCGTCTGCCAAGCGGGCGAGGGTCGTCGGCGGTTAGCAGCCGAACTGCGCGGCGCAGCGCCCACATGCCGACCATGCCCTGGAGCATCGCCCGACATGTTCCCGGAAACGACGAACACCGACCACGGCCCTGACCGGCCAGCTATCCGCGAGCTCCAGTTTGCGTCTCTCACCTAGGGGTAGTGAGGTGGAGCGGAAGGAGGCGACCTCATGGCAACTACCACAAGGAACATGACCAGAGACCAGCTCTACAGAGAGGCCAAGAGGCTCGGCATCAAGGGCCGCTCGAAGATGAACAAGGGGAGTCTCAAGGCAGCCATCGAGCGCCGCAGAAGCTCGTAGTAGTGCTGAAAGGCGGGGCGGGCCGGTACTGAGCCCGCCCCGCCTTTCGTTCCTTACGACCCCACCCAGGTCTAGCTAGGCGACCCTTCGCCGATCCCTCCCTGCGATCGCCTGCCAGATCAAGAGGAGAACGACGGCGCCGATTATCGCGGCAATCCACGTGCTCCAGTCAAAGAACTCGTCGATCGGGTCGCCGAACCCAAGCGCCTGCGCGATGAAGCCGGCGATGAGAGCTCCTGCTATGCCGACGAGGGCTGCCACGATGAAACCGCCCGGCTGATCTCCGGGCAGGATCGCCTTGGCGATCAGGCCGGCAAGCAGACCCAAGATGATCCAACCGATGATTCCCACCGCATCCTCCTGTCGTCCCTGTGGGTGAATGAGTCAAGGCGAGAAGATTTCCGCGCCTTGCGAACTTCAAACCCAGCTTGGCCCTCGAGGCTGACCGTTGCCGGGGCGTGGGCCAGGTAGTCCTAGGGTGTCCTTGCGGCCCGCGCCCCGGCTCCCTCGGCGAACGCTTGACTAAGACAGCGTGTAACGGTTACATCAGCGGCCGTGCTCACGAGTCTCCTGCCGGGGCTGCGCGACATCCGCGCCCCTCTCGCCGCCGGCTACCTCTGGCTTTTAGCGATTTGGCTGCTCCTCGCCGAGCACGTGCCCGAGCGAAGCGAGGCCACCGGACACGTGCTCTCTCTCTATCGACTCGATGACGTATTTACTGCGGTCGGCCTCGGGGTCGCACTCAGCTTCGTGGCTTACGTCCTCGGAGTCCTGTCTCAGGGCACTGTGGGTGGTTGGCTATCGCGCAGCGGCGGCGGTCTCTGGGTCTACTGGGGGTGGCGTAAGAGGGATCAGCTAACCGACCAGTTGGGGTCGATGGGCCATTGGGTCGCCTTCGGTCGAATCTCACAGCGAGCGGCGCGCAGCCTACTCCGGGGTACGGCTACCCGGCTGTCCCGCCTGAGCGACAACCTGCCCTCGGATCGAAAACTCGGGAAACTGTTGGCTGAGGTGAGCGCCGACGTGGGCGGCGCGCAATCCGAGGTGCCGATCCCACGAGAGTGGCCGGATGATCCACGCGACGTGCTTTCGATACAACTGCTCTCTTTGTCTGTGCTCCAAGAGTCTCAAGACATAGCATCCCGACTGATCGGCAAGGAACGCGAGCTCTATACCGCGCAGGATCGCCTTGAATCGGAAGCGGAGTTCCGCGAGGCGATCGTTGTCCCACTGCTCGCACTCACGATGATCGCTGCGGTTGCCGTTGAGTCCCATGACGGGTGGTTCCCGCTGGTCTTTTTAGGCGGTTTGAGCCTCGCCATCTTGATTTGGGGCCAAGCCGGGGCGAGTCGGCGTGAGCGAAACGACCTCCTCATCGATGCATGGTTCCAGGGGCGTGTTGAAGCTCCGGTGTTTGAACGGCTGTTCGAGAGCGCAGGCGTAAAGATCACCCCTTCGCCCACTCCCCCGCACCGGGATGAGGATCAGCCCGACCCCGTGCTTGGGTGAATTCAGATTCGCGGGATCATCGCCGTCTAGGCCGCTCATCGACGCCAGAACAACGCCAGAACGGCCGCCGGCTCGGCGCTCAGGCGATCCGCATGGCTTCTGGGCGCGGTGTCTCGCGATCCGGCATGGCTTGTGGCCTGGCGCGCCGCTTGTCGTCGAACGCTGCCGAGCCGCGTGGGCGCCTTCGTGGCTTCCCAAGCCAAGGGTCGCGGGTTCGAGCCCCGTCGTCCGCTCTAAAGAAAACCCCCGCAGACACGGGGGTTTTGTCGTTTCGGGAGCGGGGCCGGCGTCTGATCTGTGGCCCGCTAGTGGCCCAGACGATTTCACTTCTCGAGCTCGGCCTCACTCCTTGAGGTAAACGCCAGCCGGGATGCCATGAAGTGGCCCACAACTTAGAACCGTTCCGGCCGGCTGGGCTCTACGGCTCAGCCGGCCGGAACGGTCATCGAGGCTCGGGCAGGGCGGGCATCAGGCGAGGCGTCACGCCGCTCCTGCCCGTGTTCCGCTTCGTCAGCAGAAACGGGGCGTGATCACAGTCGGCGGCGTTCCGACATGCACGTTGAAGTGGAAGTTCACGAACGCGTCCTGCAGCTGCTCGTTGCCGCATCTGGGAGGCCCGACATCGACCGGACCCGACGGCGTCATGAGGACGTGCTCGTGCGGCGGCGGCACCTCCACCTGCGCGCTTGCCGGAAGGATTAAGAGGGCTGCAGCCACCAGGGCCAGCACCGTCAAGATCACGAATCTCCGCATCGCTCCACCTTTCCCCGAAGAGACCTGGAGCGCGGTCATATCGCGGCGTGGGTTCGTGAGCAACGATACTTTCGTTCAGTTTTCCGGCGTGTTAGCAAGGGGCGGAACCTTCTTGGGTGCGCTCATTGCGCCTCCTTCTGCTGCCAGAGCGGCGTCGTTGGTGAACGCGTCGAGCCGTTGCCTCGCGGCCTCGGCGCTCCCTTCGAGCAGGTGCGCGTAGGTGCGCTCGAGCATGGTCACGCTCGTTCCGCCGAAGCGGGCGACGTCGGTCGGCGGGATGCCGGCGGCGAGCGCCCAGGAGATCCCCGAGTGGCGAAGCGTGTACGGCGTCACGCCCTCGTCGATCCCGGCTGCCTCCCGTGCCCACTCGAACTCGCGGCGGCGGAAGTTGCGAAGGTCGAAGGGGCCGCCAGTGGGAGCGGGGAAGAGGAGGCGAGTATCGAGCCGCGGCGGGAGCTCGGCGAGCGCCTCGGCGGCTCGGAGAGGTAGCGGGATCGTCCTAAGCGACCGCCGCGTCTTGGCGCTCGTCTTCGTTCCGCGCTGGCCGTCGAGCGTGCGGCGAACGCTCACGAGGCCGCCGGCCTGGTCGACGTCGCCGCGTTCGAGCGCGAGGAGCTCGCTCGGCCGCAGGTAGCACCAGGCGCCGACAATCACGGCGACGTCGTAGGGGGAGCGCATCTCGCCCGCGAGCCTCTCGACCTCCACGGGCTCGAGCGCCTGGCGCTCGACCACGGGAGGCGCGGGATTCTTGCCCGTCGCCTTGGCCGGGTTCCGGTCGAGGTACTCCCAGCCGACCGCGGCGTCGAGCACCTGCCGGAGCGCACGCACGACGGCGTAGCGGAAGCGGGGAGGTAGCGTCGCCTCCCACTCGGCGATCTCGCCCGTCCGGAGCTCGGCGAGGCTCACGTCCCCGAACTCGGCCAGCGGCCGAACGAGACGGGCCCGGAGCGTCGCGACGCTCACGGGCGAGCGCAGCGCCTCGTAGCGTTCGAGGTAACGCCCAGAGAACTCGCGGAGCGTCAGCGGCTCGGGCGCCTCGCCGAGCAGGCGCTTGCGTTCTAGGTCGCGGAACGAGGCGAGCGCGGCGGAGCGCGACTCGAAGCCGGAGCCCTAGCCGCCGGCGGCTAACGGCCCAGCGATCACATCGAAGCTGCGAGGTCCCCCGTCTCGAGGTAGTACTCACTCGCGATTGTGAGCTCGATCGGCGGCGAGTCACCCGTCGACTCGGCCTGCACCACGCCCGAGAACACTTCTCCCTCCTGCAACCTCGCCTCGAAGTCGTTCGGCCGGCCGGGAGCGCCGATGACCACACCGCCGCGAAGGTCCTCATCCGACACGCCGCCCAGTGAAGTGATCTGGACGTTCAGGATTTGGTCGAAATCAGGGGGGCCTGTGATGAGATGGGCGAGGAACGCAGCGTCACTTTGTCCGAAGCCTAGGTAGCGAAGCTCCTGGGCCTCCGCGACCGAGCGGAACCTCCTGAAGTGCACGACTTGCTCGATCTCGAAGGAGACGTCGTTCGCAATCTCGCTACCCCCTCGCTCGAAGTGCCCCCGGAAAAGCCTTCCGCCGAATGACGTCCGCACAGGGCCGCCGTCGCCCGAGGGGTCGAGCTCCTCGAGCGCGAAGGGCTCCGGCTCAAACGTGTAGATGCCCGAGGACCCAAAGTGGGCGACAAAGTCACCGTACCTGCCGGCCGCTTCCCCGGTCACCCGCACGATGACCTGAAAGTCATGGGGTGACATGAACATTGGCAGATGAGATACATAGACGGGCGAGCGGAGCGCATCGGCTGTTCGCTGTCCGCCGAGCACGACCATGCCGTGAACACCGTGAGAATCGCCGTGATGGTGCTCCACGGCTCGTGTTCCTACTCCTTCAGCACCGCCAGGTCAAGGGCGCATCGGGCCGCCCGAAGACGGCGACGAATCTCGACACGGGCAAGTCGATCCAGGTGAACCTCTCTGGGCAGGGAGTGTCCACGCCCAATCCCGATGGGAGCGGCACGTTCACCACAACGGGCAACACCCTTCTCAGCGACCTTGGCTCCCTCCGACTGATCGCGGGGCCGATCGTCTTCGAGTTCGATACGAACGGCAACCTCATCAGTCGAACGATCGTGAGCCAAAGCGCAAAGGACGTGTGCGCCGCTCTCTCCTAGGGCTGGCCGAATCGACGACAGGAAGCCGGCCCGGGGCGCGGGCCGCAAAGTGACCTAGGACTACCCTGACCCACGCCCCGGCAGGGCCAGACTACGGCGCGGCGCGGCTGCCTAGATGGCTGGTTTGGCCGCGGCCTCGCTGGCCGAGCTCGTTCGTAAGCGCGGGCTCAAGCGGGCGAGCGAGGCGCTGATTCAGTGGGCGGCGGGTTAGGCGCGTGACGACGCGGGTGACGATGAACGGGCGGGCCCGGCGCTTCCGGCTTAGCCGACAGGCAGCTTGCGACGAGCGTAGCGCTTGGTCACCTTCCAGGCCACCCAGCCGAAGAGCGCATACCGCCATTTGTTCATGTTCCACAAGGTTCCCGCAGTCGCCCTGACGGAAACGTCCCTGGTGGCGCGAGCCGCAAGGACTCCCTAGGACTACGCTGCCCACGCCCCGGCGAGATCAGGCTACGACGCGGGGGCGCGGCTGCCTAGATGGCCATTGGAGGCAGGTCTCATGAAGACGCGCAGTTTCGAGGGGCGCCGAGATGCTTGCTCCGGTAGCGATTTCTCTTAAGGAACGCGCGCTTATCCAAACCCGCCACGCGAGGCGGACTGGACATCACGAGCGTGATCGTGAGACTCGCTTCTTAGCAGCCCACTTCGCTGCCGGAGAGCTTGCGCTGTGCTGAGTAGGGGCCAACTATCACGAACGCCGTGAACGGTCCTCGCCGTTCGCAGCCCGTCAGCGGTGGCTCGGCGAGGTAGGGGATGTCGATGAGCTGCTCGAAGCCAGATGAGAAGTCGCCCCCGACACGAGACTGCAGGTCTTCACCCCCACCAACGGTCGCCAGACGCACTCGCCTGCCAACGCGATCACTCAGGCCCAGGCGGACGCGCAGGGGAGGAGCCAGGTGACACGGGCGGCCCCAAACGTGGCGCACGACCACGGTCGCCGTTCCTCCCAGCACCTCGATTGCCACCCCAAGGTTTTGGACTGTGCAGCGAGGAAGTGCCACCGGGCTCGTCTCCACGGGAGTCGTCATCTCTCGCGCTGCTGACCGCTCCGTCGTCGCCATCCGGCTCGGGCTGGAGCCTGGCTCGGAGGAGCGGACGGCATCGATAGCGCCAGCGATGAGTACTGCGGTTAGTCCAGTGGCGATCACCCAAGTGAGCTGTCGCCGGGTCATCCTTGGGATACGAGTACCACGCCTCGGAAGGTTCCGCCCGCCGCGCTTCCGCAAGCGATCCCGCCGGACGGGTCGCGCACTCATCGCGCATGCGGATGCTCTTGAGACGTGCGCGCTTATCCAAACTCGGCCTGCTCAATCGCTGCGCTTGGCGTGGCCATAGTGACGGAATCCTTCTGCCGCGACGTATCGTCAGAGGAGAAGGATGAAGTCTCCCGTCCTGTTGACGGTCATCGCATCCGCCTTGGCGCTTGTGCCCGCCTGCACGCTCGCCGACCGTTCGTGGGTGGAGGAGGAGGGCAAGGGCGCGGACGCACAGGGTTCTCTCCCCGCCCGTGAGGGGTATCGCGCTCAGCTTCACCGAACGCCTTGGGCGCTGGATCGCATCTCGAAGGACGGCTCGGTTGTCTGGATCAGGACTGCCGAAAGCGGCTGCAACGAGTTCCATCACGTCCGGGTCAGGCAAGTGCCAGGCGGGTTCCGGCTCGTCGCCTTCGACGTCGTCTACACCCCCATCAACAAGAGATACGGGTGCCGGCTGTTTCTCCTGCGGCCTCGGCATCGCGTCGAGCTTCCGCGTCCTCTTGGTGGCGACGAGATCCTCGGTGAGTGCGTGCCGGGCGATCCGCGAGAAACGTGCGCCCTGCTGCACGCCGTAGCGGGTCTGCAGAAGGGCGAACCGGAGCGAGACCCCTGGCTGGGGTAGATGCCGCTCAGGCCGTGTCCCTGAACGGCTTCTCTTGAGGAGTGCGCGCTTATCCAAACGGCTCGGAACGCTCGATCGGCATGATCGGAATGTGTGCGTCCTCGTCACTCTGCTTGGAGGCCTGTCCAGCCGTCGGCTCGCTAAAAAATGGCCTTCTTCGGGCGATCAGCGGCAGCGCGGCTGGACAAAAATTACCTGGCCGTGCGAGCCGTGAGACGCGTGAAACCTACGTGTAGGGCCTCGACCTCCACAGCGCCGCCTCCCAACAATCGCGCCTTCTCATGCGCCTGCTCCAACGCCTTCTCGCTCGGCTCGCCGTAGATGTGGATCGATGACAGCGTGACAAGCTCCACGAACCGACGAAAGAGCGGCCCCGCCACCTCCATGTGGTATTCCAACGATGCCGCATCGGGATGCACGTTCATGACGGTCATCCTGGTGCCATCGGCGCTGAAGTAGACGTTGTAGGCGACGAGCCGCGGCTCATTGGCCTCGATGAAGTCGACGAGGTCTTTGAGGCCCGCCTTCAGCTCGTCGAGCGCCCCCTCGCGAACCTCCGAAATATCGATGTACACAATCGCGGCGGTCATATCCCCCCGGAGACGAATATCGACGAATCGGGTCTTGCTGCCAACGCCTTACAGGAATCCCGCCCAGGGCCTTCTTACGCTCAGTTCGTGAGGTAGCGCGCAATTGCGAATCTGCCGCCCTGGCCGCTGGCAAAGCCGGCCGCGACGATCTTCCCGTCCGCCGGCTGAATGGCGAGGCCGTATGCGCCGTCGAATCCGGACGTGAAGTTCGTCGTCACCTTGCCGTCGCCGGAGAAGCCTGTGTCCAGGATGCCGTCGGCCAGGAAGCGGGCGAGGGCAAATCGAGCGTCGTTGCCGTAGTAGTTGGCGGTCCCGGCCACGACGATCTTCCCGTCGGCCTGCAATTCGAGCTCCTCGCCGTAGTCGAGGCCAGCGGTGAAGTTCGTAGTCACCAGGCCGTCACCCGAGAAGCTCGGGTCGAGCATCCCGTCGGGTAGATATCGGGCGAGCGCCATCCTGCCAGCGTTGCCCGAGCCGGCCTGCCCGCTTGCGACGATCGTGCCATCAGCCTGCTGGACGCCGATCCCGAACGCGCCGTCGAACCCCGTGGTGAGGTTCGTCGTCACCAGGCCGTCGCCCGAGAACGTCGGGTCGAGACCGCCATCAGGTAGGTAGCGGGCGAGAGCGAACCGAGCGCGGCGGCTCGTGTAGTCGGCGGTCCCGGCGACGACGATCTTCCCGTCCGCCTGCAGCGCCGGATGATCCGCGATGTCGTAGCCACTCGTGAAGTTGGTCGCGACGCGGCCGTCACCTGAGAAGCTGGGGTCGAGCGTGCCGTCGGGCTGGTAGCGGGCAACCGCCATTCTGCCACCCGCCCCGCCTGCGCGTCCGGCCGCCACGATCTTGCCGTCAGGCTGGAGAACGAGGCCATAGGCGAAGTCGTCGCCGGAAGAGAAGTCAGTGGTCGTCTTCCCGTCGCCCGAGAAGCTGGGGTCGAGCGTACCGTCCGGGTTGTAGCGGAGAACCGCGAACCGGCCACCGCGCCCCCCGGCGGAGCCGGCCACGACGATCTTTCCGTCGCTCTGGATCTCGACCGCGAACGCACCATCGTCCCCGCTCGTTAGGTTGGTAAGAACCTTCCCGTCGCCCGAGAAGCTTGTATCGAGCGCCCCGTCGGCGTTGTAGCGGAGGACCACCACCCGGCCGCCGAGCCCGCTCGCTGCTCCTGCGGCGACGATCTTTCCGTCTTCAAGCTGAACGGCAACGTCGCCTGCGTAGTCGTAGCCCGGGGTGGTGTTCGTCAGGACCTTTCCGTCGCCGGAGAAGGTCGTGTCGAGCTCGCCCGCTTGTGCGAACGCCGCGGCCGGCAAGATGAGCGCAGCTAGGCCCGCTGCGCAGATAGAGACGAGTGCCCGCATGATCCTCCTTGTCTCGAATAACACTTGCACGGCCGCCAACCCAGATCAAGAGGTTCAGCGAATGAGCACCACGCTAGCCCGCTCGAGCCCGCGCCTCTGGACGAGCTCGGCCAGCACGGCCGCGATCGTTTCGGCCATCTAGGCAGCCGCGCCCGCGAGCCGTAGCCTGACCCTTGCCGGGGCGCGGGTCAGGGTAGTCCGGGAGACCTTGCGGCGCGCCGCCCGGCCTCAGCTTGCACGGAATGCCCGAACACAGGCGCGTCCTGGTTAATCAGTCGGCAGACCAAATGGCAGGCTGACCTTCCTGCAACTTCCGACCCCTCTGAACACGACAAAGGCAGGCTCTCGCGAAACGGCGTCGACCCACCGTCCATTCTCGAACCGCAGGTAGAACCTCGTGAGGTTCGTGCATATGCCGCCAGCGTAAAACCAACCACGGAGCAGGAAGCCGACGCCTCCCTTCGCCGCCTGCTCTTGCTCCATCTCGTCCGTCCTCTCCATTCGGACGACGAACGTGCCGTCCTGTTGAACGTTTGCGGAGGCAACGAGCGACTCCGAAGGCCAGAGAAAAAGGCCAACACTTTGAGTGCGATTGCCAGTCGGGGAGGTTGCCCGCCCCGACACGGCGACGAGTTGATCCTCCCCACCGCATCCGGAGAGGAGACTCACTACGACGGGGAGAAGGAGCATCCCGCAGGCGACCATGAGCATCGTCGGCCGCACCCCGATTCTCGCCTTCACCTGTGTGAGCGTCGTCTGCATCGTTCCTCCCTTCCCTTACGCCCCAGCCTGGCAGGAGTGGAGGACCGACACAATCGGGCCTCGCCCGGAATCGGCCTCGGGGTATTCCCCTAACGTCGACCAGGAGGAAAACGAGCTCGAGCGCGTCCGGGAGGCTGACGAAGTCGAGCTCGGTCGCGGTGGCGAGCGCCACGGTCGTGTTGTGCGAGTCGAGGGCGCGGCGGAAGTAGTTGTTCCCGCCGACCCGTCCTCGGGGACGATCTCGCAGGACCCAAGCACGACCGTAGTCGTGACTGAGGCCTAACTCGGGCGTCGGGCAGTTCGGAGAGCGTCGAGGGTGGCACCCGTGAACGCGGCGAGCTCGCGGATGCGGTCTTCGTCCTCCGCGGTGAAGTCGGCTCCTCCCGACTTGTCGGAGAGCTGGAGGAGCCCGTAGCTGCGGCCGTCCTCGCCGCAGACTTCCGTGGCCAGCCAGCCCCGCATCGGTGGGTGGCTGTCGGCCACGTCACCGAAGCCGGCCCAGGCGGGATGGGCCTCGACCTCGTCCTGCGTCAGACGTACTACCTCACCTGGCTCGAGCCGGATGCCGTGCAACCCTTGATCGCGCGGCTCGACGCGAAAGTCGCGCCAGCGCGCGTAACGCGCGCTCAGGTTGAAGAACTTGCGCGCTGCATGTCCGTCACCGTCGAGGTCGACACTGAGGGCAGCTTGCTCAGCGTCGGTCAGGGCTCGCGCGAGGCTGCAGGCGCGATGCAGGAGATCGTCCAGGCGAGCGGCGAGCTGGGGGTCGTCGGCGACCTCGGGAGCGATCTCGGTGCCAACGTCTCCGCTGGTCGTCATGAACCTTCCTCGCTTAGGTGCCCTACTCGCTTGGACCCTACCGGCACGTGACGTCCGCCACGTCGGCGGCGCTTCCCGCCTGACGGTCGCCTCCCCCAGAGTCGAAACCGTTTCGATGCACGCACCGGTGCACGCACGCGGCGGGCACTTCCGGCATCCCTGGCACACCTGACCCGCTCAACCATGCGGGTTCCGCTCAACCACGCCGCCGCGGATGGGCCGGGGTGGACTCAGCACCCCCGCAGATCGCGTGTCGGGCCCGACCATGGCGGCACGGGTGGGGCACCAGGCGAGCGCGCCTGGCACCCCCCGAGTCCTAAGGTCCGGGCGGTGGGTCAGACACCTTGTAGAGGTCCCACCCGGACGACGTGCAGTTGAACCGCCCGTAGAAGAAGTCGACACTCCCGTCTTTGAGTGGGCGCGCCAGGCAGGTCCGGAACTGGCGGATCTGCGATTCGTACCCTCGGTACAAGGAGCTGCTGACCTGCTAGCGGGAGTCAATCGCCGAAATGGGAGTTTCTCCCTTGGGTCTCGGGTGACTGGCTGCTCTTTGGCCGCGCCGACAACTCCTCGCCGACCCAAGAGATGCCGGGGGCGTGTTGGCGGGCTGGTACACCATCGTGGAAAGCCGGGCCTCCATCGCCCAGATTGGGGATGATCTCGATCCTGATCCCAGGCATGTTGTTTGGGCGCAACGTGGTTGTTCTCGCCGGTGGTGAACACGGAAAAGCTGACGCTGGCGAGGTCATGGGCTGGGTCTAACTGGAAATCGATTTCGTTTTCCAAAGGCGGCCGCGTCTGCGCCCGAACCCATGCGAATGCCCAGACTCCCGATTCAGTCCGGCGGCGGGCCCTGACTCAGAGGCGCCATTACCCTTCGTAATGTCCAGAGAACGACGCCCCCACATCGGCGGCGACGGCCAGCTGGTTGCGCATAAAAAGGAGGCCCCCGTGAGGGGGCCTCCGTTGTCGGTTGTGGTTGACCAGACCAGGACAGCTACAAACAGTCTCCGATATTCCCTTCCGAGGTAATCGCCCCGCCGTAGGACTGGTCTCGCCAATGATTCGAGTCGGGGACGGCGCATGGCAGGTAGTAGTCGAACTCGTAGCTGACGTGCGTCACCGTCGGCGCTGCCGCCGGGGGCTGTGAAGAACTCAGTGATGAAGTTCGCAAACGTTGGATCGGCTGGCATGGTCGATTCCGGCCTGTAGTCGAAGTTCCCGGTGACCTTCTGAGTCCAGATGCCTTGCCACACCCCGTCTTCGGTCGCGTCGACGAACAGACCGGCGTCCTCGCAGCCGGGATGCTGCCCGCCGGTCACCGTCGTGAAGGTTCCGTTCATGTCGTAGCGAGTGACCATGAAGCCCATCCCGTCCTCGGCCGGCTTGACCGTGAAGTAGCGATCCATGCTGGACAGCGCCCACGGAGCCTGGCCGGGGTCGTCGGTCGCGCACCCGGTGTCAGGTCGATCCGCGAGGTGAACGGGGCCAAACAGCCCCAAAACGTCGGCTACAGCCGAGTTGAGGTCTGCTGCCGCGATGGTGCCGTTCAGAATGTCGGCGCTGGCGACGACGTTGTTCTTGATGTCGGCGCTGGTAATGGTTGCGTCCTTGATGTCGCCGCTCGCGATGTTGTTGTTCTTGAGGTCTTTACTCTGAACGGTGTTGTCCTTGATGTCAGCACTTGTAATGAGCGCAGCGGCTGTTGCGGTGGTCGCCGTCACAATCAGGACGACGGCTGCTCCAATAGCAACTCCAGAAAATGTGGGGGGTCTGACACGCATCTGACACCTCCTGCCAATCGCAATTCGCCCAGCCCCGGCTGGGCCGAACACGCAACGTAACAACTCGCGCAAGCAGGTGCGTTTCTCGCGCCCGGGCGCCGCCGCGGCGAGGCCCTCGGTCCGCCTCCATTTCACCCGAGCCTGCCCACCCCTCGCCCGGCACGACGACGGGCCGCCGGAAGCGTGCTCCCAGCGGCCCGCCATTCCGGCGTCAGCCGGTTCAGCGCAGCGAGACAGCGACCTGCTCCAGCAGGTCCATGGCGTCCTGCATGCCAGGCTCCATGCCGGAGTTGATGTGGCCGTCGCGGTGCTCCTTGCTCGAGTGCTGCACGAGGACCTCGAGCGTCGTGCGCCCGTCGACCTCTGTGAGCGTCAGGGTGTTCAGCGCCTCGCCGTCGGGGAAGCCCTCGTAGACCTCCGTCGACACGAGCCGCTCGTTCGGGATGATCTCGCGGTACTCGCCGTGGAAGCCGACCTCGAGGCCGTCGGGGGTCACCATCACGTAGCGCCAGGCGCCGCCGACGCGCAGGTCGATCTCGACGAGCGTGACCTCGCCGCGCTTGGCGTGCCACCAGCGCTTCACCAGCTCGGGATTCGTCCACGCCTCCCAGACCAGGTGGCTCGGGGCGTCGAACTCCCGCGTGATCAGGATCTGCTCGTCCGTCGGGAGCGTCACCGTTGCCGTTCCGCTACTCACCATCGCTTTCTCCTTCCTCGTCTTTGAGCTCTTCCAGCACGACGTCCAGCTGATCGAACCGCTCCGACCAGAGGCGCTCGTAGCCCTGCACCCAGTCGTGGATGGGCTTGAGCGCATAGCCGTTGACCCGGTACAGGCGTTGCCGTCCGTCTTCGCGCACGTCGACCACTCCCACCTCTCGGAGCACGCGCAGGTGCTTGGACACCTGCGGCTGGGCCAGCCCGAGCAGCGCGACGAGATCGTTGACGGGGCGCTCCCCGCCGGCGAGGACGTCCAGGATCTGCCGCCGCCGGGGCTCCGCCACCGCGTTGAACGCGTCTGCGGTCGTCGCTGCCCGTGCCATGGCGGGAGTATATATACCGATATAGGAATATGTCAAGAAGGAGTGTACTTTGCTCCCGTGAGCGGGCCCGAGGACACCCGGTGGGATCGGTTCGTGAAGTGGGTCCGCAGCCCCTTCACCGGCGACGGCAGGCGCAAGGTCGCGGCCCGCTGGGCGCTCGCGATCGTGCTCTTCGTCGTCTCGCTCCTCGTCTTCGTCTTCTTCGGCTGGCTGCTGCGCGGTGCGGGGCTCTGGGGCGACCTCGCCTTCGCCATCGTCCTGACGACCGGGATCTTCTGGATCGCCCGGCAGGCGGCCGCGTTCTTCCTGGGGGAGGACGCGGGCCGGGCGCTGCCCCGAGCCTTCGCCACCACCATCTTCGTGTTGGTCGGCGTCCCGGTCGCCTACGTCACGCGGCCCTGGGGTCTCGTGCTGCTGCTCGCGCCGGTGCTCGTCTGGGCGGTGTGCCAGTTCGTGTACTGGCTGCGGCAGCGCAAGGGCAAGAAGCCGCCGCGCTTCCCGGTGTTCTGGCAGGCGGAGGTCGTCGGCGTCGGGCTCCTCGCGATCGTGCTCTTCCTGGCGCCGTCGGTGGGCTCCGCCGACCGTGTGCCGCAGGCGGTGCCGGTCGACGACACCGCGGGCGGCGAGCAGGACCTGGCGGTTGCCCGGGCCTTCAGGCCGCTGCTTTTCTTCGACTCGGGGGAGCGGCGCTTCCCGCTCGACATCCAGGACGCGATCGCGGACGACCGCATGCAGATCTGCCGCAAGGCGGTCGGCGACGACAACTGCTCGGTCGTGGAAGACGCCCGGCTGATCGACGCCAACCAGGACTACCTGGCGCTCGAGGAGGCGCCCGGGACGCCGCGCGGCGGGAACGACACGAGCGCGATCTACTACCACGTCACCCGCCCGGACGGCGACGAGCGCGTCTACGTCGACTACTGGTGGTTCTACTCCCGCAACCCGTCGCCGGTCGCCGACAAGGTCTTCTGCGGCCCCGGCTTCCGCTGGCCGCCGTACACGTGCCAGGAGCACGCCGGCGACTGGGAGGGGCTGACCGTCGTGCTGGCCCCGTGCGCCGACTGCAAGCCCGTCGAGGAGGAAAGCCTCGCCCCGGAGGAGGTCCGCTACGGCCAGCACGAGCACGTGCTCGCCTACGACTGGGACGAGACGCTCGTACCCTTCTGGGACGGGCTGGGCCCCCCGCGCGCGGACGCGATCGGGCAGACCTGGCGCGAGGTCGTCCTGCCCGCGATCGCCGACGCGGGCAATCACGCGATCGCCTTCGTCGCGCGGAACAGCCACGCGTCGTACCCAGGCCCGTGCTTCGGGAGCTGCGAGCAGACGACGCGCGACCTCCCCGAGGCCGTCCACAACGGCGGCGTGCCCTGGGTGCACAACGAGGACTGCAGCGAGTGCGTCAAGCGGCTCCCGCTGACGGCCGCAAGCGAGCCCGCGCTCTGGAACGCCTTCCCCGGCCGCTGGGGCGAGCAGCACTGCATCCTCGCCGGCGCGTACTGCGACCTCTCGGGCGCGCCCAAGGGCCCCTCCTTCCAGACGCGCTACCAGAAGCCCGACGCCGAGCTCGACGAGATCTGCCTCGACGGGCGGCAGCTCCGTCTCTGCGGCTAGGAGGCTTCGGCGGCCGGGTCGCCCCAGGTGTGCCAGCGGTCGACCTCGACGAAGACGGTCACGCCGCGGTACGTGCGGTCGTCGTAGTCCACGCCGCTGTAGCGCTGCGAGAGCGCGTCGATGTCGGACAGGTCGTCGTCGCTCCTGGTCTCGACGGCGCGGCCGACGACGGACACGTGCGAGTACCAGTCGTCGCCCAGGATGCTGAGCGAGACGCGTGGGTTCCGAGCGTAGGTGCCGCAGCCGGTGGCTGTCGTGGCTCATCGAGAGGATGAGGCGGCCCGCGTCGTCGACGCCGTACCAGCAGGGCGTCGTCACCGGGGTGCCGTCCTCGCGGACCGTGCCGACCACCGCATGGCGCGGCTTGGCCACGAAGCGCTGAAGCTCCGGAGGCAGCGGTGCTGCGGGCACGAAGGGGAGTCTAGAAGGCGGCCCGTTGGCTAGTCGCGCACCAGGCCGGACTGGAGCTGGGCGACATACTCGTTCAGCTCCTGCTCGCGCCGGTCGAGGCGCTCCCGCAACTCTGCGAGCTCGCTCTCCTTGCGCTCGAGCTCTTCGCGCGCCACCTGGATCCGGGCGTTCTCGTGCACCTGGTGCTCATCCAGCTCGTTCTCGCGGGCGTCGAGCTCGCGCCGGCGCTCCTCGAGGTGCGACTCGGCCTCGGCGAAGGAGCGGTCGCGCTGGGCGACCCAGCCGGTGTCGAGAGCGTCCGGGTCGAGGAGATCGCGGTGGAACTGAGCCAGCTCACGCTCCCGGTCGGCGAGCCGACGCTGCTCGACGCGCAGCCGGTCGCTCTTCTCCGTGAAGCCCTTTTCCCGGGCGGCCAGCTCGGCTTCGGCCTCGGCGAGCTGCTTGACTTGCTCGCGGGCTGCTTCGGTCGCCTCGGCCACGGCCTGTGCCCGCTCCGCCAGGGTGTCGAGCGCCGTGGGCGAGCGCCTGGCTCAGCCTGGCGGGGAGAGGCCCGAGCGCCTCGAGCGCGCGCTCCCGCGCCTCGAGCTCCAGCTCGGCCTGCTCCAGCTCCGAGCCACGCTCGTCGAGCTCGCGCCCGCGCTCGTCCAGTTCCGCGCCGCGCTCGTCGAGCTCCGCAGCGCTCCGCGCGAGGTAGCTCTCGAGGGAGCCGCGGAGCTTCTCGGTGATCCCTCCGGACATGACTCGCTCAGATGGCGACCGGGCCGGGGGCCCGCCACCGCGTCAGGTCGCCGCCGACCAGGACGAGCTCGGGCGTCGTGCGCTCGCCGGGATCCTCCTCGAGGAGGTTCACGAGGTCACGGCTGGACGGGAGCGGGGCACGCTCGCGGACACGGTTGGCCCGCTGGAGCCTGTCCCGCAGGCCCGTTCCGAACTCAGGGGGACGTGCGGCTTGGTCGTTCATGCGGCATCTCGAATCATCGACACCTCGAGAGGCGCGTCGTCCCCCAAATGGGGTACCGCCTGCGGGGGCTTTAGTTGACGACGTTGAACGCGGCGTTGCGCACGACTCGGCCGGCGGCGCGGAGCCGGTACGACTTCAGCCTGTGGAGCCGGTCGCAGGCCATGTGCCAGCACGGATCCCAGCGCCATTCGATCCAGGCGGCGGGGACACCACCGCGCGTGAGGTCGTCGTGGTCGGATTGCCCGGTGTCTTGCAGGTAGCTCGCACGGATCCCGAGCCGGCGGGCGGCGGCCAGCAAGAGGCGTGCCGAGCGGTTCGGGGAGCTCTCGAGCCCGCGGATGTTCAGCGTGGAGCCGACGCCGACCATGTCGATGGAGAGAGCCAGGCGGACGCCCTGCTTCTGTGCATCCGTCAGCGACCGCGTCAGCCGGCGCGAGCCGAGGTGCCAGCCGGCGCCCGTATGCCGGCGCTCCTCCGCGCCGAGCGCGGCAACGAGCACGCCGGGCTCGTTGGCGAGGTACTGCGCGAGCATCACCGTCACTCCGACTCCCGAGCCGTTGTCGTTGGCGGCCCGGGTCCACGGCATCCCGTCCATGTGCGCGACGATGATCACCCGGAGCGGGCCGGGCGTCCTTCCGATGACATTCAGGGAGCGGCCGCCCTCGGGGAGCGGGAACCGCTGGACGGTGACGTTGTAGCCGAGGTTGAGGAAGCGCTGGCGGACGATCGCACCGGCCCGGCGCTCGTTTTCCCCGCCGGCCGGCCTCGGCCCGAGCGCCGCGAGCCTGCCGGCCCACGCCTTCGCCTGGACGCCGTTGAACGCAGCGGCAGTCGGCGCTTCGGTGAGCGCAGCGACCCAGCAGGCGAGGGCGAGGAGTGCGACGAGCGGCAGACGGCGCATCCGACGGGATGGTAGCCGCGATCCCGGTGGTATCGTCGGTACCCGATGAGCGAGCGGCTCGCAGGGCTCCTGCACACGGCGTTTCCGGACGCGCGCGAGGTGGACGTGGTCGACCGGACAGGTGGCGGCGACCATTTCCACGTCACCGTCGTCGACGCAAGCTTCCAGGGCCTCTCGCTCGTCGCTCAGCACCGACTCGTCTACGACGCGCTGACCGAGCCGCTCGGCGACGGCACCATCCACGAGCTGCGAATCACCACGAGGGGAGAGGCATGAGCGACCTGCAGGACCGCATCAGGGACACCATCGAGCAGGAGCCCGTCGTCGCGTTCATCAAGGGGACGCACGAGCAGGCCTACTGCGGCAACTCCGACCGCGCGCTTCAGGCGCTCCGGGGCGTGGGCGCGGGGTTCGCCACCGTCGATGTCCTCCCCGACCCGCGCATCCGCGAGGAGCTCTCGAGCCTCTCCGACTGGCCGACGATTCCCCAGGTCTTCGTCGCGGGCGAGCTCGTCGGCGGGGCCGACATCGTCCAGGAGCTCGCGATGACGGGCCAGCTGGAGGCGACGCTGGAGGAGAAGCTCGGCGAGGCGTGGCGAAGGCCGGGCGACGAGCGCACCGTGTCCGTTATCGACGGGCCTGGGCTCAGGGTCGTTCCCGGCGGCTAACGCTCGGAACCGCCGGCTGCGCCTGGGCTAGACGGGCGGCCGGCAACGTGACGAAGCCAAACTTGTGCTCCACAAGCACAAGCCCCAACACGGCCGAAGGGGCGATGGCTCCTGGGCGGGGTAGACGGCGCCGGAGCGGTTCGCGCGCTTGTGCGCGTGGAACACAAGGGTGCTACGCGGTGCCGACCAGGATCGCGCGGATCGACTGGCTCGACTCCTCGTCCGGCGACTCCGAGATGACCGTGGCTGGGCGGTCGAACCGGGCCAGTGCCTCGGCAAGCGGCTCCGCGCGCAACGTGCCCTCGCCGTAGGGGAGGTGCTTCGTCTCGTTCCGGTTGGCATACGCGATGTCCGAGAAGTGGATGTGGAACGGCGCGCCGGGCTCCAGCACGGCGTCCGCCCTGGCCAGAGCCTCCGCGAAGAGCTCGACCTCCGTGTAGGCGCCGTCCGAGGTCGCGTGCATGTGCGCGAAATCGAGCACCGGGCGGACCCAGTCGACGTGCTCGGCGAGCCAGATGACGTCGTCGAGGGTGCCGAGGTCGCGGACGCGACCCATCACCTCGACGCCGAACGGCACCGCGCGGTCCTTGCCGTCGAGGCGCTCCCGCAGTGAGCCGAACTGGTCGGCGACCGACTCGAGCGCCGCCTCGCGCTCGCGGCCGAGCAGAAAGCCGGGGTGGAAGACGACGAGCTCGGCGCCGCACGCGACCGCCACGCCGGCGGAGTGGTCGAGCATCCCCGTGGCCATGTTGTACTTCTTGTCCCGCTCGAGGTGCCCCATGAAGCCGGCGATCGGTGCGTGGACGGAGAGCACGACGTCCGCCTCGCGCGCCACTTCGCCGAGGCGCTCGGCCCAGGGATAGTCCATCCAGAACTTGCCCTCGAAGTCGATCTCGCAGGCCGTGTAGCCGCGTTCCAGCAGCAGCTCGACGGCGGCCTCCGGGCTCTCGCGGGAGGGAATGCGGGCCGGGCCGATGCGGGTCGGTGACACGCGGGCCAGCCTACTGATCCGTCCGATCCGGCGGCTACCTTCAGCCCATGGCCAATCGACCTTCCCGGATCGAGCTGCTCGAGCTGGACATCGACCTGCGGCTCGCCGACCTCTGGGGCGAGGCGTGCGGCGTGTCCGAGTGGAATCTCGAGGTCGTCGCTGCGTTCCTGCGCGCCGCCTACGGGAAGGGCTATTGCGACGCCCTCACCGAGGACGCGCCCGGAAGCCTCTGCCGCGACCACGGCTACCGCATCCCGGACCGCCGCCCGGCACCTCTGCCGGAATAGGCCGCCAACGGCCCGGTAAACTCGGGGCGTGGCCAAGCGGCGCAATCCGGTGCGCCTCGTCGTGGCGCTTTCCGTCGCGGCGGTGCTGGCGGTCTTCCTGATCTGGACGAGTCTCGCCGGCGGGACGCCGTCGCTCCAGCCGAGCCAGCTGGAGGGGACGAGCGGCGAGGTCGGCCTCGCGGGCATCGTCGTCGGGCCCGTGACCGGTGACGCCCGCGGCGAGGGGATGCGATTCGAGCTCCGCGACATCGAGGGCACCGACACGGTCCCGGTCGTCTACACGGGCTCCGTGCCCGACCTCTTCAAGGTGGGCCGCGAGATCTACGTGAAGGGGCAGGTCACCGGCGGCGCCTTCGTGGCGAAGGAGGACTCACTGGTCACGAAGTGCCCGTCGAAGTACGCGCCTGAAAGCGGGTAAAGCGTGCCCGAGCTGGGCCGTGCCGCGCTGGTTGCCGCCTTCGGCCTGATTCTCTACGCCGCGCTCGTCGGTGCCTACGCGGCCTGGAAGGGCCGCCGCCGCCTGCTCGACTCGGCGACGAACGCGCTCTACGCGGCCTTCGCGGCGGTCCTGGTCGCCTCGCTCGTCCTGCTCGGCGCGCTGGTCGCCAACGACTTCTCGCTCGACTACGTCGCGCGCATGACGAGCCGCGAGCTGCCGCTCGGCTACACGCTCGCCGCCTTCTGGAGCGGGCAGGAGGGCTCGCTGCTCCTCTGGCTGCTCGTGCTGACCGGCGCTGCGTCGGCCGCGGTCGCGCTCAACCGACGGCTCGTCCGCGAGGTGTTGCCCTGGACGATCGCGATCGTCGCCGGCGTCGCGTTCTTCTTCGTCTTCCTGCTCGTCTTCATCGCGAGCCCGTTCGCCACGCAGACGGCGCCGGTCGACGGGGCCGGCATGAACCCGAGCCTGCAGAACCCGTACATGATCGCCCACCCGCCCATGCTGTACCTCGGCTACGTGGGGCTGACGATCCCGTTCGCGTTCGCCATGGCCGCGCTGGCCTCCCGCCAGGTCGACGAGCGCTGGATCGTCGTGACGCGGCGGTGGACGCTGGCGGCGTGGACGTTCCTCGGCTTCGGGATCCTCCTGGGCGCGAAGTGGGCCTACGAGGAGGTCGGCTGGGGCGGCTGGTACGCCTGGGACCCGGTCGAGAACGCCGCGCTGATGCCCTGGCTCGTCGCCACGGCGTTCCTGCACTCGGTGATGGTGCAGGAGAAGAAGAACATGCTGCGGGTCTGGAACGTCGTGCTCGTGGCGGGGGCGTTCCTGCTCTCGCTCTTCGGGACCTTCCTGACGAGGAGCGGCGTGATCAGCTCGATCCACAGCTTCACGCAGTCGTCGATCGGGCCGTTCTTCCTCGGCTTCATCGCGGTTGTGGCCGCATTCTCGATCGTCCTCATCCTCACGCGGCTCCCGGTGCTGCGCTCGCCGACGCGGCTCGAGTCGCTCGTCTCCCGCGAGGCGGCGTTCGTCTACAACAACCTCTTCCTGGTCGCGCTCGCCCTCACGATCCTGTGGGGCGTGATCTACCCGCTGGTCTCCGAGGCGGTGCGCGGGGTGGCGGTGTCGGTCGGGGCTCCGTACTACGACTTCTTCGCCATCGTCTTCGGGCTCCCGCTCGTGCTGCTGATGGGGATCGGACCGGTGGTGGCGTGGCGGCGTGCCTCGCTCCGATCGCTGGCCTCCCAGCTCGCCTGGCCGGCCGGAGTCGCGCTCGCGACCGGCGCGCTGCTCCTGCTCGGAGGAGCCGGATCGAGCCCGGCGGGTCTGATCGGCTACACGTTCGCCGCCTTCGTGCTGACGACGATCGTGCTCGAGTTCGTGCGCGGCACGCGCGCGCGGAAGTCGCTCGGGACCGGGGGGTGGTGGGCGGCGTTCTCCGGGCTGGTGGCCCGGAACCGCAGGCGCTACGGCGGCTACGTCGTCCACGCGGCCATCATCGTGCTGCTGATCGGCGCCGTCGGCATCGGCGGCTTCTCGACGAGCAGCGAGGCGCGCCTGGCGCCCGGCGAGTCCATGACGGTCGGGGACTACCGGCTCGTCCTCGCCGGGAGCGACGAGCGGCGCGGGGCGAACGCCCAGGAGGTGCGCGCCCAGCTCGACGTCTACCGCGGAGACGAGCGGGTCGGGGCGATGGAGGCCGGGAAGAACAGCTACTTCGCCGAGGAGCAGACGTCGAACGAAGTCGGGATCCGCACGGACTGGCTGCGCGGCGAGGACCTGTTCGTCATCGCCGATCGCTTCTACCCCGACGGGTCGGTCGTCCTCGAGGCGATCGTGAACCCGCTCGTCAACTTCATCTGGCTCTCGGCGCTGATCTTCGTGCTGGGCTCGGCCGTGGCCATGTGGCCGGACGCCCGGGAGCAGCGCCGGCTCGCTGCCCGCTTCGCCGGCGAGGGCGCGGTCGCACGCGCCTAGGCGATGGAGATCGTCGCATTGGCTCTCGGCGCGGCGCTGGCGGTCGCCTGCGTCGTCTTCGTCGCGCGCCCGCTCCTGCGTCCCGCACGGGGGCGCGAGGACGAGCTGGGCGCACCGAGCCCCGAGGAGCAGGCGCGCCTGCGCCTGTTCGAGGAGCGCGACCGCTCCCTGGCTGCGCTGAAGGAGCTCGAGCTCGACCACCGGACAGGCAAGATCTCTGACGAGGACTATCGCGAGCTCGTCGGCCCGCTCCGCCGTCAGGCAGGGGAGGCGCTGCAGGCCCTCGAGCGTGAGGATCGCCCGGAGCGGGAACGTGAAGAAGCCGATGTCAGCCACTGAGTGCCCCACGTGTGGCGCGGCCGTGGCCGCGGAGACGCCTTTCTGCAGCGAATGCGGCAGCCCGAACCCGAGCCCCCAAGGCATCGAGACGCGCCTGCGCACCTACTGGTCTGCGCCGGACCTGGGGCTGCTCGCGGGCGTCATCGTCGCGGCCGTCGGGGTCGTGCTTCTGGCAGCGCAGGCCTGGCTGTGGGCGCTGCTCGCTCTCGGGCTCGCCGTCGGGATCATCGTGCTCCGCGTGGAGGCGGGGCGCCGCGCCACCGGCGCTGCGGTGGCGAGGGTCTCCGCGCAGCGCCGCGTCGTGGGCGCGCGCTCGCGAGGCCAGATCGAGCTCTTCCGGCTCCGGCGCGAGCTCGCCGAGCTCCAGGCCGAGCGGAGCCGCGCCTACCAGGAGCTCGGTCGGGCGACGCACGAGAGCGACGCCGACGGAGCGTCCAGGGCGACTGCGCGGGTGGACGACGTCTCCGCCCGCATCGCGACGAGGGAAGCGGAAGTCGAGGCTCTGCTCGGCGAGATGGAGCAGCGCGTCAGGCAGGCGCAAGCCGAGGTCACGCCCACGAGCCGCCTCGAGGCGCCGCCGGAGCCGGCTCGCGTGCCCGAGCCGTTTCCGCCGCCGGACGAGGGCAATCCGCCGGAGCCCGCGCACGTGCCCGAGCCCTCACCGGACGACCCCGTGCCCGAGCCCGAGCAGCCGCCGGCGCCCGAGACCGAGCGGTCCAGAAGGGCAGGAAGCACGAACACCTGATCGGCTCGGGGCGCACGGCGGCCGCCCGCCGTGCTACAACAGAAGCCGTTCGAGACCGAAAACCCCCGGTGGGGACGCGCAGGGACGCCTGCGTTCTCGCCGAAAATCGTCCCGGTGGTTGACGCTCGCCGCATCTGTGTAGTCGCATGCCTTCTCGGGGCGTTGGTTGCGCTGGCCGTGCCGGCGGCGCTGGCTCAGTCTCCCTCCGACCGCAAGGCCGAGCTCGACCGGAGGATCTCCGGCCTGCGCGACGAGATCGAGGCGGCGAAGCAGAAGGAGGGCGTGCTGACGTCCGAGATCGAGGCCGCGGGCCAACGGATCGACGCGCTCGGCGGCGACATCGGCGCGCTCTCGGCGGTGATCGCGGAGCTCGAGACCGACCTCGCCGTCCATCGCAACAAGCTCGAGCGGCTCGTGGAGCGCATCGGGGAGCAGTCACGCGGCATCAAGAGCCTCCAGGAGCAGTTCACGATCGCGCAGACCCGGCTGGAGGAACGCCTGGTCGAGCTGTACCAGAGCGAGGAGACCGACGCGTTCGGGATCCTGCTCCAGGTGCAGAGCCTCGGCGACCTCGTCGACCAGTTCGAGTACTTCGAGCAGATCGGCCGCCAGGACAAGGCGATCACCGTGCAGATCCGCCGGCTCAGGAGCGAGCTCAAGGTCGCGCGCGAGGAAACCCGGCTGACGAAGGCCGAGGTCGCGAGCGAGACTCAGGTGCTCGCGCGCAAGACCGCAGAGCAGGTCGCCGCCAGGGCCGAGCTCGTGGCGCAGCAGAACGCTCTCGCCGCCGCCCAGGCAAGCCAGGAGAGCGTGCTCGCGAGCGTGGAGTCGAACCGCCACGAGGCCGAGGAGGACGTCGACGCGATGCAGGCGGAGAGCGCCAAGCTCGCTGCGCAGATCCGGGAGTCGAGCAGCGGATCGGGCGGCGGGTCGACCGGCGACGGCTCCTCGTCGAGCGGCTTCATCTGGCCCGTGAACGGCGTCGTGACGAGCGGCTTCGGCTGGCGGTGGGGGCGCATGCACGAGGGCATCGACATCGGCGCGCCGACGGGGACGCCGATCAGGGCCGCGGCCGGCGGCACGATCATCTACACCGGCTACATGGGCGGCTACGGGAACATCACGATCATCGACCACGGCAACGGCCTCGCCACCGCCTACGCCCACCAGTCGGCCATCTACATCGGCGGCGGTGCGGTCTCGCAGGGGACCGTGATCGGCGCGGTCGGCTCGACCGGGAACTCCACGGGGCCGCACCTCCACTTCGAGGTGCGCGTCAACTCGGTTCCGGTCGACCCGATGGGCTACCTGTAGGAGGGCTTGGCGAAACGCAGCCTGTGCCGCCGGGCTGCGCTGCTCGCCGAAGACGCGCCTCGGTTGCGCCCGTAGCCTCGGCTACGAACGCCCTGCGTCCTGTTCGGAACGACCATCGCACCCCGGCGACGAGCGACGTTCCGCCAAGCCCTCCAGGAGGGCGCGACCTACTGCTCGGCGACGTGGAGGTCCGGCAGGCCGCGGTAGCGCTCGTGCAGGTCGAAGCCGTAGCCGAGGAAGAACTCGTCCGGGATGGTGAAGCCGACGTAGCGCATCGGCAGGTCGTCGACGAGGCGGCGATACGGGCGGTCGAAGAGCGTGCAGATCGCGATGCTCCCCGGGTCGCGGAGGCTCAGCGTCTTGACCACGTAGTTCAGCGTCATCCCCGTGTCGACGACGTTCTCGACGAGGAGGATGTCGCGGCCGCCGATGGGCAGCTCGAGGTCCTTCAGGAGCCGGATGCGCGTCCGGCCGCCCAGGTCGCCGCCGTAGCCGGCGAGGACGAGGAAGTCCATCGCGTGCGGGATCGTCACCGCCCGGGCGAGGTCCGACGCGAACACGAAGGCGCCCTTCAACACCGTCACGAGCACGAGGTCGCGGGCGGCATAGTCGCGCGTGACCTCGGCGCCCAGCTCGCCCACACGCGTCGCGATCTCCTCGCGGGAGAGGTAGACCTCGCCGGGCCGAGGCTCTACGTAACGAGGTTCAGGCCGTATTTCTGACCCAGCCGCTCGAAGTCGCGCCGCGTGAACAGCTTGACCTTGATGTCGGGATAGCGCTCGCGGAACTTGCGGATCTTGCGGTTCTTCCGCGTCACGAGCGACTGCTTCATCACGGTGACCTCGAGATAGAGCTCCTGCTCGGGTAGGTAGAAGTCGGGCGTGAACGCCTCGACGACCCGACCCTCCTCGTCGGTCTCGAGCGGAAACGAGGTCGGCTCGTACTCCCAGGCGATGCCGTAGTAGTCGAGGAGGCGAGCGCACTCGACCTCGGCCTCGTTGGCAAAGACGGTCCCGGAATATTCCTGGAAATCGCCGCTTTCTGGGCGCATCCTCCTGGAAAGGTAGCACCGACCCCGGACGACCCTCCCTAAACTCCGTGTACCGCCGTCTACGAAGGGCCACACACGCTGTTCAAGATCGCCCATTTCTCGGATCTCCACTGCGGCTCGCCGTACTTCGTGCCGAACCTGGCCGACCGGGCGATCATGGAGATCAACGAGCTCGAGCCGGACATCGTCGTCTGCTCCGGGGACCTGACGACCTTCGGCTTTCAGCAGGAGTACGCGGAGGCCAAGACCTATCTCGAGCGGCTCGAGTGCGAGCACGTGGTCATCGTCCCGGGGAACCACGACTCCCGGAACGTGGGCTACATCCACTTCGAGGAGCTGTTCGGCGAGCGCCGGCGCGCCGTGCACGTGAACGGCGTCTCCGTCGTCGCGGTCGACTCGTCGGAGCCCGATCTCGACCACGGCGTCATCGGCCGCGGCCGCTACCAGTGGATCGAGGAGCAGTTCGCCGAGCCGGCCGACTTCCGCATCTTCGTCCTCCACCACCACCTGCTTCCGGTCCCCGGAACCGGCCGGGAGCGGAACGTCGTCTACGACGCGGGCGATGCGCTCGAGGTGCTCCAGCACGTTGGCGTGAACCTCGTCCTCTCCGGCCACAAGCACGTGCCCTATGCCTGGCGGCTCGAGAACCTCTTCGTCGTCAATGCCGGCACCGTTTCCTCCCTGCGGCTGAGGGGCAGGACACGACCGTGCTACAACCTGATCGAGATCGAGAACAAGCACGTCGACGTCTGGCGGAAGTACCCCTTCCATGGGCAGGAGCGAATCATCCAGTTCTCGATCGAGACGCTCGAGTTCGAGAAGTACACCGCCCGGATCGAGACCGAGCTGACGGGGCGGCAGTGAGAGCCCTGGCGCTGGTCGACGGGGAGCACTACCCGGACGTCGTCGTCGAGGCGCTCGGCGCCCTCCGCTACGAGGTCGTGGGCGCGGTCATGCTCGGCGGGACCGAGAAGCTTCGCGGCGGCAGGCCCGACTACGGCGTTCCGCTCTGGGACTCGCTCGCCGAGGCGCTGGCCCAGGTCGAGGTGGACGTCGTCGTCGATCTCTCCGACGAGCCCGTCGTGGGTCCGCGCCGGCGCTTCCGGCTCGCTTCGCACGCGCTCGCGCAAGGCCTTCCGTACGTCGGCGCCGACTTCAGGCTCGACCCCGTGCGCTTCGCGCCCTACTCACAGCCGGCGCTCGCGGTGATCGGCACCGGCAAGCGCGTGGGCAAGACCGCCGTGGCCGGGCACGTCGCCCGGCTGCTGGCCGCCTCGCGCGAGCTCGTCGTCGTCGCGATGGGCAGAGGCGGCCCGGCCGAGCCGGTCGTGTCGCAGCCGTCGCCGACCATCGCCGAGCTCCTCGCGCTCTCGCGCTCCGGGATGCACGCGGCGTCCGACTACCTCGAGGACGCGGCCCTGGCGAAGGTCGTGACCGTCGGTGCGCGGCGCTGCGGGGGCGGCCTCGCCGGCCAACCGTTCGTCTCCAACGTCGACGAGGCCGCGCGGGTCGCCGCCTCGCTCGGCCCCGACCTCGTCCTGCTCGAGGCGAGCGGAGCCACGGTGCCGCCGGTGGAGGCAGGTGCCAGGATCCTCGTCGCGGGCGCGCACCAGGATCCCGAGGCGGTGACGGGGTACCTCGGCGCTTACCGCCTCCTGCTCAGCGATCTCGTCGTCCTCACCATGTGCGAGGAGCCACTGGCGACCGCCGCGCAGGTCGACGGCCTCCGCCTGGCGATCGCCGCCGTCGACCCGACGCTGCCCGTAATCGCCACCTTCCTGCGGCCGACGCCGGCCGAGCCCGTCGCCGGGCGGCGTGTCGCCTTCTTCTCGACTGCACCGACGGCCATCCACGACCGGCTCCGCGAGCACCTCGAGCGCGAGCACGGCGCCGAGGTCGTGCTCGTGTCCGGCAGCCTCGCCGACAGGAGCGCGCTGCTCGCGGAGCTCGACTCGCCCGAGGCCGCGCGCGCGGAGGTCTACCTGACGGAGATCAAGGCCGCCGCCATCGACGTCGTCGCCGAGACGGCCGAGACGCGGGGGCTGCCCGTCGTGTTCGCGGACAACGAGGTGCTGCCGCTTCCGGGCGAGCGCGACCTCGACGCCGAGGTCGTAGCCCTCGCGGACACGGCGATTGCGGCGAGGGCTGCAGTGTGAACACCGATCGCCGGCCGCCGGAAGCGCTTGTCTCCGAGGAGGTCAGCCTCCCGTACTCCAAGGGGCTGATGGCCAAGACGCTGATGGGCACGGGCATCAAGCCGGAGCGTGCCTACGAGCTGGCGCGACTGATCGAGGGAGAGCTGGTGCGGAGCCGCGAGGACGAGGCCGTCGGGCCCGAGCGGCTGTACGACGTCGCCGCCTCCGTCCTCGCCGACCACGAAGGAGAGGAGGCCGTCCTCCTGCTCCGGCGCCTGCAGGCGCTGCGGGAGCTCGACCTGCCGATCGTCCTCCTCGTCGGCGGCGCCACCGGGACCGGCAAGTCGACGTTGGCGACCGAGATCGCCCACCGGCTCGGGATCACCCGCGTCACCTCCACCGACACGGTGCGCCAGACGATGCGGGCCTTCTTCTCGCAGAAGTTCATGCCGTCCATCCACTACTCGAGCTTCGAGGCGGGGCCGGCCGTCCGCATCCACGAGGGCGAGGAGGCCGACGCGGCCCTGCTCGGCTTCAAGGAGCAGACGCGCAATGTCCTCGTCGGCGTCAAGGCGGTGATCGCGCGGGCGCTCGAGGAGGGCTACTCCGTCGCCGTCGAGGGCGTCCACCTCGTCCCCGGAGCGCTGCCGCGCGCGTACGAGGGCGCCGTCGTCGTCCAGTGCATGCTCGCCATCGCGGACGAGGACGAGCACGCGCGCCACTTCTGGATCCGGGACGCCGGCTCGCAGGGGCTCCGTCCCATGCACAAGTACTTGCGCTCGCTCCCGGAGATCCGGCGCATCCAGGACTACCTGGTCGAGCGCGCCGACAAGGCCGGAGTGCCGGTGATCGAGAACACGCGCATGGAGGCCGCCGTGAACGGGGTCATCCACCTGGTGCTCGCCGAGGTCGAGCGCGCCCAGGACCAGGCCCGGGTGTGAGCGTCGAGCGCTGCCAGTGCGAGGCGTACGCGGCGGTGACCGAGCGCGCCGCGCTCGCCGGTGCGCGCTGGCTCGGCCGGGGAGACGTGAAGGGCGCCGAGGAGTCTGCGGCGACGGCAATGCGCGAGGGCCTCGACGCGCTGGAGATCACCGGCCGGGTGGTCGTCGGGGGCGACGAGGAGGCCGACGCCCTCGCCATCGGTGCGACGGTCGGCAGCGGCGGGCCCGAGGTCGACCTCGCCGTCGACCCGCTCGAGGGCCGGGCGGTGGTCGCGCGCGGCGACTACGGCGCGATGTCGATGATCGCCGTCGGCGAGTCGGGCTCGTTCCCGCGGCTTCCGCAGATGTACATGCGCAAGATGGCCGTCGGGCCCGTCGCCCGGGGCCAGATCGACCTGGGGAAGTCGATCGGCGAGAACGTCGCAGCGATCGCCGAGGCGTACGGCCGGCGGCCCGGCGACATCACGGCGATCGTGCTCGACCGGCCGCGCCACCACGACCTGATCGAGGAGATCCGCTCCGCCGGGGCCCGCATCAAGCTGATCCAGGACGGCGACGTCACCGCCTCGGTCACGGCCGCGGTGCGCGGCACGAACGACCACCTCGCCGTCGGCATCGGCGGCGCGCGCCAGGCCGTGCTCTCGGCGGCCGCGCTCCGCTGCCTGGGCGGTGAGCTCCAGGCCCAGTTCTGGCCGACGTCGCGCGGCGAGATCGAGCAGGCGCGCGAACACGGGATCGACGATCTCTACAAGGTCTTCGAGACCGACGAGCTCGCGCCGGGCGAGGTGATCGTCGCCGCCACCGGCGTCACGAACGGCGACCTCCTCCGCGGCGTGCGCTTCCTGACCGACAGCGCTCGCACGCACTCGCTGGTCATGTGCACCCGCCACAACTGGGTGCGCTTCGTGGACGGCATCCACTTCTTCGCCCGGGACCGGCGCGAAGAGGTGCGCCTCCTCGGCTGAGATAACCTACAGTCATGCCGACTCGCGAGGAGATCTTCGAGGCGCTGCGGATCGTCGAGGACCCGGAGCTGGGAATGGACATCGTCGAGCTCGGCCTCCTCTACGACGCCGAGGTCGAGGGGCCGAAGGTGCACGTGACCTACAGCCTCACCTCGATGGGCTGCCCCGTCGGGCCGATGATCGAGCAGCAGATCCGCGAGGTCGTCGAGAGCCTCGAGGGTGTCGAAGGCGTCGAGACGGAGCTGACCTGGGAGCCGCCGTGGAGCCCGGAGCGGATGTCCGACGACGCGAAGTTCATTCTCGGCTTCGGCTAGAGACTCGACTTTCGGCGGGTGCGCGCCGGCGATTCCTGCGCACACTCTTACCATGGGGGAACGTGCCGAAGCGAAGCCGTCGGGGCTTCCAGAGGAGACCAGGGTGCGGCGCTGGCGCCGGTCCCAGTTCATCGCCCTCGGCTTCAGCGCGAACGACGCGTCCGCGCTGACGAAGGCGCCGGTCGACCTCGCCGAGGTGCGCCGGCTCGTCGCCGCGGGCTGCCCGCACGACGTCGCCCGGCGGATCGTCCTCTGAGGAGGAGCTACTCCGGGATCCGGAGGACGACCTTGCCGAGCTGGCGGCCGGCCTCCAGGTGCTCGTGCGCGGCGGCGGCCTCCGCCAGCGGGAAGACGCGGTCGACGACCGGCTTGGCGCGGCCGCTCGCAACGAGGTCGTAGACCGCGCGGAAGTCCTCCTGCGTCCCCATCGTCGAGCCGACGACTGTGAGCTGCTTCCACCAGATCCGGTGGAGGTTGGCCGGCGGGTTGGGGCCGCTGGTCGCGCCGCAGACGGCGATGCGCCCGCCCGTTGCCGCGACCTGGAGCGAGGTCTTCCAGGTGGCCTCGCCCACATGCTCGATGACGACGTCGGCCCCGTGGCCGCCCGTAGCCTCGCGCACCGCGGCGACCACGTCGCCGCTGCCGTGGTTGACGGTCTCGTCGGCGCCGAGCTCGCGCGCCCGCTCGAGCTTCTCGTCGCTGGAGGACGTGACGATCACCCGCGCGCCGAGCGCCTTGGCGACCTGCAGCGAAGCGGTCGCGACGCCGCTTCCGATCCCCCACACGAACACCCACTCGCCCTCGCGCAGCCCCGCCCGTGTCACCAGCATGCGGTAGGCCGTCTCGAAGACGAGAGGGAATGAGGCCGCGTCCTCGAACGACAGGCCGTCCGGCAGCGGGTAGACGTAGTCAGCGGGGAGGGCGATCAGCTCTGCGTGCGTGCCGTCCATGTGCTCGCCCACGATTCGAGCGCCCTCGTCGAGGCCGGGGTTGAGCACGACCCCGTCTCCTTCGGCGAAGCGGTCGACGCCCTCGCCGAGCCCGACGACCACGCCGGCCCCGTCCGCGCCGAGGATCCGCGGCTTCGGAGCGGATGGAAGCCCGCGGCGCAGCCAGATGTCGAGGTGGTTGAGCGAGGCCGCTCTGAGCCCGATCAGGACCTCGCCGGGCCCGGGCTCCGGGTCGGGAGCGTCCTCGAAGCGCAGCACCTCCGGCCCGCCGTCCTCGTGGATGCGGATCGCCTTCACGGCGCGATCGTATCGCGCTGAGACGAGTTCCAGGGTGCTACCTTGCGTGCGAGATGACGAGCGACGAGCTCGCTCTGCTGGGGGAAGAGTTCGGGATTGACGTCGTCGGAGCTGCGGCCCCCCAGCCGTACGCCGAGACCGAGCAGGCGATCCGCGACCGCAGCGCCCGCGGCCTGTTCGCCGACATGCGCTTCACCATGGCGCAGCCGGAGGTCTCGTGCCACCCCGAGGCGCTGCTACCGGGCGCGCGCACCGTCGTCTCCGCGGCGCTCTGCTACTACGCCCCGGGGCCCGAGGCCGGAGCGGGGGAGGGCCGGCTGCCCCGCTACACGTGGGACGACCACTACGCGCAGCTCCGGGAGAAGCTCGAGGCGCTCGGCGAGCGGCTCGGCGGCCGCTACCGCGTGCTCGTGGACGCGAACCAGCACGTCGACCGCGAGGGCGCCGTGCGCGGCGGCCTGGGCTTCTACGGGAAGAACACGATGCTGATCACCCGGACGCACGGCTCCTGGGTCGTGCTCGGGACGCTCGTCACCGACGTGGAGATCGAGCCGAGCGACGGTCTCGGGCTCGACTGCGGCTCCTGCACGCTCTGCATCGACGCCTGCCCGACCGGCGCGCTCGACGAGCCCGGGGTCGTCGACGCCACCCGCTGCCTCTCCTACTGGACGCAGGCGCCGGCCGCGATCCCGGAGCCCTACCGGGAAGAGCTGGGCGCGCAGGTCTACGGCTGCGACATCTGCCAGGACGTCTGCCCGTGGAACCGGGGCATCGAGAAGCGTCGCGCCGGCACCGAGCCCGCGGAGGGCGCGGAGCCGGTCGTCTCGCTCCTCGAGTGGCTGAGCCTGCCGGACGAGGAGCTGCGCGAGCGCTATTCGCGCCTCTACTTCCCCCGGAACGACGCGCGCTACCTGCGGCGAAACGCCCTTGTCGCTGCGGGCAACTCGGCCGATAGAAGCCTGGTGGAAGCCGTGCGCCCCTATGCCGAGGGCGACGACCAGCTGCTCCGCGAGCACGCCGGGTGGGCGCTGGCCCGGCTCGAGGACGGCCGGTGAACGGCGAGCTGGAGCGCCTCCGGCGCACGGAGATCTGGATCGCCTGGGTCCGCCTCTTCGCGGTGCCGTTCGCGGTCTTCGAGGTGGCGATCGTCGGCGACGAGCACCCGCCGGGCTACGAGCGCTTGGCGTGGTTCACTGCGGCCGCGCTCACGCTGGGAGCGGTCGCCTTCTTCTGGCTCGCGCGACGCGACCTCGACCGCAAGGCGCGCGGCCGGATCGGGTTCCTGGCGCTCGCGTTCGACACCGCCATCGTCTACGCGTTCGTTTCCGTCTACACGTTCGAGCCGAGCACGCCGGCCTGGGGGATTCTCTACATCCCCGTGATCGAGGGCGCCCTCCGCTACGGGATGAAGGGCGGAGCCATCGTCCCCGTGGTCGTGCTGCCGCTCGTCTTCCTCGCCGAATGGTGGCGCGCCGAGGAGTTCGGGCCGCCGCCGTTCGACCTCGACCACGTGTCGCTCCCGTTCGGCCTGCAGGTCCTCGTCGGCCTCGTGGTCGGCTGGCTGGTCGACCGCCTCCGCGCCGAGACGGCGATCGCGGAGGCACGGGCGGCCGAGGCCGAGGACCTGCGCGACCAGCTCGGGCACCGCGCCGACGTGCTCGAGGCCGTCAACCGCGCGGCTCGCGCGCTCGGCTCCTCCCTCGACCAGCAGCAGGCTTTCGCAGCGTTCCGCACCGAGCTATCCAGCATGGTCTCGTTCGACCGCCTCGAGGTCCACCTGGCGGGGGAGGCGGACACGGTCTTCGCGACCGGCGGTCGAGTCGCAGGGGAGGGGGGAGAGGAGATCGTGGCGCCGCTCGCGCTGGCGGACCGGGTCCTCGGCACGCTGACGGTCGCACGCGCCGACGGGCCGGAGTTCACGTCCGAGGAGGTCGAGATCGTGATGCTCCTCGCGAGCCAGGTCGCCTCCGCCGTCGAGAACATCAGGGCCTACGAAGCCGAGCGGAGCGCCGTGGACGAGCTGCGGCGGCTCTCGTCGCTCCGCGCCGACTTCGTCTCCATGGTCTCGCATGAGTTGCGGGCGCCGATGGCCTCCGTGATCGGCTGCGCGCAGACCCTCAACAGCCGCTGGCGCGAGCTGACGCAAGAGCAGCGCGAGTCGTTCCTCGGCCTGATCGAGAGCGAGACCTCCCGGCTGTCCGACCTCGTGGGCGACGTCCTCGACACGTCGCGCATCGAGGCCGGGACGTTCCCGTACGCCTTCGACGCGGTGAACGTCGAGGAGCTCGTCCGGGAGACGGCCGCGGTCGTCTCGCTCGGCCAGGACGAGGTGCGAGTGACCACGCGCGTCCCGCCCGCGCTCCCGCCGGTGCAGGGCGACCGCGAGCGGCTGCGCCAGCTGCTCTGGAACCTCCTGACGAACGCGGTGAAGTACACGGTCGTCGGCGACGAGGTCGAGGTGGCCGCTGCGACCGAAAACGGCGTCGTTGCCGTGAGCGTGAGCGACCACGGGCCCGGCGTCCCGGTCGAATCGCAGCAGCTCATCTTCGAGAAGTTCGGCAGAGTGAGCCAGGACGGCCTCTCGAAGCCCGGCGCGGGCCTGGGCCTCTACATCGCCCGCTCGATCGCCGAGGCCCACGGCGGCACGCTCGATGTCGAGTCGGAGGCGGGTGCGGGCGCGACGTTCATCGCGCGCCTCCCGCTCGCGCGGGCCTGAGCTCTTAGGGAGGCTTTACGGCGTTCACAGGGTCTTCTCACCCGCCGGTGGTTGGATGGGCTCTGCGAACGAGAGCGCCCGCCGACCGCCAGGAGGTGTCTCCGATGCAGATTCGCGGCGCCGCCGGATCCCGTTTCCGGCGGCGCCGGCGCGTCAGCGGGCCCGCGCGGGGCGCTTCGCCAGCGTCGCCTTGAGCTTCTTCGCGCGCGCCGCGACCTCGGTGCGGAGGTCTTCCGGCTCGAGCACCTCGGCGAAGCCGCGGTGGGAGAGGATCTCGCCGACGAACCAGTCGGTGCCGCCGACGCCGACCTCCTCCAGGGCGTAGCCCTTCGCCAGCGGGAGCGCGCCGCGCTCGATGCGCCAGCGCGCGGCCTCCGGGTCGAAGAGGACCCTGGCCACGCGGACGTCGCGCAGCTTGCGGGGCTCGAGGCCGGGGCGCGCGTCGAAGCTCTGCTTCTGCAGCGTGGCCCGGCGCATGCGGTCGAGGCGGAAGCTCCGCTGTGCGTCGCGTGTGCGATCCCAGGAGTGCACGTACCACCAGGGCAGCTCCCGCTCGAGGGCATGCGGCTCCACCAGGCGGACGCTCGTCTCCTCGCCGACCGCGACGTACTCGATCTCCACGAGCCGCTGCTCGCGGATCGCCTGCGAGAGCGTGCGGATGAGCTGCTCTTCCTCCGTTCCCGCGTCGTCCTCGGCGGTCTCGGGCATCGCGAACTCGCCGAAGGTGTCCTCGAGCTTCCGGCGGACGCGCTCCAGCGGCGTCTGCGCCTCGGCGGCGATCATCGGCCCGACGAACTCGAGCGCGAGGCGGATGGCCCGCGCCTCGAGCGGCGTCAGCCGGGGCGGCCGGCGGAAGGCGTCGCCGAAGAGCTCCTTGTCCACGCGCACCTCGTCGCCGTCCAGGGAGGCGTAGACCGCGTAGCAGCCGCCGCCGAAGTTGACCAGGTTGAGGAGCTGCAGGTGGTCGTCGAGCTGGTCGTACGGGATGTGGAAGCGGTCGACGAGCTCCTGCGCGGGGATGGTCGCGCGCGTCTCGTCGCCGCAGCGGGCGAGCAGGTGGGCGAGCAGCGCCTGGAGGACGCCGAAGCGCTCCGGCGCAAGTGGCCCCGCGGGGCGCTCCAGCTGCTCCGCGGCGGGAAGGGTCTTCGGGCGGGGCGGCTTCGTCGGCTCGCCCTCGTGGCGCTCGAGGACGCGGTCGAGCCCGGCTGCGACCTCGTCCACGAGCTCGGGCGGGGAGACCGGCCGCGCCCTGCCCTCCTGGCGGAGAACCCAGCCTGCGAGCAGGTCGATGCGCGAGTAGGGCGTCGTGAAGGCGCCGTTCGCGACCTCGCCGCGCTCGACCATGCGCTCGACCCACCACGCCGTGTCGGGGTCGAGCTCGATCTCGGCCTCGCCCTTTGCCTCGCCGTACTGCCACGGCTGGCGGCCGCGGAAGTCGGAAGGGTCGTACTCCGGCATGCGGAAGTCGCGCTCCCGGCGCGTCGCGAAGCGGATGTCGCCGACGATGCGCGAGACGCGGAATGTGCGCTCGTCATCCTGGTCGAGGTCGCGGCCGATCAGGTACCAGGAGCCGGCCTCCGGTAGGAGCGCGTACGGGTTGACGGTGCGCTCGCGCGTGCGGTCGCGCGAGATCGACCAGTACGTGAACCGGACCGTGCGCTGCTTCGAGATCGCGCCTTCGAGCTTCGTCAGGCGTCCCGACATCTCGTCGGAGTAGTCGGGGTCGCGCACCTCGACGCGGAGCGCGCTCTCCGTCGCCGCCTCCAGCTGCGTCGGCCGCCCGAGCGCGAGGTTCTGGAGCGCGAGACGCAGCGGCTCGGCGTAGGCGAATTGGCCGTCGAGCAGGTGCAGCGCGATCTGGAGCGCCGCGAGCTCCTCGTCGTCGAGGTCGAGCTTCGGCAGGAAGTACTGCTCGGCGCGGAGCGTGTAGAGCTCCTCCCCGGTGAACTCGTCCCGCTGGGAGTGGAGCGGCACGCCGAGCGCGACGAGCTCGCTCCGGTCCGAGTAGAAGCGCCGCGCGAAGGCCTCGTCCGACATCTCCGAGTAGCCCTCGACCACGGACTTGATCTCGCGCGCGGTCAGGGGCCGGCGCTCCGCCATGAGAAAGGCGACGAGGGAGAGCTGCCTGATCAACTTGTCGGTGTCGTGCGACACGCTTCCTATCCTTCCATGCCGTGGTGATCGTCGCGCATCTCGACCTGGACGCCTTCTTCGCAGCCGTGGAGGAGCTCGAGAGCCCCGAGCTCGCAGCACAGCCGCTCGTCGTGGGGGGTGACCCCCGCGGCCGGGGCGTCGTGGCTACCGCTAACTACGTCGCCCGCGCTTACGGTATCCGCTCGGCGATGAGCTGTGCAGAGGCGCTGCGGCGCTGCCCGCACGCCGTCTTCGTCAGACCGCGCCACCGGACGTACGCCGAGTACTCCCGCACGGTCTGGGCGGCCATCCGCGAGGTCGTGCCGAGAGTGGAGCGGACGGGGATGGACGAGGGCTACCTCGACATCGGCGCGGTTGCGCCCGACTACCGCCGCGCCCGCGTTGTCGCAGAGGCCGTGCAGGCGGCGGTGCGTGGCGCAACGAGCCTCTCCTGCTCGCTCGGCGTGGCGAGCTGCAAGGTCGTCGCCAAGGTGGCGAGCGACCGGAAGAAGCCGGGAGGGATCACGGTCGTCCCCGCCGGCCGCGAGGCCGCCTTCCTGGCGCCGTTCCAGGTGCGGCTCCTGCCCGGGGTGGGCCCGAAGGCCGAGGAGCGCCTCGCCGCCGCGGGCGTCGCGCACGTCGGGGAGCTGGCGGCGCTCTCCGACGGTGACCTCGCGCGGCTGCTTCCGGGGAAGATCGGGCGTCTGCTCCGCGACCGCGCCCAGGGCATCGACCCCCGGCCGCTCGAGGAGCCCGTCGCCAACATCTCGATCAGCAACGAGGAGACGTTCCCGCGCGACGTCTCCGACCGCGATCAGCTGCACGACGAGCTGCGCCGGATGGCCCGCCGCCTCGCCGACCACCTGGCGGAGTCCGGCCAGGTCGCGCGGACGGTGACCACGAAGCTCCGCTACCCGGACTTCTCCATCCGCAGCCGCTCGACGACGCTGCCGGCCGGCCTCGCCGACGGCGAGCGCATCGGCCAGGTGGCGTGCGACCTCCTCGACCGGGCGCTGGCGGACCGCCCCGGCGCGCTCAGGCTCGTCGGCGTGACGGTCTCGAAGATCGAGGACTTCGAGCAGCTGGCGCTGGCCTAGGGCGCCTAGAAGCCCCACAAGGAGGCGCACGAGCCCCGCCACCCAGGCACTCGGGCGCGGGACGTACGTCCTCGCCGTGATAGTCGGCAGCGCTCTAGCGTCAACCGGGCACGCGGCGATCCTACGCTGCCGTTCTCGATGTCGCCAGTCAGTCGATCAGCGCGTCGAGCCCGCGGGTCAGGCCGACTCGGCCCGGCACCGAGCGGATCGCGAGCAGCGTGCCCGCGACGTACGGCGCCGGGCTCTCGCCGGGATCGTGGCGGAGTGTCAGCCGCTCGCCCTCCGCGGCGAACACGATCTCCGTCGAGACGACGAAGCTCGGCAGGCGCACCGAGTGGATCTGCGTGCCCGCCACCGTCGCCCCGCGGGCCTCGACCGGCCCCAGGATCGAGTCCAGCTCGCGCCCGAGCGCCGCTCCGCCGGTCTCGCCGAGCCGCTCGGCCAGCTCGCGCGCGGTGCCGCTCGGAACGTCCGGCTTGGTGGCGCTCGCGTAGTCGATGATCTCCCAGGCGGGCACGTGGCGGGCCATCTCGGCGGCGCTGCGGGAGAGGAGCGCAGCCAGGAGCGAGAAGTTGCCGGCGGCGATGACGCCGACTCCGGCGTCCCGCGCGCGGCGGTCGATGTCCTCGAAGTCCTCCGCCGTCAGGCCGCTCGAGCCGACGACGACTGCAGCGCCCGCGGCGACGGCCGCGAGGACGTTCTCCTTGACCGCCGCGGCGTCCGTGAAGTCGACGACGACGTCGGCGCCGGCGTCCGCCAGTGCCTCGGCGACCGTTCCGAAGACGGGCGCGCCGAGGCCCTCGAAGGCCGTGCCGGCGGCGGAGCGTGAGACGCCGGAGGTGAGCTCGAGGTCGTCGGCTCCGGCGATCGCCCGCGCGATCGGGGCGCCGGTCCAGCCCGTGATGCCGGAAACGCAGACGCGGATCATCCGCGAGAGCCTAGCGCCGTGAGTGCGGCTAAGCGGCCGCGGGTCGCGCTTCGAGGTGCTGGTGCGACGGGCAGTACTCGCGCTCGGGGAGCGGCGTGCGCTGGCACGGCTTGCCCTTGCGCGTCGTCGCCCGGCAGCGCGCGATGCCTCCGTCGAACGCGCCCGCCTCGATCTGGGCCTCGATGTACTCGACCGCGGCGCCGATCCCCTCGGTCACCGCCCAGGCGACCTGGGCCTGGTACGTGATCGGGAAGTAGCGACGGATGTCCTGGAAGAGCGTCCGGTCGGGATGCGCGAAGTAGCGAGGGTCCTTGGCGAGCCGCTCGACGCACTCCTCGCACGCGGCGAGAACCTCGCGGCGGTACTCGAGCTGCTTCTCGGGCTCGGCCCACGGATCGATTAGGTCCTTGATGGAGCGATAGATAGCCCGCGAGTATTGATACATACGGGTGAGAATCCTCTCTGGTGCTTGCTCGCTCACACAGTATCCCTTGCCGACACGAAGTACCTGCAAAACCGAGTTAACATCGGGTTAAGGAGCGCCCCCCACCCGCTCCGCGAGCGCAGTCTAACACGGTCCGCAGCCGTGTTACAAAGTCGCGCCTGAGACGTCCGTTACAAGGTCTGGGCGCGTCAGTCGGCGACGCGGCGCACGTACGCGGTCGGAAAGCCCTTGCTCCGTGCGTTCGGGAGCGCGGCCTCCGCCTGGCTCTCCGTCGTGTAGACGCCGGTGAAGGTGACGTAGTAGCCCGGGTTCAGGCTCGAGTAGTCCGACGAGTTCAGCACCCCCACCTGTCGGAGTCCGGCGTTGATCGCCTGCTGGGCGGCCGCGTCGGCAGGGCCTCGGCCCTGGGCGGTCGGTGTCGACTTGAGGACGACCGTGTACCCGTCGGTGCCGGCGGGCCAGGAGATGATCGTGCCCGGCGTGGTGGTCGTCGGCTGCGTGCTCGTCGTCGGCTGCGTCGTGGTCGTGGGCTGCGTCGGTGTGGTTGTCGTCGTGGGGGGCCCGATCGTGATCGTCGACTCGCCGGTCACCGTGTCGAGAGTGGGCGCGCCGACCGGCACCGTCTGGCTCGACACGCCCGACGAGGCGTCCTTGTCGTCGTCGGTCGCCGCCAGCGCCACGATCCCTCCCGCGGCGAGAGCGACGAGGAGGAGCGCGGCGAGCGCGATCCAGAGCCACACCGGCGACTCGCGCGACCAGACGATCGTCCGCGTGTACCGCTCGCGCGGGAGCGCGACCAGCCGGAGCCCGCATTCGAGGCAGTACTCCTGCAGCGGGTCGTGGGGCGCGCCACAGCGTGGGCAATGGTTCTCGCCGTACGGCGATCCCTGGCCCTGTGGGGTGCTCACAACCGGCCCTGGGTCTCGTCGTCGGGCGGCGGGGACGGGGGCCGGACGATCGTCTCGTCGATCGGCTCACCGGCGGGCTCGAACTCGTCGGCCGTCGCCGCGTTGCCGCAGAACGAGCAGAAGTTCACATCGGCAGGCAGCGGTTGGCCGCAGTGCCCGCAGGTCATGATCGGCGGGCTCGTCCGCGCCGGGCGACCGCAGTGGCCGCAGAAGTGGACGCCGGGGACGAGCGGGGCGCCGCACTTGCAGTAGACGACGTTCGGGTAGCTCCGCGCGGTCGCCTCGGCGACGAGCAGCGAGTCGAGCTCGTGCATGCGCTGCTCGAGCGCCAGAACCTCTTGCGCGCGCGAGACCAGGAGATCGGGGTTCCAGCGGTCGCGGCGCACCATCTCGACCGCGAGCCCGCCGACGTCGCGCATCTCGATCTCGCGCCGGTCGGTCAGCTCGCGCCGCTCGCGCTGGAGGCGGGCCGGGTCCGGCTCGGGCGGGGGAAGAGGCCCTTCGACGACCTCGACAACCTCGACGACCTCCGCTCCGGGCTCGAGCGGGGGCGGCTGGCGGGAGAAGGGGTCGTCCTGGCGTCCTGGCATGGCTGCAGGCGTCGAGTCTAACGGACAACCTGGACCGCGAACCGCCGCGTTCCAGTGGTCAGCGCGCGATCACCACCAGCCGCTCCTCGGTCATCTCGCGCACCGAGTAATGCGGCCCTTCCTTGGTGTTGCCCGAGGCTTTCACGCCGCCGTAGGGCATCTGGTCGGCGCGGAACGTCGGCGCCTCGTTCACGAGCACCCCGCCGAACTCGAGCGCGGACCCTGCCGCCATGGCCGTGGCGACGCTCCCAGTGAAGATTCCCGCCTGCAGCCCGTACTCGGTGCCGTTGGCGAGCTCGAACGCCTCCTCGACGGCGTCGTACGGCGTGACGGTGCAGACCGGGCCGAAGACCTCCAGGCACGAGACCTTCATCTCCGGCGTCACGTCGGCCAGCACGGTCGGCTCGATCAGGCCGTCCGCGTTCGCGCTCCCGCCGGCGAGGACGGCGGCGCCCGCTGTCTTCGCCTCATCGATCCAGGCGAGGATCCGCTTCTTCGCCCCCTCGTCGATGACGGGACCGACGTCGGTCGAGTCGTCGGCGGGATCGCCCGTCCTGAGCGCCTCGACCTTCGGCAGGAAGGACGCCAGAAAGTCGTCGTAGGCGGCGCGTGCAACGTAGACGCGCTGGATCGAGATGCAGCTCTGGCCGGCGAAGGAAAACGCGTTCGCGGCCGCCTTCGCGGCTGCGTCGGCGACGTCCGCGTCCGCTTCGACGATCACCGGCGTCGCGTTCCCGAGCTCCAGCAGCACCTTCTTCCGCGCAGCGCGCTCGCGGAGCGCCCAGCCGACCTCGGCGGATCCCGTGAAGCTGATGAGGCGCACGCGGTCGTCCTCGACCAGCACGTCGCCGATCTCCGAGGCGCTGCCGACGAGGACGTTGAGCCACCCCGGAGGCAGGCCCGCCTCGGCCTCGAGCTCGGCGAGGAACAGGGCCGAGAGCGGCGTCGCGCTCGCCGGCTTCAACACCACGGCGCAACCCGCCGCGAGGGCCGGCGCGACCTTGTGCGCGACGAGGTTGAAGGGGAAGTTGAACGGCGAGATCGCGCCGACGACGCCGATCGGGAGCCGGGTCGTGTAGGCGACCTTGCCGACGCCCGCCGGGCTCGCGTCCATCGGGACGACGTCGCCGGCCAGCGTCCGAGCCTCCGCCGCTGCGGCCCGGAACGTCGAGACGGCGCGCTCGGCTTCGACGCGGGCCGTCTTGATCGGCTTGCCCGACTCGTCGCAGATCGTGCGCGCGATCTCCTCCTGCCGCTCGGCGATCAGGTCGCCGGTCCGGTCGAGAACCTCGGCGCGTGCGTGAGCAGCCAGGGGCTCGGACATGGCCCTAGCGGCCGCACCGATCGCCCGCTTTGTCTCGGCCGCGCCGGCGCGGGCCGCACGCCCGACTACCTCCCCGGAGTACGGCGAGCGCACGTCGTGCCACTCGCCCGTCTCGACCCACTCGCCGTCGAGGAGGAGCTTGCGCTCGCGCGCAGTCACCGCCATGTCGCTATTCAACCACGCCTCGGCGTCCGCCGCGGTGCGGCAACCTGTAGGCAGTGCCGCGCGTCCTCCCGCTGCTGCTCGTTGTCCTGGCCGCAACCGCCGGGTGCGGCGGAAGCGACGCTCCGGCGCCCGCCGACACCGGATCGGACGCGCCGGAGGCGGGGGACGCGATCACCGCGAACGACTCGGGCGGGAGCTTTACGCTCGCGGTGGGCGAGGAGACGAGCCTCAGGCTCTCCAGCGACTATGTCTGGGACGAGCCTGTCGTCGAGGGCGCCGCGGCCGAGCTGAGCCGCGTGGACTACCTGCAGGACCCGGGCTTCGCCGAGTGGCTCGTGCGGGGCGTGAGCCCCGGCGCCACGACGATCTCCGCTCTCGGGACGCCGGCCTGCGCCGGCGAGGACGGGTGTCCCGACGAGCCGCTTCGCTTTCGGGTGACAATCACGGTCTCAGGATGAGCGGAGCCGACGTGCGCAGGGTGGGGGTGGTCGGTCTCGGCACGATGGGTGCCGGGATCGCCCAGGTCTGCGTGCAGGCCGGGATCGAGACGGTCGGGCGCGAGGTGAGCGAGGAGCTCTGCGACCGTGCGCGCGATCGAATCGCGCACTACCTCGGTCGCGGCGTCGAGAAAGGACGACTGACCGCCGAGGAGAGGGATGCCGCGCTCGCCCGCCTGAAGACGACGACCGACCTGGGCGACCTCGCCGGCTGCGACCTCGTGATCGAGGCGATCGTCGAAGAGCTCGACGCCAAGCAGGAGCTCTTCCGCTCACTCGAGAGGGTCGTCGATGAGGGCGCCGTCCTCGCGACCAACACCTCGGCGCTCTCCGTGACCGAGGTCGCCCGCGCCACGAAGCACCCGGAGCGCATCGTGGGGATGCACTTCTTCAACCCGGCGCCGGTGCTCCCGCTGGTCGAGGTCGTACGCACGGAGCTGGCGGCGCCGGCGGCGGTCGACACCGCGTTCGGGCTCGCCGAGCGGCTCGGCAAGGAGCCGATCCGCTGCGACGACACGCCGGGCTTCGTCGTCAACCGGATCCTGATCCCGCTCCTGAACGATTGCGTCCGCGTCCTCGACGAGGCGGGGGTGTCGCCCCAGGACCTCGACAAGGCGATGACGCGCGGCGTCAACTGGCCGATCGGGCCGTGCGCGCTGATCGACCTGATCGGCGTCGACGTCCATGTGCACGCGTCCGAGGCGCTCCACGATGCTCTCGGCGAGGAGCGAATGGCACCGCCGGAGCGCCTCGTCTTCATGCGCGACGAGGGCCGCCTGGGCCGGAAGACCGGCGAAGGCTTCTTCCGCTACGACTGAGCCAGCTCGGCCTCGAGCCGGGCGGCCTCCGCCTGCACGGTCTCGGCTTCCTCCGCCGTGAAGGCGCGCCCGATGAACTCGGCGTCGAGGACGAGCAGGGCATCGTCGCCACAGGCCACGGGGACGGCGACCTCGGCGCGGACGTTCTCGTCGGTCGTCATGTAGTCGGGGTCCCGCCTGACATCCTCGACGAGCTGGGGCTTGTGCGACTCGGCCGCGCGCCAGCAGATGCCTCCCTGCTCTCGGCGGACCTCGTAGATCAGGCGGAGGCGGCCCTCCGACGCCACGACGCGGAGCGCGTCGCCGACCCGCAGGTGGCAGGAGACCTGCGCCCCCGGAAGCAGCGCGGATAGCCGCTGAACGGCCTGACGGCAGACCTCGGTGAGGCTCTCGGCGCGTTCCCCCGGCCGGTGACCGGTCGGACTCGAGTGGGAGGACCCCTCGCCCCTCGGCATCGCACCGGGGAGTATGCCCGAGTCCGGGCGCTCGGCGCCCGGCGTCGTCCGGGCCCCTCCCTACGATCGTGGAGCAGATGACGCTTTGCGCGCTGTGCCGTCGCAATCTCCTCGCCGGGGAGCGTTTCCGGTACTGGCGGAGCGTCGAGGAGAGGCAGGTCGCGCGGGTCGTCTGCCACCTCTGCGAGCCGACCGCGACCCGCGACGGCTGGGCGCGGACCGAGCGTGCGGAGCGCGAGAACGCCGTCGGGCTGCGCGGGACCGTCCGGCTGGTCGCCTAGGAGTGTTTGGCGGAACGCAGTCTGTGCCGCCGGGGCGAGCGGTATTCCGGCGAACCCTCCTAGCTACGCGGCGAGCGGGAGGGCGCGGCGGCGCCAGCGAGCGTCCGGGTGGCGGCGGGCGACCGCGGCCCAGACCGAGTTGGCCTCCGGAGCGCTGATCAGGCCGAGCTCGACCGCGTGGCGTGTCGCGGCCGCGGCCGCGGCGATCTCCGTGTCGAAGCGGCGGTCGCCGCGGGGGGTGCGCTCGCAGGCGCTCGCGAGTGCCTCCAGGCGCGCCTCGAGGAGGCGCAGCGTGCGGTCATGCCGTACATGTTCGTCCATCCGGAGCCCCCTTCGATGGTAGGGAGGGAAGCGGACACCGCCGGGTCGTGGAGGTCGTTCTCGACGACCCGCTTACAGTTTCCTTACAGCGCCGTAATCGAAGTCTCATTCCGTGACAAGATAGTTCTGTACGAATGCGGCGAATCCTGGTCTTGGTCACGGTCGCGGGCCTGGCGGTTGGCGCCGCCGAGGCTGCCTCCGGCGCGGTCCCGGTCGCCCTGCGGACCCCGGGTGCCGAGTTCGTGGAGCTCTCGGGTGGCAACGGCCGTGCGGTGATCGCCCGCCGGGGCTCGTTGCTCGTTGCTCGTTGGGCAGGGCCGTATCCGGATCGTCGATCTCGTGGGAGGCGGGCGGCCCAATCTGAGCTGCCGCGGCATCGTCCGCCGCGTGAGCGCAACGACGGTGGAGAGCTCAGGACGAAACCTGCGCTGTCGTGTCTGGTCGGGCGTGAACGGCGGCCCGTGGCAAGCGATCATGCGCGGCCGCCGCATCAGCGCAAGCGGAAGCGTCAAAGGGTCGCTCACGCTGGACGCCGTCAATACCGGCGTAGCCGGTCTGTATCGGATCGGCGTCGGGCAATGGAGGCAGTGGCCGCGCCGGGCCCGGACGTTCGAGCTCGACCGGGCGTGATCCTCTGAGCCGCCCCGCGCAGCCGGTACGTGTGCCACCATACGAGGTCGTGAGCGGGACGAAGCAGTCGATCCTCGTCGTCGAGGACGAGTCGAGCATCGCCTCCTTCGTCGGGATGTATCTGAAGCGCGCGGGCTTCGCCGTTGGCATCGCGAGCACCGGCGGGGACGCGATCGAGAAGGCGAGCGCCGACCCGCCCGCGCTTATCATCCTCGACCTGATGCTGCCCGATCTGGACGGCATCGACGTCTGCCGCCGAATCCGGCAGCGCTCCGACGTCCCCATCCTCATGCTCAGCGCGCGGGACGAGGACATCGACAAGATCATCGGCCTCGAGGTCGGCGCCGACGACTACCTCACCAAGCCGTTCAACCCCGGCGAGCTCGTGGCCCGCGTGAAGTCGATCCTCCGGCGCTCCGGGCCCGACCGACGCGAGTTCGTCAGCTCGGTGCTCGAGCACGGCGACCTGCGCGTCGACGCCGGCCGCCGCGAGGTGACCGTCGCGGGCGAGGAGGTGCAGCTGGCGCCGAAGGAGTTCGACCTCCTCTGGGACCTGCTCGACCATCGCGGGCTCGTGCTCACGCGCGACCAGCTTCTCGAGCGCGTCTGGGGCTATACCTTCGCCGGCGATACGCGCACGGTCGACGTCCATGTCCGCCAGCTGCGGCGGAAGCTCGGTGACGCCTGCCCGATCGTCACCGTCTGGGGCGTGGGCTACAAGGCTGCGACGGAGCCCAAGGCCGCGCGCGCTTCCATGGGCTAGCAGGCCTCCGGAATGCTGCGCTCGCTGCGCTTCCGGCTCCCGGCGATCTTCCTGCTCGGCATGCTCGTCGCGGCGGTCGTCACCGCCGCCGTCGCCGTCCGCTTCTTCCAGGACGACACGGAGTCGCGTACCTTGGCCGAGCTGCGCCGGCAGGCCGAGGGGCTTGCCGAGCTCTACACCCTCCAGGCGACGTCCAGCATCGACGTGGGCAGCCCGGCGCCGCGCTTCGCCCCGCCGTCGCTCGAGGAGGCGACCGGCTCCCAGCTCTACTACGCGGGCGTGGAGATCTTCCCGGGGCAGGCCTCGGGCCTCGATTCGCTCCCGCTCGACCTGCTCGACGAGGAGGCGCTGGACGCCGGCCAGGTGCAGACGTTCGAGCTGGTGCCGCCGGGGATGGAGCGGACCTACCTCGCGGCCGCCTATCCGATCCGGGTTGGCGGCGAGACGTTCGGGGCGATCATCGTCGCCAAGCCGCGCGCCGAGCTCCAGGAGCGGTGGATCGACCTGATGACGCGCCTCGGGCTCGCGTCGCTCGCCGGGCTTGCGATTGCCCTCGGCCTCGTCTGGTACCTGACGCGGCGCGTGACGAAGCCGGTGCTCGCCCTCTCCCGCGCTGCGGACGAGGTCGCGGCTCGCCGCTACTCCACCGTGCTCCCCGAGCCGACGGGGAGCGACGAGATCGCGCACCTGACAGATCGGTTCCGGGAGATGACCGAGCGCCTCGCCGAGGCGGAGGCGCACGAGCGCAACTTCCTCGTCCGCGTGTCCCACGAGCTGCGCACGCCGATCACCGCGATCCGCGGGCATGTCGCTGCGCTCCGGGAGGGCCTGGCCGACGATCCAGAGGCCGCCGAGGCGTCCCTCGAGGTGATCCGCGACGCCACCGACCGGCTCGCGCGCCTCGTCGGCGACCTCGTCGACCTCGCCCGGCTCGAGGCGCACAGCTTCACGCTCGAGGAGGAGGAGGTCGAGCTGAGGCGGCTCGTCGAACAGGGCTTCCAGCCGTTCGCGGAGGAAGCCCGGCGCCGGGAGATCCGCTACGACCTGGCGCTCGATGGCAATCCGGTCGTCAACACCGACGGCGACCGAGTCCTTCAGATCGTGTCGAACCTCCTGGCGAACGCTTTTTCCTGGACGCCCGATGGCGGCTCGATCTCGCTCGCGCTCTCGCAGGAGCGCGACTCGGTCGTGGTGGCGGTCGCAGATTCGGGGCCGGGGATCTCGGCCGACGACCGTGATCGCGTCTTCCGGCCGTTCGTCAGCGAGAACGGAGGTGGCACCGGGCTCGGCCTCGCCATCTCGCTCGAGCTCGCCCACGCACTCGGCGGCGACCTGACCCTCGACTCGGAGACCGGGCGGGGCTCGCGCTTCGAGCTCCGCCTGCCGGCGCGGTAGCCGCGCTACTGGGCCTGAGCGCCGTCGATGCGGTAGAGGGCGGCGCCCGGCCGTTCCTCGAGTGCGCGCTCGATGCGGTCGAGGATCCGCTCGGCGCGGTCGAGACGGCGCTCCACGCCCCGCCAGCCCGAGCCGATCAGCTCGACGAGGAGCGCGAGGTCCTCGAGCCGCTCGCGCCGCTCGGCGGCGATCTCGCCGTGCAGCCCGTCGAGCCGGCGGACCAGCTGGGCGGTGAGCCCCCGCACCTCGGCGATCTGGCGGGCCACGGGGAGGACCTCGGCCCGCATGCCCTCCTCGATCGCGGCGCCGAGCCGCTCTGGGACTGCTACCTCGAGCTCGGACGCGGTCTCCGCCAGTGCGCCGAGAGCGCCCTCCGCGCGCTCGAGCGCGGTCCTCCAGCTCGGCCCTGCCCGGCCGCGGCTCGCGGGCCTCGGCCAAGCGCGTGCGCGCCCGCTCCAGTGCTTCGCGCTCCATGGGCGCTGAATCTACTCTTGGCGTCGGACCGCATTGAGGACCTCAGAGCTCGACTACGACCTCCCGCCGGAGCTGATCGCCCAGCGCCCGCTGCCGCGGCGCGACGACTCCCGGCTCCTCGTCCACGACCGGGCGACGGGCGAGACGCGGCACCGGCGCTTCCGCGACCTGCCGGAGGAGCTTCCCCGAGGCGCGCTCGTCGTCGTCAACGACACCCGCGTCGTCCCGGCGCGCCTGCGCGTGCGCCGGCCGACAGGGGGCGAGGCCGAGGTCCTCCTGCTCGAGCCGGCCGGGGACGGCCTCTGGGAGGCGCTGGCCCGGCCGACCAGGCGCCTGCGCCCAGGAATGCAGCTCGGTGCGGTAGAGCTGGTCGAGCACCGCGGCGAGGGCCGCTGGCTCGTGCGACTCGAGGGCGCCCCGGCCGGCGAGGCGCCGCTCCCGCCGTACATCGTCGAGCCCCTCGCCGACCCGGAGCGATACCAGACGGTCTACGCCGACGAGGCCGGCTCGGCCGCCGCCCCGACGGCCGGCCTGCACTTCACGCAGGAGCTGCTCGCCGGTCTCGACGTCGAGCGGATCACCCTGCACGTCGGGCTCGACACGTTCCGCCCGGTCAGCGCGGAGGAGCTCGGTGACCACGAGATCCACAGCGAGCGGTACCGGGTCGAGAAGCGGGCCTGGGAGCGGATCCGCGCTGCCGAGAAGGTCGTCGCGGTCGGAACGACGGCCGTGCGCGTTCTCGAGTCGCTGGCACGCGGGGCGCCGCTCGAGGGCCGCACCAGCCTGTTCGTGACGCCGGGCTTCGAGTTCCAGCGGGTGGACGCGCTCGTGACGAACTTTCACCTGCCGCGCTCGACGCTGCTGGCGCTCGTGATGGCCTTCGCCGGCGTCGAGGAGACGCGCAGCCTGTATCAGGAGGCGATCGCCGAGCGGTACCGCTTCTACTCCTTCGGCGACGCGATGCTGCTCCTGTGACGGGGTCGCGCGTGCGTGTGGTGGTCCGGGGCACCCCATCCCACCACCCGCTTTCGAGCGTACAGAGAGAATCCGCGTCTGTGTGTGCCCGATCGTGTCGAAAGCGTGACGGGAGCGCGCGGTGAGCTTCACGGTGACCGCCACCGACGGCGAGGCGCGCGCCGGCGTCCTGCGCACGGCGCACGGCGACGTGCCGACGCCCGCCTTCATGCCGGTCGGCACCAAGGCGACCGTGAAAGGGCTCGACCCGGTGCGCCTGCGCGAGCTGGGCACGACGATCCTGCTCGGCAACACCTACCACCTCCACTTCCGGCCGGGCGAGGAGACGATCGCCGAGCTGGGCGGCCTGCATCGCTTCATGGGCTGGGACGGGCCGATCCTCACCGACTCCGGCGGGTTCCAGGTTTTCTCGCTCCGCGACACGATCATCTCGGCGGACGACGACGGGGTCACCTTCCGCTCCGTCTACGACGGCGAGGAGGCGCGCTTCACGCCGGAGCTCGCGGCCGACGTCCAGCGGCAGCTCGGCTCGGACGTGGCCATGTGCCTCGACATCTGCCCGCCGGCCGATTCGACCCGGGAGCAGCTCGCGCTCGCCGTCGAGCGGACGACGCGCTGGGCGGGCCGGCAGCTCACTGCGCCCCGCGCACCGGGCCAGCTCCTCTTCGGCATCGCCCAGGGCGGCACCGACCGCGACCTCCGGCGCCGCTCCGTGGAGGAGATCGCCGCACTCGGCTTCGACGGGCACGCGCTCGGCGGCCTGAGCGTGGGGGAGGACCGCGAGGCGATGCTGGCCACGGTCGCCTGGGCTGCGCCGTTGCTCCCGGCCGAGCGGCCCCGCTACTTCATGGGGATCGGCGACCCCGCGGGGATCCTGGACGTGATCGAGCGCGGCGTGGACATGTTCGACTGCGTTCTCCCGACGCGGCTCGGGCGCACCGGGTCGGCGCTGACGTGGGAGGGGCGGCTGAACCTCAAGAACGCAGGCTTCGCCCGCGACGGCGCGCCGCTCCAGGAGGGATGTCCTTGCCGAGCGTGCACGGGCTTCTCGCGTGCCTACCTCCGCCACCTCGTCAACCAGCAGGAGCTCCTCGGGCTCGTCCTCCTCTCGGAGCACAACGTCCGCTTCCTCCTCGACCTCACGGCAGGTGCGCGCGAGGCCGTCCGGGAGGGCCGCCTGGCGGCGTTCAAGGCCGACGCGCTCGGACGCCTCGAGGCCTGACCGACGCTCGGCGCCTGCTACCTTTTCGCCGCAGCATGTGCGTTTGTGTATGCCTCGCGGCCGCCCCGGTGGAGCGACCCCGGGGTGGTTGAGGCAGCCTGCTAGGAGGCTCGGCAAGTGGATCCAATCTTCATCTTCTTCCTCGTGATGCTCGTGTTCCTGTACCTGCTGTTGATCCGCCCCCAGCGCCAGCAGGCCAAGCGGATGCAGGAGTTGCTCCAGAACCTGCAGGTCGGTGATGAGGTCATTACCGCAGGCGGTATCTACGGCGAGGTCACAGACCTCGACGACGAGCGCGTCCAGCTCGAGATCGACGCGGACGTCAAGATCGCGGTCGCCAGGCGCGCGATCGCGAGCAAGGTGACCTCCGAGGAGGCCGCCGCAATGGCAGACGAGCCCGAGGAGGCGCCCGAGCCCGAGACGGCCCCCGAGCCCGAGACGTTGGAGGATCCCGAGCCGGTCGCCGAGGAGCAGACCAGCCGCTAGGCACCACCCGTGTCGCTACGTCGCTACCTCCTCGTCCTGCTCGCCCTCTTCGGCGCCGTCGTCGGCGTCGTCGTGCTCGGCACCTTCCGACAGCCGACGCTCGGCCTCGACCTTCAGGGAGGCCTGGAGGTCGTGCTCGAGGCGCGGCCGGAGGCGGGGCAGGAGCTCACCGACGCGGATCTCGACCGCTCGGTCGAGATCATCCGCGAGCGCGTCGACAAGATCGGCGTCTCGGAGCCGGAGATCCGCCGCCAGGAGCCGAACCAGATCGTCGTGGACCTCGCCGGCGTGTTCGACGCCCAGCGCGCGTCCTCCGTTATCGGCCAGACCGCCCAGCTCGAGTTCTTCGACCTCCAGGGCGATGTCATGCCCGTCTCCTCCGACGGGACCGGCAACCCGGTTCCGAGCGCGACGCTCCTCCCGCTCCTCACCCCTGAGGACGACCTGCCCGAAGGGACGACGGCGCGCGAGTGGTACCTCTACGGCGACGAGAAGGAGCGCATCGCGGGGCCCGCCCCGACGAAGGAGGAGCTCCTCCAGCAGGTCGAGGGTGGCGAAGCGCCAGAAGGCTCCGAGTTCTACGTCGTCCCCTCCAACCAGACCGTCCTCACCTGCGGAAGCGTCACCGACGACGAGGCCGCGGCCGCCAAGCCGTGCCCAGGCGGCGTCTCCGCCGCGCAGCCCTGGTACTACCTCTACAAGTACGAGCCGAACAACGAAGAGCAGCCGATCCCGGAGCTGACCGGCGACGACCTGAACGCAGGCGGGACGCGGCAGGACTTCGACCCGCAGACGGGAGAGCCGGTCGTCCTCCTCGACTTCACCGACGACGGCGCCGACAAGTTCCACGACATCACGAGGGAGTTGTCCCAGCGCGGGGCACTCGTCGCGGCGCAGAACGGGATCACCGGCCGCGGCGACGACGCGCGGCAGTTCGCCCAGAGCTTTGCGATCGTCCTCGACGGAGAGATCCGCTCCTTCCCGATCATCGACTTCACCGACCCGAGCCTCGCTGACGGGATCGCCGGCGGCAGCGCCCAGATCAGCGGCCTCGACGGGATCGACGAGGCGAAGGACCTCGCCCTCGTCCTCCAGACAGGTGCTCTGCCCGTCGAGTTCGTCCAGGTCGACTCGACGCAGGTCTCCGCAACGCTCGGCGAGGACTCGCTCCGTCAGGCGCTGATCGCAGGCATCGGCGGACTGATCGCGGTCGCGCTCTTCCTGCTGATCGTCTACCGCTTCCTCGGCGTCGTCGCCATCATCGGCCTCGCCGTCTACGGCGTCTTCCTGTACGGCGCCATCCTCGCGTTCAACGTGACACTGACCCTGCCGGGGATTGCGGGCATCATCCTCACGATCGGCGTCGCGGCCGACGCGAACATCGTCATCTTCGAGCGCATCAAGGAAGAGGTGCGCGCGGGTAGATCCGTGCGCGCCGCGATCGCGACCGGCTACAGCAAGGGCTTCGCCACGATCGTCGACGCGAACGTGGTGACGATGATCACCGCCGGCGTCCTTTTCCTGGTCGCCACCGGCGGCGTGCGCGGCTTCGCGCTGATGCTGCTGCTCGGGACGCTCATCTCGATGTTCACCGCGGTGCTCGCGACGCGTGCGTTGCTCGGCGTCCTCTCGCGCTTCCGCTGGTTCGACAACCCGCGGTTCATGGGCGCGAGCGCCCAGAAGATCCCGGAGTGGCAGAAGATCGACATCGTCGGCCTGCGGCGGATCTGGTTCACGACTGCCACGGTCATCCTGGTCATCTCGGTTGGGGCGATCATCTTCAAGGGCCTCAATCTCGGCATCGATTTCGAGGGCGGCACGCAGGTCTCGTTCGAGACCGCCGAGCCCACCGCCGTCGAGGACGTCCGCAACGAGATGGCGTCCCTCGGCCGCGCCGGCGCCGTCATCCAGGGCCGCGGGGACGAGACGAACGGCGAGTACCAGCAGTTCCAGATCAAGACCGAGTCGCTGACGACAGTGGACCAGAACGAGCTCACGCTCGCCCTCGAGAACGACGTCGGCGCCGAGTCGATCGGCGTCCGCAACGTGTCGGGAAGCTTCAGCGATCAGATCCTGCGGAGCGCGATCTACGCCATCATCGCCTCGCTCGTCCTGATCGTCATCTACGTGACGATTCGCTTCGAGTTCATCTTCGCGCTCCCGATCTTCCGGGCGCTGTTCTACGACATTACGGTCGCGATGGGCGTGTACGCGCTCTTCGGGTGGGAGGTGACGGCCGCGACCGTGGCCGCCCTGCTCACCATCCTGGGCTACTCGATGTACGACACGATCATCATCTTCGACCGCGTGCGCGAGAACATCCCGCTGATGCGGAAGTCGAGCTTCGCCGCCATCGCCAACCAGTCGCTCTGGGAGACGGTCCGCCGCTCGCTGGCGACGACCTTCATCACGCTGCTGCCGATCGTCTCGCTGATCCTCTTCGGCGGGGACACGCTCAAGGAGTTCGCGTTCGCGCTCCTCATCGGCATCGCCTCCGGCGCGTTCTCCACGATCTTCATCGCCACGCCGTTCCTCGCCGTCCTCAAGGAGCGCGAGCCCGAGTTCGCGCGACGCAAGGATGCCGGCCTCCAGGAGAAGCTCGACACGGTCGGCGAGCAGACCGTCAGCCGCGCCGACGAGGAGGTCGAGCCCGAGGTCGCTCCGGAGCCCGAGCCCGAGCCCGAGGTCGTCGAGGAGCCGGTCGCCGTCGCGGACGAGGACGGCGAGCGCGAGGAGACCGAGCCGGTCCCGGCCGGCGACGGGGGCACGGAAGGCGCCGCGGCGCGACGGGAAGCGCGGCGCAAGCGCCGGCGCGCGAGGCCGCATGGCCGAGCCCGGTAACGGCACCGACTCCGATCGCTCCCTCCGCGCGACGGCGGAGGAGCTGTTCCTCGCGGGCGTGGGGGTAGTCGCGCTGACCAAGGACCGCACGGAGGAGCTGGTCGACGAGCTCGCAGGCCGCGGCAAGGTGAGCCGCGACGACGCGCGCGCCATCGTGGACGACGTCGTCGGCCGCTGGCGCGGCGAGGCGCTGCGGGTCGGCGAGCGCGCGGGCGCGACGTTCTCGGGCCTCTTCCGCGAGCTGGGGCTCGTCACCCGTCGCGAGTACGAGGAGCTCGAGCTCCGCCTTGCCCAGCTCGAGCACCGCCTGCGACTGGTCGAGAAGGAGTAGTGCCCCTCCAAGCAATGCACGCGAGGCAGCACTACTCGAAGGGGCACTAGTGACGAGCGCCCGGCCCGCAGTGCGGCAGCTGGGGCGCATGTCTGAGATCGCCCAGGTCGCGGCGAGGCACGGGTTCGGCTACCTCTTCGAGACCCGCGGGCCGGCGGCCGTCCGCTCGCGGCTCGGCCGCGAGGTGGAGGTCGACCCGGAGGGCTCGCCGCGCGGCCAGCGGCTGCGCGAGATGCTCGACGAGCTCGGCCCGACCTTCGTCAAGTTCGGCCAGCTGCTCTCGACGCGCCCCGACATCGTCCCGCCGGACATCGTCTTCGAGCTGAAGGCGCTCCAGGACTCGGTGACGCCGTTCCCGTTCGAGCAGGCCCGCGCGGTCGTCGAGGAAGAGCTCGAGCTCACGCTGGAGCAGCTCTACCTCGACTTCGAGGAGACGCCGATCGCGGCCGCGTCGATCGGGCAGGTCCACCGCGCGACGCTGCCCAACGGGCGCCGGGTCGTCGTCAAGGTGCAGCGGCCGAATGCGCCGCGCCAGATCGAGGCCGACCTCGAGCTCATGTACCAGCTCGCCCGCCTCGCGCGCGAGCGGGTGCGCGCTCTCGAGTTCATCGACACGGTCGCGGTCGTCGACGAGTTCGCCCGCTCGATCCGGCAGGAGCTCGACTACCGCATCGAGGCGCGCAACGCGGAGCAGTTCCACCGGAACTTCGCCGGCTACCCGCACGTGCGCGTCCCGCGCGTCTACTGGAGCTACTCGCGCTCCCGGGTCCTCACGCTCGAGCTGCTCGAGGGCGTCCAGGTGCGCGACCTCGACACGGAGAAGTACACGATGGCCGAGCGCCGCCAGGTCTCCTACCGGATCGCCGAGACCTGGATGGCGATGATCTTCCGGCACGGCTTCTTCCACGCCGACCCGCACCCGGCCAACATCCTCGTCCTGGAGGAGCTCGACCAGATCGGCCTCGTCGACTTCGGGACCGCCGGCCAGCTCGCGCCCGACGATTCGTCCAGGCTGACCGGCCTCTTCATCGAGGTCGTCAACCAGAACGTCGAGGCGATCCCGCGCCGGCTCGCGTCGCTCGGCGTCCGCTACCCGAAGGAGCGCGAGGAGGAGTTCGTCGCCGAGCTGCGCACGATCTTCGACCGCTACTACGGCGCGAGCCTCGCCGAGATCGACCCGATCCAGGTGATCCGCGAGGCGTTCGCGCTCATCTACCGCATGCAGCTCACCCTGCCGACCCGCTTCGTCCTGCTCGACCGCGCCATCGCGACCCTCGGCGCCGTCGGCATCGAGCTCTACCCGGACTTCAACGTCTTCGAGGTCGCGAAGCCGTACGCGCGCGAGCTGATGATCGAGCGCTTCACCCCGCAGCGCGTGGCCGCCCGCGTCCAGAGCGAAGCCCGGAGCTACGCGAGCATGATGCTGGAGCTCCCGTACCAGGTGCACGACGTCCTCCAGGAGGTGCGCGACGGCCAGATCGAGGTCGGCTTCCGCCACCAGGGCCTCGACGAGCTCATCCACCGCATGGACATCGTCTTCAACCGCCTCGGCATCGCCATGGTCGCCGTCGGCGGCGCCGTGACCTCCGGGATCCTGGCGGCGACGATCGAGGGCGGGTTCGAGATCCTGGGCGTGCCGCTCGTGGCGGCGATCGGCCTCTTCCTCTCCGCGTTCCTGAGCATCTGGCTCGTCTGGGGCGTCATCCGCTCCGGCCGGCTCTAGCAGGGTTCCCCGGACCCGGGCCGAAGGGTGGGGCATGCCCGTCCTTCTCTGGTGGCGCCGCCGCAGGATCCTCCGCGCCTGGCGCCGAGGCACGATCGACTACGCCCAGGCCCGCTGGCGCTACGAGCGCCTCGCCCGCGGGCTGTAGGAACTCTCCAGCTGCCTCCGTCGCCTCAGCGAGCGTAACGCGGTAGCCCGGTCCGCCCCGGACGGCTGCGGGCAGCTCGTCACGCTTTTGGCGGAATAGACATCTTCCCCGGCGCGGAGGCCGTTGCTAGCGTCGGGCCCCATGGGGGAAGCGGTGCTGGTGGTGGAGGAAGAGGCCCCGACGAGGGAGCATCTCTCGCGGCAGCTCGTCGACGACGGCTTCCAGGTCTATTTCGCCGACCGGGCCGTCGAGGCGCTCGCACTCGTCGAGACCGAGCGCCCCGATCTCGTCCTCCTCGACGCGGTGTTGCCTGACGCGTCCGGGTTCGAGGTCTGCGGCCGTCTTCGCGCCGGCGAGCCGGGCCGGGCGTGGAACCGCGACGTGCCGGTCATCATGGTCACGACCCGCGGCGAACCGTCCGACCGCGTGCGCGGCTTCGCGCGAGGCGCCGACGACTACGTGGTCCGGCCCTTCGTCTACGAGGAGCTGGTCGCGCGCATGCGCGCGGTCCTCCGCCGCGCTGCCCGCCCGCGCCACCCGCGGCTGGCCGTCCGCGACCTCGAGATCGACCTGGCCGCGCGCTTCGTCCGCGTCGGCGGCACCGTCGTCCAGCTTTCCGCAAAGGAGTTCGACCTGCTGGTTGCCCTCGCCGAGGATCCCGAGCGCGTGTTCCACAAGGAGGAGCTGCTCCGTGACGTGTGGGGGTTTCGGTCTCTCGGGCGGACCCGAACTCTCGACTCCCATGCCAGTCGCCTGCGCCGCAAGCTCAACCTGAACGGGGACGCGGTCTATGTGGTCAACGTCTGGGGAGTGGGGTACCGGCTCGTCGGTGCGGGCTCATAGCGGCCCCTTGGCGCTGTCGGCTGGGGCAGCGCGGGTGCTGTCGGCGCCCGAACGGCAGAGGAAGGGCGCCAGGAAGCTGGTTCCTGGCGCCCTCTTGGATCGGCTGGAGCCGAGGCGACTACCCCGGCGTGCTAGCGACGCCTAGACCGCGAGGAAGACCCGGCTGGCGTCTGGCGGGCTCGCGGAGACTCCGTTGGTCGTGTCCGTCAGCACGATGCTCGTGTAGGTCACGCTGGCGAGCACGAGCCGCTGGCCACCCGGGCAGGAGAAGTCGCCCGCGGACGGTGGCCCGGCGGTGAGGCTCGCCTGGATGCGCCCGTTCCTGGGCTCGAACGAGCCGTTGGCCGAGACCTCGGAGTTGATGGTCTCCTTGTTGGCCGCCTCCGGGTGGTTTCCGCCCCTGTTGATGCAGGCGAAGACCGCCTGGCGTCGGCCGTCAGCGTGTAGTCGACGTTTTCGTTGCCCAGGCCGCGCTCGTCCCAGCTGACGACGAGGGCACCGTCGTTGTTGACCGCCGAATCGACGGAGTGGAACTTGGGCGCCTGTGCCATTGCCGGGCCCGCGAAGGCCAGCGACACGACAAGCGCCACGCTTGCGAGTAGCATCAGTCGTAGGGTCCTGCTCATGGTGCTCCTTTCTTCTTGGGGGGTGCAAACCAAGGGCAGCCCTAACCGCTCTGCCCCGACATGACCGTCAAGTGGTCGGGGCAGAGCCTGCTCGGCTCCAGCCGTGTCCCTGTGTCCCGTGAGTTTCTGGTTGGCTTTTAGTGACGCCAAAACCGCAGGAACTCACTCCTCTCTGGTCGGCCTACCACCGTAGTCCGCCACGTAAACATACGAGCAGATGACGCGCGCGGATGTCAACCTCCAACCGGTTAAGAACAGGTTGACTTCCCGCAACGTGCTGTGAGACAAGGGAGGGGACTTTCGCTGCGCTTCTCCCAGGCCCGGTCAACGGGTGCCGGCGAGGGTCAGCGGGAGCCCGGCGTTCGCCGCAGGGCGTCGGGCGCTCCCCTCTAGCCGGCCCGGCATCTGACCGCCTCACAGCCCGCTCGAGCCCGCGCCGATGGACGAGCTCGGTCAAGCGCGGCCGCGGCATCGGCCATCCAGGTAACCGCCCCCGGCGAGCCGTGGCTCGCGAAGGAATTCAGCCGCCTGCGGGTCTAAGGGTGAATCAGCGTATGCGGGCGAATGTCAACGAGAGGAGCCAAGAGTGAGGAAACTCGTCATCGGTATCGCGGTCAGCGCTGCGCTTCTTCTCGCCGCCGCCCCGGCCGCCGCCCACACCTTCACGATCAGAGGCGACTGGAAGATCGGGCCGTTTCTCGTGAAGCGCGACGGCACCCTCCGAGGAGCAATCGAGGCTTTCGGGATGCCGGGCGAACGAGACCGACGCTACGGCGGCGCGGCGTGCACCGTCCGCTGGCCGCGTCACGGGCTGAGAATCGACTTCTACAACCTCGGCGGAAGGGATGCCTGCCGCCCCGCCTTCGGGTTCTTTTCCCATGCTCATGCCCGCGGGCCGCACTGGCGGACCGACCGTGGTCTCGACATCGGCGATTCTCGGCGGCGCCTCAGGAACCTGTATCCGGAGGCCGCCTACCACGCGGGGCTGCCCGGCTACTGGCCGGCGGGATGGTGGCTCGTCCGCCGGACGTGGCCGTTCGGCGCAGGAGGCGCGTATCCAGGTCTTCTCGCCGTCGTCAGCGACCGTCATGTCCAGGCCTTCCACGTTCGGTATCCGGCGGGGGGCGATTGAGGTATCCAGGACGACCTCTGAAGTGCCGCGCGACAAGGAGCGAACAGAATCGCGGCGCATGCGGGTCTAACCGGCATGAGTACGGGAGGCCGCTCGAATGGACGGACTACGACCGAGACGGCGGCATCCGAGGTCGCTCCCGCGGTCATCGAGCAGGCGAAACGGGGCGACGAGGACGCGTTCATGACCCTGGTCCGCCACTACGACCCCGGCCTGCGATCGCTCGCGTACCGGCTCCTCCGCGACCCGGACCGGATGGACGACGCGCTCCAGGAAGCGTACGTGAAGGCCTTTCGAGCGTTGCCGCGGTTTCGCGGCGACTCGAAGCTTGGGACGTGGCTCTACCGCATCGTCTACAACGCCTGCCTGGACGAGCTGAACGCCTCCCGCGGCGCCACGTCGCTCTCGCTCGAGAGCGTGGCCGAGCAGGCCGACCCGCGCGCCGGTGTGGCTGACACCGTGGCGGCCAGGAACGACCTCGCGGCAGCCCTCGAGCGTCTCCCTGCGGAGGAACGAGCGGCGGTCCTCCTGGTCGACGCGCAGGGATTCGGCTACCGGGACGCAGCCCGGGTCCTCGGCGTGCCGGAGGGAACGATTGCCTCGCGGCTGAGCCGCGCGAGGGCCGGCCTACGCCTTGCCCTCGCCGGCCGTGCCGAAGGAGCTCCCCGGCAATGAGCGACCACCGGTCGGTCGAATACCGGGACGAGCCGCTCGGCGCCGCGCTGCGCGAGCTCGACGTGCCGGACCACCGCTCGGGTTTCGAGGAGGAGCTTCGTGGCCGCCTCACGGCCGAACGCGACCGCCGGCGACGCTTGCGGCCGTTCCGCGGGCGACACCGCCGCGCGCCGCGGGTGATTGCCGTGGCCGCAGTCGTCGTCGCCGTTCTCATCGTTGCGATCGGCATCCCAAGGACGGGTCATTCGCCGGAGGTCGGGCCGGAGGCGGCGACGGCGGCCACGATCAAGGCCAAGGTCCGCTCGGCGCTCGCTTCGATGCGAACCCTGAGCGGCGTGCTCGTCTATGACGGCGCCGAGCGAGGAGACCGCCGCCGCTGGCGCTTCGCCATGACCGCGAATGGGGACTTTGCGCTGGTCGGGCCGCGTCCGGACGAGCGCATCACCTATGACGCCTCGACCGGCATCGCCCGCTCCGCGCAACGGAGCGAGAGCCTCGGCGGTGGCCCGCTGTTCTACGCAGAGCGGTACGGCGTTGCCCCGGGCCTGCCGGATGCCGGTCCTCCCACCTGGCTGCTACCGACCCAGTTCGCGGCTTTCGTGCGCGCTCTTCTCGCGGCCGAGGATCCGCGCGTGCGGGAGACGACGTACGACGGGCGGCCGTCCTGGGTGCTCGCCGTCGACGCGGTCCCGAACGCGATCGTTCCCGAGTTCTCGGGCGACCGATTCGAGATCGTGGTCGACAAGGCGACCGGGATGCCGGTGCGCGTGCTCGAGCTCAAGAACGGCACCTTCCTTCGCGAGCTGCGGATCCGGGACCTGGAGGTCAACGCCGACCTTCCGCGGGGCACCTTCGAGCTCGAGTTTCCGTCCGGCGCCGAGGTGGCGCGGATGGACGACGGCTTCGAGCGCGTGCCCCTGGAGGACGTCGCGGAGGTCGTCGGCTACGCGCCCCTCGTTCCAGCCTGGGTCCCGGAGGGCTACCGGCTCGCCGAGGTTGCGGTCGCGCGGGAGGGAGCCCCAACGGGCGCAGAGGCCGGCAACCCGCCCTCGAGGTCCGTGGTCTCGCTTTCATACCGGCGGGGTCTCGACCAGTTCCTCGTCACGACGAGGCACGCGAACGGCGAGCTCTGGGACGATCCGCTCGCGACCGGGGAGGGCCACGTGGACGAGAGCGAGCAGGCGGTCATCGATAGCGGCGTGCTCGCGGGCCGACAGGTGGAGATCGTGCTCGTCCCGCGCGGGATTCCTCACCTCTGGACGCAGACCGACCGTCTCGTCGTCACGATCGGGGGTGGGCTGAGCCGGGCCGAGCTCCTGCGGATTGCCGGCTCGCTCGAGGCCGGCGATCGATGAATGGAGAGCCGGCGGTGCGATTGCACGGGAGCTGAAGACGGTGACTGCCGTGGGTGATGGCTATGGTGCCGGCGATCTTCTAGCGCGCCGCCTGTCAGTTCCTGAGTGCGTAGCGCAGCTCGACCATCCCGTTCGCCCGGGGAAAGACGCCCGTGAGCTGCATCGCGCCGCCGGGCAGGCGGCGGTCGAACAGCGGTTTGCCCGCTCCAAGCACCACCGGCACGATCGTCACGGCGACCTCGTCGAGCAGCCCTGCATCCGCGAACTGGGAGGCGACGTTCCCGCCGCCGACGATCCACAGGTCGCCGTTGCCGCCTGAGGCCACCATCTCGCCGTGCCGGTCCTGGACCGCCGCGTTCACCATCCGCACGTCGACCCCCTCCCCCTCCGGCACGGGCAGAGTGCGCGAGCTGAGGATCCAGCAGGGCTTACCGCTGTACGGCCAGTCCCCACCGCCTCCGATGTGTCGGAGGATCCATTCGTACGTCACCGCCCCGATGACCAACGCCCCGATCCCGGCGTAGAAGTCGTCGTAGCCGCCCTCGATCGGCTGCGCGCCGTTTCCCTCGTAGCGGCCTTCGTAGCCGGTGAGCCACTCGATCGTGTCATCGGCCTCTGCGATATATCCGTCAAGCGAGGCCGCGCAGTAGTACCGGGTTCGAGCCACCTTGAGCCTCCTATCGGTTGTGGGAGCGCCTATGCGCGCCTGACCGAGCCGCAGCGCGACGAGCTGCCGACGCACCGCCATCGGGTGCTCGGATCGGCGGCTGACCGCCACCAGCGATCATCTCGTCGGAGAGCCTGCATTCTGACGTGGGCGCCTCGCATCGGGGCCAACCCCAAACGCGCCCTAAACTGGCGGGTTGGAGTCCTCTACGGATTGGTCGCGATGCCGCCGGCGAGTGTGTTTCCTTCGGGTGGAACCAGCTTCTTGCTTCTGGAGCGCGAAGCCCAGGTCGGGGCGCTCGAGGCACTGGCCGATGCGGCGCGGAGCGGCGGCGGGCGCTTGGCCGTCATTGAGGGCACCGCCGGCATCGGCAAGACCCGCCTGCTCGCCGAGGGGCGCGCGATTGCCGGCGCGGCGGGGATGCGCGTGCTGGCCGCCCGTGGCGGTGAGTTCGAGGGCGAGTTCGCGTACGGGATCGTCCGTCAGCTGTTCGAGCCGCTGCTCGCTTCCGCCTCTCCGGACTTTCGCGCGGACCTGCTCTCGGGGCCTGCCGCGCTCGTTGTACCGCTCTTCGCCTCAGAGCTCGACGCTCCACAGGACGCGACCGCGGAGGGCTCGTTCGCGATCCTGCACGGCCTCTACTGGCTTGCGGCCAACGTGGCCTTTGAACAGCCGACGCTGCTTGCGATCGACGACCTGCACTGGGCGGACACCGCCTCCCTGCAGTGGCTCGTCTACTTATCGCGAAGGCTGGAGGGGGTGCCGCTCCTCGTCGTCGTCGGCACCCGGCCGCCGGAAGGAGAGAGTCGCGCTCCGACACTTGTTGCGGAGCTGATCGCCGATCCGGAGGCCGCATCGATTCGCCCCGAACCGCTCGGGCGCGCTTCGATCGCCGTGCTCGCGCGCGAGCTGCACGGTTTGGAGCCCGACGAAGGCTTTTGCGCCGCGCTCGAAACGGCGACCGGCGGCAACCCGCTCTTCGTCGGCGCGGTGCTCGACGCGGTTGCACGCGAGGGAACCAGCCCGACTGGCGAGCAGACGCCTCGTCTGCTGGAGATCGGGGCGCAGGGCGTTTCTCGCGCCGTCGGGCTTCGCCTCGCCCGCTTGCCACCGGAGACGCTTGCCCTCCTGCGCGCAGCCTCGGTCCTCGGCGACGGGACCGAGCTGCGCCAGGCGGCCGAGCTCGCCGGCTTGGACGCGAGTGAGCTCGGTGCGGCCGCCGCCGCGCTCCTTCGCCTTGACCTGCTCCGGCGGGAGGATCCGCTCGAGTTCTTCCACCCGGTCGTTCGCACCGCCGTCTACGAGACGCTCGACGTCGTTGAACGAGACGCCGCCCACCGCTCGGCGGCTGAGCTGCTGCTCCAAGCCGCCGCCCCGCCGGAGAGTGCGGCGGGGCACCTCCTCCACGTCGCTCCACGAGCCGACCCTTTCGTGGTCTCGACGCTCCGCCAGGCGGCCGAGCGCTCGCTCGCCGAGGGCGCGGCCGATACCGCGGTCGAATATCTCACCCGCGCGCTCGACGAGCAGATCGATCCGGCTGGGCGGGCAGAGGTGCTGGTCGAGCTCGGCCTTGCAGAACGGCGGACGAACGGCCCGGCGGCGGCCGAGCACCTGCGCGCAGGTCTCGAGCTCCTCTCCGACCGGTCGCGACGCTGCACCGTCGCGCTCGAGCTGGGCCGCGCGCTCTGGGTCACGGACCGGATCGGGGATGCCCTTGCGGTCTTCGAGCAGGCGCTCGACGAGGTCGATCGGAAGCGCGACCCGGACCTGTACGAGTTGCTCCTGGCGGAGCTCATGACCTCGGCGTGGTGGGATGCGCAGGTCTACCCCATCGCCAAAGCAAGGCTCAGCGAGCTCGACGTGAATGCGCTCCATGGAGGCCTCGGCAGCGAGATCCTACTCGCGACGATGGCTCACTACGAGTACCGGGTGGGGCTCCGCCGCGAGCGCGCAGTCGAACTCGCCCGGCGAGCGCTCGCGCCCGGCAACCTGCTGGCGAGCGGCTCGACCGCGTTCTATTACGCGGTGATGGTGCTACCCCAGTCGGGTCTTCTCGACGAAGCCGTTTCCATCTTGGACCAAGCGATCGCTCAGGCTCGCCGGCGCGGCGACATCCTCAACGTCGCTTTCATGTTGATGTGGCGCGGCAAGTGTCAGACCCATCGCGGCGATCTTCGAGCGGCGGTCGCGGATCTGCGGGAAGCGCTCGATCTCTGCGTCGCGCACGGCATGCGCGTCGCCTGGCCGTACAACATCGCGTTCCTGGCGCATGCGCTGCTGGAGCAGGGCGACCCGGACGAGGCGGCGCGAGTCATCGACCTGGGCAGCTTCCCGGAGCAGCTCCCGCTCGACCAGGTCCACCTCGTCTGGTTTCGGCTCAGCCGCGGCCGGCTGCGCATCGAGACGGGAAGTCCCGAGCGGGGAGTCGCGGAGCTGCTCCAGGTCGGCGAGACCGCTCGGCTCTTCCCCGACGACAATCCAAGCGGCGTGCCCTGGCGCAGCTGGGCGGCCGAAGGCCTTCGACTGCTCGACCGAAACGACGAAGCGAGCGCGCTCGCCGAGGAAGAGCTCGCGATCGCTCGACGATGGGGTGCTCCGCATACCATCGGCGCTTCCCTGCGCGTGCTCGGCCTCGTCGAGGGCGGCAGGGAAGGACCGGGGCTGCTGCGGGAGGCGGTCGAGGTGCTCGCGGGCTCGGAAGCCCGGCTCGAACATGCACGCGCCCTCGTCGACCTCGGCGCAGCCCTCCGCCGCGCCAACCAGCGAACCGAGGCACGCGAGCGGCTCGGGGAGGGCGTCGACCTCGCGCGCAAGGTCGGCGCGTTCGCGCTCGCCGAGCGGGCGAACGAAGAGATCGCCGCCACCGGCGCGAGGCCGCGAAAGGTCCTCCAGACCGGGCTCGACGCCCTCACCGCAAGCGAACGGCGCGTCGCGCAGCTCGCCGCCGACGGCATGAGCAACAAGGAGATCGCGCAAACGCTCTTCATCACGATCAAGACGGTCGAGGTGCACCTGAGCCACGCCTACCGCAAGCTCGAGATCAACTCCCGCATGCAGCTCGACAAGGCCCTCCTAACCCCCGGACCGAGCCCGACGCCCGCCTCCACCTAGTCGCCCGCCCGCTCCGACGTTGGGGCGCGGAAGAACATCAGGGGCGAGGTTGGGGGTCACCTCCGATGCGAATCCGCGCCTCCGGCACGCAGAGTCAGGTCTATGCGGGCCGGTGCCGACCGGATGAGTCGTGGTATAGGAGAGGCACTGGTCGAGGAAGGCTTTCGGCTGAAAGGAGCGTCCATGTCGGCAGTTCCCACAATTCATCGTTTCCCGTCAATGCACGAGGGCGCGTTCGTCAATGCCTACCTGGTCGAGACCGCGTCGGGGGTGGTCGCCGTTGACGGGCTCCTACAGGTCTCCGCCGCCAAGGAGATGCGCGCCGGCCTCGACCGGCTCGGGAAACCGCTCCTGGCCGTGCTGGTGACGCACTCTCACCCCGACCACTACGCCGGACTCGGCGAGATCGTCGCCGGTGCCGACATCCCGATCTACGCACCGCAGGGGGTAATCGACACGACCACGGCCGACGATGCCGTCAAGGATCAGATCGTCGGCCCGTTTTTCGGGGAGGACTGGCCGGCGAATCGCGTCTTCCCGAACACCGCGATTGCCGATGGGGAGAGCGTGAGCTTCGACGAGGTGAAGTTCACGGTCATCGACCTCGGCCCGAGCGAGTCGCCGCACGACAGCCCGTGGATTCTCGGCGATCAGGCGAAGACGGTCTTCCTCGGCGACCAGATCTACGACCACAAGCACTGCTACCTCGCCGACGGCTTCTACGCCGCATGGTTGGCGAACATCGAGACGCTCCGCACGCGCTTCCCCGAGGATGCCGTCTTCTACATCGGGCACGGTGGTCCGGTCGGGCGCGAGATGTGGGACTGGCAGCGCGGCTACATCGAGTTCTTCGTCGAGGCCGTCTCGGACGCCGACTGGTCCGATCCCGAGCTGGCGAAGGCCACGGTCGTGGGTCGCATGAAGGAGTACGAGCCTTCGGACGAGCTGCAGTTCTTGATGGAGCTGAGCATCGAGCCGATCGCGGCCAAGCTCGGGCTGCTGACACCGTCTGCTTGAGGATTGAGCGCCCACCCCTCGGGGTGTTCCTCGCCGATCAGTGCACCACTAGCGCAGCTTCTTCAGGGCAGGTCCGAGTGCTTGGCCGCCCGCGAGCACGGGTTCGAACAGGTCGCCGTGCTGTTCGACCCGCTCGAGCGCCTCGCGCATTCCGAAGCGGCGCGGCGTCACGTCGTCTGTTAGCTCGTCCCAGCGAAGCGGCGTGGAGACCGGCGCGCCCGGCTTCGGCCGCACCGAGTAGACCGAGGCGATCGTCTTCCCCCGGGCGTTCTGACGGTGGTCGACGAGTACGCCTTCGCGCTTGCGCTTCAGCCATTCGGTCGTGACCAGCCCTGGGTGCCGCTCCTCGAGCCCACGCGCCACGCGCTCCGCGAACGTGTAGGTCTGCTCGAAGTTCGCTCGGCGCGCAATGGGGACGAGCACGTGGATCCCGTCGGCGCCGCTCGTCTTGACGTAGGACTCGAGCTCGAGCCGCTCGAGCTCTTCGTGGATCAGGTGAGCGACGCGGATCGCAAGCGCGAAGCCCCCGTCGGGCGGGTCGAGGTCGAAGAGCACGAAGTCCGGGCGGTCGGGCTTGTCCACGCGCGAGTACCAAGCGTTCATGTCGATGCAGTTCATCTGCACCATCCAGAGCAGTGCCTCCGGCGAGTTCACGAGCGGGAAGTCGACGAGCCGCGACTCGCCCTCGCGCGGGTAGGTGCGGTAGGTGCGCGTCGGGATCCACGAGGGCATCCCCTTCGGCGCCTGCTTCTGGAAGTACGCGTCCCCGGCCACTCCGTAGGGCGAGCGCTTCATCGTGAACGGCCGGTTGCGCAGGTGCGGGACGAGCACCGGCGCGATCGAGCGGTAGTACTCGAACAGGTCCTGCTTCGTGATCCCTTCGTCGGGGAACAGGACGCGTTCCGGGCTCGAAAGGCGGACCGACCGCGGCGCCACGAGCGGGTTATACCTGCCGGGTGGTGCGTCACGGTGACTAGCGGGGACGCGCGGTCGTGCCGTCAAGCATCGAGGGCGGCCCCGGAGGGCCGCCCTCGTGACAGCAGTCAGGTGAGGCTCAGCTGCGCTTCTTGCCCCCCTTGGCCTTGATCGTGAACTCCTGCGTCTGCGGGTTCATGTAGTTGAGGGTGAAGTTGCCCTTCACCTGCGGGCCCGTGTACTCGAAGACGTTCAGGCCCTCGGTGATGTTCGTCTCGTAGATGTAGTCGTTGTACCAGTACGACGACCACGCTCCGCCGATGTCGGTCGGGACGATCGGGGGCGGATCGGACCATGCCAGCTCGACCGGGTTCGCCGGATCAGTGAAGTCGACCAGACTCGTCCCCGACTGGTAGCTGCCGTGCACGAGCACGTCCCTGACCGCTCTTCAGCGGGATCGTGTTCAGGTTGTGCAGCGTGCAGTTCTCGGTCGCGGACTGCGTCCTGGTCATGGTCCACTGGCCGACCTTGGCGCCGGTATCGCCGTCGTAGAAGAAGTACGTGTAGTTGAGAGCAGGGTCGGTTGCCTCGCACTCGGGTGCGACGCCGCCGCCCGGCTCGTGGCCGAAGATGAGGACCTTGCCGTCCCAGCTCCACGCGGCGGAATGGCCGATCGTGACGCCAGGCTCGACGACGTGGTAGAGGAGCTCCGGATCCTCGAGCGAGCCGCCGTTCTTGCCGCCGAGGCTGAAGACGCGGACGCCCTCGCCGCCGGCGCACGCGGCCTTCATCGCGTCGCCGAGGATGACGCCGATGTCATGGCAGGTGTGGTCGGACGGCTCGTTGCGGATCAGGCTCGCGTTCTCCGGATCCTGCAGCGGCACCTCGACGATGTCGATCCACGGGCAGGCCGTGCTCGAGTTGCCGTTGTAGATGAGCAGGCGCTGGTTCTTCCGGTCCGGGATTCCCGTGGCCGTATGCGAGCCGCAGGGCAGGTCGACCGAGCCCACGAGCTTCGGGCTGGTCTTGTCGCTGATGTCGAAGATGTGCAGCCCCTCGAACCCGGCCGGCACGAGCTCACCGCCACAGGTCGTCGTTCCCGGAGCGTTCGAGTTCCAGGAGCGGACGACGAGGTTCTTGAAGACGACGACGTCACCTTGGTCGCCGTTGCAGAACGCGCGCCCGACCTGCGTGGGGTTATCGGGGTCGCTGATATCCCGGATATTGAACCCGTCCCAGTTCCCCTGGATCGCGAACTTTCCCCAGAACGCGATGTCCGTGTGGACGTCCGTGTTTCCGATCGCCGGGTTGGTCAGACTTGCCGGCTCGAGAATGTGGCCGCGGGGGACGAGGTCGGGTGAGTGCGGGTCGGTGGTATGCCCTGCGCCGGCGCCGAGCGGGAACACGAGGATTCCCGTCGCGGCCGCGGTCAGAGCGAGTGCGCGGAACAGCTGTCTCATGACACCTCCTTGCCTGGCTTACACGCACGTGCCGCGGACGTCGGCGAGAGCCCGGTCACCTACCCGATCGAGGCACGCGAGCCATCCCCTCAGGTGGTCTCCCCTACGCCCGCTCGCGCAGTTTAGACGTGCTTAACGACGCGCGGTTAGGAGCGGGGGCGCGGAAAAGAGGGCGGCCGCCTTGCGGCGGCCGCCCTCGATCGGTCGGTGCGGACGGGGTCTAGCCCTTCAACTCGAAGGACGTCTCCGCCGTCTGCGGGTTCAGGTGATCGAACTTCTTCGCCCCCGCGGTCACCTTGTCGCTCAGATTCCACACGATGAGCCCGCGTGTGATGTCGGACTCGTAGATGCGGCCGTTGTACCAGTAGGTCGACCAGTCGCCGCCGAGCTGCGTCGGTGTGAGCGGCGCCGGATCGGCGTACGCGACTTCCTTCGCATTCGCCGGGTCGGTGAAGTCGACCACGCTGAGGCCGGCCTGGTAGTTGCCGCCGACGAGCACGTAGCGCTTGTCGGTCGGCACGACGTTGTAGTTGTGGATCGTGCAGTTCTCCGTTGCGGTCTGCGGCCGCGGCAGGACGAACTGCCCCAGCTTGGAGCCGTCGCTTGCGTCGTAGAAGAACCAGCTCTTCTTGACGTCCGGGTCGGTCGCCTCGCACTCGGGCAGGCTTCCGCCGCCCGGCTCCCAGCCGAGGATGACGACCTTGCCGTCCCAGCTCAAGGCGGCCGAGTGCCAGTTGCCGTTGCAGAGTGGGCCGCCGGTGTTGCACACGCCCTCCTCTTCGATCGTGTAGAGGAAGAGCGGATCCTCCGGCGTGCCGCCCCTAGGAGGCCCGATGCTGAAGACGTTCGACATGTGCCCCGAGGCCACGGCCAACATGTTCACGTCCCCGAGGATGACCCCCGAATCGTGAGCCGCATGGCCACCCTCGAGCGGCTCGCGGTGGAGGAAGCTAGCCGCACCCGGGTCGTCCAGAGGGACCTCGATGATGTCGAGCCAGTCGCACTCCGTCATTCCCGGAGGCAGCGCCGCGTTCCCGCCGGACGTCTGGTTGTAGACCAGCACTCGGCCATTCTCGACATCCGGCACGAGCGTGGCGGTGTGCGACCCGCACCCTGGCATGTCGGCCTCGGGCCGCGCGCTGAGCTCCACGTCGCCGACCAGCACGGGGTTCGTCTTGTCGCTGATGTCGAAGATGTGCAGGCCCTCCCAGCCGAGCGGCACCGGCTCGCCGTCACACGAGAGCTGGGACGATCCGGTTCCGGTCGCTGGCGAGTTCCACGAGCGGACGAGGATGTCGCCCCAGACGACCACGTCACCCTGGTTCCCGAAGCACTCGGTGAACGAGACCTGCCTAGGCTTCGCGGGAGCCGAGATGTTCAGGATCCGGAAGCCCGTGTAATGGCCCTGGAACGCATACTTGCCCCAGAAGGCCAGGTCCGAGTTCGCGGTGAAGGTCAGGCCCGGCAGGTTCGGCGTGTTCGGGAAGGCCGAGTAGCCCTGCGGATGCAGGTTCTTCGTGTAGTCGAACGAGCTCGTCGCCTGGCCCGCCCCCGGCGGCACCGCCGACGCACCCGGCGAGAGCATCACGATTCCGCCGACGAGAACGGCAAGCGTCAGCACGAGTCGTAGCTTGTGCACGCGAAAAGCACCTCCTGCTAGTCGCGGGAGCAGGCGAACCACGACGTGCGATGCTCGGGATCCCCCTTGCTCCCGATTTCCCAATGCGCCGGCCAGTGTTACGGGGCTGCTCGGATCCGTCAACGAGCACCCCACGAACGGAGGGCGGCCGCCGGGTGGCGGCCGCCCTCTCGAAGCGGTTTTCGCTCTAGTCGTTAATCAATTGTAAAAAGCTAGTGCCACTTTCAAGAAATGAGGGTGGCCGCCTCTCGGCGGCCACCCTCGGTTCCGTCAGTCGGCTGAGCGCGACGTCTCAGTCGATGGTGAACTCCGTCGTCTGCGGGTTGAGGTGGTCGAGCTTCCTCGCCCCGGCGACGGCCTTGTCGCTGAGGTTCCAGATGATGAGCCCGCGCGTGATGTCGGACTCGTAGATGAAGCCGTTGTACCAGTAGGTGGACCAGTCGCCGCCCAGCTCGATGCCGACGGGCGGGTTCGGATCGACGAGCGGAGCCGGATCCGCGTAGGCGATCTCCTTCGCGTTCGCCGGGTCCGTGAAGTCGATCACGGAGATTCCAGACTGGTAGTTCCCGCTGACCATCACGTACCGGTCGCGAAGCGGGACGATGTCGTAGTTGTGCGTCGTGCAGTTCTCGACGTTCGTTTGGGGCCGTGGGATCGTGAACTGGCCAATCGATGCGCCCGTGTCGGCGTCGAGGAAGAAGAATGTCCGCTCGAGCGGGTTGTCGGTCGCCTCGCAGTTGGCGCCGCTGCCGCCGCCCGGCTCGTGGCTCATGACGACCACCTCGCCGTCCCAGGTGAAGGAGGCCGAGTGGCCGAGCGAGATGCCGCCCGTCACCTTGTGGTAGAGCCACTTCGGATCTTCCTTCGAGCCGCCGAGAGCGGGGTCCAAGGTAAACACGCTGCCGCCGTTACCAGGGCCTCCGGACCCGGTGCACGCCACGAGATTGGCGTCGCCGAGGATCACGGCCGTGTCGTGGCACGAGTGCTGGTGCTCGACGTCCTCGTCCGGGTCGCCGGCCGGCTCGAAGCGCAGGTACGAAGTGGCGGCCGGATCGTCCAGGGGTACCTCGATGATGTCGATCCCGCGACAGTTGAGCGGAATCTCCCCCGGCGTCGGGTCTCCGAACGTGGTGTTGGCCGACGAGTTGCTGTAGACCAGCAGCCGGTTGTTGGCGAGGTCGGGCACGAGTGTCTCGGTGTGTGATCCGCACGGCGTGTCGACGAAAGCGACCACGTCCGGGTTCGTCGGATCGCTGATGTCGATCACGTGGACGCCTTCCTGTCCTCGATCGACTGCTGGCGGGTTGACCGGATGCGTCGGCGTCGGGAGCTGGCGGTACATGGGCCAGTCCCCACAGAACGCACCCGGTGTCGTGTAACGGGCCGGGTCGCTCGTTGGGATGGTCTCGCCCGCCAGCGGGTGCCCCTCCGGATAGTGGGGCGCCGGCGTGCCGGAGTTCCACGACCGGATGATGAGGTCGCCCCAGACGATGACGTCGCCCTGGTTGCCCACGGTGTTCGTCGGGCTGGCGCACTCCGTCCAGTTGACGATCTCCACCGGGTTGTCCGGCTCCTCGACGTTGACGAGCCGGAAGCCGGAGTACGTGCCCTGAACGGCCGTGTTCCCCCAGAAGGCGAGGTCGGAGTTGAACACACCCGACCCCGGCACGGTGTTGTCCAGCGGCACCGCCCGATTCGGCGAGAAGCCGAGCGGATGCATGTTCTTCGTGTACGTGAACGTCGCCGTCGCCGAAGCCGCGTTCGGCGGCACGGCCGACGCGGTCAACGGGATCGTGACCCCGATGACCACCACCACACATGCGATCAGTAATCGCAGTCGTCGCACAGAGGCTCCTTTCACCACGCTTACCTCCTGTTTGCAGGGGGCAGCGGACCACCAGCCGTTGGGCCGGAGTAAGGATGCGGATGTTCGGCCAGCTCCCCCAATGCCTGCCTGACCGGGGAAGTCTTTGCGCTCATAGGGCACTTTGTCAAGCGGGAGGGCACTGTCGGCCTCCCGCAGTCAAGCAACGAGCCGGGCGAGCGCCGTCGCGGCGGCGGCGGCACCGACGACGACCAGGAGGGGCGCCCGCAGGAGGATGGCCACCACAGCCGCGCCGATCCCCACGAGACGGGCGTCCAGGACGATCTCCTCGTCGCCTCCGACCAGCTGCGTGACGACGAGCGCGGCCAGGAGCGCGGGGGCGAGGAGCTCGACCACGCCGGTCAGGTGCTCCGGGAGCGACCTGCCTCCGAGGAGCACCGGGCCCACCGACTTCAACGCGATCGTGGCCGCGGCGACGACGCCGGTGACGATCCAGACGTCGCTCATGGGCGCCTCCACCCGATGAGGCACGCTGCGGCTGCCGCGACAATCGGAACGCCGGCGGGTGCCACGGGAATGAGGACGAGGGCGATCGTGCCGCCCAGGACGGCGGCCGCAAGCGCCCGCCGGGAGTGCACCTGCGTCACGAGGATGGCGAGGAAGAGGGCGGGGAAGGCGGCATCGAGCCCGAGGTCGGCCGGGTCGCCGAGCGCCTCGCCGGCGAGCGCGCCGACGATCGTGCCGCCGACCCAGCACGCGTAGAGGACCAGGCCGGCTCCCACCAGCAGGCGGCGGTCGTAGCGGCCGTCCGGCCGCCGAGACATCGCCCACGACTCGTCCACGATGAGCTGGGCTTCCAGGAGCCGGCGGGGCCGGCCGCCGACGAAGATCGGCCCGACGGAGACGCTGATCGGCGCATAGCGCGCGTTCAGGAGGACGGCCGCGAGGATTGCCGAGGCGATCCCGCCGCCGACTGCGAGGATGGAGACGACTGCGAACTGCGCCGAGCCCGCGAAGACGGTCATCGACATGACGATCGCCTCCAGGGCGCCGATCCCCGACGCCCGCGCGAGCACCCCGAAGGAGACGCCGAACGCGAGCGCTGCAAGGGCAATCGGGGCGATCCGCTTCGCCCCGTCGCGGTACCGTGCCTCAGTCACGCCTCCGCGATCCAGTCGCGCGTGAGCACGAGCCAGAACGCGAGCCCGGCGTAGGGCCCGTAGCGGCGGAAGCGGCGCTCGATGGTCGCGTCCTTCACGAGCTTCCCGCCGTTGAGGCTCGCGTACTTCGGCCGCGTCCACGAGTCGAGCACGAGCCGGGAGTACCGGCCGAGGAGCATCATGATGTGCGCCGCCGCGTACGGCCCGACGCCGGGGAGAGCGAGAAGGAGTGCGGCCAGGTCGTCGTCCGGCAGCTCCTCGCGCGTGGCGCGTCCGAGCGACTCGAGGTCGAGCGCGCCGGCGGCCACGTCGGCCGAGAGCGAGCGCAGGTAGGCGCCCCGGTAGCCGGCGCGCACGACGTCGCGGTAGAACGCCTCGTCGACGTCGGCCATCGCCGCGGGAGTGGGGAAGGCGCGGCCGTACGGCCCGGCCTTCGCCCCGGCGGCAGGCTCGCCGAGGTGCTCGACGAGCGCCCCGACCATGCGCTCGGTGGCCGACCAGGTGCAGTTCGTCGTGCAGATCGTCTTCACGACCTCCTCGAAGACGGTAGGGCTGCGCACGAGCCGCCCGGCGCCCTCGGCCGCCGCCCAGGCGAGCTCCGGATCGGCTGCGGCGACCGCGTAGAAGGGGGAGAGGTCCTCGTCCAGCCGAAGCACGTGCGCCACGGCGGCGAGGACTGCGTCCGCGGCGCGGGCGCCGGGGGTGCGGCCGGCGACGGCGACCACGCGCGCGGCCCTTCTTCCCCTCCGCGATCTGCACCGTGCGGGGCCGCGCTCCCGGAAGCGGCACGGTGATCTCGAGCGAGCGCGCCTCCTCGTCGATCCGCATCGGCGGCAGGTCGACAAGCCCGTGCGACTGGATTGACCGCCAGAGGTCGACCGGCTCGCCGCCGGCGCCGGTGAGGACGAGCTCCGCGCTCCAGCCGCTACTCATCGCCGAGGTACTGCTGCTCCCACGGGGAGACCTCGAAGGCCTTGCCGGGCTCGCCGCCGACGGCGACCAGCGTGGTGCCGGGCGCCAGCGCGGTCGCTCCGCGCACGACCTCCGGGTCGGGGACAAAGACGAACGTTCCCGCCGGTGCGTCGACCGTCTCGCCGCCGACCCGGATTGCGGCGCGACCGGCCGCGACGAAGAAGAGCTCCTCGTGCCGGGTGTCGTCCTCGGTGTGGTCGCCCACGAGCACGTCTCCCGCGGCCTGCGCCTCGTACGCGGCGATCCCGAACGAGCCGATCCCGAAGTGCCGGCGGACGGCTCGCCAGGGAGCCTTGCCCGGCTCCGCCCTGCGGGGCGTGACGATCTCGGACACGTGCGCGACGCTGTACTGCGCTGCGGCCATGCGAAGCCTCCCTGGTCGTTCGCTAACCGGTGATCTATCATAGAAGGTTATGAGCGACACCGCACCGGGAGAGCTCGAGCTCGTCCGGCTCTTCGTCAACACGGTCGACCTCGAGGACGGGGACGACGAGCTGTCCTCGCCCGAGGCCCTCGCGGACTGGCTCGAGGCACACCGCCTCGGCGGCGGCTCGGCCGGCTCGGCCGACCTCCACGCGGCGCTGCGGCTGCGCGAGGCGATCCGCGGTCTCCTCCTCGAGAACAGCGGGATGAACGTCCGCAAGGAGTCGGCGATCACGCTCACCCAGGCGGCGGAGCGCGCGCGCTTCGCCGTTCGCTTCGACCCGGCCGGCAGCATGGCGCTCGAGCCGGGCGCCGCGGGGGTGGACGGAGCCCTCGGACGGGTCGTCGCGATCGTCGCCGGCGCGATGGCCGACGGGACCTGGAGCCGCCTCAAGGCCTGCCAGGCGGACCGCTGCGGCTGGGCTTTCTACGACCACGCGCGCAACCGCTCCCGCCGTTGGTGCTCCATGGCGGTGTGCGGCAATCGCACGAAGGCGCGGTCGTATCGGCGCCGCCACGCGGCATAGCGTCCCGTCCGCCTGCTAGACGTGCTGCGTGGCGATCCTCGGGATCGACGTCGGAGGCACCTTCACGGACGCCGTGCTCCTGGCCGACGGCCGACTCCGCACGGCCAAGGTCCCGACGGTCCGCGCGCAGGAGCACTCGGTGGTGAAAGCCGCCGTCGAGGTTGGCGCGACCGGGGTGCAGCTGGAGCGCTTCACGCACGGGACCACGATCGCCACCAACGCGCTGCTCGAGCGCAAGGGCGCGCAGACCGCGTTCGTCGGCACGGCCGGGTTCGAGCACGTGCTCCACCTGCGTCGCCAGACGCGCGCGCACCTCTATCGCCTGTGCGACCGCCATCCCGAGCCGCTCGTCCCGCTCGAGCGCTGCGTCGGCGTCCACGAGCGCGTCGGCCCTCAGGGCGTGATCGAGCCACTCGACCTCGACTCGCTCCCGGAGCTCGACGCGGAGGCCGTGGCGATCTGCCTCCTCTTCGCCTTCCGGGACTCGACCCACGAGCGTCTCGTCGCGGACGAGGTCCGCCGGCGGTTGCCGGACGCGCACGTCGTCGCGTCTCACGAGGTCGCGCCCGAGTTCCGAGAGTACGAGCGGGCATCCACGACCGCGGTCGACGCATACCTGGGCCCGGTGCTCGCCGCGTACCTCTGGTCGCTGGCCGACCGGTGCCGCGAGGCAGGGCTCGCCGAGCCGCTCGTCATGCGTTCCTCCGGCGGCGTGTGCACGCTCGCGGAGGCGGCGCGCCATCCGTCGGTCGCGCTCGTCTCCGGGCCGGCAGCGGGCGTCGTCGGCGCCGCCCGCATCGCCGCTCTTGCGGGGGTCGAGAACGCGATCTCGCTCGACATGGGCGGCACGTCGACCGACGTGTGCCTGATCGTCGGCGGGCAGGTGGGGCGCACGGCCGAGCGCGAGCTGGGCGGCTTCCCCATCCGGCTCCCGACCGTCGACCTGCAGACGGTGGGCGCGGGCGGCGGGTCGATCGTCTGGCGGGATGCGGGCGGGGCGCTCAGGGTCGGCCCGCAGAGCGCGGGCGCCGACCCCGGCCCCGCGTGCTACGGGCGCGGCGGGCTCGAGCCGACCGTCACCGACGCCAACCTCGTGCTCGGGCGGCTGCCCACGACTCTCGCCGGCGGCCTCGAGCTCGACAGCGCCGCCGCCGAGCTCGCGCTCGGCGACTTCGACCCCCAGGCCGTGGTGGACGTCGTCAACGCGGAGATGCTCCGCGCGCTCAGGCTCGTCTCCGTCGAGCGCGGCCACGACCCGCGCGACTTCACGCTCGTCGCGTTTGGCGGCGCGGGGCCGCTGCACGCGTGCGAGCTCGCGGACGAGCTCGGCATCCGCAAGGTGCTGGTGCCCGCCGCGGCCGGCGTACTTTCCGCGCTCGGCCTGGTCGCCAGCGAGGAGCGGCGCGACCGCGTGCGCTCCTACGTCATCCCCTTCGACCACGCGGGGCTCCTGCCCCGCGAGGGCGAGGTCGACCTCCGCTATCGCGGACAGTCCTTCGAGCTGACGGTGCCGCTCGAGGGCGACCCGGCGGAGGCATTCCACCGCGCGCACGAGGAGCGGTACGGCTACGCCGAGCGCGGCCGCCCGCTCGAGCTGGTCGCGGTTCGCACCGCCGAGGTCATCCCAGGCCCGGCGCTCACCCTTCCCGGCGGTGAGCCGCTGTCGGTCCGCGGGCCGACCGTGATCGAGCTCGACGGCGCCTCGTGCTGGCTGCCCCCCGGGTGGGAGGGGGTTAGGGATGGGAATAGCACACTCGTCCTCACAAGACAGTGACGAAACAGTGAATATCGAGCTCCAGGTCGTGGGCAGCGCGCTCCGGGCGGTGGCGGAGGAGATGGGAGCCGTGCTGGTCCGCTCGGCCTTCTCCGCGAACATCAAGGAGCGGCGCGACTGCTCGACCGCGCTCTTCGCGCCTGACGGCCGGATGATCGCGCAGGCGGAGCACATCCCAGTCCACCTCGGCGCGATGCCCGAAGCGGTCGCCGCCGTTCGGGCGCACGACCCCGAGCCGGGCGACGTCTTCGTCGTCAACGACCCGTTCACCGGCGGGACGCATCTGCCCGACATCACGCTCGTCTCGCGGACCGAGCTCGGCTACGCGGTCTCCCGGGCGCACTACGCGGACGTCGGCGGCGCCGAGCCCGCGAGCCTGCCCGCCGGCTCCACCGACCTCTACCAGGAGGGCCTCGTCGTCCCGCCCGTCCGGCTCACCGACGAGGTCGTCACCATCCTCCTCGCAAACATGCGGAACCCCGACGAGCGCCGCGGCGATCTCCGCGCTCAGGTCGCGGCGCACCGCCTCGCCGAGCAGCGCTTGGCCGAGCTTGCGGAGCGCCGAGGGCGCGACGGGGTGGCGGCCGCGATGGACGAGCTCTACGCGTATTCGGAGCGGCGCGTGCGCGCGGCGATCGCCGAGCTCCCGGATGGGCGCTACGAGGGGGCCGACGTCCTCGAGGCGCCGGAGGGAGAGCTCGTGGTGCGCGCGACCGTCACCGTCGCCGGCGAGACGATCGCAATCGACTTCGCCGGCACCGACCCGCAGCATCCGGGGAACCTGAACTGCCCGCTCGCGGTTACCCGGTCGGCGTCGTACTTCGTCGTGCGCTGTCTGACTGATCCCGACGTGCCGGCCTCCGGCGGCGCTTTCGCGCCGGTCACGGTCACGGCGCCCGAAGGGTCACTCGTCAACGCGCGCCCCCCTGCAGCTGTCGTGGCCGGCAACGTCGAGACCTCGAGCCGCATCGCCGACGTCCTCTTCCGGGCGTTCGGCCAGGCTATGCCCGTTCCCGCGCAGGGTCAGGGCACGATGAACAACCTCACGTTCGGCAACCCGCGCTTCACGTACTACGAGACGATCGCCGGCGGCCAGGGAGGCTGCCCGAGCGCGGACGGGCCGTCGGCCGTTCACGTCGCCATGTCGAACACGCTGAACACGCCCGTCGAAGCGCTCGAGCTCGCCTACCCGCTGCGAGTCGAGCGCTACGCGCTACGGCTCGGCTCGGGAGGCAAGGGCCGCTTCTGGGGCGGGGACGGCGTCATCAGGGAGATCACCGCGCTCGAGGCGTGCCGGGTCTCCATCGTCAGTGAGCGCCGGGCCCGCGGCCCGGGAGGGACGCGCGGCGGCGAGCCCGGCTCGCCGGGGCGGAACCTGGTCGACGGCGACGAAGTCCCCGCAAAGGTGACGCGCGCGCTCGAATCCGGCCAGTCGGTGACGATCGAGACGCCCGGTGGCGGCGGCTTCGGCTCGGCTGCATGAGCGAGGACGCCTTTACCATCGGCCACGAGGACGAGTTCGAGCGGAGCGGGCGCTGGCTGCTCGCGCGCCGTTCGCTTGGCATTCGCTCGTTCGGCATGAATCTCGTCGAGATCGAGCCCGGCGGGAGAATCCCAGAGCACGACGAGACCGCGCGCGGAGAGCGGCTACGAGCCATGGACTGGGCCCAGCGGTTCCGACCGCCGGCCGCGCTAGGCTCGCCGCGTGCGGATCTTCCGCAAGCGCGCCAGGCTGAGGCCGCTCGACGAGCGGGAGTGCTACGCCCGGCTGCACGGCGGCCGGACGGGCGAGATCTCCGTCGTGCACGCTTCGGCCGCGCCGCCGCCCCGACCGGCCGAGCCCGACGGCCCGACGCAGGAATCGCCGGCGCTCCACCTGCTGATCGCCTACCCGCGGAACGCCGGCCGGCTCACCGGCGAGCAGCTCCGGCGGGAGCTCCTGCGCCGCATGGCGGCGCGCACCGGCGAAGCCGCCTAGGCGAGCAGCGCGCCCTCGAGGCCGAGGAGCGCCTGCTTGCGCTCGAGCCCGCCGGCGTAGCCGACCAGGCTGCCGCTCGCCCCGACGATGCGGTGGCACGGGACGACGATCGGGATCGGGTTGCGGTTGAGCGCCCCGCCGACCGCCCGCGCAGCGCGCGGCTTTCCGATCCGGTGGGCCAGGCCGCCGTAGGTGTCGACGCCGCCGTACGGCACGAGGACGAGCTCCTCGAGGACCGACCTCTGGAACGCGGGCAGCGGCGTCAGGTCGACCACGAGGTCGAACTCGCGGCGGGAGCCCTCGAAGTACTCGTCGAGCTCGCGGCGGACGGCCTCGACCGGACCCGGGGAGCGAAGGACGCGCGAGCCGAACGTACGGGCAAGCTCGTCGAGCTCCCGCTCGGGCTCGGGGTCGAACGAGATGCGGCAGACGCCGCGCTCGCTCGCGGCCACGAGCAGCCGGCCGACGGGGGAGTCGGTGAAGTCGTACGCGACGTCGAGGAGCCCGGCCGAGGCCGCGGCGTCGCGGAAGCGGCGGTCGAGCCCGTCGGGGACGGTGGTCATGCGATCTCCTTCCTGCGCAGGCGCCGCACGCCGGACGAGGCCGCCGCACGGGCCGCTTCGGCGCTCGAGCCGAGCGCGGTGCCGATATCGTCGTAGGAGAGGTCGTAGCCGTACCGAAGCACGACGGCCGCACGCTCGGTCGGCGGCAGCTCTCCGGCAAGGTGCTCCAGCTCCGCGTAGGCCGGCCGCTCGTCGTGGACCGGAATGTCCTCGGGCTCCGCGATCGGCGTCGCCTTGCGGCGCACGTCGACGGCGACCCGCGTGGCGATCGTGAAGGCCCACGCCCGCAGGTGGCGGCCGTGCTCGAGCTTGGCGTATGCGCGCAGCGCGCGCAGGAACGTCTCCTGGAACGCGTCCTCGGCTGCCTCGCGCCCGAGCAGGCGCGCGAGGTAACCGAAGATCTCGTCCTTGCGCTCGTCGTAGAAGCGCTCGAAGGGCGGTATCGCGGCCACGGCTTCCATCATCCGTTGAAACGCACCGCGGCGCCGAGATGTGAGACTGCCGTCGATGCGAACCGCTGTCGTCGGCCACGTCGAGTGGGTGGAGTTCGCCCGGGTCGAGCTCGTGCCGCGGCCCGGCGAGATCGTCCAGGCGAGCGAGTGGTGGGCCGAGGCGGCCGGCGGAGGGGGCGTGGCCTCGGTCCGGCTCGCACAGCTCGCCGGTGACTGCACCCTCTTCACCGCACTGGGGCAGGACGAGCTCGGGGACGCGTCGTTCGCGCAGCTTTCCGGTCTCGGCGTCCGCGTCGAGGCCGCGCGGCACGAGGAGCCGCAACGCCGAGGGTTCACCTTCGTGGACCGGCGCGGCGAGCGGACGATCACGATCCTGGGCGAGAAGCACGTGCCGCGCGGCGCTGACCCGCTGCCCTGGGAGGAGCTAGCCGAGACCGACGCGGTCTACTTCGTGAGCGGCGACGCGGCGGCAGCGCGGGCGGCGAGGCGCGCGCGGGTGCTCGTGGCGACCGCGCGCTCGCTCCCGGTCCTCCAGGAGGCCGGCGTCGAGCTCGATGCGCTCGTCCGCAGCGCCAACGACCCGAGCGAGCGGTACGACCGGGACGACCTCGAGCCGCAGCCGAGACTCGTCGTCGCGACCGGGGGGCGGGAGGGAGGGACCTGGGGCACTGCCGACTGCCGGGCCGGGGCCTACAAGCCGGCGGAGCTGCGCGGGCCGGTCTCGGACTCCTACGGCGCCGGCGACAGCTTCGCGGCCGGGCTCACGTTTGCACTCGGGCGCGGTGACGAGCCCGATGCTGCCGTGGCTTTCGCCGCCGAGTGCGCCGCCGCCGCGCTCGCGCGCCGCGGCGCGCACGGCACCTGACTAGGCCGACGCGCCCTCGAGGCGGCGGAGGATGTAGTCGGCGTACCAGCCGGGCCAGTCCTCGTCCCGGTGGCCGAGCTCCTTCTCGTACTCGGCGTGCGCCCGCTCGGCTTCCCTGAGGAGCCGCGCGAGCTCGTCCCTCGTCAGTTGCGCCTGCACCGGCCCGCCTCCTTGCGTCGACAGTTCTTGGCGACACGATTATCCACGCGCGCGCACGTGGGGTCCTGGGGTTGCGCAGTGGGGGATTGTGGTCTAGAGTGGGACGAAGTGGAGATCACGGAAGGCGCCACCCGATGCTTCTCGGCGAGTACGAGCACACCATCGACGACAAGAACCGACTTACGCTTCCCGCTCGGTTCCGGCAGTCCTTCGAGCAGGGTGTCGTCGTCACGCGCGGGATCGAGCCGTGTCTCGCCGTGTACACGAAGGAAGGCTGGGGCGATTTCGTGAGCTCGCACCTCTCGGGCCTCGACCGGTTCAGCCGCGAGGCGCGGGACATGCGGCGCTACCTCTTCTCCGCCACGGTCGAGTCCGAGCTCGACAAGCAGGGGCGCGTCACGCTCCCGGCCGGACTCATCGCGAAGGCGGATCTGGGCCGCGAGGTGATCGTGGCCGGCGCCGGCGACTACCTTGAGGTCTGGGACAGGGACGCCTGGCGCGTGCAGCTCGAAGACGTCGAGAGGAGGGCGGAGGTTGTTGCGGAACGCCTTGCAACACGAGACAGCTGACCACGTTCCTGTCCTCGCCGACGAGGTGCGCGAGCTCCTCGCGGTGCAGCCCGGGGAGACCGTCGTCGACGCAACGTTCGGTGCCGGCGGCCATGCGGAGCTTCTCGCCGCCGACCTCGCCGGCCGGGGAAGGTTCATCGCCGTCGACCGGGATGCGAGCGTGCGCCCCTACTTCGATCGCTTTCAGCGACGGGCGGGCGTCCAGGCGCGGCTCTTGCGCGGCGACTTCGCCGTCGTGCTGGGGCAGCTCGCCGACAACGACGTCCAGGCCGACGCGGTGCTCCTCGACCTGGGCGTCTCGAGCATGCAGATCGATCGGCCGGAACGCGGCTTCTCCTACGCGGCCGACGCTCCGCTCGACATGCGCATGGACGTCTCGGCTTCCCGCACAGCGGCCGACGTCGTCAACGAGCTCGACGAGCGTGAGCTCGCCGACGTCTTCCGCCGCTACGGCGAGGAGCGCTTCTCCCGGCAGATCGCCCGCGCCATCGTGCGCCGGCGCGCGGAGCGCCCGTTCGAGCGGACCGCGGACCTCGTCGAGGTCGTGCGCGCGGCCATCCCGGCGCCGCGGCGCTTCGGCGACGGCCATCCGGCCAAGCGTGTCTTCCAGGCGCTCAGAATCGTGGTCAACGACGAGCTGGATGCGCTCGAGCACGCGCTGCCGACCGCGCTCCGGCTGCTGCGGCCCGGCGGCCGGCTCGCCGTCATCAGCTTCCATTCGCTCGAGGACCGCATCGTCAAGCGCTACTTCGCCGCCCAGGCGCGAGGGTGTACCTGCCCGCCGGACCTGCCGGTGTGCGTCTGCGGGAAGGAGCCGACGCTCCGCCTCGTCACCCGCAAGGCCGTGCGGCCCTCACCCTCCGAGACCGCCGAGAATCCGCGGGCGTCTTCCGCTCGCCTTCGGGTCGCGGTAAAGGCGTAGCAGTGCCCATTCAGCCAATCCAGCCTCGATTCTGCGTCGCGAGCACCAAGCTGGAGTCCGCACTCGTTCGCGGGCAAGGCTGGGAGCCTTGGCAAGGACGAGGGCTGGCTCCAGCGCAGCGTGATCGCGGGGCAGAAGCAGGCTCGTATTGGCTGGAGGGGCACTGATGGCGACCGCTGCCGCCCGTGCCGAGCCCCGCCGCGCACCGAGGCCGAAGCCGCGCCCGGAGCCGCGCCGGGCGCCGAGGCGCCGACCCGTAGCCAGGCCGCGCGTCGCGGGCAGCGTCGTCTGGATCGTCGTCGTCGCCACGCTCCTCGCGGGCATCGTCGCGCTGAACGTCGCAGTCCTCCGGCTCAACATGCAGTCGGAGGAGCTGGACGTCGAGCGTGCCGAGCTGATCGCGAAGCGGGACGGCCTCGAGGCCGAGCTCTCCCAGGCGGCGGCCGCGGGTCGCATCGAGGCAATGGCGGTGAACAGGTACGGGCTGACCGAGCCCGTCGAGACCACCTACGTCCGGCTGGCGCGCGTCAAGGGGTAGGGCCGGTGCGCCAGGCGAACAGGCGCCTGCGGCTCCTCGTGGCGGTCTTCGCGATCGTCTTCGTCGCCGCGTTCGCGCGCGTCGCGTGGCTCCAGGCGGTGAAGGCGCAGACCCTTGACCACCTCGCCACGAGCCAGCACCGCGAGGAGCTGACGGTGCCGGCGCGGCGTGGGACGATCTTCGACCGCAACGGAGTCCAGCTCGCATTCGGCCTTCGCGGGACGACGGTCTATGCGAACCCGAAGCAGGTGGTCGATCCGCGGGAACCGCGATCGCGGTCGGCGAGGCGCTCGACCTCGACCCGGGGAAGCTCTACCCGTTGCTCACCGACCGGTCTCGCGGGTTCGTCTATCTCGCGCGCAAGGCCGACCCGGAGAAGGCCCAGGTGCTCGAGGCGCAGGAGATCGTCGGGCTCGGCTTCCGGCCCGAGGAACGCCGTGTCTATCCGCAGCGGACGGTCGCTTCCGAGATCGTGGGCTACGCGGGCACGGACAACACCGGGCTCTCCGGCCTCGAGCTGCAGCTCGACGAGGAGCTCGCCGGGCACGAGGGCTCGAAGACGATCGTGCGCGATCCCTTCGGACGAACGATCGACGTCGTCGAGGCCGACCAGGTGCAGAACGGGAGGGACGTCGTCCTCACCGTCGACCACACGATCCAGGGCTACGTCGAGCGCGTCCTGCGGCGCACGAAGGCGCGCTGGGGCGCGCAGTCCGCGACCGCCGTCGTCCTCGACCCGAGGACCGGCGGGATCCTCGCGCTCGCGGTCGAGCCCGGCTTCGACGCGAACGCCTTTCCCACGGTCGCACGGACGGACGAGGAGCGCCTGCGCAACCGCGCGGTGACGGATACGTACGAGCCTGGATCGACGTTCAAGGTCGTCACCGTCGGCGGCGTCCTCGAGGACAACCTCGTCTCGCCCGGGACGAAGTTCCGCCTGAAGTACAAGATCCCGGTCGCCGACCGCATCATCCACGACGCGCTCCCGCGCGGCACGCAGACGATGACTGTGTCGCAGATCCTCTCGCGCTCCTCCAACGTCGGCGTGGTGACGCTGGCGCAGCTGCTGCAGCGCGAGGGCATCAACAAGTGGATCCGGCGGTACGGGTTCGGGCGAAAGACCGGTATCGACTTTCCGGGTGAGTCGCGCGGAATCGTCCTGCGCCCGGAGGAGTGGTCGGGCTCGACGATCGGGAACGTTCCGATCGGACAGGGCATCGCCGTGACGCCGTTGCAGATGGCCGCCGCTTACGGCGCGATCGCGAACGACGGCGTCTGGCTGCAGCCACATCTCGTCGATCGGGTCGAGGGAAGCGACCGAGTGGAGGCGAAAAGCCGGCAGGTCCTCTCGGAAGGGACCACGCGCGAGCTGACCCGGATGCTGCGCGGCGTCGTCGAGGAGGGCTCGGGGACGACGGCCCAGGTGGAGGACTACCGCGTCGCCGGCAAGACGGGCACCGCGGCCAAGCCGGAGCCGACCGGTGGCTACTCCGAGACCCGCTACGTCGCGTCCTTCGTCGGCTTCGCCCCGGCGAGCCGGCCGCGCGTTGTGATCCTCGTGACCGTGGACGAGCCGCGTGGGGCGATCTGGGGCGGCACCGTCGCCGGGCCCGTCTTCGCCGAGATCGCCCAGTTCGTCCTGCAGTACCTCGAGGTACCGCCCGACGCCCGGGGCGACGACGGCGAGTAGTCCGGTCCCGCATACAGATTGACGCGCGCGCGCGCGATCGCAGGGGAATCTGCGCCCTTGAGTCACGGACCGCGCCAGAATGCACGCAGGACCGAGCAAGAACTCCCCACCGCGTGCCGAACTTCGCCTGACCCGTGCCCGACCAGCCCGCCATCGCGCTCGAAGCCCTGCACGACGCGGTCGGCGCCCGCGAGGTCCTGAACCCGGCCGCGGTCGCCGTCACGGATCTCGCCTACGACGCTTGCCGAGTCGAGCCGGGAGCGCTCTTCGTCTGTGTCCCGGGCCAGCGTGCCGACGGCCATGACTTCGCCGCCGCCGCCGTCGAGCGCGGCGCCGTGGCTCTCCTCGTCGAGCGCCCGCTCGACCTGCCGGTGCCCCAGCTGGTCGTCGCCGACGCCCGGCTCGCGATGGCCCTCGCGGCTGACGTGTTCTTCGGATGCCCGACGCGCGAGCTCGAGGTGACGGGCGTCACGGGGACGAACGGAAAGACCACGACGGCGTTCCTGCTCTACTCGATCCTCGCCGCGGCGGGCCGTCGACCGGGCCTGCTCGGCACAGTCGAGATGCGGGTCGGCGGCGAGCGGCGTGCCGTCACGCGGACGACGCCCGAGGCGATCGACCTCCAGCGCACCTTTCGCGAGCTCCTCGACGCCGGCGACCGGAGCTGCGCGATGGAGGCCTCATCGCACGCGTCCGAGCTGAAGCGACTCGTCGGGACCCGCTTCCGCGCGCTCGTCTTCACGAACCTGTCGCAGGACCACCTCGACTTCCACGGCACGCTGGACGCCTACTACGAGGCGAAGCGGCGGCTCTTCACCGAGCCGGATGTCGACGGGAGCCGGCCACCCGCGGCAGTCAACGTCGGCGACGAGCACGGGCGCCGGCTCGCCGACGAGCTGCGTGGGCTCGGCGTGCGCCTCCTCACCTTCGGCCTCAGCGAGGACGGGGACATCCGTCCGGAGGAGCTCGAGCTGACGCCGGCGACGACGAGCTTCCGAGCCGCCGGCCTGACGGTTCGACCGAAGCTCCGCGGCCGCTTCAACGTCGAGAACGTCCTCGGCGCCATCGCCGCCGCGCGCTTGCTCGGGCTCGAGGACGAGGCGATCGTGCGCGGCGTGGAGCACGTCCCGGGGGTTCCGGGCCGCTTCGAGGCGGTGGACGAGGGCCAGCCGTTCGCCGTCCTCGTCGACTACGCGCACACGCCGGAGGCGCTCGAGAACGTCCTTGTCGAGGCGCGCCGACTCGCGTCCGGCCGGTTGATCTGCGTGTTCGGATGCGGCGGCGACCGCGACCGGGCGAAGCGACCGCTGATGGGCGAGGTCGTGAGCCGCCTTGCCGACCTTGCCATCGTCACGTCCGACAACCCGCGGAGCGAGGAGCCCACCGCGATCATCGAGGAGATCCTCACGGGAATGAACGGCGCGGAGGACGTGGAGCCGGACCGGGCCGCAGCCATCGCGCGTGCGGTCGAGGCTGCCGAGGAGGGCGACGTCGTGCTCATCGCCGGCAAGGGCCATGAGCAGGGGCAGGAGCTCCACGACCGGACGATTCCCTTCGACGACCGCGAGGTCGCCCGCGACGCCCTCAGGCGGCTCGGCGCAACAGCATGATCCCGCTCACGCTCGACGAAATCGCAGAGCTTGCGCCTGGCCGGCTGGAGCGGGCCTCTGGCGCCGAGCGCGCGACCGGCGTCTCGATCGACTCCCGGCGGACACAGGAAGGCGACCTGTTCGTGGCCGTCGGCGCGGGCGTCGACTTCGTGGGCGAGGCGCTCGCGGCCGGCGCCGTCGGGGCGCTCGTCCCGGAGGACGCCTTCGGCGCACTCCGCGCGCTCGGCCAGGCCGTACGCCTGCGTTCGACAGCCCGGGTCGTCGCCGTCACCGGCTCGACGGCGAAGACCTCGACGAAGGACATCCTCGGCGCTCTCTGCTCGCCGCACGCTCGCACGGTCGTCGCCGAGGGCAGCCAGAACAACGAGATCGGGCTCCCGCTCACCCTCTGCCGCCTGAAGGAGGACACGGAGGTCGCCATCGTCGAGATGGGCATGCGCGGCCTCGGCCAGATCGCCGATCTCTGTGAGATTGCGCGGCCGGATGTCGGCATCGTCACGAGCGTCGGGCCCGTCCACCTCGAGCTGCTGGGCACGGTCGAGCGCGTGGCGCAGGCGAAGGCGGAGCTGATCGAGAGCCTCCCGCCCGGGGGCACTGCCGTCGTCCCGGCCGGCGAGGCCTATCTCGACCCGTACCTCGTGCGGGACGACCTCCAGGTGTTCCGCTTCGGCGATGGTGGGGACGTCAGCCTCAGCTACTTCGCGGCGCACGACGGCAGCGCCCGCATCCGCGTCGAGGCCTTCGGCCGCCCCCTCACGCTCGAGTTCAGTTTCTCCTCGCGCTACAACGCGACGAACGCGCTCGCGGCGCTCGCCGCCTACCACGCACTCGGCCTCCCGCTCGGCAAGGCGCAGAAGGGCGCGCGCCACGTGCAGCTCTCGCGCCTGCGCGGGGAAGAGGTGCCGCTCGCGGGCGGCGGCATCCTGCTCAACGACTGCTACAACGCGAACCCGCTCTCGATGGCCGCCGCGCTCGAGCACCTCGACGAGCGGGCCGCCGGCGAACACCGCAAGGTCGCCGTGCTCGGAGACATGGCCGAGCTCGGCCCCGGCGCACCTGCGTTCCACCGTGAGGTCGGTGCCGCCGCGGCGCGTGCGGGCGTCGAGGTGCTCGTCGCCGTCGGCCCGCTGGCGCGTAACTACGTCCAGGGCGCGCGCGGCGTTCCGATCACGCGCTGGGCCCCCACAGTCGAGCAGGGGCTCGCCGCGCTCCGCACTGTCCTCCGACCCGGCGACTGCGTGCTGGTGAAGGGCTCGCGCGCGATGGGGCTCGAGGTGATCGCCGAAGCCGTCGCCGTCGTCCCGGCCCGGGCCTAGGCTTAGGGCCCAGCTATGGTCGAAGTCTTGCTCGCGGGCGTGCTGGCGATGGTGATCTCCATCCTCGCCGGCCCCAAGTTCATCGACTTCCTCCGCAAGAACGAGTTCGGGCAGCAGATCCGGGAGGAAGGGCCCAAGGGGCACGTGGTCAAGCAGGGCACGCCCGCCATGGGCGGCCTCCTGATCATGATCTCGATGGCGGTGCCGTTCCTGGTCTTCTCGGATCGCACCGTCCCCGCCGTCACCGCGTTCTTCGTCGCTCTCGGCTGCGCTGCGATCGGCTTCGTGGACGACTGGACGAAGGTCTCCCGCCGGCGCTCGCTCGGGCTCTCGGGCCGCTGGAAGCTCCTCTGGCTCGGGGCGATCACCGTCGTCGTCGGGTTCGTCGCGGCACGGGGTCTGGACGAGCCGTTGACGACCGACGTCTACCTGCCGCTCCTCGACGTCGACCTTCCCCTCGGCTGGGGCTGGTACGTCCTCCTCTACTTCATCATCGCGGGCTTCGCCAACGGCGTGAACCTGACGGACGGAGTCGACGGCCTGGCCGCGGGGACGACCACGATCTCCCTCCTCACCTACACGGCCATGAGCCTGGTCGCGGCTCTCGCGTCAATCCGTGCCGTCGGCGCGGCCGACCAGGTCGACCTCGACCTCGCGATCCTCGGCGCCAGCCTGATCGGGGCCTCGATCGGGTTCCTCTGGTACAACGCCTTCCCGGCCCAGGTCTTCATGGGCGACACCGGCTCGATGGGCCTCGGCGGCGCGATCGCGGCCTTCGCGATCATGACGAAGACCGAGTCGCTGGTCATCCTCATCGGCGGCATCTTCGTGATCGAGGCGCTCTCGGTCATCGTGCAGGTCGTGAGCTTCAAGTGGTTCGGCCGGCGGGTCCTCCTGATGGCGCCGCTGCACCATCACTTCGAGATGAAGGCCTGGTCGGAGACCCGGATCATGGTCCGCTTCTGGATCGTCACCGCGATCCTGTGCGCGTGCGGGTTCGTCCTCTACTACCGCTACGCGTCCGAGTTTGCTTCCTGAGCGAGCCCTGGTCCTCGGCCTGGCCCGGTCGGGCGTGGCTGCGGCGCTCGCGCTCGAGCGCCGCGGCGTCGAAGTCGTCGGCGTCGACCGCAACGACGAGCTGGACGCCGGGAGGCTTCGGGACACGGTGTCGAAGTCGTCTTGGGCGCGGAGGACCCCGCGCTCGTCGACGACGTGGACCTGCTGGTCAAGAGCCCTGGTATCCCGAGCGAGGTCCCCCTCGTGGCCGCCGCTCGGGCTCGTGGCGTGGCGGTCTGGAGCGAGGTCGAGCTCGGGTCGCGCCTCCTGCCGAACCCGCTTCTCGGGGTCACCGGGACGAACGGCAAGACGACGACCTGCGAGCTCCTGGGCGAGATCTTCCGCGCGGCCGGAAAGCCGGTCGCGGTCGCGGGCAACGTCGGCCGCCCGCTGACCGGTCTCGACGGTGCGGTCGCCGAGGACGCCTGGATCGTCTGTGAGCTGTCGAGCTTCCAGCTCGAGGACATCGACGAGCTCCGGCCGCGCGTCGCCGTGCTCCTCAACGTGACGCCCGACCACCTCGACCGCCACGGCGACCTCGACGCCTACCGGGCAGCCAAGCTTCGCATCTTCGAGAACCAGACCTCTGCGGACGTCGCCGTCGTCCCGCGCGGATTCGCGCCCGTTCCCGGCGAAGGCCGGCGCGTCGAGTTCGCGGCGGACGACCCGCTGCCGGCGGAGCCGCGCATTCCCGGCGAGCACAACCGCGAGAACGCTGCGGCCGCCGCCGCCGCCGCGCGCGCGGCCGGCATCTCCGACGAGGCCATCGCCGCCGCCCTCACGAGCTTCGCCGGCGTCCCGCACCGGCTCGAGCTCGTCCGCGAGGTGGACGGCGTCCGCTGGGTCAACGACTCCAAGGCGACCAACCCCGAGGCGGCCGAGCGGGCGCTCGGCACATACCCGCCCGGCCTGCGCGTGATTCTCGGCGGGAGCCGGAAGGGAACCCCGTTCGGGGGCCTCGCCGCCCGCGCGCGCGAGGCAGGTGTCTCGTGCGCCTACCTGATCGGTGAGTCCGCCGACGAGATCGCGGAAGCACTGGCGCGGGAAGGAGTCCGCTTCCGGCACTCCGTCGACCTGGAGCACGCGGTTGCCGACGCGCACGCGGACGCCGAGCGCGGCGAGGTCGTGCTTCTCTCCCCGGCGTGCGCGAGCTACGACCAGTTCGAGAGCTTCGAGGAGCGAGGAGCGCGGTTCCGGCAGCTCGTGGAGGCGCTGTGAAGCGGCCGGTCCGCGGCGGCCTCGAGTACCACCTACTGGTCGTCGTCACGCTCGGGCTCGTGGCGTTCGGCCTCGTCATGGTCTACAGCGCGAGCTCGGCGCGTGCGGCGCTCGCGAACGACGACCCCGCCTACTACCTCAAGCGCCAGGCCGTCTATGCGTTCCTGGGGATCGTGGCGCTCGTCATCTTCTCGCGCACCGACTACCGGCGGCTGCGCTACCTCGTCCCGCCGCTGCTGCTCGCGAGCTTCGCCCTGCTCGTGGCCGTGCTCGCCGTCGGGATCGCGGTCAACGGCGCGCGGCGCTGGCTCACCCTGGGGCCGGCGACGCTGCAGCCCTCGGAGCTCGCCAAGCTGGCGCTCGTCCTCTGGTTGGCGGCGTACCTCTCGCGCTCCCCTGCGCCGCAGTCGCTCGGGGAGCTGATCCGCCCGATCGGGGTCGTGTTCGGCGCCGCGATCGCGCTGATCCTCGTCGAGCCCGATCTCGGCACCGCGATCTCGATCGTGGTCATGCTCGCCGCCGTGCTCGTCGTCGCGGGGACACGCTTCTCCACGCTCGCGGGCGCCGGGGCGATCGGCATCGGCCTGATCGGCGCAGCAATCTGGCTCGAGCCTTACCGGCGGGAGCGCATCCTCAGCTTCCTCGACCCGTGGCAAGACCCACAGGGCGCCGGGTTCCAGAGCGTCCAGGCCATGCTCGCGCTCGGCTCCGGCGGCTTCTTCGGGGTCGGTCTGGGCGAGAGCGTACAGAAGGTTTACTACCTGCCCGAGGCGTCGACCGACATGATCTTCGCCATCATCGGCGAGGAGCTCGGCCTGTTCGGCGCCTTCGCCGTTCTGGCCGCATTCGTTGCCTTCGGCTACGCCGGCTTCAACGTCGCGCTCGCGTGCCGCGACCCCTTCGGGAAGCTCCTCGCCGCGGGGATCACCGCGCTCATCTGCGGGCAGGCGGCGGTCAACGTCAGCGCGGTGATGGGGCTCGCCCCGTTGACCGGAATCCCGCTGCCGCTCGTCTCCTACGGGGGCTCGAGCCTGGTCGTCCTGCTCGCCTCCGTCGGCATCCTCCTTAACATCGCGGTCAACCATGCCGCCGCCGAGTCCAACGCCAAGGTTCCTGATCGCCGCGGGCGGGACCGCCGGGCACGTCCTGCCGGCACTCGCAGTCGCCGAGTCGCTGCAGGGCCGCGGCGCGCGCGTCACGCTCGCCGGTCGGCCTGACTCCGTCGAGGAGCGGCTCGCGAGCGCCGCCGGCCTCGAGTTCGACGCCTTCCGGGTCGAGGGCCTCCCGCGGCGCCCCAGCCTTCGCCTCGCGGGGGCGCTCGCGCGTGACCTGGTCGCGCCGGCCGCCTGCGCGCGCATCCTGCGCCGCCGCCGACCCGACGCGGTTCTCGGAGCCGGGGGCTACGTCGGCGGGCCGATGGTGCTCGCGGCGCGGACCCTCGGGATCCGGGCGGCTTTGACCGAGGCGGACGCGCACCTCGGGCTCGCGAACCGTTTCGCCGCGCCGTTCGCACAGGTCGTCTTCCTGGCCTTTCCGCTGGACGGCATCGAGGGACCGAAGTACCGCGTCGTCGGCCGCCCGATCCCGGCGCGCTCGCGCCCGCCGGGGCGCGTCGAGGCGCGGGAGACGTTCGAGCTTCCCGCGGACGGCCCCGTCGTGCTCGTCTTCGGCGGGAGCCAGGGAGCGGCGCTCTTGAACGAGGCCGTCTACGAGGCCTTCGCCGAGAGCGGTCCCGCCGTCCTCCACCTCGCCGGCGAACGCGACTTCCCGGAGCTCGAGCGCCGTCCCCGCCGCGACGACTACACGGCTCCTGCCCTTCACCGACGAGTTCGGAGCGGCGCTCGCCGCCGCGGATCTGGTCGTGGCGCGGGCCGGCGGCTCGGTGTGGGAGGTCGCGGCCGCGGGGAAGCCGGCGCTCCTCGTCCCGTATCCGCACGCGACCGCCGACCACCAGGCGAAGAACGCCCGCTACTTCGAGCGGGGCGGTGGAGCGGTCGTCGTTTCCGAGGGAGAGCTCGACGTGCGTCGGCAGGTCGACGAGCTCCTGGGCGACCCGGAGCGGCTGGCCGCGATGGGAGCGGCGATGCTCGAGCTGGCGAAGCCCGACGCCGCCGACGTCGTGGCGGAGGGGTTGTTGGCGCTTGCCCGAGCTTGACGGCCGCCGCCTCTGGTTCGCCGGCATCGGGGGGGCCGGGCTGAGTGGCTACGCGGTCGTTTCGCAGGCCTGGGGCGCCGAGGTCTCCGGCTGGGACCGCAACGAGACGCCGTACCTGGCACACGTCCGGGCGGCCGGCATTCCGGTCGTCGTCTCGCCCGAGCCGCCGGAGCCGCCCGACGCCGCCGAGTCGGTTGTGTCCACTGCGTACGCGGGGGCGGTGGCGGGGCGCCGGCGCGCGGACTTCCTGGCCGAGCTCGTCGCGCTCCGGCGGTCGATCGTCGTCTCCGGAGCGCACGGGAAGACGACGACGGCGGCCATGATCGCGTACTGCCTCGACGCGCTCGGCGACGATCCGTCGTTTCTGATCGGCGGCGAGGTCCCGCAGCTCGGGGGCAACGCCCGCGCGGGCTCAGGCTGGCTCGTGGTCGAGGGTGACGAGTCCGACGGCACCGTCTTCGAGCTCCCCGCCGACATCGCGGTCGTCACCAATGTCGAGCTCGACCACCACGCGAACTTCGCCTCCTCAGCCGAGCTCGAGGAGCGCTTCGAGCAGTGGACGGTGGGCCTCCCGGAGGGTCGGGTGATCTGGGGGCGGGAGGTCGAGCCGATCGGCCTCGAGCTCGGAGTACCCGGCGAGCACAACCGGCTGAACGCCGGCTGCGCGCTGGCGGCGCTCGAGCTCGCAGGCTTCGACAGGGAGGCTGCTGCGCAAGCCCTGGCGGGATTCCGCGGCACGGGCCGCCGCCTGGAGGCCCACGGGGACGCCGGGGGCGTGCGACTCGTGGACGACTACGCGCACCATCCCGCCGAGCTTGCGGCCTCGATCGCCGCCGTGCGCGACCTCGCCGGCGCTGGGCGGCTCGTCGTCCTCTTCCAGCCGCACCTCTACTCGCGCACGCGACATCTCGGGCGCGAGCTGGGCGAGGCACTCACCGCCGCCGACGCTGCAGTCGTCACTGAGATCTACGCGGCCCGCGAGGAGCCTGTCCCGGGTATCAGCGCGAAGCTCCTCGTCGACCGCGCGGCCGAGGTGCGCCCGGGGATGCCGCTCGGCTGGGCGCCGGAGCTCGCCGACGCCGCGCGGCTCGCGGCCCTGCTGGCGCGCCCGGGTGGGCTGGTGCTGACGGCCGGCGCCGGCAACGTCGACTCGGCGATCCCGCTTCTCCGCAAGGAGCTCGAAGCGTGAACGAGGAGGTCGCGCTCAGCCGCTACACGACGCTGGGGACGGGCGGCGCCGCGCGCTGGTTCGACTCGCCGGAGTCGGTCGAGGAGCTCGGCGCCCGGCTCGCCTGGGCCCAGTCGGAAGGCTTGCCGGTCGCCGTCGTCGGGCTCGGCTCCAACCTGCTGGTCGCCGACGACGGCTTTCCAGGGCTCGTGGTGAAGCTGGCGGGGGAGCTCGCGCGGGCGGAGGCTGCCGAGTTGGCTGCTCATCGCCGGCGGAGGGGCCTCGCTCGCCGTCTGCCTCCATCGCGCCCGTGCGGCTGAGCTGGGCGGCCTGGAGTTCGCCTGCGCCATTCCCGGGACGGTGGGGGGAGGCGTCTGGATGAACGCCGGCGCCTACGGCGGCGACATCGCGTCCGTGCTGAGGCGGGCGCTCGTCGTCGACGCCGGAGGAGCAGCCTGGCGCACGCCGGCCGAGCTCGGTCTTCGCTACCGCTCGTCAGGGCTTCGGCACGGCCAGGTCGTGGCGGCCGCCGAGCTCGAGCTCGGTCCGCGGCCCGCCGCCGAGATCAAGGAGACGGTCGCAGCGATGCAGTCGCAGCGCAAGGCCGCCCAGCCCACGAACAAGCGCACGTTCGGCAGCGTCTTCAAGAACCCCGAGCACGAGCTGACGGCGGGGCGGATGCTGGAGGCCTGTGGCCTCCGCGGCTTCGTGATCGGTGGAGCCCAGATCTCGCCGAAGCACGCGAACTTCATCGAGAACGCCGGCGAGGCGAGGACCTCGGACGCGATCGCACTGATCGCCGAGGCGCGGCGACGGGCGCGCGAACAGTTCGGGGTCGTGCTCCAGCCCGAGGTTCAGCTGCTCGGGGCGCTCGAGATCCCGCCGCTCGAGCCCGGGGGCTAGACAGGACCGACGCCGCCTGCGGCGAACTCGGTCCCGTGGTCAGCCGACCGCAGCTTGCAGCCGTGCCCGCAATCGGGCTCCCTCGTCGTTTTCGCACGACCGTGCTCCGCCTGCTCGCCGTGCTCGGGATCGTGGCGGCGGTCGTCGTCATCGCCTACGCGGCCGCCCGGTACACGTCGCTCTTCGCCCTCGAGGAGCTCGAGATCGCCGGCGGCCCTCCGGCCGTCCGCGAGGCCGTGCGCGAGGCGGGGGCTCCGTTCCTGGGGGAGAGCCTGGTCGGGCTCGATCAGGACGAGGTCCGGCGGCGCCTCGCAGCGCTGCCCTCCGTGCGTGCCGTAACCGTCGATCGGGCGTTTCCGCACACCCTGGAGATCGTCGTCGTCCCCGAGCGCGCGCTCGCCGTCGTCAGGAACGGCCGGGAAGCCTGGGTCGTGTCGGAGCGGGGCCGCGTGATCAGCGCGGCAGATGCCGATGCCCCGCAGCCGGTCGTCTGGACAACGTCCGAGCCCGACCTCGCCCCGGGCGCCGTCGTCGAGAGCGAGAACATCCTCCTCGCGCTCCAGGCCCTGCGGCGGCTCCCGCGCGGCCTGCCCGAGCGGGTCGACACCGCCCGGGCGAGCTACGGCGAGATCACGGTCGTCCTCGCCGGCGGGCTGGAGATCCGGCTCGGCGGGCCCCACCAGCTCGCGCTCAAGCTCGCCGTGGCGGCCCGTGTGCTGGGCACGATGGCGGCGGAGGATCGCGCGGCGCTCGACTATCTGGACGTCTCCGTCCCGGAGAAGGCCGTCGGCGGCTCAACCCTCAACTCTCAACTTGAAGGTTAGACTTAGTCGCGCAATATCGCTGCAAATGCTCATTTGACAACCCGCCGTAGGGTGCGTACCCTCAGCCGGACGCTCAAGCTGAGCTTCAAGCTCGGCGTGTCACGGAGAGGATGACAGTGAGAGATCAATCGGGCAATTACCTGGCCGTCATCAAGGTCGTCGGCACGGGCGGCGGCGGCTCGAACGCCGTCAACCGCATGGTCGAGGCGGGGCTCCGCGGCTGCGAGTTCATCGCCGTCAACACCGACGCGCAAGCACTGCTCATGGTCGAGGCCGACCAGAAGATCCACATCGGCGCTGCCGCCACGCGCGGGCTCGGCGCGGGGGCAGACCCGCAGAAGGGCTACGAGGCCGCGATGGAGACGCGGGACGAGCTGAAGGAGGCACTGAAGGGTGCCGACATGGTGTTCGTCACCGCAGGCGAGGGCGGAGGCACGGGTACGGGCTCGGCTCCGGTCATTGCCGAGATCGCGCGCGAGCTCGGCGCGCTCACGGTTGGAGTCGTCACCCGCCCCTTCGGGTTCGAGGGCGGCCGCCGGGCCGAGCAGGCCCAGGCCGGCATCGGGAGGCTCCGGGACCACGTGGACACGTTGATCATCATTCCGAACGACCGGCTGCTCCAGGTGGTCGAGAAGCAGACGCCGCTCGGCGACGCCTTCCGGATGGCCGACGAGGTCCTGCGCCAGGGCGTCCAGGGAATCACGGACCTGATCACGATTCCGGGGCTCGTCAACCTCGACTTCGCCGACGTCCGGACGATCATGACCGACGCGGGCTCGGCGCTGATGGGCATCGGCGAGGCGGCAGGCGAAAACCGCGCCGCCGAGGCGGCCCGCGCCGCCGTGTCGTCGCCGCTCCTCGAAGCCTCGGTCGCCGGTGCGACCGGCGTCCTCCTCAACATCACCGGCGGGCCCGACCTCGGGCTCTTCGAGGTGAACGAGGCGGCAGAGGTGGTCACGGGCGCGTCCGACCTGAATGCGAACGTGATCTTCGGTGCGGTGATCGACGACGCAATGGACGGCCGCGTCCGGGTCACGGTGATCGCCACCGGGTTCGACAAGGCCTACCGGCGAGAGCCGCGCGAGCGCGACCGTGAGGAGCCGCTCAGCGAGCGCGAGCCCGGCGGCGAGGGCTTCGAGGTGCCGTCCGGCGTCCTCGAGGTTCCGTCCTTCCTCCGCCGGCCGTAAGAGCGGTACAAGCGGTCCGGCCGTCGCGGCGGGATCCTGCGGTGTAGAACACCGGGGCCGATGCGTGCTCCGCGCGAGCCTTTCCGGATCAAGATGGTCGAGCCCATCCGCTCGACCACGCGCGGCGAGCGCGAAGCCGCCCTGACCCAGGCCGGGCTCAACCTCTTCTCGCTCTCGGCCGAGGACGTCGAGCTCGACCTCCTCACCGACTCCGGGACGGGCGCCATGAGCCAGGATCAGTGGGCCGCGCTCATGCGTGGCGACGAGTCGTACGCGGGCTCCCGGAGCTTCGAGCGGTTCCGCGAGGCGGTACGCGACGTGCTTGGCTTCCCGTTCGTCCTGCCCGCGCACCAGGGCCGGGGCGCGGAGAGCATCTTCTTCGGCGCCGTCATCGATCCCGGAGAGATCGTGCCGTCGAACGCGCACTTCGACACGACGCGCGCCCACATCGAGGTGCGCGACGGCATCGCGCTCGACCTGCCCGTGCCGGAGGCGCTCGATCCCGTCTCGGAAGCTCCTTTCAAGGGGAACATGGACGTGGCGGGCCTCGAGGAGCTGCTCGACGGCGAAGACGGCGAGCGGGTCTCGATCGTGATGCTGACGATCACGAACAACGCCGGCGGCGGCCAGCCGGTGTCGTTGCAGAACATCCGCGACGTGGCGCGGGTCGCCCACGGCCACGAGAAGAAGCTCGTCCTCGACATCGCGCGCTTCGCCGAGAACGCGTGGTTCGTGCGGGAGCGCGAGGAGGGCCTTGCCGAGGTGCCGCTCCGGGAGATCGCGCGCGAGCAGCTCTCTCAGGCCGATGCGGTGCTCATGAGCGCGAAGAAGGACGCGATCGCCAACATCGGCGGGTTCGTCGCGATTCGCGAGGACGAGGAGTTCTTCCACCGGCTGCAGGCCCGTGGGATCGTGTTCGAGGGCTTCCACACGTACGGCGGCCTCGCCGGCCGCGACCTGGAGGCGATCGGCGTCGGGCTCCAGGAGGTTCTGGAAGACGACTACCTCCGGCATCGCATCGAGCAGGTCGCACACCTGGGCAGCGTGCTCGTCGCGGCAGGTGCGTCCGTCCTCCGCCCGTTCGGCGGCCATGCCGTGTACCTCGACGCGGGCGCCATGCTCACGCACATCCCGCCGGACGAGTTTCCGGCGCAGACGCTTGCCTGCGAGCTGTACCTCGCCGGCGGCGTGCGGGGCGTCGAGATCGGCTCGTCGATGGCGGGACGGGATCCGGCGACGGGAGCGAACCGGCACCCACCGCTGGAGCTGGTCCGGCTGGCTGTGCCACGCCGCGTCTACACGTCACGGCAGCTCGAGCACGCAGCCGACGCCGCCGAGCAGGTCCTCGGTGAAGCCGAGTCCGTCCGAGGTCTGCGGATCACGTACGAAGCGCCGGTCCTCCGTCACTTCACAGCCCGCTTCGAGCACGTCTAACGGAACGGCACACACTCGGCGCGAGTCAGCGCGCCACCCGCGCGCCCTCGGCCGATAGCGTTGAATCAGGGGGCCTTGCGGCCCCCCACAGGGGCGCCGGGGCGGCGGCTGATGGCGATAGGATCCCGGCCGGTGCAGACGCTTCGGCGCACGCCACTGTACGAGCGACATGCCGCACTCGGCGCGCGCCTCGTCCCGTTCGCCGGGTGGGAGATGCCCGTGCAGTACGCGGGCATCTCGGAGGAGCACCGGGCCGTCCGGTCACGCGCGGGGGTCTTCGACGTCTCCCATATGGGCGAGCTGAGGCTCGTCGGCGACGGCGCCCGCGACTACCTCCAGGCCCGGCTCTCCAACGACCTCGACCGGATCGGAGCCGGGCAAGCGCAGTACACCCTCCTCACCAACCAACGTGGCGGAATCGTCGACGACCTGATCGCTTACCGGCGCGGGGACGACGACTATCTCCTGGTGGTCAACGCCGCCAATGTCGATGCCGATCATGCGGCCCTCGCCGAGACCGAGGACGTCTCGGACTCCTGGGCGTACCTGGCGGTGCAAGGCCCTGAGGCACTGGAGCGGCTCGACGTCGAGATCGAGCCGTTCGCGTTCCGCGAGGGCGTGGACGTCCTCGGCGTCCGCTGCCTCGTCGCCGGTACCGGGTACACCGGCGAGCGCGGGTGCGAGCTCGGATGCGCGCCGGAGGACGCCGTCGCGCTCTGGGACGCGATCCTGGCCCAGGGCATCGAGCCCTGCGGGCTCGGCGCTCGGGACACGTTGCGCCTCGAGGTCTGCTACCCGCTGCACGGCAATGACATCTCGCCCGAACGCACGCCGATCGAGGCCGGCCTCGGCTGGGCCTGCGCGCTCGACAAGGAGTTCACCGGATCCGACGTGCTCCGTCGTCTTCGTGACGAGGGCCCGGCCGAGCGCCTCGTGGCCTTCGTCATGGCGGACGCCGGGATTCCCAGGGCGGGAATGACGATCGCGGAAGGCGGCGAGGTGACCTCGGGCACGCAGTCGCCGGTGCTGGACGTCGGGATCGGCCTCGGCTATGTCCCGTCGGCCCTCGCCGAGCCCGGAACCGAGATCACCATCGACTTGCGCGGGCGGCCGCGCCGCGCGCGTATCGTCCGGAAGCCGTTCTACAAGCGAGAGGAGTCCTAGTGGCTGCGGAAGAGAACTACCCCGACGACCTCCGCTACCACGCGGAGCATGACTGGGCTCGCGTCGAGGGCGATGTTGCGACGCTCGGGATCACGTGGTACGCGCAGGATGCCCTCGGCGAGGTCGTCCACTACGAGCCGCCCGAGGAGGGCTCCTCCGTCGCCAGGGACGAGAGCTACGGGGAGGTCGAGTCGGTGAAGGCGGTGAGCGAGGTGATCGCCCCGCTGTCGGGCGAGGTCATCGAGGTGAACGCCAAGGTCGTCGCCGAGCCCGAAACGATCAACGAGGATCCCTACGGCGACGGCTGGCTCGTTCGGGTTCGCCTGTCGGACTCGGCCGAGGTGGGCGATCTGCTCGACGTGGACGCCTATCGGGCGCTGCTGGCTGATCAGTGAGCCACCTGTCTCTCACCGACGCCGACCGCGACGCGATGCTCGCCGCAGTCGGTGTTCCCACCGTCGACGAGCTGTTCCGGGACATCCCGGACGGCGTTCGCTTCCGCCGTGACCTCGCGCTCGAGCCGGCGCTCACGGAGCAGGAGATCGTCGCCCATCTGACCGAGCTCGCCGAACGCAACGTCGACACGGGCAAGGAGCTGTCATTCCTCGGCGCGGGCATCTACGACCACTACGTGCCGGCGGTCGTCGACGCAGTGCTTTCGCGCGGGGAGTTCCTCACCGCGTACACGCCGTACCAGCCCGAGATGAGCCAGGGTGTCCTGCAGGCGATCTTCGAGTACCAGACCGTGATCTGCGAGCTCACGGGGATGGACGTGTCGAACGCGTCGGGCTATGACGGGACCACGGTCGCCGCCGACGCCTGCTTCGTCGCGAAGCACGTCACGGGACGCGACAAGGTCGTCCTGTGCGAGACGCTGAGCCCGCAGGTGCGCCAGGTGGTGAAGACGTACGCGCCCGGCTTCGGCCTCGAGGTGGTCGAGGTGGCGCATCGCGGAGGCGTGACCGATCCCGACGAGCTCCGGTCCGTGTCCGCGGAGGCCGCGTGCGTCATCTTCCAGCAGCCGAACTTCTTCGGGTGCCTGGAACCCGCGCGCGACCTCGCCGCAGCTGCCGCCGATGCAGGGGCGCTGCCGATCGCACACGTCGACCCGGTGTCGCTCGGCGTCCTCGAGGCGCCCGGTGCCTACGGCTGCGCCCTTGCCGTCGGCGAGGGACAGGGCGCAGGCAACTACCAGTCGTACGGCGGCCCGCACTACGGCTTCCTCGCCGCGCGCTCGGACTACGTCCGTCGGATGCCGGGACGGATCGTCGGAGAGACGACCGACCTGAGCGGCGACCGCGGCTATGTCCTGACCCTGCAGACGCGCGAGCAGCACATCCGGCGCGAGAAGGCGACGTCGAACATCACGACGAACCAGACGCTGCTGGCCCTCGCGGGTCTCGTCCACCTCTCGTGGCTTGGCCCGCAGGGGCTGCGCGAGCTGGGGGAGACCTGCATGAGCCTCGGTGAGTACGCGAAGGAGCGACTCGGGCTTCCCCTCGTGTTTCCGGAACAGGCAACCTTCAAGGAGTTTGCGGTTCGCGTCGGACGAAGCGCGAAGGACGTCGTGCGCGACGCGCGAGAGCTCGGAGTCCATCCTGGCTACGCGCTCGGCCGGGACTACGCGGGCCTCGACGACGCCTTGCTGGTCGCGGTCACCGAGAAGCGCACGCCTGCCGACATCGACAGGCTGGCCGAGGTCCTCGCAGAGGTGGCCGGATGAAGCTCATCTTCGAGAAATCGAAGCCGGGTCGACGCGCCGGCTCGCTCCCGTCGTACGACCTGCCGAAGGCCGACGTCCCCGAGGGGCTGGCCCGCCGTCACGCGCCGCGACTGCCGGAGATCTCCGAGCCCGAGCTGGTGCGTCACTTCACCGCTCTCGCCGACCGCAACTTCGGGGTCGACACCGGCTTCTACCCGCTCGGCTCGTGCACGATGAAGCACAACCCGCGCGTGAACGAGCGCGTGGTCAACCTCCCCGGCTTCCGCGACCTGCATCCGCTCCAGGAGGAGGAGGCTTCGCAGGGCGCGCTCGAGCTGATGTGGCGGCTCCAGGAGATCCTGGCCGAGGTGTGCGGGCTGCACGCCGTCTCGCTGCAGCCGGCGGCCGGGTCGCAGGGTGAGCTCACCGGTCTCATGCTCATGCGCGCGTACTTCGCCGACCGGGGGGAAGCCGAGCAGCGGCGCGTCGTGATCACCGCCGACACGGCGCACGGCACGAACCCCGCCAGCGTCGCGATGGCCGGCTACGAGCTCCAGAAGGTCGAGACCGACGAGCGCGGGAATCTCGACCTCGACGACCTCAGGGCCAAGGTCGACGAGCGCACCGCGGGGCTCATGCTCACGAACCCCTCCACGCTCGGCCTCTTCGACGAGCACATCGAGGAGGTCTCGGAGATCTTCCACGACGCCGGTGCGCTCCTCTACTACGACGGCGCGAACCTGAACGCGGTCTGCGGCATCTCGCGTCCGGGCGACATGGGCTTCGACATCGTCCACATCAACCTGCACAAGACGTTCTCGCAGCCGCACGGTGGCGGCGGGCCGGGGGGTGGGCCGATCGCCGTGCGCGAGATCCTGGAGCCGTTCCTGCCGGTGCCGGCGGTCGTGCGCGAGGGCGACGCCTTCCGGCTCGACTACGACCGCCCGCAGACGATCGGCAAGGTGCGCGGGTTCTGCGGCCCGTTCGGGGTGTTCGTGCGCTCGTACGCGTTCATTCGCGCGTACGGCCCAGCCCTGCGCGAGATGTCGGAAGCGGCTGTGCTGAACGCGAACTACCTCCTTGCGCGGCTCCGCGACGTCTACGACCTACCGTACGACCGGCTCTGCATGCACGAGTTCGTTCTCTCGGCGCGCAACCTCAAGCGCGACCACGGCATCAGCGCCCTCGACGTGGCGAAGCGGCTCATGGACCACGGGTTCCATCCGCCGACGATCTACTTCCCGCTCGTCGTCCCCGAGGCGCTCATGATCGAGCCCACCGAGACGGAGGCGAAGGAGACGCTCGACGAGTTCGTCGATGCCATGCGCGCCATCGCCGAGGAAGCGGCTTCCGATCCGCAGGCCCTGAAGGACGCGCCCCACAGCCGGCCCGTGCGGCGACTCGACGAGGTGAAGGCTGCGAAGCGCGCGATCGTCAAGTACGGCTTCGAGGAGCACCCCGACCAGGAACCGGATCGGCCCGAGGGCGGCGCGGTCGAGGCCCAGAAGAGCGCGTGACCGCGACCAAGGAGGAGATCGGCGCCCGGATCGACGCGCTCGCCGCAGCGTACGAAGGCGACGAGTTCGTGGCGGCGGTCGCGCGACTCGCCGAGGAGGTCGGACCGGACGCGAAGCGTGCCCTGCAGGAGGCTCTGCTCGAGCGCGCCGCCGCCGAGGAGGAGTTCCAGGAGGCGATCCGTCAACGGGCCGCGGCAAAGGGCTGGACGCGGCGCATGCTCGGACGGCTGGACCAGGCGCAACAGGACGAGCAGGCGGCGAGGGTCGCCGCTGCAATCCAGGCCGGCGCGGACGGCAGCGTGGAGCTCGAGCGTGAGCTCGAATCACTCCGTCAGAACCGCGGAAGGGCGGCAGTCGTGCTCGACGAGCTCTCGCGCAACCCCGAGACCGCGGCGCGGGCGTGGGTTCCCGGCCCGGCCGTGGAGATCCTCGGCGAGGACGCGAGCCGCCTGGTCCTCTCGCTCACACGCGACAAGGCAGGCGAGGTCAGGGAGGCTGCGATCACCGCGCTGGTCAGCCTCGGCCCCGACGCGGTTCGTCCCGCGCTCCCCAACCTGCGGCGGCGGCTGCGTTCCAAGGATGTGACCGAGCGGGTCTCGGCGATGCGGTCGCTCGGCGAGGCGGGCGACTCCGAGGCGCTGGCGGCCATCGAGGAGCGCGCCGAGAGAGCCGAGTCGGCCGACGAGCGGCACGAGGCCGCAGCGGCCGCGGCGATCCTTCGGGCGGTGGGCACCTGATGGAGGTCCGGCGCCGTGAGCAGGCCGACGCGTTCACCACGCTCGACGGCTCGACCATCCGCGTCCTCATCGACGCCAGCACGGGAGGCGCGGCCCAGCAGAGCCTTGCGGAGGCAACAGTTGCCGCCGAGGCGAGCACGCAGCGTCACCACCATGCGCGCACCGAGGAGATCTACGTCATCGTGGCCGGCTCGGGCCGCATGGAGGTCGAAGGGGAGGAGCGCGAGATCGGACCGGGCGATGCGGTTCTCATCCCCGCGGGAGCGCGGCACCAGATTCGGGCCGGCGCGACGGGCGAGCTGCGGTTCCTCTGCTGCTGCGCTCCGCCGTACTCGGACGAGGACACCTTCCTTGAGTGAGCTCTTGACGGCGGTCTATCGGGGCGACGAGAGCCGAGTCGAGGAGATCCTTGCCGCAGATCCGCCGCTGGACGTCTTCGAAGCGGCGGCAGTCGGGCGGATCGAGCGCCTCGAGGAGCTGCTCGACACCGATCCCGGTCTTGTCAGCGCCTGGACGGAGGACGGATTCACGCCCCTGCACCTCGCTGCGTTCTTCCGCCAGCCCGAGGCTGCGCGCCTCCTCGTCGAGCGGGGCGCGTTCGTGGACGTGGTCGCCCGCAACGACGAGTTGCAGGTGACGCCGCTCCAGAGCGCCGCTGCAGCACGGCAGGAGGAGACGGCCACGCTGCTCCTCGAGCGCGGGGCCGACCCAAACGCCCAGCAGCGTGGCGGTTTCACCGCGTTGCACTCCGCGGCGCAGCAGGGCGACGAGCCGCTTGCGCGGCTGCTGCTCGCGCGGGGCGCCGACCGCTCGCTCGCCGCGGACGACGGACGAACCGCGGCAGACTTCGCGCGCGAGGGCGGGCACCCGGAGCTCGCAGCGCTGCTCTCGGCTCCCTAGGCCGCGCCGACGCCTCCGACCCTCGCCGTCCGGGGCCACCCCGGGCCACCACCCGCTGTCGACGCTAACGAGAATCGGCGCACCGGTGTTGTACGGACCGTGACAGATGGCGCGCGATCCTGAGCAGAACTGACCTCGGTCGGCGCCCGCCCCTTCAGCGCGTGGCGGCGAGCTGGCCGCAGGCGGCTTCGATGTCCCGCCCGCGGGTGAGTCGAACCGTGGCCGGAACGCCGCCGCGCACGAGCGCCGCGCGGAAGGCGGCGATCGCCTCGCGCGACGACCCTTCGAAGCGGCCGGTCGGGTTGTACGGGATCAGATTGACCTTGAAAGCCTTGGGGCCGAGAAGCGCTGCGAGGGCGCGCGCTTGGCCGGCCGTGTCGTTGACGCCGGCGAGCATGACGTACTCGACGAAGACCTTGCGCCCGCGTAGCTCGACGTAGCGGCGGCACTCGGCGAGGACGTCCTCGAGGGGATAGCGGTCGTTGACCGGCATCAGCTCGGAACGGAGAGTGCCCTCGGCTGCGTGCAGCGACAGCGCGAGGCGGATCGGCTCGTCGACCTCGTCCACGAAGCGGCGCAGGCCCGGGAGCCAGCCGACGGTGGAGATCGTCGTCCTGCGGTGCGTGATCCCGAGATCGGGGAGCCTGCGCGCGGAAGCGACCACCGCGTCGAGGTTCAGCATCGGCTCGCCCATGCCCATGAAGACCGCGTGGTCGACCGGCTCGTGGCGCCGGAAGTGGAGAGCCTGGTCGAGGATCTCGGACGACGTCAGGTTCCTGCCGAAGCGCATCGCGCCGGTCGCGCAGAACGAGCAGGTCAGCGGGCAGCCGGACTGGGACGACAGGCACAGCGATCGGCGTCCGTCGCGGTAGCGCATGAGCACGGTCTCGACCGGATGGCCGTCGGCCGTCCGGAAGAGCGCCTTGACGGTGCCGTCCTGCGAGCGCGCCTCCGTCTCGAGCGTGAGCGTCGAGTACGGCACCGAGCCCTCGAGCTCGCTCCGCAGTGCGGCCGGGAGGTTCGTCATCTCCTCGTAGCCGGACGCGCCGCGCGCCGCCCACTCCCAGACCTGGGCGACGCGGTACGCGGGCTCGCCGCGGTCGGCCAGTGCCTGCTCGAGGAGCGAGAGGTCCACGGCGCCACGGTAGCCGCCCGAATGGGTGATGCGCCGCCCCGAGCCCCGTCGCTAGGATCATTAACGATGTTAACGATTACGGATCCCGTCGAGGTGGCGAACGGCTTACGGCCGGCGCTCCTCCACCTCAGCCGACGGCTCCGGAAGGAGCTCGCGCCGCTCGGGATCACCGGCGGTCAGGCGTCGCTCCTCTGGGCGATCAAGATGAAGCCCGGAGTCGGTGTCCGCGAGCTGGCCGCGGCCGAGGGCGTCTCTCCGCCGGCGATGACCGCCTACGTCGACCGGCTCGAGTCGGCGGGCCTTGTTTCTCGCCTCCGGTCCGACCGTGACCGCCGCCGGGTCGAGCTGGCGCTGACCGACGAGGGCGTGCGCGTCCTGCGCTCCGCACGGAGCCGCCGCACCGCCTGGCTGGCGGCGCGGCTGCAGCGCCTGGAGCCGGAGGAGCTCGGAGCCGTCGAAGCCGCTCTGCCGGCGCTCAGGAAGCTGATCGAGGACGGCTCGTGACGGCCGCGTTCCTGCGGGCCAACCGCCGTACCTGGAGCAGCCTCCGAAAGCACAGGAACTACCGGATCTTCTTCTCGGGCCAGGTCGTCTCCGTCACGGGGACCTGGATGCAGAACATCGCGGCCGCGTGGCTCATCCTCGAGCTGACGCACTCGCCGGTGGCGGTCGGGCTCCTCATGCTGTGCCAGTTCCTCCCGGCGACGGTGCTCGGGCTCTTCAGCGGTGTTCTCGTCGACCGGCTCGACGTCCGCAGGACGGTGATCGCCACCCAGGCCGCTTCCATGGTCTTCGCCGCGGCGCTCGCCGCGGTGACGCTTGGCGGGATCGTCGAGCCGTGGATGGTCTACCTTCTGACCGGCCTGCGCGGCATCTCGCTCGTCGTCGACCACCCTGCGAGGCAGGCCTTCACCTTCCAGCTCGTCGGGCGCGACGAGCTTCCGAATGCAGTGGCGCTCAACTCGGGCCTGTTCAACGGCACCCGCGTGCTCGGGCCTGCGCTCGGAGGGGCCATGATCGCCGCGGCCGGGCCGGGCGCCTGCTTTCTGCTGAACGCGATCAGCTTCGTCGCCGTCCTGGCGAGCCTGCGGCTGATCCGCCCGGACGAGCTCGTCCCGCTCGATCGCGGCGACGAGCGTCCGACCTTCGTGGGCGGCAGTCGTGAGGCGTTCGCCTTCGTCCGCAGCGTGCCGCTCGCGGGCGTCATTCTCGGCACGGTGCTGCTCGTGACCACGCTCGCGTTCAACTTCAACGTCCTCCTGCCGGTGCTCGCCAAGCAGACGCTGCTCTCCGGCCCGGAGGTCTTCGGGATCGTGACCGCGTGCTTCGGCGCCGGCGCCCTCGTGGGAGCGCTCGTCTCGGCGACGGTCTCGCGCGCGAGCCCGAGGCTCCTCGTCGGCGGAGTAGCGGCGTTCGGGCTCGTCGAGCTCCTGCTCGCCCCGCAGTCCTCGCTGGCCGTCGTCGGCCCGCTCCTGGTCGCCGCCGGCTTCGCGTTCACGCTCTGGACGTCGAACGCGAACGCCTCGCTCCAGCTCGCCACCCCGGACCGGCTGCGCGGGCGCATGATGGGCTTCTACTTCTTCGCGTTCAACGGGGCCGCGCCGGCCGGCGGGCTGCTCGCCGGCTGGCTGGCGGCGACCGGCGGGACCGCGCTCGCGTTCACCGTCGGCGGGCTCGCCTGCCTGGTCGTCGCGGGCGGCGCATTCCTCGTTCTCTCGCGGGCGCCGGGACGACTGCGCCCGGTGACCGCGCCAGGTACGGTGAGCGCGTGATCGACCTCCGCTCGGACACGCTGACGCAGCCGACCGAGGGCATGCGCCGCGCGATCGCGGGCGCCGTCGTCGGCGACGAGCAGAAGCGCGAGGACCCGACGGTGACCGCGCTCGAGGAGCGGGCTGCCGCTCTGCTCGGTCACGAGGAGGCGGTCTTCGTCCCGACAGCGACGATGGCGAACCAGATCGCCCTGAAGACGCTCACCGACCCTGGGGACGAGGTCGTCGCCGAGGCCGAGGCGCACATCTTCCGCTACGAGCTCGGCGGGCCGGCGGTGCACTCGGGGCTCGTCATGAAGCCGCTCGTCACGACGGACGGCCGCTTCACACCCGAGCAGCTCCGCGAGGTGGTCAACCCGCCCGCCGACCTGCACATGGCGCCGACGAAGCTCGTCTGTGTCGAGAACACGCACAACGGCGGCGGCGGGCGCGTCTGGCCGCTGGCGCAGGTGCGCGAGGTCACTGCCGAGGCGCGCCTCCACGGGCTCGCGACCCACCTCGACGGCGCCCGGCTCCTCAACGCCTCGGTCGCCGCCGGCATCGCGCCGGCCGAGTACGGGCGCGAGTTCGACACCGTGAGCGTGTGCCTCTCGAAGGGCCTCGGCTGCCCGCTCGGCGCGCTCGTCGCCGGGTCGCGGGAGCGGATGGCGCAGGCGCGGCGCTTCAAGCACCTCTTCGGCGGCGCCATGCGCCAGGCCGGGATCGTCGCGGCAGCCGGGATCTACGCGCTCGACCACCACGTCGAGCGCCTCGCCGATGACCATGCGAACGCCCGCCGCCTGGCGGAGGGCCTCGTCGCCGCCGGCATGCCGGTCGACCCGGCACAGGTCGAGACGAACTTCGTGCTCGTCGACGCCGGAGCGCTCGGACTCGGTGCCGACGACGCGGTCGCCAGGCTACGAGCCGAGGACGTGCTGCTCTCGTTTGCGGCCCGCAAGGACGTCCTCCGCGCCGTCACGCACCTCGACGTCTCCGCCGAGGACATCGAGGGCGCGATCGAGCGGATCCCGCGCGCGCTCACCGGAGCACCGACGCCGGCCGCCGACCTGGCCGACCCCGCGCCGACGCCTTACTGAGCGCTGAAGGCGCTTCGCGCCGACCCAACGGGACGGGCGGACCCTCAGCCGAGCGTTTGTCGGTTGGATGATCTCTGGGACTTAGGTCACGCTGATTTCGATCGGTCGGTGTGGGCGGGTCCAGAACACAGGCCTGTAATCGCCGGACGGGTTCGCCGAGTTACCCGGCGTTGGTAACGCCGCGGGTTGTGTCGGGTTCCCGAGGCAGGTGCGAGGCTGGGTGGTACGGCGATCTAGGCGTGCATCATCCGGTGGCGAAGTGTGCGCTTGCCGGGGGCGTGGGCAGGGTGGTGGTAGACGTTGCGGCCCGCGCCCCGTCCACAGAAGTCGGGTGTGAAGACCAGATCTCCCGCCATCCCATCGGCGAGGTCCTAAGTCATCCGACTTTCTACTAGCGCGACAAAACCGCTCATAGCCCGGCCGCGTAGGGAAGGACGGGTAAGCCGCAGTCGACTCTAGGGGGGACCTGACATGAGAAGACCACGACCGGGCCGGCGTCTCCTGATGCTGGCCATCCTCGTCATGCTCGTCGCGCCGACGCAGGCGTGGGCGCAGACGCCCAGCGTCACCGACCCGAACCTCGCCGTGCGGACGGTCGCCACGGGCCTGTCCCAGCCGACCGGCCTGGCGTTCATCGGCGCCAACGACATGCTCGTCAATGAGAAGGCGACGGGCCGGGTGATACGCATCCGGAACGGTGTCGTCGAGGGGCCGGTTCTCGACCTCGCCGTCAACTCGAACTCCGAGCGGGGCTTGCTCGGGATCGCGCTCCATCGGAACTTCATGGTGAACGGGTTCGTGTACCTGTTCTGGAGCGAGTCCGTGTCGGGCGTGGACTCGACCTCGGGCACCGACGTGCCTTTGCTCGGGAACCGGCTCGACCGGTTCGTCTGGAACGGCTCGACGCTCACGTTCGACCGCACCCTCATCCGCTTCCGCGCGCTCCAGCAGGACGCCGGCCAGCAGGTGCGGGGGAACCACGACGGCGGCGTCGTCCGCTTCGGCCCCGACGGCAAGGTGTACGTCATCGTCGGCGACACGGGCCGGCGCGGCCAGATGCAGAACCTCGAGTTCGGGCCGTTCGGCCCCGGGATCCCGGACGACCAGTTCGGCGGCCCGGCGCCCGACGACGCCCATTTCACGGGCGTCATCGTGCGGCTGAACGACGACGGCACGACGCCGACGGACAACCCGTTCTACGACGCCGGAGCGGCGATCGGCGGTCAGGCGGGCGCCAACATCCAGAAGATCTACGCCTACGGGATCCGGAACAGCTACGGCCTGAACTTCGACCCGATCTCGGGCGATCTCTGGGAGAACGAGAACGGCGACGACACCTTCAGCGAGCTGAACCGCGTCGAGCCGGGGATGAACTCCGGCTGGGTGCAGATCATGGGGCCGTCGTCCCGGGTCGCGCAGTTCAAGGAGATCGAGACGAGCGCGCAGTTCTTCGGGCTCCAGCAGATCCGCTGGCCGCCTACGAACATCGCCGACACGGAGGCCGAGGCGCTCTCGCGCCTCTTCATGCTTCCGGGCGCGCACTTCTCCGACCCCGAGTTCTCCTGGAAGTTCGAGGTCGCCCCGGCGGGGCTCGGCTTCGTCACGGGCGGCGCGCTCGGCTCGCAGTACAACGGCGACCTGTTCATGGGCGGCGCCCGCGACTTCCTCTTCAGCGGGCACATCTTCCGCATGGAGATCACTGGAAACCGGCGCATGGTCGGGGTGGATGACCCGCGGATCGAAGACAGGGTCGCCGACAACCTCGGCAAGTTCGAGGCCACGGAGAGCGAGAGCCTCGTCTGGGGCCAGAACTTCGGCCTCACGACGGACATCCTGCAGGGGCCGAACGGGAACCTGTTCGTCCTCTCGAACACACGCGGCGCGCTCTACGAGGTCTTCCGGACGAAGTAGCTAGGGCGGGGAGTCAAGGGGCGCGGTCGAAACCCGCGCCCCTTGACCCCGCTCATGCCTTTGGCGAGAGTGCTTCTTCAACCTCCGCTACGGGCCGAGTCGCCAACCTCGGGCGGCTCAGTCCGTTGGGCGAGCGCCGAGGTACG
>CAWHOA010000035.1:0-33391 GCA_963830885.1 uncultured Actinomycetes bacterium | reverse complement strand
GCGGCGATGGAGGGGGTGCCGCGTGCGCCGGGACAGGCGTGAGCGTTCTCACGACGATCCGCCGCCTGCCGCGCCTCGGCACCAACGCCGCTTCATGAGCGGGCCGACGCGCCCGTCTCTCGTTCCTTCGAGGAGGTGCTCTCACTTGCCAGGCAGATTTCGAAGGCTCGTCCTGCTGGCTTTCGCCGCGCTCACCGTTTCGCTCGGGTTGGTGGGCAACGCGAACGCGCAGCTGACGCCGCCTTGGTGCGGGACGCCGGTTCCGGACGCAGCTGAAAACCTTCCGGACGGGACCGACCCGACCGACCCGGTCGGGAGCTTCCCGCATATCCCGTACTACGCGATCGGCTGCACGCTCGACCAGATCGAGGCGTCGCAGCTCGGCGACCGGATGAGCGTCGAGGTCATCGGCCATTCGGCCCTCGGCCGCCCGCTCTACGGCGTCGTGTTCAACGCGATGGACACGCCGCAGCAGATCCAGGACTACAACCGCTGGGTCCAGTACCGCGGCATCGCGCTCGAGGATCCGGCCCGCGCGCAGGCGCTCCTGGACGAGTGGGGCGACGAGATCAAGGTCCCCGTCTTCGTCAACGGGGCCATCCACGGGAACGAGTACGAGGGCGTCGAGTCGAACATGCAGCTCATCAAGGAGCTCGCGACGACCCCCTACGGCGTCAACCCGAAGTTCGACGACATCCTCGACCACGTCATCCTCGTCTTCAACGTCATCCAGAACCCTGACGGCCGGGTCGCGGGGACCAGGGCCAACGGCAACGGCTTCGACATGAACCGCGACTTCCTGACGCAGTCGCAGTCGGAGGTCCGCGCCACGGTCGCCCTGATCCAGAAGTGGCTGCCGGTCGAGGTGCTCGACCTGCACGGCTACGTCACCCCGACCCTGATCGAGGCGACGACGAAGCCGCACAACCCGAGCATCGAGTACGACCTCTGGCTCAAGTGGAACCAGGACCGGATCGATTTCAACCAGGCCGCCATGGCCGGAGTGGGGCTGAACGTCACGCGCCCGGTCAACGACTGGTGCGCCGACGGCAATGATCCGGACCCGCCCGGCACCGGCGGCGTCTGCGACGACGGCACCCTGCCGGGCCCGGCAGTGGCCGAGAGCTGGGACGACTGGGGCCCCTTCTACACGCCGATGTACGCACAGCACGTCGGGCTCGACGGCTCCACGGTCGAGATGTGCAACCAGACGAGCACGGCCTGCGGCCTGCCCGGCTCCACCACGCACACGCGCGGTCGGCTGGGCGCTTTCCAGGCCCAGTACGTCGTCACGACCTCGTCGCTCGAGTACGTGGTCGGCGAACCGGAACGAGATGCTCTTCGACGAGGCGGAGCGCTATCGCCGCGGCGTCGCGGGCGAGCCCCGCGTCGACTGCTGCCCGGCTCCGTTCGACGTCGACAACAACTGGATGAAGGAGTTCCCGGATGCGTACGTGATCCCGGTCGGCACCGGCCAGCGGTCCGACGCCGAGGCCAAGCGTCTCGTCGACTGGCTGCTCCGGAACGGGATCGAGGTCGACACGCTTCGGAACCCCGCCTCCTTCGGCGGCCAGAGCTTCGACCAGGGCTCGTACGTCGTCTGGATGGACCAGGCGCACCGCGGGCTCGCCGACACGGCGCTCAACATCGGCGTCGACGTCTCCGACCGCATCAGCATCCTCTACGCGCCTCCGGCCGCATGGAGCCACGGCTACCTCTGGGGCGCCGACATCGCCGAGATCCCGCTCGACTCGGGCTTCTCGCCCGTCACGAACCGGATCTTGAAGACGCAGACTCCGTTCGGCGGCGTCGAGCCCGGGCGCGCCGGAGCCTATGCCCTCGAGCTCGACTCGGCCACCGCGGTTCGGACGCTCAACGCCCTCACCGGCGGCGGGCTCCCGGCCGAGATGGCCCTCGAGGCGTTCCCGGCCCAGTCCGGCGGCACGCTGCCGGCCGGCACGGTGCTCTTCGGAGCCGACCCTGCCACGATGGTGAAGCTGGCAGCGGCGGGCCGCGACAACGGGCTGCTCCTCCGCCGCGTCGCGAGCGAGGACTTCCCGTCCTCGACCGACCCGATCGACCGCGTGCCGCGGATCCTCGCCCTCACGGGCGCGGTCAACCAGGACGTCTGGTCGCTCCGGAACCTCGGGTTCCCGGTCGACTTCATGACGACGGCCTCGATCAACACGGCTCCGACCGATCCGCTCGTGAACTACGACGTGATCTGGAACACGGGGAACTGGCCCGGCACGACCCAGCCGACCGCCCGCGCCCGCCTGACGGCGTTCTTCGCCGCCGGCGGCGGGTACCTCGGCTCCGGCACCGGTGGGGCCAACTTCCTGACCGCCGGCGCCGAAGTAGCCGGGCTCACCGTCAGCACGAACGGCGGAGCCGGGCGCAGCGGCATCATCCGGTGGCTCAACGAGGGCTCTGCCAGCCCGATCGCCGGTGCGTATCCCGACGAGGACACGTACATCGTCGACCCGCCGAGCTGGTTCACGGCGGTGCCCGCGACCTACTCCGTGGACGCGCGGCTCCCGCTGACGGACTTCTTCCTGGCGGGCATGTGGCAGAACTCGGAGTCGACCACGGCTCCGGGCTCCCCGTTCGTCGTCCACGGCGCAAACACCACCGGCACGGCCCGGCTCGTGAACTTCGCGATGAACCCGCTCTACCGGGCGGATCCGGAGCGCGAGTGGCCGATGGTCGGCGCGGGCGCCTACTGGGCAGACCAGTAGACCGCCGAGCAACCTAGCCAGCCAACGCGAGGGGCGGGGAAACCCGCCCCTCGGCCTTCCCGTGGGGACCAGGTCCACGCAGGCCACGTCTGGGGCCTGACCCCTGACATGGCCATCGCGGACGCGAATGTGGACGGAAACGCGGCGAGTGGAGGCATCCGCCAAGCTGCCGGCGTCGACCGCCTCACGGCATGGCCGGGGCGGCCCAGTCGCGCTCGGAGGCAGGCGGACGGATAGGCCACAACAACCCGGCGCCTACCGCCGGTCGAAGAGGCCGCCGAGGAGGTCGGCGATGGAGGTGCCGCCCTGGACGAGCCAGTCGAGCGGAGCGCGCTCGACGACCTCCCGCATGAGACGGGCCTCGAGGCCGCCGATCGAGCCGCGCGCCTCGGCCTCGGCGATCGACTCGAGCAGCCCGGCGCGAACGGCGCGCTCGAGGGCCTCGTCGTCCCACTCGACGTCGCGGCCGAGCTCCGGGTCGACGGAGAGGACGAGCTCCTCGCGCGTGGTGTTCAGCTCGCAGGCGGCGCCGTCGAGCCCGTCCAGGACGATGCGCTGGATCGTCGCCTCGAAGCCCTCTCCGGGGTAGGGCTCGCGCTGCACGCACGGGTCGGCGACGTTCGACTCGCCGTAGTCGAGCGCGCCGTTGGCGAGCTCGACGGCAATCAGGACCACGGCCGCGAGCCCGAGCGCGGCGAGCGCCAGCAGTCCCTGCCAGCGGCGGCTCACGCCGTGGCCCTCCGGCCGAAGGCAAAGCCGGCGATACCCGCCAGCACGGCGAAGAGCGCCGAGAGGACGAACGACGAGCGGAACGCGCGCGTCAGCACCGCCTGCACCGACTCGAGCAGGTCGTCGCGCGCGGTCGCGACGTCGGGATCGTCGGCGGCGCCGTTCTCGTCGAACGGCCGGGCCAGGTCGGGGATCTCCCCGTCCGGCACCCGCTGGAACTCGCGGTAGAGGTCGAGCGTGATCGGGATCTTCTGCGTCAGCGGGAGCTGCGCGTCGAGGATGACCGCCGTCGCGTTGAGCGTGGCCGTCTCCTCCGCTTCGTCGAGCTCCGAGGCGAGGAGCGGCGCGATCGCGATCAGCCCGATCACGAGCCCGAGGTGGCGGAACGCCGACCGAGCTCGTGGCGCTCCGGGCAAGCTCACCCTCGCGCGCGAGCGAGGCGCGCGTCAAAGGCGGCAGCGCCAGCCCGAGCCCGACGCCCGCCAGCGCGAGCGCCGGGACGGCGTAGGCGGGGTCGCTCGCGGGCAGGAGCGCGAGCGCGGCCAGGCCGGCGGCAAGGAGCGCCGAGCCGCCGACGATGTCGGCGAGCCCGGAGAGCCGCGCCGAGAGCGGCCGCGCGCAGAGAGCCGCGACCGGCAGCGCGCTCACGATCCCGGCCCCGGCGAGCGGGCCGTAGTCCCAGACGGTGACGATGAGGAGCACGGCGAGGAAGAGCGCGCCCACCAGCGCCGCGTAGGTGAAGACGAGCGCGAGCGCGGAGCCGAGCGGCATCCGCCCGGGCTCGGACGGGGGCGGCAGGGCGCGCACGGCGGCGGAGAGCGCCGCGGCGATCGCGGCGGCTGCCAGCGGCGCCTGGACGGCGAAGATCGCCCGCCAGTCGAACAGCTCGGTGAGGATCCCGCCGAGCGCCGGGCCGACGGCGGTGCCGAGCGTTCCGGCCGTCACCCAGATGGCGATCGCGCGCCGCCGGTCGCCGCTGAGGACCAGGAGCACGGGCAGCGAGGCGCCGAGCAGGAGCCCGGCGCCGATCCCCTGCACGACGCGGCCCGCGACGAGTGCCTCGAGACTGTTCGCTAGGGCGCAGGCGATCGCCGCGGCGAGGAAGACGCCGAGGCCCGCGAGCAGGAGCCAGGCGGGCCGGACGCGCCGGACGAAGGGCAGGAGCGCGAAGGCGGCGACGACCACGGCGAGGTTGTAGGCGGTCACCACCCAGGAGATCTCCGGGATCGTCGTCTGGAGCTCGATGAACAGCTCCGGCAGCGCCAGGACGACGATCGACGAATCGGCGAACGCGACCGCGACCGAGACCGCGAGTGCGATCTCGAGGATTCGAGCGTGGGTCGGCGGCATCGGCTTCGAGGCGATGGCGGCAAGCCTATGCGGACTGCCGGAGCTCGACCGTGCTCCTGGATTGAACGACCAAGACGGACTGTGTCGTTCGGGCTGCCGGGCTGAGCCTGCCCGTTACCTCACGTCAGAGAGGCGGCCCGGCCCACCGGCCGGGCCGCCTCCCGTTCTCAGGCGATCAGAAGCGCGACCGCGGCGAACTGGCACGCGGCCGCGAGCACGGTGAGCACGTGGAAGAGCTCGTGGAAGCCGAACGTCGCCGGCACGAGGTTCGGCCGCTGAACCGCGTAGACGACGGCGCCGAGCGTGTAGAGGATGCCGCCCGCGGCGACGAGGACGGTTCCCGAGAGGCCCGAGGCCTCGATGATCTGCGGAAGCGCGACGATGCCGACCCATCCCAGCGAGATACCGGCCGCGACGGGAACCCAGCGCGGCGCGTCCAGCCAGAACAGCCGCTGCACGATCGCGAGCGCGGCGCCGATCCAGACGACGCCGAGAATGGAGAACTGCCAGGCGCCGCTGAGGACGAGCAGGCCGTAGGGCGTGTACGTGCCCGCGATCAGCAGGTAGATGGAGGCGTGGTCGAGCCGGCGTACCACCCGCCGAGCCGACGGCCGCCAGTCGACCCTGTGGTAGAGCGCGCTGACCCCGAACGACAGGACGAGAGCGCCGCCGAACGCGGCGGCCGCCAGGCGCTCACGGCCGCCCGGGGTCGTCGCGACCAGCACCACGCCGAGCACGGCGAAGACGAGGAATCCATACAGGTGGAAGACCCCGCGGAGACGCGGCTTGCCTGCCGCAGGCGAGACGTCGCTAGCGATACCGGTAGACGATGCGGCCGCGGGTGAGGTCGTACGGAGACAGCTCGACCTTCACGCGGTCGCCGAGGAAGATCCGGATGCGATAGCGCCGCATCTTCCCGGCCGTGTAGCCGAGCGTCTCGTGACCGTTGTCGAGCTGGATGCGGAACATCCGGTTGCGGAGGGCCTCGACGACCTCGCCCTCCATCTCGATCTTCTCTTCCTTGCTGGCGATAGCTCTTCCTTTCGTTGTCGGCGGGGCCGCGCCCGGGCCGTTTCCGGCGGCCGCGGGCGCTCCCGACGGTTCCTAGGCGGCGGGGGCGACGTTCGTCGCCTCCGGGCCCTTCGCGCCTTCGCGCGCCTCGTACTCGACGCGCTGTCCCTCGGAGAGGCTCTTGAAGCCCTCACCGGCGATATTCGAGTGATGCACGAAAAGATCCTTCGTGCCCTCGTCAGGGGTGATGAACCCGTACCCCTTGCTGTCGTTGAACCACTTGACGGTTCCGCTGGCCATGTAACTACACCTCCCTCACCAATTCCGAACGGGTAAGGAAAGCGCCTTGCGCGAACCGGACTCGCTCTTGGTTTTCGCCGCCGAGAATAGCACGGCACGGGCGTTTCCCGGGCATGCTAGGCCCCGTGCGCATGCGCGTTCACGGCTCCTGCGAGCCCGCCTTCGCAGCCGTCGGCAATGCCTTCGAGCGCGGCTTCGCCGAGCGGGGCGAGCTGGGCGCCGCCGTCGCCGTGCACCTGAACGGGAGGCTGGTCGTCGATCTCTGGGGCGGGGACGCCGATTCCGAGGCCGGCTCGGCGTGGAAGGAGGACACGATCGCCCACGCCTACTCGGTGTCGAAGCCGCTCGTGGCCACGTGTGTTCTTCTCCTCGCCGACCGCGGCGAGCTCGACCTGGAGGCGCCCGTTGCCCGTTACTGGCCCGAGTACGCCCAGGCCGAGAAGGAGGCGACGCTCGTCCGCCACCTGCTGGCGCACCAGACCGGCATCCTCGCCCTCCGCGAGCCGCAGCCGCCCGAGGCACTCCTCGACTGGGACCGCCTGACGGGGCTGCTCGCGGCGGCGCCGCCGCTCTGGGAGCCGGGGACGAAGCACGGCGAGGAGGCCGGCTTCTACGGCCACCTCGTCGGCGAGGTCGTTCGCCGGGTCGACGGGCGCAGCGTCGGCCGCTTCTTCGCGGAGGAGATCGCGGAGCCGTGGGGGCTCGACTTCCACATCGGCCTGGACAGCGCTCTGCAGGCGCGGGCGGCCCGGTTGGTGGACCCCCAGGGCAGCTGGCGGCAGTCGGTCCGCGACGACCCGCGCCGGTGGGTCGAGGCCTCCCTCGACAATCCGCCCGGCATGCTCGACGTGGACGTCGTCAACTCCGCTGCGTACCGGGCGGCGGAGATTCCCGCGGTGAACGGCCACGGGACGGCGCGGGCGATCGCCCGCTTCTACGCCGGGCTCGCCGCGGGTGGGGAGCTGGACGGCGTCCGGCTCCTCCGATCTGCGGCCGTCGCGGACGCCTTGCGCCCGCAGGCGAGCGGGCGCGACGAGCTGCTCGAGGACGACGCCGTTTGGAGCTTGGGCTTCCGGGTCGACGACGGGGAGTCGTTCGGCCTCGGCGGGATCGGTGGGTTCTCGGGGTACGGGCTCCGTCGCCCGGGCGTCGCGCTCGGGTACGGCTACGTCACCTGCCTGCTCGCCGGCTACGACCGCACCGAGGCCTGTGAGGATGCGCTGGAAGAAGCGCTCCTACAGCTCTCTCGGCACGACGAAGCTCTCTAGCTCGCCGAGGCTCTCGCCGAGCTCTGCCCACGGCCCGGGAAGCGTCACCGTCGCCAGCGCCCCGGTGGGAAAGCGGTCGAGCGCGTCGCCCCGCTCGGTGAGCGCCAGGGCGAGGGCGTGGAGCGTCGGGTTGTGCCCGACGACGAGCACCGCGCCCATGCGGTCGTCCACCTCCCGCAGCCGTTCGATCAGGGAGTCGAGGCTCGCGCCGTAGAGATCGTCCTCGAGCAGGATCTCCACGTCGCCAGGCAGCACGGGCAGGAGTGCAGCGAGCGTCTGCCGCGCGCGGACGGCCGTCGAGCAGAGGACGAGGTCGGGCGCGACGCTCCCGCTGCGGACGTGATCGGCGATGCGGGCGGCCGCCTTCTCCCCGCGCGGCGCGAGCGGGCGCTCGTGGTCGGGGAGGCCCTCGTCGTCCCAGCTCGACTTTGCGTGCCGTAGGATGTGGAGCCGCTTCACAGTGTCATTCTCCCGCGGAATCGCGGCCCGCGCGGGAAGGAGACAGACCCTGATAGGCCGAACTCCCGCCTCGTGCCCGCCTTGGCCGTTCTGAAGGGGGCCGCCGTCCGCCCTTCGACGCGCGTCCGCCGGATCGCCGCGATCGTCCTCGGGGTCGTCCTCGAGGGCCTGGTCACCATGGTCGGCGACTGGCACGACCGCTACCCGGGGGTCGCGGTCGCAGCAGGACTCCTGATCGCCGCCCTCGCCGGCGCGGTCGGCGGACTCTGGGCCGGGCTCGCCGTCGCCGGCGCCGGTTGGACGCTCCATTTCTTCTTCGTCGCCGACCAGGAGCTCCGCGCGCTGATCGCGCTGCCGGCCTGGCTCGCCGTAGGCGCTCTCGCCGGTTGGCTCGCCACGAGCCGCCACCGCACCCGGCTCGAGCGCGGGCTCGTCACGGGAGAGCTTGCGGCCGTCAGGGATTCCGCCTCCGAGGCGATTGTCGGAATCGACCTCGAGGGGACGATCGTCAGCTGGAGCAGCGGCGCCGAGGCGATCTACGGCTACGAGGCCACCGAGGTCGTCGGCCAGCCCATCTCGCTGCTCGCCCCCGAGGACGAGGGCGAGGAGGCCATGCGCCCCGCCGCCACCGCGCAGCTCGGCGAGCGCTACGACCTCCCCAGCACCACCCACCGGCACCGTGACGGCGGCGAGCTTGCGGTCTCGCTCACGGTCGCTCCGATTCCGGGCGCGGCCGGCGAGCCCACCGGCGCCGTCGTGATCACGCGCGACATCGGCGAGGCGACGCGCGCCGAGACGAAGCAGCGCGAGAGCGAGGCCAAGTACCGGGCGCTGACGGAGCACCTGCCGACGATCACGTACGTCCACCCGCTCGGCGAGCGCGGGACGCCGCTGTACGTCAGCCCGCAGGTCGCCGCGATCCTCGGCTACGCCGCCGAGGAGTGGCTCGGCAAGCCCAACCTCTTCTTCCAGCTCGTCCACCAGGACGACCGCGAGCGCGTCTCGGCCGAGATCGACGCCGCGACGGCGGGCGCCCGGCCCCTTCGCTGCGAGTACCGGATGCTGTCGCGCGACGGGCGGGTCGTCTGGGTCCACGACGAGGCCGTGACCGTGCGGGACGACGACGGCAGGCCGCTGTACGTCCAGGGCTACCTGCTCGACGTCAGCGACCGCCGGCATGCGGGGGAGGAGCGGGAGCGGCTGCTCGCGGCCGAGCGCGCCGCTGCCGCCGAGGCCCTCGACCGGCAGAGAAAGCTCGACGTCCTCGCGCGCGCGAGCGAGATCCTCGCGTCCTCGCCCAACTACCAGGCGGCGATCCGGCGGGTCGCCGACCTGACCGTCCGCGAGCTGGCCGACTGGTGCGTCGTCGACCTCCTGGACGACGACGGCGAGGCCACGCGACTCGCTGCCGCGCACGCCGGCCCGGGGATGCCTCCGGGCGAGGCGCCGGGGCCGGACTGCGAGCCCGAGATCCTCGAGATCGCGCACCGCGGTAAGCCCGACCTCTCCGAGTCGCGCATGTGCGTCCCGCTCCGCGCGCGCGGCCGAACGCTCGGCGTGCTCACGCTGATGACCGGCTCGCCAGGCCGCTCGTACGGCGCCGACGACCTTGCCGCCGCGCAGGACCTCGCCGGGATGATGGCGCTCGCCATCGACAATGCCCGTCTCACGCGCGACGTCGAGGAGTCCGCCGACGCAGCCCGCGTGCTCACCTACGTCGCCGATGGCGTCGTCCTCGTCGACCAGACCGGCCTGATCCGCCTCTGGAACCCGGCCGCCGAGGCGATCACCGGCCTAACCCAAGACGAGGTGATCGGCCGCGCGGCCGGTGACGCGATCGCCGGGTGGAAGGGGCTCGCCGACCGCATCCCGGTCGGCACCGCGGCGGAGTCCATGCAGCCCGAGACCTTCCCGTTCGAGACCGAGCGCGGCGAGCGCTGGATCTCCATCTCCGGAGTCGACTTCTTCGGCGGCATCGTCTACGCCTTCCGCGACGTCACCGACGCACGCCGTCTCGAGGAGCTGAAGGCCGACTTCGTCGCCACCGCCTCCCACGAGCTGCGCACACCGCTGGCCGCCGTCTACGGTGCCGCGCAAACGCTGCGCCGCCACGACTTCGCGCTCGACGAGGCGGGACGCAATCGCTTCGTCTCTCTGATCGTGGACGAGTCCGAGCGGCTCAACCGCATCGTCAACGAGATCCTGCTGGCGAACCAGCTCGACGCCGGGCGGCTCGACCTCGTGGAGGAGCCTTTCGACGCGAGCGACCTCATCCACCGGGTGGTCGAGTCCGCGCGCGAGCACGGCCCTCCGCGCATCCGCTTCGAGACGATCGTCGCCGACGGCACCCCGCCCGTCGCCGCCGACCGTGACCGCGTGCGTCAGGTGCTCGTCAACCTCGTCGAGAACGCGATCAAGTACTCGCCGGACGGCGGCCTCATCACGGTGGGCGCCCAGCCGACCGACGGCACCGTGAGCTTCTACGTCCGCGACGAGGGCCTCGGCATCCCGGTCGACGAGCAGGCGCGGATCTTCGAGAAGTTCTACCGCCTCGACCCCGAGATGACCCGCGGGATCGGCGGAACCGGACTCGGCCTCTACATCTGCAGCGAGCTGCTCGAGCGCATGGACGGCCGCATCTGGGTCGAGTCGAAGGAGGGCGTCGGCTCGACGTTCTCCTTCGAGCTCCCGGCTGCCGCCGAGGCCGCCGCCGCCCGTCCGGCGGCCGTCGGCGAGCCGCGCGACCTCTCGGACATCCTCCACCCCGCTCCGCCAGACCCCGACGCTTCCGAGCGACAACTAGCTCATTGCCGAGCCCGGAGGCGCCGCAGCTCCTCGAGCTCGCGCGCGGAGGGCGGCTCGGTCACGGCGAGTGGGTCGCGCACGCGCAGCGGCCAGCCGGTCGCCGCGAGCACCTGCTCGACCTCGACGCCAGGATGGAGCGCGGTCAGCTCCAGCTCGCCGTCGGCCCCTGGCCGCAGCACGCCGAGGTCGGTGATCACTGTGAACGCGTCGCCGCCGCGCCCGAGCGACGTGACGAAGTCGAGCTGCTCGACGAAGGCGCGCGGCGAGTGCCGCACCATGACGATGACCTCCCTCGCGGCCGCGGCGATCTCGGGCGCGCCGCCGGCCCCGGGAAGGCGCACCTTCGGGTGGTCGTAGGGCCCGATGACGGTCGTGTTGATGTTCCCGCGCCGGTCGATCTGCGCCGCCCCGAGGAAGCCGACGTCCATGCGGCCGGCGCCGATCCAGTACGCGAACATCTCCGGCACCGAGACGAGCTCGTCGGCCGTTGCAGCGAGGTCGTCATCCCCGATGGACAGGGGGAGGTGGAGCGGCTTGGCCCCGATTGCTCCCGACTCGTAGACGAGCACGCACCCGGGCGCTTGCAGACGACGGGCGAGGTTCGCGGCGGCGTTCGGCGGCCCGACGCCGACGAGCACGACCTGTCCGTCGGAGAGCTCGCGCGCGGCCGCGACGGTCATGACCTCCTCCGGCGTCGGCCCGCTCACGCCGCCTCCAGCACGTGCTCGCGCATCCAATCCGTGAACCGTTCGCGGTCGCGGGAGATCTCGTCCCAGGCGGCGTAGAAGCCGTTGTCCCGCACGGAGTAGCCGTCGGCGTAGGAGGGCCAGGCGCCTCCTGGGACGACGACCACGGCATCGAGGACCCAGGCCGGGAGGAAGACCGAATGGGGCCGTGCGACGAGCTCGTCGACCACCTCCTCGACCGTGACGATCGCCCGCCGGGCCGCGAGCACGGCTTCCTTCTGGACGCCGGTGAGGCCCCAGAGCATGACGTTGCCGCGCCGGTCCGCGTGCTGCGCATGGATGACGGCGACGTCCGGGTTGATCGCCCTCACCGCGCTGACGCGCTCGCCGTCGAACGGGCTCTCCATGGAGGCGACGGACGGGTTCTCGGCGGCGAGGTCGGTGCCCTCGTAGCCGCGCAGGACGCCGAAGGGCAGGCGAGCGGCGCCGGCGGCGTAGGCGGCCGCCAGCCCGGCGTGGGAGTGCTCGACGACCTCGAGCGGGCGCGGCCAGCCGTGCTCGACGGCGTCCCGGAAGCGGTGCAGCGAGCCGACGCCGGGGTTGCCACCGTACGAGAAGGTCAGCCGGCGAGCCCGGCCCATGCCGATCAGCTGGTCGTAGACGACGTCAGGGGTCATGCGGACGAGCGCAAGCTCCTCCCGGCCCTGGCGGATGATCTCGTGGGCGGCCGCGAACGGGACGAGGTGCGTGAACCCCTCGAGCGCGAGCTCGTCGCCGTCGCGCACCAGCTCGGCGACGGCGTCGGAGAGCGACGGCTGGATCACGTCCCGGCTTGGCCGCCGGTCCGGCTCGCCCACTCAGACCTCGACGCCGTACGCCTCGGTGAACGCCTCCTGGGCGTAGCCGAGCGAGGCGTAGGCGAAGCCGCCGTCGCCCCACCTCGTGCCCCAGCTGTTGCGGACGATGAACCGCCCCGGCCGATAGCCGACGATCGCCACGGCGTGGCCGCCGCGGGTCGTGTCGGGCAGGTAGTCGTCGAGGTTGCCGGCGTTCTCCGTGGACGCGTACCAGGTGTCGTCGACATTCAGCCGCGTGAGGATCGGCCCCTTCGTCGCCAGCCAGGTCCGCCAGCTCGTCTGGTTCGTCCCCAGGTTGAAGTAGGCGAGGATCTTGAGCTGGGACGCGAGCGCGTAGAAGGTGTTCGCCTGGCCTGCATAGAGCCGGCCGGTGCGGAACGGGAGCACCGCGTCGCGCACCACGCCGAACTTGCGCGCGATGTCGAGCGCGGCCTTGAGGCTCGTCCCCTCCGCCTCGATGAACGTCGTCGGCCGTGTGATGAATGGGTCGGTCTCCTTCGAGGCCATCCAGACGAAGCGCGGTGAGAGCACGTCCGTCTGTGCGATCCGGCCGTTCTTGACGAAGTGCCAGCGGAGCACCGAGTCGGCGGTCGCCCAGCCGACGCAGGAGCCCGTCGAGCCCTGGTCGGCGACCTTCCACCAGGCCGAACGGAGGTCCTTCGAGGTCGGGATCGACGGTGCGGCCATGACCATGTCCGCCTCCTGGGCCGTCTCGAAGGTCCAGTCCTCCTCGGTCTTCGGCGAGGGATTGACGTTGAGGATCCGTTTTGGCTGCCGCTTGCGCGACGGCTTCCGCCGGGTGGTCTTGCGTGGTCTCGCCACCGGTACCTCCTCGGGTGGGACGGACAGGGCGCGCCGAGTCTACGCCTCCGCCGAGGTGACGGTCGCGTAGCCTCCGCCCGTGCGCCGCCTGCTGGCCTACGCCGCCGTCTTCGCGCTCGGGGCGCTCGTGCTTCGGGTCGCCGTCGTCCCAGCGGAGGTCTGCCCTCCGCTCACGCCGGGCCAGGCGAGGGCGGCAATCGCCGAGGCGGCCGGCTGGCTCGAGCGGGGTCTCCAGCCGGACGGCCGCTACACGTACGGCTACGACCGCGAGGCCGACCTCGTCTCCTCCGACTACAACATCACGCGGCATGCGGGCGTGATGATGGGTCTCTACAGCCTCGCCGCGGCAACCGGCGACGAGCAGGCGCTCGCAGCCGCCGAGCACGGCCTGCCGTTCCTGCGCCGCAACCTCCTCCGCCACGACGACTGGATCGCCTTCGCCGAGCCGGGCCAGGATGCGCGCCTGGGCGCGAGCGCGCTCGTCGCGGCGGCGCTCGTCCAGCGTCGCCTCGCCACCGGCGACGAGAGCGAGGACGAGCTCCTGCGCGGGCTGGCCGGCTTCCTCCGCGCGCAGCAGCAGGCGGACGGCAGCGTCCTCGGCGCCTGGAGCCGTGAGTCGGAGCGGGCCGTCCCAGGGGAGTGGTCGACGTTCGGGACCGGCCAGACGCTGTGGACGTTCGCGCTGATGCACCGCCTCTTCCCCGACGAGGGCTGGGACGGGCCGGCGCGGCGCCTCGCTCGCTACGTGGCCACGCGCCGCGACGAGGTCGAGGGCCACCTCCTCACCTTCCCCGACCACTGGTCCGCCTACGGCCTCGCCGAGCTCGGGCCGGACGAGCTGGGGGAGCCCGAGATCGCCTACGTCCGCGAGCTCGCGGGGATCCTCGGCCTGAACTCGCGCCTCGAGTCCCAGAGCGGGCCCGACGGGCTGCGGCGGCTCATGCGCGGCGAGCCCGCCTCGGGCGCGGGTCTCGGGACCGTGACCGAGGGGCTCGCCCAGCTCTGGCGGCTGAGCCTCGCCGACCCGCGCCTGGCGGACCTGACGGACGACCTGGAACGGCGTCTGCGCTGCACGGCCGGCCGCGCCGTCGACCGGCAGGTCGGCGCCGTCGAGGCGCAGGCCTTCCCGCGGCCGCTCCTCGCGCGGGGCGCGTGGTTCACGGAGGACGGCTACACCCAGATGGACCACGTGCGGCACCCGCTGTCCGGCCTGCTCGCCACGCTGCCGCTGCTCGACCGGGAGCAGGGGGGATGACGTTCGCCTTCCTCCTCTTCGCGCTCGTCGCCGCGGTAAACCCGTGCCGGCTGCGCCTCGCGCTGCCGGAGCGCCGCGGCGCCGTGCTCCTGGGCGCGCTGATCGCGCTCGCCGGGGTCGCGGCGATCGCCCTGGCCGGCGGCGCCCTCCTCGACGCGCTCGACATCAGCCCGGAGAGCTTTCGGCTTGGAGCGGCCGTCGTGCTCGCCCTCGAAGGGGCGCGGGCTCTCGTGCTGGCCCGACCGGGAAAGGAGCCCGAGCTCCCCGGCCTGGGCGTCGCCCTCGTGCCCGTGGCGTTCCCGCTTCTCCTCTCGCCCGGCGTCGTCGCCCTGGCCGTGGCCGCGGGCGGTGACGACGTCGAGCTCGAGGTGCTCGCGGCGCTCGCCGTCGCGCTCGCGCTCGTGCTCGCGGTGACGCTCGTGCCGCGCGGACAGCAGGCGGACGGGCTGCTCGCCGCCGGGGGCCGGCTGCTCGGCGCGCTCGAGATCGCAGCCGGTGTCGCCCTCGCCGTGGGCGCAATCCGGGACGTCTAGGAGCAAGCGCTCCTAGCCGGGGAGAACCCCGAGACGGCCCCGGGGATCGCCCGGTTCCATTGGAGCGGCTTTCGGCGTACCGTCGGGGAGCAACCGTCGACCCGGAAGGAGTCGTCATGAAGAAGCTCTTCGTCTTTGCCGCCGGCGCGCTCGCCGCCCTCGCCCTGGCCGGCACCGCCCCCGCAGCCGGCTCGACGCCGAAGCTGCTGAAGAAGTTTCAGCCGGTGCTGGTCTTCCACCCGGACGAGGAGTTCCGGCCGACCACGGTCGAGTCGTTCATCCGCGACTCTGACCTGGAGGCGGCGACGAGCCCCACCACCTGGACGGTCGTGAACCCGAGCCCGACCCCGGACGACCTGCCGACCTCGAGCCCGCCCGTCTGGCGGCTGAACCAGCAGCCGTGCTTCGCGGGGGCGCCGCTCGGCGACCTCCCGTGCTACGTCGTGGGCGCCTCGGACGAGCCCGGCGTCACGGTCTACGGCCGTGTCGTCAAGGACGGCAAGAGCATCGTCCTCCAGTACTGGCTCTTCTACTACGACAACCTCTACCGCTACCCGTTCCTGCCGCTCGGGGCGATCTGGCAGTCGCACGAGGGCGACTGGGAGGTCGTGAACGTCGTGCTCACGAACCAGAAGCGTCCGGTCGCGGTCGGCCTGAGCGAGCACTGCTCCGGCGAGACCCGCGCCTGGGCCGAGACCGAGCGGCGCGACGGCCATCCAACCGTGTACGTGGCCCTCGGGTCGCACGCCAACTACTTCGAGCCCGGACTGCACGAGTTCGAGCAGGAGTGCCTCCCGGCGCAGGTGATCGCCTTCTTCCAGCAGGCCGGGCTGCCGCTTGCCCGCGGACGTCGCCGCCCCGGGCCCGGTTGCCGGGCCGAAGCGCCTCGGCATCCAGCCGGCCGGCATCGCGACGATCGCCGAAGGCTCGCCGCACTGGGTCGCCTTCCCGGGCTTCTGGGGCGAGCTCGAGTACTTCAGCGCCCCGGCGCCGATCGGCACCGTCCCCTTCGGGACGTCGCCCGTCGGGCCCGCGTTCCACGAGGTCTGGCAGGAGCCGCTCGCCACGATGGACGGGTGGCGCTAGCCGGAGAACGCACGGCGCCGCGCGGACGGGCCCTCCTCCGCGCGGCGCCGGCGCGCACCGGATCCACGGTCTGAGGGAAGACGCAGCCGCCGCCCGCCGTCCTGCGAGCAGAGGACTGAGATGGCGGCACTGGACACGATCGCGCACGAGCTCGACGCCCTCCAGACCGAGGAGGAGCGGGTCTTCTCGTGGCGCCGGTCGAGCCTCCTGGCCGCCGGCTACGACCAGCGGCACGCACTGAAGCTGGCGCTGCGGCCGGACGTCGACCTCCATCTCGCCGTGGACCTCGGCCGCGCAGGCTGCCCGCCGGAGACGGCGGTCCGCATCCTGCTCTGAAACGCCGTTCCTCGCCTCCACGGCCGAACTGGTCAAGAATGCTCGGCGGTGACGGTCTCCAAGTCCGCCGGCGGCCCCGAGAGCACTGCCCCCGCACGGTCGGGCCTCGTCCTGATCTCCCTGATCATGGTCGCGGCCGTCGCGAACCTGAACCTGTCGGTTGCGAACGTCGCGCTCCCGTCCATCGGCGAGGCGTTCGACTCGTCGCAGACCACGCTGAACCTGATCGCGGTCGGCTACTCCCTCGGGCTCGCGGCCTCGGTGCTCTGGCTCGGAGCGATCGGCGACCGCTACGGGCGCAAGCTCCTCCTCGTGCTGGGGATGATCCTGTCCGTCCCCGCGAGCCTGCTGGCGGCGTATGCGCCCTCCGACACCGTGCTCTTCGTCGCGCGCGTGCTCGGCGGCTTCTCGGCGGGCATGGCCTATCCGACCACCCTTGCGCTGATCACGGCGCTCTGGGCCGGCCCAGGGCGCACCAGGGCGATCGCGCTCTGGTCGGCCCTCGGCGGCGGCGTCGCCGCCCTGGGGCCGCTCATCGCCGGCCTGCTCCTGGAGGAGTTCTGGTGGGGCTCCGTCTTCCTCGTGACGCTCCCGCTCGTCGGGGTCGCCCTCGTGATGGCGATCGTCTTCGTTCCCAGCCACGTGCACGAGACGGCGGACCCGGTCGACAACCTCGGGGGCATCCTCTCCCTCGTCATGGTGGGGGCGCTCATCCTCGGGATCAACTTCGCGCCGGTCCCGAACGAGGGCGCCCTCGCCGTCGGGCTCCTGGTCGTGGCGCTCGCAGCCGGAATCGGCTTCGTCCTCCGGCAGCGCCGCGCGGCGAACCCCCTGTACGACCTCCACGTCGCCGCCCGGCGGATCTTCTGGGTGGCGGCGTGCGCGGGGATCATCGTCTTCGGCTCCCTGATGGCGGCGGCGTTCGTCAGCCAGCAGTACCTGCAGAACGTGCTCGGCTACTCCACGGTCGAGGCCGGCGCCGCGATCCTCCCCGCGATCGTCTTCATGGTCCTCGTGGCGCCGCGCTCCGCGAAGCTCGTGGAGGCGAGAGGCGCCCGGTTCACGCTGCTCGGCGGCTATGTCGCTCTCCTGCTGGCCTTCCTCTCGATGCTCTTCCTCTGGCAGGAGGACAGCGCGTACTGGGAGATCGGGCTCGCCTACATCTTCATCGGGGTCGGCGTCGGCCTCGCGGGAACGCCCGCCTCGCATTCGCTCACCGGGTCGGTCCCGGTGCAGCGCGCGGGGATGGCGTCGGGGACGGCCGACCTGCAGCGCGACCTCGGCGGGGCGCTCCTGACGTCGATCTTCGGCGCGCTGCTGGCCGCGGGCTACGCCTCGGCGATGGGCGCCGCGATCACCGCCTCGCCGGAGGGGCAGAAGGTCACCGAGAGCACCCAGAGCCAGCTCCAGCTCTCGTATTCGAGCGCAGCCGACCTGGCCGCACAGAACCCGAAGTACGCGGACCAGATCACGGCTGCGGCGCAGGAGTCGTTCCTCCAGGGCGACAACTGGGCCTATACGGCCGGCGTCGTCGCGGTCCTCGCCGGCGCGGTGCTCGTGTTCTTCATGTTCCCGAAGTACGACGAGGAGCGACGGCTACTCGGCGCCTACCACGACGAGGACACGCAGCGGCCCGGGGAGAGCCCCTAGCCCAGTCCAGGGGCTCTCCGGAGGCGGCGGCTCGGCCCTCTTCCTAGCGTGGTCGCATGAACCACCGAGGAGGAGCAATGAGTATCTCGCGCAAGATCCTGGTGACGGCCGCCGCGGTCGCGGCGGCTGTCGCCGCCGGCTGCGGCGGGCACGAAGAGGCCACCGACACGGCCTCCGCGCCTCAGGTTCCGCAGTCGCCGTCAACGGAGCAGATCGATCTGCACGCGGCGCCGGCGGCCACGGTGCCGGAGCCGATCACGGCCGCCGAGTCCGCCTGGCGCGACCAGGTCGCCGCCTACGCCAAGCGGCTCGACGCGAACGTCAGCCGCAGCGGCAGGATCACCCACGCCTCCATGCGGCGCTCGGCCAGGCTCTACTCCGCCTGCGCGCCCATGCTCGAGCGCGCCGGTGATCCCGGCCGCTTCGCGCCGGTCGAGCCGCAGGTCGAGAGGGCCTGCACCCGGCTCGCCAAGGCGGCGCGCCTGTTCGGGCAGGCCGTCGCGGCGAGCGACGCCGGCGGAGCGGTCGTCGCCGGCACGCCGGAGGAGGCGCAGTTCAACCGGGCCATGAACGGAGCGTTCGAGGCGGCCGGGAACGCCCAGTACGACCTCCAGACGGCCCTCGAGAAGGCCGCGGCGATCGAGACCGAGCTCGAGGCATGACGGCTACTGGCGCAGGTCGCGGCGCTCGAGTCCGGCCGCGGCGACAGCCGCGAGGAGCACCGTAGCCGCCGCGAGGGCGCCCCAGCCCAACCAAGGGGCGCCCTCGCGCAGCGGGTTGCGGCCGATCGCCTGGTAGTAGGGCGAGAGGGGGCGCCACGCATCGAGAACGTCGACCGCCTGGCCGAGCCCGTCGAGGAGCCACGCCGCAACCGCGACGCCCGCGGCAACTGCGATCGCGCGGGCGCGGCCCGGCCAGACCGAGCCCGCCGCGAGAGCGAGCACGCCGAAGAGGAGCGCCAGCAGGCCGACGCTCGCCGAGGCCGCGACGAGGCGCCCGAAGCCGATCTCGAGATCGACCGCGAGCGAGCCGAGCCAGACCGTCGCGAGCAGGACGGCCGAGAGCCCCGCGACGAGCGCCGTCAGCGCAAGGACGCGCTGGACGACGTAATGACGGCGACGTAGCGGGTGGGCGAGCAGGAAGTCGAGCGTCCCGCGCTCCTCCTCCCCGGCGACCGCGTCGGCTCCGGCGCCCACCGCGAAGATGAGCAGGATCAGCGGCGCCATCAACGCGTAGACCTGGCTGTTGAGGTAGCCGGCCGGGCTCGCGATGTCGAGCTCGCCCCCGGCGAAGAGCCCGCGCAACGACTCGGGCAGGTCCTTGACGTAGTCGTTGATCGACGTATCGCCGCGGATGGACGGGTAGAAGGCGATGTTCAGGGCCACGAACGCGACCAGGCCGAGCGACCACCAGAGGAGCGACCGCCGCCGCTCGCGCAGGGTCTGGAGGACGACCTCAGCCCGCATGCGAGCGCCCGTAGTAGGAGAGGAAGATCTCGTCCAGCTCGGGAGGCCGGCTCGTGAGCGTCTGAACGGGGAACGCGGCCAGCGCCTTGACGAGGGCGTCCATCGAGCCGTGCACCTCGAGCCTGACCACGTCGCCGTCGCGGGCCAGCGACTCGACGCCCGGCACGTCCCGCAGCCGCTCCAGGCCTTCCGCCGGGCCCGCCAGGCGCACCTCGACCCTCCGGATGGCGCGCTCCTTCAGCGCCACGATCGAGTCGACGGCGACGAGCCGGCCCTCTTTGACGATCCCGACGCGCTCGGCGACGTGCTCGACCTGGTCGAGCTCGTGCGAGGAGAGGAAGACCGTGCGCCCGGCCGCGGCCCGCTCGCGCACGAGCTCGAGCACGTCCTCCTGGCGGATTGGGTCGAGCCCGCTCGTCGGCTCGTCGAGGATCAGCAGCTCGGGGTCGTGCATGAACGCCGCGACGATGCCCACCTTCTGCTTGTTGCCCTTCGAGAGGTCGCCGATCTTGCGCTCCAGATCGAGCTCGAGCCGGGCGGCCAGCTCCTCGACCGCGTGGCGGTCGACCCCGCCCCGGAGCCGCCCCAGGTGGGCCAGAAAGCCGATCGCGGTGCTGTGCGCGGGCGGCTTCAGCTCCCCGGGCAGGTACCCCGTCAGGCGCCGCGCCTCGACGGTCTGCGCGCGGGTGTCGAGCCCTGCGACCGAGGCACTCCCGCGCGTCGGCCGGATCAGGTCGAGGAGGAGCCGGATCGTCGTCGTCTTCCCGGCGCCGTTCGGCCCCAGGTAGCCGAACACCTCGCCCCGCTCCACGCGCAGGTCGAGATCCTCGATCCCGCGCTGCGAGCCGTAGAACTTGGTCAGCCCGGCGGTCTCGATTGCAGGAGCGCTCACGGCGGCAGGCTACCCGCCGAAGGTCGACCGCTCTCCAGCCGAGGTCAGTCTTCCGCAGTCAGTGCGACCTCGAGGGCGATCCGCGCCAGCTCCATGACACCAGGTACAGCGCGGGGCATCCGCCCTGCAGCTTGACGACCGAAGGAAGTCCAGGGTGGTCATCGAGGCCGGGCCGGGGTTCTCCCCGAGGCGCCGCCGTTCGGCGCGTCCTACGGTCACTGCATGTCCACGAAAGGAGAGGAGCGATGAGGTTTCCGCAGGTCATTTCGGACGACGCCCTCATGGTGTTCGCCACGACCGTCGTACTGGTGGCCGTCACAGTCGCCTTCGTCGCCTACGTCGGCACCTGGATCTCCGCGCGGAGGCACCAGCGCGGGACGGTGACCGATGCACCCAGCGCCGTTCCCGGCCAACACAGACAACGGCACTCCGCGAGAGCGTCGGCGCTCTGCGGCATGAGCTTCGACCGTGAGGAGCCGCTGTCCGGCGTGGAGCCGTTACGTGCGTCGCGACTCGGGGAGCTTGTAGCCCACGAACCAGCCCGCGGTCGTGCGCCACGAGCCGAACCCGACCTCCTCGAGGCAAGCCCCGATCGTGGCGGGGCTGTGAACGTAGAACGACGGCGGGGCCGGACGCAGCCGGTGCCGGACCCGGCGGGCCGTCGTCCGCCAGCGAAGGGGAGACGGGATGTTGACCTGCTCCCCACGCCCGTTCTGCATTCGGCCTTCGGCCGCTTCCGCGCCCCGGCCAGACCGACGGCTGCGCGGGCGAAGCTCGACTCTCCACAGGCGTAACTCCTGGGCTGCCGAGGCCCGGACCGCTGAGCTGGTCGCCCTTCGTTGAAGAGACGGGCAAGCTCGCTTACCATCGACGCCGGGACTTGGGGGTAACGCAACTGGAGGTGGCGAACGTGAAACGCGTACTCGTGTCCATGGGCGCGGTCCTGGTGGCCGCCGCGCTGGCGATGCCCGCACTGGCATCAGCGCCGCAGCGCGATCCGGTCTCGCAGAACCAGGCCGTGCAGGGCCTGACGTCCTGCGGCCTGCTTCGGTGGGAGATACATCTGACGGGCGACCGGTTCCGGTTCTTCGACGAGGACGGCCTGCTGGTGCGCGTCCAGGTGCACATCAGCGAGGACAACACGATCACGAACCTCGACACGGGCGAGACGTATCGCGAGGGGCCGGACAACTTCATGCAGACGACGCTCTTCACCGGCGACGGGCCGCTGATCGTCGCGACGGGGCTCGCCGCAAACGTGCCGGGCGCCCAGCTGAAGGACGTCGGGCGCGTCGTGATCGACCCCCTCACCGGCGAGATCGTCTTCTCGGCGGGCCAGCACCCGCTCCGCGACGCACAGGAAGCAGGCAACGTCCTCGAGGGCTTCTGCGCCCTCTTCGACTAGTCGGCGGCGAACGGGGCGCGGGCTTCGGCTCGCGCCCCGTCCTCCTCGAGCTTGGGCGATCAAGGTGTGCTTGCCCGGCGCCCAGCAGCGCTCGTTGTTTCTAAGGCAGCGATGCCTACTGGACGTTGGTCTTTCGACCGAGACCGAGGCGGTCAAGCAAGCGGCCGAGTGTGCGCCCGATAGGCGGTCCCACTCGCTCGTAGAGCGGCCGATGCCTTTCCCCGCCGGCGTCGATCAGCACCATGCTCGACTCGGACGGTCGTCCCTGGTTGTCTGTGATACTCGCGTAGACGTCGTACCGCTGGGACTCGTGCAGCTCGATCCGCGTCTCAACGTTGCCACGAAGAGCGGGCTCGACCGCAAAAGTGAACGTGCGCGGGGGCATCTGGTCGTCGCGGGAATTGACTGTCATGACCAGCCGCTCCGGCTTCGGTCCGGTCCGAGCTGAGAAGTCGAATGAGATGACGAGCCGGCCCCCTTGGCGCACGATCTGGACGTCCGGCGGAGGCAGCGCCTCCGAGCGCTCGTGCGTCCGCGCCTCGCGGGTCAACGCCTCCGGGTCGGCCCACTGCGCCTTCGCAACCGGACCGCGTGGGCTCGGCTGGTCGATCTTAGGAACGCGAACGCGGGTCGCTCCCCACCGGCCTGGCCACAGGATCCAGCCCGGTGGCTCATCGCCGATGATGTCCAGCTCGAGCTTCGGCGGCCTCCGCTTTCCGTCTGCGATGTCGTACCACGCCTCGGTTTCGTGGTAGCCAGCTTCGAAGTACGAGGCGTGCGAGCCGCGGGCGACGTAGACAACCGGCGTGTCCGGGCTCTCAGCCTCTTTCTCCACATGCTCCCAAGGCGCCTGCTCGGCGTGGACGTGCTGCGCGTACACGGCCAGATCGGGCCGCTGGAGGTCGACGCCCATGCGGAACTGGACCATTTCCCAGTCACCCTCGTGCAGGCCGATCCCGCCGGCGAGGTTGTAGTCGTTGAAGAAGTAGTAGAACCAGTACTGGAGCCAGAGCCGCCCCCGCGAGTCCTCCTTGGCACGGCCATACATGCGGTTCTTGTAGCCCGGAAGCTGCCGCAGGGCCACGTACATCGCCCGGTAGTTACGAGTCGGTGCGATGATCACATCATCCTCTTTGACGGGCTGGCCGTTTGCGTACTCGGACGCGCCCAGAAACGCCAGGCCGAGCGGCGCGGGCCCCGTACTGGGAGCCGTCGCGGCGAGAACATCGCCCGGCTCGCCACCCTCGCCCCGACGCAGCATGTTCCCAGGGTTGTCCGTCCATTCGGCGGCCGAGTCGGCGAAGAACGCCTCGTTCGAGTCGTACCGGAGCCGCGGCTGGAAGCGAACGAGCAGGTCGGAGTGGTCGGCCATCACATCGCCAGCGTGGAGCGCCGATGCTGCTTCTGCTCGGCAGTCCACACGGGGGCGACGGCTTGTGTCATCGGCGGCAAAAGGTAACGCTACGGGCCGTTGGGATCAAGTCACGGCGTTTACGCAGAGGAGGGCGGTATCTCAGAGTGCCGCTAGCGTTAACGCCGTGTGGGAGGGACAGCTTGTCCTTCGCGAGATCGAAGATCGTGATCTCGGCGTGCTGTTCGAGCACTCGACGGATCCCGACGCGATCCGGATGGCCGCGTTCACTTCGCCGGAGGCCGATGATCGAACCAGCTTCGAGCAACGGTGGGCGCGGCTGAGGAGCGACGACTCTACGACGAACAGGGTCGTCGAGATCGACGGTCGAGTCGTGGGTCACATTGCGAGCTTCGACTTGGAGGGTCACCGCGAGGTCACCTATTGGATAGGCCGTGAAGATTGGGGCCGCGGCATTGCCACGCGTGCCCTACAAGAGTTCTTGCAGCTGGAGGCAACCCGTCCGCTTTACGCTCACGCTGCGAGCGACAACGCCGCGTCGATCCGTGTGTTGACGAAGTGCGGTTTTCTCATCGTGGGCGAAGGGCGCGAGTTCGCCCATGGGCGCAACGAGGAGACGGACGAGGTCGTGCTCCGACTCGATGCATGACCCCAACTGCCCCCACGTGGGCGAGCGTACTGTCTCTCGAGAAGCCAGTCGGGGATAGATACAACTCTCTAGTCGCAAGGAGGAGTCCCCTGCGACCATTGCGAGAAGCCGAAATACATGGTCCACGAGGGCGGGCCAGACGTTGAGGTGTCTGCCATCGCAGCCTCGTTCGGAAAGCCGGGGCCGCAGGAACCGGACTGTTCGCGCCGTCGCCCGCGATGGTACGCCAGCCGCCAACGCGGTTCAAGCAAACCATGCAGCCCTAGGCCAGAATCCGCTCGTTCGCCGGATCGACGAGCGCGTCCTCGGCCACGGCGGCGCCCACGGTGTCCCCGAGCACCTCGACGTCGAGCTTCGCGCCAGCGTCGAGGTCCGCAGGGAGATACGCCAGGCCGATGTTGCGGGCGACGGTGAACCCGTACCCCGCGCTCCGAAGCCGGCCGACGACCTCGCCGCCCGCGCGCACGGCCTCACCGCCGTAGACCGGCACGTACTCGTCGCCTCCGACGAGCAGCGTGCGGAGCCGTCGGGCCGGCCGCTCGCCCGCCTCCGCGAGCGCGCGGCGGCCATTGAACTCGCCTTTTTCCAGCGCGACGCAGAAGCCGAGCCCGGCCTCGTAGGGGGTGTCCCCCGCAGTCAGGTCGGTCCCGAAGTAGCGGTAGCCCTTCTCGAGTCGCAGCGAGTCGAGCACCCTGTAGCCGCCGGGCTCGATCCCGTGCGGCTCACCTGAGGCGAGCAGTCGGTCCCACACCTGAACCGCCCAGTCGGGCGCCACGTACAGCTCGAAGCCGAGCTCGCCCACGTACGTGATCCGCTGCGCGAGCACCTCCGCCCCGCCGATCTGGATCGGCCGAGCCGCGCGAAACGGCAGCGCCTCGCCGCTGACGTCGTCCGCGGTGACGCCTGCGAGCACGTCGCGCGCGCGCGGGCCCCAGAGCCCGATCACGGCGAGCTCTTCCGAGACGTCGCGGAGCTCGACCGCCCCGTCCTCCTCGCGGAGGTTGAGCCGGAGCCAGCCCAGATCCGAGTCGACCGTTCCTGCGCCGGTGACGACGCGGAAGCGCGAGTCTGCGAGCCTCGTGACGGTCACATCCGCCTCGATCCCGCCCCGGTCGTTCAGAAACTGCGTGTAGACGACGCTCCCGACCGGCCGGTCGATCCGGTTGTCGGCAACCCGCTCGAGCAGGGACAGCGCGCCCGGGCCGGAGATCTCGATCTTCCCGAACGAGGTCATGTCGATGATCCCGACACGCTCGCGGAAGGCCTCGTGCTCCACGCGGAGCCGCTCGAACCACGGCGGCTTCGTGAACCCGAACGCCCGCTGGTCGGCACCGGCCCTCCGGCTCGGCTCGCCTGGCTCGAAGAAGTCCGCGCGCTCCCACCCGTTCTTCGACCCGAAGACCGCACCGAGGTCCTGGAGCTGTCCGTGCAGGGGCGAGAGCCGCTTCGGCCTGCCCCATTCGTCGACGTCGAACGGGTAGCGGAGGCGGTAGTAGTAGCGATAGACCTCGCGGGCCGTCTCCTGCGCGAAGCGCGGATCGCGGTACGACGCGCCGAAGCGCCACGCGCGGTAGCCGGTCACGTCGAGCTCGGTCTCCCCCGCGCTGATCCACTCGGCGACCGTCTTGCCGAGGCCGCCGGCCCCGCCGAACCCGTTGAGCGAAAGACCGGCGGCCGTCCAGAACCCCGGCACCCCGGGCATCGGACCCACGAGCGGATTGCCGTCCGGGGTCATCGCGTCGGGGTGGCAGATCAGGGCGACGACGCCCGCGTCGCGCAGGAAGGGGAAGCGCCGCACGGCTCCGTCCATGAGCTGTGCGAACCGCTCGTGGTCCGGTGGAACCGGCACGCCGGCGTGATCCCAGGGCACCCCGTCCGTCCAGCGCGCGACCGGGTTGGGCTCGTAGCCGCCGAAGAGGATCCCTCCGGCCTCCGACTTGCCGTAGACGAGATTGTCGAGGTCCCGGAAGCACGGCATCTCGCGAGGCAGCTCGTTCCCGTCCACCGCGGCGAGAGCGATGTGCTGGTGGTCGACCGGCACCGAGGGCGTGAACGCCCCCACCATCGCCGCCACCTGGGGCGCCCAGATCCCGCAGGCGTTCACGACCAGCTCCGTCTCGATCGGCCCGGCGTCGGTGTCGACGGCGGTCACCTCGCGCGACGGTCCGAGGCGGATCCCGGTGACGCGACGTCCGGTCTCGATCCGCACGCCGAGGTCACGCGCGGCGTTCGCGAGCGTGTGCGTTGCGATGTGCGGATCGACCGAGCCGTCGCCCTCGATCCAGACCGCCCCGTAGAGCGACTCGCGCGTGGCGGCGGGCAGAAGCCGTACGACCTCGTCCGGCGAGAGCACCTCGACGTCGAGCCCGATCCCGCGGGCGCGGCTGGCGCCGCGCTCGAGCTCCTCGAGGCTCTCGGGGCTCGAGGCGATGCGGAGGCTCCCGACGCTGTCGAAGACGCCGAGCTCCCGGTAGAGCTCGACGCTGTAACGGCGGAAGCGCATCATCGTCGGGGAGGGGTTGAACTGGGTGACGAGGCCGGCCGCGTGGCAGGTCGAGCCGCTGGTCAGCTCGTCCTTCTCGAGGAGGAGCACGTCGCGCAGCCCCGCCTTCGCGAGGTGGTACGCGACGCTGCACCCGGTGATCCCGCCCCCGACGACGACGACCGCGGCACGCTCGCTCGTCACACGCGCCTCCCCTCTCTGCGATAGAAACTCGGACACGTGAGCGTAGACCGAACTCTCGAGCGCGTCCTGGCCCAGGTGCCCGAGCTCTCCGGGACTGCCGATGTGGCTGAGCTTCCGGGCGGCCTCACGAACACGAACTACAAGGTCACGACCGCGTCAGGGGCCTACGTCGTCCGTGTCTCCGCGAAGGACGCCGGACTGCTCGCAATCGACCGGGAGAACGAGTACCTGAACACCGTGGCGGCCGCGGACGCCGGCGTCGGGGCCGCCGTGACGGCCTACCTCCCCGAGGAGAACGTGCTCGTCCTCGAGTTCATCGTCGGGCAGACGCAGAGCCCCGAGGACCTGCGCCGAGGCGACAGGCTGGACCAGATCGCCGCCGCGTGCCGGCGGCTGCACGGAGCCCGGCGCTTCCGCGACGACTTCAACATGTTCCGGATCCAGGCGCGCTATCTCGAGATCGTCCAGGAGCGCGGCTTCCGTCTGCCCGAGCGCTACCTCGAGTTCGAGCCGCAGGTGCGCGCGATCGAGGCGGCCATGGCCGTCCGCGACGAGGGAACGGTTCCGTGCAACAACGACCTCCTGGCCGAGAACTTCATCGACGTCGGAGGCGAGTTCAAGCTGATCGACTACGAGTACTCGGGCAACAACGACGCCTGCTTCGAGCTCGGCAACGTCTGGAGCGAGTCGAACCTGGCGCTCGAGCAGCTCGACGAGCTCGTCGGCCACTACTACGGCCGGCCGCTCCGCAACAAGGTTGCCCGTGCACGCCTCTGGGGGCTCATGTCGAAGTACGGATGGACGCTCTGGGCCTCGATCCAGGACGGCGTCTCCGAGATCGACTTCGACTTCTGGGCGTGGGGCATGGAGAAGTACGACCGGGCCGTCGGGGAGTTCGACGGGCCCGACTTCGCGCGCCTGCTCGAGGATGTCACGCGCGACGACTGTTCGCGCCGTCGCCCGCGATGGTACGCCAGCCGCCAACGCGGTTCAAGCAAACCATGCAGCCCTAGGCCAGAATCCGCTCGTTCGCCGGATCGACGAGCGCGTCCTCGGCCACGGCGGCGCCCACGGTGTCCCCGAGCACCTCGACCTCGAGCTTCGCGCCAGCGTCGAGCTCCGCAGGGAGATACGCCAGGCCGATGTTGCGGGCGACGGTGAACCCGTACCCCGCGCTCCGAAGCCGGCCGACGACCTCGCCGCCCGCGCGCACGGCCTCACCGCCGTAGACCGGCACGTACTCGTCGCCTCCGACGAGCAGCGTGCGGAGCCGTCGGGCCGGCCGCTCGCCCGCCTCCGCGAGCGCGCGGCGGCCATTGAACTCGCCCTTTTCCAGCGCGACGCAGAAGCCGAGCCCGGCCTCGTAGGGGGTGTCCCCTGCAGTCAGGTCGGTCCCGAAGTAGCGGTAGCCCTTCTCGAGTCGCAGCGAGTCGAGCACCCTGTAGCCGCCGGGCTCGATCCCGTGCGGCTCACCTGAGGCGAGCAGTCGGTCCCACACCTGAACCGCCCAGTCGGGCGCCACGTACAGCTCGAAGCCGAGCTCGCCCACGTACGTGATCCGCTGCGCGAGCACCTCCGCCCCGCCGATCTGGATCGGCCGAGCCGCGCGAAACGGCAGCGCCTCGCCGCTGACGTCGTCCGCGGTGACGCCTGCGAGCACGTCGCGCGCGCGCGGGCCCCAGAGCCCGATCACGGCGAGCTCTTCCGAGACGTCGCGGAGCTCGACCGCCCCGTCCTCCTCGCGGAGGTTGAGCCGGAGCCAGCCCAGGTCCGAGTCGACCGTTCCTGCGCCGGTGACGACGCGGAAGCGCGAGTCTGCGAGCCTCGTGACGGTCACATCCGCCTCGATCCCGCCCCGGTCGTTCAGAAACTGCGTGTAGACGACGCTCCCGACCGGCCGGTCGATCCGGTTGTCGGCAACCCGCTCGAGCAGGGACAGCGCGCCCGGGCCGGAGATCTCGATCTTCCCGAACGAGGTCATGTCGATGATCCCGACACGCTCGCGGAAGGCCTCGTGCTCCACGCGGAGCCGCTCGAACCACGGCGGCTTCGTGAACCCGAACGCCCGCTGGTCGGCACCGGCCCTCCGGCTCGGCTCGCCCGGCTCGAAGAAGTCCGCGCGCTCCCACCCGTTCTTCGACCCGAAGACCGCACCGAGGTCCTGGAGCTGTCCGTGCAGGGGCGAGAGCCGCTTCGGCCTGCCCCATTCGTCGACGTCGAACGGGTAGCGGAGGCGGTAGTAGTAGCGATAGACCTCGCGGGCCGTCTCCTGCGCGAAGCGCGGATCGCGGTACGACGCGCCGAAGCGCCACGCGCGGTAGCCGGTCACGTCGAGCTCGGTCTCCCCCGCGCTGATCCACTCGGCGACCGTCTTGCCGAGGCCGCCGGCCCCGCCGAACCCGTTGAGCGAAAGACCGGCGGCCGTCCAGAACCCCGGCACCCCGGGCATCGGCCCCACGAGCGGATTGCCGTCCGGGGTCATCGCGTCGGGGTGGCAGATCAGGGCGACGACGCCCGCGTCGCGCAGGAAGGGGAAGCGCCGCACGGCTCCGTCCATGAGCTGTGCGAACCGCTCGTGGTCCGGTGGAACCGGCACGCCGGCGTGATCCCAGGGCACCCCGTCCGTCCAGCGCGCGACCGGGTTGGGCTCGTAGCCGCCGAAGAGGATCCCTCCGGCCTCCGACTTGCCGTAGACGAGATTGTCGAGGTCCCGGAAGCACGGCATCTCGCGAGGCAGCTCGTTCCCGTCCACCGCGGCGAGAGCTATGTGCTGGTGGTCGACCGGCACCGAGGGCGTGAACGCCCCCACCATCGCCGCCACCTGGGGCGCCCAGATCCCGCAGGCGTTCACGACCAGCTCCGTCTCGATCGGCCCGGCGTCGGTGTCGACGGCGGTCACCTCGCGCGACGGTCCGAGGCGGATCCCGGTGACGCGACGTCCGGTCTCGATCCGCACGCCGAGGTCACGCGCGGCGTTCGCGAGCGTGTGCGTTGCGATGTGCGGATCGACCGAGCCGTCGCCCTCGATCCAGACCGCTCCGTGGAGCGACTTGCGCGTGGCGGCGGGCAGAAGCCGTACGACCTCGTCCGGCGAGAGCACCTCGACGTCGAGCCCGATCCCGCGGGCGCGGCTGGCGCCGCGCTCGAGCTCCTCGAGGCTCTCGGGGCTCGAGGCGATGCGGAGGCTCCCGACGCTGTCGAAGACGCCGAGCTCCCGGTAGAGCTCGACGCTGTAACGGCGGAAGCGCATCATCGTCGGGGAGGGGTTGAACTGAGTGACGAGGCCGGCCGCGTGGCAGGTCGAGCCGCTGGTCAGCTCGTCCTTCTCGAGGAGGAGCACGTCGCGCAGCCCCGCCTTCGCGAGGTGGTACGCGACGCTGCACCCGGTGATCCCGCCCCCGACGACGACGACCGCGGCACGCTCGCTCGTCACACGCGCCTCCCCTCTCTGCGATAGAAACTCGGACACGTGAGCGTAGACCGAACTCTCGAGCGCGTCCTGGCCCAGGTGCCCGAGCTCTCCGGGACTGCCGATGTGGCCGAGCTTCCGGGCGGCCTCACGAACACGAACTACAAGGTCACCACCGCGTCAGGCGCCTACGTCGTCCGTGTCTCCGCGAAGGACGCCGGACTGCTCGCGATCGACCGGGAGAACGAGTACCTGAACACCGTGGCGGCCGCGGACGCCGGCGTCGGGGCCGCCGTGACGGCCTACCTCCCGGAGGAGAACGTGCTCGTCCTCGAGTTCATCGTCGGGCAGACGCAGAGCCCCGAGGACCTGCGCCGCGGCGACAGGCTGGACCAGATCGCCGCCGCCTGCCGGCGGCTGCACGGAGCCCGGCGCTTCCGCGACGACTTCAACATGTTCCGCATCCAGGCGCGCTATCTCGAGATCGTCCAGGAGCGCGGCTTCCGTCTGCCCGAGCGCTATCTCGAGTTCGAGCCGCAGGTGCGCGCGATCGAGGCGGCCATGGCCGTCCGCGACGAGGGAACGGTTCCGTGCAACAACGACCTCCTGGCCGAGAACTTCATCGACGTCGGAGGCGAGTTCAAGCTGATCGACTACGAGTACTCGGGCAACAACGACGCCTGCTTCGAGCTCGGCAACGTCTGGAGCGAGTCGAACCTGGCGCTCGACCAGCTCGACGAGCTGGTCGGCCACTACTACGGCCGGCCGCTCCGCAACAAGGTTGCCCGTGCACGCCTGTGGGGGCTCATGTCGAAGTACGGGTGGACGCTCTGGGCCTCGATCCAGGACGGCGTCTCCGAGATCGACTTCGACTTCTGGGAGTGGGGCATGGAGAAGTACGACCGGGCCGTCGGGGAGTTCGACGGGCCGGACTTCGCGCGCCTGCTCGAGGATGTCACGCGCGACGACTGACCGCCGGCGATGAGTTTCGCAGGCCGGCCCGGTCGGTACCTCACACTCGAGAGACCGACGAAAGGAGCGACATGGGCAAGGTTGTCGCAGCGATCACGACCTCGGTCGACGGCTACGTCGCCGGGCCGGACGACGGGCCGGGCAAGGGCCTCGGCGAGGGCGGCGAGCGCCTGCACTACTGGGTCTTCGGCGGCCCCTGGAGCTACGGGGAAGAGCCGACCGGAGAGGCGGCCGGCGAGGACGCGGAGTGGCTGCGCGAAGCGATGGCCGGGCTCGGCGCGGTGGTCGGCGGCCGCTGGACGTACGAGGCGGCCGAGCACTGGGGCGACCAGAACCCCTGGGGACTGCCGTTCTTCATCGTCACGCACCGGCCGGAGGAGCAGCCCGACGGCGACGACTTCGTCTTCGTCGACGGCGTCGAGGAGGCGGTCGCCCTGGCGAAGGAGGCCGCGGGCGAGAAGGACGTGAGCGTGATGGGCGGCGCCGACACCATCCGGCAGGCCCTCGAGGCCGGGCTCGTCGACCAGCTGTCGATCGTCGTCGCGCCGGTCATCCTGGGCGGCGGCAAGCGCCTCTTCGAGGGCTTCACGAAGGACGTGGACCTCGAGCACCGCGGCGTCCGGCAGTCGCAGCACGCAACGTTCATCGACTACGGGGTGGTGCGCTCGTAAACCAGCGAGAGCTCGAGGCGGCTTAGGATGTCGTATGACCGCCGCGCTCGTCGGCCTGATCTGCGTGGCGGCATCCGGCGTCATCCTGATCGCGTTGCACTTCCTGCCGACCGGGCTCAATCCGATCCGTTACGCCGTCAGCGACTACGGGTGGACCTCGTACCGGTCGGGCTACCGCGCGATGGTCGTGCTGCAGGGAGTCGGGGCGATCCTCATCGCAGTCGGGCTGGGGCAGGAGACCGACGCGAGCTCCCTGGGCTGGCTCTATGTCTACGGCGTCGTCCGGCTCCTCATCTCAGGGTTCATGACCGATCGCGAGCCGGAAGGTCTTCGCTCGCTCACGCGTACCGGCCGCATCCACGTACTTCTCGCCGGCACGGCCTTTGCTTCGATCGCCGTCGCGGCGTCACACCTCGACTGGACGGGCAAGCCCGCCGTTCTCGGCCCGCTCGGATGGGTCGTGACGGCCACGGCGATCGCGACCGCAACCGCGCTCGTTGTCCCACCAATTCGACGTGTCGCGCTCGGACTGATCGAGCGAACGCACTACGCCGCTGCCATCACCTGGCTGATCGTCGTCTCTGCCTCGATCATCTAGGACAGCTAGCTCTTCGCTTCGTTCTCCTTCTCCCGGACGACCTGGGTGACGTAGACGTCGACGTCCTCGCGAAGGAGGTCCTCCACTCGGGCGGCGAACCGCGGAAATGCGCCGGCATGGCCGTTCTCCGAGACGTAATCGCCGACGAGCTCGAAGAAGAGCCAGCCCTCCGCCTTCAGCCGCTCGACGGTTCGCCGGTAGTGCCGCCAGCGCTGGCCGAAGTTGAAGAACCCCTCGACGGCGGCGCTGGTGGCGACGACCAGGCTGAGGCCTACCGCCACCCAGGCGACGGCCTCGCCCACGTCTCCGCTCAGATTCAGGCCGACCAGAACGGGGACGACGACGGCCCCGACGACCGTAACCAGCCGCAGGCTGTAGTAGCGCGCTTGCGCCCTCGTTGCAGCTCCCTCCATCCAGAGGATCTGGTCGAGCCAGCGCCGCGTGAGGAAATCCTTCTGCAGCGAACCGAGGTCGTCGAGCGACGCCACGATCTCGCCGAAGGACTGCTTCATCTCGTCGGAGTACGAGCCCACTACCTGCGACCTCCAAGGAGCCGGGCAACCTCGCCCGGAGCGGCAGCCGGCGCTGCGACGACCACGAGACCGGAAGCGAGCACTCCGTGCACCTCGCCCGCGAGTTCGTCAGCCGCCCGCCCGCTACCCGCGACGACAACGACCGCACGCCCCGCCTCGACGCTCGCCTCGACGTCGCGCCGGGCCACGTCGCCGCCGTTCACGAGGACGGTCGCGGTCGGGGCACTGCCGGCGAGCACCTCGGCTACGCGACCCAGCCACGGCACTTCGTCACCCCAGTCGGAGCCGGGAACGAGCACGAAATGCGAGTGATTCGGCTCGAGCGGGTAGGCGTCCTCCCCCGCGGGCAACCCTCCCGGGATGACGACGGTCCCCTCCGCCGCGACGCCAACGAGGGGGAACGTCGCCTGCGCCGCCGCACGTGCCTTGCCGACGAGTTGCATGATCCCGGCGTCCGTCCCGCCGTCCACGATGGACGATCGGAGTCGCTCGGAGAGCGCAACGATCTCGGCGAAGAGCGAGCCCAGCCCCTGGTCGTCGGGCAGATCGCCCGCGCCGCCGACGAGGACGAGCGCCGGCCGCCCGCGATCGAGGCCCAACGCCGCAAGCGCACGGTCGAGGTGCCGCTCCTCCTGCACTCGGACCGCCCGGGCGTGTTCGCCCGCAGGGAAGGCGCCAAGCGCGTCGACATCAATCGGAGGTTGGGGCAAGCGAGTACCGATTAGACCGGCGTGCGGGCCGGCACGCAAGTCCTATGTCCCCGGCCAGCCAGAGACGACGACGGGAGCAAGCCCGACGGCCGCATCGCCCGCAAGTCGGACATGGGGTCTTTCGCGCCTGGCGACCACCGCCG
>CAWHOA010000034.1:0-22785 GCA_963830885.1 uncultured Actinomycetes bacterium | reverse complement strand
GCCTACGCAGACGAGCTCGGCCTGAACCCCTAGCCCCGCCGGACGATCTCGCAGTTCGACCTGACGAGGTCCGCTCGGTCGGCCACCACCCGGTCGTTGCCGGCGCCGCAGTTGATCGTGTCGCGACCGCCGCCACGGGCGAGGACGACGTCGTTCCCGTCGCCCGCGAGGACGATGTCCGCGCTCCTGGCCGGCGTGATCCGGTCGTTTCCGCCCTTCGCGCAGATGATGTCGAAGGCATTTGAGCCTGTGAGTGTGTCGGACGTGCTCGAACCATCGTGTGTGCAGAGGGTCTGCCGGTTGAAGCCGGGCGGCGTCGGATGACACATTCGTGCGAGCCGTGGTCGCAGCGCGGCCAGCGTGGGCGCCCACGCCGGGTTCAGGTGGAGGCTCCGGAGCTGGTAGGCGTCGGTCGAAAGGTCGTAGAGCTCCTGCTCGCCGGTCGCCCATACGACAAGCGTCGTGCTGGCCTCCCGCAGGGCACAGTAGGCGGGCAGCGGCGGTCGGCTTCCCTCGATGAGGAATCGTGTGCGCCAGGACACCGGTTGGGCGGCCAGGAGGGGAAGGAGGCTCCGGCCCTGGACCCGCGGCGTGGCCGTGCCGGCCAAAGCTGCAATCGTCGGAGCGATGTCGATGTTGACCGCCGGGCGGGACTCGAGCCGAGCAGGCACCCCCAGCCTGTCGTACCGCACGACGAGCGGGACGCGGATCGACTCCTCGTACGCGACCGTCTTCTCCCGGAGCCGGTGCTCGCCCCACAGGTAGCCGTTGTCCGAGGTGAAGATGATCACCGAGTTGCGCAGGCGCCCGGTTTCGGCGAGCGAACGGAGGATCGCCCCGACCCCTTCGTCGACTGCGAGCAAGCTTGCCAGCTGCTTCCGACGAAAGTTGTCCGGAGCGTCCGCGAGCAAGGGGCGCGCCCTGAGCCAGGCCGGCTTGTCGGACACATCCCGCTCGTTGTAGCTGGGAGGCCTCCAGGGCTCGAGGTCGGGGAACGCATCCTCGTGCCTCAGCGCCGGCGTCGCCGGAGTGTGGGGAGCGTAAGGAGCGAACACGACGAAGACCGGTCCGCGCCGACTGCGAATGAACGTTGCGGCAGAGCTCGCGAGCCGGTCGGTCGAGTAGACCGTGCGCTGGCGCGCCGGATCGAGCTTGCCGTTGACGTTCAGCCCATAGTTGTAGTAGCCGAGTTGCGTCAGCGCGACCCAGCGGTTCCAGCCGGGTGGGACATACCCACGGCGGTAGCCGTTCAGGTACTTACCGAATAGGCCCGTGCGGTACCCGGCTCTCCGCAGCCAGACGGCGATCGTCGACGCATCGCGGAACGCGTGGAAGCCTCCGTGCGGCCCGTGGTTGTCGTAGACCCCCGTCGAGTGGGAATAGAGCCCGGTGAGCAGGCTCGCGCGGCTGGGGCAGCAGAGCGGGTTGACGACGAAGGCGTTCGTGAACGTCACCCCCTTGGCGGTCAGCTCCGACGAGACGGTGGGCATCGCAGCGAGCGTGTCCCAGCGCTGGTCGTCGGTGACGACGAGGACGATGCTGGGCCGTTGGCCCGCAGCTTCGGGAGCAATCGCGAGAAGGCCTGCCAAGGCCACCACCCACAGCACGTGTCTCCTCGCGCGCAAGCACGGAGGCTAGCCGAAGGGTTCGCCCGGCGGCATCAGCGAAAGCGCGGAGCCGTCGTCAGGAAAGCCGGGCACCCCTCGGGATCCGGTCGCATGCGACCCCGAAGCTACGATGGCTCGATGTCCGAGTTCCGCGTCTCCGAGGCCTACCGGCCGACCGGCGACCAGCCCACGGCGATCGAGGCGCTCGCCGGGTCGATCGGGCACGGCGACCGCTACCAGACCCTGCTCGGCGCCACCGGGACCGGGAAGACGGCGACGATGGCGTGGATCGCCGAGCAGGTGCAGAAGCCGACGCTCGTGATCGCCCACAACAAGACGCTGGCCGCGCAGCTCTGCAACGAGTTCCGCGAGTTCCTGCCGGGGAGCGCGGTCGAGTACTTCGTCTCCTACTACGACTACTACCAGCCGGAGGCCTACGTCCCGCAGGCCGACCTCTACATCGAGAAGGACGCCTCTATCAACGACGACATCGACCGGCTGCGGCACGCGGCCACTGCGGCGCTCCTGGCGCGCAAGGACGTCCTCATCGTCGCGTCGGTCTCGTGCATCTACGGGATCGGCTCGCCGGAGGCCTACGAGGAGAAGACGGTCGCGCTCGGCGTCGGCCAGGAGATCGACCGCGACGTGATGCTGCGGAAGCTCGTCGACATCCAGTACGCGCGCAACGACTCCATCCTCGGCCGCGGGCGCTTCCGGGTGCGGGGCGACGTCGTCGAGGTGCAGCCGGCGCACATGGAGTCCGCCTACCGCGTCTCCTTCTTCGGCGACGAGGTCGAGCAGATCACGCACTTCGACCCGCTCTCGGGCGAGATCTACGCCCGTCTCGAGCACCTCGCCATCTTCCCGGCGACGCAGTACGTGACCTCGCGGGACACGATCGAGCGCAGCGTCGGCGAGATCAAGCACGAGCTCGCCGAGCAGGTGAAGCTCTTCGAGTCGCAGGGGAAGCTGCTCGAGGCGCACCGGATCCGCCAGCGCACCGAGTACGACCTGGAGATGCTGCAGGAGCTCGGCTACTGCAACGGGATCGAGAACTACTCGCGGATCCTCGACGGCCGCGAGCCCGGGACGCCGCCGCACACGCTGCTCGACTTCTTCGGCGAGAACTTCATGATCATGATCGACGAGTCGCACCAGACGGTGCCCCAGATCGGCGGCATGTACGAGGGCGACCGCTCGCGCAAGGAGACGCTCGTCGAGCACGGGTTCCGCCTTCCGTCCGCGCTCGACAACCGGCCGCTGCGCTTCGACGAGTTCCTCGAGCGCGCGCCGCAGCTCCTGTTCGTCTCGGCCACGCCGGGCCCGTTCGAGCTGCGCAACTCGACGAACATCGCGGAGCAGATCATCAGGCCGACCGGCGTCGTCGACCCCGAGGTCGAGCTCCGCCCGACGAAGAACCAGATCGACGACCTCCTCAACGAGATCCGGCGGCGGGAGGAGGCGGGCGAGCGCGTCCTCGTGACCACCCTGACGAAGAAGATGGCGGAGGACCTGACCGACTACCTGCTCGAGTCGGGGGTGCGCACGCGCTACCTCCACTCCGAGGTGGACACGCTCGACCGGATCAAGATCATCCGCGAGCTGCGCCTGGGCGAGTACGACGTGCTCGTCGGCGTCAACCTCCTGCGCGAGGGCCTCGACCTGCCGGAGGTCTCGCTCGTCGCCATCCTCGACGCCGACAAGGAGGGCTTCCTCCGCGGCCAGACGGCGCTGATCCAGACGATCGGCCGCGCGGCGCGGAACGTGAACGGCAAGGTCGTCATGTACGCCGACAAGATGACCGAGGCGATCAAGGGCGCCATCGACGAGACGACGCGCAGGCGCGAGATCCAGCTCCGCTACAACGAGGAGCACGGGATCACGCCGGAGTCGATCGTCAAGGGCGTCTCGGACATCGCCGAGTTCCTCTCGCTCGAGTCGGCGCCGCACGTGCCCGGGCGGCGGCGGCGCGGTCAGCGCCAGGTCGAGGGCATGACGAACGAGGAGCTGGACAAGCTCGTCGTCACGCTCGAGGAGGAGATGTTCGCGGCGGCGGAGGAGCTCCGCTTCGAGTACGCGGCCAAGCTCCGGGACGAGATCAAGGATCTGCGGCGCGAGCTCCAGGCTGCCGCCGAGCCGGCGTAGCCCGCCGCGGCGCGATCTCGACCGCCTCTGCCTTCCCGCGTCAGCTTCTCGGTCGGCCGAGCGAGCCCGGGCGGCCGCCTTCCGGAGGCCGTCCGAGCCCGCGTGCGACAGATACAGCTCGGCGAGATACCTCGCCATCCGTGGCTCCAGTCAGGTGCCGATCCGCGCGACCGTGTTGTTGAATGGGTTCGCGACCCAGACCGCGCCGTCTCCGACGGCCAGGCTCACGGGACTTCCCTCCACGGGGATCGGCTCGCCGGCGGAGCCGTTCGACTCGGCATCGATCCGAGTGACCGCTCCCGCTCGATCCGCGACCCAGGTGGCGCCGTCCCCGGCCGCGACTGACACGGGCTGACCACCGACGGCAATCGGCTGCCCGACGATCTCGCCCGTTCGCGCGTCGATGCGGGTGACCGTGCCGGCGTCGGTATTGGCGACCCAGACCGTGCCCTCGGCGACGGTGATGCCTGTCGGCCCCGCTCCTACCGCGATCGGCTTGCCCTTCGGCCGGTTGGATTCGGCGTCCAGCCGCACGACCGTGCCCTCGGAGGGACTGACGACCCACACTGAGCCGTCGCCGACCGCGATCCCGGCGAAGTCAGGGTTGCCGACAGCTCGGCCGACGACCCGGGGCGAGGTGGAGAGGACGTTGCCTGTCCTCGCGTCGATGCGGGTGACCGTGCCGTCCAGCGCGTTGAAGACCCACACCGAGCCCTCGCCCGCCGCGATTGCCATCGGTTGGTCGCCAACGGGAATCGGCTTGCCTACAACTTGGTTCGTGCGGGAGTCGATGCGGGTGACCGTGTCGTCGAACATGTTCGCGACCCAGACGCCACCCTCCTCGACCGCCGCGGCGAGCGCGCCGTTTCCGGCGGGGATCGGCTCGCCGACCACCTTGCCGGACTGGGTGTCCAGGCGCACGACCGTGTCACCCTGGTTGCGAACGACCCAAACGGTGCCGTCGCTGAACGCCAAGCCGGCGGGTGCCGCACCGACATCGATCACTTCGACGGGCGATTCCGGAGCCGGGGCCGGCGCCGGCGCGGCGCGCTTGCTCCTCGACGTTCGACGTGTTGTCGCTCCCGCCACATCCGCCGCCTCCGGCGACGAGTGCGACGATGGCCAGTGTTGCGAGTAACGCTCTCATCGCTCGAACCTCCTGTGCGTATCGCTTGCGTGCCGCGCTATGGGATGTCCTCCCGCAGTCGGCGACGTCTGTGTGTCGGCGCGCCGAGCGGTCCCCGGCCGGCCGAGGCGTCCGATCCGGTAGGCGGCGGCGAGCGAGGACGGATGCCGCTCGTGCTGGGCGCGCGCTGTTCCGACCGCTCCGTAGTTGAGCCTTCCCGCTTCGCGGGCGAACTGCGCGCGATGTCTCGCGACGAGCTCCAGCTGGATGATGCGTCTGGTCATCGTGGTTCTCCTTCCTGGATCTCGAGCTTCACGGGGCTCCGGCCTTCCCTTCGGTGACGACCGCATCCGCCACGCGCTCGATCGAGATGCCCGCGCGTGCGCCGGCCTCGACCACGGCAGCCGCCGACGGCGCCTCGTAGAGAAGGAACCAGGTCTCGTCCTCCGGCACGAAGATGGAGCGGAGGTAGCGCACGGTGCTCCCGGCGCGGGACATCTCCTCTGCGGCCGTGGAGGCCCGGGCGGCCGCCTCCTCCAGGTCGCCCGGGGCCGCCATCGGCAGGTACAGCTCGGCGAGGTACCTCGGCATCTATCTGGTCCCGACTCGCGAGCGCGTGCCGTCGAACTGGTTCACGACCCACACCGCGCCCTCCCCGAACGCCACGTCCTGCGGTCGCGCCCGACCTTGACCGGCTCGTCCATCGCGGAATTCGACTTCATCTGGAGACCCTTCATCTCCGCACTCCTTTCGAGTACCGCAGTCCACGCTAGGCGGGCCGTGTTCCGCCGGAAACGGGGAAACCCCCAGGGTTTGAGCGTGATCAGCCGGGGAAGCGGCGTGCCGGCTCGGCGCGCGAGCGAACGCCGATCCTCTTCGCCACGACGCTGAGGAAGCGTGCGCCGGCCCAGTGGCCGGCGCACGCGCGGATCTACCGCTGCCTCGACCCTAGTCGAGCGTGACCGTGGTGCAGGCCGTCCGGTAGTCGACCAATCCCAGGCTGTTCTGCACTGTCCACATCACGCCGTGCAGCCCTTCGAGGCCCTCGGCCTCCGCGGGAGTGACGAAGATGTCCGCCCTCGAGTTGCCACCCGCGTTCGTGTTCAGCTCGGCAACATCGCTCGGGAAGACCAGGTTGCCGTCGCACTCCGGATCCAGGAAGAAGAAGTGCCTCGTGACCGTGTAGCTCGACTTCGGGACGGCGCCGTTCAGGACGAAGATCTCGTGCGCGTAGACCCTCGGCCCCTCCGCCTTGATGTTCTCGACGAACCCGGACCGGAGGGGCGCGCCGCTCGTCGCCGCCAGATCCAGGTGCTCCGAGTGATAGACGGCATCCGCCGCCGCGAGCGGCGCAAGCGCTGCGGCGACCATAGCCACGGCAGCTACGGCGAAAGCGCGGATTCTGAGCCTTGATTTCATCGGGACCTCCCTCGTGAGACGTCCTGTCGAGGCTAGGCGCGCTGCGCCCGGCCGGAAACGGGGAAACCCCGAGGGTTTGGCGCAGGCTACGCGGGGAAGCGGCGCGCCAGCTCGGCGCGCGAGCGCAGGCCGAGCTTGCGGTACACGTGCGAGAGGTGGAACTCGACCGTGCGGGCGCTCACGAACAGCGTCCCGGCCACTTCTTTGTTCGTCAGCCCCTGGGCGACGAGCTCGGCGACCCGACGCTCGGTCGGAGTCAGCTCGCCTTGGGATGCGGCTCTGCCGCCGATCTGTCCGAGCTCGGCCCGGGCTTTCTGGGCCCAAAGTGTCGCGCCGAGCTCCTCGAAGACCTGCACTGCCTCGTCCAGCGTCCCTCGCGCGTCCCGCTTGCGCTTGGCGCGCCGCTGCGCTGCACCGAGGGCCAGGAGCGTGCGCGCGCGGTCGAACGGCATGGGCACGCGCGCGTGTTGTGCCAGAGCTTGCTCGAACGCCCCGAGGGCGCCTTCGCCGTCGTTTGTTGCGGCCGCCAGCAGCCCGCGACAGCGCAAGCCGGCGGCGAGCGCCGAGGCGCGATCGAGCGCGCGGCCTCGCTCCTCGAGCCACCCGAGACGCTCCTCGGCCTCGTCCAGCCGTCCGAGCCCGATGAGCGCCTCGATCTCGTCGGGGACGAAGCGGATCGTCCCCGGCTCACCGACTCCGGCCGCGAGCAGCCGCTCTCGCTGCGGAGCGAGCAGCGCGGGCGGCCTCCTCCGGTCGATCGAGGGAGAGCTCGAGCAGGCCGAGCGCCCAGACGGCGTGGATCCTCGCCGACCCCCATCCCGCGCTCGCCGGCCAGCGTGAGCGCCTCCTCCGCGTCCGCCCGCGCCTCGGCCTCCCGGCCGAGCGAGGCCCGCACGAGCGCCCGGATGGACAACGACCACGCCTGCTGCGGCCGCTGCGCCGTTTGCAGCGCCACCTCGTAGCCTTCCTCGGCGAGCTCGCGCCGCCTCCTGCCAGTGGCCCGCCAGATACTCCGCCACCGCGAGATTCGCGAGGATCATCGGAACCGAGGACTCGTCGCCGCGCCCCACGGCGTCCTCGTGGATCTGGCGCAGCCGCCTAGCCGCGTCCTCGAGCTCGTCCGTCCAGTACAGGCACACCGCCCAGGCATGGCTCGGCGAATCACCGACCCGCTCCGGCTCGTCGCGCAGCTCGTCGGCGGCCCGGAAGGTCGCGGCAGCGGTCGGACGTCCGAGCAGCGTCTCGATGCATGCCCTTCTCGCTCGAGGGACTGCGCCTGGAGGGCGCCAGCACCCGATCGCGCCGCGAGGTCGGCCGCGAGGGCGGCGTGCCCGAGGGCGCTCTCGAGCTCCTCGCGCATGAAGAAGAGGGTGGTGGCGAGGTCCCTCGCCGCTTCCGCGCGCACCCGGTCGTCTGTTCCCGGCTGCGCGAGCGCCTGCCGCGCGAATGCCGCGCTCTGCGGCTGGTCTCCCTCGTAGCGGGCCAGTTGCGCGAGGATGACGAGTGCTTCTGCGCGCGTCGCTCCCCGTGCGCGCCGCCGCCAGCGCCTGCTCGAGCAGCTCGCGGGCTCTCATCGTGTCGCCCGCGACGAAGCGGTAGCGGGCGGCCGCCACCGTCCGGCGGTGAGCGTCTTCCGGGCTGTCGGAGCGGCGTCAGTCGACGCGCCTCCTCGCAGAGTTCGGCAGCCGCCGCGGTCGCGCCCCGGGCCCGCGCGTGCTCCGCTGCCTCCTCGAGGCGCATGCGCAATGTCGGAATCCGGAGCGTCGGTCGAGAGAGCGAGGTGGCGGGCGCGCTCGTCCGCGTCGGGGACGAGCTCTGCGAGACGCCGGTGGAGCTCGCGGCGCCCGATCGGGTCGAGGCTCTGGTACGCGGCAGAGGCGAGCAACGGGTGGGTGAAGCGGACGTGGTCGTTCTCGAGCTCGATCACCTGGGCGTCGAGCGCGGGTCGGAGGGCGTCATCTCCGTCGGCGACTGCGGCGGCCAGAAGCTCGACCGTCGGCTGTGAGAGAGCCGCCGCCGCGGCGAGGACTTCGCGGCTTTCCGGCGGCAGTGCTTCGAGCCGGAAGCGAACGAGCTCCTGGAGCCGGTCGGGGACCGGGAGCGGCTCGCCCGGCGAAAGCTCGGCCCCGTGGGCTAGCAGCGCGCGGCCGAGCTCGAGGCTGAAGAACGGGTTGCCGCCGCTCACCTCGTGGACCCTGCGTAGCGCCGGCCGCGGCAGGACGAGGTCCAGCCGCGAGTGCAGCAGCCTGTGCACGGCGCCGAGCGCGAGCGGCCCGACGGCGAGTGAGGAGAAGCGATCGTCTTCGACGAGCGCGGCTCGGGTGTTGGTGCCCAGGCGGTGCGCGAGCAGGATTCCGACCGGCTCCTCACGCAGCCGCCGCCACGCGAATGACACGACCTTTGCCGACGGGGGATCGAGCCACTGGACATCGTCGACGGCAACCAGCACGCGACCTGTGCGCGCGAGCTCGCGGAGCACGCCGAGCACGGCCACGGCGACAGCGCGCTCGTCCAGGGGAGCCTGTCCCGGTGGTGCGAGCAGGAGCGCGACCCGGAGTGCATCGGCCTGCGGCTCCGGCAGCTCGTCGAGCACCTCGTCGAGCGTGCTCTCGACGAGATCGCCGAGGCCCGCGAACGGCAGTCCCGCATCCGCCTCGGCGGGGCGGGTCTCGAGCACGCGGTACCCTCGCCCGCGCGCTTCCTCTGCCGCGGCGAGCCAGAGCGTGGTCTTTCCGGCACCCGCTTCTCCCTCGATCACGAGCCCGCGAGGGCCGGTCGCGAGCGCGTCGAGGAAGTCCAGCGTCCGTTGCAGCTCGCTCTCTCTCCCGATCACGTCGGTCGTGCGCATGTTCCTCGGCCCTCGACCCTAGCGCTGCTGGTCGTCTCGACAAAGAGGGCGGACGTCCCGGCTTCGGAGGAAGCGGCCCCGCGCCGTCGGGATTCCGCCCGGTAGTGGCATGGTTCCGGGCTGGTTGAAAGGTTGTCAGCGGCGCCTGGACCGAGTAACTTCCCTCCCGTCCTACCCCGGGGAGAGGAGTCCTGATGAAACGCACACTGCGGTTGCGGCCAGTGATCCTGGCTGCCCTTACGCTCTCATTCGCGCTGCTCGTGGCCGGCTCGGTGTCGGCAGGAGCCGCCGGCCACAAAATCAGGCAAGAAGCCCAGGGCGCGCCGAGCGGCACGCCCGTCATCTATTTCGCCGCCGACGGCATGCGACCCGACCTGGTCGACAAGTACGCCAACGCCGGCGCCATGCCCACGATGCAGCAGCTCATGGCGCAAGGCCTCAAGGGCGAGAACGGCCTGCTTCAGGGCTTCCCGCCGAACACCGGCGTCGGCTGGTACACGCTCTCGACCGGCACGTGGCCGGGCGAGCACGGCTCGACGAACAACACGTTCCACCGGACCGGTGAGGGCAACTTCAACAACTCCACGAGCTTTGCCACGACCGGCATCCTCCAGGCCGACCACATCGGGCAGTCGGCCGAGCGCAGCGGGAAGACCGTCGTGTCGATGGAGTGGGTAGGGACGCGCAACCTCGTCCCCGCGCTGCAGGGCCCGGTCGTCGACTTCCGGACCTTCATCGGCGGCCGCGGAATCATGCTCAACTACGACCTTCCCGGCCAGCCGGCCGGCGCCAACGCGTTCGGCGTCCAGTACCAGAAGGTGACGCTCGCCGACGCAGCCGGCTGGACGAACGTGCCGGCGTCGTTCAGTCCCGCGAAGCAGGCGTCCTTCACGCACAACAACGCGCAGATCGCCGCGAACGGGGTCTGGGACGTCTACATCTACGACTCCACGAACGACGGCACGACCAACTACGACCGCGTGCTGATCGTCTCGGCCGCCAATGCCAAGAACGGCGCCACGGCCGTGGCGAACCTCGCTCAGGGTGAGTGGGCGGACGCCAAGCTGACGCTGGCGACCGGCACGTTCGCGGGCCGGACGGCCGGCTTCTACGTGAAGGCGATCGACCTCAACGCCGACCTCTCGAAGTTCCGGCTCTACTTCACGTCGGTCCAGCGCGCGAACGCGACGTACAACGCGCTCGGCCCCGCCGGCTCGACCGACTTCGAGGAGAAGCTGAACCGCGACTTCCCGACCTCAACGGCGGCCGACTTCGCCCCCATGGAGGCCGGCATCGTCGACGAGGACACCTACGTCGAGCAGGGCCTCATGTGGAAGGACGCCCACTGGGCGTACCTGCAGTACATCCTCGGCCCGGCTCCGTCCGGCCTCGGCATCAAGCCCGACCTGCTGCTCGTCGGCACGCCGACCACCGACGAGTTCCAGCACCAGTTCACGGGCCTCGTCACGCCGACGGACATCGACGGCAACCCGAACCCGTACTTCGACGACCTCACCAACGACGACGTGCCGGACGGCCGCGTCGCGATCCGCGAGGGCTACATCCGCTCCGCGTACCAGGAGGCCGACAGGACGCTCGACCTCGCCCGCGACCTGGTGAACGTGGAGACGAACACGTTCGTCTCCTCCGACCACGGGTTCGCGCCGCAGTGGTACGCGGTCAACGTCAGCAAGGTGCTCGTCGACCTCGGGCTCCAGGAGCGCGAGCAGAGCGGCAACTGCCGCAAGGCCGCCAACGACCCGGGCACGACGACCCCCGGCGACACGCTGGCGAAGGAGTGCCACGCCGGCGGCACGTCGCAGATCTACATCAACCTCGCCGGCCGCGACCCGGCCGCCGGGAACACGCCGCAGGTGCCCGCCGCCAACTACGAGGCGGTGCGGAACCAGATCATCGCGGCGTTCCAGAACCTGGACGACCCGAACCTGCCCGGGTTCCAGCAGGTCGTCGCCAAGGTGATGAAGAAGGAGGAGCTACGGAACGTCGACGGCACCGATGCCCTGCATCCGAACCGCAGCGGTGACGTGGTCGTCGTCTTCCGGCCGCCGTACCAGACCGACGCGCAGACGCCGGGGCAGCTCGTCGCCCCGTCGCAGTTCTTCGGCCAGCACGGCTACCTGCCCAACCTCGTCAACATCGCGCGAAACGTCAACATGCACGCGACGTTCATCGCCGCCGGACCGGGCATCCGCAAGCAGAGCCCGGTCGCGGGTGTGCGGGCCATCGACCTCGCGCCGACGCTCGCCTACCTGATGGGCATTCCGGGGCCGCAGAACGCCCGCGGGAAGATCCTCAGGCAGCTCTTCCCGAACCCGGGGCAGCTGAAGGAGATCACGATCCTCGACATCAGCGACTACCACGGGCAGCTCGTGCCGCTTACCGAGGCGGCCGACACGCTCGCGGGCGGAGGCGCGGCCAATCCGATCTTCGGGATCGGCGGGTCCGCCTTCCTGAAGCCGTGGTTCGACGCCTACCGCGCCGAGGCGCCGGGCGGTTCGATCACGGTCGCGGCGGGAGACTCGATCGGAGCGACGCCGCCGATCTCGAGCTTCTTCGACGACAAGCCCACGATCGAGTTCATGAACCTGATGGGCTTCTCGGCCGACGGTCTCGGCAACCACAACTTCGACAAGGGCGCGACGTTCTTCCGTAACGAGATCGTCCCGCTGGCGAACTTCCCGTACCTGTCGTCGAACATCGTCGACGCCGCCGGGAAGACGCCGCCCGAGTGGAAGCCGTCTCAGGTGTTCGACGCCTTCGACGGCGCGAAGCTCGGCCTCGTCGGCTTCTCGAACGAGGACATCCCCGAGCTCACGAGACCCGGGGCGCTCGACCCGTTCCACGTCGAGTCGCGGATCCCGCGCGTGCAGGCCGAGGTGAACAGGCTGACCGCGCAAGGAATCGGCCCGATCGTGGTCATGGGCCACGACGGGGCGACGGCAGGGACACTCGACAACCCGACCGGGCCGATCGTCGACCTCGCCGACGCGCTCGCCGGCGTGGACGTCGTCATCGGCGACCACACGAACTTCCAGGTCGTCTCGACGAGGCCGAACGGCGTCCTCGTCGTGGAGAACCTCAGCAAGGGCGTCCGCTTCACGCGGGTCCGCCTGCTCGTGGACACGAAGACGAAGGAGGTCGTCTACAAGACCGCGGACTTCCACAAGCCGTGGAACATCGGCGTGACGCCGGATCCGGCCATCCAGGCCCGGATCGACGCGCTCAACGAGGAGCTCAAGCCGATCCTGGGAACGGTCATCGGCGCGTCGACGGTCGAGGTGCTCCGCTCCGACTCCTGCGGCCGCGTCGACGGCCGTCTCTGCGAGTCGAAGGTCGGAGACGTCGTCACGGACGCCATGCGGACGGCCTTCGGGACCGACTTCGCCATCACGAACTCCGGTGGGCTCCGGGCCCAGCTCACGTGCCCGCCGGCCGGTGGCGGCGACGGGCTTTGCCCCAGCTTCACCCCGCCGCCGTGGCAGATCACGCGCGGGCAGGTGCTGGCAGTGCTCCCGTTCGGGAACACCGTCGTCACCCTCGACGTCAACGGCGCGGAGCTGAAGACGATGCTGGAGAACGGCGTCTCGCGGATGCCCGCGGCCGACGGCCGCTTCCCGCAGGTCTCCGGGCTCTGCTTCACCTACGACATCTCGGCCCCGGCGGGGAGCCGGGTCACCGGCGCGGTGCGGCAGGCGGCGGACGGGACCTGCACGGGAGCGCCCGTCGACCTGACGGCAGCCTCCATGTACCACATCGCCGAGAACGACTTCATGGTCGCAGGCGGGGACGGGTACCCGAACTTCGCGAGCCGCGCTCACACGCGCGAGATCATGGATCAGACAACGGCGAACTACATCACGGCGAATACGCCGATCAGCCCCGCGATTCAGGGCCGCATCGTCTGCACGACGAGCGGGGCGACCGCCTGCCCCGTGGTCACCCCGTAGCCGACTCAGCTCGGACCGAGCCGCTCAGCCGATCGTGCTGAGCGGCTCGGTTCCGCGCGGAAAGCGGCGGTCGGCGATCTGCGCCCAGCGGTGGTCGACCCAGGCGTAGGTGAGCACGCGCAGCGCGCGCTCGTCCGCCTCGATCAGGTGGAGGCCGCGCGCCTCGCCGCGCCGCCGCGGCCGCGGCTGGCCCAGCCCGGGCGCGGTCACGACGGTCGTGCCGCGCACCGGCCCTTCCGCCACCTCGAACTCGCGCCGCTCGCTCACGGCGCTCTGGTGGATGTGGCCCGAGACGATCAGCTCGGCGCCGGCGTCGACGAGCGCGCCGAGGACGGCGCCGCGGCGCGAGACCGGCCGCTTCCGGCTCCGCCAGGGCGCACCGGTGAGGTGGTGGTGGAGCGCGACGACGCGAAGCGCGCCGGGCGGCGCCTCCGCGAGCACGCGCGCGGCGTGCTGGAGCTGGCTCGACCTGAGCGCGCCGCCCTGGTGCCGCCACGGCCGGACGGAGTTGAGTCCGCACACGACGAGGCCGTCGGAGCGGTACACGGGCTCCACCTCCGGCCAGTGGCGCTCGAACTCGGCGAACGGACGCAGGATCCGCGCGGGCGGCCACGGCGGGATGTCGTGGTTCCCGGGGACGACGACCAGCGGCCGCTCCAGCGAGCGCAGGAGCCGGGCCGCCCGCTCCTGCTGCTCGGGCTTGTTCCGGTGGGCGAGATCGCCGGTTGCGAGCACGACCTCCGGGTCGGCCCGCTGCACCAGCTCGACGAGATCCGCCTCGACCTCCGGCTCCTCGTGCGTTCCCGCGTGGATGTCGGAAACGTGGAGCAACCGGAGGTTTGGCATCGGGCGGGCAGACTATAGTGAGAGCATGGTCGACGAACCTGCGGAGATCTTCGACGACATGTACCTCGGCCTCCGGGCCGGTGCGGCGGAGCGCAAGAAGCGGCGCGGCGAGCCCCTCTCGGCGGAGGAACAGGAGGTCCTGGGCCGCTGGCGGCGGCTCTCGGCGTGGCGCAAGACGCTCGCCGTGGGCGCGTTCGCCGTCGGGACGTTCGGGCTCGGCTTCACGCTCGGCGGCCTCATCTTCGGCCGCTGGCGCCGGGCCTAGCACCCCTCCAGGCAATGCACGCCTGCTCCTGCCCCACGATCACGCGGCGCCAGAGCTCACCCTCGCCCTCACCAAGGCTTCCAGCCTTGGCTTCGGACGAGTGCGACCTCTGGCTTGGTGCTCGTGGCGCAGGAGCTCGGCAGCATCACCTGAAGGGGAGCTAGCCGCAGGATCGGAATGCCGCCCGCCGAAGTGCGCGGGATGCCGCCGATCGAGCCCGGTGAGGAGGTGCGCCTCGATGCGCGCCCGCACGGCATCGCGCTCGTCCAGCCGCTGCTGCGCCCGCTCGCGCTCGTGGGCGCGGGCGTCGTGCTGATCGCGGTCGGCCAGGAGTACTGGATCGTGGGCGTGGCCGGCGCGGCGCTGCTCGTGCTGAGCGCGCTGCTCGCCTTCCGCGCCGTCCTGCGCTGGGACCGCACGCGGCTCCTGCTCACCACGAAGAAGCTCACGGTCGTCTACGGGGTCGCCCGCCGGCGCTCGGCGTCGGTCGCGCTCGCGCACGCCCCGGCGCTCGAGTTCGAGCAGGGCATCCTCGGCCGGATGCTCGGCTACGGGACGCTCGTCGCCGGCGACTTCGAGGTCCCGTACGTCCCGGACGCCCGCCGGATCCGCAAGCTCGTCCGCTAGCCCCACACGGCGCGGGCCACGCGGGCGACGAGCTCGAGCTTGCGCTCCTCCTGGTCCAGCGTGAGGTCGTTGCCCTTCGCCACCGAGGCGAAGCCGCACTGGGTCGAGAGCGCGAGGCGCTCGAGGGCGACGAAGGCGCTCGCCTCGTCGATCCGCGCGCGCAGCTCCTCCTCGCTCTCCAGCTCCGCCCGCTTCGTGGAGACCAGCCCCAGGACGACGATCCTGTCCTCCGGGACGTGCGCGAGCGGCGCAAAGCCGCCGGAGCGCTCGTCGTCGTACTCGAGCAGGAGCACGTCCGCGGCCGTCCGCGGGAAGACCTCCTCCGCGAGCCGCTCGTAGCCGCCGCGGGCCATGTAGCGGTTGGCGTCGTTCCCGCGGCAGACGTGGAGGCCGACCGTCCCCGGGAAGCCGGCGACGACCGCGTTCGACAGCTCGACGGCGTCGTGGATCAGCCGGTCCGGGTCGAAGCCCTTGGCTGCGAACCAGGCCTGCTGGTGCGGGTCGAGCAGCATCCCCAGCTCGGGCGCGTCGATCTGGACGTAGTCCGCGCCGAGCCGCGCCAGCTCCGCGACCTCGTCCCGCAGGAGTCCGGCGACGTCCTCGAGGTAGGCCCATGGCGACGGATAGGCGCCGTCGGAGATGCCCGGCGCCCAGTAGTAGGCGTACATCGTGGGGGAGGGCACCGTCGCCTTCACCGGCATCGCCGTTCGGGTGCGGAGGTAGGCGAGCTCGCCGGCGCAGAAGAACCGCCGCCGCCGGATCTTTCCGGTGACCGCGACGGTGACCGGGCTCCGCTCCACCGAGCCGTCCAGCCGGAACCAGTCCACCTCGTTGCCCGCCACCGCCTCGAAGCCGTCCGCGGCCTGGACGATCTGGCTGGCGAAGACGTTCCGCCGCTGCTCGCCGTCGGTGAGGACGTCGATCCCGGCCCGCTCCTGGCGCGCGACCGCCTCGTCGACGGCTCGGTCCTCGACGCGCGCGAGCTCCGGGTCGGAGAGGTCGCCGCGCGCGTGGCGGTCGCGCGCCTCGAGCAGGTACCCGGGCCGGAGCAGGCTGCCGACGTTCTCGGCGCGGTGCACCGTCATGCCGGAGCCAGCCTAACGCTGCTCCGGAGCTACGAGATCCCGATACCGCCCTCGGTGCCGGTGACGCGCCACTCGTCGCCCTCGCTGCTCGAGCACGAAGGTGGCCGACGGGCCGCCAGGCACGCGACGAACATGTCGCCGGGGACGGTCACCCGCTCGGAGTCGCCGCGAGATCGGGCCGAGGGTGATCAGCACGCCGTTGTCCTTGACGCGTGGGCAGACGTTCTTGTCCGACCAAGACCGAGTCGCGGTTCGCGACGAACTCCACCGGCGGCAGGTCGGCGAGCTCGCGCAGGATCGCAGCCTGCTGCTCGGCGGTGAGCTCGCCCTCGACGACGAAGACGGGGCCGACGGGCGAGGGCAGGTCGTTCCCCGTGACGAACGTCCGCACGACGGCCGCGTAGACGGCGGCGGTCGCGGCGGGCGTCCGGGTCGCCCTCGCCGAACCCGCTGCATGCGGCGAAGGCGAGCGCGACGCCGGCGAGGGCGCCGATCCTCATGCCTCCTTAGACGAAGGGAGGGGCTCAGACGGTTCGCGCCGCACACGAACGTCTGTTCTATCCGGGCCCGGGGCTAGACTCACCTGATGGCGCAAGACGAGCTCGTCGTCCACGGCGCGCGGGAGCACAACCTCAAGGACGTCACCGTCCGGCTGCCGCGGAACTCGCTGATCTGTGTGACCGGGCTCTCCGGCTCCGGGAAGTCCTCGCTCGCGTTCGACACCATCTACGCCGAGGGCCAGCGGCGCTACGTGGAGTCGCTCTCCGCCTACGCGCGCCAGTTCCTGCAGATGATGGAGAAGCCGGACGTCGACTCGATCGACGGGCTTTCGCCTGCCATCTCGATCGACCAGAAGACGACGTCGCGGAACCCGCGCTCGACCGTGGGCACGGTCACGGAGATCTACGACTACCTCCGGCTCCTCTACGCGCGCGCGGGGCGGCCCCACTGTCCCATCTGCGGGCGGCCGATCGCGGGGCAGTCCGTCGAGGCCATCGTCGACCAGGTGCTGCGTCTTCCCGAGCGGACGAAGTTCACCGTCAACGCGCCGGTCGTGCGCGACCGGAAGGGCGAGTACAAGGATCTGCTCGAGCAGCTCCGCGGCGAGGGCTTCACGCGCGTGAAGGTCGACGGGGAGCAGCGCGACCTCGACGAGGAGATCGAGCTCGACAAGAAGCTGAAGCACACGATCGAGGTCGTCGTCGACCGGCTCGTGATGAAGGACGACCTCCGCCACCGGCTGACGGACTCGATCGAGACGGCCCTCGACCTCGCCGACCGGCTCGTGACCGTCGACGTCGTCGACGGCGAGACGATGACCTTCTCCGAGCGCTTCGCCTGCCCCGAGCACGGCGTCGGCCTGCCGGAGCTGCAGCCGCGCGTCTTCTCCTTCAACTCGCCGCACGGCGCCTGCCCGCGCTGCACCGGCCTGGGCGCCCAGCAGGAGATCGACCCCGACCTCCTCGTGCCCGACCCGAGCCTCTCCATCGCGGAGGGCGCGCTCGTCCCCTGGTCGGTGGGGAGCTCGAGCTACTACGAGTCGATCATCCAGGCGATCGCCGAGCGCTACGAGATCGACGTGGACAAGCCGTGGCAGAGCCTGACCGAGGAGCAGCAGAACCTGTTCCTCTTCGGGACGAACGGCGACAAGATCTACGTCACCTACCGCAACCGCATGGGCCGGCGGCGGGCGTACATGCTCGCCTTCGAGGGGATCGTCACCAGTCTCGAGCGGCGCTACAAGGAGACCGACTCCTCGCAGCAGCGCGAGCGGATCGAGGAGTACATGAGCTTCCGCCCCTGCCCGGCGTGCGGCGGGGCGCGGCTCAAGCCCGAGGTGCTGGCGGTCACCATCGGCGGCAAGAACATCCACGAGCTGACGAAGCTCTCCGTGACGCGCGCGATCGAGTTCCTCGACGGCCTCGAGCTGACCGAGACCGAGGCCCTGATCGGCGCGCGGATCATCAAGGAGATCCGCGAGCGGCTGACGTTCCTCGACAACGTCGGCGTCGGGTACCTCCAGCTCGACCGGGCCGCGTCGACGCTCTCCGGCGGCGAGGCGCAACGGCTCCGCCTGGCGACTCAGATCGGCTCGCAGCTCGTCGGCGTCCTCTACATCCTCGACGAGCCCTCGATCGGCCTCCACCAGCGCGACAACACGAAGCTGATCGCCACGCTCGACCGCCTGCGCGACCTGGGCAACACCGTGCTCGTGGTCGAGCACGACGAGCAGATGATGCGGGCGGCCGACTGGCTGGTGGACATGGGCCCGGGAGCGGGCGAGCACGGCGGCCACGTCGTCGCCGAGGGGCCGGCGGACAAGGTGGAGAAGAACAAGGCCTCGATCACCGGGCAGTTCCTCGCGCGCACGCGGGAGATCGCGGTTCCCGACCGGCGGACCGATGACCTGGGTGCCTTCAAGGTGCTCGGCGCGCGGATGCACAACCTCAAGGACATCGACGTCGAGTTCCCGGTCGGGAAGTTCATCGCGGTCACGGGGGTGTCCGGATCCGGCAAGTCCACGCTCGTCAACGAGATCGTCTACAAGGCGCTCGCCAACCGGCTCCACCGCATGCGAGTCAAGCCGGGCGACCACGACGCCGTCGAGGGGATCGACTGCTTCGACAAGGTGATCGACATCGACCAGTCGCCGATCGGCCGCACGCCGCGGTCGAACCCGGCGACGTACACGAAGCTCTTCGACTCGATCCGCGAGCTCTACTCGCAGACGCCCGACGCGAAGGTGCGCGGCTACAAGCCCGGCCGCTTCTCCTTCAACGTCCGCGGCGGCCGCTGCGAGACGTGCAAGGGCGACGGGACGATCAAGATCGAGATGCACTTCCTCCCCGACGTCTACGTGCCCTGCGAGACGTGCGGCGGCAAGCGGTACAACCGCGAGACGCTCGAGGTGCGCTTCAAGGGGAAGTCGATCTCGGACGTGCTCGAGATGCCCGTCGAGGAGGCGCTCGCCTTCTTCGCCAAGATCCCGAAGATCCGCCGGCGCCTGCAGACGCTCCACGACGTCGGGCTCGACTACATCAAGCTGGGCCAGCCGGCGACGACGCTCTCCGGCGGCGAGGCGCAGCGGGTGAAGCTCTCCTCCGAGCTCTCGAAGATCGCGACGGGCCGGACGCTCTACATCCTCGACGAGCCCACGACCGGCCTCCACTTCGCCGACATCGAGAAGCTGCTCGAGGTGCTGCAGCGGCTCGTGGACTCCGGCAACACGGTGCTCGTGATCGAGCACAACCTCGACGTGATCAAGCAGGCGGACTGGCTGGTCGACCTCGGTCCCGAGGGCGGCGAGGCCGGCGGTGAGGTCATCGCCGCGGGCACGCCGGAGCAGGTCGCCGAGGTGGAGGAGAGCTCCACCGGGCAGTTCCTGCGCGAGCTCTTGCCGAGCGCTGCCGCCGCGGCGGCCTGACAGTAGGCGGGCTTCTCTTCGGTCGCGCGGAGGTCTATCGTCGGGACTGAAGATGGAGCCTTCGGTCGCTCCGCGGGCGGAAGAGCAGTATCCGACCCCGGCCGTGCTCGGGGCGTCGATCGCGACATTCTTCTTCCCGATCTATCTCGCTCGATCGCGGCCCTCCTCCTGATGAGCGCAGAGGAGAACCCGCGCAAGCGCAGCCAGCGACGGACTTGGGCCTGGGTCTCGGCCGGCTGGATCCTCCTCCAGGTCGTGGTCGCCGTCCTGTTGCTCGCGACGTTCGCGACCTGGTCGAACGAGATCGAGATCGGCCCGGCGGGTCTCTAGGCCGTAGGCCGCACCCGGTACGCTCCGCGCGTGAGCGCCGACGCGCAGCCCGCTCCCGAGCAGAGCCCCGAGAAGCGCTGGTGGCTGCGGACGCTCGCCGTCTTCCAGTCCCCGAGGCCGGTGTTCGCCGCGCTGCGCGACCCCTCGCCGCGCGAAGCGGAGGCGCGGGAGGAGCCGATCCTCGCGATCGTCATCCTCGCCGGGATCGCGGCCATCCTGCTCGCGCCCGAGACGGGCCGGCTGCTCGACGAGAGCCTCGTCGACGACTCGATCGCCGTCCTCGCGGTGCTCGTCTTCCTGACGGGGGCGCTCTACGGCGCGTTCGCGTACTGGATCGGCGGCGCGTTCCTGTACGTCGGCCTGCGCGGCGCCGGCTCGCAGGGCGACTACCGCCGCGCCCGCCACATCCTCGCGTTCGCGGCGGTGCCCACCGTGCTCGGGCTCGTGCTCGTCTGGCCGGCCCGCCTGCTCGTCTACGGGACGGACTCGTTTCGCTCGGGTGGCGACGACGACGGGATCGGCCCGCTGCTCTTCGACTTCGCTGAAGCTGCGTTCGTGGTCTGGTCGCTCGCGCTGCTCGTCTACGGGATCGCGGTCGTCGAGCGCTGGCGCGTGTTGCGCGGCGGCGTTGCCGTCGCGCTCGCCGTGCTCGCGATCTTCGTGCTCACGTTCCCGTTCGTGCTGGCGTGGTCGGCGAGCTGAGGAACGCCTCCAGCTCCTCGGCCGGCATCTCGTACGTGTGCTCCTCGGCCGGAAACGCGCCGGAGCGCACCTCGCCGGCGAAGCGCTCGAGCGCTCCGCGGATCGCCTCGCCGAGTTCGGCGTAGCGCTTCGTGAAGCGCGGCGTGAAGCCGCCGTACAGGCCGAGCAGGTCGTGGAGGACCAGCACCTGGCCGTCGCATGCGGCGCCGGAGCCGATGCCGATGGTCGGGATCGTCAGCGCCGCTGTCACCCGCTCGGCGACCGCGGCCGGCACTGCCTCGAGGACGAGCGAGAAGCAGCCCGCGGCCTCGAGCGCGAGCGCCTCCTCGAGCAGCGCCCTCGCCTTCTCGGCCGTCTTTCCCTGTGCCTTGAAGCCGCCGAGCATGGTGGCGGATTGCGGCGTCAGCCCGATGTGGCCCATCACCGGGATGCCCGCCCCGACGATGGCGGCGACGCGCGAGAGGCTCGGCCCGGCGCCCTCGAGCTTGACGGCGTCCGCCGCCGCGTCCTTGACGAAGCGGATCGAGTTGCGGACGGCGTCCTCGTCGGACACCTGGTAGGAGCCGAAGGGCAGGTCGGCGACGACGAGCGGCCTCTGCGCCCCGCGCGTGACCGCGCGGGTGAGCATCAGCATCTCCTCCATCGTCGCCGGCACGGTCGAGTCGTGCCCGAGGACGGTCATGGCCGCCGAGTCGCCGACGAGGATCAGGTCGACGCCGGCCTCGTCCGCGAGGCGCCCGCTCGGGAAGTCGTACGCAGTGACCATGACGAGCCGCTCGCCGCGCGCGGTCATCTCGCCGAGCTCGGTGAGCGGCAGCTTCCCGTTCCTCTCCGGCGCGCTCGTCACTCAGGGTCTCCTTCGAGGGCGACGTTGTCGATGAGCCGCGTCCGCCCCACGCGGACCGCAGCCAGAAGGTAGAGGCGTCCGTCCAGCCGCGCAACCTGGACGTACTCCGGGTCGAGGAGCGGCTCGCCCGAGAGGACGGCCCGCGCGGCCGCGGCGCCCTCCTCGCCCCGCCGGTGCGCCTCGGCCCCAGCCTCGAGCGCGCGCGGGATCGCCCCCGCTGCGGCGCGCTCCTCGGGCGAGAGGTAGGCGTTGCGTGAGCTGATGGCCACGCCGTCGGGGTCGCGCACGGTCTCCACCACCCGGATCTCCAGCGGCAGGTCGAGGTCGCGCACCATGCGCTCGACGACGACGGCCTGCTGGGCGTCCTTGCGGCCGAAGTAGGCGGCGTCCGGGGCGACGATGTTGAAGAGCTTCAGGCAGACGGTGGCGACGCCCCGGAAGTGCCCCGGGCGACCCGCGCCTTCGAGGTCGTCGGCAATCGCCTCGACGTCCACCCACGTCTGGAATCCCTGCGGGTACATCTCCGCGACCGAGGGGACGAAGAGGTGGTCCACGCCCCAGCCGGCGGCCAGCTCGGCATCGCCGTCCTCGTCGCGGGGGTAGCGGTCGAGGTCCTCCAGCACGCCGAACTGCGCGGGGTTGACGAAGATGCTCGCGACGACCACGTCGCACTCCGCGCGCGCGCGCCGGATCAGCGCCGCGTGTCCGAGGTGGAGGGCGCCCATCGTGGGCACGAGCCCGATCCGCGAGCCCGCGCGAAGAGGCTCGAGCGCCTCGCGGAGCCCGAGGATCGTGCGCTGGGTCGTCACCGGGCGGCGACCGCCGCAGCCGTCATCTCGGTCAGCGCCCGGTACATCGGCTCCAGGTCGGGGCGATGCTCGCGGATGACCTCGAGGTGGCGCTCGATCGTCTCCCAGTCGCCCCGAGTGGCAGGGCCCGTCAGCTCGAAGTCGTTCTCCATCGTCCGCCGCATGAGCGGGAGGAGCGCCTCCGGCGGGGCGCCGGCCTCCTCGAAGAGATCCGCCGCGGCCGCATGGAGCGCGACCAGGAAGGCCTGGGCCATCACCGCTCCGGCGTGGTAGACGAGGCGATCCTCGTCGTCCAGCGCGAAGGGCCGGAGCCGCAGGAGCGACGCGAGCCGGAAGCCGGCCTCGAGAGCCTCGGCGCCCTCGCCGCTCACGGCGGCCCAGGCGCCGTCGAGCTGCGCGGGCCCGCGGTGACGGACGATCGTCTGCAGCGGGTGCAGGCTGAAGCGGCGCGTGTGGGGGTCGAGCGCGTCGAGCGTGCGCGCGCCGCTCGTGTGCGCCACCCAGGGGCCCTCCGGAACCGCTGCGGCAACCTCGTCGACGACCCGGTTGGGGACGCAGAGGACGACCAGGTCGGCGTCGCCGAGCTCCAGCTCCCGGCCGGTCAGGCGCGTTGGCAGCGACTCGGCGAGGCGCGCCGCGAAGGCGGTGCCGACCCGGCCGGGGCCGACGACACAGGCTGACGTGAATTCCATCTCGTGCTCCAGTTCCGTGGTGGATACCGGGCTCCCAGAAGTCTA
>CAWHOA010000033.1:0-20269 GCA_963830885.1 uncultured Actinomycetes bacterium | reverse complement strand
CGAGAATGTCCTCGAGGCGCAGGAGGTCTACGAGCGGGCCTACGCAGACGAGCTGGGCCTGGACGAGTAGGAGCCGTCTAGGGGCCGTTCCTCGCGCCGTCCCCCGCGATCCCTGCGGCAAAGGTCGGGGCCCGGGCCGTCGAGGAGCCGGTCGCCTCGCGTGCGATCGCGCGCGTCGAGCGGTCGGGCCCGCCGGCCCCCCGCAGGACGTCTCGGGCGTGGTGGTCGAAGATGACGTCCGCGCCGCCCTGAACCACACCGACTTGCCGCCGGCGTTGCCGGCGTGGGCGGGCTCGCCCGCTTCCTTGGTCGCGTTGACGGTCGTTCCCTCGAAGAACTCCGCCCCGAGCGAGCCCAGGTCGAGGGCGTCGGCGAATGCGTCGTTGAGTGGCGCGGAGGCGCCGGCGCGCACGAGCGTGAGAGTGCGCACTCCGACGCCTCCTGAGAGTCGTATGACAGTGACCTAGGGCTTCCTGGGCAACACGTACTTGACGTAGCCGCCGAAGACCGACCCGGCCGGATTCTCCGCGTACGAGCACGCATCATCCGGGCAGGAGCCGACGAACGAGGCTGGGCCGTTCTGGCCGAGCACCGCGACCGTGTTCCGGCCGCCGGTCAGCGCCGACGCGATGTTGAAGCGCGTCAGGGCGTTCTGCGCCATGATCGAGAGGGCCGCGTCGGTGATGCTGCCGACCGTCCCGATCGCCACCCCGTTCACGTAGACGGTCGCGAGGTCGTCGGTCGACACCCAGAGCCAGGCCTCGGTGACGACGGCGCGCCGTGGAATGGAGACGTCGTGCGCGAAGACGTATTGCGCGAGGTCGGAGGGGGTGGTGGCGCCGGTTACACCGGACGCCCAGATCCAGCGCGCGTCCGGGATCGGGGCGAGATTGGCCCTCCAGGCGTTCGTGCCGCGCCAGCCGTAGCGCGTCGCGTCGGCGGGACACGGTGTCGGCGACGTGACGTTCAGGCAGACACGTTGGGCGTTGCCGAGAAACGTCGGGCCCTGCTTTGTCGCAGAGCTCGGAACCTGGGTGTAGACGCGCCAGTTGTGGTCGGATGCGAAGTCCTCGGTCCACACCTTGCCGTGGGCGAACGCGAGCGAGGGGAGCAGGAGCAGGGTTAAGAGGAAGAGCAGGAACACGCGCATGGGACCTCCTTCAGACAGGGTGACCGACGCTACGGGAACGCGGGTGCCCTGTAAACCCCGGCGCGGGAGCGTCACCGGATGACGTGTTCGCAGTCCGGCGCGACCTCGTCGCGCTTGTCGGCGCGTACGGTGTCCCGCCCTGGGCCGCAGATGAGCACGTCCCGTGCGTTGTCGCGAGCGTACAGGCTGTCCCTCCCGGGCCCGCCAGAAAGCGAGTCCCGCCCGCTGTTACCGAACAGCCGGTCAGGGCCGTCGCGTCCCCAGAGCGCGTCGTTGCCCCCCCGGCCGCAGAGCGAGTCGAGCCGGGTGGTGCCGACGAGGCGGTCATTCCGGGCAGTGCCGCTGTGGGTGCAGATCCAGCTCAGCGACAGATCCGGCGGTGGCGGGGCGCACAGGCTGAGCAGCCGGCGGCGCAGCGTGGCGAGTCGTTGCCTCGCTTCGGGCCTGCGAACCAGATTCACGAGCTGACCGGGATCGACGGCGAGGTCGTAGAGCTCTTCCTCGCGCGTGCCGTAGGCCACGTAGACATGACGGGATCCTCTGATCGCGCAGTAGCTGGGGATGGACCGGTTCGGGCCGGTCTGGCGACCCTCGACGAGGAAGTAACGCCGCCAAGGCGACGGCCTCCCCTCGATGAGCGCCCGCAGGCTCCGTCCGTCGGTCGCCCTCGGCGTCCGAGCGTAGGACGCGATGGTCGGCGCGAGATCGATGTTGAGGGCCAGTTGAGGCACGGTGCGGGGTGCCGAGGCGGCTCGGTCGTACCGGATCACCAGCGGGACGCGAATCGACTCCTCGTAGGGCGCCTGCTTCCCGTTCAGACGATGCTCTCCCCAGAACAGGCCGTTGTCGGACGTCAGGGCGATGAGCGTGTCCTCGAGGACTCCTGTGTCTTCGAGCGTCGAAAGGACTCGGGCGACGGCCTCGTCGACCGAGCGGAGGGTCTGGAGCTGCCTTCGTCTGAAGGCGTCGAGCTGCGCCGGAGCCGCCAACGCGGGGTAGGCCCGAAGCCACGACGGCTTGTCGCTGACGTCCGGCTCGTTGTAGCTCGCAGGCCGCCACGGCTGAAGACCCGGGAACGCGTTCGCGTGGCGAGGCGCAGGCGTCGCCGGCAGGTGCGGAGCGTAGGGCGCGTACAAGAGGAAGAACGGCGCGTTGGGACGTACGCGGATGAACTGCTCGACCTTGGCGGCAAGCACGTCGGTCGAGTATTCGTCCGGCTCGCTGCCGTACTCGACGATCGTGCCATCGACGTTGAGCGCGTAGTCGAAGAAGTTGGCCACGTTGGCCGGCGTGAAAGCGGCCCAGGAATTCCAGCCGGGCGGGACCGAGGTCCCCGTGTACGAGTTGAGGTACTTGCCGAAGAAGCCGGTGCGGTAGCCCGCTCGGCGCAGCCAGGTGGCGAGCGTCGAGGTGTCCTTGAAGTTGATGAAGCCACCGTTCGTATAGACGCCCGTCGAGCGCGAGTAGAGGCCCGTGAGGAGACTCGCCCGGCTCGGACAGCAGAGCGGGTTCACTACGAAGGCATTGGTGAAGGTGACTCCCTTGCGGACAAGCTCGGCCTGGACGGTCGGCATGGTCGAGAGCGTGTCCCAGCGCTGGTCGTCGGTCAGGATCACGACGACGTTCGGGGATGCTGCGGAGGCCCCGCCCGCCACCGCAAGGAAGAGTCCAACGGTCGCCGCAACCAATCCCCCCCGGAACCTCACGGGGCTTCAGGCTAGCGGGCGTCAGGCGCCCGGCGCCGGTCGCTTCGCGAAGACGAGCATTTTCTGGCCGCGCGGATGGCCCCACTCACCGATGTAGTCGACCGACAGCGGCCCGGCCCGGCAAAGCTCGTCGAAGGCCGAGAACTCGTAGCGCACGATTGGATCCTTGCCGTACGGAAGGTCGGAGCGGTCGACGTGATCCGCCGCCTCGCCGCTCCGCTCGTTGAAGGTCGCGTAGAGGCGCCCGCCCGGCGCGAGGGTCTCGCCGACGTTCTGCAGGCAGACCTCGATGGCGTCGAGCGGGATATGCGTGAAGACCGACTGGGCGAGCGCGAAGTCGAAGGCGCGGTCGAAGCGCCCGACGCCGAAGTCGTCGATCACCTCGAGAACAGGTTGCTTGCTGACGAGGCCGTAGCGCGGCAGCTCGACGTCGCGGCCCGCTTCGAGCCGCTCCGGGCTCCGGTCGAAGCCGTAGTAGTGCCCGGCCTCGAGGTAGCGGATGAAGTGCACGCCGCCGCGGAGGCTGCCGCAGCCGATGTCGAGGAAGTAGTGGTCGGGGCGAAGGCCCTGGCCGACGAGGAAGTCGAGCTGGAGCCGTCCCAGCTCCTCCCACATTCCGCCCACCGCCTTCCGGTGCCAGCCGGGCTCGACATGCCGGTAGAGCCGGGCCGGAACGATCCGTTTCGCGCCCCGCTTGACGCGCATCGGGAGGACGGGTCGCACGATGTCCCGGGTGCGTTGGAGGAACGTCATTTCTGCAGGCCGAGGCTACAGCAGCGGCTTGATCTGGCGAGGCGGGCGGGTGCATGGCCCGCCGCTACGATGGCTCGATGTCCGAGTTCCGCGTCTCCGAGGCCTACCGGCCGACCGGCGACCAGCCCACGGCGATCGAGGCGCTCGCCGGGTCGATCGGGCACGGCGACCGCTACCAGACGCTGCTCGGCGCCACAGGGACCGGGAAGACCGCGACGATGGCGTGGATCGCCGAGCAGGTGCAGAAGCCGACGCTCGTGATCGCCCACAACAAGACGCTGGCCGCGCAGCTCTGCAACGAGTTCCGCGAGTTCTTGCCGGGGAGCGCGGTCGAGTACTTCGTTTCCTACTACGACTACTACCAGCCGGAGGCCTACGTCCCGCAGGCCGACCTCTACATCGAGAAGGACGCCTCGATCAACGACGACATCGACCGGCTGCGGCACGCGGCCACTGCGGCGCTCCTGGCGCGCAAGGACGTCCTCATCGTCGCGTCGGTCTCGTGCATCTACGGGATCGGCTCGCCGGAGGCCTACGAGGAGAAGACGGTTGCGCTCGGCGTCGGCCAGGAGATCGACCGCGACGTGATGCTGCGGAAGCTCGTCGACATCCAGTACGCGCGCAACGACTCCATCCTCGGCCGCGGGCGCTTCCGGGTGCGGGGCGACGTCGTCGAGGTGCAGCCGGCGCACATGGAGTCCGCCTACCGCGTTTCCTTCTTCGGCGACGAGGTCGAGCAGATCACGCACTTCGACCCGCTCTCGGGCGAGATCTACGCCCGTCTCGAGCACCTCGCCATCTTCCCGGCGACGCAGTACGTGACCTCGCGGGACACGATCGAGCGCAGCGTCGGCGAGATCAAGCACGAGCTCGCCGAGCAGGTGAAGCTCTTCGAGTCGCAGGGGAAGCTGCTCGAGGCGCACCGGATTCGCCAGCGCACCGAGTACGACCTGGAGATGCTGCAGGAGCTCGGCTATTGCAACGGGATCGAGAACTACTCGCGAATCCTGGACGGCCGTGAGCCCGGGACGCCGCCGCACACGTTGCTCGACTTCTTCGGCGAGAACTTCGTGATCATGATCGACGAGTCGCACCAGACGGTGCCCCAGATCGGCGGGATGTACGAGGGCGACCGCTCGCGCAAGGAGACACTCGTCGAGCACGGGTTCCGCCTTCCGTCCGCACTCGACAACCGGCCGCTGCGCTTCGACGAGTTCCTCGAGCGCGCGCCGCAGCTCCTGTTCGTCTCGGCCACGCCGGGCCCGTTCGAGCTGCGCAACTCGACGAACATCGCGGAGCAGATCATCAGGCCGACCGGCGTCGTCGACCCTGAGGTCGAGCTCCGCCCGACGAAGAACCAGATCGACGACCTCCTCAACGAGATCCGGCGGCGGGAGGAGGCGGGCGAGCGCGTCCTCGTGACCACCCTGACGAAGAAGATGGCGGAGGACCTGACCGACTACCTGCTCGAGTCGGGGGTACGCACGCGCTACCTGCACTCCGAGGTGGACACGCTCGACCGGATCAAGATCATCCGCGAGCTGCGCCTGGGCGAGTACGACGTGCTCGTCGGCGTCAACCTCCTGCGCGAGGGCCTCGACCTGCCGGAGGTCTCGCTCGTCGCCATCCTCGACGCCGACAAGGAGGGCTTCCTCCGCGGCCAGACGGCGCTGATCCAGACGATCGGCCGCGCGGCGCGGAACGTGAACGGCAAGGTCGTCATGTACGCCGACAAGATGACCGAGGCGATCAAGGGCGCCATCGACGAGACGACGCGCCGGCGCGACATCCAGCTCCGCTACAACGAGGAGCACGGGATCACGCCGGAGTCGATCGTCAAGGGCGTCTCGGACATCGCCGAGTTCCTCTCGCTCGAGTCGGCGCCGCACGTGCCCGGGCGGCGGCGGCGCGGTCAGCGCCAGGTCGAGGGCATGACGAACGAGGAGCTGGACAAGCTCGTCGTCACGCTCGAGGAGGAGATGTTCGCGGCGGCGGAGGAGCTCCGCTTCGAGTACGCAGCCAAGCTGCGGGACGAGATCAAGGATCTGCGGCGCGAGCTCCAGGCTGCCGCCGAGCCGGCGTAGCCCGCCGCGGCGCGATCCCGACCGCCTCTGCCTCCCCCGTCAGCTCCCGTCCGCCGAGCGAGCCCGGGCGGCCGCCTTCCGGAGGCCGTCCGAGCCCGCGTGCGACAGATACAGCTCGGCGAGATGCCTCGCCATCCGTGGCTCCAGTCAGGTGCCGATCCGCGCGACCGTGCTGTTGAATGGGTTCGCGACCCAGAGCGCGCCGTCTCCGACGGCCAGGCTCACCGGACTTCCCTCCACGGGGATCGGCTCGCCGGCGGAGCCGTTCGACTCGGCATCGATCCGAGTGACCGCTCCCGCTCGATCCGCGACCCAGGTAGCGCCGGCCGCGGCAGGACGAGGTCCAGCCGCGAGTGCAGCAGCCTGTGCCCCGACCGCGAGAGTGGAGACGCGATCGTCTCCGACGAGCGCGGCTGGGGTGGTGGTGCCTAGGCGGTGCGCGAGCAGGAGTCCGACAGGCTCCTCACGCAGCCGACGCCACGCGAACGACACGACCTTTGCCGACGGGGATCGAGCCACTGGACATCGTCGACGGTAACCAGCACGCGACCTGTACGCGCGAGCTCGCGAAGCACGCCGAGCACGGCCACGGCGACAGCGCGCTCGTCCAGGGGAGCCTGTCCCGGTGGTGCGAGCAGGAGCGCGACACGGAGTGCATCGGCCTGCGGCTCCGGCAGCTCGTCGAGCACCTCGTCGAGCGTGCTCTCGACGAGATCGCCGAGGCCCGCGAACGGCAGTCCCGCATCCGCCTGGCGGGGCGGGTCTCGAGCACGCGGTACCCTCGCCCGCGCGCCTCCTCTGCCGCGGCGAGCCAGAGCGTGGTCTTTCCGGCACCCGCTTCTCCCTCGATCACGAGCCCGCGCGGGCCGCTCGCGAGAGCGTCGAGGAAGTCCAGCGTCCATTGCAGCTCGCTCTCTCTCCCGATCACGTCGGTCGTCCGCATGTTCCTCGGCCTCGACCCTAGCGCTGCTGGTCGTCTCGACAAAGAGGGCGGTCGTCCCGGCTTCGGAGGAAGCGGCCCCGCGCCGTGGGATTCCGCCCGGTAGTGGCATGGTTCCGGGCTGGTGAAAGGTTGTCAGCGGCGCCTGGACCGAGTAACTTCCCTCCCGTCCTACCCCGGGGAGAGGAGTCTTATGAAACGCACACTGCGGGTGCGGCCAGTGATCCTGGCTGCCCTTACGCTCTCATTCGCGCTGCTCGTGGCCGGCTCAGTGTCGGCAGGAGCCGCGGCCACAAAATCAGGCGAGAAAGCCCAGGGCGCGCCGAGCGGCACGCCCGTCATCTATTTCGCCGCCGACGGCATGCGACCCGACCTGGTCGACAAGTACGCCAACGCCGGCGCCATGCCCACGATGCGGCAGCTCATGGAGCAAGGCCTGAAGGGCCAGAATGGCCTGCTTCAGGGCTTCCCGCCGAACACCGGCGTCGGCTGGTACACGCTCTCGACCGGCACGTGGCCGGGCGAGCACGGCTCGACGAACAACACCTTCCACCGGACCGGTGAGGGCAACTTCAACAACTCCACGAGCTTTGCCACGACCGGCATCCTCCAGGCCGACCACATCGGGCAGTCGGCCGAGCGCAGCGGGAAGACCGTCGTGTCGATGGAGTGGGTAGGGACGCGCAACCTCGTCCCCGCGCTGCAGGGCCCGGTCGTCGACTTCCGGACCTTCATCGGTGGGCGCGGCATCATGCTCAACTACGACCTCCCCGGCCAGCCGGCCGGCGCCAACGCGTTCGGCGTCCAGTACCAGAAGGTGACGCTCGCCGACGCAGCCGGCTGGACGAACGTGCCGGCGTCGTTCAGTCCCGCGAAGCAGGCCTCCTTCACGCACAACAACGCGCAGATCGCAGCGAACGGGGTCTGGGACGTCTACATCTACGACTCCACGGACGACAGCACGACCAATTACGACCGCGTGCTGATCGTCTCGGCAGCCAACGCCAAGAACGGCGCCACGGCCGTGGCGAACCTCGCTCAGGGTGAGTGGGCGGACGCCAAGCTGACGCTGGCGACCGGCGCGTTCGCGGGCCGGACGGCCGGCTTCTACGTGAAGGCGATCGACCTCAACGCCGACCTCTCGAAGTTCCGGCTCTACTTCACGTCGGTCCAGCGCGCGAACGCGACGTACAACGCGCTAGGCCCCGCTGGCTCGACCGACTTCGAGGAGAAGCTGAACCGCGACTTCCCGACCTCCACGGCGGCCGACTTCGCCCCCATGGAGGCCGGCATCGTCGACGAGGACACCTACGTCGAGCAGGGCCTCATGTGGAAGGACGCCCACTGGGCGTACCTGCAGTACATCCTCGGCCCGGCTCCGTCCGGCCTCGGCATCAAGCCCGACCTACTGCTCGTGGGCTCGCCGACCACCGACGAGTTCCAGCACCAGTTCACGGGCCTCGTCACACCGACGGACATCGACGGCAACCCGAACCCGTACTTCGACGACCTCACCAACGACGACGTGCCGGACGGCCGCGTCGCGATCCGCGAGGGCTACATCCGCTCCGCGTATCAGGAGGCCGACAGGACGCTCGACCTCGCCCGCGACCTGGTGAACGTGGAGACGAACACGTTCGTCTCCTCCGACCACGGGTTCGCGCCGCAGTGGTACGCGGTCAACGTCAGCAAGGTGCTCGTCGACCTCGGGCTCCAGGAGCGCGAGCAGAGCGGCAACTGCCGCAAGGCCGCCAACGACCCGGGCACGACGACCCCCGGCGACACGCTGGCGAAGGAGTGCCACGCCGGCGGCACGTCGCAGATCTACATCAACTTGGCCGGCCGCGACCCGGCCGCCGGGAACACCCCGCAGGTGCCAGCCGCCAACTACGAGGCGGTGCGAAACCAGATCATCGCGGCCTTCCAGAGCCTGGACGACCCGAACCTTCCCGGGTTCCAGCAGGTGGTCTCGAAGGTCATGAAGAAGGAAGAGCTGAGGAACGTCGACGGCACCGACGCCCTGCATCCAAGCCGCAGCGGTGACGTGGTCGTCGTCTTCAGGCCGCCGTACCAGACCGACGCGCAGACGCCGGGGCAGGTCGTCGCCCCGTCGCAGTTCTTCGGCCAGCACGGCTACCTGCCCAACCTCGTGAACATCCCGCGAAACGTCAATATGCACGCGACGTTCATCGCCGCCGGACCGGGCATCCGGAAGCAGAGCCCGGTCGCGGGTGTGCGGGCCATCGACCTCGCGCCGACGCTCGCCTACCTGATGGGCATTCCGGGGCCGCAGAACGCTCGCGGGAAGATCCTCCGGCAGCTCTTCCCGAACCCGGGGCAGCTGAAGGAGATCACGATCCTCGACATCAGCGACTACCACGGGCAGCTCGTTCCGCTTACCGAGGCGGCCGACACGCTCGCGGGCGGAGGCGCGGCCAATCCGATCTTCGGGATCGGCGGGTCCGCCTTCCTGAAGCCGTGGTTCGACGCCTACCGCGCCGAGGCGCCGGGCGGCTCGATCACGGTCGCGGCGGGAGACTCGATCGGAGCGACGCCGCCGATCTCGAGCTTCTTCGACGACAAGCCCACGATCGAGTTCATGAACCTGATGGGCTTCTCAGCGGACGGCCTCGGGAACCACAACTTCGACAAGGGCGCGACGTTCTTCCGTACGGAGATCGTCCCGCTGGCGAACTTCCCGTACCTGTCGTCGAACATCGTCGACGCCGCCGGGAAGACGCCGCCCGAGTGGAAGCCGTCTCAGGTGTTCGACGCCTTCGACGGCGCGAAGCTCGGCCTCGTCGGGTTCTCGAACGAGGACATCCCCGAGCTCACGAGACCCGGGGCGCTCGACCCGTTCCACGTCGAGTCGCGGATCCCGCGCGTGCAGGCCGAGGTGAACAGGCTCAGCGCGAACGGAATCGGCCCGATCGTGGTCATGGGCCACGACGGGGCGACGGCGGGGACACTCGACAACCCGACCGGGCCGATCGTCGACCTCGCCGACGCGCTCGCCGGCGTGGACGTCGTCATCGGCGACCACACGAACTTCCAGGTCGTCTCGACGAGGCCGAACGGCGTCCTCGTCGTGGAGAACCTCAGCAAGGGCGTCCGCTTCACGCGGGTGCGCCTCATCGTGGACACGAAGACGAAGGAGGTCGTCTACAAGACCGCGGACTTCCACAAGCCGTGGAACATCGGCGTGACGCCGGATCCGGCCATCCAGGCCCGGATCAACGAGCTCAACGAGGAGCTCAAGCCGATCCTGGGAACGGTCATCGGCGCGTCGACGGTCGAGGTGCTCCGTTCCGACGCTTGCGGCCGCGTCGACGGCCGCCTCTGCGAGTCGAAGGTCGGGGACGTGGTCACGGACGCCATGCGGACGGGCTTCGGGACCGACTTCGCCATCACGAACTCCGGTGGGCTCCGGGCCCAGCTCACGTGCCCGCCGGCCGGTGGCGGCGACGGGCTTTGCCCCAGCTTCACACCACCGCCGTGGCAGATCACGCGCGGGCAGGTGCTGGCAGTGCTCCCGTTCGGGAACACCGTCGTCACCCTCGACGTCAACGGCGCGGAGCTGAAGGCGATGCTGGAGAACGGCGTCTCGCGGATGCCCGCGGCCGACGGCCGCTTCCCGCAGGTCTCCGGGCTCTGCTTCACCTACGACATCTCGGCCCCGGCGGGGAGCCGGGTCACCGGCGCGGTGCGGCAGGCGGCGGACGGGACCTGCACGGGGGCGCCCGTCGACTTGACGGCAGCCTCCATGTACCACATCGCCGAGAACGACTTCATCGTCGCAGGCGGCGACGGGTACCCGAACTTCGCGAGCCGCGCTCACACGCGCGAAATCATGGATCAGACAACGGCGAACTACATCACAGCGAATACGCCGATCAGCCCCGCAATTCAGGGCCGCATCAACTGCACGACGAGCGGGGCGATCGCCTGCCCCGTGGTCACTCCGTAGCCGACTAGCTCGGAACGAGCCGCTCAGCCGATCGTGCTGAGCGGCTCGGTTCCGCGCGGAAAGCGGCGGTCGGCAATCTGCGCCCAGCGGTGGTCGACCCACGCGTACGTGAGCACGCGGAGCGCGTGCTCATCGGCCTCGATGAGGTGGAGGCCCCTGGCCTCGCCCCGCCGCCGCGGCCGGGGCTGACCCAGCCCGGGCGCGGTCACCACGATCGTGCCGCGCACCGGCCCTTCCGCCACCTCGAACTCACGCCGTTCGCTCACGGCGCTCTGGTGGATGTGGCCCGAGACGATCACCTCGGCGCCGGCGTCGACGAGTGCGCCGAGGACGGCGCCGCGGCGCGAGACCGGCCGCTTCCGGCTCCGCCAGGGCGCACCGGTGAGGTGGTGGTGGAGCGCGACTACGCGAAGCGCGCCGGGCGGCGCCTCCGCGAGCACGCGCGCGGCGTGATGGAGCTGGCTCGACCTGAGCGCGCCGCCCTGGTGCCGCCACGGCCGGACGGAGTTGAGCCCGCACACGACGAGGCCGTCGGAGCGGTACACGGGCTCCACCTCCTGCCAGTGGCGCTCGAACTCGGCAAACGGACGCAGGATCCGCGCGGGAGGCCACGGCGGGATGTCGTGGTTCCCGGGGACGACGACCAGCGGCCGCTCCAGCGAGTGCAGGAGCCGGGCCGCCCGCTCCTGCTGGTCGGGCTTGTTCCGGTGTGCGAGATCGCCGGTTGCGAGCACGACCTCCGGGTCGGCCCGCTGCACCAGCTCGACGAGATCCGCCTCGACCTCCGGCTCCTCGTGCGTTCCCGCGTGGAAGTCGGAAACGTGGAGCAACCGGAGGTTTGGCATCGGGCGGGCAGACTATAGTGAGAGCATGGTCGACGAACCTGCGGAGATCTTCGACGACATGTACCTCGGCCTCCGGGCCGGTGCGGCGGAGCGCAAGAAGCGGCGAGGCGAGCCCCTCTCGGCGGAGGAACAGGAGGTCCTGGGCCGCTGGCGGCGGCTCTCGGCGTGGCGCAAGACGCTCGCCGTGGGCGCGTTCGCCGTCGGGACGTTCGGGCTCGGCTTCACGCTCGGCGGCCTCATCTTCGGCCGCTGGCGCCGCGCCTAGCACCCCTCCAGGCAATGCACGCCTGCTTCTGCCCCACGATCACGCGGCGCCAGAGCTCACCCTCGCCCTCACCAAGGCTTCCAGCCTTGGCTTCGGACGAGTGCGACCTCTGGCTTGGTGCTCGTGGCGCAGGAGCTCGGCAGCGTCACCTGAAGGGGAGCTAGCCGCAGGATCGGAATGCCGCCCGCCGAAGTGCGCGGGATGCCGCCGATCGAGCCCGGTGAAGAGGTGCGCCTCGATGCGCGCCCGCACGGCATCGCGCTCGTCCAGCCGCTGCTGCGCCCGCTAGCGCTCGTAGGCGCGGGCCTCGTGCTGATCGCGGTCGGCCAGGAGTACTGGATCGCGGGCGTGGCAGGCGCGGCGCTGCTCGTGCTGAGCGCGCTGCTCGCCTTCCGCGTCGTCCTGCGCTGGGACCGCACGCGGCTCCTGCTCACGACGAAGAAGCTCACGGTCGTCTACGGGGTCGCCCGCCGGCGCTCGGCGTCGGTCGCGCTCGCACACGCCCCGGCGCTCGAGTTCGAGCAGGGCATCCTCGGCCGGATGCTCGGCTACGGGACGCTCGTCGCCGGCGACTTCGAGGTCCCGTACGTCCCGGACGCCCGCCGCATCCGCAAGCTCGTCCGCTAGCCCCACACGGCGCGGGCCACGCGGGCGACGAGCTCCAGCTTGCGCTCCTCCTGGTCCAGCGTGAGGTCGTTGCCCTTCGCCACCGAGGCGAAGCCGCACTGGGTCGAGAGCGCGAGGCGCTCGAGGGCGACGAAGGCGCTCGCCTCGTCGATCCGCGCGCGCAGCTCCTCCTCGCTCTCCGGCTCCGCCCGTTTCGTGGAGATCAGCCCCAGGACGACGATCCTGTCCTCCGGGACGTGCGCGAGCGGCGCGAAGCCGCCGGAGCGCTCGTCGTCGTACTCGAGCAGGAGCACGTCCGCGGCCGTCCGCGGGAAGACCTCCTCCGCGAGCCGCTCGTAGCCGCCACTCGCCATGTAGCGGTTGGCGTCGTTTCCGCGGCAGACGTGGAGGCCGACCGTCCCCGGGAAGCCGGCGACGACCGCGTTCGACAGCTCGACGGCGTCGTGGATCAGCCGGTCCGGGGCGAAGCCCTTGGCTGCGAACCAGGCCTGCTGGTGCGGGTCGAGCAGCATCCCCAGCTCGGGCGCGTCGATCTGGACGTAGTCCGCGCCGAGCCGCGCCAGCTCCGCGACCTCGTCCCGCAGGAGTCCGGCGACGTCCTCGAGGTAGGCCCATGGCGAGGGATAGGCGCCGTCGGAGATGCCTGGCGCCCAGTAGTAGGCGTACATCGTGGGGGAGGGCACCGTCGCCTTCACCGGCATCGCCGTTCGGGTGCGGAGGTAGGCGAGCTCGCCGGCACAGAAGAACCGCCGCCGCCGGATCCTTCCGGTGACCGCGACGGTGACCGGGCTCCGCTCCACCGAGCCGTCCAGCCGGAACCAGTCCACCTCGTTGCCCGCCACCGCCTCGAAGCCGTCCGCGGCCTGGACGATCTGGCTGGCGAAGACGTTCCGCCGCTGCTCGCCGTCGGTGAGGACGTCGATTCCGGCCCGCTCCTGGCGCGCGACCGCCTCGTCGACGGCGCGGTCCTCGACGCGCGCGAGCTCCGGGTCGGAGAGGTCGCCGCGCGCGTGGCGGTCCCGGGCCTCGAGCAGGTACCCGGGCCGGAGCAGGCTGCCGACGTTCTCGGCGCGGTGCACCGTCATGCCGAATCCAGCCTAACGCTGCTCCGGAACTACGAGATCCCGATACCGCCCTCGGTGCCGGTGACGCGCCACTCGTCTCCCTCCTGCTCGAGCACGAAGGTGGCCGACAGGCCGCTCAGGCACGCGACGAAAATGTCGCCGGGGACGGTCACACGCTCCGAGTCGCGCGAGATCGGTCCCAGGGTGATCAACACGCCGTTCTCCTGGACGCGCGGGCAGACGTTCTCGTCCACGAGCACCGAGCCGCGGGCTCCGACGAACTCCACCGGCGGCAGGTCCGCGAGCTCGTGCAGGATCGCGGTTTGCTGCTCGGGGGTGAGCTCGCCCTCTTCGACAAAGACGTGCCCGAGGGGAGAGGGCAGGTCGTTCCCCGTGGCGAGCACCCGGACCACGGCTGCGTAAATGGCGGCGGTCGTGCGGGCGTCCGGCTTGTCCTCGCCGGACCCGCTGCACGCGGCGAAGGCGAGAGCGACGCCGGCAAGGGCGCCGATCCTCATGCCTCTTGAGACGAAGGGAGGAGCCCGACGGTTTGGGCCGCAGGAGGCGAACGTCTGTTCTATCCGGGCCCGGGGCTAGACTCACCTGATGGCGCAAGACGAGCTCGTCGTCCACGGCGCGCGGGAGCACAACCTCAAGGACGTCACCGTCCGGCTGCCGCGGAACTCGCTGATCTGTGTGACCGGGCTCTCCGGCTCCGGGAAGTCCTCGCTCGCGTTCGACACCATCTACGCCGAGGGCCAGCGGCGCTACGTGGAGTCGCTCTCCGCCTACGCGCGCCAGTTCCTGCAGATGATGGAGAAGCCGGACGTCGACTCGATCGACGGGCTTTCGCCTGCCATCTCGATCGACCAGAAGACGACGTCGCGGAACCCGCGCTCGACCGTGGGCACGGTCACGGAAATCTACGACTACCTCCGGCTCCTCTACGCGCGCGCGGGGCGGCCCCACTGTCCCATCTGCGGTCGGCCGATCGCGGGGCAGTCCGTCGAGGCGATCGTCGACCAGGTGCTCCGTCTCCCCGAGCGGACGAAGTTCACCGTCAACGCGCCGGTCGTGCGCGACCGGAAGGGCGAGTACAAGGATCTGCTCGAGCAGCTTCGCGGCGAGGGCTTCACGCGTGTGAAGGTCGACGGGGAGCAGCGCGACCTCGACGAGGAGATCGAGCTCGACAAGAAGCTGAAGCACACGATCGAGGTCGTCGTCGACCGGCTCGTGATGAAGGACGACCTCCGCCACCGGCTGACGGACTCGATCGAGACGGCCCTCGACCTCGCCGACCGGCTCGTGACCGTCGACGTCGTCGACGGCGAGACGATGACCTTCTCCGAGCGCTTCGCCTGCCCCGAGCACGGCGTCGGCCTGCCGGAGCTGCAGCCGCGCGTCTTCTCCTTCAACTCGCCGCACGGCGCCTGCCCGCGCTGCACCGGCCTGGGCGCCCAGCAGGAGATCGACCCCGACCTCCTCGTGCCCGACCCGAGCCTCTCCATCGCGGAAGGCGCGCTCGTCCCCTGGTCGGTGGGGAGCTCGAGCTACTACGAGTCGATCATCCAGGCGATCGCCGAGCGCTACGAGATCGACGTGGACAAGCCGTGGCAGAGCCTGACCGAGGAGCAGCAGAACCTGTTCCTCTTCGGGACGAACGGCGACAAGATCTACGTCACCTACCGCAACCGCATGGGCCGGCGGCGGGCGTACATGCTCGCGTTCGAGGGGATCGTCACCAGTCTCGAGCGGCGCTACAAGGAGACCGACTCCTCGCAGCAGCGCGAGCGGATCGAGGAGTACATGAGCTTCCGCCCCTGCCCGGCGTGCGGCGGGGCGCGGCTCAAGCCCGAGGTGCTGGCGGTCACCATCGGCGGCAAGAACATCCACGAGCTGACGAAGCTCTCCGTGACGCGCGCGATCGAGTTCCTCGACGGCCTCGAGCTGACCGAGACCGAGGCCCTGATCGGCGCGCGGATCATCAAGGAGATCCGCGAGCGGCTGACGTTCCTCGACAACGTCGGCGTCGGGTACCTCCAGCTCGACCGGGCCGCGTCGACGCTCTCCGGCGGCGAGGCGCAACGCCTCCGCCTGGCGACTCAGATCGGCTCGCAGCTCGTCGGCGTCCTCTACATCCTCGACGAGCCCTCGATCGGCCTCCACCAGCGCGACAACACGAAGCTGATCGCAACGCTCGACCGCCTGCGCGACCTGGGCAACACCGTGCTCGTGGTCGAGCACGACGAGCAGATGATGAGGGCGGCCGACTGGCTGGTGGACATGGGCCCGGGAGCGGGCGAGCACGGCGGCCACGTCGTCGCCGAGGGGCCGGCGGACAAGGTGGAGAAGAACAAGGCCTCGATCACCGGGCAGTTCCTCGCGCGCACGCGGGAGATCGCGGTTCCCGACCGGCGGACCGATGACCTGGGTGCCTTCAAGGTGCTCGGCGCGCGGATGCACAACCTCAAGGACATCGACGTCGAGTTCCCGGTCGCGAAGTTCATCGCGGTCACCGGGGTGTCCGGCTCGGGCAAGTCGACGCTCGTCAACGAGATCGTCTACAAGGCGCTCGCCAACCGGCTCCACCGCATGCGAGTCAAGCCGGGTGACCACGACGCCGTCGAGGGGATCGACTGCTTCGACAAGGTGATCGACATCGACCAGTCGCCGATCGGCCGCACGCCGCGGTCGAACCCGGCGACCTACACGAAGCTCTTCGACTCGATCCGCGAGCTCTACTCGCAGACGCCCGACGCGAAGGTACGCGGTTACAAGCCCGGGCGCTTCTCCTTCAACGTCCGCGGCGGCCGTTGCGAGACGTGCAAGGGCGACGGGACGATCAAGATCGAGATGCACTTCCTCCCGGACGTCTACGTGCCCTGCGAGACGTGCGGCGGCAAGCGGTACAACCGCGAGACGCTCGAGGTCCGCTTCAAGGGGAAGTCGATCTCGGATGTGCTCGAGATGCCCGTCGAGGAGGCGCTCGCCTTCTTCGCCAAGATCCCCAAGATCCGCCGGCGCCTGCAGACGCTCCACGACGTCGGTCTCGACTACATCAAGCTGGGCCAGCCGGCGACGACGCTCTCCGGCGGCGAGGCGCAGCGGGTGAAGCTCTCCTCCGAGCTCTCGAAGATCGCGACGGGCCGGACTCTCTACATCCTCGACGAGCCCACGACAGGCCTCCACTTCGCCGACATCGAGAAGCTGCTCGAGGTACTGCAGCGGCTCGTGGACTCCGGCAACACCGTGCTCGTGATCGAGCACAACCTCGACGTGATCAAGCAGGCGGACTGGCTGGTCGACCTCGGTCCCGAGGGCGGCGAGGCAGGCGGTGAGGTCATCGCCGCGGGCACGCCGGAGCAGGTCGCCGAGGTGGAGGACAGCTCCACCGGGCAGTTCTTGCGCGAGCTCTTGCCGAGTGCGGCCGCCGCGGCGGCCTGAGCAGTAGGCGGGCTTCCGTTCGGTCGCGCGGAGGTCTATCGTCGGGACTGACGATGGAGCCTTCGGTCGCTCCGCGGGCGGATGAGCAGTATCCGACCCCGGCCGTGCTCGGGGCGGCGATCGCGACATTCTTCTTCCCGATCATCTCGCTCATCGCGGCCCTCCTCCTGATGAGCGCCCAGGAGAGCCCGCGCAAGCGCAGCCAGCTACGGACTTGGGCCTGGGTCTCGGCCGGCTGGATCCTCCTCCAGGTCGTGGTCGGGGTCCTGTTGCTAGCGACGTTCGCGACCTGGTCGAACGACATCGAGATCGGCCCGGCGGGTCTCTAGGCCAAAGGCCGACCCGGTACGCTCCGCGGGGTGAGCGCCGACGCGCAGCCCGCTCCCGAGCAGAGCCCCGAGAAGCGCTGGTGGCTGCGGACGCTCGCCGTCTTCCAGTCCCCGAGGCCGGTGTTCGCTGCGCTGCGCGACCCCTCGCCGCGCGAAGCGGAGGCGCGGGAAGAGCCGATCCTCGCGATCGTCATCCTCGCCGGGATCGCGGCCATCCTGCTCGCGCCCGAGACGGGCCGGCTGCTCGACGAGAGCCTCGTCGACGACTCGATCGCCGTCCTCGCGGTGCTCGTCTTCCTGACGGGGGCGCTCTACGGCGCGTTCGCGTACTGGATCGGCGGCGCGTTCCTGTACGTCGGCCTGCGCGGCGCCGGCTCGCAGGGCGACTATCGCCGCGCCCGCCACATCCTCGCGTTCGCGGCGGTGCCCACGGTGCTCGGGCTCGTCCTCGTCTGGCCGGCCCGCCTGCTCGTCTACGGGACGGACTCGTTTCGCTCGGGTGGCGAGGACGACGGGATCGGCCCGCTGCTCTTCGACCTCGCTGAAGCTGCGTTCGTGGTCTGGTCGCTTGCGCTGCTCGTCTACGGGATCGCGGTCGTCGAACGCTGGCGCGTGTTGCGCGGCGGCGTTGCCGTCGCGCTCGCCGTGCTCGCGATCTTCGTGCTCACGTTCCCGTTCGTGCTGGCGTGGTCGGCGAGCTGAGGAACGCCTCCAGCTCCTCGGCCGGCATCTCGTACGTGTGCTCCTCGGTCGGAAACGCGCCGGAGCGCACCTCGCCGGCGAAGCGCTCGAGCGCTCCGCGGATCTCCTCGCCGAGTTCGGCGTAGCGCTTCGTGAAGCGCGGCGCGAAGCCACCGTACAGGCCGAGCAGGTCGTGGAGGACCAGCACCTGGCCATCGCAAGCGCCGCCGGAGCCGATGCCGATGGTCGGGATCGTCAGCGCCGCTGTCACCCGCTCGGCGACCGCAGCCGGCACCGCCTCGAGGACGAGCGAGAAGCAGCCCGCGGCCTCGAGCGCGAGCGCCTCCCCGAGCAGCACCCTCGCCTTCTCGGCCGTCTTTCCCTGTGCCTTGAAGCCGCCGAGCATGGTGGCGGATTGCGGCGTCAGCCCGATGTGGCCCATCACCGGGATGCCCGCTCCGACGATGGCGGCGACGCGCGAGAGGCTCGGCCCGGCGCCCTCGAGCTTGACGGCGTCCGCGACCGCGTCCTTGACGAAGCGGATCGAGTTGCGGACGGCGTCCTGGTCGGACACCTGGTAGGAGCCGAAGGGCAGGTCGGCGACGACGAGCGGCCTCTGCGCCCCGCGTGTGACCGCGCGGGTGAGCATTAGCATCTCCTCCATCGTCGCCGGCACGGTCGAGTCGTGCCCGAGGACGGTCATGGCCGCCGAGTCGCCGACGAGGATCAGGTCGACGCCGGCCTCGTCGGCGAGGCGCCCGCTCGGGAAGTCGTACGCAGTGACCATGACGAGCCGCTCGCCGCGCGCGGTCATCTCGCCGAGCTCGGTGAGCGGCAGCTTCCCGTTCCTCTCCGGCGCGCTCGTCACTCAGGGTCTCCTTCGAGGGCGACGTTGTCGATGAGCCGCGTCCGCCCCACGCGGACCGCAGCCAGAAGGTAGAGGCGTCCGTCCAGCCGCGCAACCTGGACGTACTCCGGGTCGAGGAGCGGCTCGCCCGAGAGGACGGCCTGAGCGGCCGCGGCGCCCTCCTCGCCCCGCCGGTGCGCGGTGGCCCCAGCCTCGAGCGCGCGCGGGATCGCCCCCGCTGCGGCGCGCTCCTCGGGCGAGAGGTAGGCGTTGCGTGAGCTGATGGCCACGCCGTCGGGGTCGCGCACGGTCTCCACCACCCGGATCTCCAGCGGCAGGTCGAGGTCGCGCACCATGCGCTCGACGACGACGGCCTGCTGGGCGTCCTTGCGGCCGAAGTAGGCGACGTCCGGGGCGACGATGTTGAAGAGCTTCAGGCAGACGGTGGCAACGCCCCGGAAGTGCCCCGGGCGACCCGCGCCTTCGAGGTCGTCGGCAATCGCCTCGACGTCCACCCACGTCTGGAATCCCTGCGGGTACATCTCCGCGACCGAGGGGACGAAGAGGTGGTCGACGCCCCAGCCGGTGGCCAGCTCGGCATCGCCGTCCTCGTCGCGGGGGTAGCGGTCGAGGTCCTCCAGCACGCCGAACTGCGCGGGGTTGACGAAGATGCTCGCGACGACCACGTCGCACTCCGAGCGCGCGCGCCGGATCAGCGCCGCGTGTCCGAGGTGGAGGGCGCCCATCGTGGGCACGAGCCCGATCCGCGAGCCCGCGCGAAGAGGCTCGAGCGCCTCGCGGAGCCCGAGGATCGTGCGCTGGGTCGTCACCGGGCGGCGACCGCCGCAGCCGTCATCTCGGTCAGCGCCCGGTACATCGGCTCCAGGTCGGGGCGATGCTCGCGGATGACCTCGAGGTGGCGCGCGATCGTCTCCCAGTCGCCCCGAGTGGCGGGGCCCGTCAGCTCGAAGTCGTTCTCCATCGTCCGCCGCATGAGCGGGAGGAGCGCCTCCGGCGGGGCGCCGGCCTCCTCGAAGAGATCCGCCGCGGCCGCGTGGAGCGCGACCAGGAAGGCCTGGGCCATCACCGCTCCGGCGTGGTAGACGAGGCGATCCTCGTCGTCCAGCGCGAAGGGCCGGAGCCGCACGAGGGACGCGAGCCGGAAGCCGGCCTCGAGAGCCTCGGCGCCCTCGCCGCTCACGGCGGCCCAGGCGCCGTCGAGCTGCACGGGCCCGCGGTGACGGACGATCGTCTGCAGCGGGTGCAGGCTGAAGCGGCGCGTGTGGGGGTCGAGCGCGTCGAGCGTCCGCGCGCCGCTCGTGTGCGCCACCCACGGGCCCACCGGAACGGCTGCGGCAACCTCGTCGACGACCCGGTCGGGGACGCAGAGGACGACCAGGTCGGCGTCGCCGATCTCCAGCTCCCGGCCGGTCAGGCGCGTTGGCAGCGACTCGGCGAGGCGCGCCGCGAAGGCGGTGCCGACCCGGCCGGGGCCGACGACACAGGCTGACGTGAATTCCATCTCGTGCTCCAGTTCCGTGGTGGATACCGGGCTCCCAGAAGTCTA
>CAWHOA010000032.1:0-14689 GCA_963830885.1 uncultured Actinomycetes bacterium | reverse complement strand
CTTCGCGGGCCCCGAGGCCGGGACGAAGAACTCCACGTTGAAAAAGCCGTCCTCGAACCCGAAGCCGGGCATCACCCGCATGGTCACGTCGGTCACCTCGTCGAGGCGCCCTTGCGGCAGCGCGCTCGGGTAGACGAAGCTCTCGAAGCTCAGGGTCCCCTCGTACTTGAGCGAGTCGGTAACGGCCATCACCGTCACGCGCCCGTCGTGCACGTAGCCCTCCACCGTCACCTCGTCGCCGGTGAGCAGCTCCTCGGCGAGAAATCCGTGCGCCTGGGCCGGGTCGGCGCCTGCGAGCTCGGCGATCTCCGCGTAGCGCGTCGTGTAGCGGTCAATCTCGTGGAGCTCGAGGAGCTCGCGCGGATCGTCGATCCGAAAAGCGTTTTGGGACAGGCGTCCGACCACGGGCTTGACGAAGAAGGGGACGTCGAACGTGACACGGCCGTCGAGCACCGCGAAGCGCGGAGTCGCCTCGGGCGCCGCGAGCTGTTGCACCGAACGGGCAGTCGGCTTGTGCTGAAGCCTCACGAGCGCCTCGGGGGTCGGTCCCGGCAAGCCGCGGCGTTCCGCCAGTAGAGCTGCGAGCAGAGCGGACTGGTCCTTCGTGCCGACCACTCCGTCCGCGGGGATCGGCTCGCACTCGGAGAGGAAGGCTTGGGGGTCGAAGGACTCCACCTGGTCGAGGTCGGAGCCCGCAAAGCGGACCCGGTAGCGCTCTTCCAGACCGGCGGCGCGAATCGCATTCAAGTCCCGCTCCTGCGGGCACAGGACGAGGATGTCTCTCATGGGATGCGCGCCCCGGCGCGCCGGAATGCTAGCGGTCGGTGCTCCAACTACGCTGCCTCGGTGGTCACCGCCCGCACCGACGTTGTCGGAAGCCTGCTCAGGCCACCCGCTCTGCTGGAGGCCCGGCGGCGGCTCGAAGCCGGCGAGCTCACCCACGCCGCGTTCAAGGAGGTCGAGGACCGGGCGGTCGACGAAGCGCTGATGCTGCAGGAAGACGCCGGGCTCGACGTCGTCACCGACGGCGAGATGCGCCGGCTCTCGTTCCAGAGCCAGGTTCCTGCCGCCGTCGACGGCTTCGGCGAGTGGAACCTCGATGCGTTCCTCTGGGGCGAGTGGCACTCCGAGGAGCTCGGCGACCTCACGATCGAACGGCCGCCGATCGCGGTCGTCGGGCCGCTCCGGCGGCGCCGCTCTCTTTCCGGCGAGGAGTTCGCCTATGCGCGGGGGCGGACCAACCGCGTCCTCAAGGTCACGCTGCCGAGCCCGAGCCTCTTCGCGAACTTCTACGACCCCGAACGCTCTCGCGGGGCCTATCCGACGCTCGAGGCCTTCCTCGGGGACGTGGCCGAGATCCTCAGGGAAGAGGTCGAGGAGCTCGTCGGGCTCGGGGCGACCTACATCCAGCTCGACGCGCCCCATTATCCCCTGCTCCTGGACGCGGGCTACCGGGCGTTCTACGAGAGCAGGGGCTGGCCGGCGGAGCGGTGGCTCGATCTCGGCAGCGAGCTCGACAACGTCGTGATGGGCGATTATCCCGGCGTGACCTTCGGCTTCCACCTCTGCCGCGGGAACCAGGCGAGCCGCTGGCTCGTCAAGGGCGGATACGACTGGCTCGCCGAGCGGCTCTTCGGCCGCATCAAGGCTCAGCGTCTCCTGCTCGAATACGACGACGCGCGCTCCGGGAGCTTCGAGCCGCTCGCGCACGCGGCCGAGGACGCGGTGTGCGTGCTCGGTCTCGTGACCACGAAGACGTCCAGGCGCGAAACGGTCGCCGAGCTGGCGGGCCGGATCAGGGAGGCCGCAGCCGTGATTCCGCTCGAACGGCTCGCTCTCTCGCCCCAGTGCGGCTTCTCAACCTCGGTCATGGGCAACTCCCTCTCCGTCGAAGACGAACGGGCGAAGCTCGCGACGATCGCCGAGACGGCGGCCGAGGTCTGGGCGTGACGGTCTCGCTCGACGGCCGCAGCCTCACGATCACGGACGTCGTCGCCGTCGCACGCGACGGCGCACAGGTGGAGCTCGCCCCTGCTGCCGCCGGGCGCATGCGCGAGACCAGGGCGCTCGTCGAGCGCGTGCTGGGGCGGGGCGATGCCGTCTACGGGATGACGACCGGCGTCGGCGCGAGGAAGAAAATCTCCGTCTCGGCCGAGGAGGCGCACGCGTTCAACCGCGCCCTGATCGCCAACCACCTGGTCGGTGCCGGCCCCGACGCGCCGACGGAGGTCGTGCGGGCGACGATGGTCAGGCTGGCCAACGCCCTCGCGAGCGGGACGCCCGGCGTCCGTCCCGAGATCGCCGAGCGTCTGGCAGCGGCACTGAACCGGCGCGAGCACCCCCGCGTGCGGCTGCTCGGCTCGCTCGGCCAGGCCGACCTTCCTGCGATGGCCGACCTGGCGCACGGCTTGTTCGGCGAGGTCGAGCTCGAAGCGAAGGAGGCGCTCGCGCTCCTGAACTCGAACGCGTTCTCGACCGGGACAGCGACGCTCGCGATCGAGGACACGGGCCGCCTGCTCGAAGCCATGGACGTCGCCGGAGCGCTCGACCTGGAGGCGTTCGCCGCGAACCTGACGCTGCTCCACCCGGCGATTGCCGAGGTGCGTCCGTATCCAGGCCTCGGGGAGTCGCTTGCCCGCCTGCGCGGGCTGCTGGACGGGAGCTCGCTCTGGGAGGCCGGGGCGGCGCGGAACCTCCAGGACCCGCTCTCCTTCCGCGGCCTTCCGCAGCTGCACGGAGCTCTCCGGGACACGCTCTCCTTCGCGCGTGGCCAGCTCGAGATCGAGCTCAACGCGTCGCAGGAGAACCCGCTCGCTCGTCACGGACGAGGATCGCATCGTTTCGGTCGCCAACTTCGAGATCCTCCCGCTGGCTGCGGCCCTCGACTTCCTCCGGATCGCGCTCGCCCCCGCCCTGACGAGTTCGGCGGAGCGGCTGCTCAAGCTCCTCCAGGGACCGTTCACGGGGCTCCCGGACGGCCTCGCGCCGCGGCAGGGGCTGGCCGAAAACTCGCTGGGCGAGCACGGAATTACCGCGCAGGGGCTGACCGCCGAGGCGCGCCTCCTCGCCCAGCCGGTCTCCTACGAGCTCGTGTCGACCACGCAGGCCGAGGGGATCGAGGACCGGATGACCATGGCCCCGCTCGCCGCCCGCCGGCTGGCCGAGATGGTCGCGCTCGGCGAGTCGGTGGTCGCGATCGAGCTCGTGGTCGCCGCCCAGGCGATCGATCTCCGCAACCCGGCCCGCCTGGGGAGCGGCACCGCCACGGCGCACGCGCGGGTGCGTGAGCTCGTTCCGTTCCTCGCCGAGGGCGACACCGTCCTGCCGGACCTCGAGCTCGTGCGGGAGCTGATCCGGGGTCGGTCCCTGGCTTCCTGACAGGGACGCGCGGCTGCGCTAGGTTGCAGCCATGGCGGACGAGATCGAGCTCGGCCCAGACGAAGAGGTCCCCGGGAGGCGCTTCACCGACCCGACCCACACACGGCGGGACGAGGAGGCCCTGCGGCTGCTGCTCGCGCACGAGCGCGAGCGAGCGCGGGCCTGGTCCGACGAGCCGTCCGAGAGCCGCCGGGACGTGATTATCCGGGAGACCGACGGCGCCGGGCTCCGGCACCTGCTGGTCGTGCCCGAGACGCACGCGCTCATCCAGGCCCGTGACCTCGTGATCGTCGGCTTCTTCGGACGGCCGCGCGAGGACGCCGACGAGCCGCTCCTCTTCGATCTCGAGGAGAGGCTCGTCGCCAGCATGGGGGAGTACGCGGCCCGAGGGCTCCTGAGCTACTACGACCTCGAGCTGGTCAAGGGCGCCTACGGAAACCTGATCCTCTTCGACAGGCCCGAGGGCCCGGCGGGGTGGGGAGAGAATCCCATTCACGGGGAGGCGGTCGAGATCTCGCCACGGAACTACCACGAGATCCGGCTCCACCAGGGAGCGCTGCCGGGAGGGCTGCTCGAAGACGGCGAGCTTCGCGTGACGAGGACCCGTTACATCGACTACAGCGGGCCGGAGGTCTGGCGGGCCGTCCGCCAGTTTGGCTAGTTCAAACTTCCAATTGGAGAGGCCGTCTATAGGAACGATCCTGCGGACGCGCGCGAGGCCGATCGGCGGACCTCCCCGCGCACGCAATTGACCGTGTCACGGCGATCAGCTATAAGCGGCGCTCACCCGCCGGGCCAGCACCGGAGAAGGAGATCCCATGGATTCGATGCACCGGGTCGACGAGTTTCGCAGGGGCAGTAGCGAGGTCGAGAACAACCTGATCGACGCGCTCTCGGCCGGCAGGATCAGCCGGAAGGAGTTCATCCGCAGAGGAACGGTGCTGGGCCTGTCGCTGTCCGCGCTCTCCTTCATCGCGTCCGCCTGCGGCGGCGACGACGACGACGAATCGGCGACCGGCGGAACCGGCACGACCGAGGGGCAGGCGAACGCCGGCGGCACGCTTCGAACAGGGATCATCACGCCTGCGATCGAGCTCAACCCGCTCGTCGTCTACGACGAGGGCGGGCTGGCCGTCCTCGGCCAGTCCGGTGAGTACCTGGCCTGGTCGAACGATCAGCTCGAGCTCGAGCCGCGCCTGGCCGAGAGCTGGACGCCGAACGAGGACGGCTCGATCTGGACGTTCAAGATCCGCCAGGGCGTCACGTTCCACGACGGCGCGCCGCTGACGGCCGCGGACGTCGCCTACACCCTCAACCTCCACGCAGATCCAAAGAACAAGGGGAATGCGCTCTCCGCGTTCGGGGATCCGGGCGGGCTCTCGGCGGGAGGCGTGGAGGCGGTCGACGACGCCACAGTCGTGGCCACGCTCAACGGCCCGAACGGAAGCTTCCCCTACCTCGTCAGCTCGGACAACTACAACGTCATCATCGTCCCCGACGGCTTCGATCCCGCGACGTGGGAGAAGTCGTTCATGGGAACCGGCCCCTGGGTTCTCGACACGTTCACGCCGCAGCAGGGCGTGACGTACACGAAGAACCCCAGCTACTGGGACACGGAGCGCCAGCCGCTCGCGGACGCGAGCGAGATCCGCTTCTACGGGGAAGACCAGGCCCGGATCCTGGCGATCCAGGGCGGCGAGGTCGACATCCTGAGCCAGTTCCAGGTCGTCGCCGGCGGCGAGGCGCTCCTGAACGACCCGAACATCACCGTCACGGAGGTGAAGGCCGCCCAGCATCGCCAGATCCACATGCGGACGGACCAGGAGCCGTTCCAGGACAAGCGGGTTCGCCAGGCGATGGCCCTCCTGCTCGACCGGCCGACGATCATCGAGGGGTTCTTCCAGGGCAAGGCGGACCTCGGCAACGACAACCCGTTCGCCCCCGTCTATCCGTACACGGACACCAGCGTGCCGCAGCGCGAGGTGAACGTCGAGCAGGCAAAGCAGCTCCTCGCCGACGCGGGCAAGGGTGACGGCTTCAAGGTCGAGCTCTCGACCTGGGACAACTACGAGATCCCCCAGCTCGCCCAGCTCCTCCAGGGTGCGGCGAAAGAGGTCGGGATCACGATCACGCTGAACATCACCGATGCCGGAACCTACTACTCGGACTTCTGGCTGAATTCGCCGCTCGGGATCACGGACTACGGCCACCGCGGAGTCCCGACGGTCTTTCTCACGGCCGCACTTGGGAGCAAGGGGACCTGGAACGCCGCTCACTTCAAGGACAAGACGCTCGACGGCTACATCGTCGACTTCGTGTCGGCGCTCGATCTCGACGCGCAGAAGGCGGCCGCGAAGACGCTCGAGGAGTATCTGCTCGAGGAGACCCCGGTCGTCTTCCCGTACTTCTACTACCACCTCTCCGCAGAGCGGAGCAACGTCACCGGCATCGATCCAACCGGAATGGGCCACATCGACCTGACGCAGACGGGATTCACCAGCTAGCGGGCCGGGGGCGCCCGAAACAGGTCCGCCCCCGCCCTGAAGGAGCCTGCGATCGCGCGATTCCTCCTCAGGCGACTCGGGCTGGCGCTCGTCACGCTCTTCCTCCTGAGCGTGATTCTCTTCGCCGCCGCGCAGCTTCTCCCCGGCGACGTCGGCCGCGCGATCCTCGGGCCTTTCGCGGCTCAGGATGCGGTCGACCAGCTCAACGAGGAGCTCGGCACGAACCGGTCGATCATCGTCCAGTACGGAGACTGGATCGGCGGCGTCCTCCAGGGCGATCTCGGCGACTCGTACGCGTTCAACCGGCCCGTCGGCGACCTGCTCTGGCCGGCGCTACGAAACTCGGCCAAGCTCGCCCTTCTCGCCCTCCTGATCGTCGTCCCGGTCGCCGTGCTCGGCGGCGTCGCCGCGGCGCTCAAGGCGGGGCGTGCGCGAGACCGCGTCATTTCCCTCGCCGGCCTCTCGGCGACGGCCATCCCCGAGTTCGTCTGGGCCGTGCTCGGGATCATGGTCTTCAGCCTCTGGCTCGACGTGCTCCCGGTGACGGCCCAGGCGCCGCCGGGGTCCGGATTCTTCACCCAGGTGAGGTACCTGCTCCTCCCGGCCCTCTGCCTCGTGTTCGTCCTCTTCGGCTACATCGCGCGCATGGCGCGGGCCGGGACGATCGAGGCCCTGGACGCCGACTACACGCGCACCGCAGTCCTCAAGGGCCTGCCGCAGCGCACCGTCCTTCGGCGCCATGTCCTCCGGAACTCTCTCCTGCCAACGATCGCCGTCGTCGCGACCCAGGTCGGCTACCTCTTCGGCGGCCTCGTCGCGATCGAGCTCATCTTCAACTACAACGGCATCGGGCAGCTCATTTTCCGCGCGGCCCAGCGGCAGGACTTCCCCCTCCTCCTGAGCGCGGCCCTCGTCGTCGGCGTCGTCTACCTCGTCGCGACGCTCATCGCCGACGTGCTCTACTCGGTCCTGAACCCGCGCATCCGCCTCGCCTCGTCCGACTCATGAGCAGACCCGAAGAGCGGCTCGTCCTCGCAGAGCATCCGATCCCGGAGGTGCCGCCAGAGGACCACGACGAGGCACGACTTGCGCGCCGCGAGCGGCTGCGACTCCTCGCCCGTTCGAAGACATTCCTGGCGGGCGCGTTCCTCGTCGGCGTCTTCGTCTTCTGCGCGATCTTCGGCCCCTCGGTCGTTCCCTACGACCCGTTCGGCGCCCCGACGGATCTCCTGGCCAAGCTGCAACCCCCTTCCAGCGAGCACTACTTCGGCACCGACCAGCTGGGCCGCGACGTCTTCTCGCGCGTCGTCGTCGGGGCGCGCGACATCCTTGTGGTGGCGCTCGCCGCCACGCTCCTCGGCGCCGCCCTCGGCGCGTCCCTCGGGCTCGTCACGGGGTACTTCCGCGGCGTCGTCGACGAGGTGCTCATGCGCATCGTGGACGCGTTCCTCGCCATCCCGCTCGTCATCCTCGCGACGGTCGCCCTCGTCGCGCTCGGGCCGTCCAGAGGCGCGCTGATCGTCGTCATCGGCATCGTCTTCGCGCCGATCATCGCCCGTACCGTCCGGGCGGCCGTGCTCTCCGAGCGCGAGCTCGAGTACGTCGAGGCGGCCAAGCTCCGGAACGAGCGGGCGCCGTACATCATGTTCGCCGAGATCCTTCCGAACGTCACCGGGCCGATCGTCGTCGAGTTCACCGTGCGCCTCGGCTACGCGATCTTCGCGATCGCGACGCTCACGTTCCTCGGCTTCGGGGTTCAGCCTCCCTCACCGGACTGGGGCCTCCAGATCAAGGAGAACTACGTCATCCTGAACGGCGGCTACTGGTGGCCGACCTTCTTCCCGGCCCTCGCGATCGCGGCCCTCGTAGTCGGCGTGAACCTGATCGCCGACGGCCTGACGCAGGCCTTCGAGCGATGAGCGCCGTTCCCGTGACCGTGGCGCCTCCGGCGCTCGAGCTCGACGAGCTCCAGGTCGCGTTCGACGTCCGCGGCCGCCCGCGCCGCGTCCTTCGCGGCGTGTCGCTGGCGATCGGCGCAGGTGAGGCCTATGGGCTCGTGGGCGAGTCCGGCTGCGGCAAGTCGACTGCAGCGCTCGCTGTCATGCGCTACCTGCCGAGGAACGGCCGCGTGACGGGCGGAGCCATCCGCGTCGGCGGCGTCGACCTCGGGGGCATGTCGGAGGGCGAGGTGCGCCGCTACCGCGCAAGCGCAGTGTCGATGGTCTACCAGAACCCCGGCGCGGCCTTGAATCCGTCGATCCGGATCGGCGACCAGGTCGCGGAAGCGTTCACGGCAGCCGGCGCTCCGCGCGGCGATGCTCTCGAGCGGGCACGCGAGATGCTGACCCGTGTGCAGATCGCCGACCCGGCGAGGGTGATGCGCCGGTACCCCCACCAGCTTTCCGGCGGAATGCAGCAGCGCACCGTCATCGCAATGGCGCTGGCGCCCGATCCGACCCTGCTCGTCCTGGACGAGCCGACGACGGGCCTCGACGCGACGGTCGAGGCGGAAGTGCTCGACCTCGTCGCCGGGCTCCGGGAGCAGCTGGGGACGAGTATTCTCTTCATCAGCCACAACCTGGCCGTCGTGCGGCGGATTTGCGATCGGGTCGGCGTGCTCTACGCCGGCCGGCTCGTTGAGGAAGGCCCGGCAGAGACGGTCTTCAGCGACCCGCGGCATCCGTATACGGTCGGCCTGCTCCGTTGTCTTCCGAGAGGCGGCGCGGACAAGCGCGAGCGCCGCCTCGACACGATTCCCGGACTCTTGCCCGAGCTCGGAGCCGAGCTTCCTGGGTGTGTCTTCGTCGACCGCTGCGGGCTCGCCCGGGCAATCTGCCGCGAGGAGGAGCCGCCGCTCCACCCCGCATCCCGGGGACAGGTAAGCCGCTGCCATTTCTGGCAGGACGCCCACGAGCTGCCCCTTAGTGCGGAGTCCTCACCGCCCGTCGATGCCGCTGTCGCGCAAGGCGACACGCCGTTGCTCGCGGTCGCAGGCGCGGCGAAGACCTTTCGCCAGGACGGCCTCGACGTGCACGCGCTGGCCGGCGTCTCGCTCGGCGTAGCCTCCGGCAAGACGCTTGGCCTCGTCGGCGAATCCGGCAGCGGCAAGACGACGCTTGCCCGTGTTCTCCTCGGGCTGACGGCTCCCGACGCGGGCACCGAGCTGACGCTGGACGGCGAGACGCTCGCAGGCACGCTCGGCGGCCGCACGAGGGAGCAGGTGCGGGCGCTCCAGATCGTCTTTCAGAACCCGGACTCCGCTCTCAACCGCCGGTTCTCGGCCCGGCGGATCCTCGCCCGAGCGCTTCTGAAGCTCGGTGGCCTCCGGGGCGGCGACCGGGACGAGCGCGTGCGGGAGCTGGCGCAGTCGGTCCGCTTCGACGAGCGCTTGCTGGCCTCCAGGCCGGCCCAGCTCTCCGGCGGCCTGAAGCAACGCGTGGCCATCGCGCGAGCGTTTGCCGGCGAACCACGGCTCGTCGTGTGCGACGAGCCCACGTCGGCGCTCGACGTGTCGGTGCAGGCGGCCATTCTGAACCTGCTCGTCGACCTCCAGGGCGAGCAGGGCGTCTCCTACCTCTTCATCTCGCACGACCTCGCCGTCGTCCGCTACCTGGCCGACCGGATCGTGGTCCTGTACCTGGGCCGCGTGATGGAGGTAGGCGACGCGGCGACCGTCTTCGAGGCGCCGCACCATCCGTACACCGAGGCGCTGCTTTCCGCCGTGCCCGCGCTCGAGGGCGAGGAACGTCCGCGCATCCGGCTGGAAGGCGAGATCCCCAGCGCAGCCGAGCCACCGAGCGGCTGTGTCTTCCACACGCGCTGCCCGAGAAAGATCGGAGAGATCTGCGAGCGGGAAGAGCCTCCTCTGGCCGAGGTCGAGTCGGGCCACATGATGCGCTGCCATATCCCGCTCGAGGAGCTCCGCCGGCTCCAGACGACCCCGCCCGGGCCGAGGCCCTAGCCCGAGGAGCACCCCTCTCCCACCACCCGCGTTCCAGCGTAACGCCGAATTCCGCACGCGTGGGGCACGGAATCGTGCCGGCAGCGTTGCCGGTTGCTCAGAAGACCACGAGCTGGCGGACAACGTCGCCCGCGCGAAGACGCTCGAAGGCCGCTGGGAGATCGTCGAGTGAGATCCGGTCGGTGACGAGCTCGTCGAGCAGGAGCTTGCCCTCCGCATACAGGTCGACGAGTCGAGGGATGTCCTCCTCGATCCGTGCGGAGCCGAGGAAGCACCCCTTGATGGTCTTCTCGTTGATGAAGCCCCACGTATCGATGGTGACCGTCGAGCCCTTGGGGGGCAGTCCGACGACGATCACGGTTCCCCCGGAGCCCACCGCATCCCACCCCTCGCGGATCGTCTCCTCGCGACCGATGGCCTCGAACGCGTAGTCCGCCCCGCCTCCTGTCGCGTGGCGGACCCGTCGAGCAGTGTCTGCAGACGGCCGGGCCGTGACGGTCGCGGTGGCGCCGAGCCTCTCGGCGAGCTCGAGCTTCTCCGGGCGGACGTCGACGGCGACGATGGGATCTGCACCCGCAAGCCGCGCGGCCTGGACGACGGCGAGCCCGACGCCGCCGCAGCCCCACACGGCGACGCTCGCGCCCGGCTCGACGGCGGCCGTCCTCGTCACGGCGCCCCAACCGGTGAGCGCGGCGCAGCCGACCAGAGCGGCGACGTCGAGCGGCACGTCGTCGCGGATGGCCACGGCCGCCGACTCCGGCACCACGGCGTGCTCGGCGAAAGCGGATACCGCGTTGAAGTGGTGCAGCGTCTCGCCGCCCACGGAAAGACGAGATGTCCCGTCGGCGAGCGTTCCCGTGGAGGCCATCCTCTCGCCCTGCTCGCAGAAGTTGGGCCGACCTGCTGTACACGCCGCGCAGTCGCCGCACGAGGGCACGAGCGCGAGCACGACGTGGTCGCCCGGCCGTACTCGCGCGACGCCGCCGCCCGTCTCGACGACGACTCCCGAAGCTTCGTGACCGAGAACGAGCGGAAGCGGCTCCGGGAGGTCACCATCGACCACGTGAAGATCGCTCGCGCAGACGCCGCAGGCAGCGATGCGAACCAGGATCTCCCCTTCCCGCGGCGCCGCCAGGTCGACGTCGACGACCTCGATCGGCCGGCCCGGCGCTCGGAGGACGGCTGCCTGTGTCCGCACGCTGGCGAGCGTATCGCTCCCGGACCGTAGAATCGCGCCGTGCGCGCCGCCGTACTCCGCGAGGTCAACGCGCCGCTCAGCGTCGAGGAGGTCGAGCTCGCCGAGCCGGGCCCCGGCGAGGTGTCCGTGCGCCTCGCGGCCAGCGGGATCTGTCACAGCGACTGGAACGTGATCACGGGCGCGACGCCGAACCCGCTCCCCGCCGTCCTCGGCCACGAGGGCGCGGGACTCGTCGAGGCGATCGGTGCGGGCGTGACCGAGGTGGCCTTGGGCGACCACATCGTTCTCTCCTGGCTCCCCACGTGCGGCCGGTGCTTCTACTGCACACGCGGGCGCGGGGTGCTTTGCGACATGGCAATGGAGGACATGTTCGAGGGGACGCTGCCCGGTGGATCGGTCGCGCTCTCCCAGAACGGCGCGCGGCTCTACCACTACTCCTTTCTCTCGACCTTCGCAGAGCGTTGCGTGGTGCCCGAGAGCTGCTGCGTCAAGATCCGGGAGGACGTACCGCTCGAGGTGGCCGCGCTCGTCGGCTGCGCGGTGATGACCGGGGTCGGCGCCGCGGTGCTGCGCGCACAGGTCGAGCCCGGGAGCGTCGCCGTCGTCTACGGAGCAGGAGGAGTCGGGCTATCGACCATTCTCGGCTGCGGGCTGGCCGGCGCGCGGGCGATCGTGGCCGCCGACCCGGTCGCCTTCAAGCGCGACACCGCCCTCGCGCTCGGCGCGACGCACGCGGTCGACCCCGGGAGCGACGACGTGGCAGGCCTCGTGCGCGAATTGACCGAGGGGCGCGGCGCCGACTACGCCTTCGACACGGCCGGCGCCCCGGGAGTCGTCGCGCAGGCGTACGAGGCCGTCCGTCGCGGCGGCATCGTCGTCGCCGTCGGGATCCCGCCCGTCGGCGCGACCGCTGACCTTCCCGCCCCGTCGCTTCCGAGGGAGGAGAAGATCGTCACCGGCAGCTTCTACGGCTCGTGCCGCCCGCATCAGGACATGCCTCTCGTCCTCGACCTGTACATGGAGGGGAGACTCGACCTCGACGCCCTGATCACACGGACGTTCGCTCTCGACGAGATCAACGAGGGTTTCGCTGCCATGAACGCAGGTGAGGTCGCGCGAGGAGTGATCCGCTTTTGAGCTTCGCCGCGCGCACGCTGATTGGGGAAGGATTCGCCGGGAGCGGCCCCGACGCGGCGCACCTGAACACGGTGCTCGGCCGCAAGAGCGGGCCGGTGGAGACGGCCTGGGCAACCGCGCTCGCCACGCCCCGGCAGGGCCACGTCCCCTTCGTCGTGGTTGTGCGCCCGAACTACCCCGTCAAGCCGCTGACGCTGTTCGTCAACAAGGCCGACCTGCGCGGCGACCGCCACGCGGAGCTGACGTGGGGCGCGGCCCAGGCCGGCGTTGCCCGCGGGGTGCTCGCCGCTGTCGAGGCCGGCGCCGTCCCGGCAGAGCAGGTCGACGACCTCCTGCTGATCGCGGCGGTCTGGGTCGACTGGGCGGCGGCGGACGAGGAGGCCGTGTACGCCGCGAACGCGGAGGCGACCCGCGCCGCGCTCGCGGCGTCGGTCGAGGGGCGGCCGGAGATCACCGAGCTCCTGGCGCTCGCCGGCGAGCCCGAGAACCCGTTCTTCCGGCGGTAGCGGTGCGGATCTCGGCGATCCGGCTTCGCCGTCTCCGCTACCCGCTCGAGTCGCCGTTCGCGGCCGCGTGGGATCCGCAGCCGCGGCGGGCCCTCGAGGCGACGCTCGTCCTCGTCGAGACGGACGAAGGACTCACAGGCATCGGCTCCGGCGACACGATGGACGGCTTCGAGCGGTTCGCCGAGCTGTTCGTGGGCCGGGACCCGCTCGACCTCGGGCGGCACGTGAGCGTCCTCGAGACGATCGCGTTCCATGCCGGCCGCTACTGGCCCCTCGAGGCTGCCCTCTGGGACGTGGCCGGGAAGGCCGAGGGCGTCCCGGTCGCACGGCTTCTCGGCGCGACAGCCGGCCGCGTGCCCGCATACGCGTCCACCGGGGCCCTCCTCGCGCCGGCCGCCCGCACCGAGTCGGCGGTCCGCCTGCGCGAGGCTGGCTTCCGCGCCCTGAAGCTCCGGATCGAGCGGAGCCGGGTTGAGGAGGGGCTCGAGACCGTGGCGGCGGTCCGCGACGCCCTCGGGAACGACGCCGAGATCATGGTCGACCTGAACCAGGGGTGGCGCATGCCGGCCGACGTCGAGCCCCTGCTCGGCTACGACGACGTGAGCCGCCTGGCTGCGCGGCTGAGGGAGCTGGGGATCGCCTGGCTGGAGGAGCCGCTCGCGCGCGAGAACGTGGCCGGCCTTGCCCGCCTGCGGGCGGAGACCGGCGTCCGCATCGCCGGCGGCGAGCTGGCGCGGACGCCGGCAGAGCTCGACGCCTATCTGGCCGCCGGCGCCCTCGACGTCTACCAGCCCGACGCCGTGCTGGCGGTGGGGCTCCTCCGCGCCCGGGAGGTCGCCGAGCGGGTTCAGGCGGCGGGTTTCGAGCTCACGCCCCACACGTGGACGAACGGGATCGGGCTGCTCGCCAACCTCCACCTTGCGGCCGCTGTCGGCGTTCCCTTCCTCGAATTCCCCTTCGACCCGCCCGCCTGGACCGTCGAGCGCCGCGACTTCATGCTCGCGGAGCCCCTGCGGCCGGACGCGGACGGCTTCCTCACCGTGCCTCCGCTCCCGGGCCTCGGGATCGTGCTCGACGAGGACGCTGTCGAGCGCTACGAGGTGGACTAGGCGTGCGGACCTTCGACGTCCACCAGCACCTCCTTCCCACGCCACTCGTGGAAGCCCTGCGCGCCCGCACCGAGCATCCGCGGCTCGTCGCGGGTTCGCTCGAGCTGACGGAAGGGTCGTTCCCCTTCCGGGAGCGCGACCACGACCTGGGCGAGCGCATTGCGCTGCTCGACGGGGACGGGACCGACGTGGCCGTTATCTCGCTGGCCCCCACGCTAGAGGTCGAGGACCACGCGGAGCTCCGCGACGCCTACCACGACGGCATGCGCGAGGTTCTGGCCGCCGCGAACGGGCGCCTCCGGGCGCTCGCCTCCGGGGCCTGCCTGGAAGGGTTCGCCGGCGCCTGCGTCTCGGCCCAGGCGCTCGTCGGCGGGCTCGGTGATCTTCCGGTCGAGCTCGCCCGCGCGGGCCAGGTGCTGTTCGTCCACCCGGGACCGCCCGCCGCCACGCCGCCGAGCGCGCCGCCGTGGTGGGCTGCCGTCGCCGACTACACGACGCAAATGCAGGCCGCTTACCTCAGCTGGCTGACCGGCGGCGCCGAGGGTCACCCGGATCTCGACGTCGTCTTCGCCGTGCTCGCCGGTGGAGCGCCAATCCAGCTCGAACGCCTCCGCTCCCGTGGCGGCGAGGCGCCCCAGGCCCCTGCCCGTATCTACCTGGACACGGCGTCATACGGGCCTCGCGCGCTCCGGCTCTGCGCGGAGGCGCACGGAGTGGGACGGCTCGTGTTCGGGAGCGACGCCCCCGTCGTGCAGCCCGCATCCACCTTGCAGGCCCTCGCGGAGCTGGGAGATGCTGTCCTTGCCTCTGCGCGGTCCGAGAACCCGAGCCGCCTCTTCCGATGACACCGTTGCCGACTCCCCTCGAGCCCGCCCCCGCTTCCTTGGGCGGCGACC
>CAWHOA010000031.1:0-11208 GCA_963830885.1 uncultured Actinomycetes bacterium | reverse complement strand
GCTCGGGAGACGCTGACCTACCGGACCGTCTAGCTGTAGAGCGCTTGTTGTGTGGGCGTTCGAAGCGTAGAAATACGGGTTGCGGGGGGTGAGGCGGGCCGTCTTCGGAAACCCAGAGGGAGGGGTGGAGATGAACAAAGCCAAGGTAGTGCTCGCGCTGGCGCTTGGCCTAGCGCTCTACGCTGCGGCAACAGTGGGGTCGGCAAGCGCGGCCCTAGCCCCGAGCGCTACGTCTACCTGGAGTCTCGGTTGTAATCCGTCGGCGGAACCGGCGCGGGTGTCTCTCGGGCGCGGGAGCACACTTCGAGAGCCCGATCTCGGACAGGTCGCCAACAACCTGCCCGCCTCCGCGCAAGGCCAGGCAGGCCCGAACTTCCGCGCGACCGTTCCCGTCTACTTCCACGTCGTCAGCGACGGGACAATCGGCAGTCTTACGAGCGCGCAAATCAACGCACAGATCGACGTCCTCAACAACACGTTCGCCGGCGGCGAGGGCGGCGCGAAGACCGGCTTCGCCTTCCAGCTTGCGGGGATCACCCGCACGGACAACGCGAAGTGGTTCTACGCGGGACCCGGCGGCGCTGAGAAGGACATGAAGAAGACGCTGCACCAGGGTGGTGCCAACGCGCTCAACCTTTACTCGACCACTGCGGGGCCATACCTGGGCTGGGCGTATCTCCCGGACATCTTGACCAAGCCCGGCCAGGCGTATCTGGACGGCATCGTCATCGACTGGGAGTCGATGCTCGGGACGTCGACGACGTACGCAGGTCGCTTCGACCAGGGCGAGACGGCGACGCACGAAGCCGGGCACTGGTTGAACCTGGAGCACACCTTCTACGGAAAGTGCACGGAGCAAGGCGATTTCGTCGCCGACACGCCGGCGGAGAGGACGCCCACGTCGGGCTGCCCGGCCGGCAAGGACACCTGTGACGCCCCGGGGCTCGACCCGATCCACAACTACATGGACTACTCCTTCGACAGCTGCTACACGGAGTTCACGGCCGGCCAGACGCAGCGAATGCGTGACGCCTGGCTCTTCTTCCGGGCTTAGGCAGTTCGTCACCCGTACGAGCGGGTCGGCCTTCGGGCCGTCCCGCTCGTGTCTGAGCGAAGTCGCGGGACCGCAGCGAGGGTCAGCTCAGCTAGCTGACGACCCGGTAGACCTCGAAGACCTCGGCGAAGTCGCGGTTCACGTTGATGCCGTGCGTCCGCGCGAGGTTGCGGATGTACTCCGGGTTCGCGTAGTTCCGGTGCTGCTGCGAGGCGTAGTGCGCGAGCGCCGCGACCTTGCGCTCCACGTGGCGCTCTTCCAGGCCGACGTAGGCCTGGTGGTCGAAGTTGAAGTTGTTCCAGGGGATCTCGTAGCCGAGGACGGTCGTCCGCTTGAAGGCGCGCAGGCCCTCCTGAGCGACCACCTGGTGGTCCTGGTGGATATCACGCAGGCTCGGCATGAACACCGCGTCGGGCGGCCACTCCTCCCAGAGCGCGATCAGGAGCTCGAGGATCGCCTGGCGGTGGTCCGGAAAGGCGCGCACCTCGAAGTCCTGAACGATCAGGTTCCCTTCCGGGATCCCAATCTCGGCTGTGGCGGCTCGCACCTCGCGCGCGAGCGTGTCCGGCGGAAAGCCGGACGGCAGCGACTTCGTGGCGATGGAGAAGGCCACGTAGCGCACGTCGATCTCGGCTTCGACCAGGCGGGCCATGGTCCCGCCGCAGCCGAACTCCCCGTCGTCCGTGTGCGGAGCGAGGACGAGCGCGCGTGTCCAGCCTTCGATCACCGGCTCACCCTATCGATGGCCGCGGGCGACCTCGACCACGCTCGCAACGGCGAAGGCGCCGGCGGCAACGAGGACGATCGCCCCACCCGGCGGCAGGTCGGCGTAGTAGGCAATCGTCAGGCCGGCGAAGACGGAGGCGAGCCCGATCCCCATCGCAATGACAATTGACGAGCGCATGCTCCAGGCAACGCGGCCGGAGGCGATCACCGGCAGCACCATCAGCGCGGCGATGAGGAGGATGCCGACGATCTGCATCGAGAGCCCGATCGTCAGGCCGGCGAGCCCGGCAACCAGCACGTTCAGCGGGGCGACCGGCACGCCGGCCACCTCGGCGCCCTCCTCGTCGACGACCACTCCGGCGAGCGCGCGGTAGAGCAGGCCGATCACGGCCAGCCCGCCCAGGCCGAGCACGCCCACGACGACGAGGTCCTCGCGCGTGACCGTGAGGATCGAGCCGAAGAGGAACGCGAAAAGGTCGACGTTTAACGCCCCGGCCGCGGAGGCGAGCACCACCCCGGCGGCGAGCCCCGTGTAGAAGAGAAGCGCCAGGGCCTGGTCACCGGCCGTGCGGCGGCGCGACCGCAGCCACTCGATCCCGACCGCACCGGCCACGGCGGCGAGGAGCGCGGTCAGCACCGGGGAAACGCCGAGCAGGTAGCCGAGGGCGACCCCGGCGAAGGCGGTGTGCCCGATCCCGTCGCCGACGAGGCTCATGTTCCGCTGGACGAGGAAGAAGCCGACAGCAGGCGCCAGAACGCCGATGACCGCGCCCGCCGCGAAGGCGAGGCGCATGAACTCAGAGTCGAGCATGCGAGTGCGATGGGTCGTGCCACTCGGACGGGAGCGTGCCCGGCGGCCCGTCGAAGACGATTCCGCCGCGCACGAGGACCAGCCGGTCGACGATGCTCTCGACCGCGCCGAACTCGTGGGAGACGTAGAGCGTGGTCACGTGCCGCTCGCGGTGGAGGCGGTCGAGCAGCCGAGCGAGCGACTCCTGCGAGCCGGCGTCGACGCCGGCGGTCGGCTCGTCCAGGACGAGCAGGGAGGGCTGCCCGGCGAGAGCCTTGGCGATGAACGCGCGCTGCTGCTGGCCGCCCGAGAGCTCGGACAGCCGGGCGTCTCCAAGCTCGCCGAGCCCGACGTCGGCCATCGCCTCCTCGACGATCGCCCGGTCGCGTGACCGCAGCGGGCCGAGCAGGCCGCCCTGCGCGAGACGCCCGGCGGAGACGACCTCCCGCACGGTGATCGGGCCCTGGCCGCCGAGCCGGGCCCGCTGCGCGACGTATCCGAGGGTCGCGCGGCGGGAGAAGCGGTGCGCGGGCTCGCCGAAGAGGCGCACCGACCCGGCGGCCGGCCGTGCCAGGCCGAGGACGAGGCGGATCAGGGTCGTCTTGCCGCCGCCGTTCGGCCCGGCGACGGCCACGAACTCGCTCTCGGCGACGGCGAGGTCGACGTCCGTCAGGACGGGCTGTCCCGGCCGGTACGCGAAGGACACGCCCTCCAGCTCGACGACGGGCGTCACCGGCATCCGAGCCCCGTCCGCAATGCCTCGAGGTTCGCACGCATCACGGAGAGGTAGTTCTCCCCACGTGCCAGCTCTTCCTCGGTCAGCCCCTCGAGCGGGTTGAGCACGGCGGTCGCAACGCCCGCCTCGCGGGCGACGGTCTCGCCGATCTCCGGCGAGAGCAGCGGCTCGACGAAAACCGTCGTCACGCCGCGGTCCTCGACGAGGTCGACGATCTCCTCGAGATCGCGGGGGGTCGGCTCCACCTCGGGGGCGAGGCCGGCGATCGGGATCACCTCGAGGCCGTACCGGTCCGCGAGGTAGCCGAAGGCGTCGTGTGCAGTCACGAGCTCGTGCCGGTCGCAGTCGGCGAGCCCTTCGCGAAATTCCCCGTCGAGCGCGCGCAGCTGGGAGGCGAGCTGCCGGGCAGGGGCCCCGTCTCCCAGCTCCGCGCCGATCCGCTCCACGACCTGAGCGAACCGTACGGGGTCGAGCCAGACGTGGGGGTCCGCTTCTCCGTCCTCTTCCCGGAGGTCCAGGCCGTCCAGCACGTCGACCGCGGCGCCCTCGGCACCGTCGGCCGCCTCCTCGAGGGCGGGCTGGAACCCGCCGCCCGCATAGAGGACGAGGTCCGCGGAGCGAATCCGCTCGACGTCGCGCGGGCTGAGCTCGGCGTCGTGGGGCTCGGCGCCGGCGGGTGTGAGATTTGTGACCTCAGCGCGGTTGCCCGCGACCTCCTCGGCGGCGAACGCGAGCGGGTAGAAGCCTGCCACGACCTGCATCCGGTCGTCGGAGCCGGCGGACTCGCCGCCTCCGCCGCAGCCCGAAGCAGCGAGGGCGAGGGTCGTGGCCACCACTCCCGCGCACGTGAGAATGATTCTCGTTTTCACTCGGTGCTAGCATAGCCGCATGCCAGCGAGCGAGCAAGCACGCGCCGTCGAGCTGCTCGAGGGCGTCGGCGTCAGGCCGACGAGGCAGCGCTTGACGGTCCTGTCCGAGCTCATGGGGGAGCGCGACGACGTGACGGCTCAGGAGCTCCACGAGCGCCTCCGCCGGCGCGGCGAGCGGCTCGGCCTCGCGACCGTCTACCGCACGCTCGGGCTCCTCGCCGAGGAGGGAGTGATCGACGCCCTCTCGCACCGCCAGGGCGAGCTCTGCTACCGCCTCTGCGGGGACGGCCACCACCACCATCTGGTGTGCTCGAGTTGCCATCGTGTCGTCGAGCTCGAGGACTGCGAGCTCGACCCCTGGCTCGACCGGATCTCCGTGGCGCACGACTTCGTCACGACCGGCCACCGGCTCGAGGTGTCCGGGATCTGCGGCGACTGCCGCGCCTGACACCGACCGGCTCGGGACGGCCGTCCAACTAATGTTCCGCGCTGAGATGACGGCACATGGCTGAGCTCGGCGCAGCTGAGATCGGCGCGCTCTTCGGCGCGACCGGAGCCGTGCTCGTCTGCGTCGCCGGCCGACGAAGCACCTTCCTCGGCGGGGTTGCGGCACTCGTCGTCGCCGAGGCTCTGCTGCTCTCCATCACGCTGAACGTTCGACCCGTCCTGCTCGGGCTGGGGCTCGTCGGCCTTGCAGCCCTGTGCGCCGGCGCCGCGATCCTCGTGCGCTACCCTGCCGTGGTCACGCCGGCCGTGCTCGTGGCGGCCCCCTTTCGAGTCCCGCTCGAGTTCGACACGGACAACCGGTTCTTCATCGGCTTCGCCCAGGCCGGTGAGCTGGGGCGCCTGCTGCCCCTGTACGCGGTCCTCGGAGCAGCCGTGCTCGCGCTGGTATTGCGCACGTTGCGCGGTGTCCCACTGCCTGCGCTGCCGCGACCGATCTCGATCCCGTGCGCGGCGTTCATCGGGCTGGCCTGTCTCTCGATCTTCTGGACCCTGAGCGAGCAGGTGGGCGCCGACGTGCTTGCCTTCTTTCTCCTGCCGTTCGCCGTCCTCCTGGCTACTGTCGGACGGGCCCCATTTCCGGCCTGGATGCCCAGGGTCCTCGCGATCATCGCCCTGGCCCTCGGCTGCGTGTTCGCGGCGGTCGGGCTCGTCGAGGCCGCGACCCACCGGACCTTCTTCGGCTCCGGCGCGGTCGAGGTCTCGAACATGTTCAAGCCGATCTTCCGCGTCACCTCGCTCTTCCGCGATCCGAGCCTCTACGGACGGCATCTCGTTCTGGCATTGATCGTGGTAGTCGTGGCGCTGCTCCTCAGCCGCCTGGACATTCGTCTCGCGGGAGTGCTCGTGGCAGTGCTCGGCACCGCGCTCTTCTTCACCTACTCGCAATCGAGCATGGTCGCGCTGTTCGTCGCAGTCCTCGGCGTCCTCGTCGCGGTCATGCCGACCCGTCTCCGCGTCGTCGTCGCGGTGGCGGCGGTAGCGCTGGTCGCCGTCACGGCCGTCGCCGTCGCAGCGGATGCGCGGGATGAGTCGACGCGCCGGATCACAGGGGGCCGCTCGATTCGCATCGAGGACGCCGCACGCGTCGTCGCGGAGCGACCCGTGGTCGGCGCCGGGATCGGAGCCCAGCCCGCCGCGAGCCGCCGCTTGGCCGAACGCGAGGCGACCCTGAAAGGCTTCGTCTCACACACGACGCCGCTGACGGTCGCAGCAGAGCTGGGGCTCCTCGGCCTCGCGCTCTACGCGGCGCTCCTGGCCGGCGCGGCATGGGCGATCGATCAGGTCAGGCGGCGCGACCTCGCGCTCGGGCTCACGCTGGGCGCCGCGCTCCTCGCGCTCTTCGTTCACTCGCTCACCTACAGCGGCTTCTTCGAGGATCCCCTGACGTGGTTCGTGCTGGCGGTCGCGTCCAGCTTCCTCGTCAGCCACACCCCCGTCCGGACGAGCACTCCGTGAGCGAGCGCACCCGGATGCACGTGAGCGTCTGGCCACTCCTGGCCACGCTCGCTGCGCTCGTGATCGTGGCCGTCCCGGAGCTCGGCTCCGATCCGTGGGAGTTCGAGCCCGGGTCGATCGACTCGAGTGGGCCGTTCGGATGGCTCGTGCGCATCGCCGACTACGAATGGGACGTCGGGCTGCTTCGAGCCAGCGCGCTCCTGGCGGGCCTCCTCGTCGCCCTCGGCGCGGCGGTCGCGGTGCGGGTCGATCGCTGGCGCCCGGCTGCCGCGGTCACCTTGACGGTGATCGTCGTCGGCCTGCTCACCATCCCCGGCGTGGCCCTCCAGATCGGGCTTCGCGACGGGTCGGCGCCCTGGTTCTTCACGAACGACTCCACGTACCAGATCGAGCTGGCCGGCGACCTCGTCCTGGACGGTGAGAACCCCTACGGTCACGACTACCGGTACTCCGGGCTCGAGCGCTTCTACAGCCTCGACGGAACCACGTCCGACGTCACCCGTGAGGAGCAGGTGGCGCTCAGGCACTTCGCGTACTTCCCCGGCACGGTCTACACGGCCGCGGTGTGGCGCCTCCTGCCCGAGCCGTTCGACGACTACCGCCTCTTCGTGCTCCTGGCGACGCTCGGCCTCCTCGCCGCTCCCCTTCTCTTCCCCGGGCCGCTCCCCTGGAAGTTGGCCGCCGGGGCGGTCCTCGCCGCGAACCCGCTCGCCGTGCGCGCAGCGTGGTTCGGTGTTGCGGACGCCCCGAGCATCCTGCTCGTCGTGCTCGCGTTCGCGCTCTGCACGCGGTCCCGCTTCATGGCCGCGGCGGCGTGTCTCGCCGGTGCCGTCCTCCTGAAGCAATTCGCTCTCGTCGCAGTCCCCTTCGTCGGGGCGCTGATCCTCACGAGCGGACAGCCGAGGAGGACCTCGTGGAAGGCGGCAGCGTGCTTCGGCGGAGTCCTGCTGGCGGGGTTCCTTCCGTTCCTGATCGCCGACGCAGCCGCGCTCTACGACGACACGATCGCCTATGGCGCGGAGACCTACAGGATCATCGGCTACGGAGTGGCCGGGATCCTGGTCGAGCTGGGCGCCATCGGGAGAACGGACCCGTACCCCTTCGCGATCCTCGCGATGCTCGTCTGGCTCCCGGTCACGGCCTGGCTCGTGTGGAACCAGATCCGCTCCCGTGAGATCTGGCTGGCCGCGGCCGGCTTTGCGGTCTCGATCTTCGTGCTCCTCTACCTCGGCCGAGTCCTGCAGAACTCCTATCTGGTCTGGCCGCTTGCCGGCACGACCGTCGCGGCGCTCCTCGCCGCGGGAGCCCGCGCCGACAGAACGCTACGGCTGGACGACGACGACCGAGGGAGTGGACGGCGGGCCGACGTTCCCGGCGAGGTCTAGGGCCGCGATCGTGAGCTCGTACGTTCCCGGCGGTGCATCCCACCTGAGCTTCCCCCGCTTCCCTCGTCGGCCCTGGAGAACCTCCGCGCCGTCGGCGGAGAGAATCGGCCGGCCGGCTTCGCTGAGCGCGTAGGTGACGATCACGGCTTCCCCGGCCGAGACCGGGCTCGGCACGGCACGGACCAGCGTTGCCGTGGGCGCAACGGTGTCAACGACCATGCCCTGCGGGAACACGAACGGCGTGTCCTCGCCTGCGAAGTCGATCGCGACGCGGTAAGAGCCGTCGCGCGCAACCTCGCCCGACTCGGTTCGCCCGTCCCACTCGAGCCGAACGGTGCCGGCAGGGAAAGGCTCGCGGCTTGCGAGCGTCCGGACGGTTCGGCCATTCTCACGCTGAACCCGAACCGTTGCCGTCCGCGCCTCCGCAAGACGAAAGCTCACGGCGGCAGTAGCCGTCTCGCAGGCGCACGCCGGTGAGAAGAAATGCGTCGCCGTCGGCCGGGTTACGAGCCCGCGGGTGAGCTTCTGGCGCTCGGTGTAGACGAAGGCCGCGGCCGTCGCAGCAAGCAGGAGGAGGACGATCGCGACCGCCACGCGAGAAGGGATGCGACCGCGAGAGCCGTCGTCGCCGGCAACCATGGCGGGGACGGTAGTCGATGGAGCTTCGGCGCCGACCGGTTGGCTAGCCTGGTACGCAGCCTCACGTCATGCAGAAGCGCCTCCTAGTCGTCAGTGCGATCCTCGTGCTCCTCCTCGCCGTAGGTGCGTTCGCAGCGACGATGCTCACGCGCGAGGAGCCGGCGCCCCCCGTCATCCGCGGCTCCTCGACGGTCGAGTTCGACACCTCGTCGGAGCCGACCACTACGGCCCCGCCGACGACCACCGAGATCGACCCCGAAGCCCCGCGAGTCGACGAGCCGTGGCCGACCTACGGATACGACCTCGCACGGACGCACGCAGCTCCGCAGAGCTACCGTCACCGCCCTCCGTACCGCCAGATCTGGAGGTTCCTCACCGGCAACGTGATCGAGTTCCCGCCGACCGTCGCCTACGGGAACGTCTACGTCTCGGGGATCCTGGGGAACGTCTGGGCGCTCGACGCGAGCACGGGCAAACGGGTGTGGCATCGCCGCTACAGGAACCACTGTCTCGCAGCTTCCCCGACCGTCAGCGGCGGGGTCCTCTATCAGCCGCTCCTCCCGAAGTCGTGCAAGGATCGGAGCGGCAACGGCATGCTGGTGGCGCTCGACGCGTACAGCGGGAAGGAGATCTGGCGCTTCGAGGGCCCGCCCAGCGAGTCGACGGCGCTCGTCGTCGGCGAGACCGTCTTCTTCGGCTCCTGGGATCACCGCCTCTACGCGCTGTCGGCGAGAACAGGCAAGGCGCGCTGGACGTTCGAGGCCGACGAGGAGCTCAACGGCGCTCCCGCCTACGCCGACGACACGGTCTACGTGGGCTCCGACGGAGGCCGGTTGTTCGCGGTGGCGGCGAGGTCCGGGCGGCTGCGCTGGCAGGCGGAGGCCCTTCGCCGGGAGTACTTCTACGCGACGCCGGCCCTCGCCTACGGACGCGTCTTCATCGGGAACACGGACGGCACCGTGTACGCCTTCGGCGCCGAGACGGGCAACCTCCTCTGGACCCAGCGGGCCGGCACGTACGTCTACACCTCCCCGGCCGTCTGGAACAAGACCGTCTACGTCGGCTCGTATGACGGCAACGTCTACGCCTTCGACGCCGCCACCGGCGACGTCCGCTGGCGGTACGACTCGCCCGGAGCCATCCACGGGGCGCCGACAGTCATGGCGGGGCTCGTGTACTTCTCGAACTGCGGAACGTGCGGAGCGAACGGGACGCGCTACGCGGAGCCGGGTCCCCAACAAACCTTCGCCCTGGACGCCCGGTCAGGCAAGCTCGTGTGGAAGTTCCCGGCCGGAAAGTACTCGCCGATCGTCGCCGACGAGGAACGGGTCTACCTCGTCGGCGCAGGCAGCGTGTACGCGCTCGAGCGGTGCAGCCGCGGCGAGCCCAGGTGCGGCTAGCCGGCTAGGTCGTCGCCCGTGAGCGACCGGACGAGCACGAAGGGCTCCGCGTAGTAGCACCCTGCGCAGGCGCCGTAATGCTCCGCGTGCGCCCTGATCCCTCGCTCGTTGCGTGGATGCGGCGGGGGTCGCTCCTCCGTCTCATAGCAGGCGAACGCGGCCAGCTTGGCCTCGATGGTCGCGCCGATGTCCACGAACCAGTTGGGGATGAACCAGCTCACCCCGGCCGGCGTCCACTCGACGCTCGAGGTCGGCCCGTAGGTCAGAACGCGGCGGACCACCTGCCCAGGCATGGGGCGCGTCGCCACGGCGACGGAATCGAAGACCTCGCGGTGGTCGCGGTTGACGTCAGGGTGGACCGTGTAGACGACTCCCGGCCGGAAGTCGCGCACCTGCTCCTCGACGACGGCGTTCAGCTCGGCATGCGGGATCGTGTCGAGGCGCATGTCGGGGAGGTCCAGATGGACGTAGTCGGCGACGCCGAGCGCCGCGGCGGCCCGCACTGCCTCGTCGTTCTTCTGCTCGCGTCTCGCCGTGTCGCCGGGGTACTGAGTCGAGCTGCCGTCGGTGACGCACACGATGCGCACGGCATCGCCGACCACGACCGCGTGCATCGCGATCGTCCCGCCCATTCCCAGGACCTCGTCGTCCGGATGCGCGGCCACCACGAGAACGCGCTCGCTCATCCGAGCCTCGCCCCGACGGGGATAGCCTCGCCGACGAGGGCGCCGGTGAGCACGTCGCCGCCATCGGGCTCGACCTCCTCGAGCACGAGGCCGCCGTCGCCGCAGGCGACGAGGACGCCGCTCTCCCGCCCCTCGACGACGGTCCCGGCGGGTACGTCCGCGTCGAGGGCCATCGGCGCCGCGCGCCAGACGACGATGCGCGTGTCTCCCAGGAACGTGAACGCGCCCGGGTAGGGGCGCGTCTGCGCGCGCACCCAGTCGTACAGGTACGGCGCGCGGGTGTCCCAGTCGATGATCCCGTCTGCGGGGGTCCGCTTCGGCCACGCGCTCGCCCGGCGCGGGTCTTGCGGAAGCCGTGGCGCCTTTGCGGCGAGCAGACCGGGGAGGTGCTCCCGGACGAGGTCGACGTGCGCGACCGAGAGTCGCTCGAAGAGCGTCGTGGCCGTCTCGTCGGGAGCGACGGGAACCTCTACCTGGCCGACGATCGGGCCCGAGTCGGCGGTCGCATCCGTGATCTCGAAGAGCGTGACGCCCGTCGTCGCCAGGCCGGAGAGGATCGTCCAGGGAATCGGGGCTCGACCGCGGTGGCGGGGAAGGAGGGTCGGGTGCATCCCGAACACACCCCCCGGGCTGAGGGCGATGAAGTCGTCGCCGACGAGCTGAGACCAACCGACCACGAAGGTCAGCTCCGGGGCGGCCTCACGGAGCGCGGCGAGGGTCTCCGGGCTGTTGACGTCTCGCGTCTCGACGAGGCGTGCGCCGAGCCGGGCGGCAACGTCGTCGAACGAGCACTGCCCGGAGCGCTTCGGGTCGACGGGGCCGGGAAGCGTTACGACCGCGACCACCTCCGCGCCGCAGGCGGCAGCGGCCTCGAGGCACTCGCGGCCGATCACGTCGAAGCTCACCCAGGCGACCCGCATGGCTTCGCGATTGTAGGAGAGCGCTAGCTCCGGTACGCCTC
>CAWHOA010000030.1:0-11849 GCA_963830885.1 uncultured Actinomycetes bacterium | reverse complement strand
AGATCGTGCAACTCCCCCGGCGCACAGGCCAGCACGGCGAGAGGGCCGGCGCCCTGCCCCCACCCCCGCGCGAGACCGAGCAGGCGACCCCGGAGGAAGTTGCTGGCGAAGTGCTCCTCAGCGACGGTGGCGCTGCCCGCCTCCCAGCGATCCCCGAGCTCGGTGAGATAGGGGATCACGAGGTCGCGGAGGAGCGCGTCGAGACTGAGCGCACCGAGCGCCCGGTCGAACGCCGCCTGGGCTCCCGGCTCGTCGAAACGCTCGAGAGCGCGGGCGAGCTCGCTACGATCGGGCGCAGCCGGGCTGTCTGCAGGCGAGTCCTCGGGAACCATCTCATTCGCCAGCCTGGCGGCCTCGGCAGCCGAGAGCCCCTGCTCCTGGTACGCGCGCATTCGGCCGACGCGTGCGACGTCAGCCGCCGAGTAGAGACGGAAGCCCCCGGGCGACCGCGTCGGGCGCAGGAGCCCGTAGCGAAGCTCCCAGGCGCGGAGCAGCTCGGGGCTCACGCCGACGCGGCGACTCAGCTCCCCGATCCTCAGATGTCCGGGCTCGGCCATCCTTTGACCTTACAGAACCGAGACGATGTTTGCACAAGAACTCCTCAGAAGCTTGACAGAGTCTCTACAGATCTGTATAACGTTCCACGCACACCGCTCTTCCCCTACGAAGGAGGAACACCCATGAAAGGCAAGTCCCCGCTCAGGCTTCTGCTTCCCGCTCTCGCGCTGGTGCTCACGCTCACGGCCGTGCTCGCGGGTGCTGCTTCGGCAGAGGGCTCGTCGGTCCGGCTGGTCGGAGACAAGACGAAGTTCGTCACCGACCCGGCGACGACGAAGGTGCTGCTGGACAACGGCATCTCGCCGCAGCCGGTGGGACCGACCGGCTTCCAGCTGCTCCAGAAGGACGAGGGCCTCTCCGTCCGCTACTCGTTCCCGATCACCGGTGGGAGCGTCAACCTGTCGGCCCTCACCGGGGCGATCGACCACTCCGGAGGCATCAACTTCGTCAACACGAACAACGGCAAGTCGCTGCTCCTGACGAACTTCCGGATCAAGCTGGGCAGCGCCACCCTCACCGCCGAGGTGAACGGAAACCCGGCCGCCCGGGTCGCGATCCTCGACCTCGACTTCTCGAGGGCCAAGATCATCAGCCAGGGCCGCCACGTCCGCGTGAAGAACGTCGACGCCTCGCTGACGGAGGCCGCTGCAGGCGCGCTGAACGCGAGCCTCGGCGTCACCTTCTTCAGCGCCGGCATCGACCTGGGGACGGCCCAGGTCTTCGCCCGCGTCGCCGCGTAGCCCGGCGTCCCGTGGGTATACGAGGCCGCGCCGGATGCGGCAGCCGGCGCGGCCTCGCGGCCGGGTTCCTCCGAACCACACGACGGGTAGAGAACGAATCCCCCAGACTTGGAGGTCGACATGGTGACAACTCGAGCACGCATCACCCGCCGGGTCCGGGCCGGAGCAGCCGTGCTCGCAGGCGGCTCGCTCGCGTTCGGGCTCCTGGGGCTGGTGGCCCCCGGCCGGCTCGCGCGCATGATGGGCTCCGACGAGGAGACCGCGCGTGCGATCGGCCTGCGCGACGTCGGCAACGCGCTCACCTTCGCCCTCGCGCCCACGAGGGCCGCCGCGACGCAGCGGATGCTCTACGACCTGGGCGACGCGGCCGTCTTCGGGCCGCGCAAGCCGGGCGTCGCCGCCGGCGCGCTCTCGTTCGCCGTCCTGGCAGGCTGGACCGCATGGCGAGCACGGTGATCGACCTCTCGACGGGCGCGCAGATGCGCCTGACGGGCCCGACCGGCCGCGCTGCGGTCGTCTGCGTCAACGGTGGCCAGGCCTCCCCGGTGGAAGGAACCTGGAGCGCCTCGCTCGAGTGGCTCGTCAGCCGCCTGGCACGGCGCTTCCCGACGCTCGCCTTCTCGGAGGTGCGTTATCGCGTCAAGTCGTGGCGCTCGCTCGACTGGTGCGAGGAGGATGCACGGGCCGCCGTCGTGGAGACGGGCGCGGCGCGCACGCTCCTGCTCGGCTTCTCGATGGGCGGGGCCGTGGCGGTGCAGAGCGCCGACGCCCCGGGTGTCGAGGGCGTGCTCGGGCTGGCTCCGTGGCTGCCCGACCGCATCCGGCTCAACCGGCTGCGCGGCAAGCGCCTCGACGTCGTGCACGGGACGCTGGACGGCTGGTTTCCGGGAGTCCCCGGCGTGCGCCCGTCGAGCTCGCGCGAGGGCTTCGAGCGGGCGCGCCGGCTGGGCGTCGAGGGAAGCTACCGGCTCGTCCGGGGCGCCCTGCACGGCCTCGCGCTGCGCACCCCGCTCGGCGTCGTCCCGCTCCCCCGGGCCGGGCGCTGGGCCGCCCTCGCCTCGGAGCGCATCGAGACGTGGGTTGCGACGTGACCGCGCGCGCCGACGACGTGAGCACCCGCGTCGGCACGGTCCGACCCCGCACGAGCCGCATCAGCCAGGTCGTGACGCTGATCGCGGTCGTCGTCCCGCCGCTCGGGATCGCCTGCGCCGCGGGGCTGCTCTGGGGAGTCGCCTTTCACTGGGTCGACGTCGCCATCCTCGTCGGGTTCTACGTCGTCTGCGCGTTCGGGACGACGATCGGCTTCCACCGCTACTTCACCCACAAGGGCTTCGAGGCGCGAACGCCCGTGAAGGGCGCCCTCGCGGTTCTCGGCTGCATGACCATGCAGGGCCCGCTGATCCAGTGGGTCACCGACCACCGCAAGCACCACGCCCTCTCGGACAGGCCGGGCGACCCGCACTCGCCGCACGTCGGTCATGGAGAGGGCGCCCTGGGCGCCGTCAAGGGCTTCGTCCACGCGCACGTCGGCTGGCTCTTCCCAACCTCGGCATGGAGGAGGGGCGCGAGTACGGGAAGGACCTCTACGAGGACCGTCTGCTCGTCTGGATCGACCGGCTCTACCTGCTCTGGGTGGTGCTGACGCTCGGGCTTCCGTTCCTGCTCGGTTTCCTCGTCGGCGGCAGCTGGCAGCGCGGCGTCGAGGCGATGGTCTGGGGCGGCCTGATCCGGATCTTCCTCTACCAGCACGCCACCTTCTCGGTGAACTCGATCTGCCACATGTTCGGGAGGCGGGACTTCCGCTCGCGCGACGAGGCTCGCAACAACTGGCTCGTCGCCCTGCTCGTCTTCGGCGAGGGCTGGCACAACAACCATCACGCCTTCCCCGCCTCCGCCCGGCACGGCCTGGGCCGCTTGCAGATCGACGTCTCCTGGTGGGTGATCCGCGCGCTGGAGAAGCTCCGCCTCGTCTGGAACGTGAAGATCCCGTCCGCGACACAGCTCGAGCGCCGCAGGCTGGAGCCAACGTGATGCGGGTGGCAGTGGTGGGCGGCGGCGTCGCCGGCCTCGGGGCCGCCTACGTGCTCGCCCGCGCGCACGAGGTCGAGGTCTTCGAGCGAGAAGAGCGGCCCGGCGGACACGTCAACACCGTCTCCGTCGACGGCCTCGCGCTCGACACGGGCTTCCTCGTCCACAACGAGCGGAACTACCCGCTGCTCGGGCGTCTCTTCCGCGAGCTCGGGATCCGGACGCAGGAATCCGACATGACCTTCTCGGTCAGCTGCCTCGACTGCGGGCTCGAGTACGCCGGCCGGCGGCCGTTCGCGCAGGCTCGGAACGCGGCGAGCGCCCACTTCCACGCGCTCCTCTGGGAGATCGGGCGCTGGCTGCGCACCGCCCGCCGGTCGCTCGACGAGCAGGATCTGGACGGCTGGTCGCTCGGCCGCTACCTCGACGAGCACGGGTACTCGCAGCGCTTCCGCCGCCACTTCCTCGTCCCACTCACCTCCGCGCTCTGGTCGGCCGAGCCGGCGCGCGCGCTCGAGCTCCCGGCGGGCTACGCGATCCGGTTCTTCGACAACCACGGGATGCTCGGCTTCCGCCGCTTTCGCTGGCGCAGCGTCGTGGGAGGGAGCCGGACGTACGTCGACGCGGTCGCCGAGCGACTGGGCGGGGTTCGAACCGGCCTCCCGGTGCGCAGCGTCCGGCGGGGGCCGGACCGCGTCCTGGTGCGGACGGCCGACGGCGCGGCGCACCGATTCGATCGCGTGGTGGTCGCCACCCACGCCGACGAGGCGCTCGCATTGCTCGAGGATCCGACCGACGAGGAGCGACGGCTGCTCGGAGCGTTCTCGTACACAGCCAACGATGCCGTCCTCCACACGGACGCGTCGTTTCTGCCCCGCGCGAAGGCCGCCCGGGCGTCCTGGAATTACCGAATGAACGGCGCTGCAAAGCCGACCGTCACGTACTGGCTGAACAGCCTCCAGCGGCTCGACGCCGAGAGGGAGTACCTGGTGACGCTCAACGAGAACGTGCCGGAGGAGCACGTGCGCGGCCGTTTCCGCTACTCGCACCCGCACTTCACCGTCGAGGCGATCGCCGCCCAGAGGCTCCTGCCTCAGCTTGCCCGGGGACGCACCGTGTTCGCGGGCGCCTACCACGGCAACGGCTTCCACGAGGACGGGCTCGCGTCCGGGGTGCGCGCGGCCGCCGCGCTGGGGGTGCGCTGGTGATCTCGGCGCTGTACGAGGGGACGTTGATCCACGCCCGGCGCGAGCCGAAGCGCCACGCGTTCCGCTATCCCGTGGCGTACTGGCTGCTCGACCTCGACGAGCTGCCCGAGCTCGACCGGCGCTTCCGGCTGCTCTCGGTCAACCGCTCGAACGTCCTCTCGCTTCGCGACCGCGACCACTTTGACGGAGATGGGACGCCGCTGAAGGAGGCGGTAATGCGCTTCGCCGGCGACCCGTCGATCGAGCGCGTGCTCGTCCTCACGCAGCTCCGCGTCCTCGGCTACGTCTTCAACCCGGTGTCCTTCTACTGGTGCTACCGCGCCGACGGCTCGCTCGCGTGCATGATCGCGGAGCTCAACAACACCTTCGGCGAGCGCCTTCCCGAGCTGCTTCCCGGCGACGCGCTCGATTACGAGCACGACAAGCGGCTCCATGTCTCGCCGTTCATGGGCCTCGACCAGCGCTACCGCTACACGTTCTCCGAGCCGGGCGAGACGGTGTTCGCGCGGATCGAGGTGCACGAGGGCGACCGCATGCCGCTCCAGGCGGTGCTCGCCGCTCGCCGACGAGAGCTCACCGGCGCGACCCTCGCCCGCTTTCTCGTCCGCTACCCGCTGATGCCGCTCCAGGTGATCGCGCTGATCCACTGGCAGGCGCTCAAGCTCTTCCTCAAGCGGGTTCCGTTCCACGGGAAGCCGCCCTTCGAGCCCGGGAAGGGATCCGTGCGGACGTGAGCGTCGACGCCCTTCGCAGGGAGCCGGCAGCCCGCGTCCCGTTCGTGGACCGCGTCGCCGTGCGGGCACTCGAGCGAGTCCTGCCGAGCCTCGAGGGCGGGACGCTCCTCGTCCGCCTGCCCGACGGCGCCGAGATGTCGTTCGGCTCGGGGCCCACGGTTCGGATGGCGATCGACGACCCCCGGTTCTTCCGCCGGCTCGCCACCGGGCCGAGGTTCGGGCTGGGCGAGTCCTACCAGGCGGGCGAGTGGCGCTCCGACGACCTGCCCGGGCTGCTCGAGCTCCTGATCCGGAACGCCGAGCGAGCGTCGGCGCGTCATCCGCACCTGCGCCGCTTCGCCGAGCTGCGGCCGCGGCTCAACCGCCGTACCGGCCCGCTCGCCGCCGGCCGGAACGTCCGCTACCACTACGACCTCGGCAACGAGCTCTTCTCGCTCTTCCTCGACGAGACGTTGACGTACTCGTGCCCAGTCTTCGAGCATGGGGGCGAGTCGCTCGCCGACGCACAGCTTCGCAAGTTGCGGCTGGTCTGCGGGAAGCTCGAGCTCGGGCCCGGCGACCACGTGCTCGAGATCGGCTGCGGCTGGGGCTCTTTCGCCCTCGTCGCGGCCGGGGAGTACGGCGCGCGCGTGACCGGGATCACCCTCTCTCCCGCCCAGGCCGACCTGGCGCGGCGCCGCGTCGCCGAGGCCGGGCTGGCCGACCGCGTCGAGGTCCGCGTCCAGGACTTCCGCGAGGTCGAAGGGGTGTTCACGAAGGTGGCCTCGATCGAGATGCTCGAGGCGATCGGAGAGGAGCTCTTCGACTCCTTCTTCGCCACCATCGACCGCGTCCTCGCGCCCGGCGGCCGCGCCTGTGTCCAGACGATCCTCATCCCTGACGCGCGCTACCGCCGCTACCGCTCCAGCCCGGACTGGATCCAGCGCTACGTGTTCCCCGGCTGCCTCATCCCCTCGCTCGGCGCCCTGGCGCAGGCCGCCGGCGCACTCCACCTCCACCACTTCGAGGAGATCGGGCATCACTACGGCGAGACGCTCGCCCGCTGGCGTGGAGCATTCTTCGCCCGCCTGGGCGAGGTGCGCGCGCTGGGCTACGACGAGCGCTTCGTGCGGACGTGGGACTTCTACCTCGCCTCGTGCGAGGCGCTCTTCCGCGCCGGCCTGCTCCGCGACGCCCAGCTCGTGGTGACCCGTTGATCGAGTCGCGCTGGCTCCTGTTTCTGCTCGCGTGGGCGCTCGCCGCCGCGATCCAGACGGCGCTCTACCTGCGCCAGCGGCGGACGCGGGACGCGACGGCGGTGGACGCCGGCTGGGCCGGCTCTCTCGTCGCGATCGCCGCGCTCTACGCTCTCCTGGCGGACGGCAGCCTCACGCACCGCGTGCTGATCGCGACCATGGTCGGCCTCGAGAACCTCCGCGTAGCGCGCCTCGTCCTCGTCACGGGTCGGCAAGGGCGAGGACGAGCGCTACCGGGAGCTGCGGGAGCCGCTGGCGCGCCCGGGATCGCGAGCAGTCCAGCTTCTTCGTCTTCTACCAGGCACAGGCTCTCGTGGCGGCGGTCCTCTCGGCGCCGATCCTGCTGGCCGCGTTCGACCCGGACGAGCGGCTCGGGGCCCTCGCGTGGGCGGGGCGGCCCTCTGGATCGTCGCAGCCTCGCTCGAGCGCGCCGCCGACCGGCAGCTCCAGCGCTTCAAGTCCGACCCGACGAACAAGGGGCGGACGCTGAAGACCGGCCTCTGGCGGTACTCGCGCCACCCGAACTACTTCTTCCAGTGGCTGACCTGGGTCGCCTACGCGCTCGTCGCGCTCGAGGCGCCGTACGGGTGGATCGGATTGATCGCGCCGGCCATCATGCTCTACCTCATCCTCTTCGTCACCGGCGTGCCGGCGGCGGAGGAGAGCTCGCTCCGCTCGCGCGGCGAGGAGTACCGGCGCTACCAGCGCGAGACGAGCGCCTTCGTGCCCTGGTTCCGGCGTGAGGCGCGCGCGTGACGGTCGTCGACCGCGTGATCGCCGCGGACGCGCTTCCCGAGCCGCTCCTCCGGCTCGGGATCCGCGCCAACCTCGCGACCCGCCTTCGCCGGGAGCGGGCGAAGGGCCCGGCCGCGAAGGAGGCGTTCGTGGACGAGCTGCGGCGCGCGCCGATCGCGCTCGTCCCCGCGAAGCCGAACGAGCAGCACTACGAGGTCCCGCCCGAGTTCTTCGAGCTGGTCCTGGGGCCCCGGCTCAAGTACAGCTCCTGCTACTGGCCTCGAGGTGTCGAGACGCTCGCCGAGGCCGAGGAGGCGATGCTCGCCCTCACGTGCGAGCGCGCCCGGATCGAGGACGGCCAGGCGATCCTCGATCTCGGCTGCGGCTGGGGGTCGTTCGCGCTCTTCGCCGCCGAGCGGTTCCCGAGAGCGCGGATCACGGCGGTCTCGAACTCGCGCTTGCAGCGCGAGTGGATCGAGGCGCGCGCGCCCGCCAATGTCGAGGTCGTCACCGCCGACGTGAGCGAGCTCGTGCTCGACCGCCGCTTCGACCGCGTCGTCTCGATCGAGATGTTCGAACACATGCGGAACTACGAGGCGTTGATGGAGCGCCTGGCCGGGTTGCTGGAGCCGGACGGCCTTCTCTTCGTGCACGTCTTCTGCCACCGGGAGCTCGCCTATCCCTACGGCGATGGGTGGATGGCCAGGAGGTTCTTCAGCGGCGGAACGATGCCCTCGGCCGACCTGCTCCCCCGCTTCGACCGCGACCTCCGCCTCGTCGAGCGCTGGCTCGTGGAAGGGACGCACTACGCCCGCACCGCGGAAGCGTGGCTCGAGCGGCTGCGGGTGAACGAGGACGAGATCGCCGCCCGCTACGGCCGGGCGTTCCTGGCCGAGTGGCGCGTCTTCTTCCTGGCGTGCGCCGAGCTGTGGGGCTACCGCGGCGGCGCCGAGTGGCTCGTGGCCCACTACCTCTTCGAGCGGTGAAGGGCGCAACCGCAGGGTGATCGCGGCGGCGGCTCGGCGGGCTCGTGACGCTGGCGGCGGAACTCGAGAACCTGTTCCTCTGGCCCGGAAGCCTCGTGCTCGACCGGATCCACCCCGACCGGCGCGAGGGGTGCCGGCCGAAGCTGGCGACGAAGGGGCGGGTGGTGGCCTGCGAGCTGGCGACGCACGCGGTCCCCGGCGCGGTGCTCGGCGGCCTGGTCCGCCGATAGTGCGGACGGCGATCGTCCTCTTCACGCGCGACTTGAGAGTCCACGACAACCCAGCGCTCGCCGCGGCGGCGGAAGAGGCCGAGCGCGTGCTGCCGCTCTTCGTCCTCGACGACGCGATCCTCGACCGCTTCGGCGCGCCGAACCGGCTCGCCTTCCTCGGCGAGGCGCTGAGGGATCTGGCCGACTCGCTGGGTGGCCTGGCGATCCGCCGAGGGGACGCCGTGGCCGAGACGGTCAGGCTGGCGCGGCAGGTCGGGGCCGGATCGGTGTTCTTCGCTGAGGACGCCAGCTCGTTCGCGCAACGACGCGAACGGCGCCTGCGCGACGAGGTCGACGTGCGTGTCTTCCCCTCGGCTTCTGTCGTCGACCCCGACGAGGTGCTGACGTCGAGCGGCAGTCGGTACAAGGTCTTCACGCCCTACTGGCGGGCCTGGCGGGAGGCGGAGAGGCGCACGGTGCTCGACCCGCCGCGAATCCGGCTGCCGGACAGTGTCGAGCTCGGGCGGCTGCCCGACCTGGGCGGAGGCGACTCGCCGGCGCGCCTCCGGGGCGGCGAGAGGGAGGGCCGCAAGCGCCTCGCGCGCTTCCTCGACGGTCCGCTCGCGAGGTACGAGGAGGCGCGCCGACGACCTGGCCGCCGGCGCCACCTCGAGGCTGAGCCCGTACCTCCACTTTGGTTGCCTCTCGCCGCTCGAGGTGGCCGAGCGCGCCGCGGCGAGCGAGGCGTTCGTCCGCCAGCTCTGCTGGCGCGACTTCTTCCTCCAGTTCCTGGCCGCGCATCCGAAGACTCCGCGGGAGGACTACCGCGAGCGCCGCGCGGGCTGGCGGGACGACCCGGACGCCCTCCAGGCCTGGAAGGAAGGGCGCACGGGGTACCCGATCGTCGACGCGGGCATGCGGCAGCTCGCCGCAGAGGGCTGGATGCCGAACCGCGCCCGCCTGATCGTGGGGTCGTTTCTCACGAAGACGCTCCGGCTCGACTGGCGCGAGGGCGCAGCGCACTTCTTCGACCTGCTCGTCGACGGCGACCTGGCCAGCAACGTGGGCAACTGGCAGTGGGTCGCCGGCACGGGCGTCGATCCTCGGCCAAACCGCGTACTCAACCCGATCCGGCAGGCGAGGCGCTTCGACGCGGACGGGGAGTACGTGCGCCGGCACGTGCCCGAGCTGTCGCGAGGTCGACGGCCGGCGCCGTGCACGAGCCGTGGAGGCTCGAGCGTCCTCCCGGCGACTACCCCGAGCGAATAGTCGACCGTGACGACTAGCGGGAGCTCAGGGCCTCACGAACGGCGTCGTCGAAGGGCGTGAGCTCGAGCGGGACAAGGTCGCGGATCGCGTCGGCTCGGGCGACCGTCGGATTGCGCAGGCCCTCGATCAACGGTCGCGCGACCGCTGCGTTCACCGGCGTGACGAGATGGAGCCACCAGGACGACAGCCGCGGCGTGAGGGCCGGAACCTCGAGCACGAGTCGCCGCTTCCCCTGGATGCGTGCGATGCGCTCGATCATCTCGCGGTAGGTCATCACGTCCGGGCCACCGACGTCGAAGGCCCGGCCGTAGGCGGCTTCGAGCCCGCACACGCCGGCCAGGTAGCCCGTGACGTCGCGAAGCGCGATCGGCTGCGTCGGCACCCCGACCCACCGTGGGCAGATCATCACCGGCAGCCGGTCGACGAGCGCGCGGATCGTCTCGAAAGCCGCGCTCCCGGCGCCCACCACCATCGCTGCGCGCAGCGTCGTCACTGGGATAGGGCCCGACGCGAGAGCTCGGGCCGTCTCGTGCCGGCTGCGCAGGTGCGGCGACAGCTCCGGACTGTCGTCGCCGAGACCGCCGAGGAACACGATCTGGCGGAGCCCGGCTCGACCGGCGGCGCGAGCGACGTTCTCGGCGGCAGCCCGGTCGACTGCCTCGAAGCTCTGAGAGCCGAGCGAGTGAACGAGGTACACGGCGATGTCCATCCCGTCCAGGACGGCGAGCGACGCCTCGTCGGTCGCGTCGGCGACGAGCCAGCGCACGTCCCCGTCGTCCTCGCGCGCACGGCGCGAGAGCGCGACGACCTCGTGCGCTTCTGCGAGCCGCGGCAAGAGCGCCGACCCGATCACGCCCGACGCACCGAACACCGCGATCCTCATCGAGGTCTCACGGCGGTGCGGGTGAGGAAGCGGCGGCTGATCGCCCGGTGAAGCGGCGCCTGCAGCGCGGTGTAGAGGAGCCCGCGATGAAACCTCGAGCCCCTGCCGGCGAGGCGCGGGTGATAGCCGGTCACCGCGACCTCGAGTTGCGGCGCGGAACCGTCGCGCTGTGCGACCGTGAGCGCGCCTTCCGGACGCGAGGCGAGGAAGCCGCCGAGGATCGGATAGCGACACACCACGTCGCCGCCCTCGACGAAGAGCTGGGGCTCGCCGAAGCGCAGCAGCGTCAGCGAGCCCCCGAGCACGAGCCGGAGCCCGGCTGCTTCCGCGCGGGCGCGAACGAGCCCTCGGGTGGAGCGCTCGAGCTCTTCCCAGTACCACCGTCCGAGGTCTTCTGCTCCTGCTCGGGTCACGGGGACGAGCGGACGAGGCAGCTCGACGTGCTCGACCGTTTCGAGCCCGTCGGCGGTTGGGTACGGGTTTCTCACACGCCCTGGCTGATCCGAGAGTGCGTCGCGAACGTATCACTGCTCGATCTCGGGATTATCTTCGAAGGAGCCCGCCATTCGGATCACAGAGACTGTCCTGATCGACCGGCCGCCGACCGACGTATGGGAGGTCGTGACCGATCTCGAGTCCCATCCGCGCTGGCGCCCGTCACTTCGCGAGTTCCGACAGGTCTCGGAGGGGCCGCTGGAGGTCGGCTCGCAGATTCACGAGGTGCTCGAGTGGCGGGGCCGCGAGATCACGCTGGCCGACGAGGTGACGGTGCTCGACGCGCAACGGCGCCTGGGGATTCGGGGCGGATGGAAGGCCGCCGACTTCGATCTCGAGCTGCTACTCGAGCCGCGCAGGACGGGAACAGTCGTGACCTTCGACTGGACGCTGCGTCCGAAGTCGCTCCTGCTGCGGGCCGCTGCGCCCTGGTTGAAGCGAAGCTTCGAGCGAGCGACCGCCGAGGAGGCGGACGGCCTCAGGAGGCACGTCGAGGGAAGTGCGGACGCCGCTTCCGAGGCGGCCCCGCGGCCAAAGCGCCTCTGAGGCTGTCCGGCCCTGCGAGCAAGTGCTATGTGGAGCAGATCCTGGCCGCGGGTCGCGTCGGTTGCTCGTCTGCTCTCGAGTGGCGTTGCGGGTACGAAACGGGTACGTGAGCTCGGGCACGCGCGGGCACGCGCGTCCACGGTAGTGGTCTCGAAAGAGACCGATTTCCAGCGAGATCGTGCCCGCGCGTGGACGCGCGTCCCTCACTCGTCTTTCCCTCGTA
>CAWHOA010000029.1:0-12352 GCA_963830885.1 uncultured Actinomycetes bacterium | reverse complement strand
GCCGTTGGCGCGGGCGGCGCTCGTCACGCGGCCGACAACCTTCTCGCCGTAGGTGAGCTCGGCGTCCGGCTCCGGGAGCTGCTGGCCGTCCAGAACGAGAACGCGGAGGCCGCGGTTGGCATGACCGCGGTAGTGGAGGCGGGCGATCGGCTCCTGGCCGGGGTAGCAGCCCTTGCTCAGGCTGACTGCGCGCTCGACGAGCCCCGCCTCGGCGGGGAGGACACGGTCGTCGATCTCCCTGCCGAAGCGCGGCGTGCCGGCCGCGATCCGCATCGCGTCGAGCGCGTCCGCGTCCAGCGTCGCCTCGACCTCGGCGTCCAGCACCTCGACCGCCGGCCGGCCGTAGTCCGCAGTGGGAATCCCGTCGGCCCCGTCATCGAAGACGACCGTCGACGTGTGCTCCTCCAGTTCGATCTCCGCCTTCGCGGCGAAGCGCATGCGAACGAGCTGGTCGCGGAGCGTGTCGCCCAGCTCCGGCTCGGTCAGCAGTAGGAAGTCGTCGTCGCCCCGGCGCAGGACGCGCATCGGCGCGATCACGCGCGCCTTCGGCGTCAAGAGCAAGGCCTCGCAGGACTCGCCGGTCGCGAGCGCCGCGACGTCGTTGGAGAGCATGCGCTGGAGAAAGTCCTCGGCGTCCGGGCCGGCCACCCGGACGAACGCGCGGGGGCGAAGAGCGACGGTGTCCACGCCCTCAGTGTAGGCAGCGCGAGCAGGTCCACAGAAGCACGAAGGGCCGGCGTCGCCGGCCCTTCGTGCAGTGCCAACTTCCGAAGAAGAGGCCTGGTTACATCATGTCGGGCATACCGCCCGGCATTCCGCCGCCGCCGACGCCCGCCTTCTCGGGGGCCTCGGCCACGACTGCCTCGGTCGTGAGGATGTTCTTCGCGATCGAGGCGGCGTTCTGGAGCGCCGAGCGCGTGACCATGGTCGGGTCGATGATCCCGGCCTTGACCAGGTCCTCGTACTCGCCGGAGTCGACGTTCAGCCCATTGCCCTTCGTGCCGGTGCGGACCTTGTCGACGACGATCGAGCCCTCGAGGCCGGCGTTCTGCGCCAGCTGGCGAACGGGCTCCTCGAGCGCGCGCATCACGATTGAGGCGCCGGTGCGCTCGTCGCCCTCGAGCGTGTCGAGCTTGATCGCCTTCGTCGAGTTGAGGAGCGCGACGCCGCCGCCCGGCACGATGCCCTCCTCGAGGGCCGCGCGGGTGGCCTGCAGCGCGTCCTCGACGCGGTGCTTCTTCTCCTTCATCTCGGTCTCGGTCGCAGCGCCGACCTTGACGACCGCGACGCCGCCGGAGAGCTTCGCCAGCCGCTCCTGCAGCTTCTCGCGGTCGAAGTCCGAGTCGGTGGACTCGACCTCCGACTTGATCTGCTTGATCCGAGCCTTGATCGCCTCTGACTCGCCCGCGCCGTCGATGATCGTCGTCGTGTCCTTCGTGACGACGACCTTGCGCGCGCGGCCAAGCTGCGAGAGCTTGGTGTTCTCGAGCTTGAGGCCCATCTCCTCGGTGATGACCTCGCCGCCGGTGAGGATGGCGATGTCCTCGAGCATGCGCTTGCGGCGGTCACCGAAGCCCGGCGCCTTGACGGCGACGGCGGTGAAGGTCCCGCGGAGCTTGTTGACGACGATAGTGGCGAGCGACTCGCCCTCGACGTCCTCGGCCACGATCAGCAGCGGCCGGCCGGCCTGGATGACCTGCTCCAGGACGGGGAGGATGTCCTTCACGGCGCCGATCTTCTGGTTGGCGATGAGGACGTACGGGTCGTCGAGCACGGCCTCCATGCGCTCGGCGTCGGTGATCATGTACGGGGACAGGTAGCCCTTGTCGAACTGCATGCCCTCGGTGAACTCGAGCTCGAGGCCGAAGGTCTGGCCCTCCTCGACGTTCACGACGCCGTCCTTGCCGACCTTCTCGATCGCGTCCGCGATCACGTCGCCGATCTCGCGCTCGCGCGACGAGATGCTGGCGACCCGGGCAATGTCCTCCTTGCCCGAGATCTCCTTGGACTGCTTCTTCAGGTCGGCGACGACTGCGTCGACCGCGGTCTCGATGCCGCGCTTGAGGCCCATCGGGTTGGCGCCGGCCGCGACGTTCTTGAGGCCCTCGCGGACGATGGCCTGGGCGAGCACGGTCGCGGTCGTCGTGCCGTCGCCGGCCACGTCGTTGGTCGCCGTGGCGACCTCGCGGACGAGCTGGGCGCCCTGGTTCTCGAAGACGTCCTCGACCTCGATCTCGCGTGCGATCGTGACACCGTCGTTGGTGATCGTGGGCGCGCCGAACTTCTTGTCGAGCACGACGTAGCGCCCCTTGGGGCCAAGTGTGACCTTGACCGCGTCAGCGAGGATGTTGACGCCACGCTCGAGCGCGCGCCGCGCATCCTCGCTGAAGAGAAGCTCCTTGTGAGCCATCTACTCCTCCGTTTCGATTCCGTGACTGACGGGCGGGGACGCTAGGCGGCCGCGCCGGCCAGTTCCTTCTTCTTGCCCTTGGCCTTCGTCTCTGCGAGGACCTTGGCCAGCACGTCGGACTCGCGGAGGATGAGGTACTCGTCCGCCCCGAGCTTGATGTCCGTGCCGCCGTACTTCGAGAAGATGATCTCGTCGCCGGGCTCGAGATCCATCTTGACGTACTCGCCGTCCTCGTCGCGCGGGCCGGGGCCCACGGCGAGAACGCGACCGCGCTGAGGCTTCTCCTTGGCGGTTTCGGGGAGGACGATGCCGCTCGCGGTCGTCTCCTCCTCGTCCAGCGCCTCGACGATCAGCCGATCGCCCAGTGGCTGAAGATTCATCCAGCATTCCTCCTTGCGAAGTGACTTCGTGACTGGCACTCGGCTCAGCGGAGTGCCAGCGACCATCCTAGCGAAAGTCACCTGCCGGGATCAAGAACTCTCTGGCACTCGGGCAAGAGGAGTGCCAAAAAGGTGGCGCCCGCGCGTGAGCACGAGCAGCGTGAGACCGCAGATCCCGGACATGAGCGCGAACGTGACGGCGTCGCCGGCGGCGTCTGCAAGGGCGCCGCCGAACACCGGCCCAAACGAGTTTCCCGCCCCCCAGGCCGCGTTCATCAGGCCGAAGCCGAGCCCCTGGGCGAGCCCGATCCGGTCCGCCCCGTCAGAGAGCAGCGCCATCGCGGGCGCCCAGAACGAGCCGAACGCGATCCCGGCTGCGACGACGAGCGGGGCGATGAAGACCGGCCGGCCAGCGAGCGCGAGCCCCGCCGTCACGGCGATGGCGCCGCCGGCCGCGAGCCGGAGCGGGAGCAGGCGGCCGCGTCGGTCGGAGAAGCGGCCGAGGAGCGGTGCGACCACCATCTCGATCGCGGCTGCGCCAATGAACAGGGCGGCGATCGCGGCCGCGCTCCAGCCCGCATCCCCCAGCTCCAGCGGGACCAGCACTGCCATGACGCCGAAGAGGAGCGCCGGCAGCACCATCAGCCAGAGCGCTCCGAGGATGAGCGGCTGCCTGATGGCGCCGAGCAGCGCGCGCGGCGACTGCGGCTCGGAGGCGACCGCGGGGGTGCGAAGCGCCCAGACGATCAGCACGGCGGACACGCCCGCAACACCCACGAACACCGGACGTATGCCGACCGCCTCCGCAAGGGCGCCCAGGGCGGGGCCGAGGAGCGCGCCGAAGATGGCCGCGCCGATCGCCGTCCCCAGCATCTCTCCACGCCGCTCCCGCGGCGTCCCTGCGACGAGCCAGGCCAGCGCGCCGGCCCAGGAGAGCGCGCTGCCGAAGCCCTGCGCGAGCCGGGCGATCCCGAGCTCGGCCGCCGAGCCGGCGAAGCCGAAGGCGATGCTCGCCACCGCCATCAGCACGAGGCCGGCCAGGACCGCCCGGCGGGGCCCGAAGCGGGCGGCCGCGATCCCGCCCGGGATCGCCCCGATCAGGGCACCGAGCGCGTAGGCGCCGACGAGCAGGCCCGCCTGGCTCTTCGAGAGCCCGAACTCGTCCGCGTAGTGGGGGAGCAGCGGCACCAACGCCGCGTAGAGCACCGTGTCGGCGAGCGTGATCGAGCAGACGAGCAGGAGGAGCCGACGCATCGCCCGTGACGATACCGAGGTAGGCTCGGCACTCGTGAGGCGTGAGCTCTCGGCGGGCGGTGTCGTCGTCCGGCGCCTGCGCGGCGGCTGGTACGTCGCCGCCATCCGCCCGGGCGGCAAGACCGTCTGGGCGCTCCCCAAGGGGCTGATCGCCCCCGGCGAGGACCCGGCCGCGACAGCCGTCAGAGAGGTCAAGGAGGAGACGGGCGTCGACAGCCGCCTCGTCGAGAAGCTCGGGGACGTGCGCTACGTCTACACGTGGGAGGGCGAGCGCGTCTTCAAGGTCGTCAGCTTCTACCTCTTCCGCTACTCGGGCGGACGGCTCGGCGACATTCCGCCCGAGCACGCGCACGAGGTCGACGCCACGCGCTGGCTGCCGCTCGACGAGGCGCCGCGGCTCCTCGCCTACCGGAGCGAGCAGGAGATGGCAGCCCGGGCCCGGGAGCGCCTGGCCGCGGAAGCCGTATGATGAGGCCCGCTCTGCACTGGCCGATGTACGCCCTGAACTTCTACTCGCCCATCGTCGCCGACCAGCTGCGGACCCGGCGGAAGACGGTCACAATCCGCCTCGGGGACAAGTCCGGGAAGTACAAGAAGGGCATGGTCGTCCAGGTGCTCGCCGGCCAGCGCTACGGCCCGCGCCAGAAGATCTTCGACGCCGTCATCGACAAGGTCGAGGTCAAGCCGCTGGGCGAGTGCTCCCCGCGCGAGGTCGAGAAGGACAACCCGGAGATCAAGCGCACCGAGGACATGGTCGTCTTCCTCGGCCAGCTCTACAACCGCGACGTGTCCGACGAGGACACGGTCACGGTCATCCACTTCTCCGAGATCCACTCCTAGCCGCCGTCCGTGGACGTCGCGCTAGGGCTTGCGCTCGGGCCTGCGGATCGGCCCGCCGAAGAGCTCGCCCGGCCGTAGCTCGGCGTCGCACTCCTCGCAGGTCACTGCGAACGCAGAGGCGATCGGTGCGTTGCAGGCCGGGCAGCGGGCGCGCAGCTCGCCGCCGCAGGTGGGGCACGAGACAGGCAGCTCGGGCTCGTCCTCGGCGAAGTAGCGCTGCACGTGACCGCAGCCGAGACAGAACGCAGCCCAGTCGCCGAGCGTCCGCCGCCGCTCCTCCCTGAGCCAGTCGGAGGCCTTGCCCACTCCCTCAGACTAGACGCTCGACCGGGAACTCCGGCACCTACGGATGGCGGCGTCCCCACAAGCGCCGCAGTTCCCGGCCCAGCGTCCAGACGCTAGAGTTCGACGCGCGACATGGCCATCGCCAGGGAAGCAGAACCGGTCTCCTCACTCACCGAGGTCAGGGAGTTCGGCCTCGACCGCGAGGACCTCCTCGACATCTACAGACACCTCCTCACGACGAGGGGCATCGAGGAGCGCGGCCACATCCTCTACAAGCAGGGGAAGATCCCGGGAAGCTTCTACACCGGTCGCGGAAACGAGGCCTCGGCGGTCGCGATCGCAACCGCGATGCGGCCCGAGGACGTGGGCACGCCGCTGCACCGGGACATGGGGGTCCACGTGGTGCGCGGGGTCGAGCCGTGGCGGGTCTTCGCGCAGTTCATGGGCCGCATGGACGGCCCCACGAAGGGCAAGGACGGCAACGTCCACATGGCCGACGACCGCCTCGGCCTGATCGCCATGGTCAGCCACCTGCCGGCGATGCTTCCGGTCGCGGTCGGCTGCGCGCTCGCCTTCCGGATCCGGGAGGAGAAGCGCGTCGCGCTCGGCTGGTTCGGCGAGGGCGCCTCCGCTCGGGGCGACACCCACGAGGCGATGAACTTCGCCGGCGTTCGCCACCTGCCGATCGTCTTCATCTGCGACAACAACCAGTGGGCGTACTCGACGCCGACGCACCTCGAGTACGCGGTCGAGCACATTGCCGACCGCGCCAAGGCGTACGGCTTCGACGGCGTCGTGGTCGACGGCACCGACGTGCTCGCCGTCTACCGCGAGGCCAGGCTCGCCATCGAGAAGGCGCGCGACGGCGGCGGTCCAACCCTGATCGAGTGCCAGACCCTCCGCATGGAGGGCCACGCCGTCCACGACGACGCGTTCTACGTCCCCAAGGAGATGTTCGAGGAGTGGGCGAAGCGCGACCCGCTCGAGCGGTTCCGCACCTGGCTGCGGGAGAACGCCCAGTTCACGGATGAGCAGGAGGACGAGATCCGCGGTGAGGTCAAGAAGCTCCTGAACGACGCGGTCAAGCGCGCCGACGAGAGCCCGATCCCGGAGGAGTCGACCCTCCTGGACGGCGTGTTCGCGACCCCGGAAGACCTGGACACGCCTCACCACAAGTAGCGACGTGGCGGAAAAGACTTACCTGCAGGCGATCTCCGACGGGCTCCGCCAGGAGATGCGGCGCGACAAGCGCGTCTTCGTGATCGGCGAGGACGTCGGCGTCTACGGCGGGGCCTTCAAGGTCACACAGGGCTTCCAGGAGGAGTTCGGGCCCTGGCGTGTGATCGACGCGCCGTTGGCCGAGGCCGCCATCGTGGGCGGCTGCACCGGCGCCGCGCTCATGGGCATGCGGCCGGTCGCCGAGATGCAGTTCGCGGACTTCGTCTCGTGCGCGTGGGACCAGCTCGTCACGGTCGCCGCCAAGCAGCGCTACCGCGCGGGGACACCCGTGCCGATCGTCGTCCGCTGCCCGTCCGGCGGCGGCTTCTCCGGCGGACCGTTCCACTCCCAGAATCCCGAGTCGAGCTTCGCGCACATCCCCGGCCTGAGAGTGGTGTGCCCGGCGACGCCCGAGGACGCCAAGGGGCTCATCGTGACTGCCATCGAGGACCCGAATCCTGTCCTCTACTTCGAGCACAAGCACCTCTACCGGCGCATCAAGGCGGACGTTCCGGACGAGCGCTACACGATCCCGTTCGGCGAGGCGCGCATCCACCGCGAGGGCGACGACGTCAGCCTCGTAACCTGGGGCGCCATGGTCTACACGGCCGCCGAGGCGGCGGACCAGGTCGCCGAGGAGGACGGCATCTCCACGGAGATCATCGACCTCAGGACGATCATCCCGTGGGACCGCAAGGCCGTGCTCGAGTCCGTGGAGAAGACCTCCAAGGTGATCGTCCTCCACGAGGACACGCACACGGGCGGCTTCGGCGGCGAGATCGCGGCGACCATCGCCGAGGAGGCCTTCGAGCACCTCGACGCCCCGGTGCGGCGGATCGCAGCGCCCGACTCGCCGGTGCCGTTCGCCCCAGCGCTCGAGAAGGCTTTCCTCCCCCAGGTCGACGATGTCGTCGCCGGGCTCCGCGAGCTGGCTGCCTACTGATGGCCACGGGCACCCTTGTCGATGTGGTCATGCCCCAGATGGGCGTCTCCGTCTCGGAGGGCACGATCACGAAGTGGGCCAAGGCCGAGGGGGAGGCGATCGAGGCCGACGAGACGCTGCTCGAGATCTCCACCGACAAGGTGGACACCGAGGTCCCGAGCCCCGCCTCCGGGATCGTCCAGCAGATCCTGGTTCAGGAGGGCGAGACCGTCGAGGTGGGAACGAAGCTGGCCGTGATCGCGCCCGAGGGCGCGGCGGCTCCGGCGCCGGCTCCGGCCGAGGCGCCGCCCCCGGCCGAGGAGGTCCCCGAGCCGGCGACCCAGGAGGCCGCCGCGGAGAGCGCCGCCGCCTCGGGCGCCGAGGGCGAGACGCCGACAGCGTCGACTCCGGTCGAGACGCCCGCCCCGCCCGCCGTGGCGAGTCCGGGGCCAGACGGCCAGGAGAACGGTGCACGCTTCGTCTCTCCCGTCGTCGCGCGCATCGCGGCCGAGCACGGCGTCGACGTCGCGCAGGTTCCCGGCACGGGCCGTGGCGGGCGCGTGACCAAGAAGGACATTCTCAGCTTCATCGAGTCCGGCGCCGCGGCTCCGGCTGCTGCTCCTCCCGCCCCGGCCGCTCCGGCTCCGGCCGAGGCGCCCGCAGCCGCGCCCGCGCCCCGCCCACTCCCGCTCCCGCTCCCGCGCCGGCCGAGGCCCAGGCGGGCGAGTCGGTCGAGGCCATGTCCGCCATGCGGCGCGGCATCGCCGAGCACATGCGCCGCTCGCTCGACACCTCCGCGCACGTGACCAGCGCGATCGAGGTCGACATGTCGAAGGTGGCCGCGCTTCGACAGAAGCTGAAGAAGGAGTGGCAGGCCGCCTACGGCGTCAACCCGACCTACCTCGCTTTCGTCGCGCGGGCCGCGGTCGACACGCTGAAGGACTACCCCTGGATCAACGGCGAGCTGCGCGGCGACTCGATCGTCACCCGCAGCTACGTCAACCTCGGCTTTGCGGTGGAGCTTGCGGACGGCAAGGGCCTGATCGTCCCGGTCATCAGGAACGCCGAGACGCTGAACCTGCTGGGCATGGCCAAGGCGATCGCCGATATCGCCGCCCGCGCCCGCGACAAGAAGCTCCTCCCAGAGGACGTCCAGGGCGGCACCTTCACGATCACGAACCCAGGCGGGTACGGCACGTTCCACGGGACGCCGGTGATCAGCCAGCCGCAGGCGGGGATCCTCGGCACCTACGCGGTCGTCAAGCGCCCGTGGGTCGTCCAGGACGAGCTGGGCGACGACGTCATCGCCATCCGGTCGATCATGAACGTCACCCTCACGTACGACCACCGCCTGGTCGATGGCGCGCTGGCGGGCCGCTTCCTCCGCGACCTGCGCGAGCGGCTCCAGAGCTGGGGCGAGTCGGACTACTAGTCCTGTCCGGCCACGCCTGGGGCGTGTCCGCCGGGGACAGTTCGGTGCCAGGCACTTGGCCGTGTCCGCTGCGGCCGGGCAAGGTCGAGCCTTCCGCTTCACTCCGCGCCCGGGACGGCGCCGGCGCGCACCGGCGCCGGGCGGGGCCGAGTTGCCTCTGGCCACGTCCCGGTGCCAGGCACTGGGCCGTGCCCGCCGGGGACAGCGGTGTGCCGACTACGCTTATGGCGTGAAGCGCGGCGCGTACCTGCTGAACCTCGGACGGGTGCCCTACAGGGAGGCCTGGGATCTGCAGCGGGCGCTCGCGGCCGCGGTCTCGCAGGGCGCGATCCCGGACACGGTCGTCCTGCTGGAGCATCCGCCGGTGATCACGCTCGGCCGCCGCACGGACGAGGGCGCCGAGGTCCACGTGCCCGCGGCCGCCGAGGTCGACGTCGTCGAGACCGACCGAGGCGGGAAGTCCACCTTCCACGGGCCCGGGCAGCTCGTCTGCTACCCGATCCTCGACCTCAACCGCCACGGGCGCGACGTGAAGCGCTACGTCCGCGACCTGGAGGAGGCGGTGATCCGCACCGGAGCCGAGCTCGGCGTCGAGGCGACCCGCATCGAGGGCCTCACCGGGGTCTGGCTCGAGTCGCCGCCGCGCAAGCTCGCCTCCATCGGCGTGCACATCGCCCGCTGGGTGACGACGCACGGCTACGCGCTCAACGTCGACCTCGACCCGGCCCCGTTCACGGACTGGATCACGGCCTGCGGGCTCGAGGACGCAGCCTTCACGACGCTTGCGCGCGAGCTCGACCGTCCGCTGACGGTCGACGAGGTCCGTCCGCTCGCGGCGACGGCGCTGGAGGAGGTCTTCGGCCTGGCTTTCGAGGAGCTCCCGGCCGAGGACGGCGCCGGGCTCTGGCCCCAGCCGGCGCATGAGAAGATCTCCGCGAAGCCCATGCAGTCCTCGACGCGATCCGGGGAGGCGGTCGGCATTGAACAAGTCACTGCCGGTAGCTGAGCGCCCGCGGCGCCCGGAGTGGATGAAGGTGCGCGCGCCGAGCGCGGACTCACGCTACTTCGAGGTGCGCTCGCTTCTGCACGGCCAGGGCCTGAACACGATCTGCGAGGAGGCCCGCTGCCCCAACATCGGCGAGTGCTGGGGCCGCGGCACCGCGACCTTCCAGATCCTCGGGGACACGTGCACGCGCGCGTGCCGGTACTGCTACGTCCACTCCGGCAGGCCCGGCTCGCCGCCCGACCCGCTCGAGCCGCTCCGGCTCGCCCAGGCGGCGGCGCAGATGGGCCTGAAGCACGTCGTCGTCACCTCGGTCGACCGCGACGACGTCCCCGACCGCGGCGCCGCCCACTACGCGGCGACGATCCGGGCCTTGAAGAAGAAGCTGCCCGATGCGTCCGTCGAGGTCTTGACGCCCGACTTCCTCGGGGTGGAGGAGGACGCGCTGGCCACCGTGCTGGCCGCCCGGCCCGAGGTCTTCAACCACAACATCGAGACGGTGCGCCGGCTGCACAGGAAGATGCGCGGCGCGAAGGCGTCCTACGACAAGGCGCTCTGGCTGCTCCGCCGCGCGAAGGAGCTCGCCGCCTACCCCGTGCTCACGAAGTCCGGAATCATCGTCGGCCTCGGCGAGACGAACGACGAGGTCGTCGAGACGATGACCGACCTGCGCGAGCACGGCGTCGACGTGGTCACGATCGGCCAGTACCTGCAGCCGTCGTCGCGCCACGCGCCGATCGACCGCTGGGTGCACCCCGACGAGTTCCGCTGGTTCCGGGAGCAGGGCGAGGCGATGGGCTTCGGCTCCGTTTTCTCGGGCCCGCTCGTCCGCTCGTCGTACCGCGCCGACGAGCAGCGCCATGCGGCCGAGACCGGCCGCGGCGCGGTCGCCTACTGACCTCCTAGACGGAGGGAGCCGCCCTGACGACGGCTCCTCTCACGCGGCTCTCCCCCAACGGCCGACCGGGAGGTCGCGAGGGGCGAGCCCCGACGCCTCGTACGAGATCTCCCCTCGCGGCGTCCCGGTGCGCGCTGGGATCAGAAAGTCAATGACACCAAGACGGAGCTGTCAAGATCCGTGGGGCCGCGCCATCTTGCGGTAGTCGAGCGCAGCGTCCAGCGTCTCCTCGTCGATCCCAGCGTCGCGGGCGACCTCGCGGAGCGAGCGGCCGGACGAGGCGGCCTCGTTCACGATCTCGCAGGCCCGGTCGTACCCGATGTACGGGTTGAGCGCGGTCGCAGCGGAGAGCGTCAGCTCGGCATAGCGCTCCAGGGTCTCGCGGTTCGGCTCGATCCCGTCGACGCACTTCTCCGCGAAGAGCCGCGAGGCCGCGGCGAGCAGGCCGATCGACCCGAGCAGGTTGCGCGCCATCATCGGGATGAAGACGTTGAGCTCGAAGTGCCCCTGAAGGCCGCCGACCGTGATCGCGGCGTCGTTTCCGATCACCTGCGCGGACACCTGGGTGACGACCTCGGGGATGACCGGGTTGACCTTGCCCGGCATGATCGAGCTGCCCTTCTGGAGCTCGGGGAGGGCGATCTCGGCCAGCCCGGCGCGGGGGCCGGAGCCCATCCAGCGAATGTCGTTGGCGATCTTCGTCAGCGAGACGGCGACGACCTTGAGCTGTCCCGACGCCTCGACGAGGGCGTCGCGCGCGGCCTGCGCCTCGAACGGATCGGCGGGAGGAAGGATGGTCAGACCGGTGTCCGCCGAGAGCTTCCCACGCACCCGCTCGGCGAACTCGGGGTGCGTGTTCAGGCCGGTTCCGGTCGCCGTTCCGCCGAGCGGGATCTGGCCGACGCGCTCGAGGGTGGACTCGACGCGGGCGATCCCCTGGCGCACCTGGGCGGCATAGCCGCCGAACTCCTGGCCGAGGGTCACCGGGACGGCGTCCATCAGGTGCGTCCGGCCCGACTTGACCAGGTCGGCGAACTCCTCCGCCTTGCGCTCGAGCGACTCGGCGAGCGTCGTCAGGCTCGGGACCAGGTCGTTGACCAGCCGGTCGAGCGCGGCAAGGTGGACCGCTGACGGGAAGACGTCGTTGGACGACTGGCCCATGTTGACGTCGTCGTTCGCGTGAACGTCCTCGCCGGCGAGCGCGGCGATCACCTCGTTCGCGTTCATGTTCGACGACGTGCCCGAGCCCGTCTGGAAGACGTCGATCGGGAACTGGTCGTCGAACTCTCCCGCGGCGACGCGGTCGGCGGCCGCCGCGATCCGCTCGGCCTTCTCGGCGTCCAGCAGGCCGAGCTCGGCGTTCGCCCGCGCGGCGGCCGCCTTGACGCGGCCGAGCCAGCGCGCGACCGGCACCGGGATCGGCTCGCCGGAGACGGGGAAGTTCTCCACGGCCTTGCGGGTCTCCCCGCCCCAGAGCTCCCTCGCTACGACGTCGCCCACGGCTCCGAGTCTACTTTCGCGCCCCGTCCAGAAACAGCCGAAGTGCGGTCGCGCTGATGTCCTCTGAGTGAACGCCGTCGTCCGCCGAGCGGATGCACACCGCGACGATGACGAGCAAGGTCTCGGCGAGGACGGTCGCCGGGACGTCCGAGCGAAGCTCGCCGGTCTTCGCGCCGCGACTGAGCAGGGAGATGAGGGGAGCGGCGAAGC
>CAWHOA010000028.1:0-140543 GCA_963830885.1 uncultured Actinomycetes bacterium | reverse complement strand
CTCCCTGCAGGACGCCGAGGACGCGCTCCAGGAGACCCTCCTGCGCGCCTGGCGCGGCCTGGCCGCGTTCGGAGGTCGAAGCTCGGCTCACACGTGGCTCTACAGGATCGCGACCAATGCCTGCCTCGACGAGATCGCACGGCGGCCCAAGCGCGTTCTTCCGGCCGACCGCGGGCCGCCGACCGCCGACCGAGGGGATCCCGGCGAGCCGCTCGTCGAGTCGGTGTGGATCGAGCCCTACCCGGACGAAACGCTGGGGCTCGCAGTCGGCTATGCCGCGCCCGAGGCTCGCTACGACCAGCGCGAGGCCGTGGAGCTTGCCTTTATCGCGGCGCTCCAGCATCTGCCCGCGCGACAGCGCGCCGTGCTCATCCTCCGTGAGGTCCTCGGGTTTTCGGCCCGCGAGGTGTCGGAGACGCTGGAGACCACCGTTGCATCGGTGAACAGCGCCCTGCAGCGTGCTCGCGCAACGGTCGACGAGCGGCTCCCCGAGCAGAGCCAGCAGGCGACCCTGCGCTCGCTCGGCGACGACCAGGTCCGCGGGATCGTCGAGCGCTACGTCGACGCGTGGGAGAAGGGCGACGTCGAGGCGGTTCGAACGCTCTTGGCGGAGGACGCCACCTTCTCGATGCCTCCATGGCCGGGCTGGTGGCGCGGCCGCGAAACCATTGCGGGTTTCGCGAAGGCCGCGCACGAGTCTTGCGCCCAGACGACCTCGCTTCCCACGCGCGCAAATGGGCAGATCGCGATCGCCTACTACCACAAGGATGAGGACACGGGGCGCTACAAGCCTGCGGCGATCGACGTCATCACACTCGAGGGCGCGCTGATCAAGGACATAACCGGCTTCGCCACCCCCCAGATCTTCCCGCGCTTCGGGCTGCCGCCAGAAGTCGCGCCCTAGGAGGGCGGCCCTCGGCTCGAGCCACCACTCGCATCGCGGCGAGGTGATCGAGCACCTGGACGTGCCCGGCCCGTTCCTACGCGCGATGCGCGAGCTCGCAGCGCGAGACGGGCTGCTCGTCGTCACGACGCCGAACGCCTATCGGCTCCTCAATTTTCTCGCCCCGACGGTCGGGGTCGAGCTCATCCATCCCGACCACACGTCGTGGCACAGCCCGCACACGCTCGCCACCCTGCTCGCGCGGAGCGACTGGGAGCTGGAGGGCGCCGCCTACTACCAGAACCCGGCGCCTGCGCTGACCGGCGTTGGGGGCGCGGCCGCCCGCTTCGGCCGTGCCGCGTTCGTCCGCTTCGGCAGGTTGGCGCCGTACTGGAGCGACGGGCTCGTCATCTGGGCCCACCCCCAGGACTAGCCACAATCCGCGACCCGGAGCGGAAGCCGCGGGGCGCGCCTCGGCCACATGCCCGGCGCGCCCCGCCCGCGGCTAAGATTGTCCGGCGCCCGGGGGCGTAGTTCAGTTGGTTAGAACGCCGGCCTGTCACGCCGGAGGTCGCGGGTTCGAGTCCCGTCGCTCCCGTTTCAGAACCCGCTGCTAGCGGGCCGTTTCTCGAGCACACGCCCGTTGCTAGGGCTTGATAGAAGAGAGCCGTGAAGCCACCAACGTTCGCGCCGGGCAAGATCGGCTACGTCCAAATCCCAGCGATCGACGTGGATCGCTCCGCGGCCTTCTATGAAGCCGTCTTCGGCTGGAACATCAGACGGCGGAATAACGGCGAGATCGCCTTCGACGACGGTGTCGGCGAGGTGAGCGGCACATGGGTCACCGGCCGCCCGCCGTCGTCGGAACCCGGTCTCCTGGTCTATGTGATGGTCGAGAGCGTCGCGCAATCACTGGAGAAGATCGTGGAGGCAGGCGGTGCCGTCGTTACCCCGCTCACCCCGCAAGGCGAGGGCGAGGCATACGCGACGTTTCGCGATCCCGCCGGAAACGTCCTGGGCATCGGTCAGCAGCCCTAGACAGCTCCTAAACGAAACGGGAGCGAGTCCAAGTCCGAGCGCGGGAGGGCCCTCATCCGACACCGCGGAGATGATCCGCGGGCTTCATCCATCAGCGCCCTGAGAGAAACGCGCGGCCCTCGCGCGTCCGGTCGTCCCTTTACTACAGCTCCTCCGCAGCATCGCCCGCGGGCAGGGGCGGGCCTTGTCCGGCGGGCGCCCGCCGTCAACCGCTGAGCCAGGCGAGCTGCCCCGCGACCACGTCCCAGCGCACCGACGCCTCGCGGCCGACGACACGGTGGAAGACGACCGCGTCGGGCTCCGCGACGGCGATCCACTTCGCCGTCCGGCGACCAGTCTGCGTACACGCCCTGGAACGTCCGCGGGGCCCGGCCCTGGAAGCAGCCGAGGTCGATCAGCCGGACACGTCGCCGCGGACCGAGAGGGCCGCGCAGTTGTCGGGCGCGAGGTCGGTCGCATGGTGGCCAAGATCGTGGAGGGGTGCTCGGGCGTGGGCGGCGTCAGGCTCGCCGTGCCCACCAGGCGTCCGCCCTCGTAGCGGTCGACCCGCCCTCCCTCCACGAGGACGGCGAGCGAGCCGTCGACGCCCCACGCGAGTGCCAGACACGTCCACGGGCTTTCAGCAGCGGGCGCCCGCCGACCACGATCTGCTGGCGGTCGTTCACAGACGCCGTCACGCCGCTCGGGTCGTACGCCCGCGGGCAATGGTCAAGACGCTTCGGCCGCTGACCGCGCGAGAGCTCGAACCCGGACTCGAGGGGTGTCGCACCAGGCGAGCGTCGAGCCGTCCGGGCCCCAGGCGATCGGAAAGTCCACCCCAGGTACTCGCCGAAGCTCGCCCGCGGGTTCTCCAGGTCGAGAATGCTGAAGTGCCTCGTCAAACCGCCCGCATCATCGAGCGTGCTGTATGCGACGCGGCTTCCGACGCGCGGGGCGTAAAGCGCGCAACTCGTCTCCAGCCGGGGGAGCTCGAGCATTCGGCCCGAGCGGAGGTCGATGGCCCGAAGCTCGCAGGCGCCGGCGGCGGTGAAGGCGAGGAGACCCGACGCGGCCCCGCCCGGCAGCCGGGCATGACGCCTCACCCTCATCTGTCGTGGTGGTCGGTGTCTGACCGTCCTGTGCCTCCTCGGCCGTCGTCGCCGACGCCTCACGCTCATCCGTCGTCGCGGCAGTCGCCGCCCGACCGTCCCGCGGCTCCTCGGCCGTCCGGTCGCGAAGCGCGTCCGTGAGCGCGGCCGCGCCGAGCGCGACCAAGCAGCCACGAGCACGAGATCCCTCGCTCTCCGGCGGCGAAGCATATTCACGAGTCTGCGCGATCATGCGCGCTTTCGCGAGGGCACACAAGTGGACACAGCCTTGGTACGAGCAGGAGCGGGCCGAACTGCTGGAGCGCCTCGCTTGGAGGACTCGATCCGACGCCCGCCGAGGGCCCGACGAGCGCTCGCAATAGAAGTCTCCGTCAAGGCAACGAGGCGGCAAGGCCGTGCCCCATTCATTCCCCAAACGTGCCGAAACGGCCTGCCGCAAAGTGCGGGCCGCTTACCGCTCGATTGCCTCCAGCGTGTGGCCAGATGCGGGATTCCGCACGATCCGTCGCCCTCCCTCTTTTTGGTCGGCACGGCCTGTCACGCCGGAGGTCGCGGGTTCGAGTCCCGTCGCTCCCGCTCTTTGTTCTCCCTGCTAGTGGGGACTTTCTCGGCGTCCACCTAGCCGTCGCTCTCGACCGGCGGCGTCCGGAAAGCGTCCGAACGCTAAGTCGGGGACGCTAGATGAGTGATTCCATGTCGAGAAGCTCTGACCGGCTCCGCTCACCAGGTGAAGGGCCACGACAGGCGCGGCCCAACGACACCAGGAGACCACCATGCCCAAGTACCTGCTCCTCAAGCACTACCGCGGCGGCCCGGAGCCGCACCGTCCCTTCCCCCCGATGGACCAGTGGGCCCCCGAGGACGTGGAGGCGCACATTGCCTTCCTGAGGCACGTCAGCGAGCTGCTCGAGGAGAACGGCGAGTACGTCGACGCGCAGGCGCTCACGCCGGCGCGCACCTGGGTGCGCTACGGCGGCCCGGACGCCGCGCCGGTCACCACCGACGGCCCGCTGCCCGAGACCAGCGATCTCGTGGCGGGCTGGTTCATGATCGACGTCGAGTCGCACGAGCGCGCGCTCGAGCTCGCGGCCTACGTCTCCTCCGAGCCCGGCCCCGGCGGGGAGCCGCTGTACGAGTGGATCGACGTCCGCGAGGTCATGTCCGGGCGCCCTCGGACGACTGACGCGGCGTGATCGACGAGCCGACGCGACGGCTGGACGAGGGCGCGCTGCGCGCCCTCGTCCCTCGGGTGCTCGCGGGCCTGGTCCGGCGGGGCGAGGACTTCGACGCCGCCGAGGACGCGCTGCAGGAGGCGCTGCTGGAGGCGCTGCGGGTGTGGCCCGAGCATCCGCCGCGCGACCCGCGCGCGTGGCTGACCACGGTGGCGACCCGGCGGCTCGTCGACGCCCGCCGCAGCGAGGCCGCCCGTCACCGCCGCGAGGAGGCAACGTCCGCCGAGCCGCGGCCCGCCGCCACCGAGGAGGGCGACGACACCCTCTTCCTGCTCTTCTGCTGCTGCCACCCCGACCTCGCGCCCGCCTCCCAGGTGGCGCTGACCCTGCGCGCCGTCGGCGGCCTCACCACCCGGGAGATCGCCGACGCCTTCTACGTGCCGGAGGCGACGATGGCGCAGCGGATCAGCCGGGCCAAGCGCGCCCTGCAGGGGCGCCGCCTGGACCAGCCCGGAGACCTCGCCGTCGTGCTGCGCGTGCTCTACCTCGTCTACACGGCCGGCCACGCGGGCCGGGTGGACCTGGCCGACGAGGCGATCCGGCTCGCCCGCCAACTCACCCTCGCCACCGAGGAGCCGGAGGCGCGCGGGCTGCTCGCGCTGATGCTCCTCAACCACGCCCGGCTCCCGGCGCGATTCGACTCAGAGGTCGGATCGTCACGCTCGACCGCCAGGACCGCGGCCTGTGGAACAGGCGCGAGATCGCCGAGGGCGTGCGCGTCCTGCAGTCGGCGCTGGCCATGCAGACGGAGGAACGGCGCCCCGGCCGCTACCAGGTCGAGGCCGCCATCGCCGCCCTGCACGACGACGCGGCAAGCGCCGAGGAGACCGACTGGCCGCAGATCCTCGCCTGGTACGACGACCTCGTCGCGCTCAGCGACGACCCGGTGCGCCAGGACCCGGCCGCCGTGCTCGGCCGCGCGGTCGCGGTCGGCCACGTCCTCGGCGCCGCCGCCGGGCTGCGCGAGACCGACCGGCTGCGCGACGTGCTCGGCGAGCGGCACCGCTGGCACGCCGTCCGCGGCCACCTGCACGAGCTGTGCGGCAACCTCCCTGCCGCCGCCGCGGCGTACGCCGAGGCCGCCCGCCGGGCCACGAACGTCGCCGAGCGCGACCACCTGGTCCGCCAGGCGGCCCGCGCGCGGGCCGCCGAGCTACCGTCCAGCGTATGACGATCCAACGCATGGAGCACGTCGGCATCGTGGTCGGCGACCTCGCCGCCGCGACAGCGTTCTTAGTCGAGCTCGGGCTCAAGCCGCAGGGCGAGGGGTCGGTCGAGGGCGGTTGGGTGGACCGCATCGTAGGACCATGCGAAGCGGGGGTCGCGGTCAGGGCGAAAGCGCCTGGAATGAGGCCGCTCGGAGGAGTTCGTCTGCGGGCGTCGTTGCGCCCGACTCGGTCTGTCACGCCGGAGGTCGCGGGTTCGAGTCCCGTCGCTCCCGTCCCTTGCTCGAATGGCATCGCGCCCGATGCAGCCGGTACGTCGGGCGCGGCGCGGCTCGTGCCTTACAAGTGTCGTCGTCGTCCGACTCCACGGTCCGCTTGACACGCGTGACGAAGGTAGTTGAGACTCGTCACAGGCCGGGGACTGCTAGCGGAGCGCATCGCTGAATCCGAAAGGAGTCCCTGATGTTGCGTTCCTTTGCAGTTCTGGCAGTCGCTGGCCTTCTCGCTCTGCCGGCCAGCGCCTCGGCCGAGCCGCCCGACAGGGAGGCACTTCCCCCGGGTTCGGTCACGGCGACGGCGTGCGGATTCGACGTCCTGATCGAACCCGTCAAGGAGCAGTTCACGCTCATGACCTTCCCCGAAGGCCGGCCGGTCGTGCAGTTCCTCACCGGGCACTCGGTGGTTCGGCTAAGCAGCGCCAATGCTTCGATCATGCTGAATGTCTCCGGGCCTGCATTCACGACGGTGAATCACGACGGTTCGTTCCAGTTCAGCGGGGCCGGACCCTGGGTGTTCTTCGATCATGGGTTCCCCAATCTGCCTCCGCTCGCCTGGGTGACCGGCCGAATCTCGTTCGGAGGCGACGAGCCGACGGTCGCCATCACCGGACAAATCGTGGACCTCTGCGCCTTGCTCGCATAGACGCCTAACGAGCCGGACCTCGCTCGCGCTCGGCGGCCAGGTAGCCGTCCGGGTCCTCGGCGTGCCGGCGCTCACGGGAGCGCCGGGCTCGGGCACAGGCGAAGGGGGCGAGGGGCTCCAGCCTCCCGCGCGGCCTTCGTGGGTTTCGGGGCTCGTCGGTCTGTTTGACGGCGAGGAGCCGCTCACGATCACTTGACGATTGCACTTGACGACAGCCGGATGTGGAGTAGGATGCCGCAACCATGGGGGGAAGGTTGACTGGTAGACGAGCGTGGGTGACGGTCGGAATGGTCGCCGCCGCCTGGTTCTTCGTGTCCGCGCCTGCCTCCTTCGCGCAGTTCGCGACCTGCCTGGGTCAGGTCGCGACTATCGAAGGCACGACGGGCGACGACATCATTATCGCATCGAACGGGAACGACGTGATCGCAGGTCTGGGTGGCGACGACGTGATCAACGGCGGTTTCGGGGACGACGTCATCTGCGGCGATGACGGCAACGACCGGCTGAACGGCGCCAGCGGCGCTGACCAGGTCGACGGCGGGATGGGCGTCGACCGGCTGCTGGGTGGAGACGGGTCCGACATCCTGACCGGCCTCTACGGAGCCGACGAGCTGCTTGGCGGTGAGGGCGGCGATCGCGTCTACGGCGGCCCGGGGAACGACAGCCTCGTGGGCGCCGACGGGAGCGACCTGCTCAAGGGCGGAGCCGACCGCGACCTCATCGGCGGCGGTGACGGCAACGACGACATCTATGGGAACGAGGGGTCGGACCGCATCGAGGGGAATATCGGCAACGACCGCATCTTCGGCGGCGCCGATCCCGACATCGCCCGAGGGGGGCGAGGCAGCGACCAAGCCTGGGGCGCCGAGGGCGACGACCGCCTATTCGGCGGTAGCGGATCAGACCGCCTCGCCGGAGGCGGCGGTCGGGACAGATGCGCCGGGGGTCCCAGTCTCGCCGACACGGCGAGAACCTGCGAGATCACGTTCGGCATTCCCTAACCCGGTCCGGCTCGCCGGCTCAACCCGTTACGCCGGAGGTCGCGGGTTCGATTCGCGGCTTCCAGTCCGTTCTCCACGCCGTCGCCGGCCGACGAGAGGGCAACAACCCCCGCGTCCGGGCCGTACCCTTGCTCCTGCGCTCCTGAGCGAGCTGTCGATTTCGCCGCTTCCCGTTCGTCTTGGAGGCGACCACGACAAGGAGGAAGCGATGAGGTACTTCATGCTGATTCATCAGGGCTCAGCGCTCGACGGCTGGGACGAGCTCCCGCAGGAAGAGCAGCAGGCGGTGGCCGCCGGCTACCAGGCGATCAACGAGACGCCCGGCGTTACGCCCGGCATGTGGCTGCAGCCGCCCGAGACGGCGACGACCGTGCGGGTCGAGGACGGCAGGACGCTGACCACCGACGGCCCCTTCGTCGAGATCAAGGAGGCGGTCGGCGGCTACCTCGTCTTCGAGGCCGACGACCTCGACGCTGCCATCGAGCTCGCTTCGAGGATCCCGGCGGTACGCAGGGGCGGCGCTGTCGAGGTGCGGCCGGTGGTGGAGTACTAGCCTGCTCGAGCAGGCCTTCCGCGACCAGTGGGGTCGCGTTCTCGCGGCCCTGATCGGCTTCCTCGGCGATTTCGACCTCGCCGAGGAAGCCGCGCAGGAGGCGTTCGCGATCGCCGCCGAGCGCTGGCCGCGCGAGGGCGCACCCGCCAACCCGGGCGCCTGGCTGGTGGCTACGGGGCGCAACCGGGCGATCGACCGCATCCGGCGCGACCGGACGCTGGCCGCGAAGACGCGCCTGCTCGACGTGCCCGAGGGGGTGGAGGATCCCGTGGACGAGACGGCGTTTCCCGACGAGAGGCTGGAGCTCGTCTTCACGTGCTGCCATCCGGCGCTCGCCCTCGAGGCTCAGGTTGCGCTCACGCTGCGAACGCTCGGCGGCCTGACCACGCCGGAGATCGCCGAGGCCTTCCTCGTGCCCGAGGCGACGATGGCCCAGCGACTGGTGCGGGCGAAGCGCAAGATCAAGGCGGCCGGGATTCCGTTCAGGGTGCCGCCCGACCACCTGCTGCCCGACCGCCTCGCGGCGGTCCTCGCGGTCGTCTACCTGATCTTCAACGAGGGGTATTCCGGCCGCGGCGAGCTGACCGCGGAGGCGCTGCGCCTCGGGCGGGCGCTCGCCGAGCTGATGCCCGACGAGCCGGAGGCGCACGGCCTCCTGGCACTGATGCTTCTCCTCGACGCCCGCAGCGAGGCGCGGTTCCGGGACGGCGACCTCGTTCTGCTCGCGGAACAGGACAGCTCGCTCTGGGACGCCGAGGAGATCGTCGCGGGGCGGGCCGCGCTCGACCGGGCGCTGGCGCTGCAGGGCCGTGGCCCCTACGTCCTCCAGGCGGCGATCGCAGCGCTCCACGCCGACGAGCCGCGCGACTGGCCGCAGATCGCGGCGCTCTACGGCGAGCTGTCCCGCCTGACCGGCTCGCCGGTCGTCGAGCTGAGCCACGCCGTCGCGGTCGCCGAGGCCGGCAGCGCGGAGACCGGGCTCGAGATCGTCGACCGCCTCGCGCTCGAGGACTACCGGTACCTGCACGCGACCCGAGGCGAGCTCCTGCGCCGTCTCGGGCGCACGGAGGAGGCCCGGGAGGCCTACCTCCGTGCGCTGGGGCTTGCCCACGACGACGCCGAGCGGCGCCTGCTCGAGCGCCGGCTGGCGGAGCTCGAGCGGTCCGAGACTCGCTAGGCGGACGCACCTCCGTTCCTGAACCGCGGTCCCGACGGGGACGCCCACCCCGGGACAGTGCCGCGCACAGGCCGCTAGCGCAGGGCGAGCACCTCGTCGACGAAGCGGAGAACGGCCGGGTGCGCGGGGTTGATCAAATGGCCGCCCTCGACCCACTCGACTTCGGCTCCGGGGATCGCGGAGGCCACGATGCCGGTCGCCTCGGCGAACCCCGGCGGGGAATCCCTGCCGGCGACCAGCAGCGTCGGCTGGGCGATGGTCGCGAGCTGCTCCGCCGTGAGGTCGAGCAATCCGCCGCGCTCCTCGGCGACGATCGCCGGGCCGTTGGCGGTGAAGACCTCCCTGACCGGCTCCGGCAGTGCCTCCCAGCCGTCATCGCCAACGACGCCGCGAAGCATGGTTTCGCCGACGGTGCCCGGGTCGACCGCGGCGGCCGCGAAGATCCGCTCGTGGAGCGCCGCGACCCAACGCACGAGCTCGGGGCTGAGCGCCAAGCCGCCACCCTCGAGGAGGGCCAGCGCCCGCACCCGCTCCGGGTAGCGGAGGGCGAGGTCGACCGCGACCTCACCGCCCTGGCTCCGCCCGATCACGACCGCGGGCGCTGCGTCGAGCGCGTCGAGCAGCACAGCCGCGTCGTCGGCGTGCAGGTTCACGTCCATCGTCAGCGGGCTCGGCCGCTCGCTGCGGCCGAAGCCGCGGCGGTCGTACAGGATGGTGCGCCCGCGCCGGCCCAGCTCGGCCGCGGCGTCGACCCAGAGGATCGAGGAGCTGCCGGTCCCGTGGATGCAGAGGATGGGCTCGCCGGAGCCGTGTTCCTCGTGATAGAGCGACGCGCCGTTGACTCGAAGCTCGGACATGCGCCGAGTATGCGGCCGACGTCCCGCGGCCGCATCGGGTGAACGCCCCATCTTCGGGTCAGTCCAGCAGGCCCTGCTCCATGGCGAAGACGGCGGCCGCGACACGCGACCGGACGCCGATCTTCCGGTACAGGTTCTCGACGTGGCGCCCCACCGTCTTCGGCGAGATGACGAGCTCCGCCGCTACGTCCCGGTTCGACCGGCCTCTGGCGATCAGCCGCAGCACCTCGACCTCCCTCTCCGTCAGTCCGGCCGGCAGCGCGACTCGCGCAGGCGCGGCACGCCGCCCGGCGGCGGCGAGAACGCAGGCGACAGCGTCGGCGTCCAGTCCCTTCTCCGCCTCGAGCGCCCCTGCCGCCTCGTCGGCGGAGAGCGCCGGGCGGTGGGGACGATCGGCAGTGAGCGCGGCGAACACGTCGGCGGCGGCCAGCAGCCGGCACTCGCGGGACTGCGCCTCGGCCGGCAGCGACCGATGGTACCCGGAGCCGTCGAGCCGCTCGTGGTGGGACGACGCCGCCTCGGCGAGCGGCGCGAGCGGTGAGCAGCGGGCGAGAATGCGCTCCGTGTAGTAGGGGTGCAGGCGCATCCGCTCGAGCTCCGGTGTGCTGAGCGGGCCCGGCTTGTCCCAGATCCCGTTCTCGACGGCCACCCGGCCGAGGTCGTGGACGAGGCTCGCGCGCCGGAGCCCGGCGCATGCGCTCTCGTCGAGCCCGGCGAGGCCGCCCGCTTGCTCGGCGAGCGCCGCGACCCGGCGCGAGTGGCCGCGGATCCAGGGCGACTTCAGGTCGGCGAAATCGGCGAAGGCGGTGAGGACCGGGTCGAGCCCGTCCGCCGGCACGGTGGCCGCCGGCGCCGGCTCGCACGCCAGCGCCGCCTCCCACTCGTCGGCCTGCGCGAGGCCGGCCAGCACCGAGGGCCCGACGCGCGCGGCTGCGGCAACGACGGCGGGATCGTAGGCCTTGCCACTCCTGGCGCCGAGGTCGACGCCGAGCTCGGCGTCCCTGGCGACGACGACAATCCGCACTGCGAGGGGGACGGCGTCGCCTTCGAGGCCCTCCGGAAGACCCTTCCCGTCCCACCGCTCGTAGGCGTGCGCGAGTGCGTCGATGACCGGCTGCTGGAGCCCGGAGCGTGAGGCCAGCATCGCGGCCACCTCGCAGTGCGCGGACAGCGAGGCGCCTCCGTGCCTGAGGTCGGCGAGCGTTCGCGCGACGTGGCGTACGCGCCGGGCCGGGGCCTGCCCCGCCGCGACGCTGCCCGCGATCCGGCGCACGACCTCGGCGGGCGAGCCCATGACCACCGGGGCCATGGCGCCGAAGAAGGCCCGGTCGTCGCCGCCGACCAGGGCGGCCGACTCGGCGGAGTCGGCGGTGCAGCCGAGGAAGCGGAGGAGTGCGAACTGATGGACGGTGCGGACTTCCTCCGGGCCACAGCCCAGTGCCTCAGCGAGCGAGACGGCGAGGACACAGGTCCGCAGGGCATGGCCGAGCGGCTGACCGATCCCCAGGTCCGTCGCCAGCGAGACCGACGCGAGCAGCTCGGTCAGGCGAAGCGGGCCGGACGCCGCCGTGTCCGAGCCGACCATGCCGGAACGCTACTACCCCATGCCCAGGGAGATGATCCCGCGGTCGATCAACCCCCGCGTGAAGGCCGGGGCCGGGAGCACCTTTACGCCGTAGGCGTCGCGCAGGAACCACTCGAAGTAGACGAACACGCTCGAGCGCACCGCGCCGGTCTTCTCGAGGCGGTCCGGGTCGAAGACGAGCACGCGCGCGCGCAGCTCCGCGTCTGCGAGGAACGCCTCGACGAGGGCCTGCGCTCCCGCGTCGTCGCCGGCGTCCGCGATCAGGAGAGTCGGCGTCTCGGAGGCAAGCCTGCCGACGCCGGTCAGGCCTGCGCGCAGCTCGACACGGCTCGGCTCACGCCGCCAGCGCGCGACCAGGAGCGTCGGCGTGGACTCCTCCACCTCGACGTCGTCGAGCTCGTCGGCACAGTGGGCGGTGAACGCCTGCAGGAGCTCGCCGTGCGTCAGGCGCGACGTGCCCCAGGTGAACGCCCTCGCCGCCGCTGCCTCGGCCACCTGCGCTTCGGCCTCGCCCCGGCGGGCGGAGTCGAGCAGCCCCAGCTCGCCGAGGCCGGCCCGAGTCTCCGGCTCGAGCTCCTCGGAAGGGAGGCCGATCCGCTCGTCCAGGACAGCTTCGAGGGCGGCGGCCAGCGGGCGCGTCAGCATTCCTCAGGCAACGCGGTCGAGGGCCTCGGCGAACACGCCGGGAGAGAGCTCGGCGAGCTCGAGGTAGACGCCGCCGGCGGCCTCCGCGAGCTGCCGGGCGCAGCTCCGGCGCACGGAGCGGCCCGGCGACTCGGCGTCCACCACGACGACGCCGACGTGGGCGCGGCGCAGCGCGCGCGCCTCGCGGAGCGCGTCGCCGAGGGCGTCTCCGCGCGGGCTCCGTGCGACGTTCGGCAGGCCGTCGGTGACGACGACCGCGACCGGCCTGGCGTTGGGGCGCTTCGCCTGCTCCTGGCGGAGCACGCGCCGGGCGGCGGCCAGCGCGTCCGCGAGCGGCGTGCGGCCGGAGACGGGGACGTCGGCGAGCGCGCGGGCAGCGCGGGCGCGACTGGCGGTGGGACGCAGCGCGACGGTCGCCTCGGCCACCCCGCTCCTGAAGGCGACGAGCCCGACGCGGTCGCCGCGCGCGGTGGCATCCTCGAGCAGGGCGAAGACGAGCCCCTTGACCTGCTCGACGAGCCTCTCGGCCTGAAGCGAGTAGCTGTTGTCGACCACGAAGCAGACCTCGTAGGGAACGCGGTGCTCGCGCACCTTTCGGCGCACGTCCTCCGTCGCGATCGCCAGCGGCCCGCCGCTGCGGCCGGCACGGGCGGCGGCGGCTCGCATCGTTGCGTCGACAGCGACGTCGACGGGGCCCGCGCCGGGGAGCCTGTGGCGCGAGTACTTCCCGCGCCGGAGTGAGACGAGCGAGCGCTCGCGACGGCCGATTGCGCCGCGCTCGCGTGCGTCCCGTGGCGGCGGGGGCGCGAGCACCTCGCCGGCGTCCACCTCGACCTCGTGGATCTCGGGTACCGCCTCGAGGAGCTCCACCGGCGTGTCTACCCCGGCGTCGCCGGGCTCTCCGCTTTTTTTGGCGCCTCCCCGACCTCGAGGACGTCGTCGAGCACGCGCCGCAGAAGCCGGTCGTCGATCCCGTCGCCCGGGCCGAACGGGTCCTGTTCGATCCGGTGGCCGAGGCCGAGCCGGGCGGCGACGAAGACGTCCTCTCGGTCGACCTCTTCCCTGCCGGCGAGCGCGGCGAGTCCCTTTGCGCACTCGAGGATCGTCACGTCGGCCCGGTGGCTGACGACGCCCGACTCCAGGACGAGCCGCGCGATCGCCTCGTAGAGGCGCTCCGGCACGCGGACGTCCGGGAGCGCCGACGAGGCCAGGCGCAACCGCTCGGCCAGCGCCACCTCCTCCTCGGCCCACCCGGCCGAAAAGCTCGCCGGGCCGGCGAGGTAGGCGCTCGCGGCGGCGGAGGACTTCCGCGCGGACGCTCGGGTCCACGATCGCCTGCACCTCGACGTGGAGACCGATGCGGTCGGCGATCTGCGGGCGAAGCTCGCCCTCTTCGGGGTTCATCGTCCCCACGAGCAGGAAGCGCGCGGGATGGGACATGGAGACGCCCTCCCGCTCCACGGCGTTGACGCCCATCGCGGCGGCGTCGAGGAGCACGTCGCAGAGGTGGTCGTCCAGGAGGTTGATCTCGTCGACGTAGAGGATCCCGCGGTTCGCCTCGGCGAGCAGCCCGGGCTGGAGCGCGGCGATGCCCTCGCGGAGCGCCCGGGCGATGTCGACCGAGCCCGCCACGCGGTCTTCGGTCGCGTTGAGCGGCAGGTTGACGATGCGCACGCGGCGCGCGACGACCGGCAGCTCCTCGCCGGCGGCACGGCGCTCGACACAGAGCGCGCACGGCTCCGCCGGGTCGCAGGAGAACGGGCAATCGGCGACGACCTCGATATCCGGCAGCAGCGCGGCCACGCCGCGCACCGCCGTGGACTTGCCGGTCCCGCTCGGGCCGACGACCAGCACGCCGCCGACGGCCGGGTTGACCGCGTTGAGCAGAAGCGCCGTCTTCAGGCGCTCCTGCTCGACGAGGGCGGTGAACGGATAGTGGGGGATCAGCTCAGGATCAGCGGCTTGCCGAAGGTGGGCTCTGCCTGCGGGATCGGGTCGAACTTCCAGGTGCCGATGAGCGGGACGGCCGTGTCGCGGTTGACGCGGACGTCGACGACGTACGGGATGCCCGCCGAGACGGCGGTCTCGAGCGCGCTGCCGAGGTCGGCCGGGTCCTCCACGGTGATGCCGCCGGCGCCCATCGACTCCGCCATCTGCACGAAGTCGGGGTTCCAGAACTCGCCGGTGGACTGCTTGATGAAGCTCGTCCCGATCTCGCGGCCGTCCATGTAGAAGCGCTGGAGGTCGCGGATGACGCCGATCGTGTAGTTGTTGAGGATCACCCAGACGGCCGGGATCCCGTACTCCGTGGCGGTCGCGACCGCGCCCGGGAACATCATGAAGCTGCCGTCGCTCGTGACGCAGATCGCCGGCTGCTCGGGCCGCGCGAGCTTGAGGCCGAGGACCCCGTAGGTGCCGAAGCCCATCCCGGCGAAGCCGCCCGGTGTGAACACCATCTGCGGGCCTGGCGCGTCCCAGTACTGCTCGACCCAGGTCTGGTGGTTACCGGTATCCGTGATCATGAGCGTGTCCGGCGCAGCCGCCGCGCGCAGCTCCTTGATCACGCGCCGCGGGTCGATGGGCACGGCGTCCGAGGCCTTCTCCTGCTCGATGAAGTTGACCCACTCGGACTTGTACTCCTCGACCTGGTCGTTCCAGGGGGAGCGCTCGCGCTTCGGCCCGCGCTTCTCCGCGAGCTCGATCAGCTGGCGCAGCACCTCGCGGGCGTCGCCGACGATGCCGAGCTCGGTCGGGTAGTTCCTGCCGATCTCCTGCGGGTCGATGTCGACGTGGATGAGCTTGGTCGGCGGGATGTTGTACGTGTAGCCCGGCACCCACGAGGACGAGTGGATGTCGGAGAAGCGGCAGCCGAAGGCGAGGATGACGTCGGCGTTCCGCGCCGCCTCCTGGGCCGGGTACTCGCCCCAGCAGCCGGCGATCCCGAGGTGGAGCGGATGGTCGGCCGAAAGCGCGCCCTTGCCCATGAACGACGTGTAGACGGGGATGTTCACGTGGTCGGCGAAAGCAGCGAGCTCCACCGAGGCCTCCGAGCAGATGACCCCGCCGCCCGCGAGGATGAGCGGGCGCCGCGCGCCGAGCAGCATGTCGAGCGCCTTCGCCACCGCCTCGGGCGAGCCCGGCGTGCGCCAGTCGAGCATCAGGCTCCGCTCCGCGGGCTCCGGCACCTCGACCTCGGCCTTCGTCACCCAGAGGTCGTAGGGCACGTCGATGTGCACCGGCCCGGGGCGGCCCGAGCGGGCGAGCTTGAACGCCTTCGGCAGGAACTTGCCGAGGTCGCCGACCGAGTGGGCCTGGAAGCTCCGCTTCGTGATCACCTTGGCAATGGAGGGGAAGTCGGCCTGGAAGTGGCGGTACTCCTCCTGGAGCGCTCCCGAGTCGTACTGGCTCGTCGCCACCTGGCCCGTGATCGCGATCAGCGCCGACGAGTCGTAGAACGCGTTCGAGAGCGCCGCCGTCAACAGCATCGGGCCCGGGCCCGTCGACGTGTAGACGGGGATCACCTCGTGGCTGACGCGGTAGTAGGCGTCGGCCATGTAGGCGGCGCCGGTCTCGATGCGCGGGAAGACCACCGAGATCTCGTCCTGGCGGTCGTAGACCCCGTCGAGGAGGCCGACCGCCCCGTGTCCCGCGTAGCCGAACAGGTAGGGCACCTTCTCGCGGATGAGGTACTCGACGACGAGATCGGTGCCTCGCATCTCGGGCATGTCTGCCTCCCTTATGTCCTCGGGTCGCTGGCCCTCGATCATATTCGCTGTCTTCGACCTAGAGGCGCGGGGGATGACGGCGCGACCCCTGGGCTGACCTCCCGCTTCCGAAACCCGGGACAGGCCCGACCGGCGGTACGCCGGGATCCGCAGCGAGGGGCGGCCGTCGGGCCGCCCCTCGCGTCTCCGGCGCATAACGTACGCCGCGATGGACGCGGACCTGGCGCAGGCGCTCGCCACGCTCGTCGGCGACGAGCACGTCAGGCTCGACGCCGCTGCGCTCGACGTCTACGGCGCCGACGCGACACCGCTGCACCGCGGGGTGCCGGACGCGATCGTCTTCCCCGCGAGCACCGTCGAGGTCGCCGCGGTCGTGGGTCTGGCGGCCGAGCGGCGCATTCCCGTGATTCCCCGCGGCTCCGGGACGAACCTCGCCGCCGCGACCGTGCCGCAGGCGGGCGGCATCGTCCTCGTCCTCACGCGCATGGACCGGCTGGTCGAGATCGACGCCGAGAACCTCGTCGCGGTGTGCGAGCCAGGTCTGCCGGTGGCCGCCCTCGCAGAGGCGGCGGCGGGGCACGGGCTCCTCTACCCGCCCGACCCGGGCTCGCGCGCGGTCGCGACCGTCGGCGGCACGGTCGCCACCGGCGCCGGCGGCCTACGGGCGCTCAAGTACGGAGTGACTCGCGACTACGTCCTCGGCCTCGAGGCCGTCCTCGGCACCGGCGAGACGATCCGCTGCGGCGGCCGGATGGTGAAGGACGCCGCCGGCTACGACCTGCTGCGGCTCCTGTGCGGGAGCGAGGGGACGCTCGGCGTCATCACCGAGGTGACGCTGCGGCTCGTGCCGGCGCCCGAGGCCACCGGCGTCGGGCTCGCGTACTTCGACTCGCTCGCGGACGCCGGCCGGGCGGTGACGCGAACGCTCGCCGGCGGCGTGCTCCCGGCGACGCTCGAGTTCCTCGACCGGACGTGCCTGCAGACGGTCGAGGCCTACGCAGGCATCGGCCTCCGCACCGACGCGGGCGCGCTCCTCGTCTTCGGCCAGGACGGCGCGCCCGAGACGGTCGCACGCGACCTCGAGCGGATCGCGGCGGCGTGCAGGCGAGGCCGGAGCGATCGAGGTTCGCGTCGCCGCCGACCAGGAGGAGGCCGAGCGGGTGCTCGAGGCGCGCCGCGCCGCGCTCCCCTCACTCTCCCGCCTGGCGCCGCTGACGATCCTCGAGGACGCGACCGTCCCGCGCTCCCGGCTGGCGGAGATGGTGGAGCGGATCGAGGCGATCGCCGCACGCCACCGGCTCGTGATCGGGACGTTCGGCCACGCAGGCGACGGCAACCTGCACCCGACCTGCGTGGTCGACCCTGACGACGGCGACGCGCTCGAGCGCGTCCACCTGGCGTTCGAGGAGATCTTCGGCGCGGCGCTCGAGCTGGGCGGGACGATCACCGGCGAGCACGGCGTCGGCCTGGCGAAGCGCCCCTGGCTCGAGGCCCGCCTGGGCAGGGAGCAGGTCGAGCTCCTGCGGCGCATCAAGGCGGCCTTCGACCCGGCGGGAATCCTCAACCCGGGGAAGCTCGGATCGTGAGCGCCGGGCTCTTCACGCCCGAGCTGCTGGAGCGCTGCATCTCCTGCGGCTTCTGCCTCCCGGCCTGCCCTACCTACCGCCTGACCGGCAGCGAGCCCTCGTCCCCGCGCGGGCGCATCAACCTGATGCGGGCCGTCGAGGAGGGCCGGCTGTCCGTCGACGACCCGGGCTTCGTGGAGGAGTCCTCGTTCTGCCTCGGCTGCCGCGCGTGCGAGCCGGTGTGCCCGGCCGGGGTGCGGTACGGCGAGCTGCTGGAGGAGTGGCGCGGGCACGCGTGGCAGGGCCGGAGCCGACCGCTTCGCCTGCGCGCCCTGCTCTGGGCCGCCGACCGGCGCTGGCGCGTGCGCGCCCTCGGGCTCCTCCGCCGGCACGCCCGCGCGCGGACGGAGCGCGGCCCGCAGCTCCTGCTCGGCTGCTTCGAGCGGACGCTCTTCCCGGGCGTGAGCCGGGCCGCTGCCGAGCTCACGGCGGCCGCGGTCACCCCCGCCCAGGGCTGCTGCGGAGCGCTCCACGCCCACAACGGCGAGCCCGCACGCGGCCGCGAGCTCGCCGAGCGGCTCGGCGAGGAGCTCCACGGCGAGATCCTCACCACCTCGGGCGGCTGCGCCGCGCACCTGGCAGGCGTCATCGGCCGCGACCGCGTCTTCGAGCTCTCCGCAGTGGCTCGCTGGCCTGCCCGGGCCTCCGGCCGACCGGCCGGCCGAGCGCCCGCGCGTCGCGCTGCAGGACTCCTGCCACCTGCGGAACGGCCTGGGCGTCTGGCGCGAGCCGCGCGAGCTGATCGCGCAGGTCGCCGACTACGTCGAGCTCCCCGGCGCAGCCGTGTGCTGCGGCGCCGCCGGTACCTACGCCACCCTGCGACCGCGCGACAGCGCGGCCGTGCTCGAGCCGAAGCTCGACGAGATCGCGGCCGCGGACGTGGACTACGTCGTCACCGTCAACCCGGGCTGCCTGCGCCAGCTGCGCACGGGCCTGCGCCGCCGGGGACTGAGCGCGCGCGCCGTCCACCTCGCAGAGCTCCTGGCGGGGAAGGCCTGATGCAGGCCCTCGTCGTCGAGCCGGGCCGAGCGCACTCGGCGCGGGTCGAGGAGGTTCCCGCACCGCGCCGGGAGCCGGGCACCGTACTCCTCCGGCCGCTCGAGGTGGGCGTCTGCGGGACCGACCGCGAGATCGCCGAGGGCCTGTTCGGGATCCCGCCAGAGGGCTCGGAACGGCTCGTCCTCGGCCACGAGGTGCTCGCGCGGGTGGAGGAGGACGCCGAGGGCTTCTCGCGCGGCGACCTCGTGGCCGCGACCGTGCGTCGGTCATGCGGCCGCTGCGCAGCCTGTGTTCAGGGCTCGCCCGACGCCTGCGAGACGGGCCTCTATGTCGAGCGCGGCATCACCCGCCTGGACGGCTTCGCGAGCGAGCTCGTCACCGAGGCCGCCGACCAGCTCGTCCCCGTTCCGCCCTCGCTGGGCCGCCTCGGCGTGCTGGCCGAGCCGGCGTCGATCTGCGAACGCGCGCTGCGCCACGTCAGGGCGATCGGCGGACGGCAGCCGTGGGCGCCGAGCCGTGCGCTCGTGCTCGGCGCGGGCGCGATCGGGATGCTCGCGACCTACTTCCTCCGCCTCGAGGGCTTCGATGTCTGGACGGTGGCCCGCCGCCCCGCCAGCGACCTCAAGGGCGGGCTGGTCGCCGCTTCGGGGGCCCGCTACGTCTCGGTGGCCGACACGAGCCCGGCCGCGCTCGCCGAGGAGACGGGCGGGTTCGACATCGTGATCGAGGCTGCCGGCGACGCACAGACGATGCTGGACGCGATCGGCCTGCTCCGGCGGAACGGGGTCGCCTGCCTGCTCGGCATCGACGGCCGCTCGCAGCATGTGACCGTCGACGGCACCGTGATCGCCCACGACGTGGTCGTCCAGAACCGCGTCCTCTTCGGCAGCGTGAACGCCCATCGCGTCGACTGGCAGGCCGCGGTCGAGGGGCTCGACCGGGCCCGCGCCCGCTGGCCCGAGGCCCTCGACGCCTTCGTGGGCCTGCGCGTCCCGCTCGACCGCTTCGAAGACGCCTTCGCCTACCGCGGCGTGAAGGCGACACTCTTGCTCGAATAAAAGTCTGCTACCGTACTAAGTAGTACGTAACCAGACTACATGGAGGGACACCATGGAGACCCGGACTGCCACGACGATCCTCTCGGCTCCGAAGACGCAGGTCTTCGACTACCTCTCGCGGATCGAGAACCTGCCTGCCTGGGCGACGGAGTTCGCGCGCGAGCTGCGGTACGAGGACGGCAAGCCGAAGGTCGTGAACGGCCTCGGCGAGTTCTACTTCGCCATCGACGCCGATCCCGCAACCGGCGTGATCGACATGTACGCGGGCCCGGCGGAAGACGAGCTCGGCCTCTTCCCCACGCGGGTCGTCGACCTGCCGGGCGGGGCGAGCGCGTTCACCTTCACGATGTTCCAGGCTCCCGGAATGTCCGACGAGCTCTTCGAGGCCCAGTACCGCTCGCTCCTGCGCGAGCTCGAGAACCTGCGGGCGCGCTTCGGGTGAGCGAGGGCCCATCGCCTGTCGGCCGCGATGACCTCGGCTTCTTGCTCGCCAAGGCGGCACAGCGCTGGAACGAGCTCCTGGCCGAACGGTTCGCAGCGGCCGGCTACGGCGACGTCAGCCCCTCGTACGGCTCCGTCCTCCTCCCGCTCTTCGAGGAGGACGGTCTGCGGCTCGGGGAGCTGGCCCGCCGCGCCCGGCTCAGCAAGCAGACGATGACGGAGCTCGTCCGCCGGCTCGAGCGCGACGGCCTCGTGGAGCGCCGCCCGGATGCGACCGACGGCCGGGCGGCGCTCGTCTTCCTGACGGCACGCACCTGCGCGTTCGAGCCGGTGGCCGCCGGCGTCCTCGCCGAGCTCGACCTGCTGGTCCGAGACCGGCTCGACGACGAGCGCGTGGACGAGCTCACGTCCGCGCTCCGCGAGCTCCTCGACCTCGGCTAGCCGGCTACTCCGACGCCGCGAGCGATGAGTTCCAGCGCGCCGACCGGTCTCCCTACTCGACATCCGATCGCGAAGGAGCATGCCGACATGCAGAAGAAGATCACCACGTTCCTGACGTTCGACGGGCAAGCCGCGGAGGCGGTCGCGCTCTACACGTCGGTCTTCCCGGACTCGCGGATCCTCAGCACGCAGGAATACGGCGAGGCCGGCCCCGGGCCGAAGGGCGAGCTGATGACCGCCACGTTCGAGCTGGCCGGCCAGGAGTTCATGGCGCTGAACGGAGGACCGTCCTTCTCCTTCTCGCAGGGCATCTCGCTCTTCGTGGACTGCGAGACCCAGGAGGAGGTCGACGAGCTCTGGGAGAAGCTGTCCGAGGGCGGTGAGCCGGGACCCTGCGGCTGGCTGGCCGACCGGTTCGGCGTCTCGTGGCAGATCATCCCGCGCGCGCTCGGCGAGCTGCTCGGCGACCCGGATCCCGCCAAGTCGCAGGCGGTCATGCAGGCGATGCTGCAGATGGGGAAGATCGAGATCGACGGCCTCCGGCGCGCCTACGACTCCGCGTAACGCGCCTAGCGCCGCGTGAACTCCATCACCCAGTTCGACTCCCAGCTTTCCCCGCCGTCGGCGGAGAAGGCCTGCTCCCACCGCGGGGCCCCGGTGTCGACCTCCGTCCAGGTGAAGCGGACGAGGATCGGCTTGCCGGCGAGGACGTCGGTGCCCTCGAAGACGCCGCTGCCGTTCGCGAAGGCGCCGAAGACGGGCGGGTCGAGCACGCCGGGCCGCCGGCTGTCCGCCCAGTAGATCGACCACCGTTTCGCCTCGGGGTCGAAGAAGCGGAACGACATGCCGACAAAGCCGCCCAGGGCCTCGGTGCGGAACTCGTCCTCGTTTCCGAGGACGCCCGGAAGCGGCCGGGCCTCACTGGTCGCCTCGAACTCCTCCCAGTGGTCGGAGCCCCGCAGGCGCTCGCCCAGGTAGCGGTTCCGCACCGTCCAGTTGCCAAAGAAGAAGTCGAAGTCCGATGGGCTGCTCATCGCGGCCTCCTTGCCGTCGTGGTCCTTGTCAGGCTAGCCGGTAAATAGGGCGATTTCTGTCCTCTATATGTGCTTGACTGCGCCATGGCCTCGCCGACCTCGCGCCTCCTCGAGCTGCTCGAGGCGCTCCAGTCCCGGCCCGTCGCCACCGGCGCCGAGCTCGCCGACCAGCTCGGCGTCGACGCGCGGACGGTGCGCCGCTACGTGGTCGCGCTGCAGGACCTGGGCATCCCGGTCGAGGGCCAGCGCGGGAGCGGCGGGGGCTACCGCCTGCGGCCCGGCTACCGGCTCCCGCCGCTGATGCTGACCGGGGACGAGGCCGTCGTCGTCGTCCTCGGACTCGTGGCGGCGCGCCGCCTCGGCCTCGACACGGAGAGCGCAGCCGCCGACGAGGCGCTCGCGAAGGTCTTCCGCGTTCTCCCTACTGAGCTGCGCCGGCGGTCGGAGGCGCTGGAGCACGCGCTCGGCTTCACCGGCGAGGCGGCCGGCGGCGCGCCGGTCGCCGGCGAGGACGTGCTGCTGCTCGCCGACGCGATCCGCAGGCGTCGGCGCGTGCTGGCGGGCTACACGTCGTTCGCGGGCGAGCGGAGCCGGCGGGAGTTGAGCCCCTACGGACTCGTCGTCCACGCCGGCCGCTGGTACCTCGCGGCGTTCGACCACGGGCGGGAGGACGAGCGCACCTTCCGGGTCGACCGGATCTCCGGCCCCGCGCTCCTCGACAGGGCGGCCGAGCCTGCGCCCGACGGCTTCGACGCCGTTGCCCACGTGAGCGCCTCACTCGCGCGCGTCCCGTGGACCTGGGAGGCGGAGGTATTGCTCGACCTGCCGCTCGAGACCGCCCGCCAGCGCCTCTCGCACGTCCTCGCCGAGCTCGCCCCCGACGGGACCGGGACGCTCATGCGGATTCGAGCCGAGTCCCTGGACTGGCTCGCCGGCGTGCTGGCCGGCGCTGAGTGCGGCTTCGAGATCCGCCGGCCGGAGGAGCTCCGCGCCGCGGTCCACCGGCTTGCGGCACGGCTCGCGGCCGCCTAGTCGACCTCGACCTCGGCGGCGAGGAGGTAGGCGCTACGGGCACACGACAACGCCTCGCTGACGTTTTCGTTTCGGCGCTCGGGGTACCAGGCCGTGCCGAAGGGAGGTACGCATGTACATCGGTGTCGGAACGCTCGTCATCATCCTGGTCATCATCATCCTGATCCTGGTTTTCTAGACGTCAAAAAGGGCCGGCCGCTCGCCGGCCCTTTCTCCCTCCGCGGCGAACCGATGAGTTCGCCGCCCTCCGTGAGTTGACCCTTTCGGAACGATCTCGACGAACGGAGGCTCGACATGAGCGACGTGACCGTGGTGGCGATCGACGAGATGGAGGGGATCCACGAGGGGCTGTTGCGGCGCGCCCGGGCCGAGCTTGGCGTGACGGCCTGGGGGATGCAGGTGCTGACCCTGCCGCCGAACTGGGACGGCTACCCGCTGCACAACCACTCCGCGGAGGCCTACGACCCGAACCAGGAGGAGGTCTACGTCCCGCTGGAGGGGAGCGCCACGCTCCAGGTCGACGGCGAGGAGTTCGAGCTGCGGCCGGGCGTCATGGCCCGGCTCGGCCCGGATCAGCTCCGGCGGATCGTCCCGGGCGACAACGGCATCCGCGTCCTCGCCCTCGGCGGCGCGCCCGGCGCCTTCAGCCCCGGAGCCTGGACCGAGCTGGGCGCCGAGCCCCCGGGGGTCTAACGTGGCGGGCATGGTGACCGGCGAGGCCGACCTGCTCGCGGCGGCGCGCGACGACGAGGAGGCCTTCCGTCTCCTCGTCGAGCCGCACCGCGGCGCGCTCCACCTGCACTGCTACCGCATGCTCGGCTCGGTGCACGACGCCGACGACGCGCTCCAGGAGACGCTCCTGCGCGCGTGGCGGTTCCTCGACCGTTTCGATCCCGGCGGACGGCTCGGCGCCTGGCTGCACGCCATCGCCACCAACGTCTGCCTGTCCGCCCTCGCCGGTCGCCGGCGGCGGCCCGAGGTGCCGGTGGCCGAGACGGGCGAGGACGCCTGGAACGAGCGTCTCCTCCACCTGACGCCCTACCCGGACCGCCTCCTGGACGAGGTCGAGGCCCGCGAGACCGTGCAGCTCGCCTTCGTCACCGCTGCCCAGCTCCTGCCGCCGAAGCAGCGGGCGGTGCTGATCCTCCGCGACGTGCTCGACTGGTCGGCGAAGGAGACGGCCGAGGCCCTGGGCGACTCGGTCGCCGCCGTGAACAGCGCGCTCCAGCGCGCGCGGGCCGGGCTCGAGCGCGCCCGGAGCCTCGGGGCGCCCGCACACGTCCCGGAGCGCGGAACCGACGAGCAGGCGCTCCTCGGCCGGTTCATGGCGGCCTGGGACGCGGTCGACATCAACGCCATCGTCAGCCTGCTGGCGCGCGACGCGATGATGGCGATGCCGCCGGAGCCGTTCTACGTGCGCGGGGCGCCCGAGGTCGGCGCGTTCTTCGCCACGGTGCCGCTCGGCGGTCGCCTCGACGAGATCCGCCTCGTCACGACCGCGGCGAACCGCCAGCCGGCACTGGCGGCGTATGTGCCCGTTCCCGGGCGGGACGGCCTCGACCCGTACGGCATCATGGTCTTCGCGCTCGAGGGCGACACCGTCGCCGGCATCGTCGGCTTCGCGGACCCGTCGAACTTCGAGCGCTTCGGGCTCCCGAGCCGACTGGAGGGCTGAGCGTGGCCTACGACGAAGAGCTCGCCGACCGCGTCAGGGTCGTGCTGGCCGACGAGCCGAGCCTGACGGAGCGCAAGATGTTCGGCGGCCTCGCCTTCATGATCGGCGGCAACATGGCGTGCGGGATCGTCAAGGACGAGCTGATGCTGCGACTGGGCGCCGAGGGCGCCGACGCCGCGCTCGACGAGCCGCACGTCAGGGAGATGGACTTCACCGGCCGTCCGATGACGGGCTTGGTCTACGTGGAGCGCGCCGGCCTCGACGATGCCGGGGTTCGCCGCTGGGTCGAGCGGGCCGCCGGCTTTGCGCGCGCCCTGCCTCCGAAGGCGAAGACATAGCCGAGCGGCCCCCAGGTGAGCCGACCTCGCTGGAGCGCGTGGCCTGGATCGTCGCGCTCGAGAGCGATCCGATCCGGCGCAACCTGCTGATCACGCAGTGCTACCACGACCTCTCGGTGGGCCTCGGGAAGCGTCTCGGCGCGCAGCACGCCAACTGGTGCACGTTCGCCACCTGGGCCTCGCGCACGGCAGGGCGCTTCATCCGCGACGAGGAGGTGCCCGAGGCGTTTCGCGAGGTCCTCGCCGGCTCGACGCACCTCGACCGCGGGATCGAGCGGGCGAACCGGACGCTCGCCCGGGTGAACGCGGACGCGGCGATCCCCAAGGACGTCGTCCTCGACATCGCGCGCCGGGTCGTCCACGAGGTCGGCGAGCTGGTCACGGCCGGGAACGTCGCCGTCTTCAGCGAGCTGGGGCCGGTCTTCGCGCGCGCGATTGCTGCGCTCGACGAGGACGATGACGGCGCCGCGCTGCGGCGGCTCGGCGGGACCCTGACCGAGGGCCCCAGCGAGCGCGGCGGCCAGACACGCCTGCGCCTCGCCCTCAACGGCTACGCACGCGTGCGCTCCGAGCCCGACCCGCACCGGCAGGCCGAGCTGATGCTCCTGGCGAACGCGCGCATCGGCCGGCACGAGCAGATCCGGCTCCAGCCCTTCATCGCCGGGTCGATCGACGCGCCGATCCGCCTTGCCCTCCTCGACCCGGCGGACGAGGCCAGCCGCAGCCTCCCGCGCGGGCTGCGGACGCTCTGCCGCGGCGCCCTGCGGCTCGCCCTCCGCGACGCGTCGAAGGCGGCCGAGCGCCACTGGGAAGAGCTGTGCACCCGCGAGCTCATGACCCTCCAGCTCCCCGGCGAGACACTCCTCCTCGGCCGGCAGCTCCCCGCGCCGAAGGGGCAGCCGCTCTATCCGGCGCTGCTCGACCCGATCGACGATCCCGAGACGCTCGACTTCCTGCGCCGGCAGGACGCCGACCAGCCGGTGCCGCTGGGCGGCGCGGTCAACTGGACGGAGCTCGCCGACCGCATGCGCTACATCGCCGACCTCTTCCGGTCGCGCCAGCTCGACGCCGCGCTCCAGGGCGGGCCGTTCACCGCCGACCAGCGGCGGCAGCTCGATGCCGGCCTGCCCGTGACGGGACCGCTCTAAGACCGCGCCGGGCTCTCCACAGGCCCCAGCGTCCATGCGGCTTCCCGCTAGACAGGTCCGCTCCGGCCACTAGTGGGAGCGGGGCCGCCGGCGGTATCTCCGGTCAGGTCACGTCGACCGGAAGGAGACCCATGAAGATCACACGCATGCGGACGCTCGCCGCCATCGCGGCCGTGCTGGCGCTCGCCATCGCCGCCGGAGCGGCGCTCGCAGTGGAGACGAACACCACGCTCGCGGCGGAGGCGGCCGCGGACGAGGTCATCGTCGCCTGCCGGCACCCGAACGGCGGGTGGGTGCGCATCGTCTCGTCCGCGAGTGCCTGCCGCGCGCGCGAGCAGGCCGTGTCCTGGAACGTCGCGGGCGCCGCCGGGCCGGCCGGCCCCGCGGGGCCGCAGGGGCCGAAGGGCGATCCCGGCGCCGGCCTGACGAAGCTCGCTGACCTCGCGGGGATCGCGTGCACCACCGACGGCGGCGCGGCCGGCACCGTCGAGCTCGACTTCGCAGGCGACGACACGGTGCTCTTCCGCTGCGTCGCGGGCGGGACCCCTCCGCCGCCTCCGCCTCCACCTCCGCCGCCCACCGGCGGCCTCGTCATCAACGAGGTGGACTACGACCAGGTGGGGACCGACGGCGACGGCTTCGTCGAGCTGAAGAACACCGGCACAGCCGCGATCGATCTCGCCGGGATCGCGCTCGTCTACGTCGACGGCGCCGACTCGGTGGAGTACGACCGCGAGGCCCTGACGGGCACCCTAGCTCCGGGCGCGTTCCTCGTCGTCGCCGGGGACGCCCAGAACGGCGCGCCGGACGGGCTCGCCCTGATCGACACCGACGACGGCGCGCTGCTCGACGCGCTCTCCTACGAGGGCGGCATCACCGCGGCGGTGATCACCGCGAGGACGTACAGCCTCGTCGAGGGGACGCTGCTGCCGGCGACAGTCGCCGACTCGAACACCGAGGCCGGCTCCCTCAGCCGGATCCCCGACGGGACGGACACGAACAACGCCGCCACAGACTGGGTCTTCACGACAACCCTGACCCGAGGGGCCGCGAACGTCGCCGCCGCCCCGTGAGCGGACGGGTGGGGCGGCCGGGCCGCCGGTCGCCCCACCCGTCTCAGCCGGCGGCGGCGAGGATGCGACGGGCGACGCTCGTCCAGCTCCAGAGCGCGACCGTCGCCGCGCGCGCCGCCTCGCGCAACGCCGCGCGCTCGGCCCCCTGGAGCCCGAGCTGGGCCTGGAGCCGCGCGCGCAGGACGTCCGCGTCGCCGTTCGGGAAGCTCGGCAGCTCGCGCAGCTCCGGCGGGTAGTGCCGCTCGAGACCCTGGGCGATCTCGGCAAGGCCCGAGTGGTTCGCCACGATGGGCGGGCACCCGGCCGCGGCGGCCTCGGCGGCGACCATGCCGAAGGCCTCGGGGAAGATCGAGGGCACCACCGCGGCGTCGGCCAGCGCGAGCAGATGGACGAGGTGCCGGTGCTCGAGCGGGCCGGTGAAGAGGACATCGAGCCCCTCGGCCAGGCGCTCGAGCTCGGAGCGGTAGTCACCGAAGCCGACGATCACGGCGCGCGCGTCCATTCCACGCAGCGCCTCGAAGAGCACCTGCACGCCCTTGTTCTCGATCAGCTTCCCGAAGTAGACGACCGTCGCGCGGTCGCCGGCGAGGAAGGGGGCGAGGCGGTCGGCGTTTCCCTCGTCCGGAAGACGCTCGTTCGCATTGCCCGGATTGGGCGGATCCTCGCGGGACTCGGCGAGGAGCGCCGCGAGCGCGTCGTCCTGCGCCGCCGGAACCCAGAGCTCGACGTCGACGCCCGGCGGGACCTCGTGGACGCGGTCGACGTGGCCGCAGATCTCGTCGAGCACCTCGCGGATGTGCTGGGAGCCGACGATCGCCGCGGCCGCGGCCGCCAGGGCCTCGCGCCCCCACTCCGAGAGCTCCGGATTCCCGCGCATGGAGTACTCGAGCTCCGACCCGTGCGCCTTGACGACGTAGCGCGCACCGGTCGCCGCTCCGACCGGGCCGCCGAGGAGGACGTGGTTGACGAAGACGAGGTCGGCGGGCAGCCGCTCCCGCATCGCCGCCGCGTTCGCCTCGACCCAGCGGTCGAGCTCGGCGCGGGTACAGTCCTGCACCCGCTTCACCTCGTAGCCCTCGTACTCGTCGAGGACGAAGACAGGGAGCAGCCCACCCACGTCCGGACGCACCGTCGCCGCCCCGCCGAGGTCGTACCGCTCCGGGTGAGGCTCCTGCGAGAAGACGGTGACCTCGTGGCCCTCCCGCATCCACTCCCGCGCGAGCTGGCGCGTGTAGATGTTCGAGCCCGTGCCCGCGAGCAGGTAGCCGTGCCAGATGAAGATCCGCATCAGGGCACTTGGAAGCCGGTGCGCTCGATCATGTCCAGCACAGCGACGAACTCGTAGGGACGAACGGGAAGAGGTTCACCGCCGTGAGTCTGCCAGGCGCCACGCGCCGGCCTCGTGAACGAGCGGCTCCGCCGCCTCGACCGCCGCGCCGACCTCGTGCTCGCGCCGTGGGACCGGTGGTCGGACCGCCGCGGCCTCACGTACGACGCGTTCCACCTGAACCCGGAGGGCGCTGCCCTGATGGCGCGCACGATTCAGGAGGCGATCCAGGCGGAGGGCAGGCGGCGGACGAAGGTCGTCCCGCCGCCGCCCGGCAACTGCGGCCAGAAACCCTACCCTTCGGCGGGAGGATGACGAAGCGGACGATCCTGCTGATCGAAGACGAGGAGGCGATCTCCGAGCCGCTCGCCGCCGCGCTCGCCCGAGAGGGCTTCGAGGCACTTGTGGCCGGGACGGCGGCCCGTGGGCTGGAGCTGTTCGCAAGCCGGGCGCCGGATCTCGTGCTCCTCGACGTCATGCTCCCCGATGGAGACGGTCGTGACCTCCTGCGCCGGATCCGCGACACCTCGCGCACCCCGGTGATCATGCTCACCGCGCGCGGGGAGGAGATGGACCGTGTGCTGGGGCTGGAGCTCGGGGCGGACGACTACGTGACGAAGCCGTTCAGCGCCGCCGAGCTCGCCGCGCGGATCCGGGCCGTGCTGCGCCGCGGCGGCGAGCCCATGGAGGCGCCCGGGAAGGTGCTCGAGGCCGGCGACGTCCGCATGGACCTCGACACCCACGAGGCGAGCAGGGCAGGCGAGCCTCTCGACCTGACCGTGAAGGAGTTCGAGCTCCTGCGCGTCCTCCTGGAGCACGCCGGGAAGCTCGTCAAGCGCGATCAGCTCGTGCACGAGGTCTGGGATCCCGCCTGGTTCGGCTCGACGAAGACGCTGGACGTGCACATCAGCGCGCTCCGGAGGAAGCTCGGCGACGACCCGGCCGAGCCGCGCTACATCCACACCGTGCGCGGCGTCGGCTTCCGCTTCGATGTGACGTGACCTTCCGGGCCCGCCTCGTGCTGGCCGCGGCCTACCTCCTCGCCGCGGTCGTGATCGCCCTCGCGGTACCGCTGGCGCTGAACGTCGACCGGCGTGCCACGTCGGAGCTGGAGTCGGACGTCGTTGCGGACACGACGGTGCTCTCCGGGAGGGTCGCCAATCTCGTCCGGATCGGCGCTACCAACCAGCTCACGGGAGTCATCGAGCAGGCCACGGTCGGGGCCGGCGCCCGCACCGTCGTCGTCGGCCCGAGCGGGGCATTGCTCGCGGACACTGACGGCGCCGCTCCGGGGACGCCCTTTGCCACCCCAGAGCGACCCGAGTTCGGGACAGCGCTCGGCGGGAGCGTGGACGTCCGCCAGCGCCACAGCGACACGCTCGGCGAGGAGCTGCTCCTCGTGACGGTGCCGGTCACCGATCGGGGCGAGGTCGTCGGCGCCGTCCGGGTCTCCGCGCCGATGGGCGAGGTCGACGAGAGCGTGCGCTCGAGCTGGCTCGCGCTCGGGCTGATCGGGCTGGCGGTCGTCGCCGCCGGGCTCGTCCTCGCCTGGATCCTCGCCGGCACGATCGCCAGGCCGGTGGAGAAGCTGCGCGCTGCCGCGGGCCGACTCGGACGCGGCGACCTCGACGCGCGCGTGGAGCCCGAGGGCCCCCGGGAGATCGACGAGCTCGGCCGGTCGTTCAACCGCATGGCCGGCGAGCTCTCGTCGAACCTGGCCGCCCAGCGGGACTTCGTCGCGAATGCCTCCCACCAGCTGCGCACGCCGCTGACCGGGATCAAGCTCCGCCTCGAGGCGATTCAGGCCGAGGGCGGGGCTGCGGCCGAGCAGGCGGCCAAGGCCGAAGCCGAGCTCGACCGGCTGAGCGGGCTCGTCGACGACCTGCTGGCGCTCGCGCGCGCGGCGGCCGACCAGGCGCCGGGTGAGAGCGTCGACCTGGGCGAGGCGGTGCGCTCCGCCGGGCGGCGGTGGGCCCAGCCGGCCGCTGACGCCGGACACGAGCTGGCGGTCGTGGACCGACCCGGAGGATGGATCTGGGCAGCCCCAGGGGACGTGGCCCACATCCTCGACAACCTGCTCGAGAATGCGGTTCGCTACTCGCCGCCCGGATCGCGAATCGAGGTCGAGCTGGAGGGGAGCGACGGCCGTCCCGGGTTCGTGGTCTCGGACACCGGCCCCGGCATCCCGGCGGCCGAGCGCACGCAGGTGTTCCAGCGCTTCTACCGCGGCACGGAAGGGAAGAGCGCCGGGCCCGGCACGGGGCTCGGGCTTGCGATCGTGACCGAGCTCGCCGAGCGCTGGAACGGCAGGGTCGAGCTCCTCGACGGACCGGGGACACGCGTACGCGCCAGCTTCCCGGCCCAACCTGCCGAGTCCTCACCGTCGCCTGACCATTCCTGAAGGAGCGTCTTGCTAGCGTCGAGACCATGAGCCGAGCACGCGTTCTCCTGCTGGCCCTCGCCGGGCTCGCCCTACCGGTGGCCCTCGCGCTCGGCGTCTACATCGCCTCGGAAAGCTCACTCGCGGCCGTACCCGCCGTCGTCCAGGCGCCCGCAAAGATCGCAAGCCCGGCCGCGACGACTCAGACCGAGCCGGCTCAGACGACGACGCGCCCGACGACCACCGCCGGCTCCGACGACGACCTCCCCGGAAAGTGCAGGAAGCCCGAGAATGCACTCGACCCGGACTGCGACCCCCGATCCGCCGACGACGACTCCAGCGGCCCGGGCTCCGGCGGGGACGGCGGCGACTCGAGCGGCCCCGGGTCCGGGAGCGGGGACGACGACTCGAGCGGCCACGGCTCGGGCGACGACTGATCCCGGCCGGCCTACCGTTTCCTTACCGGACCCTGGCGAGTCTTCACTTCGCCCGGGGGCGCGCTTTTCCCGGCCCTTCCTAGCCTCGGAGGAGCAGTTGCCAACCGAGACAGGAGGGACTCGATGTCCACCTTGATGAAGATCATGCTCGTCCCGGCGCTCGTCGTCGCCTTCAGCGTCGGCGTCGCGCTGGCAGCGAGCGGGGGCGGCGACGATCAGCTCGCCCAGGTCGCCCCCACGAGCTCGACGATCGAGGATTCGACCACGACCGATGCCACGACGACCACGACCACCGGAGTCGACGTCAGCGGCCCGTGCGACGAGGCCGAGCACGCCAACGACCCGCGCTGCACGGGCGCCGGAGACGACGTCGGGGACGACCGGAGTGACGACGACCGCGAGCCTGGCGAGGACCTGCGCGGCCCCTGCGACGAGGCCGAGCACGCGAACGACCCGCGCTGCACGGGCGCCGGAGACGACGGTGGGCACGGAAACTCCGGCCCCGGGAACGCAGAGGACAGCGGCGACGACGACAACTCGGGCCCGGGGAGCGGGAACGACGATGACGACGATCGCAGCGGCCACGGAGACGGCGACGACCGCGACGACGACTCGAGCGGGCACGGCGGCGACGACCGGTGAGGCGGCTGATCCCGCTGACGCTGCTCGTTGCGGCTGCAGCCGGTCTCAGCGCCTGCGGAGGCGAGGGCTCCGACCCCGCCTCCGCTCCGGAGCCGCAGACGTCGTCTCCCACGTCGACCGACGAAACGGCCTCGGAAACCGGGCCGGGCGCTCAGCCCGCCGCGATCGCGACCGACCCGCGCGACGGCGGCTTCGAGGTCGCCCTGGGCGAGTGGGCGGTCACGCCCGAGGCCGAGGCCATCCGGCCTGGGCATGCGACCTTCGTGATCGTGAACCGCGGCACGGTGCCGCACGGCTTCGAGATCGAGCGCGAGGACGTCGAGGACGACGCGAGCAAGGTCGAGACCCGTCTCCTCGAGCCCGGTGAGAGCGTCGAGATCGAGCTCGACCTCGAGGCCGGCGTCTACAAGCTCGAGTGCAACGTCGAGGGCCACGACGACATGGGCATGGAGATGCTGCTCGAGGTCCGCCCGAACGCGCCGCTCAGCGAGCAGGCCGCGGCCCCGCCTGCGGGCGGCACCACCGCGGTTTCCATCGAGGCCTTCGCGTTCTCGCCGGCGACCGTGACCGTCCAGGCCGGACAGCCCGTCACCTGGGAGAACCACGACCCTGCCGAGCACACGGTCACGGCCGAGGGCGGCTCCTTCGACTCGGGCGCGATGGCCCAGGGTGCCAGCTTCGAGACCACCTTCGACAGCCCCGGCGAGCACCACTACCTCTGCGCGCTCCATCCGGGCATGAAGGGAACGGTGGTCGTCGAGCCCTAAGAGCTCGAATCAGAATGACGCTTCGCCGCCGCGGCACCATTTTGGTTCGAGTTCAACCTCCGAGTCGACAGCGCGAGTGCCGTCGGACAGACTGTCGGTAGAGACCATGAGCTCGAAGCCCGACGAGGCGAAGGCCGGTCTGATCGAGAAGACGGTCGAGCACGCGCACGCGAAGCTCCCAGCGGAGCAGGCTGCGCGCCTCGAAGCCTTCGTCCGCATCTACTACGGCGCCGTAGCGGCCGACGACCTGCTCGAGCGAAGCGTCGACGACCTCTACGGCGCCGCGCTCGCTCACCTGAACTTCGGTGCGCGGCGCGTCGCCGGCGAGCCCAAGATCCGCGTGTACACGCCGCAGCTCGAGGAGCACGGCTGGGTCTCCACCCACACCGTGGTCGAGATCGTCAACGACGACATGCCGTTCCTCGTCGACTCGGTGAGCATGGAGCTCAACCGGCTCGGGAGCGGCGTCCATCTCATCATCCATCCGGTCGTGCGCGTTCGCCGCGACGAGGAGGGCCGCCTGCTCGAGGTACTCCCCCACGACGCCGAGGCGGAGACATGCGAGCTCGAGTCCTTCATCCACGCGGAGATCGTGCGCGAGACGGACCCGGCCCATCTCCAGGAGGTCCGGACGGGGGTCGAGCGCGCCCTCGCGGACGTCCGCGCGGCGGTGGAGGACTGGCCCGCAATGGTCGAGCGCGGCCGCGAGGTCACGGCCGACCTGGTCGAGCGCCCGCCGCCGGTCGACGCCGAGGAGCTGGCCGAGGCGACGGCGCTCCTCGAGTGGATCCTCGACCACCACTTCACCTTCCTGGGTTACCACGAGTACGACCTCGTCACCGACGACGGCGAAGAGGCGCTCCGCCGCGTCCCGGGGACAGGGCTGGGGATCCTGCGCGACAGCGAGCCCGACCCGGGCATCGTCAAGCTCGGGCCCGAGGCGCAGGCTCTCGCGCGCGAGAAGGAGATCCTCGTCCTTACGAAGGCCAACTCCCGGGCGACCGTGCACCGGCCCTCCTACCTCGACTACGTCGGCGTCAAGCGCTTCGACGAGGCCGGCGAGGTCGCCGGCGAGCGCCGCTTCCTCGGCCTCTACACGTCGACTGCCTACAGCGCGCGGCCGGACGAGATCCCGCTGCTGCGCCGCAAGATCCGCAAGGTCCGGGAGCGCTCGGGCATGCCACCCGGAAGCCATGCCGACAAGGCCCTCGTCGAGATCCTCGAGACGTACCCGCGGGACGAGCTCTTCCAGATCTCCGACGACGACCTGTTCGAGACCGCGCTCGGGATCCTGGAGCTCGGCGAGCGCCAGCGCGTCCGTCTGTTCGTCCGCCGCGACCGCTTCGGGCGCTTCTTCTCGTGCCTGGTGTACGTCCCCCGCGACCGCTTCAACACGCAGGTGCGGGAGGCGATCCAGGAGCTGCTCCGCGAGGTCTTCGGCGGCACGAGCGTCGACTGGAACATCCGCCTGTCGGAGTCCGTGCTCGCACGGCTCCACTACGTCGTGCACACGAAGCCCGGAAGCCACCCGGACTACGACGTCCGTCAGATCGAGGAGCGCATCGTCGAGGCGACCCGCTCGTGGGCCGATGACCTCCTCGACGCCCTCGTCGACCAGCTCGGGGAGGAGCAGGGCACCGAGCTCTACGGCCAGTATCGCGACGCGTTCCCGGCCGCCTACAAGGAGGACTTCACCCCGGCTGCTGCCGTCCTCGACATCCTGCGGATGGAGCGCCTCGACCCCGCGGGCGACCTGAAGATGACGCTCTACCGGCCGCTCGAGGCCGCGGACGACTTCTTCGTCCTCAAGCTGCTGCGCTCGGGCCGGCCCATCCTCCTTTCGGACGTGCTGCCGCTGCTCGAGGACCTCGGCGTGAAGGTCTACGACGAGCGGCCGTACGAGATCGACCGCGCCGGCCCCGTCGACGCCTGGATCTACGACTTCGGGCTCACGAGCGAGGAGGGCGCCATCGACCTCGAGGCCGTCGGCGAGGCGTTCAAGGACGCCTTCGCGCAGGCCTGGCGCGGGGAGATCGAGGTCGACGGCTTCAACAGGCTCGTCCTGCGCGCGGGACTGACCTCGCGGGAGGTCTCCGTCCTGCGCGCGCTCGCGAAGTACCTGCGCCAGGCCGGCAGCACGTTCAGCCAGACCTACATGGAGGACACGCTCGGCGACTACGCGAGCATCGCGCGGAAGCTGGTCGAGCTTTTCCGGATCCGCTTCGACCCGGCCCAGGAGCGGGATCGGGCCGAGGAGGTCGGGGGCCTCGCCGCGCGGATCGAGGAGGAGATCGACGCGGTCCCGAGCCTCGACCGGGACCGCATCCTTCGAGGCTTCCTCCGGCTCGTCCAGGCCACCCTGCGCACGAACTACTTCCAGCGCGACGCCGAAGGACGCGCCAAGCCGTACCTCGCCTTCAAGTTCGACCCCGCCCTCGTCCCCGACCTGCCGCTTCCGCGGCCCCGCTACGAGATCTGGATCTACTCGCCGCGCATGGAGGGCGTCCACCTCCGCGGCGGCAAGGTCGCCCGTGGAGGGATCCGCTGGTCCGACCGCCGCGAAGACTTCCGCACCGAGGTGCTCGGGCTGATGAAGGCGCAGATGGTCAAGAACGCGGTGATCGTGCCGGTGGGGGCGAAAGGCGGGTTCGTGGTCAAGCAGCCGCCGGCCGAGCGCGAGGCGCTGCGCGAGGAGGTCGTCGACTCCTACCGGACGCTCATGCGCGGGCTCCTCGACCTCACCGACAACCTCGTCGCCGGCGAGGCGGCGCCGCCGCCGGACGTCGTCCGCTACGACGACGACGACCCCTACCTGGTCGTCGCCGCCGACAAGGGCACCGCCAGCTTCTCGGACATCGCCAACGGGATCGCCGCCGAGTACGGGTTCTGGCTCAGCGACGCCTTCGCCTCGGGCGGCTCAGCCGGCTACGACCACAAGGCGATGGGAATCACGGCCCGGGGAGCGTGGGAGTCGGTCAAGCGGCACTTCCGCGAGCTCGGCGTCGATGTTCAGGCCACGGACTTCACGGCCGTGGGGATCGGCGACATGGCGGGCGACGTCTTCGGGAACGGCATGCTCCTCTCCCGGCACCTGAAGCTCGTGGCCGCCTTCAACCACGAGCACGTCTTCCTCGACCCGGATCCCGACCCGGAGGCGAGCTACGCCGAGCGCGAGCGCCTCTTCGCGCTCCCGCGCTCGAGCTGGGCCGACTACGACACCGCCGCGATCTCCGCCGGCGGCGGCGTCTTCCCGCGCACCGCCAAGTCCATCGAGCTCTCACCGGAGGCCCGGCGGGCGCTCGGGATCGAGGTCGAGGCGCTCACCCCGAACGAGCTGATCCGCGCCATTCTCGCTGCCCCGGTCGACCTGCTCTGGAACGGAGGGATCGGCACCTTCGTCAAGGCCTCCACGGAGCAGCACCTGGCCGTCGGCGACAAGGCGAACGATGCGCTCCGCGTGGACGGCCGCGACCTGCGCGCCAGGGTGGTCGGCGAGGGCGGCAACCTCGGCTTCACCCAGAAGGGTCGGATCGAGTACGCGCTCGCGGGCGGGCGGATCTACACCGACGCAATCGACAACTCGGCGGGCGTCGACTGCTCCGACCACGAGGTCAACATCAAGATCCTCCTCGACGCGGTCGTGGCCGCGGGTGACATGACGGCGAAGCAGCGGAACGAGCTGCTGGCCGAGATGACCGACGACGTGGCCAGGCTCGTCCTGCGCAACAACTACCGCCAGACCCAGGCACTCAGCCTGGCAGGACGGCAGGCTCCGTCGATGCTCGGCGTCCACGCCCGGCTGATCGGGCACCTCGAGCAGAGCGACCGGCTCAATCGCGAGCTGGAGTCGCTCCCGAGCGACGAGGTGCTCTCGGAGCGCGGCGCCGTCGGGGGCGGCCTCGTCCTGCCGGAGCTGGCCGTCCTGCTCTCGTTCTCGAAGATCGAGCTCTTCGACGCGCTCGTCGGCTCGGATCTTCCCGACGACGAGTTCATGACCGCGGAGCTCACCCGCTACTTCCCGCGCGTCCTCACGGAGCGCTTCGCCGGACAGATGGAGGGGCACCGGCTGCGGCGCGAGCTGATCGCCACCTACGTGACCAACAGCCTGGTCAACCGCGCCGGCATCACGTTCGCGTTCCGGATCGCGGAGGAGACGGGTGCCGGGGCCGACGACATCGCCCGGGCCTATACGGTCGCGCGCGAGGTCTTCGACCTGAGGGCGCTGTGGACATCGATCGAGGAGCTCGACTCCGCCATCCCAGCCGGCGTCCAGCTCGAGATGCTGCTCGAGGGCCGAAAGCTCGTGGAGCGCGCAACGCGCTGGCTCGTGCGGACCCGCCCACGGCCGCTCGACATCGCCGCCGAGATCGCGCGCTTCGCTCCGGGGGCCGCGCTCCTCGCCGACACGCTCCGCGGCCTCCTGCACGGCGCCGACCGTGCGGCGCTCGAGAGCGCGACCGCCGAGTACGTCCACGCGGGCGTGCCCGAGGAGCTCGCTGCGCGCGTGGCCGGCCTGGGCGCGACGTTCTCGGCGCTCGACATCGTCGAGGTTGCCGGCACCACCGGCGCTCCGCTCGAGGAGGTGGCGGCCGTCTACCACGCGGTCGGCGCCCGCCTCCAGCTCCAGTGGCTCCGCGACGAGATCACCGCGCTCCCGCGCGACAACCGCTGGCAGACCCTGGCGCGCGCCTCTCTGCGCGACGAGCTGTATGCCCTCCACAGCGCCCTCACGCAGGAGGCGCTCCAGACCGGCGGGCCGGGGCTCGAGCCCGATGCCCGCGCCGACGAGTGGTACGCGCGGAACCGCGCCGGTGCCGACCGCTCCCTGCAGGTCGTCTCGGACATCCGCATGGGCGGGCTCTCGAGCCTCGAGACGCTGTCGGTTGCGCTGCGCGAGGTGCGGAACCTGATCCAGTCCGGTTCGCGGGTGGCGCAGCCCCCGCCGGAGCTCCCTCCGGAGGCAGCCGCCCAGCCGTTGCCGCTCCCGCCCGAGTCGATCCGGCTCGGCTAGGCCTCCCAAGAGGGAAGATTCGCGGCCACCGCCCCGTCCCGTGGGCATGAACAAGAGCTCGCAGGATCCGCTCGGTCTCCCCAACGGCAGCGTCAGGGCGTTCCTGACCATCCTGCTCGTGGGGATCACCGCCGCCGTGCTGTTCGTCCCGGTCGCGGCGCGCACCGACGACGTGAAGGCGATGTTCGTCCTCCTCACCGGCATCGCTGTGCGGGACTACTTCGCCAGTCGCGACCGCCAGGCGGAGCGCGACCGTGCCGATGGGACCGCACCCGCCGCGGACCCGGCCCAGCAGGCCGTTTAGAGACGATCACGTCGCCGTCCAGGCTCTGTGCAGTCAAGGCCCAATGACGGGCCAGGCGCAGGGCTATCTCGCGGCGCTAGCGGACGCGCTCGAGCGCCGGGGAGTCGACGTCCCGCTCGAGCAGGTCGAGCACCGCTTCCTCGACCGCGCCTTGGGTCGCCGGCTCGCCACGGTCGCCCTCGCCGAGCTTCGCGAGGGCGCCGCCGATCGTGAGCCCGTCGCGGAAGCGGTCGAAGACGCGCGGGTCGATGTAGGAGGCGCGGCAGACGGCCGGCGTGTTGCCGAGGTAGTAGGCCACCTCCTGCACCGCGCGGGAGATGGCCCGCGTGCGCGCGGCCTTCGAGCCATGCGCCTCGCTCGAGACCGCGAGCGCGACGGCAGCGAGCACGGTCGCGTTCCAGGTGCGGAAGTCCTTGGCCGTGAACGTGTCGCGCGTGGCCTCCTTGATGTACTGGTTGATGTCGTCCGAGGTGACGTCGACCCAGGCCCTGCCCGATCGGTACGCGAGCAACTCGGTCCCGGTGCGCCGACGCTTGAGCGCCTGGACGACCGTGAGGACCTGGGGGTCGACGACGGATTGGACACGGCGCTTCCCGCCCTTGGAGCGGTAGTCGAAGCGGACCGCCCCGCCCGGCTCGAGCGTCACGTGCCGACGCTGCATGGTCGCGAGCCCGTACGAGCCGTTCTCGGCGGCGTAGCCCTCCGTCCCGATCCGGAAGAACCCGCGGTCGAGGAGGCGCACGGCGCAGGCCAGCACCCGCTCCCGGACGAGCCCGCGCCGGCGCAGGTCGCCGGCGGCCGCGTCGCGCAGCTCAGGGAGCACCCGCGCGAACCGGGTCATCTCGGCGAACTTCTGGCGGTCCCGACGCCGGCGCCAATCCGGGTGGTAGAGGTACTGCCGCCGTCCCGCCGCGTCCGTGCCCACCGCCTGGATGTGGCCGTTGGGCTCGGGGCAGATCCAGACGTCCGCCCAGGCCGGCGGGATCGCGAGCGCCCGGATCCGTTTGGCCGTGGCCGTGTCGACGCGGGCGCCGGACTCGTCCAGGTACTCGAAGCCGCGCCCGCGCCCCCGGCGGGCTAGGCCCGGCCCCGAGCTGTCGGCTCTGCGCAGGCGCGCCACGCTGCGATCCTGCCCCGAAAAAGCGCAACCTAGACTTCGACCGCGTCCCGATCAGGCTCCCAGCGCGGTCGAAGACGCTCCTCCAACGGCCGTAGGAGCGCTCGGCGCTTCCCTCGACTCTCGGCTAGTCCTGCTCCGCAGCTGTTGAAACAGCGACACTCCTGGCGTACTCTCGTGGGAGGAAGGCTAGATCTAGACGGGGAAAGGAAGCGGCGTTGGTTCTCAGAACTCTGCGCGCGGTCCTGGCGACCGCGCTTCTTGGCGCAGTGGTGTTCGGTGCCGGCTCAGCCGGCGCGGCAGCCGAATCGTGCGCGTACGACCCGGGGACGAAGCGGATCACCGCTGAGATCACCTCGGGCTCGCAGGCGACCCTGAAGGTGACGTCTTCGGGCGAGCTCTGGTTCGGGCTGGCCCCTGCCGCGTGCGGCGGCGCGACGACGACGAACACCGACCTGATCGTGGTGAACGGCGCCGCGGGGACGGTCGAGAAGCTCACGGTGGACATGTCGGAGGGCTTCATCGGCCCCGGCTTCTCCTCGGAGTCGAATCTGCCCGAGATCGAGTTCCAGGTGAACCTCGGCGACACGAGCGACAGCTTCGGGGTCATAGGCACGAACGCGGGCGACCGTATGGCCGCCGGGTTCTCCGGCTTCGGGTTCAACTCGGACGGCGACCTCGACGTCGTCTTCTCACCCCTTCCCTCCACGATGACCATCGCCGGCGGCGCGGGCGTGAACTTCCTCACCGCGCGCGGCGGCTGGGGCGCCGGCCTCGCCTACCCGGGGAACACGACCATCACCGGCGGCGGCGCGGGCGACGAGTTGAACGGCGGCAACGGAAACGACGTGATCACCGGCGGCCCCGGCAACGACGTCATGTACGGCTACGGCGCGCAGGACACGCTCATGGGCGGCGGCGGGAACGACCGCGTGAGCGGCGGCGACGGCAGCGACACGGTCACGGGCGGCGCCGGGGCCGACGATCTGATTGCGGGCGCCGGCGACGACACGATCTTCGCGAACGACAGCGAGACCGACGTGCAGATCCACGGCGCGGCAGGCATCGACACGGCCACTGTCGACGCCAACCTCGATCCGGCCACGATCGCGGTCGAGAACAAGATCATCGACGCGGGGCCGCCTCCGCCGCCTCCGCCTCCCGGCGGGTCGTGCGCGTACAACGCGGCTACGAAGTCGGTCACGGCGGCGATTCCCGCCAACGGGTCGGCGACGCTGGCCGTGGTCGAGGGCGCGATCCACTTCGGCTCCACACCGACCGCGTGCGGCGCGGCAACGACGACGAACACCGACTCGATCGCGGTCAACGGCGCGGCCGGCTCGGATGAGTCGCTGACCGTCGACCAGACGGGCGGCGCACTCGCGCCGGGCGTCGGCCTCGAGACCAACGGCCTCGCGGAGATCGAGATGGCGATCAACCTCGGCGACGCGACCGACCAGATCGTCTTCCAGGGCACGACCGGCGCCGACGCGCTCGCAATCGGCCTCAAGGGTGTCTCCTTCAACAACGACACCGACGTCGACGTCACGATTACTCCCGTGCCGAACGCGATCGAGCTGGTCGGCGGTGACGGCGACGACGTCCTGACCTCGCGCGGCGGCTTCGGCTCCGGGCTGGTCTTCCTCGGGAGCATCGTGCTCCGGGGCGGCGCCGGCGCGGACACGCTGACCGGCTCGAACCTCGACGACCTGATCGTCGGCGGCGAGGGCAACGACGCCATCACGGGCTACAGCGGCAACGACGCGCTACACGGCGAGGACGGCAACGACCAGGTGAACGGCAACGACGGGAACGACCTGATGGTCGGCGGTAGCGGTGCCGACTCGCTGGTCGGCGGCAACGGGAACGACACCCTGCAGGCCGCCGACGGGGTCGCCGATATCTCGCTCAGCGCAGGCGCCGGGATCGACACAGCCTTCTTCGACATCGGGCTCGACCCGACGCCGAGCGCAGTCGAGATCCAGAACCCGTAGCGCCCGGCACCGAGCTTTCGAGGTAGGGCGCCCCCAGGGGCGCCCTACCTGATGCCCTTCCACGAGTGCCGACCACGTCCCGTTCGCTCGACCGCCGGATCCGCCACACTGCAGCCGTGCGCGCGATCGTCCCCCTCGAGGTAGAGCCCCGCTTCCGCCCGTTCCCGTTCGCCACGCCGCTGGAAGGGCCGGTGCGCCGGGCGGTCGACGACGCCGCGCTCGTCCTCTCGCGGACGAAGGGCCGCTTCGACGGCCCCATCGCCTTCTGCCACGGCGTTTCCCGCGACGGGGCCATCCTCAGGCGCCGTGGGCGCTACGCCGAGGCGATGGTCGTCTTCACGGAGCCGAGTCAGTCGTATCGCCTGGGCTTCGCGCTCGGCGTGCAGCTCTTCGTGGAGCGGACCGAGGGCCTGATCCTCTTCCAGCAGCGCGGCCCGTCGATCGGGCGCGACCCGCTCCTCTGGACGGCGTCCGCCTCGGGCGGCCTCGCCCACACGGAGGAGCCGCGCGACGCGGTGCTCGCGGACGCCGCAGAGGAGCTCGGCCTGGGCAAGGACGACCTACCGGGGTTCCGGCCCGTCGCGGTCGTGATCAGCGACGACACCGGCTCGGCGCTCGTCGTCTACCACGCGCTGCTGCGCGAGGGAGCCGAGCCGGAGCCGAACCCCGCCAAGGTGGCGAAGCTCTTCTGGGCCGCCTCCCCCGCCGAGCTGGGCGGCCAGGTCGCGGCGGACACCGTGGCCTCCTGGGACGCGCTCGAGCGCTGGCGCGCCCCCGAGCCCGCGCCGTCCGCCTAGCCCCGCCCGAGCAACAGGCTGCTACCTGGGGCTAGCCGACGCCTCGCCGCCGGTGACCTTCTCCCACCAGTCGTCCTCGCGGCGCTTCAGCTCCGTCTGCACCTGCGTGACGTAGGCGGCGAGCTCGTTCTCCTTCTGGCCGAGCCGCTCCTGGAGCTCGGCGAGCTCCTGCTCGCGCAGTTCCAGCTTGTCCTCACGGATCTCGATGTCGGCCTCGGTACGGGCCTCGCGCGCGTCGAGCTCGGTCTCGCGCGAGTCGATCTCGTGCAGCCGGTCGCGGAGGGCCGACTCCGTCTCGGCGAGCCGCGTCTCGCGCCGCTCGAGACGCTTGCGCTGGGACTCGATGACGTCCTCGGTGTTGGAGAACTCGGCCCCGCGCTCGGCGAGCTCGCGCTCCCGGTCATTCAGGCGCTCCTGGAGCGTCTCGATGTCGACGATCTTGGAGGTTTCCGACTCCACCCGCGCCAGATGGGTCTCCCGCTGGTGCAGCTCGGCCTCGCGGGCAACCAGCTCGGCCTCGCGGCGGTCGACCTCGGCAAGCCGGGCCGCTGACTCTTGAACGGCACGGTCCTGCCCGGACGCGCCGCGCTCGAGCCGCTCGGCGTCGAGCCGGAGGCGGTCATGCTTGGCCCGTAGCTCGGCCTCGCGCTCCTCCAGCGCCTCCTCCTTGGCCTGGATGCGGGAATGCTCCTTCGCCAGCTCGCGCTCGCGCGAGGCGAGCGTCTGCTCGCGCTTGGAGGCGGCCTTCTCGTGGTCGCGCACGGCGCTCTCCCGCTCGGCGAGGGCACGGTCGCACGCCTCCTGGCGCGCTTTCATCTCAGTCTCGCGGCTCGCGACCGTCTGCTCGCGTCGGACGAGCGCCGTCTCTCGCGAGTTCATGGCCTGGGCCTGCTTGCCGAGCTCGGAGGCGAGCTTCTCGCGCTCGCGGTCCGCCTCGCGGAGCTCGCGGAGCTTGAACTCCACCTGGTCCGAGCGCTCGCCCGTCAGCGCCTCGGTGGCGCTCAGGCGCGTCTCCAGCTCGGAGAGGCGCTCTCGCTCCTCGCGGAAGTTCTGGAGCTGCTCGGTGAGCCGCGCCTCCCGGAGCTCGACCTCCTGCTCGGCGGAGGCGATCTTGGCGGCGCGAAGATCGAGGTCGGCCGAGCGGGCCGCGTAGTCGCCCTGGAGCGCGGTCGTCTCGTTCCGCTCCGTGAAGGAGGCTGCCAGCTCGATGCGGAGATCGCGCTCGCGGTCGAGCGCGGCCGCGAGCTCGGCGCGGAGGGCGTCGAGCTCGGCCGTGTCCGCGATGGACGGGGCGGCGGCGACCGGCGACGCGGGAGGCGGAGGAGGCGGCGGCTCGGTGGCGATCGGCTCGCCCGCCGCCAGGTGCTCCTCCGCGACGGGCGCGGTACCGTTCGTCTCGGGCGCGTCGGCCTCCTGGCGCTTCTTCAGCTTCCCTCGCAGGCCGGTGCCGAAGCCGGTCTCGGCCTCCATCCTCGGGGACTCCTTTGCGTCCTCGTTGACTGCCATCAAGGAGGGGGAGCTAGAACAGCTCCGACAGGTTCATGAACGCGGGCCCCAGGATGACGATGAACATGGCCGGGAAGATGAAGATCACCGTCGGGAACAGCATCTTGATCGGCGCCTTCATCGCCCGCTCCTCGGCGGCGAGCTGGCGCCGGTTGCGCGTGTCGCTCGCCTGCACCTTGAGGATCCGCCCCAGCGAGATGCCGAGCTGATCGGCCTGGATGATCGCTCGCACGAACGCCGAGAGCTCGGGCATGTCGACGCGCTTCATCATCTTCGCGAGCGCCTTGGAACGGCTCTCGCCGATGCGCATCTCGCCGAGCGCGAGTGCGAACTCGTCGGCGAGCGGGCCGTCCATGTGCTCGGTCAGCTTCGAGATGGCGGCGTCGAACCCGAGGCCGGCCTCGACCGAGACGGCGAGAAGGTCGAGCGCGTCGGGGAGCTCGGCGCGCAGGTCTTCCTTGCGCCCGCGCATCTTCATCGTGACGATCATGTCCGGGAGCATGAAGCCGACGAGGGCGCCGACGAGCCCGAGTAGCAGCGCCTTCGAGCCGGCGACGCCGGCGACGCCGGCGAAGACCTGGCCGCCGACGAAGCCCAGGAAGCAGAGGACCGCCTTCGAGGCCAGATAGCCCGTCGGAGAGAACTTGCGGTGCAGGCCGGCGCGGTGCAGCTTGTTCGTGACCGACTCGACGCTCGCCCGCGGGGTGATCCGCAGGACGGCGCGGGCGAGGCCGGTCTTCATGGGGACGAGCGCGCGGTCCCGGAAGGTTCCGTCGTCGAGCACGCTCGAGCGGGTGACGGCCCTGGTCTTGCCGTACCCGGCCGCGCGCCGGATCGACCCCGCGCGCTCCCGCGCGGGCATGGTGGCGACGTCCATGAGGAGGAAGAACGCGAGGGCGACGATGCCGCCGGCGATGATGAGTGTCCAGATCATGTCAGTACCTGAAGTTGACGATTTTGCGGAGGAAGAGGGAACCGATCCCGATCATCACGAACATGGCCAGGATCAGCTTGTGGCCGGTGCTCGTGTGCCAGAGCGGCCGCATGTATTCGCTGTTCAGCAGTGTCAGCATGAGCGCGACGAAGAACGGGAGCCCGATCAGCACGTAGGACGACGCACGGCCCATGGCCGTGAGGCCCTTGATCTTCTTGGAGAACTGCTGCCGGTTGCGGACGGTGTCGGCGACCATGTCGAAGAGCCCGGCGAGGCTGCCTCCGACCTGGCGCTGGATGGTCACCGCGGTCATGACGAACTCGAAGTTCTTGGAGCCGATCCGGGCGGCCATGTCGGCGAGGGCCTCGTCCATCGGGCGCCCGAGGCGCGTCTCCGTGAGCACGCGGTTGAGCTCCTTCGAGGCGGGCGGCTGGTCCTCGTCGACGACGCTCTGGAGCGCCTGGCGGAAGCTGTGCCCGGCCTTCAGGCCGGCCGCCATCGTCACGAGGAGGTCGGGCAGCTGGTTCTCGAAGGTCTTCACGCGCTGCTTCGCCTTGAAGGAGGCGAAGAGGTACGGCAGCGCCGCGCCGCCTGCGAGGCCGAGCACGATCAGCGGCACGGACTGGGTCAACCCCGCGGCGACGAGCCCGCCGAGCAGGCCGGCGCCGAGCATGAGATAGACGAACTCCACGGTGCGAAGGGGCAGGTCGGCCCGCTCGAGCACGCGCTGGAGCGTGTGCCACGGCTTGAGCTTGCCCAGGGCGTTCTCGGTCGCGTGGAAGAGGCCGGCGGCGATCCTCAGCCGATCGCGCGGCGCCGACTGCTTCGCGCGCCGCTTGGCGGCGACGTGCGGCTCGAGGCGGCCTTTCAGCCACGCGCCCTTCGGCGAGGCGAGGGCGAACGCGGCCGCGAGGAGCACGATGAGCCCCACGACGATCGGCGAACGAAGCCTGGCCCCAGAACGTCCCGAAGAACTGTTCCGGCAGCCGGCCTTCGAGCTGGGGCGTGCGGGTGGTCACGGCGTCGCCCGGCGCCACGACCTCGACGGAGGCGGATTCGGCCCCCGAGGTGGCGGTGAGGGCGATCGGCTCGCTCGGGAGCGCCGACGTGACGTACTCGAGACGCCACGTGCGGGAGAGCTCCTCGGCGATCGAGTTGTAGACCTCGGCGAGCGCGGCCGAGTCGGCGGCGCCGTAGTAGTTGCCGCCCGTCTTCTCGGCGATGCGCTGGAGGGGCTCCGGATTGAAGCGGCTGCTCTCGATCCCGACGACGTAGACGGAGGCGCCCGCCTCCTGCGCGGCCGCGATCGCGTCGTCGGCGGTCGCCTCGCTCAGGGTCTCGTTCCCGTCCGTGACGATGATGATCACACGTCCGAGATACGCCTCGGAGGCGAGCGAGTGGGAAGAGACGACGAGCGCGTCGTACAGCGTCGTCCCCTGCACCGGGTTGGTCGAGATGGAGCGCAGGGCCGAGTCGGCGTCGGTGGTCGAGGTCTGGAAGCCGGTGAGGGGGACGGGCTCGGTCGCGAAGGTCAGCACCGAGATCCTGTCTTCCGGTGGCTTCGCAGCGACGAACGCGCGCGCCGCCTCGACCGCGTCCGTGAGCGGCTGGCCGTCCATGGACTTCGAGCGGTCGACGGCGAGCACGATGCTCTTGCCGCGGCCGAGGTTGGTGGCGACGAGGTTGGTCACCGCCTCGCCGTTCTCGGTCAGCTCGGGCTCCTTGACCGTCGGCCGATCCGTGACGAAGATCGCCCGGACGACCGGGTAGTCGCTCGTGTCCGCCTCCACCGTGGCCGCGAGCGCGACGGCCGGAAGGAGGAGCGTCGCGAGCGCGACGAGCCAGGCGACGACCGCCGCCCGGCGAATCACTGGAACCCGCCGAAGCTCGCGGCCTGGAACGTCGTCCTGACCTCTTCGTCCGAGTCCTGCAGGAAGAAGCTCGGCGGAAGCGTGACCCCGTTCGCCGCCATCTTCTCGAGGAAGTGCGGCTTCAGGCCGGTGCACTTGAGGGGCGACAGGAGGCGGGTTCCGCCGGGGGCCACCGAGTCCTCGTCGGGCGGCTTGGCGACGAAGATGTCCTGCAGCGTGATGACGTCGGACTCCATCCGCAGCACCTCGGTGATGTGCGAGAGTCGGCGCGAGCCGTCCACGAGGCGGGTGATCTGGACGAGCAAGTCGAACGCGCTCGAGATCTGCTCGCGGATCGCGCGGTGCGGGAGCTCGACCCCGGCCGTGAGCACGAGAGTCTCGAGGCGGGCGAGCGCGTCGCGCGGGGAGTTGGCGTGGATCGTGGTCAGCGAGCCCTCGTGGCCGGTGTTCATCGCCTGGAGCATGTCCAGGGTCTCGGAGCCGCGGACCTCTCCGACGATGATGCGGTCGGGACGCATGCGCAGGGCGTTCCTGACGAGCTCGCGGATGCGGACCTCGCCCTGGCCCTCGATGTTCGCCGGCCGGGACTCGAGCGGGATCACGTGGTCCTGCTGGAGCTGAAGCTCGGCCGCGTCCTCGATCGTGACGATCCGCTCGTCCCCTGGCACGAAGGCCGAGAGCGCGTTCAGCGTCGTCGTCTTACCGGTACCGGTACCGCCGGAGATGAGGATGTTCAGCTTCCCCTGCACGCAGGCGGCAAGGAAATGCGCCGCCCTCGACGAGACGGAGCCGAAGTTGATCAGGTCGTCCATCGTGTACGGGTCGCGCGAGAACTTCCGGATGGTGAGGACCGGCCCGCGCAGCGAGAGCGGCGGGATGATCGCGTTGACGCGGCTGCCGTCGGGCAGGCGGGCGTCCACCATCGGCGAGGACTCGTCGACCCGGCGGCCGATCTGGGAGACGATCTTGTCGATGATGCGCAGCAGGTGCGCGTCGTCGGCGAACGTCGCCTTCGAGAGCTCGATCTTGCCCTCGCGCTCGACGTAGATCCGGTCGGGCCCGTTGACCATGACCTCGCTGATCGAGTCCTCCCGGAGAAGCGGCTCGAGCGGGCCGTAGCCGAGGACGTCGTCCGTGATCTCGCGGACGACCTGTCGGCGCTCGTCCCGCGTGAGCGGCGTCTGATCGAGCGCGAGCTGCTCGGTGACGACGCGCAGGACGCGGTCGGTCAGGTCCTCGTTGGACGAGCTCGAGAAGAGCTCGGGTCCGAGCTTCGCGATGCACGCGTGATGGACGCGGGTCTTGAGCTCCGCGTAGGGGTCGACGGAGCGACTCTCCGGCTTCGAATCGCGCGCAACCGTCTCGATCCGCGTGATCGTGGCTTCGGCGTCACCGTTCGTGCCGGTCTTGGTGAGGCGATCGTGAAGGCCCATCGACTAGCTCCGCCTGAAGAGGCCGCGCTTCTGGTTCTTCGCGACCTCGGCCGGCTGGAGACCCTTCGCCATCTCACGGATGGACTTCGAGAAGTCGGCGCCGGACTCGGCGAGGACTGCAGGGTTCCCGCGGTTGACGGCGATGGGCACGGCCCGGTCGCTCGGGACCTCGAAGCGCACCTTCACCTCGAGCGCGTTCTCGACCTCGCTCCGCTTCATGCCGACCTTCGAGTTCGCCCGGTTGAGGACGACCCGAATGCGGTTCTGCGGGAAGGCGAGGAGCTCGAGCGTCTGGAGCGCGAGCCTGACGTTCTTGAGCGTGGGGACGTCGAGGCCGCAGACGAGCAGGAGCTCGTCGGTGCGGTCGAGCGTCGCCAGCATCGGCCCGTGGAAGAACGGCGAGGTGTCGACGACGATGACGTCGTAGGACTCCCGCGCGACCTCCAGCAGCCGGGACAGCTTCGACTCCGTCACGAGCTCCGCATCCTCCGGGCGAACCGGCGCGGGGAGGATGTCGAGCCCGGACGGGTGCCGGGTGGTGTACCCGGCGAGCTTCTCGGAGTCGAGCTCGCCCGGCGCGACGACGAGGTCGTAGATCGTCTTCTCGGGCTCGAGGCCGAGCATGATCGCCGCGTCCCCGAACTGGAGGTCCAGGTCGAGGAGGAGCGTCCGCTTCCCCTCGAACTTGGCGAAGGCGGCGGCGAGGTTGGTCGAGGTGACGGTCTTTCCCGTCCCGCCCTTCGGTGAGAACACCGTGACGATCCGCCCGCGGCGGGTCGTCGCGCTGGAGGGCGCGGGGCGGAGCGTCGACCGGCCGGCCTTGCGGATGGCGAAGACGACGTTCTCCGTCATCTGCGGGAGGAGCAGCACGTCCGAGACGTCCGCCTCCAGGGCCTCCTCGAGGAGGACGGAGGCCTCGCCCGAGGCGAGCAGGATGATCGGCGTGCGGGTGTGCTCCCGGATGGAGGCGATCTCGTCGGCCGGGAGCGTCGAGCTCCGCGTCCCGTGGAGGATCACCCCCAGGTGCCCTCCGGTGAGGGTCCCGGCGGACTCGGCCACCGACACACTGGTGCCCACGAGCTCGATCTCTCCGTGACGCTCGAGGGCGTCACGGAGCTGGTCGAGCCCGTCACAGGACCCGGTGACGAAGATCCGCGTCTTCTCGCGCGTGGCGACAGTGGACTCGCTACTCATTGTTCGTCGCCCCCTCACTCGGAGTCAGTGCGTCCAGTTGCTGCGCATTCGGAGTCAGTGCTTCCAGTTGCTGCGCCTTGAGCCCGTCCACGAGGAGCGTCCACGACGATTCCGCGGACTCCGGGCTGTCGCTCGCGTCGGTCGGGGACCGCAGCGTGAGCGTCAAGGTACCGTTCTCGGCGATCCAGAAGAGCTTCTGCTCCTGCGCGTCCGTGAGAGCGAGCTTGACCGAGAGGCCCTTCTTGCCTCCCTCGGTGAGCTTCGACTGCGTGTCGGCCTGCTTCGCGGGCTCGAGGACGAGGATGTCACGGAGGATGGTCCGGGTAACGCCTCCGCTGTTAGACCCCCCGTTCCCCGGCGACCAGTTGCCGACTACGTCGACTCGGTCGCCCGCGATCAGCGTTCCGGCGAGCAGCCGGTGCTCGTCGCCCGGAAGCTGAACGGCGCGGAGGGTGCCGCTGAGCTGTGCCCGGATGCCCTTCTCGGCCTCCGAGCGGAAGCGCAGCTGGCTCACCTGCTCGCCCTTGTAGATCGGATAGCCCACGACCTTGCTGGCCACGTCGGCCGGGTCGAGGAGCGCACCCGGCGCGACCTGGCCGCGCTCGATCTCGGACTGGGTGAGGAATCCGCCGGCGTCGAGCTCGGAGCCCGAGGTTCCGACGGGAATGTCCTTGACCGCCACCCAGACCGGGACGAGCTCCTGATCTTCCTGGAGCCGACCCCGCTCTTGGGAGACGTAATAGAAGACGAGCAGGACTGCGACGGCGGCGAGCGCGAGCGCGAGCCCGATATTGCGGAGTCGATACGTCATTGCACCACGTCTTTCTCTTGTCGGCGTTGCGGTAGCCCTATCGGCTGTCTTGGCCCGAAGGATTAGGGCCTATTCGACGAGCGAGACCGCGCGCGCACCGAAGTCGTCGGGCGCCGCCTCCTCGCTGAAGATTCCCTCCCAGACGACCTGGGTGAAGTAGCCCGAGATCTCGTTGTCCTTCGAGCCCTTGATCACGAAGTCGGTCACCACGAACCCGACCCAGCCGACGATCTCGTACACGAAGCCGGCGCCCTGCTCGTGGAACGACCGGTACACGGGGAAGAGGAGCTCCTGTCCCGTGGCGATGACCTCCTCGAGCGCGGACTTGAAGTTCGGGTTCGTGTTGTACTTCGCGCCTGGATCCGAGTAGTAATCGCCCAGCGGCATGTAGTCGTCGTAGCCGTCGCGGATCCAGTCGCCCAGCGTCGCGGGGTTCGTGCCGCCGTACGATCCGTCGATGTTGAGCAGGCGGTAGGCACCGGGCCCGAGCGTGTCGAGCTCGAGCGTCGTCTCCTCGCCCCAGCGCTTCGCCTGGAGGTAGGGATGCTGCTCGTCGACCGCGATCGGAGCGGCATAGCGCGCGTTCGCGAGTACGCCCACGCGCGCCGTTGCCGTGGCGTTCACGGTGACCGAGTCGATGCCGATGACCTTCGAGAAGAACCCTGGAGCCGGGCGTGAGCCGGTGACCTGGATCGTGTCGTCCGTGATCTTCGTCGTCGTGATCTCGGTCTCGTCGAGCCCGCCGCCGTTCGTCGTCGAGTACTGCTCGGCGAGCGCCGAGGCCTCGGCCGTGTCGTCGGGCAGCGCCTGTGCGCCGGCCAGCGCGGCGGCGTCCATCGTCGCCTGGAGCTCGCGGTCCTCCTTGTACCAGGAGCCGACGTCGAGCACCGCGGCCGCCATGCCGAGGAGGACGATCATGAAGACGACTGTGAGAACCGCGGCCTGGCCGCGCTCGCGCTTGCGCTCGGTCATTCGACACGCTCCGTGGTCGAGCTGGTGATGTCCCCCGACTTCACGACGATGCCGAGGAGGCTGATGCTGTACGGGTACGTCGCGGAAACGCTGACGTCCTCGCCCTGCTCCCACGAGGAGCTGACGGTGATGTCGAGCTCCGACTGGTCGAGATCGACCGCTGACCCCCGCACGCGATCCTCGACGGAACCGACGGGATCCGGCAGGTGCCGGCCGACGGCGCCCTGGCGGGCGCCCGCGCGGACGGCATCGGTCAGCGTCACGTACTGGTGGAAGACGATGCCGAACTGGATGACCCCGAAGAGGAGGAGCGCGATCAAGGGGAGGACCAGGGCGAACTCCGTCATGGTCTGGCCCCGCTCTCGGCGGCGAACGATTCTGTGTGGCGAGTTCCGTGTGGGCATGAAAGTGATGGGTTCCTGCTTGGGTTAGTGAGACGGGCCCTCTCGGTGGAGGCTGAAAGGGCCCATCTCCTGGTGAGCCTTAGAGGATTCCGGCGACACCGTTGATCGCATCGCCGATGGCGCCCGAGAGGGCGGCGAGGGCGACGACGATGGCGAGTGTGATGACGGCGAGGACCACGCCGTACTCCGCCATGGTCTGGCCGTCCTCGCGCTTCAATGCAACGAGGGACTTGAACATGCTCGATTCACCTCCCTTCCCTGCTGCGGGCACGCACGTCGGCGCGCTGACCTGAAAACGAGCCGAACGCGGAGTCGGCACGAGGATGCGCGGTGAAAGCCGGCTTGTTGTTCGGGCGGTAAGCGTGGTCACGGTTTCTAGGGCCTCCCGAGTTCCTCGAGCTACTCGGCGTGACCGCTCCGCCGTTTGGCTCAATCTGTCCCGCACCATCGGGCACTCGAAGCCCTCCGAGAATCCCCCGGCAGAGGGGTTCGAGGCCAGTTGACCCTTTCGGGGGAAGGTCGCTTTCGTGCGGGCGCCCGATAGTCCGAACACGACCCGCTGAGCGGCGGCGGATCGGATCGAGAAGGACGTTCCGCGCCGAAGTGGCGGCCTCGGCGCCCGAAACCACGGGAGCACCAGGCTGATGCCACACAAGAAGAAGTCGCGGCGCTATCTCGCGCCGCTCGTTCTGTTCACGCTCGCCGGCTGGGCCCTCTGGGCCCTCGGGCGCGACGAGCCGACCGCGGCGGAGGGATCGGACGCAGAGCCGTCCACGACTCCGACGGCGGCGGGCTCGACCTCTGCCCGTGCGCGCACGCACGCGACCTGGAGCAAGCGCCGGCTCGCCACCAGCCTCGCGTTCGCCACGCTCTTCTTCGGCGGCGCCGCCTTCTCGGCAGGCGCCGGCGACGTCGTGGCCGACGCGATTGAAGGCGAGACGACCACCGAAGTCGCCTCGACCGAGGAGGCTCCGGTAGAGGAGCCCGCACCCGGCGAAGAAGGCGAGGAGCCGCCCGCCGAGGGCGAAGAGCCGCCCGCCGAGGGCGAAGTCCCGCCCGCCGAGGGCGAAGACCCGCCCGCCGAGGGCGAAGAGCCGCCCGCCGAGGGCGAAGAGCCGCCCGCCGAGGGCGAAGAGCCGCCCGCCGAAGGCGAGGATCCCAGTGACGGCGACGAGGGCGTGCCCGGCGACGGGTCGCCTCCGCCTCCGCTTCCCGACGATCCGGATGACGACGACGCTCCGGCGCCACCGCCCGGAGACCACCCCGGGAACCCGCCGGCTCCGGACGACCTGCCAGTGATCGACAAGGGCACGCGTAGCCCGGCCGTCCTCGACCCCGAGGCCGACGCCGACGGCTTCTTCGCCACCATCTGGCTCCACAGGCCGCTCCCCGACCCGACCCCGCCGGCCAAGCGCCTCAACCGGGGCTTCGCCGACATGCTCGCGCGCGAGGCCGAACGGGCCAAGGTCGACTGGGCGCTCGTCCTGGGCGTCCTCCGGGCCCGCGGGTTCGACGGGAGCACGATGGGCTTCCGTCCCGTGCGGACGACCGCCGTCCGGCTGGCCGAGCTCGGAGCCCGGCGCCAGGCCGCGCGCGCGCTCCGTGCGTACGGCGGCGGCGAGTTCGCCGACCAGGCGCTCGCGCTGCGCGACTACAACCGCGCGGTTGGCCTGCGCGCTCTCGTCGTCGGGCTGGAGGCCTCGAAGTCGCGGCTGCAGCACCGGCTCCTACGCGACAAGAGCGTCACCGTCTACCCGGGCGGGCGCCTCGACCTGGCTCTCGGCCGCGTCGACGTGCGTGTGATCGTCCTCCTGCGCTACCTCAGGCAGGCCCACAAGCAGGTCACCGTGTCGAGCCTCATCTCCGGCCACCGCCTCTACTCGCGGCCGGGCGTGATCTCGGCGCACGTCTACGGCCTCGCCGTTGACATCGCCGTGCTCGACCACAGGTCGATCTACGGCAACCAGGAGCCCGGCGGACTGACCCAGCGGGCGGTGGAGAACATCCTCCAGCTCCCGACCGAGCTCCAGCCGAAGCAGGTCATCTCGCTCCTCGGCCTGGGCGGACCGTCCTTCCCGCTGGCCGACCACGACGACCACATCCACGTGGGGTACTGAGAGTCCCTTGCTCGTATCCCTGGAACGGCAAGACGGAATCCTGGTGTGTGAGCGGTGTCTCCTCGCGGAGACACCGCTCACCCGTGCTCGGGGTCTCCTCGGACGCGCCGGGCTCGAGCGGGGCGAGGGGATCCTCCTGCGCCCCGCCTCCTCCATTCACATGTGGTTCATGCGCTTCGCAATCGACGCGGCGTTCCTCGACCCTGACGGCCGTGTCCTTCGCATCGCCGAGCACCTTCGTCCCTGGCGGCTCGCAGCCTGCAAGGGCGCGAAGGCCGTCGTCGAGCTCCCCGCCGGTGAGTGCGGCCGCGTCGGCCTCGCCCCCGGCGACGTCGTGCGCGTCAGGCAGGCGTAGCTAGACGGCGCCTTCGATGGCGTGGACGGTCCACGCCGGGCCGATCCTGACGAGGTGGCTGTCCGGGTCGGCGAGGTCGTAGACCTCCGTCCCGAAGCGGGTCTTCGTCACGCGCCCGCCGCGGATTCCCTGGCGGTCGAGGCGGGTGATCTCGCCGTGAATGTCGTCGGCGGCCAGCTCGAGCCGGACCGAGCCGCCGATCTCGCGGCCGCGCTCGGGATCCCAGGTGAGGACGAGGAACGTCTGCCCCTCCAGCACGAAGAAGGCGCTGTGGGCGTTCTCCCCCTCGTCGTAGGCGGCCGCGGGCCCACGCCCGAGCAGGCGCGTGTACCAGTCGATCGAGCGGTCGAGGTCGGTGACGTAGAGGTGGACCGCGGTGACGAGGCTCACTTCGCGGGCTTCGTCTTCCCGCGAGACGCGCCCACCTCCGCAGCGTGCCGCTTCTCGCGTTCCTTCTTCTTGCGCGTGCGATCGTTCCGCCAGCGCTTGAGGGGCCTGGAGCCTCGTCCCATGAGGCTGGAGACTCTATACATTCCCTCCGTGCCGCTGGAACCGAGCCGCACGGTGGACGAGCTCCGCGAGCTCCGGGAGCTGACCGGGGACGAGGACGGCGCCCAGCGAGTGGCCTGGACGGACACGTGGGAGGCGGCGAAGAGCTGGCTCTCCGGCAAGGTCGCGCCGACCGGCGCCGAGGAGGAGGTCGACGAGGCCGGGAACCAATGGTTCACGCTGCGCGGGGCCTCGGAAAGGACGCTCGTGCTCGGCGGCCACATCGACTCGGTCCCGAACGGCGGCTGGCTCGACGGCTCCCTCAACGTCGTCGCCGGAGTCGAGGTCCTGCGCCGGATCGCGGAGGAGGGGATGCCGCCGGTCACGGTCCGGCTCGTCAGCTGGGCCGACGAGGAGGGAGCGCGCTTCGGCCGCTCGCTGTTCGGCTCGAGCGCCGCCTCGGGGACCATGGCCGACCAGGCCGAGCTTCGGGAGCGCACCGACGCCGGCGGGATCCGCTGGGAGGACGCCCTGGCCGAGCACGGCGTCGATCTCGACCGCGCGCTCGACGCCCGCGCGCAGCTCGCGAACGCGGTCGCCTACCTCGAGCTTCACATCGAGCAGGGCCCGGTGCTGGAAGGCATGGATCTCCCGCTCGGCGTCGTCCTCGGAACGTTCGGCGTCGAGCGCCACCAGATCACCTTCCGCGGCCAGGCCGCGCACGCCGGTTCGACGCCGATGGACCGGCGGCGGGACGCGCTCGCGGCGGCGGCCAAGCTTGCGCTCGAGATCCGCGGGATCGCCGCCCGCACCGGCGACGGAGCCGTCTGCACGATGGGGAGCTGCGTGACGAAGCCTGGGATCGTGACCTCGGTGGTCGAGACGGCCACCGTGCTCCTCGACCAGCGCCACCTGGACGCCGGCAAGGTCGCGGCCATGCTCGCCGAGGCGAAGGAGGCAAGCGAGCGCTTCGCGCGCGAGGAGGACGTGGAGGTCGAGTGGGAGCAGATCTGGCGCATCGACCCGATCCTGTTCGACGAGGAGCTGATCGAGCTGGCCGACGAAGCCGTCACGGACGTGGCGGGGCAGTCGCACCGCCTGCCGAGCGGGCCGCTCCACGACGCCGCCGAGGTCGCGCGCGCCGGCGTCCCCACGGTCATGCTCTTCGTCCAGAGCCTCCGCGGCCTCTCGCACACCAAGCTGGAGGACACGAAGCCCGAGCACCTGGAGCTGTCGGTGCGGGCGCTCGACCTCCTCGCGGCGAAGACGATCGCCCGCCTGGCAGCGGACTGAGGCGAACGTCAGCGCGCCAGCTCGGCTACGCCGGCGACCGCGCGTATCCCGCGTCCCCGCCTGCGAGGAGGCACCAGCCGCCGCGCGGTTAGACCAGCTCTGCGATGTCCCGGCCGAACTGGACTAGGCCGATGGCCAGGAGTCAGGCGCGGTTAGACCAGCTCTGCGATGTCCCGGCCGACCTGGACCAGGCCGATGACGACGACGACCGCGATGACGACGCCGCCGCCGATGGTGACGTCCGTCCGGTAGAGGAAGCGCGGCACGCCCGGGCCCCAGCGGTCGGCCAGCAGGGGGAGCCAGAAGCCCGCGGCGAGGAAGAGCAGCCCGAAGAGCGCGATCGCCAGACCGGCGGGCTCCAGCAGGCGGAAGTCGATGTTGTCCGGGTCGATCACTGTGCCGCCGAGCAAGGCGAGGAGGACCGCCGAGAACGCGAGCCCGCGCCACGGCTGCCCCGCCGGGAGCCAGCGGCGGACGGCGAAGACGATCAGCCCGGCGAGGAAGCCGATGGGGATGCCGACGAACGTGACGAGCCCGAGGGTGCCGCCGAGGGTGATGTCCCCTACCTGGTTGCCGTTCTCCGTGAAGGACCCGCGCGCGTCCGGGTCGGCGACGGCGAGGAGGCGCATGACGAGGCGCGACCCGAGGCCGGCAATCACGACCCCGACCGCGAGCCCTGCCGCCAGGCAGCCTGCGAGCGGCCGAAGGGCGGCGGCGACCTTCCGCGTCAACGTCGGGACTCTACGGCACGCGAGGGCCGGCAGTCATGTGGTGGCCGACGAGGCGGGGATCGCCCGTGGGACCCTCCTTGCTGAGGTGGATCGCGACGCGGCCGCCGGCCTCCTCCAGACGGCGAACGACCCAGGCTCGGCCGTCGACCGGCGAGCGGCCGAGCTCGTCGCCGACCTCCGGGACCGGCCCTTCGTGGACGCCGCGCCAGAGCTCGTGCCCGCCCGAGCTCTCCCGGATCCAGACGACCGGCGCGTCGATCCCCGCGTCGGGCGGCGCCGAGCCCCCCGTCTCCCAGACCGCCTGCGGGTCGAAGCTGGGCTGCTCGGCCGCGGCGATCTCGCGCAGCGCCAGGCGGAGCTCCTCGATGGTCGGGTTGCCCCAGTACCAGAACCCGCACCAGATCCTCGAGATCACGAGGCGCGAGTCGAGCACGAAGGTGAACGGGAGGAAGGGCAGGTGGGTCTCGTCGGTCAGCTCGAGGAGATCGAGCTCCTCCGCGACCCGCCGGTCGACGTCGGAGAGGAACGGGAACGCGCCTCCGAGGCCGGCTCGGAAGGCCCCGTTGACGTAGGGCTCGTCGATCGTGACGACGGCCAGCCGCCCGAGCTCGCGCTGGAGCTCCTCCTGGAAGCCGACGAGATTCTGCAGGCGCACCTGCTCTTTCGGGCACCACCACCCGCGGACGAACGCGAGCACGAGCGGCTGGCCCCGAGCGATCTCGCTGAGCGCGACCTCCCGGCCGGTCGTGTCGGGAAGGTGCAGATCGGGGAACGGGTTGCCGGGGACGAGGTCGTCTCTCATCGCTTCCTCCTGTGTAGCTGGTGGCTGAGCCAGCGCGGCGTCGCCCGTCGCGCGCCGCGCACGGCCTGCGCGAGCGCGGGCGCAGCGACCTCGCCGTGGACGCCCTCCCCGTGGCCGACGAGGATGTGCTCCGGTGCCAGGCACTTGGCCATGTCCCTGAGACCCCTCGGCTGGTAGAGCCGCAGAAACGGATGGACGCCGAGCGTCTCGTCCGGGCCGCGGAAGTACGGGACCGTCCCGAGCGCCTCGGCGCAGACCAGGACGCTCCGGGCCTCCCACCAGAGCGCGACCTCGTGCCAGCCGGGGGCGTCGAGGATCTTCCGCGCTTCGAGCGGCGAGCCCGGCACGCCGCCGAGCGGTACGCGGTGGAGCGGCGCGCCGAGCCGCCCGGCGAGCTCCGCGCAGTCTCGATCGTGGCGGTCGATCAGCTGGAGGACGCCCGCCGGCTCCCCGAGCGCACGGACGCGCTCCTCCACCCCGGGTCCGTCCACGGGGTCGACGAGCCACACCCGCCCCTCCACGGCGAGCGCGTGCGAGGCCCGCTGGAGCAGCTCCGGCTCGGATGCGATCCAGCCGAATCCGAAGTCCGTCTCGTCGCAGAAGGCAATCGTCAATGCGTCTCCGGTCATAGGTTGCCGCGTCTTGCCCGGGCACGCGCGTCTAAACTATGATTTAGACATGTCTAAGCCTCGTGGACTGAGCCGGCGCCAGCTGATCGCGGGCGTCGCCCCCGTCGTCGCGGCCGCGCCGTTCGCCGGAATGGCCCTGGCCGGCCGGAGGGAGCTCGAGGCCACGCACATGGGCACGGAGCACCCGGCGATGGGGCATGCCGCCATGATCGGCGAGGCGGCGCCCGCTCCGGGCGGCCCGAACGACCTCGACGCGGTCACGTACCCGCCGGCCGCACTGCCGCATCAGCCCGGCCGCGTCCGCGAGTACACGCTGCTCGCGCAGGACACGGAGATCGAGGTCGCCAAGGGCGTCTTCTACCCGGCGTGGACGTACAACGGCACCGCACCCGGCCCGGTGATCCGTGCGACGGAGGACGACATCCTGCGGGTCGAGTTTCGAAACGGCGGCGGCCATCCTCACACGATCCACTTCCACGGAATCCACCCGGCGAACATGGACGGGGTCTTCGAGATCGTCGAGCCGGGCGGGAGCTTCACGTACGAGTTCCCGGCGCGCCCGTACGGGATGCACCTCTACCACTGCCACGCCACCCCGCTCAAGAAGCACATCCACAAGGGCCTCTACGGCGCGTTCATCATCGACCCGCCCGAGCCGCGGCCGCCCGCGCAGGAGCTGGTGATGGTGATGAACGCGTTCGACACCGATGGCGACGGCGAGAACAACTTCTACGCGGTGAACGGGCCCGCCTTCTACTACGCGCGCTACCCGATCAAGGTGAAGCGCTCCCAGACGGTGCGCATCTACCTCGCCAATCTGACCGAGTTCGATCTGGTCAACTCGTTCCACCTCCACGGCGACTTCTTCCGCTACTACCCGACCGGGACGAGCGACACGTTCGAGTACACGGACACGGTCATGCTCTGCCAGGGCCAGCGCGGGATCATCGAGATCGACTTCGCCAACACGGGGAACTTCATGTTCCACGCGCACCAGTCCGAGTTCGCCGAGCTCGGCTGGATGGGCTTCTTCGAGGTCTCCGACTGAGGTGCCCCACCAGCCGATGCATTCCGCACTTCTGCCCCGCGACAGCACAGCAGCATCACCTGGAGAGGCACTGATGGAAGCCCACTCGGCCGCCGAGCAGAGCCCGCGGCGCAATGAATCGCTGCGCTGGCGCCTGTGGGCGCTCGTCCCCATCGTCCTGCTCGTCGCCGTCGTCTCGCTCTTCGCCGCGCGCGGCGGCTCCCTGCTCGAGCTGGTCGGGGAAAACCCGCCGCCGCCCGACGCCTTCGACGTCCGCCGGGTCGAGTTCTCGCCGGGCGAGATCCGGATCCGGGTGACGAACCCGCAGCGCGAGGATCTGACCATCGCCACGGTGACCGTGGACGACGCGATCGTCCCCTTCACCGTCGACGGCCCAGCCACGCTCGGGCGCCTGCGCTCGGCCACCATCGTCGTCCCCTATGCCTGGGTCGAGGACGAGCCGATCGCAGTCGGAGTCACGAGCTCGACGGGCATCCAGACGACGCACGAGATCGCGGCTGCGGTGGAGACGCCCGAGCCGAGCCCGGGGGGCTTCCTCGGCTACGCCATCATCGGCGCCCTCGTCGGCATCGTCCCGGTGGCGCTCGGCCTGCTCTGGCTTCCGTCGCTCAGGCGCGCACGGCCCGAGTGGCTGGCGGCATTCATGGCCCTGACCGGCGGGCTCCTGACCTTCCTCGCGATCGAGGCGCTGACCGAGGCGCTGGAGCTGCAGGCGGCGCTTGCCCGGCGCCCTGGGCGGGACGGGGCTGGTCGTCCTCGGCGTCGCCGCGAGCTACCTCGCCCTGACCTTCCTCTCGCAGCGGCTCGGCCGCGCGGGCGCCGCGAAGGGCGGCACGCTCGGCGGGCTCGCCCTGGCGACCCTCGTCGCCGTCGGGATCGGCGTCCACAACCTCGGCGAGGGCCTCGCTGTCGGAAGCTCGTTCGCGCTCGGAGAGCTGACGCTCGGGACGTTCCTCATCGTCGGGTTCATGCTCCACAACGTCACGGAGGGGCTGGGGATCGCCGCACCGGCCGCCGAGGGGGAGCCGCCCGGCCTGGGCGCCTTACGGCGCTCGTGCTCGTCGCAGGCGCACCGACGATCTTCGGTGCGTGGATCGGCGGGTACCTCACCAACGACGTCCTCGCCGTCCTCTTCTTCTCCATCGCCGCCGGCGCGGCGCTGCAGGTGGTCGTCGAAGTGGTGCGCTACGTCGCGCGCCGCGCGCCCGGTGGGCTCACGTCCGGGTATGCCGTCGGCGGCTTCCTGGCCGGGCTCGCGCTCATGTACGCCACAGGCCTGCTCGTCTGACGGGCCCCCTACGAAACGGCATAGAGCCACTCGGTATCACCCGGGAGGGTGATAACCCGCTCAGCGGATCGGACGATACTCAGACCAGCACGGAGCGGAAGGCCGCTCCCTCTGCGGCTTATGAAGTGGACACGACTCAACCCCCTGGCGACCCGCGCGGCACGGCTGCGCGGAGTGACGGAGAGCCTGTGAGCACTCCCCTCCGCGAACGTCCCGACGCCCCGCTGGGCACCCTGATCTTCCGGGCCGGCCTCCTGCCCGCGGAGACGATCGAGAGCGCCCTCGAGGAGGGCGTGAAGACCGGCAAGCGCCTCGGCGAGATTCTCACGGAGCGTGGCCTCATCTCCGAGATCGACCTGGCCCGCCTCCTGGCAGGGCAGAAGGGCCTCGACTTCGTCACCCTTCGCGAGCAGATCGTCGACCCTTCGGCCGCGACCCTCTTCACCGAGGAGCAGGCGCGCCTCTTCCGGGCGCTGCCGTACTCCTTCGACGGCGAGCTCCCGGTCGTGGCGATCGCCGATCCGACGGACGACGTGCTGATGCGGAACATCCGCGAGGCGCTCGGCCGCGACGACGCGCGCTTCGTCGTCTCGGCCCCTGGCGAGCTTGCCGAGATCGCGGCCGACGTGTACTCCCGGCCGCTCCCCCCACCCGAGACGGCCTCGCCCGAGGCGGCCTCGCCGCCCGCGCCGGCCAAGGAGGAGCCCGTGTCCCACATCGAGCATCGCAATGGCTACGCGCCCGCCGACGCCGACCTGATCGCGCCGCCGTCCGCCCACGACCACGAGGCCGCCGCTCCGCAGGAGCCCGCGCCGTTCGCGGCCGAGGTGGAGGCCACGCCGGAGCCCGAGCTCCCGCCGGCGCTCACGGACCTCGACGCCTCGCCGGAAGCGCGCTGGGTTCCGGTACCCGACGACCCTTTCAGCGTCGAGCCCCTCGACGTCGAGCCACTCGCGAAGCCCGAGCCTGAGCCGGTCGCAGCTCCCGAGCCCGAGCCGGTCGCTACCGCCGAGCCCGAGCCGTTCGTTGCCGTCGAGCCCTGAGCCTGAGCCCCTGCTCCTCGCCGAGCCGACGCCGGTCCCCGACCCGGTCGTCCCCGAAGCCTACGAGCCCCCCACCGCCGGCGAGCCGACCGCGGCGCCCGAGCCGCCCCTCCTCCCGGAGCCCGTCGGCTGGCCACCGCAGAGGGCTTCCGCTCCCCCTCCCGTCGAGCCCCTCGTCGCGTACGAGCCGCTCCGTGTGACCGAGCCGGCCTTCGCGCCGGAGCCGGCCGCGCTCGAGCCGGACGCCGCGCCGGAGCAGGAGGTCGAGCCGGAGCCGGAGATCGCCCAGGAGCCCGCGTTCGTCTTCCTGCCGCCGGCCGCCTTCAAGCCGCCCACCTCCGCCGAGCCTGTCCCCCTGCCGCAGCCTCCAGCGCCTCTCCCGGCTCCGTACCCGCCTGCCGCCGAGGAGCCCGAGCCTGCGCCCCAGGCCTTCGAACCGCCGGCAGAGACGTCCACGATGTGGCGCATGACCATCCGCCTCACGAACGGCGAGCGCGTCGAGGCCGGGGACTTCCCGGACCAGGCCGCAGCCAAGCTCGAGGCGAGGACGATCATGAGTCAGGTCGCCGACGCCGACTCCGACGAGTGGCCCTTCGTGAGCGGCCGCTTCCTCAAGCCCGACACGATCGTCTCCGTGGACATCGCGGAGCTCTCGGACGACGACGCCTAGCTCCCCGGAGGGAGCAAGGGCGAGGTGAGGCCCGCCGCCAGGCCGCGACGCGCGGCGAGCGCTTCCAGCACGACGACCGTGTCCGCGACCGGGATGTCCTCGAGGTAGGCGTCCCGCCCCTCGAACGAGGCGAGGACCTGGCGCACGCCGTCCCGGTAGCGGGCCGCATCGCCCGCCGCGAGCGCGCCGAGCGCCTCGGCAACCGCAGGAGGAAAGGCCGCCTCCGGCTCACGGCACAGACCCTCTGCAAGCGGCAGGGCGTCTGCATCCCGCTCGAGGACGAGCAGCGCGAGCACGGCCGCATACCGGCCGATCGGCGACTCCGACCCGGCCGGCTCCTGCTCGAGGGCCCAGCCGGCGTCCCCCGCGGCGCCCTCGCGGTCGCCGGCGAGCACCCGCGCCTTGATCGCTCCGATCGGCCGCCCCCAGCTCTCCGGCGGCGCGTCGGAGTAGCTTTCGCGGAAGCGTTCGGCCGAGCGCGCGAGCCAACCGGCCGCCTCAGCCCGGCGTCCCTGCATCAGCCGAGCGAGCCCGGCCCCGGTGGCCGCCATCGCCACTCGAACGAGCTGCTTCTGCCGCCCGTCGGGGTCGGCCGGCAGGCGCGCGAGCCCGTCCGCGTAGCGCGCCTCCTCCCGCTCGGCGTGCTCGTCCCAGTCCACGGCCGCTGAGCCTAGCGCGCCGCGCCGTACGACCTCCTCGCCCCGCGCCGCAGCTCAGCCATGCGACAGCAGTCGCGCTGCCCGTGCGTCCGCCCGGCTTTCGCAGGCGGACCTCCCGAAGCCCACCTCGGATGCGCGATCCGGTAATATCTGAGGGCGGCGCGAGTTTCACTCGCGCCCACTCTCCAGGAAGCAAGCAGCGCACCAGCGCTGCGTCCATGCAAGAAACACGAGGCCATCCGACGGTCCAGCCGGAGGCGACGGTCGCGCTGACAGCGGCCGCCCACCGCATTGAAGCCTGGTCCGGCGAGTCCTTCCTGCACCCGGGCGAGGACGCGGCCGAGGTGCTCGCCGAGGGTCGCGCTCGCCGGCGCGCCTTGGACGCCGCTCTCGCCGAGATGGACGCCGGCAGGCGCTCGCCGTCGACCGAGTGGAAGGTCGAGTACGCGCTCATGCTCGGGCTCGAGCGAGTCCTCACGGACAAGCCGCCCCGCCTCGCCTCCGGGACCGAGCTTCGCCGCCACCAGATCGACGCGCTCGCGGGCATGCTCGCCGAGCTGATCGCCCGCCACGAGGAGCACGCGGACAACGGGAACGGCACGGCGGCGGAGAGCCAGGTCGTGGCAGACGAGGAGCTCGAGGACGAAGGCGCGAGCGAAGTCGACGAGGACGGCGAGGGCGAGGAGACCGAGGAGCTCGGCCTCCACAACGATCCCGGCGCGGTGCGCCGCTTCCGCTTCCGCCATCCGACCGCGTCCGGCAAGACGATCGCGGCAGCCGGCTTCGTCGAAGCCGCCCGGACGATGGGCGTCCTCATCCTCACGCACCGGCGCCTGCTGGTCGACCAGTTCACGCGTGACCTGACGACCGAGGGCTACGGCGGCCGGCTGCGGCCGGCCGTCCTGCAGGGACAGGAGCCGCTCCAGGCGAACCCGCTCACGATCCAGACCTACGCCTGGTTCGCGCGCCACGTCAACTCGGTCTCGCGAAGCGCCTACCAGCTCGTCATCTGCGACGAGGCGCACACGGCGCTCGGCGAGAAGACCAGCGCCGCCATCCGCAGCCTCACGGAGCCGATCTACATCGGCATGACCGCCACCGAGCAGCTGATCGCCAAGCAGGTCTCAGACGTCTTCCCCGCCTCGGTGGACGACCTTCCCCTCGGGGATGCGGCGCGGCGCGGCCTGATAGCGCCCCTGCGCTCACTGCGCGTGCGGCCCGCGGCGGCCATCTCCTCCGTGCCCATCGTCGGCGGGGACTACGACCAGGAGGTCCTCGCCAAGGTCCTCGACCAGGACATCTTCAACCAGGCGGCCGCGAGCCTGTACCGCGACCGCTTCGACGCCACGCCGGGCATCGTCTACGCGGCCGGAGTCGACCACGCCTACAACCTGGCGCGGGAGTTCCGAGCCGCGGGCCTCAAGGCGGAGGCCGTCAGCGGCCGCACCCCGCCGGTAAGGCTCGCCGAGACCCTCGCAGCCTACGAGCGCGGCGACATCAACGTCCTCGTCAACGCACAGCTTCTCGCGGAAGGCTGGAACTCCCCGCGCGCGACGATCTGCATGCACCTCGCGCCGACGGCGAGCCGACGGGTCTACCAGCAGCGGATCGGCCGAATCATGCGCCTGGCGCCCCGCAAGGAGGCCGGCATCGTCGTCGACTTCGTGGACGACGCCGCGACGCACAACGACCGCACCATCACCATCCACAGCCTGCTCGACTCCGACTTCTACCGGCCCGGCGCGCGCGTGACACCGGCTCCGCGCCGCCGCATCCAGCGGCGCGCCAAACGGAAGCTCTCCCCCGCGCCCTGGCTCGTACCCGTGACGCCCGACCCGCGCCGCCGCGTGACCGTGATCACGCGCGAGTGGGAGCGCGTCAACCCGGGCCGCCTGGCCGACGACGAGCAGCTCCTCTGGGCGCGCATCGCGGGCCGGCAGGTCCGGTTCGAGGAGCGCCAGGCCTTTGCCGAGAAGCTCGCGCGGGCCAGCCGCGAATGCCGCGAGGCCTTCCTCATGAGCTGCGCCGCCGAGAACCCGAACCGCCGCCTGCGCCTCTCGGCCCTCGGCGACCGCGTCGCGGTGGTCGTCGACCGGGCCGACTTCGACGACCTCGTCACGATGGTGACCTCCGCCCCCACCTGGGAGAAGGACCGCGTCCAGGGCGTGCGCGTCCTCCTGCGGGCGATCGGCGAAGGGAAGGTCGAGGCGCCGGAGGACATCGTCGCGCGCTGGACCTGGCGGCTCGCCCGGGCGACGCGCAAGCTGCAGGACCGCCGCGCGAGCGCCGACCTCCCGGAGGCGAAGCGGCTCCTCGGCGCGCTCACGAACTCCCGCGGCCACCGGCACGAGGAGAACGCCGCGAGGCTCGTCAACGTCGCCCTCGAGCAGCCGACGCACGTCGCCGCTGCGCTGCTCGCGTCGGCAGAGGCGTACACGCCGACCGCGCAGCGCCTGATCGACGGCGTTCGCGAGCGGATCGGCACCGCGCAAGAGGTCGCCAACGCGCTCGCCGACAACCTCCCCGCGCCGAAGCAGCCCTCGAGCAAGTCGCGGCGGCGGCGGCGGAAGAAGAAGCGCAAGTCGGACGAGGCCCAGGCGCAGAGCCAGAACCGCCGGCAGTCGCAGAACGGCCAGCCAGACCAGCCACGCGAGCCCGTGGCAGCCGCGGTGACGGCCACCGAGACGGCCGAGAAGCCCGCGTAAGATCTCGTTCAGAGTCCGCAGCTAGCATCGACGGCGATGCTGCTGCTGCTCGGCGTCGCCTTCGTCGCGGGCATCGTGACCGCACTCTCGCCCTGCGTCCTGCCCGTGCTGCCGATCGTCCTCGCCGGCGGAGCGACCGGCGGCTCCCGGAGGCCCTTCGCAGTCGTCGCCGGGCTCGTCGTCAGCTTCACGGTGTTCTCGCTGACGGCGGCCACGCTCCTGACCGCGCTCGGGCTACCCGACGACCTCCTCCGGAACCTTGCGATCGCCGTCGTCGTGGTCGTCGGCCTCGGCCTGCTCTGGCCGCGACTCGGCGATCTGCTCGGGCGCCCCTTCTACGCGCTCGCCCGGCGCCCGCCGAGCGACACCGGCGGCGGGTTCGTCCTCGGCCTCAGCCTCGGCCTGCTCTTCACGCCGTGCGCCGGGCCCGTCATTGCCGCCGTCGCGACGGTCGCGGCGACCCAGGACCTGACGCTGAGCGCGTTCGCGATCACGCTCGCCTACGGGCTCGGCGCCGGGCTCGTGCTCCTCGGCTTCGTCCTGGCCGCTCGACGGGGCCTCAGCCTCCCCGGCGCCCGGGCGCACGCCCCGGCGATCCGGCGGGCGCTCGGCGCCGCAGTCCTGGCGGTGGCGGTGCTGATGGTCCTCGGGGTCGACAAGAAGCTGCAGACGCAAGTCCCCGAATACACGCGCTCCCTCCAGGGGCTCGAGGAGAGCGCCGCCGCCCAGGGGGAGCTGGAGGATCTCGTCGGGAGCCCCGGGCTCGCGGACGAGCAGCAGCTGGACGACTTCGGCATCGCCCCTGAGTTCCGGGCGATCGAAGAATGGATCAACTCGGAGCCGCTGACGATGGCGGGGCTGCGCGGGAAGGTCGTCCTGCTCGACTTCTGGACCTACTCCTGCATCAACTGCCTGCGCACGCTCCCGCACCTGACGGCCTGGGACGACGCCTACCGCGACGACGGTCTCGTCATCGTCGGCGTGCACACGCCCGAATTCGCCTTCGAGCGGGAGCCTGACAACGTCCGCCGCGCCGTCCGCGACCACGGGATCGACTATCCCGTCGCGCTCGACCCGGACTTCGGCACCTGGGAGGCCTGGCAGAACCGCTACTGGCCCGCCAAGTACTTCGTCGACCGGCGCGGGCACATCCGCTACGCGCACTTCGGCGAGGGCGACTACGAGGAGAGCGAGCGGGTGATCCGACAGCTCCTCGCAGAGGGCCAGGACGGCCCGCTCGTGTCCGGGGCGATCGAGGACGCGACGCCCACCGGGCCGCAGACTCCGGAGAGCTACCTCGGCTACGGCCGGATCGACCGCTTCGTCGGGTCGAGCATCCAGCCCGATCGCGAGGCGGCGTACACGATTCCCCAGTTCGTTCCGCTCCACGGGCTCGCCTACGGCGGGCGCTGGCGGGTCGAGGAGGAGCGGATCGTCGCCGGCGAGGACGCGAGGCTGCGCCTCCACTTCAAGGGCGGCGACGTGTTCCTCGTGCTGGGCACATCGGGCGAGCAGGAGACTGCCGAGATCACCCTCGACGGCGAGCGCGTCGGCACGGTCGCCGTCACGCAGGACGACATCTACACGCTGGCGCGCATCCCCGGCGAGAACAACGAGCACGTGCTCGACCTCCGGCTCTCCCCGGGCACCGAGGCCTACGCCTTCACGTTCGGCTAGTCGCCCTGCTCGTCCTCGAGCTCGCGGCTCCGCTCCTCGTGCTCCTTGAGGAAGCGGGTCAGCTCGGCGGCGAGCGAGTCCCCCGAGGGGACGTCGAGCTCCTCCCCGAGGGCATCGCGACGGGTCTCGAGCTCCTGCACGTACTCCTCGGTCTGCTCGTCCTGGGCAACGGCGGCGCTCACCTGGAGCTCGTAGGCTTCGGCGGCACGCTCGAGGTCTCCCAGGTCGAGCGTCGTGCCGAGGAGCGCGGCCAGCCGCTCCGAGAGCGCGAGAGCGGCCTTCGGGCTGGCCGCCAGCGAGACGTAGTGCGGGACCGCCGCCCACAGGCTCGCGGACGGGATCCCGGCCTCGCGGCAGGCGTCGTGCAGGATGCCGACGATGCCCGTCGGCCCCTCGTAGCGCGACGACGTCAGACCGAGCTCGTTCACCAGCTCGGGGTCGCTCGCGGAGCCCGTGACCGGCGCCGGACGCGTGTGCGGGACGTCGGCCAGGAGCGCACCGAGAGTCACAACGAGCTCGACGCCGAGCTCGACCGCGAGCCCCGTTACCTCCTCCGAGAAGGTGCGCCAGCGCGTGTTCGGCTCGACGCCCAGGAGGATGACGGCGTCGCGGTCGGTCCCGGGAACGGCAGCGCTGTAGAAGGCGTTCTCGGGCCAGTCGATCTTGCGCGTGACGCCCTCCTCGAGGCGGACGTGCGGCCGCACGGCCTGGAAGTCGTAGAACTCCTCGGGATCGACGTCGGCGAAGCGCTCCGCCTCCCAGCTCTGCGCGAGGAAGCTCGCGGCGAGCGAGGCGCCCTGCGCGCCGTCGTTCCACCCGCGGAAGGCGGCCACGAGCACGGGTCGGCGCAGCTCCGGCTTGCTCTCGATGCGCAGGTGCCTCGCCATCGACTCAGTCTACGGGAGGCGGGCCCGATGCCTGAGGACGATGCGGGCGGCCAGGGCGACCACGACCACCCAGACGGCCGTGGCGAGGGTCACGTGCAGAAGGACGAGGCCCCACGGGAGCGCCTCGCGCCACTGGATCTCTCCGACGACCATCTGCGCGAGCAGAAGCGCCAGAGCGATGCCGGCGAGCCGGAGCTCGATCCGGGCGCGCCGCCGCTCCGCGACGAGGACCGCCAGCAAGCCGAGGAAGGCGATGCCGAAGATCGCGGTCGCGCCGATGTGGATGTGAACGGCCTCGACGATGTTCCCGAAGCGGACGATCTCCTCCCCTCCGGAGTGCGGCCCGGCGGCGGTGACCAGCGTCCCGGAGACGACCAGCGCGGCGGCGGCGGGGACGAGCGCGAGCGCGAGCCACGCCGAGCCGATCGGCTCCTCCGCGGTGGCACCGCGGACCAGGTCGCGCGCGCCCTGGACCACGACCACCGCGACCGCCAGTGCCACCAGCGAGAGCAGGAAGTGCCCCATCACGATCAGCGGGTGCAGCTCGAGCATGACGGTGATCCCGCCGAGCACCCCCTGGGCGAGCACGGTGAACGGCAGCGCGACAGCGCTCCAGAGGAGCCAGCGGGGCATACCTGGGACGCGAAAGGCGGCGGCCGCGGCGGCCAGCGTCGCGAGGCCCACGACGAAGCCCGCGACGCGGTTCCCGAACTCGACGTAGGCGTTGTAGTCCTTGGGCGGCAGGAACGTCTCCCCGCAGCTCGGCCAGTTCTCGCAGCCGAGCCCGGAACCGGTGAGGCGGACGGTCGCGCCCGACACGACGATGAGGAAAAGCGCGGCGAAAGCCGCGTAGGCGAACCACTCGAAGGCGGCCGGTGAGACCGTGAGGGAGCGGAGGCGCTCCGTGCGCGCGCCGGCCTCCATCAGGCGACGCGCACCCCGCTGCCGTCGACGACGCGCCCGATGCCGGCGAGGAAGAGCCCTTCGGCCGCGAAGTGGGCCGCGAGCACGGGCCCCTTGGCGGCCGGCAGGGTGACGAGGAGCCCGCCGGCGGTCTGCGGGTCGTAGCCGAGCGCGGCGACGTCGTCGGGCGTCCCGTCCAGCTCGACGGCGGCCGCAGCGAAGTCTCTGTTGCGCGTGTCGCCACCCGTCCGGGCGCCCTGTGCCGCCGCGGCCAGAGCGCCGGGAAGGGCCGGAAGCGTGCCGGCGTCGAGCTCGATGCGGACCCCGCTCCGCTCGGCCACCTCGTGCGCGTGCCCGAAGAGGCCGAAGCCCGTGACGTCGGTGACAGCCGAGGGCTCGAAGCCGCGCAACGCCTCTGCGGCCCGGTCGTTCAGCTCGGTCATGCGGCGCGTGGCCTCGCCCATCTCCTCCTCCCCGAGCAGCCCGTTGGCCGCGGCCGCGAGCACCAGGCCGGTACCGAGCGGCTTCGTCAGGAAGACGGCGTCGCCCGGCCGCGCCGAGGTCTTGCGCCAGAGCGCATCGGGGTGAACGGTCCCGACCACCGCGAGCCCGTACTTCGGCTCTTGATCGCGGATGGTGTGCCCGCCGGCCAGGACGGCGCCCGCTTCGTGAACCTTCGCGGCGGCAGCGTCGAAGATGGCCCGCACGATCTCGACCGGGAGGTCCTCGGGGAACGCGGCGACGGAAAGAGCGACGAGTGGGCGTCCCCCCATGGCGAAGACGTCGTTCAAGGCGTTCGCCGCGGCGATCGCGCCGAAGAGGGCCGGGTCGTCGACCATGGGCGGAAAGAAGTCGGTGGTGAAGACGAGCGCGCGGTCGTCATCGAGCCGGTAGACGGCCGCATCGTCCGCCGGAGCGAGGCCGACGAGCAGGTTCTCGGGCGAGCTCGGGAGGAAACCTGACAGCAGCTCCTCGAGCCGGGCGGCCGGATACTTCGCCGCGCAGCCCCCTCCCGCTTCGAGGCTCGTGAGGCGCGCTGTAGTCTCCACTCGATGGAGGTTACCGCCCGTCACTTCGGCTGTCAGAGCATGACGGCCCCGCTCCGGCGCGTGCTCGTTCGGGCGCCCCGGCCGGAGGATGCAGCGTTCTGGCAGGCGTACGGCTGGCGCTTCGAGCCCGATGCCGGCGCCATGGCGGAGGAGCACGCGGCCTTTCGCGAGCAGCTCGCAGCCGGGGGTGCCGAGGTGATCGTCGCCGAGACGCCGCACGGGCCCGATCCGGACGCGATCTACACGTACGACCCGGCGATCGTCTCGGACGACGGCGCCATCCTCCTCCGGCCCGGCAAGGAGGGCCGGCGAGGCGAGCCCGATGCGATGGGGGCGGACTTCGTGGAGGCAGGGGTCCCCATCGCCGGCAGGTTGGACGCGCCCGCAATGGCCGAGGGCGGGGACACCGTCTGGCTCGACGAGCGGACGCTCCTGGTAGGGCGCGGCTACCGGACCAACGACGCCGGCATCGATGCGCTCCGAGAGCTCCTGCCGGGAGTCGAGGTCATCGCCTTCGACCTCCCGCACTACAACGGCCGGGACGAGGTCATGCACCTGATGTCGCTCCTCTCGCCCCTCGACGCCGACCTGGCCGTCGTCTACCCGCCGCTCATGCCGGTGCGGCTGGTCGAGATCCTCGAGGAACGCGGGTTCGAGCTCGTCCAGGTGCCGGACGAGGAGTTCGCATCGATGGGGCCGAACGTCCTCGCGCTCGGCCCACGCGTCGCCCTCGCGCTCGCCGGCAACGACGAGTCGAGGCGGCGCATGGAGGCGGCAGGCGTCGACGTCCGCGTCTACGCGGGCGAGCACATCTCCCGCCCGGGCGACGGCGGTCCGACCTGCCTCACGCGCCCCATCCTCCGCGACCGCTGACGCGTTCCTAGCGGAGCAGGAAACCCTCGCCGAGGGGGTCGGCAGGGTCGAGGGTGAACCGGTGCGCGCCGGTGCGGTACGCACTGCCCTCGACCTCCGTGAGCACCGCCGGGCGGCCGGCGACCTCCGCATCCCCGACGACGCGGGCACGGAACTCGGCGCCCACGATGCCCTCGTGGACGAGCTCCTCGCCGCGCCGAAGCTCGCCGGCGCGCTCGAGGAGCGCGAGCCGGGCGGACGTACCGCTTCCGCACGGCGAGCGGTCGACCTCGCCGTCGGCGAAGACGGTGACGTTCCGCTGCCGCAGGGGCGGGCCCATGTCGACCCGCTCCCAGAAGATGACGCCGTACACGTCGCGGAGCTCCGGCTCGACCGGATGGACGAACGGGCGGCGCGCCTCGAGGCCCGCCTTCACCTCGCGTCCGAGCTGGATCAGGTCAGGGAGGTTCCGCGGCCGCACGGGGAGCGGCGAGGCGACGGACGCGTAGTACGCCCCGCCGAAGGCGACGTCCGTGCGGAGGCCCTCGACGAGGAGGCCCTCCGCCTCGACGAACGAGGGCACGTTCCGGAAGCGCACCGAGCGCACGGCCCCGCCCTCGACCCGAGCGAACGTCTCCAGCCGTCCCGAGGGAACGTCGACGACGACCCGCGTCTCCGGCTCCTCGACGGGCAGCACGCCGTTCTCGAGCGCCCAGGTGACGAGCGCGATCGTCCCGTGCCCGCAAGCAGTCGAGTAGCCCGCGTTGTGGAAGAAGACGACGCCGAGATCCCCGTCCACGTCCTCGGGCTCGGTGACGAAGCACCCGTACATGTCCGCGTGGCCGCGCGGCTCGAAGACGAGCAGCCGCCGCACCGCGTCCAGGTGCTCGAGGGCGTAACGGCGCTTCTCCAGGATCGTCGCACCCTGGAGCGGGGGCACGCCGCCGGTCACGATCCGGAACGGCTCGCCGGCGGTGTGGTAGTCGACCGCCTCGACCGGGGAGGCGCCGCTCAGGCCGGCCCGACCTCGGCCGTGCAGTGCGCGCAGCGGCGCGCGCCAGCGGGGATATCGCTGAGACACTCCGGGCACTCGCGCGTCGACGCTTCCTCGTCCCCGGCGCGCCGCGCGGCCAGCGCGTTCAGCGGCTTGACGACCAGGAAGAAGAGCACCGCCGCGATCAGGACGAACGCGAGCACGGCGTTCAGGAACTCGCCGTAGCGGAAGACACTGCCGTTGATCTCGAAGTCGAGCCCCGAGAAGTCCGGCTGGCCGAAGATGGCGGCGATCAGCGGCGTGATCAGATTCTCGACGAAGGAGGTCACGACGGCCGTGAACGCGAGCGCGAGCACCAGCCCGACGGCGATCTCGATCAGGTTCCCCCGGAGCAGGAACTCCCTGAACTCCTTCAGCACGGCGCACCCCCGGCTCGACGACGAGCCGAGGGTACACCGCAGGACTTCGAGCCGCTACGCGCCCTTCTCGATCGGCACGTCGACCAGGTTGCCCCACTCGGTCCACGAGCCGTCGTAGTTGCGCACGTCCTCGTAGCCGAGGAGCTCGCGGAGCACGAACCAGGTGTGGGCCGACCGCTCGCCGATCCGGCAGTAGGCGGTCACGGGCCCGTCGGGCGTGACGCCCTTGCCGCCGTAGAGCTCGCGGAGCTCGTCGGCCGGCTTGAAGGTACCGTCGTCGCGGACGGCGCTGGCCCAGGGGATGGACACGGCGCTCGGAATGTGGCCGCCGCGCTGCGCGCCCTCCTGCTCGTAGCCGGGCGGCGCGATCAGGTCGCCCGCGTACTCGCCCGGCGAGCGCACGTCGACGAGCGCCGAGCCGCCGCCCTCGACCCACTCACGGACCTGGTCGCGGTAGGCGCGGATGGTCTCGTCGCGCTCCGAGGCGGAGTACGACTGCGCAGCCGCCGCGGCGACATCGGTGGTGAGGTCCCGCCCCTCGTCGATCCACTTCTGGCGCCCCCCGTCGAGGATGCGGACGTCGCCGTGCCCGTAGACCTTGAGGTACCAGTACGCGTAGGCGGCGAACCAGTTGTTCTTGTCGCCGTAGAGGACGACGGCGGTCGCGTTGCCGATCCCGCGCTCGCCGAGCACCTGCTCGAAGGTCTCGCGGTCGACGATGTCCCGCTCCACGGGATCCTGCAGGTCCTCGCGCCAGTGCAGCTTGACGGCGCCGGGGATGTGGCCCTCGTCGTACAGGTCTGGGTTCTCGTCGACTTCCGCGACGACGAGCCCGTCGTCGCCGAGATGCTCGGCTAGCCACTCGGTCGTGACGAGCACGGCATTCGCGTATCCGTTCTGCGCCATGCGGCACCTCCAGGGGACGTTGCTTCAGAAAGTGAAGCGAACAGTAGCGAAGGACCGCTGCGTACGCTAGACGAGGTGCTGGGCGAGCATCGCGAGTGCCGCGAGCCACATGGCCGCGAGAACGCCGAGGAGCGGGGCGAGTGGACGGAGGGAAGGACGCTCGTGCATCGTCGAAGAGATCTCTGGTCGCGCGCCGGAGAAATTCGACGCCCACACGGGACATCCTTCCCGACCGTCTGGCGGCCGTCGATAGTGGCCGACCCACAGGGGGTCTCAGGCGGTGCCGACGTCTTGCCGCAGGGGGCTGCGATCGCTGCGAGGCCTGACCTCGTCGCGGTCCGCCCCTCCCTGGTGCTACTGGGGCGATGCCGCGTTCTAGTTGCCGTCGAAATGGCCGAAGCCGGCCAGCGGCGCGAGGAACGCGACCAGAGCGGTCAGCGTCAGGAGAGCCTTCACCTTCACAGTCGTCACCTCCTTTTAGAAGTGGAAGTCCTGGAGCGCCTCGGCCGCGCGGCGAAACTGCCTGGCCGCCTGCCGGTCGTCGCCCCTCCGCGCCAGAAGATCGCCCTGGGCGATCCAGGTTGCGGCGCGATGGCTGGTGGAGGACAGCTGATCGAAGCTCGCTTCGGAGGAGGCGAACGCCTCCTCTGCCTCTTCGAGCTTGTCCTGTTCGAGCAACGCGCGTCCCAGGACGAGCTGCGCGTTGCCGATCTCGTCGATGTGGTCTTCCCGCCCCCGGAGCATGTCCAGCGCCTGTCGCGCCTGCTCCTCGGCGAGCTCGACCTTGCCGGTGCGGAGATGCACCTGGGCGAGTGACGAGATGACTCGGGCGGCGTCGATGTCGTCGCCCACGTCCAGAAGGACCTTGAAGGACTCCTTCAGGTACGCGATCGCGTCCTCGGGCTTCCCGAGCTGGAAGTTGAGGGCGCCGATCTCGTTGAGGAGCTTGCCGACGTTCGACTGGTCGCGGAGCTCCTCGTAGATGCCCCTGGCCTTCTCCGCATGGGAGCGCGCGACGACCCAGTGGCCGGTGCGCTCGGCGACGAGGGAGGCCTGGAAGTACGCGTTCGCCATCGTGCTGCGGTCGTTCAGGCCCTCGGCGAGCTCGAGGGCGCGCTCGACGTCCTCCCGCGCCGCCTCCCAGTCGCGCTGCCGCCGGTAGCAGCGGGAACGCCATTGGAGGACGTGGGAGCGAAGCCGGTCGGCGGGGAGCCCCGACCGCTCGACGAGGTCGAGCGCCTGGCTGTAGAGCGCCAGGGCGGTCGAGATCGAGTTGAGCTTGTAGCGACAGGTCGCGAGGCGGAACAGCACCTCCGCGCGATCGACGTCCGAGAACGACGGCGACTCCGCGATCGTCCGGCCTCGGTCGAGGTCCTCGATCGCCCGGCGGACTTCGCCCAGGTACAGGCGCGCCCAGGCGGAGGCGAGGATCGCGCGGAGCTCGAGCTCGGGGGCGGCGACCGCCGCCAGATCCGGCTCGAGCTTGTCGAGCGCCTCCAGCGCCTCGGCGTAGTCGGCCTGCTCGATCGAGGCCTCGGCGCGGACGATCACGCTCTCGACGCGGGCGCGCTCGCTCGAGGAGACACCGATCTCGAGGAACGTCGAGTCGACGCCGAGCCGCGCGGCGAGCCACTCGATCGTCTCCGCGGTCGGACGGGTCTTCCCCCGCTCGATCTGGCTCACGTACTCCTTGGAGAAGCGATCGCCGGCAAGGTCGGTCTGGGTCAGGCCCCGCGCGATGCGGAGCTGGCGCACGCGGTCGCCCAGCGAGATGCGGGCGGGTGCGGCGGTGCGGGTGAGTGCGGCGTACTCGGACATGGCTCCTAAGGTGAACTATACGAGCGGAAAGTTACTTCACAAGCCTACTTGACTTCCAGGATGACTGGGCTATAGTCAGATCCGTTCCGCACTTCTGCCAGACGCCAGGCAAGAGGGGTGCGGGAGGCGCGCCAATTCCCGGCGACACCAACCCGGAGGCATCGGCTGGGCCGCAGAGCCGAAGTCTCCGGGTTGTCGCCTTTTCTGAACATGAACGAAGCGTCGGCGAAAACGCCGCGTTCGTCTATCCCTCGTTCGGAGCCGATTGACCGCTCGTGAAGCGGTCATACCGTTCGCCTACTTCCCTCCTACGGACTGAACGTGCTGCTCGCTCAAGAGCGGCGAGAGAATCCTTGCAACCGGACGCTCACGCGGCCGCCTCGGCGAGCTCGCCGGCGTCCATGTGCCGGTGCTTCCGGATCGTCGTGACGGCGACGACGGCGCCGATCAGGGCGAAGACGGCGCTGACCCGGAGGGCGGCCTGGAAGCCGTCGATGAACGAGGACGGATCGGGCCGACCCGCGCCGAGATCCACGTATGAGGCGACGATCGCGCCCATGACCGCAATCCCGAGCGCGCCACCCAGCTGGCGGAAGGTGTTGAGAACGCCCGAGCCGACGCCCGACTTCTCCACGGGAACCGAGCCCAGCGCGGCCGCGGTCATCGGCGTCATCACGAGCGCCATGCCGAACCCGCCCACGACGAGGCCCGGGAGGATGTCCCAGAAGGTCGAGTCGAGGCCCAGCCGGGAGAACACGATCAGCGACGCCGAGAGGCAGAGCATTCCGGCGGTCATGAGCGCCCGCGAGCCGATCCGGTCGGACGCCTTCCCGGAGATCGGCGCGATCAGGATGATCAGGATCGTCATCGGCAGGAACGCGGCGCCCGTCTTGGTGGCCGAGTAGCCGAGGATGTTCTGCATGTAGATCGACATGAAGAAGAAGACGCCGAACATGGCGAGCGTGACGAGCAGGGCGACCACGTTCGCGCCGGCAAAGGTCGAGCTGCGGAAGAGCGAGAGGTCGAGCATCGGCGAGCGCTGGTGCAGCTCGAGCAGGACGAAGGCGGCGAGCGAGACTGCCGAGAGGACGAAGAGGCCGATGATCATCGGGTCGGTCCAGCCGTACGAGTTCGCCTCGATGAGGGCGAACGTGAGCGCGAAGAGCCCGATCGCGGAGGCAAGGAGACCCGGGAAGTCGAGCCGCTGCTCCGCGGAGGTGTCGCGCGACTCCTTGATGACGAGCCGCCCCACGATCAGCCCGAGGACGCCGATGGGGACGTTCACGAAGAAGATCCAGCTCCAGTTGATGTGCTCGGTGATGAGCCCGCCGATGAGCGGACCGATCGCCAGCGCCATCGCGGAGACGCCCGCCCAGATGCCGATTGCCATCCCACGCTGGTGCGCCGGGAACGTCGCGGAGATGATCGAGAGCGTCGCCGGCAACATCAACGCCGCGCCGATGCCCTGCACCGTGCGCGCGCCGATCAGCGTTCCGCCGGTCGCGGCGAGACCGCAGGCGAGCGACGAGATGGTGAAGGTCACGAGCCCGATCAGGAAGATGCGGCGGCGCCCGAGGAAGTCCGCGAGCTTGCCGCCCGTGAGCATGAGCACGGCGAAGGTGAGCGCGTAGGCGTTCACGGTCCACTCGAGCTCGGAGAGGCCGATCCCTAGGTCGCGCTGGATCGACGGGAGCGCGACGTTCACGACCGTGTTGTCGAGCATGATCATGAAGAGCGCGAACGAGAGCGCTCCCAGGGTCCACCACTTGCGGTTCTCGTCGGCGAAGATGCGGGCCTTCACGAAGGTTCCTCCTCGGCGTTCGCTGGTGTCGGCGCGAGGCCGTGGACGACGGTCCGGACGAGCTCCCGTGCGAACCCGTCGGCCGACGGAGCATCGATCCCGGCCAGCGTGCGAGTAAACGTGTGGTCGCGGGCCGCTCCGATCAGGATCGTGGCGACGACCTCGGGCTGGACGCGCACGTCGACGCGCCCGAGCTCCTGCTCGGCGCGGACGTAGTCGGCCGCCGCCTTGAAGACGGCGACGAGGCCTGTCTGCCGCTCGCGGACCCGTTCCTTGAAGCGGGCGAAGACGCTGCGGTCGCTCATGAGCGCGAAGAAGATCGGCTGGTTGTCGCGCATCAGGCTCACGAGCTCCTCGACCCAGGGGACGAGGTTCGCCTCGACGGTGTTCTCGCCCGCGCGCGCCGGCAGCTCGAGCAGGTCGGCGAAGTACGGCTCGCGCTCGACGACAACCGCGATGACGAGGTCGATCTTGTCCTCGAAGTGGACGTAGATCGAGCCCTCGGCGCACCCGGCCGCGCGGGCGATCTCGCGTGTGGTCGCGCCGGAGAGGCCCTGCTCGCGGATGAGCGTGTCGGCCGCCTCGATGATGCGACGGCGCAGGGTCGGCTTGGTCTCGACGTCCACCATACTGAGTGATCACTCATTATGGGTGAGCGTTCACTCACTGTCAAGCCGCTCTCTCAGCGGCGGCGCAGCCGCAAAGGCTGAGACAGGGAGGAAGGAAGCTGCTGCTTCCTTCCGTTCACACAAAGAGACGAGCGGTCATCGAGGTTGCCTGCCAAACCCTCCTAGACTTCGGCTTCCGTGACCGAGGTGATCTGGACGCCCGACGAGGCGACGCTCGCGCACGCGAACGTCACCCGCCTCATGCGCCGGCACGGCCTCGAGAGCTACACGGAGCTGCTGCGCCGCTCGCAGGAGGAGCCGGAGTGGTTCTGGCCCGCGGTCGTCGAGGACCTCGGGCTCGACTTCTCCCAGCCGTGGGAACGGGTCTGCGACGACTCGCGCGGGCCGGAATGGACAACCTGGTTCACCGGCGCGACGCTGTCGATCGCGCGGAACTGCGTGCACCGTTGGGCCGAGCGCGACCCGACGCGCATCGGCGCGGTCTTCGCCGGTGAGGACGCCTCGCGGCGCGAGCTGACCTTCGCGGAGCTCTCGCGCGACGTCACACGGCTCGCCGAGGGGCTCGTCCGCCTCGGCGTCGAGCCGGGCGACCGCGTGGCCATCTACCTGCCCATGAGCCCTGAGGTTGCGGTCGCCTCGCACGCCTGCGCCCACATCGGCGCCGTACAGGTGCCGCTCTTCTCCGGCTTCGCGGCCCCGGCCGTCGTTCAGCGGCTGCGCGACTCGGAGGCGAAGGTCGTCATCACCGCCGACTACTCGCTGCGGCGCGGCGCGCGCCTCCCGATGCGAGAGACCGTGGAAGAGGCCGTCCGCGAGGCCCCATCCGTCGAGCACGTCGTCACCTGGGAGCGGGACGCGGGCTGGGGCGCCGTCGTCGACGACAGCCCCGGCGAGCTGGAGCCGCTCGAGGTGGACGCCGAGCACCCGTATCTCCTCACCTACACCTCCGGCACGACCGGGAAGCCGAAGGGGGTCCTGCACGTCCAGGGCGGCTTCCTCGTCTCGATCGCCCGCGAGGTCGCCTATCAGGCCGACGTGCACCCGGAGGACGTCCTCCACTTCTCCACTGACATGGGCTGGATCATGGGCCCGTGGGCCGTCGTGGGCGGCGGCGCCCTGGGCTGCACGCTCGTCTTTGCGGAGGGCGCACCCGATCGGCCCGCGGACCGCCTCTGGCGGCTCGTCGAGTCCGAGCGCGTCTCGGTGCTCGGCCTCTCGCCGACCCTCGTCCGCGCTCTCATCCCCCATGGCGAGCCCGAGGCCGACCTCTCGTCCCTCCGGATCCTCGTGACGACCGGCGAGCCGTGGAACCCCGACCCCTATCGCTGGCTCTTCGAGCACGTGGGCGGTCGCCGCTGTCCGATCATCAACTGCTCCGGGGGGACCGAGGTGGCGGCGTGCTTCCTCTCACCGACGCCGGCGACGCCGATCAAGGAGTGCTCCCTGGGCGGGCCCGCGCTCGGGATGGCGATGGACGTCGTCGATGCCGAGGGCGAGTCGCTGGTCGGCACCGGCGAGGTCGGCGAGCTCGTCTGCCGCCGGCCCTTCCCGGGCATGACCCGCGGCTTCTGGCACGACCCCGAGCGGTATCTCGACGCGTACTGGCGACGCTTCCCCGGGGTCTGGGTGCACGGCGACTGGGCTTCGGTCGACGAGGATGGCTACTGGTTCCTGCACGGGCGCTCCGACGACACGCTCAACATCGCGGGCAAGCGCATCGGCCCGGCCGAGCTCGAGTCCGCCGCCGTCGCCCACCCCGCAGTCGCCGAGGCCGCCGCGGTCGGAGTCCCGCACGAGGTCAAGGGCGAGGTCGCCTGGATCTTCTGCGTCGCGGCACCGGGCCACGAGCCGAGCGACGAGCTCGCCGCCGAGGTGGCCGCGCGCGCCGCCGAGGAGCTCGGCAAGGCGTTCAAGCCCGACCGCGTCGTCTTCGTCCCCGCGCTCCCGAAGACCCGAAGTGCGAAGATCGTCAGGCGCGCCGTCCGCGCGAAGGCGCTGGGCGCCGACCCCGGCGACCTCTCGTCCGTGGAGAACCCCGAGTCCCTGGAGGCCATTGCTCGCGCCGTCTGAGTACGAAGGCACGCCCACGCGCGGCTACCTGGACAGCGCCACCTTCGGCCTGCCGCCGCGCGCGACCCTGGCCGCGATGGAGGAGGCGCTCGCCGGCTGGCGCACCGGCCGGCGCTGGCGCGACTGGGAGGAGGACGGCGAAGCCTGCCGCGAGCTCTTCGCAGGGCTCGTCGGCGCCCGCGCCGAGGACGTCGCGCTGGTCGGGACGACCTCGGTGGCAACCGGGCTGGTCGCCGCGAGCCTGCCGGTGGAGGAGGGGGCGAACGTCGTCCTCTACGAGCGCGACTTCACCTCGGCGATGCTTCCCTTCCGCACCCTCGAGCCTCGCGGCGTCGAGCTCCGCCTCGCGCCGCTCGAGCGGCTGGCCGAGACCGTCGACGAGCACACGGCCCTCGTCTCCGTCAGCCTCGTGCAGTCCGCGGAAGGGCGCGTGGTCGACCTCGACGCCCTCCGGGCGGCCGGAGCTCCGATCCTCCTCGACGCGACACAAGCCGTAGGCGCGTATCCGGTCGACCTCACCGGAGTCGACTACCTCGTCGCCCACGGCTACAAGTGGCTCCTCTGCCCACGCGGGCTCACGTTCTTCTACGTCAGCCCGGAACGGCGGCTCCAGCTCGAGCCGCTGACGGCCGGTTGGAAGTCCCGGCTCGATCCGTACGCGGACTTCTACGGCCTGCCCGAGCTGACGCCCGACGCGCGCCGGCTGGACGTCTCGCTCCCGTGGTTCTCGGCGGCCGGCGGACGCCCGAGCCTGGAGCTCTTCACTTCGCTCGGTGTCGATCGCATCGCCGAGCACAACCTCGGGCTCGCGGCCGCGCTCACGCGGGAGCTCGGACTACCTGAGCCCGAGTCGCCCATCGTCCGCTTCCGGGTCGAGGACGCCGAGGCCACCGCCCGGCGGCTGCAGGAGGCGGGCATCGCGTGCTCGATCCGGGGCGGCTCGGTCCGCCTCTCGTTCCACCTCTACAACGACGAGGAGGACGTGGCGCTCGCGGCAGCCGCGCTCGGACCCGCGCAATCCGTCGCGTCGGCCTTGTAGGGTCACGCACGTGATCCGCCTGCTCATCCGGCTCCTGATCGCCTTGGCGGCGAACGCCGTCGGACTGATCGTCGCCGCGCTCATCCTCAGCGGGATGGAGCTGGACGCGGCGGGCTTCATCATCGCGCTGGTCATCTTCACGGTCGTGGACGCGCTGCTGGAGGCGTTTACGGCGGCTCAGCTCCGGCGCCGCGGCTTCCTCCTGCGCGCGCTGGGGGCGCTGATCGCCACGCTCGTGTCGCTGATCGTCACGGACTGGGTCTCCGACGGCCTCACGATCGACGGTACGGGCACCTGGGTCGCGGCAACCGTGATCGTCTGGCTCGCGTCGTTGCTGGCGGCGGTCATCCTGCCCTACCTCGGGCTCAAGAAGTACCTCGAGGAGCGCCGCGACTAAAGCACCCGGTTTTCGTCCTCTAGGCGGAAACCGCTAGAATCCATGCCATGCGCCTGGCGCTGGCCCAGATCGACACCGTCGTCGGCGACCTCGACGGAAACCGGGAGCGCATCCTCGCACGCCTCGAGGAGGCACGCGAGGGCGGCGCCGACCTCGTGCTCTTCCCGGAGCTGGCCGTCACCGGATACCCCCCGGAGGACCTGCTGCTCCGCCCCGGCTTCCTCAAGGCCGCGGCGCACACGCTCGAGGAGATCGCCGCCGCGACGAAGGGGATTGCTGCGCTCGTCGGCACGCCGCATCTCGATCGCGACCTGTTCAACGCGTGCGCGGTCTGCGTCGACGGCGAGGTGAAGGCGATCTACCGCAAGCAGTTCCTGCCCAACTACGGCGTCTTCGACGAGGACCGCTACTTCCAGCCCGGGCGCGGCCTCGTCCTCCTCCGCTGCGGCGAGACCCTCGTCGGTCCGACGGTCTGCGAGGACATCTGGCAGCCGGGCCCGCCGGCGACGGACCTGGCCATCGCGGGAGCGCACGTCGTCGCGAACATCTCGGCCTCGCCCTTCCACGTCGGCAAGGGCGCAGAGCGCGAGGAGATGCTGGCCACCCGTGCGCGCGACAACTCCTGCTGGATCGCGTTCGTGAACGCTGTCGGCGCACAGGACGAGCTGATCTTCGACGGCCAGAGCCTCGTGCTCGACGAGAACGGCGAGGTCGTCGTGCGCGGCCCCGCCTTCGAGGAGGCACTGCTTCTGGTCGACGTCGACGCGACGACCGCTGTCGCCCGGCGGCTCCGCGACGCGCGTCGGCGCGCCCTCGCCCGCGCGCTGCGCGAGCTGCCCGACCCGCCGGTCGTGGACGTACCTCTCGGCTCCGAGGCCGGCCGGCTCCCGGTGCAGCCCACGGTCGCCGAGCCTGTCGGCGAGCTGGAGGAGATGCGCCTCGCCATCGAGCTCGGCCTGCGCGACTACGCCGGCAAGAATGGATTCACGGACGTCGTCCTGGGGATCTCCGGCGGGATCGACTCGGCGCTCACAGCCGCGCTCGCCGCCGAGGCTCTCGGGCCGAAGCAGGTCGTCTGCGTCTCGATGCCGTCGCGCTTCTCCTCGGCTGCGACGCGCCGGGACGCGCGTGCTGTCGCCGAATCGGTCGGCGCGCGTTACCTCGAGATCCCGATCGACCCGATCGTGACCGCCTTCGACTCGGCGCTTGCGGATGCCTTCGCCGGCACCGGGCCCGGCGTCGCCGAGGAGAACGTCCAGGCGCGGGCGCGCGGCGTGATCGTGATGGCCCTCTCCAACAAGTTCGGCTGGCTGGCGCTGGCGACCGGGAACAAGAGCGAGCTCTCGGTCGGCTACGCGACGCTCTACGGCGACATGGCAGGAGGGTTCGCGCTCCTCAAGGACGTGTACAAGACGGACGTGTTCCGGCTGGCGCGCCATCTCAACGAGCGCGCCGGGCGCGAGCTGATCCCGGCGTCGGTGCTGGAGCGAGCCCCGAGCGCCGAGCTTCGCCCCGACCAGCGCGACGAGGACTCGCTGCCGCCGTACGCCGAGCTCGACGAGGTGCTCGAGGCCTACGTCGAGCTGGACAGCTCCCGCGAGGAGCTGACCTCGGACGGGTTCGATCCGGACGTCGTCGAGCGCGCCCTCGCCATGATCGACCGCGCCGAGTACAAGCGCCGCCAGGCCGCGCCCGGCGTGAAGCTGCGCCCGAAGGCCTTTGGCCGTGACCGGCGCATTCCGATCACGAACCGCTGGCGCGGCTGAGCGCTCGCGCCGTTCCGGCCTCCCGTGGGCCTCTCTTAATCACGGGGCACCCCTCTCCCACCACCCGCTTCCTAGCGTACCGTCGAAAACCGCGCGTGTGACGCGCGCACGATGCCAAGATCTGCACGGAAGCGTGCCGAAGGACGTCTAGACGGAGAGCGCGGCCGCGAGCGCCGAGAACCAGTGAAGCCGCTCCTCGTAGGGCACGGCAGCGTTCGCGGGCGAGGTCGAAGGCAGAACGAAGAGCCGCGTGCCGCCGAGCGCCCGCTCCTGCTCCCCGAGCTCACAGCGTGGGACGCCGAGCGCTCCCTGACACGACGATTTCCCCACGAACGCGATCCACCCCGGCCGGAGCTCGGCAGCCAGCCGCTCCAGCCGCTCGAGCGACCCCTCGAAGTCGCGACGACGCAAGTCGCCACTGCCCTTCGTCGTCCGGTAGGCGGCGTTCGTGAGCCCGTACCCGAGCTCCAGCAGCGACCATTGCTCCGACGGGTCGAGCTGCCGCGGCGTCAGGCCCGAGTCCGTCAGCAGCCGCCAGAAGTCGTTGCGCGGGTTCGCGAAGTGCTGACCGGCCGCCGAGGAGCGCCGGCCCGGGTTGATCCCGCAGAAGACGCAGCGCAGGCCCGGCGCCAGGATGTCGGGCACGGCGGGGGCCGTCGGCGCTGTCACCGGGGTACTCTACGGCGGAGCAACCAGGAGGACGAGATGGCGCAGGTCGAGGACAAGCCCGGGGTGGCGACGCGCACCCTGAAGAACTACATCGGAGGCCGCTGGGTCGAGGCCGAGGGGGCCGAGACGATCGAGATCGTCAACCCTGCGACCGGCGAAGAGCTCGGGCAGGCGCCCATGTCGAGCGCCGCCCAGGTCGACGAGGCGGTCCGCGCCGCGCGCGCGGCGTTCCCCGGGTGGCGGGCGACGCCTCCGCTCGAGCGGGCGCGAGCCTGCTTCCGGCTCAAGTACCTCCTGGATGAGGCGAAGGACGAGCTGGCCCTCCTCGTCACGACCGACAACGGCAAGACGATCAAGGACGCGACCGGCGAGGTCGGCCGCGGGATCGAGTGCGTCGAGGTCGCGACCGGCATCCCGTCTCTGATGCAGGGATCGAACCTCGAGGACGTCTCGCGCGGGATCGACTCCGACATGATCCGCCAGCCGATCGGCGTCTTCGCCGCGGTCACGCCGTTCAACTTCCCGTTCATGGTCCCGATGTGGTTCCTGCCGTTCGCGATCGCGTGCGGGAACACGTTCGTCTGCAAGCCGTCCGAGCAGGATCCGCTCGCGGTCGAGCGCACGTTCGAGCTGCTCGACCAGATCGGCCTGCCGCCTGGCGTCGTCAACCTGGTACACGGGAACAAGGTCGCCGTGGACGCCCTGCTCGAGCACCCCGAGGTCGACGGCGTCTCCTTCGTCGGCTCCACTCCCGTCGCCCACTACATCTACGAGACCGGCGCGAAGCACGGGAAGCGCGTCCAGGCGCTCGGCGGGGCCAAGAACCACGTCATCGTGATGCCCGACGCCGACCTCGACTCGGCGGTCGACGGCGTTCTCTCCTCGGCCTTCCATGCGGCCGGGCAGCGCTGCCTGGCGAACTCCGTCTGCATCGCCGTCGGTGACGCGTACGAGCCGCTGCGCGCTGCGCTCGCCGAGAAGGGTGCCGCAATGGTCGTCGACGAGGGCACCAACCCCGACGCCGAGGTCGGGCCGGTCATCTCGTCCGCCTCGCAAGAGCGCATCCTCGGCTGGATCGACAAGGGCCTGGAGCAGGGCGGCGAGCTCGTCCTCGACGGTCGCGGGCGCGGGTCGGAGGACGGCACCTTCATCGGCCCGACGATCATCGAGTCCGAGCCCGGCGCGGAGATCGCGCGCGAGGAGATCTTCGGCCCTGTGCTGACGCTCCTGCGCGCGCCTGATCTCGACGGCGCGCTCACGATCCTCAACTCCTCGTCGAAGGGCAACGCCGCCTCGATCTTCACGACGAGCGGCGGAGCGATGCGCCGGTTCCGCCACGATGCGGAGGCGGGGATGCTCGGCGTCAACATCGGCGTGGCAGCACCAATGGCGTTCTTCCCGTTCACCGGCTGGAAGGACTCGTTCTTCGGCGACCTGCACGCGAACGGGTCGGACGCGATCGAGTTCTACACCGAGAAGAAGGTCGTCATCACCCGCTGGCCCGCGGCCTGACTTGCCACGGACGTTCGAGTACTCGGCCAGCCTGGACGGCGACGGGACGCTGCTCGCCGACGGCTCGCCGCTCCGGCCCGACGAGGCGTGGACGCCGGAGCACTTCGTCCTTGCGGGACTGATGCGTTGCACGCTCCAGAGCCTCAGGCATCACGCCGAGCAGGCAGCCGTCACGGTCGGCGGGAGCGCGGTCGCCGAGGCGGTCGTGACGAAGCGCGACGACGGCCGCTACGGGTTCGTCGAGATCGAGTGCGGGCTCGACATCGCCCTCGACCCGCCGGTCGAGGGGACCGCCCTGTCCGAGCTTCTCGCCCTCGCCGAGCGAGATTGCTTCGTCGGCGCATCGCTCACGCCGTCGCCGCGCTACGAGTGGCGCGTGAACGGCGAGGTCTTCCCGTGAGGGTCCTGATCCTGGGCGGGACGCTCTTTCTCGGCCGGCACCTGGTCGAAGCGGCGCAGGCGCGCGGCGATGAGGTGACGCTCTTCAACCGCGGCCGCACCGACCCCGGGCTCTTCCCGGATGTCGAGACCCTGCGTGGCGACCGCGACGCCGGCGACCTGGACGCGCTCCGCACCGGGGAGTGGGACGCAGTCGTCGACACGTCGGCGCGCGTTCCGCGCTGGGTGCGCGACTCCGTCGGGCTGCTCGCCGGGCGAGTCGGGCAGTACACGTTCGTCTCGAGCTGCTCGGTCTACGCCGACACGAGCGCGGCCGGCACGGACGAGAGCTCGCCGGTGCACGCACTGGCCGACGAGACCGTCGAGGAGATCACGAGCGCGGACGTTTACGGCGGCCTCAAGGTGCTGTGCGAACGCGCAGCCGCCGAGGCGCTGCCGGGCCGCGCGCTGTCAGTCCGCGCGGGCCTCATCGTCGGCCCGTACGACCCGACAGGCCGCTTCACGTACTGGGTGCACCGGATCGCGGCCGGCGGCGAGGTCCTCGTGCCCGAGCCGCGCGACCAGCCCGTGCAGCTCGTGCACGCACGCGACCTGGCCGACTGGATGCTGGACGCTGCGGCTCGCGGCGAGACGGGCGTCTTCAACGCGACCGGCCCTGCGAGCCCGCTGACGATGGAGGCTCTGGTCGTGGAGATCCGGGAGGCGACCGGAAGCGACGCCCGGCTCGCCTGGGTGGACGAGCACGCGCTCGTCGAGCACGGCGTCGAGGCGTGGACCGACCTGCCGCTCTGGCTCGCGCCCGGGACGAACCCCGAGTCGGCGAACTTCCTCGCCGTCGACGTCACCAAGGCACTGGCGGCCGGCCTCCGCTTCCGCCCCCTCGCCGACACGGTCCGCGACACCCTGGAGCACGCGGAGACCTCCACGAAGGCCGGGCTCGACCCGGCCCGCGAGCGGGAGCTGCTGGCGCTGTGAGCGCGGTCGCCTTCGACGTCGCCGCCGTGCGGGCCCGCTTCTCGGCGCTCGACCGTCCCACTGCCTTTCTCGACGCCCCCGGCGGCAGCCAGGTGCCGGACTCCGTGATCGAGGCAATGGCCGCCTACCTGCGCGAGTCCAACGCGAACCTCGGCGGGCCGTTCGAGACGAGCCGGCGGAGCGACGCGCTCATCGTCACCGCCCATCACACGGCCGCCCGGTTCCTCGGCTGCGACGCCGACGAGGTCGGCTTCGGCCAGAACATGACCAGCCTCAACTTCGCGCTCACGCGCACGCTCGGCCGGGAGCTCCGGGCCGGCGACGAGATCATCGTCACCCGACTCGACCACGACGGCAACGTCTCCCCGTGGCTGCACCTGGCGGCCGACCTCGGCCTCGTCGTCCGCTTCGCCGACCTCCACGAGGAGGACGTCACCCTGGACCTGGACGACCTGGAGCGGCAGCTCGGCGACCGGACCCGCGTCGTCGCCTTCCCGCTCGCCTCGAACGCGGTCGGGACCGTGACCGACGCGCGCCGGATCGTCGAGCTCGCGCACGACGCGGGCGCACTCGCCTGGATCGACGCCGTCCACTATGCGCCGCACGGCCCCATCGACGTCCGCGAGCTGGGCGCAGATGTGCTCCTGTGCTCCCCGTACAAGTTCTTCGGGCCGCACCTCGGCCTCTTCTACGGACGCCGCGACCTGCTCGAGAGCTGGCGTCCGTACAAGGTCCGCCCGGCACCCGACGAGCCGATCGGCGCCCGCTTCGAGACGGGCACGCTCTCGCACGAGGCGCTCGCCGGCTTCGACGCCGCGGTCGCGTACATCGAGTCGGTCGGCTGGGAGGGGATTCAGGCACACGAGCGCGAGCTGGGCGAGCGGCTGCTCGCCGGGCTGCCCGACGCGATCCACCTCCACGGTCCGCCGACGATGGAGGGCCGCGTGGCCACCTTCGCGGTCACCGTCCCCGGCGTGACGGCCGAGCAGGCCGCGACGCGCCTGGCCGACCGGAACCTTGCGGTGTGGTGGGGCGACTACTACGCGCTCGAGGTGATGACCCGCCTGGGCCTCTCCGAGGGCGCGCTCCGCCTCGGCCTCATCCACTACAACACCACCGACGAGGTCGACCGCCTACTGGCGGCCCTCCACGAGCTCGTTTAGGAGAGGCAGTCGAAATTTCGCTCGACAGCCGCTATTTCGGCAGACTCTCCACAATGCTGCGTCTGTACTGGGCCAGGAACGACGGAATGGGCGGGCACGTCTTCCTCGGGCTCGAGGACCTGGAGGCCCTGCGTGAGGAGATGGCGGCGCAGGGCATGTCCGGCTGGCTCCAGCTCGACCGGCTCGAGCCGGGCGCGCTGGTGCCGCCCGGGGCGGTCGACTTCGCACTCTCGCACGCCTCGCACGAGACGATGGTGCTCCCCGACGAGAAGCTCTGGCAGGATTGGCTGGCGTTCCTCGCGGGCGCGGCCGAGAACGGCGGCGTCGCCGTCAGGTGACGCACCCACGGGTTTCCGCTCCTAAGATGGTCGGGGGCTCATGACCGAAGCGCCTCAGACTCCCTCCTCCGAACCGCCCTCCGGCGACTCCGGGAACCCGCGCAACATGTGGCTCGTTCTCGCCGTCGCGCTGGGCGCCGTCGTCCTGGCGATCGTCTTGTTCCTCATCCTTCGCCCCGACGACAGCGAGCCGGCCGCCGCCACGAGCACCACGGAGCCCCAGCCGACGACCACGGAGGAGACGACGACCGAGGAGACGACGACCGAGGAGACGACGACCGAGGAGACGACGACCGAGGAGACGACCACGGCGCCGGCGGACCAGCCGCAGCGGGTGAGGGTCGTCTATCGGAACGGCGAGGTCGTCGGCGGCGTCGTCGAGGCCGAGATCGAGCAGGGCACGGAGGTCGTCCTCGTCGTGACCGCCGACGTCACCGACGAGGTGCACCTCCACGGCTACGACCTGTTCACGAACGTGGCGCCGGGGCAGAACGGGAGGATCACGTTCACGGCCGACCAGGCAGGCGTCTTCGAAGCCGAGCTCGAGGACCTCGGCGTCCCGATCGCGGAGCTGACCGTCTCTCCGTGAGGTGAGGCTCCCGCTCGCGCACGGCATCGGCGGGGTTCGAGACCTCCCCGTCCCGGGCTGGCTCTTCTACTGGGGCGCCGCCATCGTCCTGGCCATCTCGTTCATCGCGCTCTGGGCGCTCTGGAAGCGGCCGCTACTGGCGGAAGCGAGCCGCGGCCGTCCGGTGCCGAGGCTCGAGGCGATCGTCTGGAGCCGCGCGCTGCGTGTCCTCCTCGGCGCCCTCTCCTTCGCCCTGTTCGTCCTGGTCGTGTTCGCCGCTGCCGCCGGCGACACGTCGCCCGACGACAACCTCGCCCCGCGCTTCATCTTCGTCTACTTCTGGCTCGGGGTGCCCATCCTCAGCGCCCTGTTCGGCAACGTTTGGACGGTGCTGAGTCCGTGGCGGGCCGCCGCGGACGCCGTCGCCTGGGTCTCCGAACGGACGGGCCTTCGCTGGGAGACGCCCTTCGCCTATCCGGAACGGTGGGGACGCTGGCCGGCCGCCGGCCTCCTCCTCGCGTTCGCAGCCCTCGAGCTCGCCTACTGGGACTCCAGCAACCCGCGGGCGCTCGCGGTCGCGACCATTCTGTACAGCCTCGTGACCTGGCTCGCGATGCTCGCGTACGGCCGGGATGAGTGGACCGCCAACGGCGAGGCCTTCGCCGTCTACTTCGGTCTGCTCGCGCGCATCGCGCCCTTCGGCGAGCGGGAGGGGCAGCTGGTGGCACGCTGGCCGTTCACGGGGCTCGCCAACCTCGATCCCCGACCCGGGACGCTCGCGTTCATCGCGATCTTGCTCGGCTCGGTCGCCTTCGACGGCTTCAGCCAGACCGACTACTGGGCGGTCGAGGTCCGTGCGAAGCTCACGAGGGAGCTGATCGAGCGCTCGCCGACCCTGGCTGACGTGGTCGGAGGGCTCGTCGCCCTCGTCGGCCTCGTGCTCTTCGTTCTCTTCGTCGCGCTGGCGTACATCCTCGCAATGAAGGTGGCGGCGCGGGCCGTCCAGTACGACGGAAACCTGACCGACCAGTTCCTCGGCAGCCTCGTGCCAATCGCGCTCGCCTACGTCGTCGCGCACTACTTCTCGTTCCTCGTGCGCGAGTCGCAGTACCTCGCGATCTACGTCTCGGATCCGTTCGGCTTCGGCTGGGATCTCTTCGGGACCGCCGACGTCAATCCGCGGATCAACGTGATGGCGCCGCAGACGATCTGGTACATCCAGGTGGCGGCGCTCGTGATCGGGCACGTCGCCGGGCTCGTGCTCGCCCACGACAAGGCGGTCGAGCTGTTCGACTCCCCGCGCAATGCGGCGATCAGCCAGTACGCCATGCTCGCGCTGATGGTCGTCTACACCTGTGGCGGCCTCTGGCTCCTCTCGCGGTAGGAGGAGGCCCGCCCTCCTAGGAGTAGGACTTGCGGGCCGCGTCCCAGCGCGGCTCGTCCCAGCGGATCTTGTCGGGGTCGATCCCGCGGTCCTCGGCCAGGTCGGCGGTGAGAAGCTGGAAGCGGACGATGTCCACGACCGGGTGCTCGGTCGGGACGAGGGTGGTCTCGGCGCCGAGCTCGCCGAGCGCGCGGACGACCTCCTGAGCCCGCTCGGCTGCGCGGCCCTCACCCTCGAGGACGAAGACGCGCACGCCCTCGTCGATCGCGGCCAGGTGGCCGTGGAGGATCTGCTCGATGTGGTGCGCCTCGGCGGCGATGTGCACGCCCTCCCGGAGCTTGAGCGTGGCCTCGCGCACGGTCGGGACGTCGCGGCCCGCGCCGATTACGGCGATGCGGTCGTGGCCGGAGACCGGGAACGGCTGCTCGGCGAGCACGCGCTCGACCGCGGCCGGGAGCCCGGAGACGTCCTCGCCGCGCAGCGCGGCGAGCGCCGCGACCGCGGCCGTGTAGCTCGCCGTGTGGCAGTAGGACTCCTCCACCTCCGGCGTGACGACGAGCACCTCGTCGGCGGCTTCGGCGAGCGCGCTCTCCTCCTTCCCCGTGACGAGCCAGACGGGGCCGGAGAACGCGCGCACGGCCTCGAGCGCCATCGACGTCCCGCCCTCGTGGCTGACGACGACGAGCAGGTCGGCCTCCGGCGGCGCCAGCACCGCCTCGAGCGCCTGCACCGCCTCGCCGCCTGTCTGGGCGGCGTGGAAGGACGTCCCGCAGCCCGTGAAGACGACCCGGCCCTCCGGCAGCCGCCGGTCGCCCACGCGCTCGGGCACGCCGCGCAGCCACTCGGGCTGCGCCAGGATCGCCTTTCGGGTCAGCTCGCCGGGCACGGGAGCCGCGAAAGTACCATGCCGGGATGGAGGGCTACCGCTTCGTGCTGCCGCGCGAGGTCGAGTTCCGCGACATCGACGCGGCCGACCACGTCAACAACGCCGTCTACCTCACCTACCTGGAGACGGCCCGCATCCGCTACCTGCTCGATGTCCTCGGCGCGGACTTCGCCTACCAGCTCTCCCTCGTCCTCGCGCACGTCGCGCTCGACTTCCGCTCGCCCGCGCGCTTTCCCGAGACGCTCGAGATCGGCTCCCGCGTCCCGCGTGTCGGCACCAAGAGCTTCGACATGGAGCACGAGATCCGCGGCGGCGACGGGCGCCTCGTCCTCGAGGCCTCGTCCGTCATCGTCGCCTACGACTACGAGGCGAACGCGTCCATGCTCGTCCCCGAGGAGTGGCGCACCCGCCTCGACGCCTACGAAGAGAGGAGCTCTGTACCTTCGTGAGAGCCCGTTTGATGCCGAAGACCTTCGAGAAGACCGTGCTGGACAACGGCCTGCGCGTCCTCACCGCCGACATGCCCCAGGCGAAGTCGGTCGCCTGCTTCGTCATGCTCGCGGCCGGATCGCGCTACGAGACGAAGGACACCAACGGCATCGCGCACTTCGCGGAGCACATGTTCTTCAAGGGCACCGAGAACCGCCCGACGGCCCGCGACATCGCCGGCGAGATCGACTCGATCGGCGGCGAGTTCAACGCGTTCACCGGCAAGGAGTACACCGGCTACTACGTCAAGTGCGCGGCCGAGCACCGCGACACCGCGCTCGACGTCCTCGTCGACATGCTCCGCCACTCGAAGTTCGACGCCGAGGAGATCGAGCGCGAGAAGGGCGTCATCGTCGAGGAGATGAACATGTACTACGACACGCCGCGCGACTACGTCGACGGCGTCTACGACTCGCTCCTCTACGGCGACCAGCCGCTCGGCTGGGACATCATCGGAACGAAGGAGACGGTGCGCGGCGCCACCCGCGAGACCTTCACCGACTACCTCGACCGCTGGTATCGCGCGCCCCGCATGGTCGCCGGGCTCGCGGGCGCGGTGGGCGGCGACGCCGTCGAGCGGCTCGCGTCGCTGCTCGGCGACGTGCCCAACGGCGCCAGCGGCGCGGCCGACCCGGTGTCGTGGGAGCAGGGCGAGCCGCGCGTCAAGCTGCACACGAAGACCTCCGACCAGGCCCACATCCGCATGGGCGTGCACAGCTACCCGCTGGGCCACGCCGACCGCTATCCGCTGATGCTCCTGGCCACGGTGCTCGGCGGCGGCATGTCGTCACGGCTCTTCACGGAGGTGCGCGAGCGCCGTGGCCTCGCCTACTACATCTACGGCTACAACCAGGCCTACACGGACGCGGGGACACTCTTCGCCCAGGGCGGCGTCGACATCCAGCGGATCGACGAGGCGGTCAAGACCGTCGTCCGCGAGTTCGGCCGCATCGCCGCAGAGCCGGTGGACGCCGACGAGCTCGAGAAGGCACGGAACTTCGCCAAGGGCCGTCTCGTCCTCTCCCTGGAGGACCCGAAGGGCACGATCTCCTTCGGCCTGCGGGACGAGGTGCTCGAGGGCAGGATCCGCGAGCCGGAGGAGGTACTCGCCGTGCTCGACCGAGTCACGGTCGAAGACCTCCACCGGGTCGCGCAGGACATCGTTCGCGAGGACCGGCTCAACCTCGCGGTCGTGGGGCCGTTCGACGACCCCGACCGCTTCGAGCCGCTCCTCGACCTGTCCGCGTCCTAGGAGGCCTGGTACTCGGGTGCTCCCTCGTCCCGCGTCGGGCGGCGGCTACGGCGCTAGCTCGTAGGGAAAGTCCGTGAGCACCTCGCAGCCGTCCTCGGTGACGAGGACGAGGTCCTCGAGGCGACAGCCGCCGAAGCCGGTCCGGTAGAGGCCGGGCTCGACCGCGAGCACGTCGCCGGCGACGATCTCCTTGCCGACGCGTCCGAGCGCGGGGAGCTCGTGCACCTCCAGGCCGACGCCGTGGCCGAGGCTGTGGAAGAACCCCTCGTCCAGCACCTCGCCCGCCTCCTTCGAAAGCTGCGTCCGGTAGCCGTGCTTCTCGAAGAGCTCGCAGACGACGCGGTGGGCCGCGGCGCCCGTGACTCCCGGACGGATAGTCGCGTAGGCGAGGTCGAGCGCCTCGCGCACGAGGGCGTGGTAGCGGACGAGCTCCTCGGGCGGCTCGCCCAGGCAGAAGGTCCGCGTCATGTCCGCGTAGCACCCCGAGCCAGGATCGCGCGGGAAGAGGTCGACGACGATCGGCTCGCTCTCGGCGATCGGGCCCTGTCCGGGCTCGTGGCCGACGGTCGTCTGCGGGCCCGAGGAGACGAGGACGAGGTCGGCGACCATGACTCCCTCCTCGCTGAAGACGCGCATCGCCTCGCCCTGCAGCTCCTCGCAGGTCACAGGCGCCCCGACCCGGAGGCGGGCGCGAATGGCGTCCATCGCGCGCTCGGCCGCCCGCTGGGAGCGGCCGATGCCGGTCAGCTCGGCCTCCGACTTGACCCGGCGTCGCGCGTCGAAGAAGTCGCCCTGGGCTTCGACCTGGATCGCGTTCGCCCGCAGGAAATCGGCGAGCTCGAGCGGGAAGTCGCGCGGCGCGACGGCCGACTCGACGTTGGCCGCCCGGCACGCCCGCAGGACGAGCTCGGGCGTCAGCTCGTGCCAGCTCAGGCCCTGCGCGACCAGCTCGTCGAGCCCGAGCTCCTCGAGCGGCACCGTCTCCAGGCCCGCGACCTCCTGCAGCCGCGGAAGCTCGAGCGAGCCCACGTACACCGTTCGCGTGCCGCTGCGCTCCAGGTACACGAAGGGGTCGGGGATGGACACCGGCACCTCGTGCCGCAACTCGGCCGAGCGCACGGTGTCGCCGTAGATGATGACATCCGGCACGGCTCCGGATCGTAGCCGCTCCCGGTAGATTCACCTGCGTGGAGGAGGTTCTCGAGCGGGCGCGCGGCCTGGTTGAGCGGTACGAGAAGGAGGCACGACGCCTCATTCCGGCCGGGGCGACCCTGTTCGACGCGCACGTCCACGTCGGCCGCGACATCGACGGGATGGTCGCGCCGTACGAGGACCTCGCAGCGTTCCTCCAGCGCTGGGACGTCGAGCGGGCCTTCACGTTCTGCCTGGACGAGCCGGACCGCGAGCCGGCCTTCCGCGCGGCGAACGACCGCACGCTGAAGGCGGCGGCCCGATCGGACGGGCTCCTCGTCCCCTTCGTGCGCCTCGACCTGTCGGCGAGCCCGATGGAGGAGGCGGTGCGCGCGCTCGACGCCGGAGCCCGCGGGATCAAGCTGCATCCCCGGGCGCAGGGCTTCCTGCTGAACGACCAGCGGCTCGAGCCCGTGTTCGCGCTGGCTTCCGAGCGGCGGGTTCCGATCCTCATCCACGGCGGGCGCGGCCTGCCCCCGATCGCCGAGAGCCTGCTCGCGCTGCACGACGCCTACCCGGACGCCTCGCTCATCATCGCCCACGCCGGGATCGCCGACCTCGCCGCCCTCTCCGACTGCTTCGCCGGGCGACCGGGGGTGTACTTCGACACCTCGGTCTGGAGCCCGATCGACCTCATGGACATGTTCTCGCGCATCTCGCCCGGCCAGGTGCTCTACGCGTCGGACTACCCCTACGGCCAGCAGCCGGGCGCCCTCCTCCTCGCGCTTCGCACCGCGCTCGTGGCCGGGCTCTCGGAGGAGGAGGTGCGCGACATGCTGGGCCGCTCCGCCGCCCGCATCGCCGACGGCGAGCCTCCCACGCCGCTCACGGAGCCGCGCGGACCGCGGCGCCTCGAGCAGCTGCTGACCTTCGCGCGGATCCACCACTACCTCGCCATGGCCACCCCACTTCTGTGGACACGGCAGGCGGACACGATCGGCGTCCTCGGGCTCGCCCTCAACGCCTGCGCGGAGCGCGACGGCCACGTCGAGGCGCGGGAGCGGATCGCCGAGCTCCTCGCCGCGGCGCGCGACCTCTGGCGGACGCTGCCCGAGGCCGAGGACGACGCCGAGGTCCGGGCGCTCAGCCGCGCCACGTTCCGGCTCCTCCACGTCGCCGAGATCCTCACGCTGACCGTCGACGCCGAGGATGCCTAGGGCGTCCGCCAGGGCCATGCCCCGGGGACAGACCCCGTCCGGGGCCGGAGAGGACATGGTCTTCGGCGCAAACGCCGCCTCTTCCCCGGGCCGGCCGACTGCGCGGCGACGGCGGTCATGTCCCGGCAGGACATGACCAGGGGACAGACCCCGGGCGTGGCCGTTCCGGCCATCGTCCTCGCAGCGGGCGCGGCGACGCGGTTCGGCTCGCCGAAGCAGCGGCTCCTCCTACCGGGCGTGCTCGCGCGGCTCGCGGAGGCGCCCGTCGGCGACGTCGTCGTCGTGGCCGGGGCGTATCCGCTGGAGGTGGACGGCGCGCGCGTGGTCACCTGCCCCGACTGGGAGCTCGGGCCCGGCGCCTCGCTCCGCTGCGGGCTGGCCGCCCTCCCGCCCGACGCGGAGGCGGCCGTGGTCGTCCTCGCCGACGGCCCCGAGCTGGCGCCGGAGGCCGTCGGCCGCGTCCTGGCGGCGCAACGGGAGACCGGGGCGCCGCTCGTCGCGGCATCGTACGCGGGCGCCCGCGGGCATCCCCTCGTCGTCGCGCGGGCGCTGTGGAGCGAAGTGCCGGACGACGGCCTCCGCGCCTACGACCCGCTGCTCGTCCCCTGCGACGACCTCGGCGCCCCCGGCGACGTCGACCGGCCGGAGGACCTCCCCTGAGACGCCGGCTCCTCCGGCCGGCGGTGCTGATCCCGGCCTTCGTCGTCCTCTCCCTGGGCGCCGGGATCGGCTACGCGGCCTGGCAGCAGCTCGATTCGGGCCGGGTCGACGACAACAACGCGATCCTCGACTCGCTTCCGTCCTATCCGGGCTCGCGCGAGATCCAGCGCCTGACCCAGACCTCGGCCGGCGAGGATGCGCTCCCCGTCCCGGACGAGATCGTCACGAGCGCCCTCTTCGCGCCTCCCGCCGCCGCCACACAGGAGGAGGTCGTCGCGTTCTACGTCGAGGGCCTCGCCCCGGAGTGGGAGACGCAAACGCGGGTCGTGCGCGCGAGCGGGGAGGCGGTCGAGCAGGAGGAGACCGCCCCGAGCTCCTACCGCGTGGACTTCTCGCGGGACGACGACTGCGTCAGCCTGCTCACCTACGGCATGGCCGAGGGCCACGTGGGCGAGCCAACCTACGTCCTCTCCGTCCAGGGCGGCGAGGGGCCGTGCCCGGAGCCGCAATAGACCGTCAAGCCGCGGCGCTCAGCGCCGATGACGGAGACCCGGGTCTACTACCCGCCGGACGACGAAGCTGTGGCGCAGCGCCTCGCGGACGAGCTCGGCGTCGGCACGACCGCACTCCTGGCGGCGACGACCCGAACCGGCTCGTCGTCATCGTCGGCGCAACGCCGTAATCAGTCGCTGAGCGGCGTGCGCAGCATGGAGAGCTTCGCCTTCAGCTCGGGCGACATCTCCTCCTGGCAGCAGGCCTGGCGCACGTACGTCCTCAGGCTCGCCTCGAAGCGGTAGCGCTCGCTGCAGTATCCGCAGCCGGTCAGGTGCCCCTCCGCTTCGACCCGCTCGGCCTCGCTGAGCTCGCGGTCGAGGTAGGGCTGGATCAGCTCCTCGCACTTCTCGCAGATCGGCTCGAAGGCGGTCACTGCTCCTCCCCCGCGACCGACTCCGCCAGCTCGCCCTTGAGGATGCGGCGGCCGCGGTGCAGGCGCGACATGATCGTCCCGATGGGGACGTCGAGGATCTGCGCGGCCTCCTGGTAGGAGAAGTCGCCGATGTCGACGAGGACGATCGCGTCACGAAAGTCGTGCGGGACGTTCGAGAGCGCCTCGACGATGGAGTCCTGCGAGAGGCGCTCGACGATCCGCTCGTCGTCCGGGGTGCCGGAGGTCTCCTCGAGCCGGTTGTAGAGGAAGTAATCGCCCTCCTCCATTGGCTGCATGTCGGGCGTGCGCTGCTCACGGCGGCCGCGGTCGATGTTGAGGTTCGTCAGGATCCGCATGAGCCAGGCCCGGAGATTCGTCCCCGGGGTGTAGGAGCGCCAGCTGCGAAAGGCGCGCGCATAGGTCTCCTGGACGAGGTCCTCGGCCTCCTCGCGGCTCGACACAAGTCGTCGCGCAACCCGGTAGACCTGGTCTGCCAGGTCGAGCACTTCCTCCTCGAACCGAACGCGGTCACGAGCCTCGGTCGCCAGGCGACGGGCGTCAGTCTCGGCCTCTGCCATCCGTCGGACACTAACAAGCTAACGCCCTGCTCCCGCCCCCTATTCCGGCGAGAGAGTCAGCCGGCGAGTTGGCGGAACCCGGCGAGGTCGAGAGCGGCGACGATCTCCTCGCGACGGACGCGCTCGTCGTCCCACGAGAGCGCGACCTCGCCCACCAGGTTCGCGTTCGCCGACTCGATTCCGTCGAGCTTCCCGAGCGCACCGCCCAGCCGCAGGACGCAGCGCTCGCAGCGGATGCCGGTCACCTGCATTGTCTCCGAGACGAGGGGCACTAAAGCTGATCGTACGTGAGGGCGACCAGGCGCTCGCGCAGGGCGCGGAGGCCGTCGCTTCGCCCGATCGCGAGCTGCTCGCCCGCCTGGTCGAGGCCGTCCAGGCCGCCGAGAAGCTCCTGCGGCGTCGTCAGCTCGCGGGTTTCCGGATGGATCAGGCCGGCCTGCGCACCGAAGCGGGCGGCCGCCCAGCGGTTCTGGGCGTAGAGACCGCGGTCGGCGCACGCCGCCGCGGGATGGGCGGCGACCACGAGTGCATGGCAGAGCCCGGCGAGCGCGGCGGTGTCGGCGAGGCGCGTGGGCTGGTCCGGCGCGCGGATCTCCAGGGTTCCGAGCCGCGGGTGGGGCCGTACGTCCCACCAGAGACGCATGAAGTCGTCCGCGAGGTCCAGCTCGACCAGGAGCTGGGCGAAGGCGAGGAACTCAGCGTAGTCGCGGAAGGGCGGCGGCGCGCCCGCCCGCGGCAGCAGCTGGAGCAGCTCGGCGCGGGTCGAGGCCAGGCCCGTCTCGGCGCCGTCCGCGTACGGCGAGTTGGCCGAGAGCGCGAGGACGGCCGGAAGCAACGGGAGCACGGCCTCGAGCCGCCCCATGCACTCCTCGGGGCTCGAGACGCCGACGTGGACGTGCAGCCCCGAGCAGTGCTGCCGGAGCGCCGACGGGCCGGCGTACTCGGCAAAGCGCCGCAGCGGCTCGAGCGGCGTGACCGGCTGCTCCCCGAGCACGGCCGTCGGCCAGGTCCCGACGGCGGCCAGCTCGAGCCCGTGCGCGTGCAGGCGCCGCCGGGCCTCGACCCGCAACGCTGCGAGCTCCTCCACGGCCTCAGCGACATCGGCGCAGACACCGGTGGTCAGCTCGAGCATGGTCGTGAAGAGCTCGGCCTTCAGCCGCACGCCGTCGAGCACGCCGTCCGGGACGGAGGCCGGCTCCAGCGTCTCGCGCATCGAGGACGAAGAGCTCCTCCTCGATCCCCACCGAGAACGGCTGAGACTCGCCGAAGCGGTGAGCCGGCACGGGCGCGAGTCTAGATGCCGGAGGGGGGAGGGTGGTCGGAGGCCCGGGCAGGCAACGCGGGCCTCCGACCGGTCAGGCCCCTGGGGGGAGGGGCCGCGGGCCTGCTAGCCGCTCGGTTGAGCGGGTTGCTGCCCGAGGGTGACACTCACAGTTCGTGTGGACTGGCCTCTTTGGATGTCGAGCGTGATCGAATCGCCGGGGGATTTCTCCATGATCATGCTGCGGAGATCGTCCGGGGACGTTACGGGCTGGCCGTCGGCGCCGGTCACGATGTCGCCACCAAGAACATAGCTCCGGCCCCCGACGATGACCTGCTGCTCGCCGCCCTGCAGGCCCGCCTCGTCGGCGGGACTGCCCTCGACGACGCCGACGACCATGACGCCCTCGTCGACCGGGACGTTCACGGTCTCGGCGAGCTCAGGCGTGATCTCCTGCATCTGGACGCCGAGGTAAGCGTGTTCGACCTTGCCGCTCTCCTTGATCTGCGAGACGACCTCCTTGACGGTGTTCACCGGGACGGCGAACCCGATGCCGACGTTGCCGCCGGTCTCACTGGAGATCTGGGAGTTGACCCCGATCACCTGGCCGCGCGCGTTCAGCAGCGGGCCGCCGGAGTTGCCCTGGTTGATGGGCGCGTCCGTCTGGATGACCTTGTCGATCGTGTAGCCGTTCGGCGCGGTGAGGTCCCGCTGCAGCGCGCTGACGATGCCTGCCGTGACGCTGCGCTCCAGGCCGAAGGGGTTCCCGATAGCGACGACCGCGTCCCCGACGTGCACGTCGTCCGAGTTGCCGAGGGGGAGGGGAGTCAGCGCTCGTGACTGCGCGTCGATCTTGAGGACGGCGAGATCCGTGGAAGGGTCGCTACCCACGATCTTCGCCGGGACGCGGTCGTCGCCCGAGAAATTGACCTCGATCTCCTGCGCGTCTTCGATCACGTGGTAGTTCGTGACGATGTAGCCGTCGCGGTCGACGACGAAGCCGGAGCCGAGCGAGGAGGTGGCTTGCGGCCCGAAGTACGGGTTGGTCGAGTCCACGCCGCTGGTCGTCACCTGGACGACGCCGGGGCCGGTCTCCTCGTAGATCTGCTGGACGGGCTTGGCTCCGGTCTCGCTCGCCTGGAGGGTCGACGGCGGCGTCTCGGCCGTCGTCTCGGCCGCCGCGACGGTCGTCACGACCGTCTCGGTGTCGCCGCCCGTGCCGAGCGCGGCGCCGATCCCGACGGCCGCCCCACCGCCCAGAAGCGCGGCGAACACGAGGGAGCCCATACGGGTCCAGCCGGAGCCTGCATCCATGACCTTCTTATAACCCCGGGCCCATGAAGTCCCTGTTGCGCCAGGTTAAGGGGTGTTAAGCGGGTCGAGGCTAGTCGAAGAGCGCCGCGCCGGCCGGCCGGTCCCCCCGAGCCGTCGTCCGCCGGACCTCGGCGTTGAGCGGAGGTCGGCTACCGGACGTGCTGCGTGAGGCCGATCAGGTTGCCGTCCGGGGCCTGGAGGACCGCGAGCCGGCCGCCCGGAACGTCGACGATGCCGGTGGCCGGGTCGCCGTTCGCTACCTCGGCGGTGCCGAGCTCGGCAAGTGAGCCCGCGGCGGTCTCACCCAGCGGCGTCGCCCCGCGGGCGACGAGCGTGCGATGGGAATCCTCGATGTCGTCGACCTTCCAGAACACGAGCGGGTGGTCGACCCAGGGAAGTGCCGTCAGTCCTACCTCGACGCCGTCACCGCTGAAGACGGCGAAGTCGTCGCCCACGAAGGCTGGGTCCTGGCCCAGCATCGCGGTCCAGGCCGCCACTCCCGCATCGAGGTCGCGCGCCGGGAAAACGACGTTCGCGAAGCCCTTCACCTCACCCATGGCGCTGCTCCTCTCGAGTTCGGATTGCGGACCGACGCGCCGCCGCCAGGAGCTGTACGGCCAGCCCCTCGATTCAGCACGTGCATCCCTGACGGAATCTCGGGGAAAAGTGTAGGGCAATCGGCAGCCTGGCCGGCAAGCCCACCGACCGTATCGCTCGCCCGGGAAACCCGTCAGAGTTGGAACCGGATAAACACGTCGGCGCCCGAAGGAGATCGTTTGAGTGTGTGGCGGCGTTCCCGGACAGATGCGGAGCTCGCGGCGATCGAAGCCGTCTACCGGGAGCGTCTGCGGTCGTTCGTCCGGCTGGCGACCGCGATCACGGGAGACGAGCAGACCGCTCTCGACGCCGTCCACGACGGCTTCGTCCGGGCGGTGCGCTACCGGAGCCGGCTTCATGACCGCGAGTCGGCACCGGGCTGGGTCTGCCGGATCGTCCTGAACGAGGCGAAGAAGCGCTCCACGATCGAGGGCCGCTACGTGCCCACGCCGGACGAGCTGGTCGAGGAGACGGTGACTGCGAACGGGCATTCCGAGCCCGGCGCCGTTGCGGCGGCGCTCGCCGCCCTCCCGGAGCGCCAGCGGCTTGCGCTCTTCCTCCGCTACTACGCCGACCTGGACTACGCGGGAATCGCCGAGGCCCTGGGGATCGCGCGCGGAACCGTGTCCGCGACCCTGCACGCCGCACGCGCGAACCTGCAGACGAAACTCGAGGAGGTCAACGCATGACCGACATCGCTCAGGCACTCGATCGGATCGTTCCGCCGTACGACGGCGTCGGCGACTGGGAGCGCGTCCTGCGCGACGCCGGCCTCGAGCGGCGCCCGCGCCGCCGGCCGCTACGCCTGGCGGCCGCTGTCGCGCTCGTCGCCGCGGTCATCGGAGTCGTCGCGCTCTGGCCGTCCGGCGCTGGACCGAGCGTGATCGACCGGGCGCTCGCGGCGACCGGCGGGGGGCCGGTGCTCCACCTGGTCTACGAGAGCGACCTGCCCCACACGCTCGTCGACCTCGAGACCGGCGAGCGGACCGAGCTCCGAGCGGAGCACGAGGTTTGGTTCGACCCGGAGGCCGGCCTGCGCGAGACCGAGCGCTTCGACGGCGTCGTCCAGTTCGACGTCTCTCTGAGCGGTGACGAGGTCTCCGAGCATGCGGAGCTCCCTCTACACGAGTCTCGGCACCGGCTACCGCGAGGCGCTCGAGTCGGGCCAGGCCGAGGTCCTGGGCGAAGATGTCGTCGAGGGAACGCCGGTCTACTGGATCAAGATCGGGCCGAACAACCACGACGTGGCGGTGTCGCGCGAGACGTTCGAGCCGGTGTTCATCCGCGTCACGCAGAACGGCACGACCGGGCTCACCCGGATCGTCGCCTACCACACCATGCCCGCCGGCTCGGCGCAGCTCGAGGTCACGACGCCCCAGACGCTGCCCAGTGAGCTCGGCAGCTACGGCGCCGAAGTCGAGCTCACCGACGCGGCGTCACTCCTCGGTCGTCCCCCGGTCTGGGCCGGACCGAGCCTGAACGGCCTCGCCCCCTCCCGGCTTCGCTCGGCTCCGTCCGAGAGCTGCGGCTGCCGGCGGCCGAAGGTGAGGTCACCGGTCTCAGCCTGTTCTACGGGTCGCCCGAGGAAGGCCCGCACGCGGAGATCTCGCAGGCGGCGACACCCGCAGACGCCTTGACGATGATCGCCGGCGTCCGCGGCTACGAGCCGCCCGAGGGAACCATGCTCTTCTCCGGCACGATGGCCCTCCTCCGCTCGAACGGGCTCGTCGTCACGATCCACGCTCCCGACGACGAGACCGCGATCGCGGTCGCGCGCTCCCTCCGGCCGTACACCGCGCCAGCAGCTCGCTGAGCGCCGGCGCGGCTACCGCTGGACGTCGACGAAGACGGGCGGTCGGAGGAGATCGGGCTCGCCGAGCGGCGGGCCGTGCTCGCCTGCCCCGTCGATCTCGGCGGCGATCCCCTCGATGTCGCGCATGCCCGGGAGGAAGAGCGCGCCCAGCGTGAAGACGCCGCCGATGACCGCGGCTCCGATCAACGTCGCGCGCACGCCGACCAGGGCCGACGACCGGAGCCGTCAGCGCGAAGGAGAGCGGCAGGAGGCCGATCGAGATCAGCCAGTCGAGGCTCGAGACCCGTCCGAGCATCGAGGCCGGGACGTGGCGCTGCTTGATCGTCGCCCAGACGATCGTCCCCGCCGTCTCGAGCGCGTTGAAGAGGAGGCACGCGACCATCAGCTGCCACGACGCGGTCGCGAGCCCGTAGCCCGCGACTGCGAGCGTGGCGAGCGTCCACGTCGCGTACATGAACGTGACGTCGCGGCGCGGGTGACCGCGCTGCCCCATGATCAGCGCGGCGCCGATCGCCCCGATGCCGCCGGCCGCGAAGACGAGGCCGAGGTCGCCGGCCGAGGCGTGCAGCTCGTTCTTGACGACGTACGGCAGCAGGACCTCGGCCGGGCCCATGAAGGCGAGGTAGGCGATCGTCGCCGAGAGCAGCGTGCCCCAGAGCCAGACGCGGCCGCGGACGAACCGGAGGCCCTCCTTCACGGCGCTCACGGACGATTCGACGTGCTCCGAGCGCGGATGGGCCGGAGGGCGCATCAAGAACATCGCGACCGTGGACGCGACGAACGACGCGGCGTCGACGGCGAACGCGGTGCCCGTGCCGAGGCCGGCCACGAGCACGCCGCCCAGCGCCGGACCCGCCAGGCGAAGCGCGATCGGCCGGACGAACTGGTCGAGCGAGTTGGCCGCCGGCGAGGTCGGCGCGCCGGGACGATGTCCGGGACGATCGCCTCGAACGCAGGCGTGAAGAAGGCGGTGCCGACGCCGTAGAGCGCGACGACGACCAGTGAGCTCCCAGAAGGTGAGGAGGCCGGTCAGCGACAGGACCGCGAGCGCGGCGATGACGACCGCGCGGCCGATGTCCGCGCAGAGCATGAGCTTGCGCCGGTCGAGCCGGTCGCTCAGGACGCCGGCCGGCAGCAGGAAGGCGATCGTCGGGATCGTCATCCCGATCCCGAGGAGCGAGAGCGCCGCCGGCGCGTTCCAGAGCTCGTAGGCCTGCCAGGCCATCGCGATCAGGAAGATGCCGTCGCCGACGAGCGAGACCGTCATCCCCGCCCAGAGCAGCCGGAAGTCCCGGTGACGGAGCGGGGCGAGCAGGTTGACCCGGGAGAAGCCGCCCGGGCGGTCGAGCGCCTCGTGACTATGCTGCATGCGAGCGCGGCTCGCCGGTCGCTCGTCGTCGCCGTCGAGGTACTCGACCAGCGCCTCGTGGTTCATCGGCTTCGCGAACAGGAAGCCCTGGCCGAGCTCGCACCCGAGCTCGCGAAGCGACGCGATCTGCTCGGGCAGCTCGATCCCCTCGGCGACGACGTCGAGACTGAGGCTGTTCCCGAGCGCGATGATCGCCGCGGCCAGGCCCGACTCGTCGTGCTCGGACGAGAGGAACGAGCGATCCATCTTGAGGATGTCGACCGGGAAGCGGCTCAGGTAGGAGAGCGACGAGTAGCCGGTCCCGAAGTCGTCCATCGCGAGGAGGACGCCGAGCGACTTCAGCTCGTGCAGCCGCTGGACCGCGAGGTCCGTGTCGGCCATCATCACGGTCTCGGTGATCTCGAGGACGAGGGCCGACGGCGGCAGCCCGCTCGTCTCGAGCGCGTCGCGCACGTCGTCGACGATCGACTCCGACTGGAGCTGCTTGACCGAGAGGTTGACGCTCATCGTCAACGGCGGCGTTCGCGGGAACCGCTCGTGCAGGAGGACGCCCTGGCGGCAAGCCTCCTGGAGGACCCAGCGGCCGATCGGGACGATCAGGCCGGTCTCCTCGGCGAGCGGGATGAACTTGAGCGGCGGGATCGTCCCGCGCGTCGGGTGCATCCAGCGGAGCAGCGCCTCGACGCCGTAGTCGTCGCGCTCGTCGAGGCGAACGACCGGCTGGTAGTGGATCTCGAGCTGGTTCGAGCTCGAGCGCGCGCTGCAGCTCGGCCTGGAGCTCGAGCCGCTCGACCACGCGCTCGTGCATCGCCGGCTCGAAGACGCGATAGCTGCCCTTGCTGTCGCGCTTGGCCATGTACATCGCGACGTCGGCGTTGCGCAGGAGCTCCTCGGCGTCGGACGAGCCGAGCTCGTCGCCCGGCCAGGCAGATGCCGACGCTCGCGCGCGGGTAGACCTGCTTGCCGTCGACGTCGTACTGGAGCTCGAGCGCGCGCAGGATCCGGCCGGCGACGTCGGCGGCCTCCTCCGAGTCCTTGATGCCGTCGAGCAGGACGGCGAACTCGTCGCCGCCGAAGCGGGCGACCGTGTCGGCCGGGCGCACGGCGCCCTGCAGGCGGCGCGCCACCTCCTGCAGAACCGTGTCGCCGGCCGCGTGGCCGAGGCTGTCGTTCACGGTCTTGAAGTCGTCCAGGTCGATGAACATGACGCCGATCGCCGGGCCGCCGCGGATGCGAGCGCATGATCGAGTGCTGGACGCGGTCGGCGAACAGCGCCCGGTTGGCGAGGCTCGTGACCGGGTCGTGGAAGGCCTGGTGCGCGAGCTGGTCCTCGAACGCCTTGCGCTCGCTGACGTCGCGGCTGTTCAGGACGATGCCGCGGACGTGCTCGTCCTGCAGCAGGTCGGTGTGCTGGACCTCGAACTGGAGCCAGGTGCCGTCGCGGTGCCGGAGCGAGCACTCGATCACGTGGGTCTCGGAGCCGCCGCCCACGTAGGCCTCGCCGACGCCGGCGACGATCTGCGCCAGCCGCGGCCGGTCGGACTCGGCCAGCAGCCGCGCGAAGTCGCTGTCCCTCGATCTCGTCGACCCGGTACCCGAGCACGCGCTCGACCGACGGGCTCTGGTACGTGACGGTGCCGTGGGCGTCGAGGACGGTGATGAGGTCGCTCGAGTGGGCGACGAGCGACCGGAACCGCGCCTCGCTCTGGCGGCGGTGGAGGTCCTCGGCCAGCGACGCCCCCTCGACGGCGAGCGACACCTGCGAGGCGAGCGACTCGAGCGAGTCGACGAGCTCCCGCGGGATGCGCGCCGGCGAGCAGAGGACGAGCAACCCGCGCGTCACGTCGCGGACCGAGAGCGGCAGGAGCAGGACGGCCGTGGCCGCTCGTCGAGGCGAAGCTCGCTTGCGCACCTCCTCGGGCAGCGCTCGTGAGGGAGACCTGCTGCGGTCCTCGGCGGAGTCGCGCAGCCAGGCGTAGGCGGTCTTCGACACCGGCCACTCGCCGTCGTCTCCGGACGAGGCGGCGACGACGGCGCCGTCGCCGCCGAGCGAGGACGAGACGGACGCTGCGCCGGCGTCTCGGCGAGGGCCAGGACGGCCGAGATGGCAGCCTCGTTGACCTGCTCGCGGCCGGCCGCGGCGACGAGCTCGACGCCCGCGCCGTCGCAGCGCGAGCTCGCGCGCGGCGGCGCGCTCCTCCTGGCGCACGAGGCCCGCCATGCGGGCGACGACGAGGAGGAAGAGGACGCGCCGAGGCCACGATCAGCACGAGGACGTCGGGGTCGCCGAGCGCCTGGTAGAAGCGGACGCCGGGCGCGATCAGGCACGCGCCGGCGAGCAGCGCCGAGGCGGAGCGGCGTCAGCCGCGTGCGCGAGTCGAGCGCCGGCTCCTCGAGCGTGCGCATCGAGGGATGGAGCGCGGCCGCGCCCCAGAGGAGGTAGAAGGCGATCCAGCCGACGTCGTAGCTCAGCTGGTGGTTGTACGCGTCCGTCAGCAACGCGTACGTGTAGGCGGAGTCGACGGCGAGCAGCGAGACGATGCTCCCGACCAGGAGGTAGAAGGCCGGTGCGCGCTTGCCCGTTGTCGACCGCGAGGCGGACTGCGGCGGCGAGGAGCAGGATGTCGCCGAGCGGGTAGGCGGCCGAGACCGCCTTCTCGAGCGTCGTCAGGCCGGAGAGGTGGATGTTCGGCGCGACGAGGAAGACCCACGAGAGCAGCGCGATGCCGACCGAGATGATCAGCGAGTCGATCACGCCGGCGCGGTCGCCCTGCGGGTTTCGCCGTCGGACGAGCACGAGCAGGCCCGCCACGAGCGCCGGGTAGACCGTCAGGTAGATCGCGTCCCCGATGCGACGGGAACTCGACCTCGACGCCCATGAGCTTGGGGTAGCTGTACGTGTAGAGGTCGCCGGCGAAGAAGAGGAAGCTGCCGACGATGAAGAGCACCCAGGCCGCGCGCGCCTTGGGGCGGTGGAGGTAGATCCCGACCGCGATCGCGACCGACGACGGAGAGGCCGAGCAGGTTGATGAGGGGGCCGTTCGCCCTTGAGCGGCGGGAACCAGAGGTACGCCGCGGTGAGGAGGCCGCCGACGGCGAGGTAGATGATCCAGGCACGTCCGCGCCAGTCGAAGCGGGCGAGCGCGCTCACGCCGCGTATTCCTGCGGCCTCGCCGGCCGGAGGTCGAACGCGTTCGCGAGCTTGCCGAGGACGTCGACGAGCTGCTCGATCTCGGCCTGCGAGTTCGCGGCCGTGACCTGGATCCGGAAGCCCGACCTCGCTCTTCGGCACGAGCGGGTAGGCGGCGAGCGTCACGTAGATGCCGTTGTCGAAGAGGAAGCGCCCGGCCGCGTCGATGTCCTCGTGGCGCGCGAGCGGGACCTCGATGATCGGGAAGCCCGAGCGGTTCGGCGTGTGGACGCCGAGGCGGTCGAGGCAGCTCGAGCACCTGGTCGGTCTTGCGCCAGAGGTCGGCGCGGATCGCGTCGCCGCGCTCCTCGTTGACGTCGAAGCCGGCGAGCACGGTGGCGAGCGAGGCGATCGGCGAGGGGCCCGAGTAGAGGTAGGGCGGCGCGGCCGTCTTCAGCAGCTCCTTCAGCTCGGTCGGGCAGGCGACGAACGCCGCGAGCGACGAGTACGACTTGGAGAAGCCGGCGACGAGCACGATGCCGTCGTACGACTCGTCGCAGTAGCGGACGATGCTGTTCCCGCGGATGCCGTACGGGCTCGGCTCGTCGGGCGCGCGCTCGCCGATGACGCCGAAGCCGTGCGCGTCGTCGACGTAGAGGATCGCGTCGTAGCGCGCGCGCGAGCCGGGCGAACGTCGCTCAGGTCCGGCGCGTTCCCGGTCATGCTGTTGACGCCGTCCATGCAGATCAGCCGCGTGCTCGAGCGGTCCTGCGCGCAGGAGCTGCTCGAGGTCGTCGGGGTCCTCGAAGCGGAATCGCTTCACCGTCGCGCCGCGGGCGGAGGCGAACTGGCAGCCGTCGTAGATCGTCTTGTGCGCGCGGTTGTCGACGAAGATCGTTCCGTCGCCCGCGAGCACCGGGATCACCGACAGGTGGATCAGCGTGATCGTCGGGATGACGAGCGCGTCCTCGCAGCCGAGCAGCTCGATCAGGCGCTCCTCGATCTGCGGGTAGAGGACCGGGCTGCCGAGCATGCGCGACCAGCTCGGATGCGTTCCCCACTTCTCGAGGTACTCGGGGACCGCCGCGATGATCTCGCGCTCGAGGTCGAAGCCCAGGTAGTTGCAGGAGGCGAAGTCGGCCAGCCACTGGTCGCCGATGCGGATCATCCGGCCGTCGATCTCGTCGATGACGGCGTCCGTCATCGGATTCGATCGCTCGAGCTCGGCCAGCTCGCTGCAGGCGGCCAGCCAGCGGTCGATCCAACGCGGCGATGCGGACGGCGACCGGGGGCCGTCCGGACGATAGACGCTCATTCGCCCCTCATCGACAGATTATTCACGAAGCTTTAGACACAGAACCACCCAAACGAGATGACCGGAACAGGCCAGCAACGTTCGGAGGGCTCGAGTAGGACTCCGTAAGAAACGCCTCCAGCGTGTCGCGGCACTCCTCAGGTCGAACGGCCTGGTCGTGACGATCCAAGCTTCCGACGAGGAGACCGCGATCGCAATCGCGCGCTCGCTCCAACCCTATTCCAGCTAGGGCGAGCTAGGGCTCGGCAAGGGCGGGAGCGGCCGCGTCGCGGAAGACGAGCGATGCGTAGCGCCCGCCCTGTCGCAGGAGGTCGTCGTGGGTCCCGACCTCGACGACGCGGCCCTGGTCGAGGACGACGATCTGGTCGGCGTCGCGGACTGTCGAGAGGCGGTGCGCGATGGCGATCGTCGTGCGACCCTCGGCCAGGCGCTCGAGGGCCTCCTGGACGGCGCGCTCCGTTTGCGTGTCGAGCGCCGAGGTCGCCTCGTCGAGGACGAGGATCGGCGGGTTGCGGAGGACAGTGCGCGCGATCGCGATCCGCTGCTTCTCGCCGCCCGAGAAGCGGTAGCCGCGCTCGCCGACGACCGTGTCGTAGCCTTCGGACAGCGAGGCGATCAGCTCGTGGACCTGCGCGGCTCGCGCGGCCTCCTCGATCTCGGCGTCGGTGGCGTCGGGCCGCGCAAAGCGCAGGTTCTCGCGGACGCTGGCATGGAAGAGGTAGGTCTCCTGCGAGACGACGCCGACGGCGCCGGCGAGCGACTCGAACGTGAGGTCGCGGACGTCCTCGCCGTCGATCGTCACCCTGCCCTCGGTCGCGTCGTAGAGCCGCGCCACCAGGTAGGCGCACGTCGTCTTGCCGGAGCCGGTCTCGCCGACGAGGGCCGTGGTCGTCCCGGCCGGAACCGTGAAGCTGACGTCGTCGAGCGTCCAGGTCTCGCCGCCGTAGCGGAAGCGGACGCGCTCGAAGGCGACGTCGCCACGCGGACGCGCAAGCGAGGCCGTCCCCTCTTCGATGTCCACGGGCTGGTCGAGGTACTCGAAGATCCGGTCGAAGAGAGCGAGCGAGCTCTGCACCTCGACCTGGACGCCGAGCAGCGAGCCGATCGGGAAGAAGAGCCGCGACTGGAGCGTGGTGAAGGCGACGAGCGTCCCGATCGTGATCGTCTCGCTGCCGTTTGCGATCGTCCAGCCGGCGAACCAGTAGACGAGCGCGGGCATCACCGCGAACGTCGTCTGGATCGCGGCCATCATCCAGCGGCCCGTCATCCGGCTCCGCACCTCGAGGTCGGCCAGCCGCGACGACTCGGCGCCGAAGCGGTCGGCCAGGTCGGCCGAGCGGCCCATCGTCTTGCCGAGCAGGATCCCCGAGACCGAGAGCGACTCCTGCACGATCGAGGAGACGTCTGCAAGTGAGGCCTGGAGCTCCGCCGTCACCAGGCGCCGCCGGTCGCCGACGCGCTTCGTCAGCCAGACGAAGAGCGGGAGGAGCGCGAGCGCGAAGACGGCGAGGCGCCAATCGAGGAGCAGCATCGCGACGACCGTGGCCAGGACGGTGGTGACGTTGGAGACGACGGAGGTGGCCGTCGAGGTGACGACGTTCTCGATCCCGCCGATGTCGTTGGCGATGCGGCTCTGCACCTCGCCGGTACGGGTGCGGGTGAAGAAGGCGAGCGAGAGCCGCTGGAGGTGGCGGTAGACGGCCGTGCGCAGGTCGTGCATCACCGCCTGGCCGACGCGGTTCGAGAGCAGCGTCTGCCAGACGCCGAGCACGCCGGTGGCGACCGGGATGGCGATCATTCCCGCCACGAGCGCCGTCAGGAGGCCGACGTTCTCGTCCGGGATGGCGACGTCGAGCACCTCGCGCAGCAGGAAGGAGGGGATGACGCCGAGCGTGGCCGAGACGAGGATCAGCGCGTTGACGGCCAGCAACGTCCGCCGGTAGGGGCGAAAGAGGACGACGATCCGCCGGAAGTTCGCCTTCCGCACCGCGGGGTCGGCGGGGCGCTCCGGCGCCTCACCCGGCGAGAAGCCCTGCCAGCGACGTGCTCGTGCCATGCCGGAAGCTTGCCTGCCGAACTCCGGTCCAACGAGTCCCGCGGCGGCTTCTTCCCCACCGCAGGCGGTGAACGGATTGGGTACGCGGGGTCGCGCAGGTGTTTCGCCGCCACGGCCCAACCGTGCTCCGGCCGGGCCAATGGCGGATGCTGCCGATCCTCGCCCAGTGCGCCCTCTCGCTGCCCTGGGCGCACGTGGTCCTCTTCCTGACCGTCTTCTGGGCAATCGCCGGCCTGCTCGGGGAGGACCCGCCCGAGTTCGCCTCGGCGCTCGCGCTCTTCACCTGCATCGTGCTGATCGCGGGCGTCCTCCAGATCCTGTTCGGGATCTGGGTGGGACGCCGGGAGCGATCCCGGCATAAGCGGCAGAGCGCCTCTGCCCTGGGCCGCCTGGTACCCGCTGGCCTACTGGGCGCTCTCGCTCCTCACGGTGGTGCGCGCGACGATCCCGAGCCTCGTCCGCAAACCGAGCGGGGTCAGCACCTGGAACGTGCCGCGGACGCGGGCTAGCCGCCTACCACTTGGAGCGGCGCCCGCGGCGGCTCGTGTACACGAGCTTCGGCCGCGCGGACGTCATCCCCGAGCTCTCGAACTGCTCGCGGTGGCCGAGGCGGCCGGCGACGCGGCTCGTCTCCGCCTGCTGCTCCGGGAGGACGAACGTCACGGCGATCCCGCTCCTGCCCGCGCGGCCGGTGCGGCCGGTGCGATGGAGGTAGCCCTTGTCCTCCTCCGGCGGGTCGTAGTTGATGACGTGCTCGACGTCGTCGATGTCGAGCCCGCGAGCGGCGACGTCGGTCGCAACGAGCACGGAGACCGCGCCCCGGTCGAAGCGGTCGAGGGCGCGCCGCCGCGAGGACTGCGACATGTCGCCGTGGAGCGCCTCGGCCTTGACGCCGTGGCGGCGCAGGCGCGAGACGAGCCGGTCGGCGCCGCGCTTCGTGCGGACGAAGACGAGCGTGAGGCCCGTCGAAGACTCGAGGTGCGAGACGAGCGTCTCCACCTTCGTCGACTGGTCGACGGAGACGAAGCGGTGCTCGATCTCGCCGACAGCACGGTCGGCGGGGAGCTCGGCCGAGAAGCGCGACGGGCTCGACGTGTAGGCCTGCGCGAGCTCGCCGACCTCGCCGTCGAGCGTCGCGGAGAAGAACATCGTCTGGCGGATCCGCGGCACGCGGCGGACGAGCTTGTCCACCTGCGGCTTGAAACCCATGTCCAGCATGCGGTCGGCCTCGTCGAGCACGAGGATGCGGATCCGGTCGAGTGCCAGCATCCGGCGCTGCGCGAGATCCTCGAGCCGACCGGGCGTGGCGACGACGACGTGCGCCTCGCGCGCCTTCGCGGCCTGGCTCTTGAGGGGGACGCCGCCGTAGACGGAGGCGATGCGGAGACCCTTCGGCTTCCCGACCAGAACAAGCTCGTCGGTTACCTGCTGCGCGAGCTCGCGCGTTGGGACGAGCACGAGCACACTCGGCTTCCCGTCGCGCTGCTCGACGCGCTCGACGATCGGCAGTGCGAAGGCCAGGGTCTTGCCCGAGCCGGTCGGCGACTTCGCCAGGACGTCGAGCCCGGCGAGCGCGTCCGGCAGGACGAGCTCCTGGATCGAGAAGGGCTCCTTGATGGAGCGGGCAGCGAGCGCGTCGACGACAGCCTGCGACACGCCAAGCCCATGGAAAGACTTCTGAGACACCGTTCTACTCCTGTTCGTTCGGTTCGAGACTCGCCTTGCCCGAACGCCCGAAGGAGGAACAGGAAGCTCATCTCACGGCCGGCCCATCGCCGACCTGGTCGCCTAACGGTAGCAGCAGCGGGCGGACGACCCGCGGTACAGTCGCCTCCTCAACGAAGAGGGAGGGACGAATGGCTACCGATCGCAGCGCACAGGTGACCTGGCACGGCAGCCTCATGGACGGAGGCGGCAGGATCGACAGCGTCGGCAGCGGCGCCTTCGGACCGCTCGACGTGACCTGGGCCTCCCGGACAGAGGAGCCCGCCGGACGCACGTCCCCCGAGGAGCTGATCGCCGCCGCGCATGCCGCCTGCTTCTCGATGGCGCTCTCGCACGAGCTGGCCGGCGCCGGCACCCCGCCCGAGGAGCTGAAGACGGGCGCCACCGTCACCTTCCAGCCGGGCGAAGGCATCACGAAGATCGCGCTGACCGTCCGCGGCAACGTCCCGGGGATCGACGAAGACGGCTTCCGCGCGGCCGCCGAGGGCGCCAGGGACGGCTGCCCCGTCTCGGGGGCGCTGGCGGGCGTGCCCGAGATCACCGTGGACGCAGCGCTCGTCTAAGCGTCGCGCCGCTGGATACGATCGCCCCGATGTGGGCTAGCCCGCTCCTCTACGAGCGCCTGACCTGGCCGGAGGTACGCCGGGCGGCGTCGGAGGAGCGCGTCTGCCTCATCCCGGTGGCGACGCTCGAGGACCACGGGCCGCACCTGCCGATCGACACCGACCTCCGCATCACGGCCGAGGTCTGCCGGCTGACCGCCGAGGCGGCACCCGACGAGATCGTCCTCCTGCCGCCGATCCCGCACGGCTACTCGCCGCACCACATGGACTTCCCCGGGCCGATCACGATCGCCTGGGACACGTTCACGCGCTACTGCACGGACGTGGGCACCTCGCTCGCGCGCCACGGCTTCCGGCGGCTGCTGTTCCTCAACGGGCACGGCTCGAACCAGAATTTCGTCGAGGCGGCCGCGCGACTCGTCGGCGTCGAGCATCCCGGCGTCCTCTCGGCGGCGGCGTTCTACCTCTCCGGGAAGGCCTCCCTCGCCCGCGTCGGCGAGCTCCGCGAGTCGGAACGCGGCGGGATGGGGCACGCCTGCGAGCTCGAGACCTCCATCTACCTCGCCATCGACCCCGACGCGGTGGATATGGCCAAGGCGGTGGACGAGCGCGGGTACCCCGACGGCGAGTACGCCTTCATGGACTGGGCCGACGGGCCGCTGAAGGTGATGCCGTGGTGGTCGTCGTTCTCGGCGACCGGCGTCCAGGGAGACGCGACGAGGGCGACCGCCGAGAAGGGCGTTGCCCTGCTCGAGGCCGCCGTCGAGGAGTGCGTCGGCTTCGTCCGCGAGCTCCTGTCCTGGCCCCTGCCCGAGCGGCGCGAGCCGCGGGAGGCCGTGTGACGCCGCCGCCGATCCCGCTGATCCGGGCGGCCGGGAGCCATCGGGAGGTCGGGCTGCAGATCGGCGTCGCGACCGCCGCCGAGATGCGGCGTATGGCCGAGGCACCGTTCGATCGCGTCGTGATCGAGCGCTACCGCGCGGTGACCGTCGAGCACGCCCCCTGGATCGTGGAGGAGCTGGACGGAGCCGCCGCGGGCTCCGGCCTCGACCCGCTCGCCGTGTTCGCGGCCTCCGTGGAGGAGCTCGCGCCCGCAGAGGCGCCCACCGGCTGCAGCGACCTCGTCGTCACGGGCGCGCGCACCGCCGACGGCCACCTCCTCGTCGCGCACACGAACGACCTCTACGCCGAGGACGAGGAGGACATCGTCGCGGTCGAGTGGCGCGTCCCGGGCGAGCCGGTCGTCTTCACGCTCGGGAGCGGCCCGTGGATCAGCGTCGGCTGGAACGACGCCGGCCTCTCCGTGACCGGCAACGAGGTCTCGCCGAACGACGAGCGCGTCGGCATCCCGCGCCTGCTCCAGATGCGGGACGTGCTCACCCGGCGAACGCTGCCCGAGGCCGTCGACGCCGCCCTGCACCCAGCCCGCTCCTCCGCCTACAACTGGGTGCTGGCGCACCGTGACGGCGAGGCCGCGAATGTGGAGGCCTCGGCGACGAGCGCAGGCATCGACGAGCCGGACGACGGCTTCCTCACGCACACGAACCACTACGACCGGGACGACATGCGAGGCTTCGAGCGCGCCGGCGACTACACGAGCTCGTGCACGCGGCTCGACCGGGCCCGTGAGCTCGCCACCGGCGGCGACTTCACCGTCGCGCGCCTGCGCGAGCTCCTCTCCGACCACGCCAACGGCGAGAACGCGATCTGCCGTCACGGCGACGAGCCGAAAGCGGTCAAGACGGTCTTCTGGTGCGTCGCGGACGTCACCGCCGGCGAGATCACCTACGGCCGCGGCAACCCCTGCGACTCCGAGGCGCAGGTCTACCGCTTCTGATGCAGGCAGCGACCGTCTTCGCCAGGCCGCTCCCGGACGGCGGCACGATCGGCGTCGCCGCGCCGGCGAGCCCGTACGAGAGCCGCTCGGACGTCCTCAGGAGCGTCGAGTGGTGGGAGTCGCAGGGCTACCGGGTGAAGCTCGCCGAGCACGTCCTGGCGCAGGACGACTTCGTCGCCGGCTCCGCTGCGGACCGCGGCGGCGACCTGACCGGGCTCTTTGCCGACCCGGAGGTGGACGTCGTCCAGTGCCTGCAAGGCGGCTACGGCTCGGCGCAGGTGATCCCGCACCTCGACTTCGACACGATCGCCGCCAACCCGAAGCCGTTCGTCGGGTTCTCGGACATCACCGCGCTCCACGTCGCAGTGCGGCAGCGCGCGGGCCTGGCGACCTTCTACGGCAACGGGTTCCTCGGCGTGGGCGCCACGGAGACGACCGACTTCTCCAGGGAGCGCCTCCTCGCCGTCCTCAAGGGCGGCGGCGCCGGCGAGGTCCCGTCGAATCCCGACGACCCGTTCCTGCGCACCCTCCGGGGCGGGAGCGTGACCGCACCGCTCGCCGGCGGGTGCCTCTGGCTGCTCATGCAGACCCTTGGAACGCCGTGGGAGCTCGACCTCGACGGGGCGATCCTCTTCTTCGAGGACTACTACCTGCCGCCCTACTACCTGGACGGGATCCTGACCCAGCTGGCGCATGCCGGCAAACTCGCCGGCGTCCGCGGAGTCGTAGTCGGAGAGATGGAGAAGTGCGACTGGGGCGACCACCCGCGCGGCTGGCCGAGAACGCGCACTCTGGAGGACGTACTCGAGGTCCACCTGGAGCCGCTGGGGGTCCCCGTGCTATACAAGCTCCCCTTGGGACACGGGAAGCACCTCGCGACCATCCCGCTCGGCGTCACTGCGACGCTGGATGCAGACGCGAGGACGCTCACACTCGAGGGGTCCGGCCTGACAACTGAGGGAGAGGGAGACTGAGATGACGAAGCGCGTGCTGTGGTTCCTGGCGCTCCTGGCACTCGTCGTGGCGGCCGCGTCGTGCGGCGGCGACGACGACGAGGGCGCGGCGACCGGGACGGGGACGACCGAGAACGACGACGGAGGCGAGGTTGTCAAGGGCGGCATCCTCCGGATCGGCACAACCGGGGAGATCGACTCCATCAACCCCTTCGTCGCCTTCAACTCCGAGTCGTACCAGGCGTTCGTCGTCGAGTACCCGCTGCTCGTCCAGTACAGCACCGACTTCCAGTGGGAGGGCGACTGGGCCGACAGCTGGGAGACGTCCGAGGACGGCCTCACGTGGACGTTCCACCTGAAGCCCGGCGAGTGGTCGGACGGAACGCCGCTCACCGCCGAGGACGCCGTGTGGACCGGTGAGACCGTGCTCAAGTACGCCGACGGGCCGACGGCGATCCTCGCGCCCTTCCTCACCAACGTGACGTCCCTCACCGCGCCGGACCCGCAGACGCTCGTGATCGAGTACGCGACACCGGTCGGCAACGTGCTCCCGCAGCTCCAGCAGTTCTTCATCCTCCCGAAGCACGTCTGGGAGCAGCACGTCGGCGCCGACGGCAAGGGGCTGAAGCAGTTCAACCCGCAGGACGACTTGCCGGTCGTCGGCGCCGGCCCCTACATCATCACCGAGTTCGACGGGAAGGGCACGACGATCTTCGAGAAGAACCCCGGCTTCTACGGGCCGGAGCCGAACGCGGACGCGATCGGCTACCAGCACTTCGAGAACGAGGACGCACTCCTGACCGCCTTCCAGGGCGGCGAGCTCGACTTCGTCGAGGAGGTGCCGCCGAACGCGGTCGAGACGCTCGAGGCGAACGACGACCTCGTCGTCAGCAAGGTCGAGTCGACCGACACGAAGAACTTCATCTTCAACTCGAACCCGGACAAGCCCGAGAACCGCGAGCTGCTCGACCCGCAGGTGCGGGAGGCGTTCGAATACGCGATGAACCGCGAAGAGATCGCCGAGGTGGTCTGGAGCGGAGACGCGACCCCGGTGGCGAGCATTGTCGCCCCGCAGACCGGCGTGTGGATGAACCCCGAGATCCAACCGCTTCCGTACGACCCGGCCGAGGGGAACCGCATCCTCGACGAGCTGGGCTACACGCGAGGCTCGGACGGCATTCGCGTCGCCGAAGGGCACAAGATGGAGTACGAGGTGATCACGCCGACCGGCGTCCAGGGCGTCCAGCGGACCTTCGAGATCATCCAGAAGGGCCTCGACGAGCTGGGCGTCAAGGTGACGCCGAACGCGCTCGACGACACGACAGCGTTCGAGGCGATCCTCGCTCCCGACAACAAGTACGAAAAGTTCGACATGGCGATGTGGAGCTGGGTCGGCTACCTCGACCCGGACTTCGTCCTGTCGGTCGTGACCTGCGCCCAGTGGGGCGGCTGGAGCGACACCGGCTACTGCAACCCCGAGTACGACGCGCTCTACAAGGAACAGGGCGAGGCGGTCGACCAGGAAGCGCGCAAGGAGATCGTCTGGGAGATGCAGGACATGATGCAGGCCGACCGCCCCTACATTCACCTCGTGGTCGTGGACTACATCACGGCCTGGCAGAAGAACTGGGACGGCTTCCTGCCTGACCTGATCGCCTACTCGAAGCAACCGTGGATCGCGCCGCACCAGGTGGGATGAGCTAGCGGAAGAGAGCCAGCGGGCCGACCGGGAGACTGAGCGAGCGTGAGAGGCACGGACTACGTCCTCAAGCGCACGCTGTTCGCAATCATCACGGTCTTCGTCGCGCTGACGCTCAACTTCGTGCTCTTCCGGGCGGCGCCCGGCGACGCGACGTCGAGCCTGCGCGGCTGCCGCAACTGCACGCCCGAGTTCCGCGACGCCCTCTACGCGGAGCTCGGGCTCGACAAGTCCAAGCTCGAGCAGTACTGGATCTACCTGCAGGACCTCGCCCACGGCGACCTGGGGCTCTCGTTCGTCTCGCGCCAGCCGGTGTGGGACGAGCTCCGCGAGCCGATCCTGAACACGCTCCCGATGGTGGGGCTCGGCTACCTGTTCTCGATCGTCTTCGGGATCCTCGTCGGGGTGATCGCCGCCTGGCGACGGGGGACGTTCGCCGACTGGGGCGGGCTCCTGAGCGCGCTCGTCTTCTACTCCCTGCCGACCCAGTGGCTGGGGCTGATGCTCCTGATCCTCTTCTCCGGGGTGCTGCCGAGCTCGGGCATCTCCGACCCGTTCATCGAGTTCACCGACCCGTCGACCTGGGAGGTGGTCGTCGACCGGCTCGAGCACATGATCTTGCCGTCCCTCACCCTCGGCCTGGTCCTGTACGGGGAGTACGCGCTCATCGTGCGCTCGTCCATGCTCGAGACGCTCGGCGAGGACTACATCCTGACCGCCCGCGCCAAGGGCCTCGCCAACTGGTCGATCGTGTGGCGCCACGCCTTCCGCAACGCACTCCTCCCGATCGTGACGCTGATCGCGCTCACGCTCGGCTACGTCGTCGCCGGGGCGATCCTGGTCGAGGCGGTCTTCTCCTACCCGGGCATCGGGCTCGTCACCTACGAGGCCATCTTCAGCCGCGACTACCCGGTGCTCCAGGGCGCCTTCCTCATCCTCACGCTCTCCGTCGTCGTCGCCAACTACATCGCCGACCTCCTCTACTTCCGCCTCGACCCGAGGATCAGCTAGTGAGCGTCGCTCGCCTTCTGCTCGCTCCCGCGGGGGAAACCATGTTTCCCCCGCGAGCCCCCTTCTTTGAGACTGTGAGGGAACCTCCCGGTTCCCTCACACACCCTCCCCACCCTCATGAGCCGGAGGCCGGCTCATGAGCGTCGGCCCCGACGTCGCCACCGGCGACATCCCCGCACCGCAGCTACGGCGGCCGCTGAAGACGGTCTGGCGCATCGTCAAGAGCCAGCCGCGCGCGACGATCGGCCTGATCATCGTCGTCTTCTTCGTCCTGGTCGCCCTGACGGCACCGTGGCTCGCGCCCTACGGCGTCACGGAGAAGGTCGGCGAGCCATTCGGGCCGCCGTCGCCCGAGCACCCACTCGGCCTCGACGACGCAGGCGTGGACATGCTCACGCTGATGATGTGGGGCGCGCGCGTCTCGCTCGTCGTCGGCTTCGCCGCCGCCCTGGTGGCGATGCTGATCGGGGGAACGATCGGCCTCCTCTCCGGCTACTTCGGCGGGCGGACCGACACGGCGCTGATGCGGATGACGGACTACTTCCTCGTCATCCCCGACATCCCGCTCATGCTCGTGGCGGCGGCGATCTGGGGCCGCAGCCTCTCGAACATCGTCATCATCATCGGCGTCATCTACTGGACGACGACGGCTCGCCTCATCCGCTCGCAGGTGATCAGCCTCAGGGAGCGCGTCTACATCAAGCGGGCGAACGCCGTTGGCGCCGGGCACGGGCGCATCCTCTTCCGCCACATCCTCCCGCAGGTGACGCCGCTGATCGTCGCCAACACGGTGCTGACCGTGGCGATCGCGATCTTCGCGGAGACGGCGATCGCCTTCCTCGGCCTCGGCGACCCGACCCTCACCTCGTGGGGCAAGCTGATCGAGAACGCGTTCTCGCACAACGCGATCACGGTCGATGCCTGGTGGGCGATCGTCCCGCCGGGCGTCGCGGTCGCGCTCGTCATCCTCGGCTGCACGATGATCGGACAGGCGATCGAGGACACCCTCAACCCGCGCTTGCGCGTCGGACACCTTTCGGTGCGCCGCTTCCGGCTCCGGCCGCTGCAGGGGAGCGACCAGGTGTGAGCCTCCTCGAAGTCCGCGACCTCAACGTCTGGTTCGACCTGCAGCAGGGCGGGGAGCTGCACGCGGTCCAGGGCGTCAGCTTCGGCCTCGATGCGGGCGAGCGCTTCGGGCTCGTGGGCGAGTCGGGCTGCGGGAAGACGACGACGATCCTCGCGCTCATGGGCCTCCTGCCGCCGATCGCGTCCGTCGCCGGCGAGGTCTGGCTCGAGGGCAAGAACATCCTCGAGCGCGGCGAGCGCACCGTGAGCCCGCACCGCTGGAGGGACGTGGCCATGGTGTTCCAGGGCGCCATGAACGCCTTCAACCCCGTCAAGCGCGTGGGCGAGCAGATCGCCGAGCCGATGGCGCTGCACGAGGTCGCCGAGGGCGCCGCGGCGAAGCGGCAGGTCGGCGAGCTGCTCGAGCTCGTCGGCATCCCTGCCGCGCGCGCCGACCGCTATCCCCATGAGTTCTCGGGCGGCATGCGCCAGCGCGCGGCGATCGCCATGGCCCTCGCTTGCAAGCCGAAGGTGCTCCTGGCCGACGAGCCGACCACCGCGCTCGACGTGATGGTGCAGGCCCAGATCCTCGAGCTCCTCGTCTCGCTCTCCGACGACTTCGGCCTCGCGCTCGTGCTCGTCACCCACGACCTGCCAGTCGTGGCGCAGGTCTGCGAGCGCGCCGCCGTCATGTACGCGGGCGAGCTCGTCGAGTCGGGGCCGACGGAGGCGCTCTTCCATACGCCACGCCACCCCTACACTCGCCTGCTCTTCGCCGCCACGCCTGATCTGTACGGCGAGGAGGAGGTCGCTTCGATTCCAGGCACACCGCCCCGGCTCGACCGGCCGCTCACAGGTTGTCCCTTCCGCCCCCGCTGCGACCGCGCCTTCGGCCGCTGCGAGAAGGCGCGGCCGGCGCTCAAGGCCGTCGCGGACCGGCACGCGGCCGCGTGCCATCTCAACGACGTCCCCCAACAGGTCCCGGCGTGAGCGCGGCCGGGTCCGGCAACGGAGACGCCCCGCTCCTCGAGGTCGAGGGCCTGGTCACCCGCTACCCGCTGCCTCGCGGGGCCATCGGCGTCTTCGCTCGCGCCCCGCAGCGCTACGTGCATGCCGTCGAGGGCATCTCCTTCACGCTCCGCCGCGGGGAGATGCTGGCCCTCGTGGGCGAGTCGGGCTGCGGCAAGACGACCACCGCCCAGAGCATCCTCCGCCTCGTCCACTCCGACGCCGGTGCGATCCGCTTCCAGGGAACGGACATCACGACGCTCCCGGCCAAGCAGCTGCGCGGCCTCCGCCGGCGCATGCAGATCATCTACCAGGACCCGTACGAGTCCCTCGACCCCCGGTTCCGGGTGCGCGCGACCGTCGAGGAGCCGCTGCTCGTCCACCGCCTCGGCTCGAAGGACGAGCGGCGGCGCGAGGTGGAGGAGGCTCTGCGCCTGACCGGGCTCGACCCGCCCGAGCTCTTCCTCGACCGGTATCCGCACGAGCTCTCCGGCGGCCAGCGCCAGCGGGTCGCCATCGCGGCAAGCCTCGTGCTCCACCCGGAGCTCCTCGTCGCCGACGAGCCCGTCTCGATGCTCGACGTCTCCGTGCGCGCGGGGATTCTCGGGATCCTCGACGACCTCCGCCGGCGCGGGCTCGGCATCCTCATGATCACGCACGACCTCTCGACCGCCGCCCGCTTCGCCGACCGCATCGCGGTCATGTACCTCGGCCGGATCGTCGAGGAGGGCCCCGCCCGCGAGGTGGTCGACGACCCGAAGCACCCGTACACGAAGGCGCTCCTCTCGGTCGTACCGAAGCGCGATCCCAGGCAGACCACCCGGCCCGAGATCCTCAGGGGTGAGACGCCCAACCCCGTCGACGTGCCGCCCGGCTGCCGCTTCCACCCGCGCTGCCCGATCGCCGGCGAGGAGTGCAAGGCCACCGATCCGGAGCTGCGCATCCCCGCGGGCGCCGGCCCGGCCCACACCGTCGCGTGCATCAAGGCATGACGCAGGTCGCGGATCTCGTCCTCACCGGGGGGAGGGTGTTCACGGCTGACGCAGGGCCGACCGTCGCGGAGGCCCTCGCCGTCCAGGGCGGCCGGATCGCCTGGGTCGGGCCCTCGGCCGAGGCCGGCGCACTCGTCGGCCCGCAAACGCGCCTGCTCGAGCTCGAGGGGCGCACCGTGCTTCCCTCCTTCCAGGACGCTCACTGCCATCCCGCCGAGGGCGGCGCCGAGCTGCTGAAGTGCGTCCTCCACGACGCCCATACCCGCGAGGCCTGCCTGGAGACGATCGCCCGCTACGCGGCCGAGCACCCCGAGCTCGAGTGGATCGAGGGCTCCGGCTGGTCGATCGACTCCTTCGCGGGGGGAACGCCGAGCCGGGCCGACCTCGACGCGATCCTCCCCGACCGGCCTGCGTTCTTCCAGAACCGCGACGGCCACGGCGCCTGGGTCAACAGCCGCGCCCTCGAGCTCGCGGGCGTGACCGCCGAGACCGCAGACCCGTCCGGAGGCCGCGTCGAACGCGACGCCGCAGGCGAGCCGCAGGGCACCCTGCACGAGGAGGCGCAGCACCTCGTCTGGCGTCTGTTCCCGGAGATGACCCCGGCGGAGTGGGAGGCGGGGATCCTTCGCGCCCAGTCGGCGTTCCACGCTCTCGGGATCACCGCCTGGCAGGACGCGCGCATCGACGGGCCCCTGGCGCTGGCCGCCTACCGGGCCGTCGCGGAGCGCGGCGAGCTGACCATGCGCGTCGAGGGAAACCTGCTCTGGGACCGCGACCGTGGCGGGGAGCAGATCGATGAGCTCCTGGAGCTGCGGGCCGCCGGCTCGCTCGGGCGCCTGCGCATTCGCGGGGCGAAGATCTTCGCCGACGGCGTGCTGGAGAACTTCACGGGCGCCCTGCTCGAGCCGTATGTCGACACGGACAACTACGGGATCTCGATGCTCTCGGCCGACGAGCTCGAGCAGGCGGTCGTCCTGCTCGATTCGCACGGCTTCCAGGTGCACATGCACACGATCGGCGACCGCGCCGTCCGGGACGCCCTCGACGCGCTCGAGGCAGCCGAGCGCGCCAACGGCCGCCGCGACTCGCGCCATCACCTCGCGCACCTCCAGCTCGTCCACCCGGACGACCTGCCGCGCTTCGCCGAGCTCGGGGTCATCGGCAACGTCTCGCCCCTGTGGGCCTGCCGCAGCGGCTACGTGGACGAGCTGACGGTTCCGTTCATCGGCCCGGAGCGCTCGGCGCGCATGTATCCGTTCGGGAGCCTCGTACGAGCCGGCGCCCGCCTCGCCTTCGGAAGCGACTGGGCGGTGTCCACCAATGACCCGCTGCCGCAGGTCGAAGTGGCGGTGACGCGGATCGCGCCCGAGACCCGCAGCCTGGAGCCGCTCTTGCCGGACGAGGCGCTCGACCTTCCGTCCGCCTTGACCGCGTTCACCGCCGGCGCCGCCTACGTGAACTTCCTCGAGGCGGACACGGGCACGATGGAGCCGTCGAAGCTCGCCGACCTCGTCGTCCTCGACCGCGACATCTTCGACCCGGGCGCCGGCCCGCTCGGCGACGCGCGCGTGCTCCTGACGCTCTCCGAGGGGGAGGCTGTCTACGCCGACCCGGCGCTCGGCTGGTAGGTCGCCAGGGGTCGCCGCATGCGCCGCGCGAGAAACGCGGTCGTGAAGAACGGGCCGACGACGCAGACGACGAAGACCACGGCCCAGATGATCTGAGCAGCGAGGGAGGGGCCGCCGGTGCAGACGACGTCGGTCTCGGCGCCCGTCGCCGGGTCGGTCGTGCCCGAGCATGACTCGTAGGACCCGCCGACCACTCCGGTCAGGAGCAGGAAGGCCGGTAGAAGGCCGCCGGGCACGACGAGCGTCCCCACTAGCTTCTCCCGCGTCGTCCAGGCCTGGGAAACCCACAGGAGCACGAGGCCGACGAACCAACCGATGATGAAGACGAAGCCGCCCACGAGGAGCCCGAGGAGCGTGACGATCTCGAGTACCCCACCCCGGCCCGGGACGACCCCGGACCGGTTCCGCTCCTCGGCGGCGATCTCGGCAGGGTCGCCGAGCCGCTCCAGGAGATTCCGAACTCCGACTTCGTCATCGGCCTCCAGGCCGGCGCGACCCTCGGCGATGTGCAGGGCAATTTCTTCCTTCAGCTCGCGCCGGCGCGAACGGGAAAGGTCCCGCAGCTCGTGATCGAGCCGCTGGAGATAGTCGTCGACGAGCTGATCGGCGCTGGACGTCATGCTGCCCTTCCTTCCACGAGTGTGTCGACTGCGTCACGGAACCGGCTCCACTCCCGCCTGAAGTCGTCGAGCGCCTGCCGGCCCGGCTCCGTTAGGCGGTAGTAGCGGCGTGGCGGCCCGGACGGGGACTCGCGCCACTGCGACTCCACGAGCCCGTCCCGGCGCAGGCGGCTGAGAAGCGGGTAGATCGTTCCCTCGCTCGTGACCATGCCGTTCGCGTCCGCAAGACCGCGCACGAGATCGAATCCGTACCGCTCCTCCGAGCTGAGCAGGGCGAGAACGCAGTACTGGAGCGTTCCGCGCCGCATCTGCGCCAGCAGAGCCTCCTGCCGACCGTCTACCATGCACGACAAGGTACCACGCGGTACCGGGTAAGACAACCGCTCAGCGCCCGCGGAGCTCCTCGCGCAGGCCGACGGCGTCTTGCTCGTCGCGCAGCCAATCCGCGAAGAACGGCTCCACGATCCGGTAGGCGCTGTCGGCGTCACGCGCGGCGATCTCCTTCGTCACGAGCGCGCCGATGGCGCGCTGGAGCGCCGGCTTGGGCGGCAGGTCGTGCCGCTCGGCGTAATCGGCCGAGTAGAGCGAGCCGGTGGGCTCCTCCGCCAGCGCGAGCATGACGAGCCGCTGCGCGTGCGGGGCGTCATCCCAGAGCTTGGCGAAGTGGTTGTGCTCCGAGCGCAGCACCTGTGCCAGGGCGGTCTCGACGTCCCCGAGCCGCGCGAAGTGCCCGGTCGGCACGAGCTCCCAGAGGAAGTACGCCAGCTCCTGTGTCCCGTACGGGTGGCCGCCGGTGGCCTCGAGCAGGCGGGCAAGCGCGTCGTCGTCGATCGCCTTCTCGGTCCCCTCGAAGCGCCGTCGCAGGAAGCCCCCGAACTCGGCCGCGGGGATCGGGCCGATCTCCAGGCGCTTGGCGCTGCGCCAGAACGGCTCGTTCGCGTCGTCGAAGATGCGCTCGAGAATGTGGCGCTTGCTCCCGAGGTAGACGTGCGCCACCTCGGGCTGCTCCTGGAAGACCGCGCGCATGAGGTTGGGGTAGTGCCGGTCGATGGTGACGATCTCCTGGAACTCGTCGAAGACGAGCGCGGCGCGACGGCCACGCTCGGCCGCGATCTGGCCGGGAAGCATGAGGAGCGCCTCGATCGTGTCGTCGATTGCAGCCCGGCGCCGGCCCGCATGGAAGACGAAGCGCAGGCTCCCGTCGATCGGGTCGACCTCCATCGTGGGCGTGATGCGGAGCCCGCGAAAGAGTCGCGTCGCCCGCTCGAGCGCCTGGCCGGCGGCCGTCTCCAGGTCGCTGTAGATCGTCTTCGCGAGCGCGGCGGCGAGGCGCTCCTTCGTCGGCGTCCGCATGAGGTCGCAGTAGCCGACGAGCACGCCGCCCCGGATCGCGCGCTGCGCGGCGCGGAGGACGAGCGACGACTTCCCGTAGCGCCGCGGCGCGTAGACCAGGACGTCCTGGCCGTTCCGCAGGTCCCGGCCGAGCTCGCGCAGCTCCGCCTCCCGGTTGGTGAAGGCCTCGTCGAGCGCCAGAGCGCCGAAGGTGAACGGGTTCGTATGCGGCATCGCCTTACGCAGTATTGCATACGACCTGTATGCACAAGCGCATGAGGCGCCGCTGCATACGGCTCCTAGGCCTGAACGAGGACGCGGCCGCCCTCGACCCGCGCCGGGTAAACGGCCGTCCGCAGCGCCGGCTCGTCAACGCAGACGCCGGTCTCGAGGTCGAACTCCCAGCCGTGCCAGGGGCAGCGCAGCGTGCGCCTGCCCGTCAGCTCGTAGACCCCCGGCTCACCCTCGACCCGGTCGACGACCGTGCCCAGGCAGAGCGGGCCGCCATGGTGAGGGCACCGGTTGCGGATCCCGCGCGGCGTCCCGTCCGGCTCGACGACGACGCCGACCTCGCGGCCGTCCACCCGCGCAACGAGGCGACCGTCGCGCGCGAGGTCGGCCTGCGAGCCGACGTCGATCCACTCAGAGCCCATCTTGGGATGATCCGTCGCCGACGGGGTGTCCTGGACGAGTGCGAGGCAAGGACGCAGGGCGCGTTCGTAGCCGGAAGCTACGGGCGCAACCGAGGACGCGGCATCGCGCCGTCCAGGGCAGCTCGACGGCACCCGGCCTCATTCCGAGAGGGGCTCTGGGCCACGAGTGGGCAGGCCGAGGCGGGCCCCGTAGAGCTCCGCCGCGTTCTCGTGCAGCACCTTGGCGCGCCAGGCCTCCGGCAGCCGGTTGAGCATGAAGCCGGGGTCGTCGAAGTCCCAGTGCGGATAGTCGGAGGCGAAGCAGAGGTTGTCGGGCGCGCCTGCGGCCTCGAGCATCTCGAAGAGCAGCCTGTCGTCGCCGTCGGTGTGCTCCAGCGGCTGCGTCGAGAAGCGCACGTGCGCGCGGGCGACCTCGCTCGGCTTGCGCTCGAGCCACGGCACCTCGCTCCTGAGCGCGCGCCAGTTCGTGTCCAACCGCCAGAGAATGCCCGGAAGCCAGGCGATGCCGCCCTCGATCAGCAGCACCTTCAGCGTGGGGAAGCGCTCGAACGTTCCGTGGCAGAGCAGCGAGACCAGGTGGGACATCGTCGAGCAGGCCGAGCCAAGCGTGTGCCACTCGATGTAGAACGTGACCGGCCCGGCGCCGCCCGGGGGCGCGGCGATCCCCATGCCCTCTCCGCCGGAGTGGATCGCCACCGGCAGCCCGGTCTCGGCGGCGGCCTCGAAGATCGGCAGGTAGCGCGGCTCCCCGTACGGCCGGTCGGCGCCGCCGCAGAGCAGCACCTGGACGAAGCGCTCGTCCTCGGCCGCGCGCCGGATCTCGGCGGCCGCGGCCTGCGGGTCCTGCGCCGGGCAGAGGATCGACGCGCGCAGGCGCGGCTCGGGGTCGAGCCAGCGCTCGCGCAGCCACTCGTTGTGCGCCCGGGCCAGCGCGGCCGCGCGGTACGAGCTCGGGATCAGCGAGACGAGCACGGCGTCGTCCCCGTTCAGGACGCCGACATCCGTCGCGGTCGGGTCGAGCAGCTCGCGCCGCACCGCGTCCACGTCGGAGGCCGGCGGGTGCCCGTTCTGGTCGATGTCCTGCCGGAACCACGAGGTCGGATGCGCCCAGGAGTAGCCGGGCAGCCCCAGCGATGGCCCCTGCGCGCGGAACCAATCGCGCTGCGCCGGGTCGACGTAGGCGAGCAGCTCCTCGGGGTCGCCGACCTGCGGGTGGATGTCGCAGTCGATCACGGTCTCAGACTACGCTCAGACGTGGTCGCGCGGAAACCGGTGCGTCCACGTCCGCGCGAAGACGCGCGCGCCGCGCTCGTAGACCTCGAGCAGCGTGGTCACGTGGAAGGCGTCGGCGTCGGAGGTCATCGCGCTCGTCACCTCCGAGCGCATGCTCCAGTCGCCGCGTCCCATGCCCGAGGTCGCGCGGAAGCGAACTTCCGCGGAGAGGGGGTCGCCCTCGCGTACGGCGTAGACGGTGTGGCTCGCGTCGGACGTGTCCAGCTCGATGTCGACGAGGCGCTGCGAGCCGCCCAGGTCCCAGTCGAAGACCTGCTCGACGAGGCCGGTCGCGTGCTCGCGGCGCAGGAAGCGGCCCGCGGGCGAGCCGGCGACCGCTTCGACGGCGAGCTTGGCCGACTGCTCGGGCTCGCCGAACTCCGGCAGCTCGGCGTCCGCGGGGCGCGGCGGCCGCTCGGGGAGCTCCACCCTGCCGGAGAAGACCGTCAGCGTGACCGGCTCCGGCGACGGCCACGCCCACGGCCAGTAGGTCGGGGAGACGGCCAGGCGGAGGCGGTGGCCGGCCGGAACGGAGTAGGCCATCACGTCGAGCGGCACCCGCACCTCGTAGCGACGCCCCGGCTCCAGCGGCTCCGGCTCCCCGTGGCTCTCGCGATGCGTCAGGTTGAGGACGCCTCGGGTGATCAGCGCCGAGGTCCCGTCCGGGAAGACGTCGCAGAGGCGCACGGCGAGGAGCGCGTCGCGCCGGTCGGCGGCCAGCTCCAGCGCGACCTCGGGGAAGCCCAGGATCTCCAGCGGCTCGGCCAGCGGCTCCGAGTCGAACGTCAGCGAGAGCGCGTCGTCCGGGCGCTGGTCGCCGGCGAGGTCGGCGGACTGGCCCTCCGCGCACCACACACCGGCCTCGGTCCCGCACGACTGGACGCCGAGCAGTGCGCGCGGCTCCCCGACCGGGAGCTCCCACGCCCGTGTGGAGATGCGCGGCGACGGCCACTTCTCCTCCGCGATCCAGCGGCCCGGCCGCACGTCGTACATCGGCCGCGGCTCCACCGAATCCTGCATCCACACGCGCAGCATCGGCTCGTCCATGACGCCGTTCTCGACGCCCTTCAGCCAGTGGTCGAACCAGCGCACGGTCTCCTGGAGGAAGCCGATCGACGGCCCGGGGAGCGCGTCCTCCGGGAATGAGTGGGCCCACGGCCCGATGAGCCCCTTGCGCGGGCCTGAGAGTCCGGCGAGCAGGCGCGGCACGGCGTTCGTGTAGCCGTCGGCGAAGCCGCCGACCGCGTAGACCGGGCATTCGATCGCCGCGTAGTCCTCGCAGACGGAGCCGTGCTGCCAGTAGCCGTCGCGCCGCTGGTGACCCAGCCAGTGCTCGATCCAGGGCTCCAGCCTCTCCAGCCGCGCCAGCCAGGCATCGCGCCACCCGTCACCGTAGAGCCGCGGATCGGGCGGCCGCGCGTTCCAGGTCAGCATCGAGGAGGCCCAGTGGAGCATGTCGAGCCCGAGGACGCAGCCGCCGCGGTAGTGGACGTCGTCCGCGTAGCGGTCGTCCGTCGAGCACAAGGTCATGATCGCCCCGAGACCCGGCGGGCGGAGCGCGGCGATCTGCAGCGAGTTGAACCCGCCCCAGGAGATGCCCCACAGGCCGAGGCGGCCGTCGCACCACGGCTGCTCGCGGATCCAGGCGAGGATCTCGAGCGCGTCGTCCTGCTCCTGTTGCGTGTACTCGTCGGTGAGCACGCCGTCGCTTTCCCCCGTGCCGCGCATGTCCACCCGCACGGCGGCGTAGCCGTGCCCGGCCAGGTACGGCTGGCGCTGGGAGTCGCGCGTCGCGGTGCCGTCGACCTTGCGGTAGGGCAGGTACTCGACGACCGCCGGCACGGGAGCGGCCTCGGCGTCCTCGGGCAGCCAGATGCGCGCCGCCAGGCGCGTGCCGTCGGAGAGGTGGAGCCAGGTGTTCTCGATCTCCCGCACCGACCGCGGGAACTCGGTGCGGACCCGCGCCACTACGAAGCTGGAACCGGGTCGAGCACGAGCCGCTCCCGCCGGTACGGGAGGGGAATCGCGGGATTCTCCGAGTCGATCTCACGCCCGAGGCGGTGACCGTCGAAGATCGCCTCGGCGATGATCCGCGGCGCCACGCAGTCCCCGATGCGGTAGAGCGCCTCGATCCCCTCCTCGGCCAGCGCGCCGCCGTCGGCCTTGAGCTCGCGGTAGAGCGCGTCGTCCGAGAGACGCTGCGTGACGAGGACGACCGCATCGGCCTCGAGCTCCACGGGGTCGCCGAACTGGTCGGCGGCAGTCACGCGCCCTGGCTCGATGCCTGCCAGCATCGTCCCCGGCCGCTGGCGGATGCCGAGGTCGTGCAGGTGCTGGCGGAGCAGCGTCCCCTCCAGCGTCTCGTCGCAGACGGACGCGACGCGGTCGTGCGGGGTGACGATCTCGACGTCGCGGCCCTCGGCACGGAGCCGCTCGGCGAGCCCGGCGCCCATGAAGTACCCGTCAGCATCGAAGACGACCACCCGCTCGCCGGGGACCTCCTTCCCCTCGAGCATCACCTGCTCCGGCGTGAGAACGTGCGAGAGGGAGGCATCCGCGCCGGGGATTGCCTCGTGCGTGACGAAGTTGAGGCCGTTGCCGGCCCAGCGCGAGCCGGTGGCGACGACGACGAGCTCGGCGCCGTACTCGCGCACGCCGCCGGCGTCGAGGCGCAGGCCGGTGAGGACCGCGACGTTGTCCAGCTTCTCGAGCTGCACGGTGCGCCATTGCAGAATCCGACCCCACTCGCCGAGCCCCGGAAGCTGGGGCACCCAGCGGACCGTCCCGCCGATCTCCGCCTCCGCCTCGACGAGGTGGACGCGGCGGAAGCCGCGTTTGCCGAGGACGATCGCGCACTCCATGCCCGCCGGTCCGGACCCGACGACGAGCACGTCGCGGTCGCGGTTCTCCGCCGGCTCGAAACGCTCGGGATGCCAGCCGCGGCGATACTCCTCGCCGGCGGTGGCGTTCTGGGTGCAGCCGATGTGGTTGCCCTCCTCGGCCTTCATCACACAGACGTTGCAGCCGATGCACTCGCGGATCTCGCCGTAGCGTCCCTCCTCGACCTTCGCGGGGAGGAACGGGTCGGCGATGGACGGCCGCGCGGCGCCGATCAGGTCCCAGGCGCCGGAGCGAATGATCTCGGCCATGCGGTCGGGGTTGGTCAGGCGCCCGACGCCGACGATCGGCTTCGCCGTCGCCTCGCGCACGCGCCCGGTCCACTCGAGCTGGTAGCCCTCCTTGAAGAATCGCGACGGCCCCGAGTCCTTCGACCACTCGAGGATGGAGCCGACGTTCACGTCCCAGAGGTCGACGAGATGGTCGGCGAGGCGGATGAAGCCGAGCCCCTCCTCGAGCTCCACGCCGGCCGGCGAGAGCGCCTCGACGCAGAAGCGCACCGCGATCGCGCAGTCGTCGCCGACCGCCTCGCGCACCGCCTCGAGCGTCTCCAGCCAGAAGCGCGCCCGGTTCTCCAGCGAGCCGCCGTAGGCGTCGGTGCGCTTGTTGTAGAAGGGCGAGAGAAACTGGAGCGGCAGGTACGAGTGCCCGCCGTACACGTAGACGATGTCCATCCCGGCGTCGCGGACGAGCTTGGCGGCGCGCACCCAGTCGCCGCGGACGCGCTCGATGTCCTCCGCCTCCATCGCCTTGGGGACGACCGAGGCGTAGTAGTCGCTCGCGATCTGCGAGGGCCCGATCGCCGGCCAGCGCGACTCGCGGGTGTTCCCGTGGACGCCGCCGTGGGTCAACTCGACGCCGGCGAGCGAGCCGTGCGCGTGCGCCTCGTCGTCGAAGTGGTACGGCAGCTTCCAGGTGCTGAGCGACTGCACGACGAACGTCGACAAGGGAGAGGTGGTCGTCGTCTGCGGGCCGTCGGGCTCCGGGGAAGTCCACGCTGATCAAGACCGTCAACGCGCTGGAGCCGTTCCAGAAGGGCGAGGTCCGCGTCGACGGCATCTCGGTCGGCGACCGGAAGACCAACCTCCCCTAAGCTTCGCGCGCGCGTCGGCATGGTATTCCAGCATTTCGAGCTTTTCCCCGGAACTCCAAGATCCACGAGAATCTCTCGCTCGCGCAGATCAAGGTGCTCGGCCGCGGCAAGGAGGAGGCGGAGCAGCGGGGGCTCAAGTACCTGGATCGCGTCGGCCTTATCGCGCAGAAGGACAAGTTCCCCGGCCAGTTGTCGGGCGGGCAGCAGCAGCGCGTCGCGATCGCGCGAGCGCTGTCGATGGACCCGATCTGCATGCTGTTCGACGAGCCGACCTCCGCCCTCGACCCCGAGATGATCAACGAGGTGCTGGACGTGATGGTGGGGCTCGCCAAGGAAGGCATGACGATGATGGTCGTCACGCACGATATGGGATTCGCGCGCAAGGTCGCGAACCGCGTCATCTTCATGGGCATGGGCAAGATCGTCGAGGACGCGACGAAGGAAGACTTCTTCGGACAGCCTCGCTCGGAGCGGGCGCAGCAGTTCCTCGCCAAGATCCTGCATCACTGATGCCGGACCGCGAAGCGTCGGCCACGATAAGTACTTGATGAGGGTATTTCCGGCAGAACTCGACCTGGTCAACAGTATCCTGTTCATCGTCTGCGCCGCGACGCTCGTCTTTTTCGCGTTGCACGACCTGTGGCTGCTCCCGCGTCCGGGCGTTGCCCGCTGGACACCCGCCCGTCAACCAGGTGCTCAATGCGATCGCGTCCTCACCGTCGCCCTCGCGCCCCTCCAGCTTGCCCAGACGATCATCGAGGAAGAGGTCCAGCGTGAGGCGCATATGGCGGCGCCCACCCCCCCCCCCCCCCCCCCCCCCCCCCCCCCCCAAGCTGAACCGTGCAGCGGAGGAGCTCGAGCCGGAAGCGATGGAGAAGGCGAAGCGGGAGGACGCCAAGGTCGAGACGCCGTCGGGGAAGGGCAGCCGCAGCCGCCCCGGGCGTCCGCCTGCCGCTATCGAGCTACCGAATCGAGGCGCGCGACAGCCCGCGCGTAAGTCGCCTTCGAGCGTAGCCGCTGAGTCGGCCTCGATCGCGAGGTCGTTCAGCAGTCCGTCGTTCAGCCCATAGACGAACCCGTGCAGCGTCAGCGCCTGTCCGCGCAACCACGCTTCCTGCAACTGATCGTCGTGCGGCGACGTGGACGACCTGCTCGACGACGTTGAGCTCGCACAGGCGATCGACGCGCTGGCCGAAGTCCAGGATCCGGTCCAGCCCGGCCCGGTGTTTGGCGGCCACGTCCTGCACGTGCCGCAGCCAGTTGTCGATGAGGCCATGGGCCGAGTCCTCGAGTGCCGCCTTGATGCCACCGCAGCCGTAGTGACCGACGACGATGACGTGCTGGACCTTCAGGACGTCGACTGCGTACTGGAGCACCGCGAGACAGTTGAAGTCGGTATGCACGACGAGGATCGCGACGTTCCGGTGGACGAACAGTTCGCCTGGCGCCAGATCGACGATTTCGTTTGCCGGCACGCGACTGTCGGCACACCCGATCCACAGATAGCGTGGCGCCTGCTGTGCGGCGAGTCCCTGAAAAAGCCCGGCCGGCGCGCTTCGACGCCCGCGGCCCAGGCGCGGTTGCGGTCGAGGAGATGGCGTAGCGAAGGCATGCGGGAGGCACGGGTAATCACGCTCATGATAACCAGAGCGGCAGGCGACGGCGCGTATAATCGATCAACGCCGGTCCCGCGGTCCACGGAGCCGGCGTTTTTCGTGGGCGGGAGAGTAGGCCATGCGCATCGAGAACGAGGTCAAGCTGGACTTCAAGGACGTGCTGATCCGGCCCAAGCGGAGCACGCTGTCGACGCGCTCGAACGTCGACATCTCGCGCGAGTTCCGTTTCCGGCACGCGGGTGTCGAGTATCACGGCGTGCCGATCGTCGCGGCGAACATGGACACGATCGGGACGTTCGAGATGGCGGCCGCGCTCGACGCGTTCGAGCTGTCGACCGCGCTGCACAGTACTACGACGTCGACCAGTATGCCGAGTTCTTCGGCAGCTGTCACGCAAGTCGGCTGCGCTGTACTCGCTGGGCATCGCGAAGGCGGACGAAGACAAGTTCCACCGCGTGATGGAACGATCGGGAAGCGGCGAGCAGTCCGCCATCCGCTACGTTTGCATCGACGTCGCGAATGGCTACACCGAGACTTTCGTCCGTTTCGTGGCCAAGATTCGCGAGCGCTATGCGCACCTCGTCATCATGGCCGGCAACGTGTGCACCGGCGAGATGACGGAGGAGCTGATCCTGTCCGGACGCGGACATCGTCAAGGTCGGCATCGGGCCGGGCTCGGTCTGCACGACACGGAAGATGACCGGAGTCGGGTATCCGCAACTCTCGGCTATCATCGAATGCGCGGATGCTGCGCACGGGCTCGAGGGGCACATCTGCGCGGACGGCGGCTGCGCGACACCCGGCGACATCGCCAAGGTGTTCGGCGGCGGGGCGGATTTCGTGATGCTCGGCGGCATGTTCGCCGGTCACGAGGTATCCGGTGGCGAGCCGGTCGAGCGCGACGCCGAGCCGTTCCGACGCTTCTACGGGATGAGCAGCAAGGCCGCGATGGAGAAATACGCGGCCGGCGTGGCGGAGTATCGCGCGGCGGAAGGGAAGGAAAGGCGCCGGGTCCCGTTTCGCGGCTCGGTTGCAGGTACCGCGTCGGAGATCCTGGGGCGGGTGTTCGTTCCGCGTGCACGTACGTCGGCGCGAGGCGCCTGCGCGAGCTCTCCAAGCGCACGACGTTCGTGCGCGTCACGCAACAGCTGAACGAGGTCTTCGGCAAGGGCTGAAAGGCGGGGCGATTCGCCTTTCGCATCGATGCACCGCGTAGATGACCGTTTGGGTCCGCGAGCTGGCGCGATGGAACTCCTTTCCTTACGCTGCCGGGCGGCGCTGTCGCCTTTCCGCGTCGCCAAGCTCCGCCGCACTCGCGGCGTCCCGACCCGGCCACTGCATCACCTCCATCTCGGCCGAATACTGGCATTTCGTCGCCATCGATCGCCCGCTCCCCTGCCGCAGAGCGCGAGACGCTCGATCGCCTGCTGACTTACGGTCCGCGCGACGACGATCGCGCAGCCGCGGGCGAGCTCTTCGTCGTGTCCCGCGTCCGGGCACGATCTCGCCCTGGTCGTCGAAAGCGACCGATATCGCGCACCACTGCGGGCTCGCCGCCGTCGATCGCATCGAGCGCGGCGTCGCCTTCCACGTGGCCACGCGCGACGGCGCGCCGCTGACGCGGCGGATCGCGCGGCGCTCGCTGCCGCTGCTGCACGATCGCATGACCGAGACGGTGTTCGACTCGCTCGAGGACGTCGAGCGCGCTGTTCGCGCATTTCCCGCCGCGGCCGCTTGCGACGCATCCCGCTGCTGGCGGAGGGCCGCGATGCGCTCGTGCGCGCCAACGCGGAGCTCGGGCTTGCGCTCGCGGCCGACGAGATCGACTATCTCGTCGCGAGCTTCCGCGCGCTCGGCCGCGACCCGACCGACGTCGAGCTCATGATGTTCGCGCAGGCGAACTCCGAGCATTGCCGGCACAAGATCTTCAATGCCGAATGGGTCATCGACGGCGAGGCGCAGGAGCAAGCGCCTGTTCGCGATGATTCGCACACGCATGCCGACGCATCCGCGCGGGACGGTCGTTGCCTACGCCGACAACGCGGCGGTGATCGAAGGCGCGTCGTGCGAGCGCTTCTATCCGGACCCGGACGGGCGCTATGCCGCGCATCGCGGAGGCGACGCACATCCTGATGAAGGTCGAGACGCACAACCACCCGACGGCGATCTCGCCGTTCCCGGGCGCCGCGACCGGCTCGGGCGGCGAGATCCGCGACGAAGGCGCGACCGGGCGCGGCGCCAAGCCGAAGGCGGGCCTCACCGGCTTCACGGTGTCGCATCTGCGCATCCCGGCGTTGCCGCAGCCGTGGGAAGCCTCGCCCGGCAAGCCCGACCGCATCGCTCGCGCGCTCTCGACATCATGATCGACGGCCCGATCGGCGGCGCGGCGTTCAACAACGAATTCGGCCGGCCGAATCTCGCCGGCTATTTCCGCACGTTCGAGCAGGCCGTCGCCGGCGAGATGCGCGGCTACCACAAGCCGATCATGATCGCGGGCGGCGTCGGCAACATCCGCGCGGATCACGCGCACAAGCATCCGCTTCCCGACGGGCGCGCTGCTCGTCCAGCTCGGCGGCCCGGCCATGCTGATCGGGCTGGGCGGCGGCGCCGCCTCGTCGATGGCCACCGGCGCGAACATCGAGGACCTCGATTTCGATTCGGTGCAGCGCGGCAACGCCGAGATCCAGCGGCGCGCACAGGAGGTGATCGACCGCTGCTGGCAGCTGGGCGAGGCCAACCCGATCCTGTCGATCCACGACGTCGGCGCGGGCGGACTCTCGAACGCGCTGCCGGAGCTCGTGCACGGCGGCGGCGCGGCGGCACGTTCGACCTGCGCGCGTGCCGAACGAAGAGCCCGGCATGTCGCCGCGCGAGATCTGGTGCAACGAGGCGCAGGAGCGCTACGTGCTCGCGATCGCGCCGCAGAGCCTCGACCGCGTTCGCGCGCGATCTGCGAACGCGAGCGCTGTCCGTTCGCGGTGGTCGGGACGCGACGCCGAACGGAACGGCTCGTCGTCGACGATCCGCACTTCGACAACGAGCCGGTCGACATGGACGCTCGCCGTGCTCCTCGGCAAGCCGCCGAAGATGACGCGCGACGTGTCGCACGTCGCGCGCGCAGCGCTGCCGCCGCTCGATCGCTCCGGCGTCGACCTTCGAGGAAGCCGCCTAGCGCGTGCTGCGGCTTCCGGCGGTCGCCGACAAGACGTTCCTCATCACGATCGGCGACCGCACCGTCGGCGGGCTGTCCGCGCGCGATCAGATGGTCGGCCCGTGGCAGGTGCCGGTCGCCGACGTCGCCGTGACGCTGATGGACTTACGACGGCTATCGCGGCGAAGCGATGGCGATGGGCGAGCGCACGCCGCTCGCGCTGATCGACGGCGCCGCGTCCGGCCGCATGGCCGTGGGCGAAGCGCTCACGAACATCGCCGCCGGCGCCGTCGCGCGCTCGCGGACGTCAAGCTCTCCGCGAACTGGATGGCGCGCCGCCGGTCATCCCGGCGAGGACGCCGCGCTGTACGACACCGTGCGCGCGGTGGCATGGAGCTGTGTCCGGCGCTCGGCATCGCATCCCGGTCGGCAAGGACTCGATGTCGATGCGCACGACGTGGCACGACGCACGGACGGCGACAAGGCCGTGACCGCACCGGTGTCGCTGATCGTCTCCGCGTTCGCGCCGGTGCCGACGTGCGCGGCACGCGCTGACGCCGCAGCTGCGGCTGGACGCGGCGACACCGGCTGCTGCTGATCGATCTCGGGGCGGCAAGCGCCGCCTCGGCGGCTCGGCGCTCGCGCAGGTCTACGGCCAGCTCGGCGACGACGCGCCCGACGTCGACGATCCGCGCGCGCCTGGCCGCGTTCTTCGCGGCGATCCAGGCAGCTGTGCGTCGAGGGCAAGCTGCTCGCGTATCACGACTCGGCGACGGCGGACTGTTCGCGACGCTGTGCGAGATGGCGTTCGCCGCGCGCTGCGGCCTCGAGCTCGCGCTCGACGGCATCGACGCGATGCCGCTTCCCGCGCTGTTCACCGAGGAGCTCGGCGCCGTCGTGCAGGTGCGACGCCGCGACGCGCAGGCGTGCTCGACGCGGCGCGCGGCAGCCGGGCTTGCAGTCGCATGCGTCGATCGGCGCGCCCGTGCCCGGACGACCGGATCCGTATTCGCACGCGCGGCGAGGGCGCTGCTCGACGCATCGCGCGTCGACCTCCATCGCGCCTGGTCGGCGACGACGCATGCGCATGCAGCGGCTGCGCGACAATCCGGACGCGCGCCGACGAGGAATACGACGCGTCTGCTGCGACGCGACGGATCCGGGCCTGCCCGCGCGCTGACGTTCGATCCGGCGGAGGACATCGCAGCGCCGTTCATCGCGACGGGCGCGCGGCCGCGCGATCGCGATCCTGCGCGAGCAGGGCGTCAACGGCCAGGTCGAGATGGCGGCGGCGTTCGATCGCGCCGGCTTCGCCGCGGTCGACGTGCACATGAGCGACATCCTCGCCGGCCGCGCTCGCTCGCGGACTTCCAGCGGCTTCGCGGCGTGCGGCGGCTTTTCCTACGGCGACGTGCTGGGCGCGGGCGAGGGCTGGGCCAAGTCGATCCTGTTCAACGCGCGCGCGCGCGACGAGTTCGCGGCGTTCTTCGCGCGGCCGACACGTTCGCGCTCGGCGTGTGCAACGGCTGCCAGATGATGAGCAACCTGCACGAGCTGATCCCGGGCGCCGAGCACTGGCCGCACTTCGTGCGCAACCGGTCCGAGCAGTTCGAGGCGCGGCTGGTCGCTGCTCGAGGTGCAGCGCTCGCCGTCGCTCTTCTTCGCGCGGCATGGAAGGCAGCCGCATCCCGGTCGCGACCGCGCACGGCGAAGGCTGTGCCGAATTCCGCGATGCCGCGCATGCGCAACGCCGCGCAGCCGCTCGTCGCGCTGCGCTTCGTCGACAACCGCGGCAAGCGCGACCGAGCGCTATCCGTCCAACTCCGAACGGCTCGCCGCAGCGGCATCACCGGGCTCACGACGCCCGACGGCCGGTTCACGATCCTGATGCCGCACCCGGAGCGCGTGTTCCGCACGGTGCAGATGTCGTGGCATCCGCGCGAATGGGGCGAGGATGCGCCGTGGATGCGGATGTTCCGCAACGCGCGCGCTGTGGCTCGGCTGACGCGGCTTCGGGCGCGAACGGATGAAGGTCAGCGAGGACACGATGACTTGACCGTGTAGTCCATCGATGGCGCCATTCCGGTCGTGGACCCGAGCGCCTATGTGCATCCCACCGCCGTCCTGATCGGGGACGTCATCATTGGACCAGGCTGCTATATCGGCCCCACGGCATGCCTGCGCGGCGATTTCGGCCGGCTCGAAGTCCGCGCCGGGGCGAACGTGCAGGACAGCTGCATCCTGCATGCGTACCCCGGCGTCGAAACCGTGGTCGAGGAGGACGGACACATTGGGCATGGGGCCATCCTCCACGGCTGCACCGTCAAGCGCAATGCGCTCGTCGGCATGAACGCGGTCATCAACGATGGCGCGGTGATCGGCGAATCGGCGGTGGTGGCGGCGATGGCGTTCGTGAAGGCGGCGATGGTCGTTCCGGCACGGACGTTGGTCGCCGGCATTCCCGCGCGGGTGCTGCGTGAACTGACGGACGAAGAACTCGCGTGGAAGGTGGAGGGCACGGAGAGCTACCAGGAGCTCACGCTCCGCAGTTTCGCTTCGATGCGCGCGACGGCGCCGCTCGACCGCGCCGAGCCGGGGCGCAAGCGACTCGAGCTGCCCGAGCTGTTCCCGCTGTCGAGTTGAAGCAAGCGAACAGGGCTGACGCGTGCCGGGAGCGGCCTATGACTCCGGTCTCGCCATCCGCTCGCCGAATCCGCTCGCCGCAGCGCTATCGCTTGACGCGACCGGACGGTGTCGGAGACATCGATCGACGCCACCTGGGACCGCGTCGCGACCGCGCTGGCCGCGGCCGAGCCGGACGACCGCGAGCACTGGGCGGCGCGCTTTCGCGACGCGCTCGCGGCTTTCCGCTTCCTTCCCGGCGGACGCATCATGGCCGGCGCCGGGACCGGGCGACGGGTCACGCTGATCAACTGCTTCGTCATGGGCACGCTCGACGATTCGCTCGAGGGATTTTCGACGCGCTTCGCGAGGCCGCGTCACGATGCAGCTCGGCGGCGGTATCGGTACGGATTTCTCCACCTTGCGACCCGAAGGCGCGATGCGGACGCGACCGGCGGCCATGCGTCCGGGCCGGTGTCGTTCATGCACCTTTGGGACCAGATGTGCGCAACGGTCACCGATGCGGTCCGCGGCGCGGCGCAATGATGGGCACGCTGTCCTGCGAGCATCCGGACGTCGAGCAATTCATCGTCGCGAAGCAGCAGGCGGGCACGCTCACGCGCTTCAACCTATCGGTGCTCGTGACCGACGCTTTCATGCAGGCAGTCGAGGACGATCGCGAATGGACGCTCTCGTTCGCGCGCGTCGGCATCGAACGCCGGGTCCGCGCACGTGCGCTCTGGGACCGGATCGTGGCCAGCGCGTACGCGAGTGCCGAGCCGGGCGTTTTGTTCATCGATCGCATCCGCGGCGAGGACAACCTTGCATACGCGGAGACGATCAGCGCGACGAATCCCTGCGGCGAGATTCCCTTGCCGCGTACGGTGCCTGTGACCTGGGGTCGCTGAACCTGACGCAGTTCGTGATCGCACCGTTCGCGGCGCAGGCGCGGCTCGACTTGGAAGCGCTCGACGCGACGGCGAAGGTTGCGACGCGCATGCTCGACAATGTCTATAGCGCCTCGACGTTCCCGCTGCCGCAGCAGGCCGAGGCTGCGCGCGCTTCGCGTCGCTTGGGGCTCGGTCTCACGGGTCTCGCCGATGCGCTGATCATGCTCGGGCTGCGCTACGACTCGCCGGGCGGGCTTGCGGCCGCCGTCGATGCGATGCGCACGATCAACGAGGCCGCGTACAACGCATCGATCGAGCTCGCACGCGAGCGCGGCAGCTTCGAGCGCTTCGATGCGGAGCGTTATCTCGCTTCGCCGTTCGTGGCGCGTCTGCCGGCGACGGTGCGCAAGGCGATCGCGCGCGACGGCATCCGCAACAGCCATCTGACGGCCATCGCGCCCGCCGGGACGATCAGCCTTGTTGCAGGCAATGTTTCGAGCGGTCTCGAGCCCGTGTTCGCGCTGGAGTACGCGCGCAATGTGCGCCAGCGGGACGGGTCGATTGTGCGCGCCGACGTCGAAAGCTATGCGCTTACCCTCTGGCGCCGCTTGAAAGGCGAGGCGCCGCTGCCGGACACGTTCGTCACCGCGTCGACCGTGTCAGCCGACGCGCAGATCGCGATGCAGGCGGCGCTGCAACCGCATGTCGACAATGCGATCTCGAAGACCACGAACGTGCCGGCCGACATCCCGTTCGACGAATTCGAGCGTACTATCGGCGCGCTTGGGAGCTGGGCCTCAAAGGGTGCACGGTGTTTCGCCCGAACGCCGTGACCGGTGCGGTGTTGTCCGGTCCGGAGCCGCGGTGCGAGCGCTGCGAGACCGTGCCGGTGCCCGCCGTTCCGGTCTAGCAGGTCGATGCAAAAGGCGTCCGCAATGGGGCGCCTTGCGTGATGACGACGTTGCGCCTTTTGCATCGAGATTGGATTCAGTCGGGCGCCTTGGGGCCGCCCGGCGGCGCCCGCCGGAATGGCTACGAAAAACGCGCATCGTGCGCGCGGCTGTGCACTCCGCCGTTTTGTATCACGCCTGCTAGTGTGGTGAGTCAGAGATTCGTTGTGCAAACGGCGAATTGCTTCCAGACTCGTTTCCTGCGGGAGATGGCCCTGCCGTGCTGGCAACGACGCGCGGCTTTGCCGGATTTGCACAGCGAATCACTGACTCACCACACTAGAACCCCACTGGGTAGCCGTCGCGTCGAGGGTCGGAGCCGGCCATGTACCCTCCGTCGACTTTCACGACGAATTGCCCCGACCCGAACCCGAGGCTGTTGTCGGGCACGGAGATCTCGTGTCCGAGTGCGACGAGCCCACCGCGCAACGACGACGACGCGGTCGATTCGAGCTCGATCGAAAGCCCGCCGAGGATCTTCCAGCGCGGCGCATCGAGCACGGCCTGGGCGTTCATTCGATGGTCGACGAGTCGCGTGATCGTCTGCACGTGGCCGGGTGGCTGGATGGGGCCGCCCATCACGCCGAACGCGGCGAGCGGAGCGCCGTCGCGCGTTACGAAGCCGGGGATGATCGTATGGAACGGCCGCTTGTTTCCGGCCACCTGATTGGGATGGCCGGGCCGAGCGAGAAGCCGTTGCCGCGATTCTGCAGGCTGATGCCGGTTCCCGGCACGACGACCGCCGAGCCGAAGCCCATGTAATTCGACTGGATCAACGAAACCATCATGCCGCGTGCATCGCCGGTCGCAAGATAGACGGTGCCGCCTTGCGGCGGGGCACCGGGCCGAACCGCTGGGCGCGTTGGGGTCGATCAGCGGGCGCGCTGCGCGAGATAGTCTGGTCGAGCATGGACGGCGGCGACACGTTCATCGAGGCGGGATCGCTGACCTAGGCGTGCGCATCGACGAAGGCAGCTCCATCGCCTCGATTGCAGTGCTGGCTCCCAGCGATTCCGGCGAGCCGCGCAGGTCGAAGTGCTGCAGCACCCCGAGCGCTTTCAGCGCCGCGATTCCCTGTCCGTTCGGCGGGAGCTCATGGACGTGCCGTCGCGGTAGCGCTGGGCGAGCGGCGTGACCCAGTCGACCGTTGCTCCGCAAAATCCGCGAGCGTGTGCGCACCTCCGTTGCGCGAGGCGTGACGACCATCGCCGCGGCCAGGGCGCCGCGGTAGAACGCATTGCCGTGGCTTTCCGCGATCGTCTCGAGCGTTCGTGCCATCGCCTCGCTCGCGAAGATCTCGCCCGCCTCGGGTGCGCGCCCTCGCTGCAGGAAATGCTCACCGAAGCCGAGGTCGTGCGGCACGTCTTGGCGGCGCGCTGCCACAGCTGCGGATCGTCGGCGCGACGGCGAATCCGTCGCGCGCATAGCGGATCGCAGCCTCGAAGAGGTCCGCGAACGGGAGCTGACCGTAGCGTTGCGACAACGCGGCCCAGCCGGAGACCGCGCCCGGGATCGTGACCGTGTCCCAGCCGTACGTCGGCATGCGCTCCAGTCCGGCGAAGCGCTCATGCGTGAGTGCGGACGGAGAGCGCCCCGACGCGTTGAGTCCCGCGAGCTTCTCGCCGTCCCAGACGATCGCGAACAGGTCACTGCCGATGCCGTTCGTCGTTGGCTCGACAACGGTCAGCGTGATCGCAGTCGCGAGCGCAGCGTCGACAGCATTGCCGCCGCGCGCGAGCATCGCCAGCCCCGCCTGTGCTGCAAGCGGTTGCGATGTGGCGACGACGTTCCGCGCGTAGAGCGGCTGCCGCCTCGACGGGTAGGGCAGCCACCCGTCGAGGGGCGTCATGGCTAGCGTGATGCGATCACACTGCCTCTTCGGTGTGGAACGCTTCCTCGCGCTTCTTGCGGATCATGGGCAGTGCGACGATGACGAGCAGGATGCCGGCGAGGGCCAGCAGCGTCCCCGACAATGGACGCGTGACGAATACCGTTGGATCGCCGCGCGAGAGCAACAGCGCGCGCCGCAGGTTTTCCTCCATTAACGGGCCGAGGATGAAGCCAAAAAGCGGTGCGGGCTCGCATTCGAGCTTGACGAAGATCCAGCCGAGCACGCCGAACAACACGGCAAGATAGATATCGAACACGTTGTTCTGCAGGCTGTAGACGCCGATGCAGCAGAACACCAGGATGCCCGGGAAAGGAGCCGGTACGAACCTGGAGCAGCTTCACCCAGATGCCGATCATCGGCAGGTTCAGGATGACCAGCATCAGATTCCCCAGCCACAT
>CAWHOA010000027.1:0-157932 GCA_963830885.1 uncultured Actinomycetes bacterium | reverse complement strand
GCGGCACCTACGAGCTCGTCGAGGAGAAACGCGACGGCGGCCTGACGGTCCGGCTCGCGGGCGAGCGGCTCCAGGGCCTGTGGACACTCGTTCCGGCGAAGCTCGACGGCGACGAGAGAAACTGGCTGCTCCTCCGCAAGCAGGACGACGGCTCACCGGGCGCGCGCCCGCGACGCGCGTACGAGCCGATGCTGGCGACCCTCGCCGACGACGTCCCTCCCGGCGACGATTGGCTGTACGAGGTGAAGTGGGACGGCTACCGCGCGATCGGCGCAATCGCCGGCGGTGAGGCAACGCTCACGAGCCGGCGCGGCAACGATCTGACCGAGCGCTTCGCGACTGTCGCCCGGGCGCTCGAGCGCGCGGTGCGCACCCCCGACTGCGTCCTCGACGGCGAGGTTTGTGCTCTGGACGAGGAGGGGCGCTCGAGCTTCTCGGTCATGCAGCAGGGCTCCGGCCCGCTCGTCTACTACGTCTTCGACGTCCTCGAGGTCGACGGAGAGCCGGTGATCGAGCTTCCCCTGACCGAGCGTCGCGAGCGCCTGGCCGGCCTCCTCGACCTGCGGGGTGGGACGATCCGTCTCTCGGATGCCTTCGACGACGGCGAGGCCCTCTTCGAGGCCGCACGCGCCCAGGGCCTCGAGGGCGTCGTGGCCAAGAAGCCCGACTCGCGTTACCAGCCGGGGCGGCGCACCCGCGACTGGCTGAAGGTGAAGACCCACCTCGAGCAGGAGTTCGTCGTCGTCGGCTACACACGCGGCAAGGGCCGGCGCGCCGCCGGGTTCGGCGCCCTCATCCTCGCGGTCGTCAGGGGCGGGAAACTCGAGTACGTCGGCAACGTCGGCACGGGCTTCACGGAAGGCGAGATCGAGAGGGTGCTGGCCGAGCTTCGGCCGCTCGAGCGCAACGACCCGCCCTTCGCCGAGGTCCCGAAGATGCCCAAGGTACGGCGGGACGACATCGTCTGGGTCGAGCCGAAGCTCGTGGCCGAGGTCTCCTTCGCGGAGTGGACGCACGACGGCCGTCTTCGCGCGCCGGTGTACAAAGGGCTTCGCGAGGACAAGGAACCGGAAGACGTGCGCCGTGAAGAACCGCTCCCTGCAGAGATCCGCCGCGGTAAGCGGGTCCTGAAGCTGTCCAACCTCGACAAGCCCTTCTGGCCCGAGGAGGGGATCACGAAGGGCGACCTGATCGCCTACTACCGCGACGTGGCGCCCGTCCTCGTCCCGCACCTGAAGGGCCGGCCGTTCACGATGAAGCGCTACCCCGACGGCTGGCAGGGCAAGTACTTCTTCCAGAAGGACGCGCCCTCGCACATGCCCGACTGGATCCGGACGTTCGAGTACCGCTCGACCTCACGGGCCACCCGCGAGAAGCGGACGCTCCGCTACCCGCTGGTCGACGACGACCTCGCGCTTCTCTGGATGGCGAACATGGGCTGCATCGACATGAACACCTGGTACTCGCGGGTGGACAAGCCCGACCGGCCCGACTGGGTGCTGTTCGACCTCGACCCGTCTCCGGACGTCGGCTTCCCCGAGGTCGTGCGCGTCGCGCTCCTGATCAAGGAGGTGCTCGACGCGCTCGATCTGGCGGGCTTCCCCAAGACCAGCGGTGCGGACGGCTTCCACGTCCTCGTCCCGGTCGAGCGGCGCCAGACGTACGGGCGGACCCGCGAGTTCGCCGAGATCGTTGCAGGGACGCTGGCCCGCCTTCACCACGGGCTCGTGACGACCGAGTGGGCAAGGGTGAAGCGCCAGGGCGTCCTCATCGACGCCAACCAGAACGGGGAGGGCAAGACCATCGCGAGCGCGTACTCCGTGCGCCCGGGTCAGGGCGCCCCCGTCTCGACACCGCTCCGCTGGGACGAGGTGACGGAGGAGCTCGACCCCGGCGCCTTCACGATGGAGGCCGTGCTCGCGCGCGTGCAGCGTCACGGCGACCTCTTTGCCGGCGTGTTGGAGACGCGCCAGTCGCTCGGGAAGGCGCTCCGCGAGCTTCGCTAGTCCTTGGCGACGAGCGCGGGCGTGCGGAGCAGGCTCCAGGTACGACCCATGGCCTCGAAGCCGAGGCGGGCGTAGAGCTCCTTGGGCCAGTCCTTGTCCTCGGCGACGAGGAACACGAGGTCGTGCCCCGACGCGAGTGCCTCCTCGACGGCGCGCAGGACGATCGCGCTCGCGTAGCCGCGTCGCCGGAACGCGGGCAGGGTCGCGACGTCGTCGACTTCGCCGATCCTGCCGTCCGAGTTGAGCTGGGCGGCCGCGACGGGCCGCCCGTCCACCTGCACCGCGAAGAAGCGGGAGTTGCCGGCGCGGGCTGCGATCTCGCCCGCCGCGACCACCTCGCGGACGACCTCCTCGCTGGTCGCCCACGGCTGCGCGCGCTCGGTCTCCTCGCGGAAGGGAATCAGCTGCTCCCGCGATACCTCGTCGACCTGCACGGACTCCCCGACGCGCTCGCCCTCACCCCGGTAGGCCATGAGGACCAGGGGATCGACCTTCCAGCCGATCCGCCGGAAGAAGCGCTCGACGCGTGCGCCGAGGGCCTCGTCGGGGATCTCGATCAGCCGGTGACTGTGGCCTGCGTCGGTGTGCAGCAGCTCGGCCTCGGCGGCGAGCTCGCCGGGGTCGACGTCCTTTGCGGGGTCGACCAGCAGGAAGTTCAGGTACCAGACGTGCGGGAAGGTGTCGTTGAAGTACGCGTGCCCCGTGCGCGAGGTGACGACGCGCTCGGCTGAGCGCGCTGCGATCGCCTTCTCGAAGGCAAGAGCCCGTTCGAGCTCGGTCGGCACGCAGGGGAGACTAGACGGCGATGCCGATCGGCCGGAAGGTCCTCGCAGTTGACGGTCGCTTCCTCGTTGACTGCAAGTCACTTGCCTGTTTGACACCCCGCTTGACTCGATGAAAGGATCCCCGGGTCCACAACGCGACACCTACGGCAGGAGGGGGGACACGCCGTCTAGATCGTCGTGGAGGTCATCGCGCCGGCCGCCCAGCCCGCGATGACCTATGGGGAAAGGGGGGAGACCTCGTCTGACCAGCTCGTCGTTGTGCAGGCAGTCAACGAGCCATGCCCACCTCGGGCAGGAGGGGGACAATGACCACGAAGTCTTTCCGGGCGCTCTGCGTGGTGATCGCCACGACAGCACTCGTGCTCGTGCCGAGCTCGCTGTCGGCGTCCGACTCACGGGCCGCTGAGCAAGCGGCAGCAGGCGACGCGCTCGAGGTCGCGCTCGCCTACGTCAACGCGAATCCTGCGGACCTCGGCGTCACGAGCGCCGACGTGTCCGACCTCTACGCCACGAGCACGCTGAGGAGCGCTCACTCCGGCGTCACCCACGTCAACCTCAACCAGCGCTTCCAGGGCCTCGAGGTCTTCGGCGGCCACGCGACGGTGAACGTCGCCGCCGACGGGCGGGTCATCTTCGCTGCCGGCGCGTTCGAGCGAGACCTCCGCGCCGCGAGTTCAGCCGACGCGGACACCGACGCGACCGAGGCGGTCGAGGCGGCGGCCGACGCGCTCGACCTCGCGGATCCGTCGGGCCTGCGTGTCCTCCGCCAAAGCGGCGGCGCCGCCCAAGAGACGGTCGTCTCCGGCGGCGGGATCTCGGACGAGCCGATCCCGGCTCGGCTGGGCTGGCAGCCCACCGCGGAGGGGCTGCGCCTGGCCTGGCAGCTCACGATCGACGACTCCGCCAGCTCGCATCTCTGGAACGCGACGGTGGATGCCGCGACCGGCGAGCTGCTCGACTCGGCCGACTGGACCTCGCACGACACCCGGTCCGGCCTCGAGAGCAGGCTCAGCCGCTCCGGCGACGCGGCATCCGGCTCGCCGCTCGGCTCGGGCGGCTCGATCGTCTCGTCGCCGAACCCGGTGATCGACGGTTCGAGCTACCGGGTCTTCGCGCTGCCAAAGGAGAGCCCGAACGACGGGCCGCGCACGCTGGAAAGCAACCCGGCCGACTCGATCGCATCGCCGTTCGGCTGGCACGACACCGATGGCGTCGTCGGTCCCGAGTTCACGACCGCGCGCGGCAACAACGCGCACGCGTACACAGACCTCAACAACGACAACGCGCCGACGGGCGGCCTCCCAGTTGTGGTCGTCGACCCGCCGTCGCCCGCGGCCGGCACGTACGACCCCGCAATCGCGGAGTTCGGTCCGAGGCCCACCGAGGCGGGCGTCTCTGGGTCGTTCGTGGTGGTCAACGACGGGGTCGGGACGACCTCGGACGGCTGCGAGGCGTTCACGCTGCCGGCGGGGGCGATTCCGCTCATCGACCGCGGCAACTGCAACTTCACCGTCAAAGTGAAGAACGGACAGGACGCCGGCGCGGGAGCCGTGGTCGTGGTCAACAACGTGGCAGGCGCGCCGATCATCCTGGGCGGCACGGATCCGACGATCGTCATCCCGTCGGTCATGGTCTCGCTCGACGACGGGAACACGATCAAGGCCGGTCTTCCGGCGACGGGGAGCGTCAAGAGCGTCCCCGAGCCGAACCCGACCGAGCCGGAGGGCGGTCCGGGTCTCGACTTCGACTTCCCGATCGACCTCCTCACCGAGCACCCGCACGACTACTGGGACGCGGCCGTCACCAACCTCTTCTACTGGAACAACATCGTCCACGACGTCCTGTACGGCTACGGGTTCGACGAGCCGTCGGGGAACTTCCAGGTGAACAACTACGGCCGCGGCGGCGTCGGCGGCGACGACGTCCAGGCGGAGGCGCAGGACGGAGGCGGCACGAACAACGCCAACTTCTCCACCCCCGCCGCGGACGGCGGCCGCCCGCGGATGCAGATGTACCTCTGGCCCAGCCAGACGCCTGTACACGACGGCGACCTCGACAGCGGGATCGTCATCCACGAGTACGGGCACGGCGTCTCCAACCGCCTCACGGGCGGTCCGAAGACCATGAACTGCCTCACCGGCAACGAGCAGGCGGGCGAGGGATGGAGCGACTACCTCGCGATCACGCTCACGCTCGACCCGGCATTGGACGACCCGAACGAGCCGCGCGGCATGGGCACGTACGCGCTCTTCCAGGACGACCGCCACGGCGCCGGCATCCGCCCGCGCCCCTACACGCGCGACATGTCGATCCAGCCGTTCACCTACGACAGCATCAAGACGAACGGGTGGCTGAACGGGACCTCGCTCGCGCTCCCGCACGGGCTCGGCCACGGCTGGGCCGCCACGCTGTGGGACCTGAACTGGGACCTGATCGACAAGCACGGGTTCAACCCGAACGTGTACGGCGCCTGGGACTCGGGCGGCAACAACCGGGCCATCCAGTACGTGATCGACGGCCTGAAGATGCAGGGCTGCGGCCCCGGCCTCGTCGTCGCCCGCGGCGCGATCGTCGCGGCGGCGGAGGCACTCGGCGGCGAGGACACCTGCACGGTGTGGGCGTCGTTCTCCCGCCGCGGCCTGGGCTTCAGCGCCGAGCAGGGGACGACGAACCGCAACGACAACACCGAGGCGTTCGACACGCATCCGGACTGCCGGCGTGGGTTCCTGAGCCCGGTCACACAGCCGTACGGCACCCTGAACGAGGTGGATGTGGACGAGGCGGTGCCGCTGAGGTTCACGGCGGACGGTTACAAGGGCCTGGACGTCCTCGCGAACAGCGGCTCGCCGTTCTCCCGCCGGGTGGACTGCGCGACGCTGCGGGTGCCGAGCTCGGGGGCGTTCGTGACGCCGAGGGAGCTTCCGGTGAACACGCAGACGGCCGGCAACTCGCCGCTGACCGTGAACGCGAACGGCGTCTTCAACTATCCGTGGAAGCCGCTTGCGGAGTGGGCGGGCACGTGCCGCGAGGTCGTCGTCACGCGCGACGACGGCAAGCAGCACCGCGCGTTCTTCCGGTTCAGTTAGAGGCTGGGAGGGGGAGCGCCCGGCGACGGGCGCTCCCCGCCCTCCCCGAGCGTGGCGGGGTGACCGAGCATCGAGAGCTCGGCGATGTCCCGGCGAAAGAAGAGGGCCACCGTCCAGTCGAGGACCACACGCAGCTTCCGGGAGACGAGCGGCAGCTGGAAGAGGTGGTACGTCCGGGTCACGAACCAGCCGATGAACCCGCGGAAGCGCAGGCCGACGACGTCCGCGATCCCTTTGTAGCGCCCGAGTGTCGCCACCTGGCCGAGCTCGCGGTAGCGGTAGGGCTTCACGTCGCCCTTCAGGTTCTTGGCCAGTCGGCGGGCCTGGCGGAGCGCATGCTGGCACGTGGGCGGATCGAACTTGTCAGGCGTCGCCTCGTTGGGAACGCGAGCGCAGTCGCCGAGCGCCCACACGTTCTCGCGGCCCTCGACCTGGAGGGTCGGCCCGACGATCACCCGGCCGCGCTCGTCGAGCGGGAGGCCGAACTCGGAGACGATCGGGTGCGCCTTGACGCCCGCCGTCCACACGAGCGTGTGCGTCTCGAGGCGCGTCCCGTCCGACAGGGTCGCGCTCTCGGCGTCGAGGGAGTCGAGCGTCGTCGAGACCCGGATGTCGACGCCGCGCTTCGCTAGCTCGCGGGCCGCGTACGCGCCGAGCTGCCGCGGGATCTCCGGGAGGATCGCCGGCGCCGCGTCGACCAGCACCCAGTGCTGCGGCGCTCCCTTCAGCACGGGGTAGTAGCGGAGCGCGTCGCGCACGAGGTCGGAGAGCTCGCCGAGCGCCTCCACGCCCGCGTAGCCCGCGCCGACGAACACGAAGGTCAGGTGGCGCTCCGCGTTCTCGCGGTCGGCAGCGGCAGCCTCGAGCTCGCGCAGGACGTGGTTGCGGAGGTAGATCGCGTCGGCGAGCGACTTGAAGCCGAGTGCGTGCTCCGCGAGGCCGGGAATCGGCAGGGAGCGCGAGATGGCGCCGAGAGTGACGACGAGCTGTTCGTACTCAACCTCTACCTCCAGCTCCCGTTCGGCGGAGACGACATGGACGCGGCGATTCCCCTCGTCCAGCGACGTCGCGCGCCCGAGGAGGAGCTCCGCGTGCGGGCACATGACCCGGAGCGGGACGACGACGTGGCGCGGCTCGAGCGTCCCGGACGCCGCCTCCGGGAGCATCGGCGTGTAGAGCATGAAGTTCTCGGGACTGACGATCGTCGAGCCGGTCGAGCCGACGAGCCGGGCGACGTAGGCGCCCGCGAAGCCGCCGCCGAGGACGAGGGTCCCGCCGCGCGCGGTGCGAGTCGTCACCTCGCCAGTCATATCATCGGCTCCGTGCAGATCGCGGTGATCGGCAGCGGCGTCGAGTGGGCCGCCGAGGCGGCAGAGGTTGGCCGCCTGCTGGCGGAGCGCGGCTGCGTGGTCGTGTGTGGGGGCTTGGGCGAGGTCATGGAGGCGGCGGCGCGCGGTGCGAAGGAGGCCGGCGGGACCACGGTCGGAATCCTTCCCGGCGAGAGCGCCCGCGACGCCAACCGCTGGATCGACTTTGCAGTCGCTACCGGGACGGGCCATGCGCGAAACCTCGCTGTTGTCGCCTCCTGCGAGGCGGCGGTCGCCGTGGGCGGCCGCTGGGGAACGGCGGCGGAGATCTCGTATGCCCGCGTCCTCGGCCGCCCGGTCGTGGTGCTCGGCCAGGGACCAGGCGTCGAGGGCGAGGGGATCGAGCACGCGTCGACGCCGGCGGAGGCCGTCGAGCTCGTCCTCGACCTGGTGGGGGCGCGCTAGCCGTGGCCCTGGAGATGCGCACCGAGTGCGAACGCTGCGGCGCGCCGCTCGCCGCGGACGGCGAGGCGCGGATCTGCAGCTTCGAGTGCACGTTCTGTCCGTCGTGCGCGGACGCGATGGCCTCGATCTGCCCCAACTGCGGCGGCGAGCTGGTGCGGCGCCCGCCACGCTCCCGCTAGGAGTCCGAGCGGCGTTCCGCCAACTCCTCCTAGCCCGACGCGAGCATGCGGCGCAGGAGCGCGAGCGCTCCTGCCTTGTCCAGGAACTCGTTGAGGTTGCCGCACTTCGGCGACTGGACGCAGGACGGGCAGCCGTCGGAGCACCTGCAGCCGGCGAGGAGCCGCTCGGTGTCGCCGACCCAGCCCTCCAGCTCGTCATAGCCGCGGCGGGCGATCCCGACGCCGCCGGGGTGGCCGTCGTACACGAAGACGGTCGGGCGGCCGGTCTGGAAGTGGAGGTTCGTCGAGAGCCCGCCGATGTCCCAGCGGTCGCACATGGCCCAGAGCGGGAGGATGGCGATCATCGCGTGCTCGGCGGCGTGGAGCGAGCCGAGGAGCTTCGGCAGCGGCTCGAGCCCGTCGAGGTGAGCCTCCGAGGGGACGTACCAGATCGCCTCCGTCTCGAACGTCGTCGCCGGCAGGTCGAGCGTGACCAGCTCCAGCGTCGCCTGGTCGCGGATCGACTTCCGCTGGTAGGCGATCACCTGCTCCGTGACGCTGACTCTCCCGAAGAAGGTCTCCATCCCGAGCTGCCGCGCCGAGAGCTCGGCCTCCTCGATCGCGGTCGTCGTCTCCTTCTTCGCCTGGGTGTAGTAGTCGGCGGAGAAGCCCTCGACCAGGGCCGCACGGGACGCGAGATCGAGCTCCAGGACGCGGTACGACTCTCCGAGGTGGAGGTAGACGGCGCCCTCGTGCACCGTCGAGAAGGCGCGCTCGAGCTCGACGAGGCCGAGGACGGAGCCCGTCGCCGCTTCGATCACCGCGATCGACTCCGGGCTGGCGGAGCGCAGCGCGACGCGGCCGGCCGGATAGTCACGCCCGGCCCAGACGATGCCCGCGGGCGTCTTGCGCAGCTCCCCGCCCACGACCAGTGCCTCCGCCCGCTCCAGGGCCGCGTCGCCGAGCGTGTCGCGGTCACGTTCGTCGAGCGGCGCCTCGAAGGCGGCCGAGAGGACGTGGCCGTCGAGGATCCGGGGGTTGGCGTGGTCGAGGATGGCGGCCTCGACCCGCCGGCCCAACAGCGCCTCGGGCTCGCGCATGAAGAACTGGTCGAGCGCGTCCTCGCTGGCCACGAGCACCGCAAGCCCGTGGCTGCGCCGCCCGGCGCGTCCCCACTGCTGGCGTAGGCTGGCGACCGTTCCCGGGAACCCGACCGAGATGGCGCAGTCGAGGAGGCCGATGTCGATGCCGAGCTCGAGTGCGTCGGTGGCCGTGACGCCGAGCAGCTCCCCCTCGACCAGGCGCCGCTCGACCTCCCGCCGCTGGGCGGGCGTGTAGCCGGCGCGGTAGGGCGAGAGCCGCGCCGCGGTCTCCGCGTCGAGGCGCTCGGAGGCAAAGCGGTGAATCAGCTCGACGGCCTTGCGGCTCTTGGCGAAGCAGATCGTCCGCAGGCCGCGCGAGACCAGCTCGGCGAGGAGCCGCGCGCCTTCCCCGAGCGCGCTGGCGCGGAGCTGGAGGGCCTCGTCGAGCACCGGCGGGTTCCAGAAGGCGATCGTGCGCGCCGCGCGAGGCGCCGCGTCGGCGTCGACCACGGTGACGTCCACGCCGAGCAGGGAGCGTGCCAGCTCACCCGGGTTGGCGATCGTCGCCGAGGCGAGCAGGAACTGCGGGTCGGCGCCGTAGATTCGCGCCGCGCGCCGGAGCCGCCGGAGCACGTTGCCGACGTGGGACCCGAAGACGCCGCGGTAGACGTGCGCCTCGTCGACCACGACGTAGCGGAGGTTCGAGAGGACGTCGGCCCAGCGGTCGTGATGGGGGAGCACGCCCACGTGGAGCATGTCCGGATTGGTCAGGATCGCGTTCGCCCACTTGCGGATCTGCCAACGGCGCTCGTGCTCCGTGTCGCCGTCGTAGATCGCCGGCTTCACGCGGGGGACGGCCAGCTCGGCCAGCGAGCGCGCCTGGTCCTGGGCGAGCGCCTTCGTCGGGTAGAGGTAGAGCGCGCGCAGCTTCGGCTCCGCCGCGAGCGCGTCGAGGACGGGGAGGTTGAACGCCAGCGTCTTCCCGCTCGCGGTCCCCGTCGCCACGACGACGTGCTCGCCGCGCCGCGCGGCCGCGAGCGATTCCGCCTGGTGGGCGAAGAGGCTCTCGACCCCCCGGGCCCTGAGCGCCGCCTCGAGCTTCGGGTGGAGCTCCGGCAGCGCCACCGTTCGCGGATCCTGGCCCGTCACCTCGGTCAGGTAGGCGAGCTCCTCGCCCTCGAGCAGACCCTCCCAGGTCACGACCGCCATGGGCCGATGCTAGCTTTCGGTCTCCGTGGTACCCCGCTGCCTCACCATCGCGACCTCGGACTCGGGCGGGGGTGCGGGGATCCAGGCGGACCTGAAGGCGTTCGCCGCGCTCGGCTGCCACGGCATGAGCGCGATCGTGGCGCTCACCGCCCAGAGCACGACGTCCGTTACGGCAGTCCACGAGGCGCCGCCGGCGTTCGCGCGCGCCCAGCTCGATGCGGTCTTCGACGACATCGGAGTCGACGCGGCGAAGACCGGGATGCTCTTCAGCGCGCGCATCATCGAGGTCGTCGCCGACTTCCTGCGCGACCACGAGACGCCCCTCGTGGTCGACCCCGTCATGGTCGCCGCCTCGGGCGCGAAGCTGCTCGAGGACGACGCCGTGGGCGTCCTCGTCGAGGAGCTCTTCCCGCTCGCGACCGTCGTGACGCCGAATCTCCACGAGGCCTGCGCGCTGCTCGGGCTCTCCTACTCGGACGAGGCCGATCGCCGGGCGCTCGCCGAGGCGCTGCACGAGCTGGGCGCGCCCGCGGTGATCGTGACGGGCGGGCACGGTGCCGAGCCGGTGGACTGGCTCTTCGACGGCGAGCGCCACGTCGCCATCCCGGTCGAGCGCTACGGCGACGAGGCGACCCACGGCGCCGGCTGCACCCATTCCGCCAGCCTGGCCGCCCTGCTGGCGCGCGGCGAGCCGCTGGAGGAGGCCGCACGCGGCGCCGCGGCGATCGCCTCCGAGGCGGTCCGCAACGGTCTGGCAGATCTCGGTGCAGGCTCCGGCCCGGTCGACGTCTTCCACCTTGAGGCTGTCGGAGCTCGGGGAGTTCGGGCTCCTCGCTGAGCTCGAGCGCCGCGGGCTCGTCCGCGGCCAGGACGCCGAGGGCGCCGTCCTCGCCGACGGCGTCGTCGTCACGCAGGACACGCTGGTCGAGGGCGTGCACTTCCGCCGCGAGTGGACGTCCTGGCGCGACCTCGGCTACAAGGCCGCTGCCGTCAACTTGAGCGACCTCGCCGCCCTGGGCGCGGAGCCCGAGGCGCTGCTCGTCGCGCTGGCTCTGCCCGAGGACGTGGACGCCGAGGCGATAGCGGAGCTCTACGCCGGGTTGAACGAGCCCGGCGTGCCGGTCTCGGGGGGCGACACGACCCGTGCCGGGCTGCTCGTGCTCACGGTCACCGCCGTGGGGCGGAGCGAGCGCGTCCCCGGGCGCGCGGGCGCCGTGCCCGGCGACGTCCTGGTCGTCACGGGCCCGCTCGGCGGCGCGGCGGCCGGACTCCATGCGCTACGCGAGGGCCTGTCGGGCTTCGACGAGCTCGTGGAGCGTCACCGGCGCCCGCCGCTCCGGCTGGTGGAGGGTCGCCGGCTCGCGCCGGTCGCGCACGCGCTGGTCGATCTTTCGGACGGCCTGGCCGGCGACGCGGCCCGGATTGCGGAGCGCTCGGGCTGCCGGATCGTGCTCGACTCCGACGCCGTTCCGCGGGCCGCGCGGATCGAGGAGGTGGCCGACCTGCCGTTCTGGACGCTGGGCGAGGACTACGAGCTGCTCGCCGTGCTCGCGCCGCAGGACGCGCAGGCGCTCGGCTTTCCGGTCGTGGGACGCTGCGTCGAGGGCTCCGGCGTCGAGCCCGAGGGGCTCGCCGGCTGGGACTCCTTTAGGAGCGTCTAGGCCGCCGGCGTGAGCCAGCGGTCCCAGACGGACTCGTAGTGGCTGCGCGAGCGGGCGCCGATGACCGTCTCGCGCGCCTCGCCGCCTTCGAAGAGGATCACCGTCGGGATCGAGAGCACGCTGTAGCGGGCCTGTGTCTGCGGGTTCTCGTCCACGTTGAGCTTGAGGAAGGTGACGCGCTGGTGCTCGTCGGCCATGTCGGCGAGGATCGGGCCGACGACACGGCAGGGCCCGCACCAGGGCGCCCAGAAGTCGACGACGACGGGTCCCTCCGACTGGAGGACCTCAGTGTCGAACTGGTCGTCTCCGACCTGGGCGAGCTCGGCCACCGGGGCACTATAGCTCGACGCCTGACCGGCACCTTTCCCCTCGCGGATGCTGTCCGCGACGCGGCGCCGGGTCGTCGCAATCGACCTTGCGCGTACCGACCGGTACGCGACGGCGGCCGATCGCGGGCGCCCGGCTTGATCGTAGCCACCCCCGTCGAGCGCGCCAAGCACCGGCCAGGCGTCGCGTCAGAGCTTTCCGCGTGCCGCCGCGAGGCGCAGCGCGGGCACCCTCGTCATCGCCTCCAGGACGATCCCCGCGCCCATCTTCGAGCCGCCCACGGTGCGGTCCGTGAACCGGATCGGCACCTCCTCGACGGTGAAGCCCGTGCGGATCGCGCGGTAGACGGTCTCGATCTGGAAGGCGTAGCCGCGCGACTCGATCCGCGCCGGCGCGATCGCCTCCAGCACCTCGCGGCGGTAGACTTTGAACCCCGAGGTCGTGTCGTGCACGGGGATCCCGAGCACCGCGCGGGCGTAGACGGAGCCGCCGCGGCTGACGAAGCGGCGAAGCGCGCCCCAGTTCTCCGTACCGCCGCCCGGCACATAGCGGGAGCCGAGCGCGATGCCCGCCCGCGAGGTCGCCTCGACGAGCCGCGGCAGGTCGGTCGGGTCGTGTGAGAAGTCGCAGTCGATCGTGGCCACCAGCTCGGCGCCGGCGCCGAGCGCGTGCTCGAAGCCGGCGACGTATGCCGGCCCGAGGCCCTCCTTGCGGTCGCGGTGGAGGACATCGAGGAAGCCGACCTCCGCGGCGAGCCGGTCGGCAAGCTTTCCCGTCCCGTCGGGTGACGCGTCGTCGATCACGAGGACGCGAGCGTCGAGGTCGTGCTCGGTCAGGACCGTGCCGAGCGCGCCCACCATGGGCTCGAGATTCTCACGCTCGTCGTACGTGGGCAGGCAGACGATGAGGCTCACGCGCGTATCATCGCCGCGGTGCCCGCGAAGCTGCCGACGAACACCGAGCTGGCCGAGCGTTTCGAGCTCCTCGCCGACATGCTGGAGCTCGACGGCGCGGACGCGTTCCGGCTTGCCGCCTACCGCCGCGCGGCCGCGCGCATCCGCGAGTCGGCCGTCCCCGTGGCGCAGCTCGCCGTCGACGGGAAGGCGAAGCGTCTCTCCGGGATCGGCGGGACGATCGAGGGCAAGATCGTGGAGGTCGTCGAGACCGGCGACATGAACGCGCTCGCGAAGCTGCGGGCGAAGCTGCCGCCCGGGCTCGTCGACGTCATGCACGTTCCCGGGCTCGGTCCCAAGACAGCGCGGAAGCTCTGGGCGGAGCTGGGAGTCGAGGACCTCGACGGTCTGCGCGCCGCGGCGGAGCAACAGAAGCTGCGCGACCTCCCCGGTCTCGGCGCCAAGACGGAGGAGAAGGTGCTGAAGTCGCTCGCCGCGCCGCCGAAAGCTGCCGCGGCGACCGGCCGCACGCTGCTCGGCAAGGCGCTCCCCGCCGTGCGCCGCGCCGTCGAGGAGATCGAGGCGAGCGGCCTCGCCGACCGCGTCAGCGAAGCGGGCAGCGTCCGCCGCCGCGCCGAGACGACGAAGGACATCGACCTGATCGCCACGGCGACCGACCCGGCCGCACTGACCTCGTTCTTCTCGGAGCGGGAGTGGGTGGCCGAGGTGGTCGCGAAGGGCGGGACGAAGGCGACCGTCGTCTCGCACGAGGGCTTTCGCTTCGACCTGCGGGTCGTCCCACCGGAGAGCTACGGCAACCTCCTCCAGCACTTCACCGGCTCGAAGGACCACAACGTCGCCCTGCGCGAGGACGCGGTGCGCCAGGGGCTCTCCGTCAGCGAGTACGGGATCGCCGACGCCGAGGGCGGCGACACCTTCACGGCGCAGGACGAGGAACAGGTCTATGCGCGCCTCGGCTACGCCTGGATCCCGCCCGAGCTGCGCGAGAACCGGGGCGAGCTCGAGGCCGCCCGCGAAGGTGCGCTGCCGCACCTGGTCGAGCTCGCCGACCTGAAGGGCGACCTCCACATGCACACGGACTGGTCGGACGGCCGCGCGACACTCGACGAGATGGTGCTGGCGGCGAAGGAGCGGGGCCGCCGCTACATCGCCATCTGCGACCACGCGCGCCGGCTCCGCGACGGCCGGTTGGAGGCGCAGACCGAGGCGATCGCAGCGCTGAACGTCTCCGGGATCTCGGTGCTGGCGGGCATCGAGGTGGACATCCGCGCCGACGGGAGCCTCGACATGGACGACGAGTCGCTCGCCGGCCGTGACTGGGTGATGGCGTCGATCCACTCCGGCTTCGACGGGCCGAGGGAGAAGCTGACGGGGCGCCTCGTCGCCGCGATGCAGAGCCCGCACGTGGACTGCATCGGCCACCCGACCGGCCGCAAGATCAACCGGCGCCCGTCCTACGAGCTCGACTTCGAGCGGGTCTGCGAGGTCGCCGTGGAGACCGGAACCTTCCTGGAGATCAACGCGCAGCCCGACCGGCTCGATGTCACCGACACGCTCGCGCGCGCGGCTGTGGAGGCCGGGGTGCGGCTGGTCATCTCGACGGACGCGCACAGGGTCGACGAGCTCGACAACCTCGAGCTCGGCGTCGCTCAGGCGCGCCGCGGCTGGGTTTCCCCGGAGCAGGTCGTCAACACGCGCTCGTGGGCCGAGGTGAAGAGGATGCTGAAGCGGTGAGCCACGAGCGACCGCTGCTCTCGTTGCCGCTGATCTCGGCCTAACCCGCCACGATCACGCGGACGAGGCCTTCGCGAGCTCGTGCTCGACGACTTCCCAGACTTGATCGACGTTCTCGGCAGACGTCGTCGTCTGCCCGACGGCAACACGGATGAAGAGACGATCGTCGACCCGCGACGGTGTCACGTACACGTTCGGCGTGGCGTTGATTGCAGCGGCCAGGGCGTCGGTGGCCGCATCGCCGTCGCGATGCGAGAAGCTGACGAGGGAAAAGTGCACGGGCGCGATGCGCCGCAAGGCAGGCTCGTCATCCACGCGCCGCGCGAGCTCGGCGGCCAGGCGGAGGTGCTCCGCGATGTGGTGGCGAATCCCGCGCGCCCCGTAGTAGCGAAGCACCCACCAGAGCTTGAGCGCTCGAAAGCGGCGGCCGAGCGGCACATGCCAATCTCGGTAGTCGATGACTGCGCCGGACTCGCTCGCCTCGTTTCGCAGGTAAGGCGGAAGGATCGACAGGGTCGAGATCAGCGGCTCGCGATCGGCGACCCAGAGAACGTTGCAGTCGAAGTTCGTGAACATCCACTTGTGTGGGTTGAAGGTGTAGGAGTCGACCCGATCGATGCCCGCCTGGTGGTGACGCAGATGCGGCAGGCACATCGCGGAGCCTGCCCACGCAGCATCGACGTGGTGCCACATGCCTTCCTCGTTTGCGACGTCGGCGATGCGCGCGACGGGATCGACCGCTCCGGTGCCCGTCGTGCCGATCGAGCTCGTGACGATCGCAGGAGTAAGTCCGGCCGCACGATCCGTGGCCAGCGCCGCCTCCAGCGCGTCCGGACGCAGCGCGTAGTCCGAATCCACGTCGACGAGCCGCACGTGCCGGAACCCGGCTACGCGTGGCTCCGCGCTCGACGGACGAGTGTGCCTGCGACGAGCCGTAGGCGACGAGCAGGTCCGTCTCGGCGCCGCGTGCCAGCGCCCGCTCGCGGGCCACCACGTGCATCAAGTGCGTCGAATCCGAGGCGCTCATCTGAATCACGCCACCTCCCGGACCGACCGACGTCTTCCACGACGCCGGTAGGCCCAAGAGATCGACGAGCCAATCGAGCACTCGGCTCTCGATCTCCGTCAGCGCGGGGCTCGTCGCCCACAGCATCCCTTGCGCCCCGATGCCCGCGGAGGCGAGCTCCGCCAGAATCGACGGGCCCGAAACGTTCGCGGGGAAATACGCGAACCACCCCGGCGACTGCCAATGTGTGATGCCCGGCATCACGATGTCGTCGAGGTCCGCGAGCAAGGCGTCGAACGACTCGGGCGCATCGGGCGCGGCGGACGGAAGCCGTCCCGCGATGTCGCCCGGCGCGACGTGGGACATGATCGGCAGGTCGCCTACCTGCTCCATGTAGTCCGCCACCCAATCCACCACTTCGCGGCCGCGGCGGCGGAACTCCTCCGCGGTCATGTGGAAGTCGTCGGTCATGGAATCAGCCGGCCCGGAGTGGCTGCAGCCCTCATCCTAGGTCGTCCGGACGAGTTCCAGGTCCGGCACACTGGCGCGATGGAGCTGCTTCCCGGTTTCCGGATGCGGCCCCCGCAGGACGAAGACGCGGACGAGGTCGCTGCCTTCGCGAACGAAGAGTGCGTGGCACTGATCGGCGTGCCCGTCACCGACGCCGACTGGCTGCGGGGTCGCTGGACGGCTCCGGGAGTCGATCGCGACCGGGACTTCGCGGTCGTCGAGTCGCCCGACGGAGCGCTCTGTGGTTTCCTGAGCGTCGAAGCGGAACCGCCGTTCGCGGAGGTCTTCGCCCTCGGCATCGTTGCCCCCGCGTTCCACGGGCTCGGGCTCGGCGCCGCGATCGTGTCCGAGAACGAGCGGCGCGCCCGGCGCTTCGCCGCGCTGGCAGACCCGAACAGGCGCGTGCTCATCCACGCCGGCGCGCTTGCGGACGAGCCGAGGGTGAGCGCGCTGCTCAGCTCTCGGGGCTACCGCGAAGTGCGCCGCTTCGAGCTCCGGCGCGTCGACTTCGCGGGCGAGCCGGCCCTGCCCCGAGACGTCGAGGGCATCAGCGTTCGCGGCTTCCGCCCCGAGGACGCGCGGCAGCTCTACGAGGCCCACGTAGAGGCGTTTGCCGACCACTGGGGCGAAGGCAAGGAGACGTACGAGGCCTTCCGCCACCGCCACCTGGACGTGCCCGAGTACGATCCCGCGCTCTGGTTCGTCGCCTGGGACGGAGACGAGCTCGCCGGGTACCTCGGCGCGCACGAGAAGTCGCGTGAGGACGCCTCACGCGGCTACATCACGCTGCTGGCCGTGCGCCGGCCCTACCGGCGCCGGGGTCTCGGGGAAGCATTGCTGCTGCACGCGTTCGGAGCCCTCCATGCGCGCGGCCGGCGGGGAGCCGACCTGCACGTCGACGCCGATTCGCTCACCGGCGCGACGCGGCTCTACGCGAGAGTGGGCATGGACGCCCACCCTCGCTTTGCGACCTGGGAGAAGGAGCTCCGGCCTGCCCGAGCCCAGACGGACCGCGGTACGTCTCCCTAGAGCAGGCGTGAGGAGCCCGGCGAGCTCCTCCGGCCCCGCGACGACGAGGTCGGCGGCCTCGAGCAGCTCGGCCGGGCCCTCGGCGGATGCGACCGCCACGCACACGGCGCGCTCGAGGCCGAGCGAGCGCAGGCCGGCGAAGCCGTCCAGGTCGGTCGTGTCGTCCCCGGCGTACAGCCCGATCCGGGCGCCGGAGCGCTCGACCAGAGCCCGCACGGCCGTCCCCTTGTCCGCCTCGACGGCCGGGCGGATCTCCAGCACCTTGCGGCCCCAGCGGGCGTCGAAGCCCGCCTCGCGGGCGCGCCGCGCGACCTCCTCCAGCTCCGCGCGGGCAGCGGTCTCGTCCTCGGCCTCGCGGTAGTGGTAGGTGAGGGAGAGCGTCTTGTCCTCCACCGGGAGCGCGACCGCGTCGCGGAAGCGGGCGATCTCCCCGGCGAGCTCGTGCGCGCGTGGGATCGAGCTCGAGGCCGTGGTTTCCCACGAGCTCGATTCCGTCCACGCCCACGAGCCGGCGCGCGTCCTCGCCCGCGCGGCCGCTCACGCAGGCCACGAGCAGGTAGCGGCCCACGAGCCGTTCGAGCTCGGCGCGCGTCTCGGCGGGCACGGCGGCGAGGTCCGGCCTGGGCGCGATCGGCGCGAGCGTCCCGTCCACGTCGAGGACGAGCGCGCTCCGTCCGGGGTCGCGCGCTAGCGGAGCGAGGAGCTCGGGGGCCTCCATCGGCCCGCCTAGGATACGGCCGTGCCGGCAAAGCGCACGCTCCTCCTCCTCGCGGGCGTCGGCATCGCGTCGGGCTTCCTCAGCGCGCTCTTCGGGGTCGGCGGCGGGGTCGTCGTCGTACCCGCCCTCGTGCTGCTGCTCGGCTTCGACTCGAAGGCGGCTACCGCCACCTCGCTGGCCGCCATCGGGATCACGGCGGTGGCCGGGACGTTCTCCTTCTCGCTGTTCGACCACGTCCACTGGGACTCGGCCGCCCTCGTCGGCCTGCCCGCGCTGGCCGGCTCGCTCGCGGGCGTCCGGCTCCAGCACCGGGTCTCCTCGCGGAACCTCACGCGCCTGTTCGCGCTCTTCGTCGTCGCCGTCGCCGTCCTCCTCTTCCTCGAATGAGCACGACGACGATCCTCCTTGCGCTCGTCCTCGGCTTCGGCGCCGGGATCCTCTCCGGGCTCTTCGGCGTCGGCGGCGGCATCCTCTTCGTGCCGACGCTGGCGCTCGTCGTCGGGCTGACGCAGATCGACGCCCAGGCGACGTCGTTGGCGGCGATGATCCCCGTGGTCTTCTTCGGCGCCTGGCAGCAGCACCGGGCCGGGAACGTGCGCTGGAAGGTGGGCATCGCGGTCGGCCTCGCCTCGATCGTCGGTGTGGTCGGAGGCGCTGCCCTGGCCACGTCCCTCGACGAGGACCTACTGCGGAAGCTTTTCGCGGCCTTCCTGCTCTTCGTGGCCGCCCAGCTCGTCTGGTCGACGCGTCAGCGTTGACCTATGCTCACCCGCCGCCTCGGGCCGATATTCTCCTGATGGTGAGGAATCGCGTCGTCCATGCGGCGTTCGTCGCCCTGACCGTTCTCGCCCTGGGGGCGTCGGCTGCCGCGCAGGGCATTCCGAGCTCCTCCGCCCGTGCGTTCGGCGTCCGGGTGCTGCTTCCGGACGGGACGGTGGGCGCGTCCGCGGCCGTCTCGGCGCCTCCTCGTGACGCGGCGACGGTCGACGGGTGGAGCTACGGCGAGGGCGCGATCGTCACCGGCGCGACGTCGACGTCGGCGCGGAGCGGCGTCGGCTCGAGGAGCGCGACGGCCAACGGGAGCGCCTCCGTGCGATCCGTCTCGCTGTTCGGCGGCGAGATCACGGCCGACGGGGTCTTCGTGAAGGGGAGCGCAAGTGCGTCCGGCACCGGCGCGACCGGTGACCTCTCGGCCTCGTCGCTCTCGAACCTGGTCGTCCTGGGTGAGGCGGTGCGTGCCGGCCGGAACGGCCGTGTGGCGCTCGCCGATTGGGGCTATGCGGTCACCCTCGAGTCCGCGGTCGTGCGCACGCAGGGGAACCGCCAGGGCTACCGCGGCTTCGTCACCGGGCTGCACGTCGTCCTGACCGCCGCGCACGGCGGCCTGCCGGCGGGGACGGAGATCATGGTCGGCTACGCCGAGGCGGCCGCCAGCGCTTCCAAGCCGAAGCCGCCGCCTCCGCCGCCTCCGCCGCCGTCCAACGACCCGCCGTCGAACGAGCCGCTGCCGCCCTCGACGCCGCAGGTGCCTCCGACCGTCCAGCCGCCGCCGCCCGATGTCGAGCCGAAGTTCACGGCCGCCGGCTACGTCTTCCCGGTCTACGGGCCAGCGTCCTTCTCGGACAGCTTCGGCGCGCCGCGGACCACGACCTGGCACCACGGCGTCGACATCTTCGCCCCCATGGGCGCGCCGCTCCTGGCCGTTGCCGACGGGACGCTCTTCCGCGTCGGGTGGAACGACGTCGGCGGCAACCGGCTCTGGCTCCGCGACGGCGCCGGGAACGAGTTCTACTACGCCCACCTCTCCGCCTTCTCGCCGCTCGCGCGGGAGGGGGCGCAGGTGAAGGCCGGCGATGTCATCGGCTTCGTCGGCAACACCGGTGACGCGATCACGACGCCGCCGCACCTCCACTTCGAGATCCACCCGCGCGAGCTGCTCTGGATGGGCTACGACGGCGCCATCGATCCCTACCCGTACCTGAGCGCCTGGCTCCGCCTCGACGATCTCGCCTTCGGCAGCTGGGTTCCCGGGCCCGGCCCGGCGCCCAAGGCCGGCGCCGTGCTCCTGCAGGCCGACGACATCTCGTCGCTCTCCGGCCTCGGCGACGGCGGCTCACTCTCCTCGTACCTGCTCGCGCCGAACCTGTTCGGCGAAGCCGAGCCCGGCCCGGTGATCGTCAACGCCGAGCCCGGCTTCGGCCAAACCGGCGGCTAGCGCCCTCTCCGGCCATGTCCGGGGTCTGACCCCGGACAGTCCGCGGCGTCCCGAGCCACGCAGCTCGCGGCCGTGAGGCCGTCCACAGGCTTCGCCGGAAACGTCGACCTACGAGGCCACGTCCGGGGTCAGACCCGGGACGTGACCGACAGGGACAGCGTGCCTAGTTCTCGTTCGGCCTGTACTCGAAGGGCTGCTCGGGGCCGAGGACCTTCTCCTTCAGCCACTTGCGCGTCTCGGGGCCCGTCGCCGGGTTGAAGAGGACGCCGAGCGTGATGCCCGCGAGGAGCAGCGTGAAGTTCCGCTTGCTGTGGGACGACTTGCCCTGCACCCGCTCGCCGGCCCTGCGGAGCTCTTCGACGGCCTTCCTGAGCTCGGACTGCATGTCCTTGTCCTGCGCGACGCGCGTGGCAAGCGCCTGTGCGCCGCGGGAGCCGAGCAGCTCGTCGTAGATGGTCCGTGCGGAGGCGTAGGCGTTCTTCACGTGCTCGTGCAGCTCGTCGTCCCGTGCGAGGCGCTCCGCATAGGGCCTGGCCACATCGACTGCGCCGTAGACCTTGTCTCTCATCGTCAATCCTTTCGTCGTCGTCGCCGAGATTATCTACCCACGAGCCGCGCGGGGAAACTCCTCGACCGAGGCACTCGGAAACGCGGCGCGGAGCACGTCGTCGATCGTATCGGCGAGCACAAACCGCATTGTGTCCCGCACGTCGTCCGGGAGGTCGTCCAGGTCGGCCTCGTTCTCCTTCGGGAGGATGACCGTGCCGATTCCGGCGCGCTGCGCCGCCAGCGTCTTCTCCTTGACGCCGCCGATCGGGAGGACCTGGCCGGTGAGCGTGATCTCGCCGGTCATGGCCACGTCCTCCGAGACCGGCACGCCGGTCGCGAGCGAGACGAGGGCGGTCGCCATGGCGGTGCCCGCCGAGGGCCCGTCCTTCGGCACCGCGCCGGCAGGAACGTGGATGTGCACGTCCCGCTCGGCGAACCAGTCGGACTCGAGCCCGGCCGTGGGCGCGTGACCCCGCACCCACGAGAGCGCGGCCTGGGCGGACTCGCGCATGACGTCGCCGATCTGACCCGTGACCGTGAGCTTGCCCTGCCCGGGCATCGCCGTGGCCTCGACGAAGAGCACGTCGCCGCCGACCGGCGTCACGGCAAGGCCGGTCGCCACGCCTGGGTCGGACGTCCGCTTGCGCGCCTCGGCCGAGAAGCGGCGCTTGCCGAGCCAGGCGCGCACGCGCGCCTCGTCGATACGGGCGCTCTTCCGCCTGCCCTCGGCGATCTCGCGCGCTGCCTTGCGGCACAGTGATGCGATCTCGCGGTCGAGGTTGCGCACGCCCGCCTCCCGTGTGTACTCGCGGACGAGGAGCCGCAACGCGTTCTCCGTCACGGTGACCCGCCTGCCCTCGAGCCCGTGGGCGGCGAGCTGCTTCGGGACGAGGTAGCGCCGCGCGATCCCGACCTTCTCGTCCTCGGTGTAGCCGGGGATGCGGATGATCTCCATCCGGTCGAGGAGCGGCGACGGGATCGTCTCGAGCTGGTTCGCGGTCGTGACGAAGAGGACCTGCGAGAGGTCGAACGGCAGGTCGAGGTAGTGGTCGCGGAAGGTCGAGTTCTGCGCGGGGTCGAGCACCTCGAGCATCGCGCTGGACGGGTCGCCGCGCCAGTCGGAGCCCATCTTGTCGATCTCGTCGATCATGAAGACCGGGTTCTTCGAGCCGGCGTCGCGGAGCGCGCGGAGGATCGTGCCGGGCATCGCGCCGATGTATGTGCGCCGGTGGCCGCGGATCTCCGCCTCGTCGCGGACGCCGCCGACCGACACCCGCACGAACTCACGCCCGAGCGCGCGGGCGATCGACTGGCCGAGCGACGTCTTGCCGACGCCGGGCGGGCCGACGAAGGCCAGAATCGGCCCGGTGAGCGTGTTCGTGAGCTTCTGGACGGCCAGGTGCTCGACGATCCGCTCCTTCACCTTCTCGAGGTCGTAGTGGTCCTCGTCGAGGATGCGCCGGGCGGCCTTGAGGTCGAGGTCGTCCTCGGTTGTCGCGTTCCACGGGAGCGACAGAATCCACTCCAGGTACGTGCGGATGACGCCGTACTCGGCGGCGGCGGGCGGGAGCTTCGTCAGCCGGTCGAGCTCGCGCCGCGCCTGCTTGTCGGCCTCCTCGGGGAGGTTCGCCTCGTCGACCTGCGTTCGCAGCTCGGCGATCTCCGCCTGCTGCTCGTCGGTCTCGCCCAGCTCGTCCTGGATCGCCTTCAGCTGCTGGCGCAGGAAGTACTCGCGCTGCGTCTTGTCCATCTCCTCCTGGACCTGGGACTGCAGCTTCGTGCCGAGCTCGAAGACCTCGAGCTCGCGGGAGAGGATCGCCGTCAACTTGCGCAGACGCTCCTCGACGTCGAGCGTCTCCAGGAGCTGCTGCTTCTCCTCCGTCTTCAGTCTGATGGTGGACGCGATCAGGTTGGCGAGGGCGCTCGGCGTCTCCGCGTTCGCGGCGGCCAGGAGCAGCTCCTCGGGGAGGTACGGCGCGAGCTCGATGATGCGGCCGAAGAGCGCCTCGACCGAGCGGGCGAGCGCCTCGGCCTCCTTCTCGCGCGTCACCACGTCGGGGAGCGGGGTGAAGAGGCCTGCCAGGTACGGCTCGGTCTGCTCGAGCGCGTCCAGGCGGATCCGCTCGATGCCCTGGACGAGGATGCGGAGCGTCCCGTCGGGGACGCGGATCATCTTGTGGATCACCGCCGAGGTGCCGACCTCGTAGAGGTCCTCGGCGCGCTCGGCCTCCTCCTCGGAGGAGCGAGCGGTCACGAGCGCGATGGGGCGGTCCCGCTCGACCGCCTCGTCCACGAGCCGGATCGACCGCTCCTGTCCGACCGCGAGCGGGGTCATGCCCGCCGGGAAGACGACGCTCTCGCGGAGCGCCAGGATCGGCAGCAGGGTCGTCCCCTCGATCGCGCCGCCGGGGATCTGCTCCTCGACGGTGCTCATTCGGCCTCGCCTTCGCGCACGGGGACGCGCACCGGGCCGGGCTTCCGCTGCCGCAGCGGGAGGGAGATCGTGAGGAGGCCGTGCTCGTACGTCGCCTCGGCCGCGTCCGCGTCGAGCCCGTCACCGAGGACGATGCGTCGCTCGAAGGGGCCGTAGTCGATCTCGATGTGCTCGTACTTCCTGCCGCAGTTGTGCGGGCGCTGCCGGTGGCCCGAGATGACCAGGACGCCGTCGTTGACGGCCACGTCCACCTGCTCTGGGTCGATCCCGGGGAGCTCGGCGACGACGTGGATCGCAGCGGGCTCGGCGGTGCGGTAGACGTCGACCCGCGGGCGGAACCCGCGGCGCTGCGGCGCCAGCCGGTGGTACCAGAGGTCGGCGAACAGCTCCTCCATCTCGCTCGTCAGGCGGTCGACGTTCCTCCGCTGCCTCATGCGAGAATCGTAGCCATGGCAAGCAGGCGTGCAGCGGCCGGGGCCGGAGTCGGCCTCCTGGCCTACGTCTGGGTCGCCGCGGTGCGCGCCGTACCGGGGATCCGCGCCCGGAAGGCCGCCCGCAGGGCTCTGCGCCGGACGGGCTGATGGAGCGCTGGACCCGGCGCATGATCCGCTATCGCTGGGCCGTGCTCGGCGTGTGGACGGTCGTCCTGGCCGTCTCCCTTGTGGCGACATCCGGGTTGGCCGATCTGCTGACGAACCGCTTCACGCTTCCCGGCACCGACACCGCCCGCGCAGAGCGGATCCTCGAGGACCACTTCGGGCAGAAGACGACCGGCTCGTTCACGATCGTCGTCCGCGGCGAGCCGGGCTCCGCGCAGGAGCTCGTCGGGCCCGTGGAGGCGGCGGCGGCAAGGGCCTCCGCCGTGCTGCCCACCTCCGAGGTCGTCTCGGTGCAGCCGGTCTCCGACACAGTCGTCACGGCGCAGATCGTCTCCAACCTCGAGCCCGCCGACGCAAAGGGCTACACCGACGACATGCGCGCCGCGGTCGGCGAGATCCCGGGCGGCGAGGCCTACGTGTCCGGCCAGGCGGCGATCGAGCACGATCTCGATCCTGTCTTCGCCGAGGACCTGAAGGTCGGCGAGCTGTTCATCGCCGTCCCGATCGCGCTCCTCATCCTCGTCTTCGTCTTCGGGACGCTCGCGTTCCTGCTGCCGTTCGTCTTCGCCGCCGTGGCGATCCCGACGACGCTCGCGATCATCTGGATCTTCGCCAACTTCATGGAGCTGACGACCTACCTGCAGAACCTCGTCATGCTCATCGGCTTCGGGATCGCGATCGACTACTCGCTCCTCGTCGTCTACCGCTATCGCGAGGAGCTGGGGAAGGCGGCCTCGAAGGACGATGCGATCGTCAGGACGATGGAGACCGCCGGTCGCGCGGTTGTCTTCTCCGGCTCCGCCGTGGGGATCGGCCTCGCGCTCATGCTCTTCATGCCCCTGCCGTTCATGCGCGGCTTCGGCATCGGCGGCCTGGCGATCCCGCTCGTCTCGATCGTGTGCGCGCTGACGCTCCTGCCCGTCCTCCTCTACTTCACCGCGGCGCGACTCGACCGCGTCCGCCTGATCCCGAAACGGATCGCCGAGCGCCGGGACGACAAGGACCGGAACATGTGGGTGCGGCTCTCGCGCACGATCATGCAGCGTCCCGTTCTGTTCGCCGCCACGACGACCACGTTCCTCGTCCTGCTCGCGCTGCCGGTGCTGACCCTGCAGGTCGGGCCGGGCTCGAACGAGGGGATCCCGCAGGACCTCGAGGGAATCAAGGGCCTGAACATCGTCTCCGAGGAGCTCGGCGACGGCGCGCTCGCACCCACGGCGATCGTGATCGACACGGGCGCGGCCGGCGGCGCGGCGGACCCGGCCGTGCAGGCTGCGGTCGTGCGGCTGGGAGAGGGGCTGGCCGCCGACCCCGAGGTCGCCGGGGTCGTCTTCGACCCGGAGAGCCCGCAGAGCGTCGACCCGACCGGGCGCTACCTCCATGTCCAGGTGACCGGCGCGAGCGAGTACGGGGTGCCGAGCGCGCTCGACTTCGTCGACCGGCTGCGCGGCGAGATCGTCCCGGCGGCGGCCTTCCCGGACGGTGTCGAGGTCTTCGCCGGCGGCGGCCCGCCCAGCGGCGTCGACTTCCTCGACCTCACCTACGGCGCCTTCCCCTGGCTCGTGCTCGGCGTGCTGCTCCTGACCTACGTGCTGCTCCTGCGCGCGTTCCGCTCGCTGCTGATCCCGCTCAAGGCGATCCTCCTCAACCTGCTCTCGATCGCCGCGGCCTACGGGCTCCTCGTCGTCTTCTTCAAGTGGGGCGCGGCCGAGTGGTTCGGACTGATCGCCTTCGACCAGATCGAGGGCTGGATCCCGGTCTTCGTCTTCGCCATGGTCTTCGGGCTCTCGATGGACTACGAGGTGTTCCTCGTCAGCCGCATGCGTGAGGAGTGGGACGAGACGCAGGACAACGTGCGGGCGGTCTCCCTCGGCCTCGCCAAGACCGGGCGCATCGTCACCGCTGCCGGGTTGATCATGTTCTCGGCGTTCATGGGGTTCGTGGCCGGGTCGATCGTCGGGCTCCAGCAGTTCGGCTTCGGGCTCGCGACGGCGATCCTCATCGACGTGACCATCGTGCGCACCCTGCTCGTCCCCAGCGCCATGGCCATCTTCGGCCGCTGGAACTGGTGGCTGCCGGACGGCGTCGCCAGGGTCTTTCGCGTGAAGCCCTCGCCGCTCGCGCCGAAGGCATCCGGGCGGCCCGCGCCGAGCCCGACCGGGCGCTAGGCTGGCCCGGTGCAGCTGGAGGTCGTGGAGGGCAACATCGCCGAGCTCGAGGTGGATGCGATCGCGAACGCCGCGAACAACCACCTCTGGATGGGCGCCGGGGTCGCGGGCGCGATCAAGGGCGCCGGCGGCGACGAGATCGAGCGCGAGGCCGTTGCGAAGGGGCCGATCGCGATCGGCGACGCCGTTGCCACCTCGGCCGGCAGCCTCCCGGCTCAGCACGTCATCCACGGCGCCGTCATGGGCCAGGACCTGCGTACCGACGCCGACACGATCGCGCGGACGACCAGGCGCGTTCTCGAGGTCGCCGACGAGCTCGGCGCACGCTCGCTGGCCCTGCCGGCCTTCGGCACGGGCGTCGGCGGCTTCTCTCTCCCCGAGTGCGCGGCGATCATGGTCGGCGAGGCGCGCGCCTACGAGCCGGCCGGGCTCGAGCGCGTCGTCTTCGCCGTCTACGGCGACGAGGCGGAGGCGGCTTTCAGCGCCGCCCTCGCTGGGTAGTCGACTACCATCCGAGCCGTCATGGAGGCCAGCGGCATCCGCGCGCGGGGGCTGATCTGCGCAGGCGGCGAGGCGACGCGTCTGCAGGAGCTGACGCGGATCACGAACAAGCACCTGCTGCCGGTCGGGCGCTGGCCCATGGTCTACTACCCGCTCCAGCTCATGCAGCGGCTCGGGATCCGGGACGTGCTCCTCGTCACCGGCCAGGGCCACGCGGGTGACTTCATCGACCTGCTCGGCGACGGGCGCGTCCGGGAGCGAAACGGCGACGGCCTCCTCTTCGACCTGGACCTGACCTACAAGGTGCAGACGGAGCCGGGCGGAATCGCGCAGGTCGTAGGGATGGCCGAGAGCTTCGCCCGTGGCGAGAACCTCGTGGTCTGTCTCGGCGACAACATCTTCGAGCTGGCCGAGGCCGCGGCCGTCCGCGGCTGGGCTGACCGGCCCGACGGGGCGCTCATCTTTGTGAAGGAGGTACCCGACCCGGAGCGCTTCGGCGTGGTCGTCTACGGCGAGGACGGCGGTGTCACCGACGTCGTCGAGAAGGCGGGAGTCGTTGACACGCGTTACGACGCGCCGCCCTCCAGCGACGCGGTCGTCGGCCTCTACTGCTACCCGCCTGACGTCTTCGGGATCATCCGCGGCCTCGCGCCGTCCTCGCGCGGGGAACTGGAGATCACGGACGTGAACCGCGCGTACGCCGAGCAGGGGCGTCTGCGCTCGGCGCGGGTCGGCGGCTGGTGGCGCGATGCGGGGACGCACGAGGCGCTGGGCCTGATCGGCAACCTCATCGACGAGACGGGCGCGAACCGGCCGGCGTGATCCCCGGCGTCCTCCTGCTGCCGCTGCGCATCTTCGCCGACGAGCGCGGCTGGTTCTCCGAGGTGCGGCGCGAGAGCCTCCTCCCGCACCCGACCGTCCAGACCAACATCTCGTTCTCGCACAAGGGCGTGATCCGGGGCCTCCACTACCACGAGCGAGGCCAGGACGACCTCTTCGCCTGCCTGACGGGGGTTGCCAGGGTCGTCGTCCTCGACCGGGAGACGGACGAGACTTTCACCGTCGACATCGGCGAGGAGAACCCGGTCGCCGTCTACGTGCCCGGGCACTACGCGCACGGCTTCGAGGCACTCACCGATCTCGTCTTCTGCTACCACGTCACCCGCGAGTACGACCTCGCCGACCCCGACGAGCACGGAATCCCCTGGGACGACCCGCGCGTCAAGGGCCTGTGGAGTACGGACACCCCGATCCTCTCGGAGCGAGACATGCGGCCCGGCCGGTGACATTGCCGGTTCGCTGCCTCGCGAAAAGCAAGCTGCGAAAGGACGCAGGGAGCCCCCGTGCCGGCGGCACGGGGGCGACTGAGGACGCCGCGCGGCGCAGCTTTGCAGCCGCGCAGCGAGCCGGATGATGTTGCCGGACGGGCCGCGTATCCTCCTGACGGGGGCGAGCGGCCAGCTCGGGGCGGCCTTGCAGGAGGCGTTCCCCGAGGCGGACGCGCGCACGCGGGAGGAGCTCGACGTCACCGAGCCGATTGCGCTCGACTACGTGCCGGGGCTCGTCCTCCATGCCGCCGCCTGGACTGATGTGGACGCGGCCGAGGCTGACGAGGCCGGGGCCGCGCGGGTGAACGTCCAGGGGACGCGGAACGTCGCCTCCCTCGGCGCGCCGGTCGTCTACTTCTCCTCCGACTACGTCTTCGACGGCTCGAAGCGGGAGCCGTACCTCGAGTCGGACGAGCCCGCGCCGCTCGGCGCCTACGGGCGCACGAAGCTCCTGGGCGAGCGCGAGGTGCGGGAGGGCTGGGTCGTCAGGAGCTCGTGGCTCTTCGGTTGGACCGGCCACAACTTCGTTCGGACGATGCTCCGCCTCGGCGCCGAGCGGCACGAGGTGCGAGTCGTGAACGACCAGCGCGGCTGCCCCACCTACGTCGGGCACCTGGCGGCAGCAACGAGGGAGCTGACGGGGCTCCCCCGCGGCGTCTGGCACGTGGCCGCCGAAGGAGAAACCACCTGGGCCGATTTCGCCGCTGCGATCTTCGAGGAGGCCGGGCTGGACTGCCGCGTCGTCCCCATCTCGACCGAGGAGCTCGGCCGGCCTGCGCCTCGCCCCGCCTACTCGGTCCTCCGCAGCGAGCGGGAGGGCGCGCCGCGGCTCCCGCACTGGCGCGAGGGGCTCCGCGAGTGCCTGACGCGCGTCGGTTCCTGAGGCTTAGGCCGCGGAGCAGCGCTCGAGCGCGGCGTCGGGGTCACGCGTGGGCGGCGGGAGGTCACCGGCACCCACGCCGTCGTCGTCCACCGTCCGGAGCGCCTCTGCCGCGGCCAGGGCCATCTCCCGGCTCTCGGCGAAGATGACGACGGTCTGGTCGCCGACGTACAGGTCCAGATCGCTGCCGCCGTAGAGGGCCCCTTGCGCCCCGCGCACGGTGACCCTCTCGCATTCGAGCATGTCGGAGATGATCCCGGGCGGCCGTTGATCAATCGGCCAGACCTGGACCTCGAGCGGCGGAGCGCAGCCTCCATCGCCGCCGCCCGCATCGCAGTCGCCGTAGATGAAGGTCAGGGGCGGTGAAGTGCCGGAGATGGCCGTGAGCGCCAACCCCTCGAACTCGTCGCCGACGTAGTACTGGGCCGGCCCGGGTAGCTCGCGCACCTCCTCGAGCGTCAGATCGCCCGACGGCCCAGCGGAGCCGGAACAGCCTGCGGTCACCCCGATGATCCCCACCAGGATCGCGAGCTCACGCATCTCGCTCGGACGGTAGCCGACTACGATCAGGAGCGTGCGCGTGCTCGTCACCGGCGGCTGCGGGTTCATCGGCAGCCACTTCGTCAGGCGCCTCGTCGCGGCCGGCGAGGACCTCGTCGTGCTCGACAAGCTCACCTACTCCGGTCGCAAGGAGAACCTGGACGGCCTCGACGCCGAGCTTCTGGTGGGCGACATCGCCGACCCCGAGGCCGTCGCCGCCGCGGCCGCCGGCTGCGACGCGATCGTCAACTTCGCCGCGGAGACGCACGTCGACCGCTCCATCCTCGGCGCCACCGACTTCGGTCGCACCGAGTTCTTCGGGACGCAGGTGTTGCTGGAGGAAGTGCGGCGCACGGGGGCCCGCTACGTCCAGGTGTCCACGGACGAGGTCTACGGCGACCTGGAGGCGGGCGGCTCCTCCCGCGAGACCGACCCCGTCAGCCCGTCGAGCCCCTACAGCGTCGCCAAGGCCGCGGGCGACCTGCACATTCCTGCGTACGTCCGCACCTTCGACGTGAACGCATCGATCACGCGCGGCTCCAACACCTACGGCCCGAACCAGTATCCGGAGAAGCTCGTGCCGCTCTTCGTCACGAACGCTCTCGACGGCGAGCCGATGCCGGTCTACGGCGACGGGCGCCAGATCCGCGATTGGCTGCACGTCGAGGACCACTGCGCCGGCATCGAGCACGTCTTGCGTGAGGGCGCGCCCGGCGAGGCCTACAACGTCGGCGGCGGGCACGAGCGCGAGAACATCGAGATCACGCGCCTGATCGTCGAGCTGACCGACGCCGACCCGTCGCTCGTCCGCCACGTCACCGACCGACCCGGGCACGACCGGCGCTACTCGCTGGACTCCTCCAAGCTACGGGCGCTCGGCTGGGCGCCGCAGCGCTCCTTCGAGGACGGGCTCCGCGAAACCGTCGAGTGGTACCGCGCCAACCGCGCCTGGTGGGAGCCGATCAAGTCGGGCGAGTACGCCGACTACTACCGGCGCCAGTACGCAGAGCGGCTCGCCTAGTCGTCGTCCTCGTCGCTTCCGGGGCCGCAGCTCTCGAGCGCCGCGGTGATCTCCTCGCGCTCGCCCTGGAGGCGCTCCGAGCGACGGAGATGGCGTCGCGCCTGCGGGCAGCTGCCGAGCGCCTCGAGCGTCCGTCCGAGGTTGTACTCGGCGTACGCCTCGTAGGGGAAACCGACCGAGTACGTCTTCCGCAGGGCCGGGACGGCGCGTTCGAGGAGTGGCAGAGCCTCCTCCCAGCGCCCGTCCTGCATGAGGACGAACGCCTCGTCGTTCAGCTCGGCGGCCTCTTCGGGGCCGATCGCCGCCTGCGGGCCCGGTGCCACCGGGGCATCGGTCACCGTCTGGACGACCGTTGTCGGGCCGCCCGCCACCGTGACCTGGCGAGTCACCGTCTCGCGGCCTGCCTCCGGGGCCGGCGAGGGGTCGGGCCCGCGCGTCGCGAGGAGCGCCGCGGTGAGCCCGGCCGCCGCGAGCAGGACGGCGCCGGCAAGCAGGAGGGCGACCAGCGGGCCCCTGCGGCGGCGTGGCGCGCGTGGGGGAAGCGACGGGGCCGCGCCGCGCAGCGCCTCTCGCAGGGCTTCCACGAGGGCTGCCGAGGACGGGTAGCGGTGAGTGGGGCCCTTCGCAAGCGCACGGGCGAAGACCGGGTCGACCTGCGGCGGGAGCCACGGGGCCCGTTCGGAGGCCGGTGGCACCGGGTCGTGGATCTGCGCGGCCGCCTCGGCGGTCTCCGAGCCGCGGGCGAACGGTCGTCCGCCGGTGAGGAGCTCGTAGGCGACGACGGCGAGGGCGTAACGGTCGCTCGCCGCCGTTGTCTCGCGGCCGAGCGCCTGCTCGGGTGCGAGGTAGCCGGCCGTGCCGAGGATCGTCCCAGGCGCCGTCATGCCCAGTGTGTCGTCGGTCACCCTCGCGATCCCGAAGTCCACCACCTGCAGCCGGTCGGCGCCGTCGAAGAGGAGGTTCGCAGGCTTGACGTCGCGGTGGACGACGCCCTTTCCGTGCGCGGCATCGAGCGCGGCCGCGGCCTGCGCGAGCCAGGCGAGGGCCATTTCGGGCTCGACCGGCCGGTTCTGCGCGCGCTCGGCGAGCGTCCCGCCGGGCAGGTACTCCATCACCGTGAACGGCCGGCCGGCGTGCTCGCCGACGTCGTAGACGGTGACGACGTGCGGCTCCTCGGACAGCCTCGCGGCTGTCAGCGCCTCCCGGCGGAAGCGCTCGCGGAGCTCCGGCTCCTGCGCCAGCCGCTCGGCCAGGAGCTTCACCGCGACGGTGCGCCCGAGCAGGCGGTCGCGGGCGAGATAGATCTCGCCCATGCCGCCCCGGCCGACGAGTGTCGGCTCCTCGTACCGGCCGGGCAGGATCGGGGCTCCCGCCGCCACCCCCGTTCTCCTACCGGAGATTGCCTCCGGCCAAACGTCGGGTGCTTCATGCAATCCTTACTGGGCTTGCGTACCCTCTTGGTCGATAGGGGTCACTAGCGGCAATGCGTCGGGTTCTCATCGCAGCCATCGCCCTCGTCGTCGCACTTTCGTGCGCGGCGACGGCTCGGCCTGCCGCGACCTTCGTCATCAAGGGGAAGGGCTGGGGGCATGGCCTCGGCCTCGCGCAGTACGGCGCGCACGGCTATGCCCGTGACGGGGGCCGCAACTACCGCTGGATCCTCGACCACTACTACACCGGCACCACGCTGGGCGCTGCGGGAGTCGCCCGCGTCCGCGTCCTCGTCACAAGCGGGGTCGGCCGCGTCACGGTGGGCTCGGCGGCCGCGTTCACCGTCACCAGCGCGAACGGCAGGACCTTCAACCTGAGCGCGGGGACGCACACGATCCGCGCGAACCTCCAGGTCAGGACTGCGAACGGGACGTTGCGGACGCTCGTCGGCCCGCTGCGCTTCGACCCGGGCACGGCCGTGCTGCGGCTCTCCGGGAACGGCTATCGGGGAAGGATCCGTGTGCGTGCGGAGGGCGGGCTCGTGTCGGCCGTGAACGACGTCGGGCTCGAGCCGTACATCAAGGGCGTCGTCGCCTGGGAGATGCCGGCCTCCTGGCACCCCGAGGCGCTCAAGGCCCAGGCCGTCGTCGCGCGCACGTACGGGCTCGTCAGCCGCAAGACCGGCCAGTGGTTCGACCTGTACGACGATACGCGCAGCCAGGTCTACGGCGGCATCCGGGCCGAGGACTCGCGGGCGAGCGCGGCCGTGGACGCAACGCGCGGCGAGGTCGTCAGGTCGGGCGGCGCGCTCGCGTGGACGTTTTACCACTCGACCTCCGGCGGGAAGACCGCTTCGCGCGAGGACGAGTGGGGCCCGCCCGGCATCCCGTACCTCGTCGGCGTGGCGGACGCGTTCGACGCCATCTCTCCGCACCACGTCTGGGGCTCGACCGACGCGGAGGACGACTGCCCCAACAGCGGCCGCGACTGCGTCTGGTCGGCGGCTGCGCTCAAGCGCGCTCTCGGCAGCCGCGCGCCCAGCTCGATCACGGACTTCGTCGTCGCCGAGCGCAACGGCTCGAGCCGCGTAGCGCGGGCACGGCTGACCGGGCCGTCGGGTGCGACGACCATCACGGGCGGCACGCTCCGCTCCGTGCTCCGCCTGCGCTCGACGTGGTTCTCGATCGGCGTCCTGCGGCTGAACGGAGCCGGACGCATCCGCCAGGGCGAGGCGAGGACGCTTCGCGTGCTCACCCGCAGCCTGGCGAACGTCAAGCTTCAGCGGAAGGTCGGCTCGGGTCCGTGGGTGGACATGCGGGCTGTTCAGGGCAGCGTCAACGTCGTCGTGAGGCCCGCAGCGACGACGTTCTACCGGCTCAGGTCGCCCGCGGCGACGGGTGCGGCCGTCAGGGTTTCCGTGACGGCGTCGTCGCCCCGGCTCACTGCTTCGGCCGTCGAGGCCGGAGACTTCGAGTTCGCCATGGGCACGGCGGGGTCGGGCGAGGCCGTACAGGTCCAGCGTCGCGTCGACGGCGACTCGTGGATGACCGTGGCGACCGCGACTGCCGGCGAGGACGGCACCTGGCGGACGATCGTCTGCCTCACTCCGGGCGCGTACCGGGCCGTGACCGTGTCGGCGTTGGGTGTGCAGACCGCGCCCACCCTCGCGTTCGGCTAAGTCGCCGCGCTAGAGCAGCTCGGTCTCGGGAACCTCGCGGATCTGGCGCGCCGGGTTCCCGACCACGACCGCCCGCGCCGGCACGTCTGCGAGCACGACGGCGCCTGCGCCTACGAACGCCTCCTCCCCGATCTCGATCCCGGGCAGGAGCACGGCGCCGCCCCCCACGCGGGCGCCGCGCCGGATGGTCGGCCCCTTGCGGAGCGCATGCCGCGCCTCGGTGCGGCCCATGAAGTTGTCGTTCGTCGTGACGACGCAGGGCGCGACGAAGACGTCCTCCTCCAGCGTCGAGTACGCGGTCACGTAAGCGTTCGCCTGGATGGTCGTGCGCGCGCCGACGGTGGTGTCGTTCTCGACGAGCGAGCCGCGGCCGACGACGACGCCGTCTCCGAGCTCGCAGCGCTCGCGCACGCACGCCTGGTCGCCGACGATGACGCCGCTCCCCAGGCGGCTGCCGGCGAAGACGACGGCACACGCGAGGATGGCCGTGCCCTCGCCGACGACGAGCGGGGGCAGCTCCACGCCGCGTGCGGTCGAGCGGGCGCCGAGCGTCGGCGGCTTCCCCACGACCGCGTTGTCGCCGATCACGACGTCGTCCCCGAGCACCGTGCCCGGGTAGACGACCGCGGTCTCGGCGATCCGGGCGCTCAAACCCGCTCTCGCTCGAGCGACGCCTGGAGCTGCTCGAGAGCGCGCACGACCCCGAGCCCGGCGCGCGCGGCGGCGAGGCGGTCGCTCTCGCCGCGGACGAGGCCGAGGAAGTGCTCGCATTCGAGGCGGAGCGGTTCGGCGTTGGGGACGCGCGGGCTGTAGACGTCGCCCGTGCGTGTGCTCCACTCGCCGTAGCTGCGGAGCGACGGCTCGGCGGCGCTGTCGTAGACCGTGACCTTGCGGTCGAGCTCCATGTCGTCGAAGACGGCCATCTTCTCGGTGCCCACGACCGTCATCCGGCGCATCTTGTGCGGGTCGAGCCACGAGAGGTGCATGTGCGCCGCCTTCCCGGACGGGAAGCGGAGATGGCAAAAGACGACGTCCTCGACGCCGGGCTTGAGGAACGATTCCCCGCGCGCGAGCACCTCGCTCGGCTCCTCGTCCAGGAGGAAGAGGATGACCGAGAGGTCGTGGACGCCGAGGCTCCAGAGCGCGTTCTCGTCCTGCCGGATCGTCCCCAGGTTCTGGCGGTTCCCGTAGACGTAGAGCACCTGGCCGAGCTCACCCGCGTCGACCAGCTCCTTCAGCTTGAGGACGCCCGGGTGGTAGAGGAGCAGGTGGCCGGGAAGGAGGGCGAGTCCGCGCTCCTCGGCGAGCGCCACCAGCGCCTCGGCGTCGTCGGCGCCGAGAGCCATCGGCTTCTCGACGAAGACGTGCTTGCCTGCGGCCAGCGCCCGGCGCGCGAGCTCTGCGTGCGTCGGTACCGGGGTCGCGACGACGACCGCCTCGACGGCGTCGTCGGCGAGGAGCTCGTCGAAGCTCGACGTGGCGCGTGTGGCCGGGTAGCGGGCCGCGGCGGCCTCCAGGCGCTCCGGGCTCGGGTCGCAGACCCAGGCGAGCCGGGCCAGCTCGTTGAAGTTCCGGGCGAGGTTGGCGCCCCACGGCCCCAGGCCGGCGACCGCGACCGTGGCTCTGCCGTCGGCGCTCATCGGCTCATCGTACAAAGGAGGTCAGCGATCCTCGCCGAGGCGTTCCCGTCGCCGTAGAGGTGCGGCCGCTCGGGTCTGGGAGCCGCTTCGCGCGTCGCGGTCACGATCGCCTCGGTGTCGCTCCCGACCAGGGTGTTCCAGCCGGCCTCGATCGTCTCGACCCACTCCGTGGTCGTCCGCAGGGTCACGCAGGGGACGCCGTACCAGTAGGCCTCCTTCTGGACGCCGCCGGAGTCGGTGAGCACGACCCGGGCTTGCGCGGCGAGCGCGGCGAAGTCGAGGTAGCCGGCCGGCGGGATCACAGCGACGTTGGATGGGAGCGCGATGCCGGCCTGCGCCAGGGTCCAGCTCGTCCGCGGGTGCGCCGGAAAGACCACCGGCTCTTCCAGGGCGGCGAGCGCCTCGGCGATGCGGGCGAGCGGCTCCGGCGCGACGTTGGCCTCGCGGTGGAGCGTGAGCACCAGGTAGCGGCCCGGGTCCACGCCATTCCGGGCGAGCGCGTCCGACCGCTCGCGCGCGATCGGCGCGAGACGAAGATTGGCGTCGTACATGACGTCGCCGACGAGGTGGACGCCCTCGTCGATCCCCTCGGCCGCGAGGTTGCTCACGGCCACCTCCGTGGGGCAGAAGAGCAAGCTCGACATGCGGTCGACGAGCATCCGGTTCAGCTCCTCCGGCATCGTCCGGTCGAAGGAACGCAGGCCGGCCTCGACGTGTGCGACGGGGACGAGCAGCTTGCCCGCGGCGAGCGCGCCTGCCAGCGTCGAGTTCGTGTCGCCGAAGACGAGCACGGCATCGGGCCCCTCCTCCAGCACGGCCGCCTCGATGGCCGGCAGCATCCGGCCGGTCTGCTCGCCGTGGGTGCCGGAGCCGGTTTCGAGCCGGTAGCGCGGCGGCGCCAGCTCGAGCTCCTCGAAGAAGACCGCCGAGAGCTCGGGGTCGTAGTGCTGGCCCGTGTGGAGGACGACCTCGTCGACGCCGCGCTCGCGCAGCGCGAGAGAGAGCGGTGCCGACTTGATGAATTGCGGCCGGTTGCCGACAACAGAAAGGATTCGCATGCCGCCGGCGAATCTAGCCGAACCTCATGACCGCAAAGCTTCTCATCGGCAGCCTCGGCCTCCTCGCGCGCCCTGTCGTCGCCGGCCGAACCCTGGCCTGGTACGCGCAGCGCCGTCTCGAGCGCCCCGCCTGAACCCTCGCAAGGACGCGGCGCCGCGCCGCTACACTTGCGACCGGCTGGGGCCGTTAGCTCAGTTGGTAGAGCAGGGGACTCTTAATCCCAAGGTCGAAGGTTCGAATCCTTCACGGCCCATAGAGCCCCGCATGGCCAACGGCTTTGGCTCAACCATGCGAAGAATGGGTGCCGGGAATGTCACGTTTGCTCATTCGGTGCTGTCCTCGGGGAGTTGCCGAGTGGCAACAAACCGACCTTGCCGCCGCCTGGCCCGGTGGGAAACCGCCGGTGGGGGTGGCTCCCGACCTAGAGGCGCTCGTTCGCGACGAGTTGCGCGAGCCGAGTGGGTCTAAGAGATGAAGGCTGAGCGGAGCGCTCAGGAACCTGAAGGGGCACCTGGCGATCGGGCGAACCCGAAGCCAAAGCGTTGGTTCGAGCGGCCATGGTCCATCGTCTCAGCAGTGACGATTGTAGGAGTTGTCGCTATCGCGCTGACGTTGCCGGGGAAGTTCAGCCAAGTTCCGGAAGATATCGACCGCGTGAAGGACCAATCGGCCGGAGCGCACGCACGCGAGGTGAGCGCAACTGGAATCGGCGAGTTCGAGTTCACGCAGGACAGTTCGGTCGCTGCAGCAATAGAAGCGTTGGGGCCGCCAAGCTCTCGCAAGAGCAAGAACGGGAAGAACGTTGAGAACCTTGCCGTCGATTCTCCATGCATCGTTGAGTGGCGAAGCCTCGGTCTAACGGCACAGTTTGTTAGGCCCGACGAAGACGCCTGCTCCAAGGGCTATTTGTGCTTTGCGCAAATCACAGGTGGCGAGTGGGAGACAGCCAATGGACTAAAAGTCGGCGATTCCGCTGCGAAGCTAGTCTCGCTTTACCCAGAGGCAGCGGGGGGCGGAGGAATGAGTGTCGACGACTGGAAGCTAGAGAGTGGTAGCAAGGGTTGCAGCCTCGAGGATGGACTCCATGCGGTAACGGACCACCATCGCGTTTCGAGTTTCGATATCTACTTCTACGACGGCCCGAATTGAATAGTGATGTGCACGAAACTCGGCCTTCCAGCTGGCGAAGCCGCTCAACGAGTATTGCGCGGTAATACGACCTGCTCGAGCTGCCGCCGCACCCAGGAGCGTCACCGCGCCCGCCGCAAGCGGGCCGCCGCCCAGGGCAACGGCGACCCTCCGGGGTAACGCGGGCGGCGCTTCACGGCCCATTTTCGACCGAGTCGGCCGCGGGGAGGCATCGGCTCGGCTCGTCTGCTGCTTGACCCGTCGGTGTGACGGACTACACCCGCGAGTAGAGGCGTCCGATCCGGTAGGACACCGTGAGCGTGGAGGGATGACGCTCGTGCTGCGCGCGTGCTGACTCCACCGCCGCGTGGTTGCGCCTGCCCGCCTCTCGGGCGAACTGCTCCCGTTGTGTCGCGAGGAGCCCACGCTGGATGACGTGTCTGGTCATTCTGGTTCTCCGTCCTTGCCCCCACGCACAACTGCGGGCAGCACGACAAGCCGCTGCCGCCGGACAGGACGCTTTCTCATCGCGGACACCTCCGTCTCCCCCGCGCACGACTGACAGCTGGCCGCCCCTATTCGCGCGGGGGATCGGCCTCAAGTGCAGATCCTCTCAATCCTTCACCCAAAGGTCAATGGTTTCGCGCGCATGGTCTTCACCTCGGTCATGGCCGCAGTTGCCGAGGCGCCGCGAGGACGCCGAGCCGGGGAGCGCCAGGTGTCGACGTCTGGTCCTCCCCTCCGTTCTCGCCCCGGCCGGCTAGAAAGGGGATGCCCCAGGAGGGAAGGGTGCACTCGGCCAGGCCCAGACCAATGAGGTTCCGGTTCGCCACGCGCGCGAGTGAGCGGGGGTCGTCGACTGCGGCGAGCATCGCGGTCGTGTCCCCTCGGCGGGCCGCTGCTCGGGCGCGGGCGAGGATGGCCTCGTGCTTCGTGAACTCCCGGCGAGCGCGGGTCGCGGCTCCGACTCGTTCAGTCCGACTCACGGGCCGGCGCCCCAGTCGGACGCAGCCTGCTGGGCGGCGGCCGTCGTCAGTCGCCTGGGATCGATCCCGTCGGCGCGGATCGTCCACACGTCGTTCGCACCGCCCGTAAGGCGCGTGAACGCGACCCGGCTTCCCCCGGGGCCCCACAAGGGGCCGAAGTCGTTGACGTTGTTCCGCGTGAGCTGCCGCAGGCCCGTCCCGGCTGCCGAGACGCGGTAGAGCTCCGTGTCGACCCCGTCCCACAGCTCGAACGCGAGCCTCGTCCCGTCCGGTGACCAGGTAGGCGAGCCCAGCTGGCGGGTGCTCCGCACAAGGCGGTGGTTGCCGGTGCCGTCCCGCCTCACCGCCCGGATCTCACTGCCGCCGGCGAGCCGCCGGACATAGGCGATCCAGCCTCTGGACGACCAGTCAGGGCTGTCGTCCGCCCCCGGCCGCTCGGTCAGGCGCCTCAGCCCCTTCCCGCCCCGGCCGACGACGTAGATCTCGGCGTTCGTGCCCCCGACCAGTCGCGTGAACGCGAGGCGCCCGCCCCTGGGCGCCCAGTCGGGATCGAGGTCGTCGACACCGTTCCGCGTCAGCCGCCGTCTCCCCGTTCCGTCCGGCTCGAGCACGGCGATCTCGAAGGAGCCCGGAGCGCGGCCTGCCGAGAGCGCGATCAGCCCGCCGGCCGGCGACCACGTGGGGTCGGCCTCCGCGACCGCCGTCCTGGTGAGGCGGCGCAGATCCGAGCCGTCCGTGTCGATCCGGAAGAGGTCGTCCCGGTCGTCCGCGAGCCGCCGGACGAACACGAGACGCGCGCCGGCCGGGGAGAGCGACGGCGCGACGTTCACGACGGAGCCGGACGTCAGCCGCTCCTTCCCGCTGCCGTCGCCGCGCATGACCCAGACGTGGGACGAGGACGCGCCGAGGCTCGTGTACGCGATCGTGCTCGCGGCGGCAACGCCGGCCGTTCCGAGCGCCGCCGCCCCAGCGGCAGCTGCAAGAAGGACTCCCGATCTCGCCAACGCCCCCTCCTCGTCAGAAGTCATACACCTGTTGCAGGACGCCTGCAATGCATCCGACTTCGTACCGATGGTCGATGTTCCCGACCGGTTTCGGGGCTTCCGCGGACGCCGTCGTCGATCTGCGACCATTCACGCCGTGTGGAAGCTGTTCCTGTTCGCCTGGCTCTCGAACGTCGTCGCCCTGTTCGTGGCGGCGTGGATCGTGTCCGGCGTCGAGTACGGAGGAGACTTCTGGGTCCTCTTCATCGCGGCGCTCGTCTTCACGACGGTGAACTGGTTCGTCCGCCCGCTCGTGATCCTGCTGGCGCTTCCGGCCGTTGTGCTGACCCTGGGACTCGCGCTCGTCCTCATCAACACGTTCATGCTCTACCTGACGGACTGGATCGTCCCCAGCTTCGAGACGGGCAGCTTCTGGTCGACCCTCCTCGCCGCGATCATCGTCTCGCTCGTCAATCTCCTCCTCGCCTTGCTCCTGAAGCCGAACGAGAAGGTCGCCGCGACCGCCTGACGGGCTATTTAGGGGTGCACGTTGACAGCCGATTCCTTACCGATGGCCCAAGCCAAACGGTTGCAAGCGCTCCTGGACCTGTCGCGGGCGCTCTCGTCGAGCCTCGACCTGCGCGAGGTTCTGCGTGAGTTCGCAACCAACGCGACGCAGCTGACCGGCGCCACCGCGGCCGAGCTCTCCACCTACGATCCGGCGCGCGGCGAGCTCGTCATGCTCGTCGAGTACCGCGAGGGACGGGACGAGATCACCGAGACCGGCGGACAGGTCTACCACCTGGCCGACTACCCGTCCACGCGGCACGTGCTCGACACCCAGGAGCCCGTCCAGGTGCGCGTCGAGAACCCCGGCGACGACCCCGCCGAGCGCGCCCTGCTCGAGCGCCAGGGGCAGAAGTCCCTGCTCATGCTGCCGCTCGTCACGCGGGGCGAGACGATCGGCCTGATGGAGATCGTCGACGTCCACGACCGGGTGTGGGACGCGGCTGACGTCGACTTCTGCCGCGCCCTCTGCGACATCGTCGCCATCGCCATCCGCAACGCCCGCCTCTTCTCCGAGCTGCAGGAGACCGCCGCGCGCGACACGCTCACGGGGCTCTACAACCGCAGGCTCTTCGAGGAGCAGCTCGAAGCGGCCGTGGCGAGGAGCCTGCGAACGCGCGAGGATCTGTCGCTGCTCGTCGTCGACCTCGACGGGCTCAAGCGCATCAACGACGTCAGCGGCCACGTGGCCGGCGACCAGGCGCTCCGCACGCTCGCCGATGCGCTACGGGCCACGATCCGCGCCACGGACGTCGCCTGCCGCCTCGGCGGCGACGAGTTCGGCATCATTCTTCCCGGCTCCAGCGCCGAGGACGCCGTGAGGGTCGCCGAGCGCGCTCAGGAGACGCTGGCCGAGATCGGCCATGGGCAATTCAGCTTCTCTGGCGGGATCGCCCGCGTGACGCCGTTGCAGTCTTCCGCGGAGAACGTGTACCGCTCGGCCGACCTCGCGGCGTACCGCGCGAAGGCCGCCGGCGGCGCGAGGACGCTGCTCGCGATCGAGACTCCGCGGGCCGCCGCGGCCGGTTAGGGCGCCGCGGCCGTCGCGCGGCGGCGGGACTCGAGGTCGATGCGGTCGTCGGCGTGCTCGATCAGGAGCGGGTCGTGGGTCGCACACACGACTGCGGCGCCCGTCTCGCGTGCGAGGCCGACGAGGAGCCGGGCGACCGCGAGCGCGTTCGCCTGGTCGAGGCGCGCGGTCGGCTCGTCCGCGAGGAGGAGCGCCGGGCGTCCCGCGACGGCGCGTGCGACCGCCACCCGCTCGCGCTGGCCGCTGGAGAGATCCTCGACGCGCCGGCCGGCCACGCCTGCGAGGTCGACGGCGGCAAGCGCCTCCACGGCCCGCGCCCGCGCCTCCTCCGCTTCGACACCGCGCAGTGAGAGCCCCAGCTCGATGTTCTCCGCAGCGGTGAGGAAGGGGACGAGCCCCGTCTCCTGGCTGACGAGGGCAACGTGCTCGGCCCGGAAGCGCGCCCGTGCGTCGCGGTCGAGCGCGGGCAGCGTCTCGCCGAGAACTCGCACCTCTCCACGCGACGGCAGGTCCAGGCCGGCGAGGAGGTGGAGGAGGGTCGTCTTCCCTGAGCCGGAGGGCCCGGTCACCGCGGTCAGCCGTCCGCCCGCGAACGCGGCGTCGAGCTCGGCGAGCGCCGTGGCAGCCGCCGCTCCCTCGCCGTAGGTCCGCGAGAGCCCGTCCACCTCGGCGACGACCTCGCCTGTCACCGCGGCGGTCGCCGGGGCATCGTCATGCGCGACGACGGCCGCTGCCGCCCCCGGCGCCGCCTGGAGCAGGATGCCGTGCTCGTGCAGCCGCGCGGCCGCGTGAGAGTGGATGCCGGTCCGGCGGAGCAGCTCTTCGGAGAGGCGCAGCCAGCCGCCGCGGCCGACGACGATCGCCTCGTCCCCGCCGTCCGCGATCGCGGCCTCCTCGCTGACGCGGCCGTCGCGCACGCGTACGATGCGGTCGGCCACGGTCGCCGACTCGGGATCGTGGCTGACGAGCACCGTCGTCGTCCCCGCGTCGCGCGCGAGCTCGGCGATCGCCTCGTAGACGAGCCGGGCGTTCGGGGCGTCGAGCTCTCCCGTCGGCTCGTCGGCGAGGAGGAGCCGCGGCCTGTGGGCGAGCGCCGCGCAAACCGCCACCCGCTGCTGCTCGCCGCCGGAGAGCTCCTTCGGGTGGGCCTCCGCGCGGTCGAGGAGGCCCACGCGCTCCAGCAGCTCGCAGGCCCGTCCGCGCCGCTCGCGCCGGGGCACGCCCGCGAGCCCGAGCTGCAGGCCGACGAGCTCCCGCACCTCGAGCTCGGCCGCCAGCGCCCGCCAGTAGTGCTGGTCGGCGTAGCCGAGGACGTCGGCGCGGTACGCCGCGCGGCCGCGCTTCCCGAGGCGGGCGAGGTCGCGCCCGAGCACATGCACGCTCCCGGCGGTCGGCTGGTCGAGGGCCGCGAGCAGGCGCAGGAGCGTCGACTTCCCCGAGCCGCTGGGGCCGAGGACGACGCAGATCTCGCCTTCCCTGACCTCGAGCGTCAGGCCCTGGAGCGCGACCACGCCGCCTTCCGGCGCCGGGTAGACACGGAAGACGTCGCGGATCTCGACGGCGGCGCGGCTCATATCCGGCGTGAGGCGGCGGTGACGAGGGTGGCGGCCGCGAGGATGCCGGCCGCGAGCGCGGCGGCGAGCACCGGCCACGCGACCGCGGTCCGCAGCGGCAGCTCGGTGGCGCGGGCGTCGGCGGTGACGGTGACGAGATCGACGACGAGGAAGCCGAGCAGGGCCGCGGTGGCCAGCCCCCCGAGCACGCCGACGGTGACCACGACCAGGCTGCGCAGGCGGACGACACGCCGGAGGAGCGCCGGCCGCGCGCCCTGCGCCTCGAGGTCGTCCAGCTCGCCGCGTTCGTCGCGCACGTCGGAGACGACGCCGAGCAGGACGCCGACCAGCGCGAGCCCGAGCGCCACCAGTGCGGCGGCGAGGAGGGTGAGCAGGGTTCCACGGGCGAGCGGGTCGTCGCGCAGAGAGCGCTCGAGCTCGGCTCGCGACTCCACCGAGAGGACGTTGTACGGGGAGCGCGAGAGCGTCGCGGCGACCTCGTCGCGGCGCTGGTCGGTCGCCGCTCCGAGCCAGACCTCGTTGGAGACCGCGATGCCGGGGTGTGCCGCGTTGAGCGCCGTGCTGAGAAGGACGCGGTCGGCGACGACGAGGTCCTCGCCCGCGCCCGGGAAGCGCTCGGCGACGGCTGCCACGTGCGCGACGACCTGCTCGCCCGCGACACGGAGCGCGAGGTCCCCCGTCGGGCCTGCGGATGCCGCCACGGCCGGTGACGCGATGACGTTGAGGGGCTGCCCGTCGCTTGGCTGCCGCGGGCGGAAGCGCGATGCGATCGACTCGCTCAGCGTCCCGGTCAGAACGGCGCCGTCGCCGCCGGGATCCACCTCCACCTCGACGCCGTTGACGGCCAGCCAGTCGTCGTAGGCGAGCTCGACGTCGCCGCCGGGCGTCCTCGCGGTGAGCGGGCCGAGGGACAGGCGGTCGACCACGAGCGGCATGCCCTCCCCGCCGCGTTCCTGGATCTTCACCGGCGGTGAGATCGTCAAGCCGACGATCCGGCCGCCCCGGGCCTCCTCGGGCACGGGGATGCGAAGGACGTGGTCGGCCTGGTCGTCGGCGCTTCCCAGCTCGAGCTGGACGAAGTCGCCCCGTCGGGTCTCGACGCTCACCACCAGCACGGCGGGCGGGCCCTGGGCGGGGAGCTCGAGCGCCGTCGCGTCCGCAGGGAGCACCGGCCCCCTCGCCGCAGCGTCCCCCTTCGCCTCGATCCGCGCGGCCAGCGTCTGCTGGGAGAGCGCGGAAAAGTCGCTGCGCCAGCCGTTCAGCGCCGGAATCGCATCCGCGTCGAGGCCGAGCACCGTGATCCCCGTCCGTCCGCCCGCCTGCCCGACGTTGCCGGCGAGCCGCAGGACGGGCTCGACCTGCACGTCGTCACCGAGCGATGCGAGCTTCTCGGGCGAGGCGGCCTCTCGGACCCGGATCAGGCGCGTGAGGTCCTCCCGCAGCGTGAAGTCGAGCGGCACCGCAAAGGCGGCCTGCTCCTCCTGCCCGCGGGCGAGGGTCGAACGGTAGCTCTCCGCGAAGACGGCCAGGCCGACGCTGACCAGTAGGAAGGCGGCCGCGACGGCTAGCGTGGCCGGGATGCCGGGCGAGGGAGAGCGCTGCGAGGCGGAGGGAGGTCGAGCGCCCTCTGGACAGCCGCTCCAGGAGCATGAGCGTCGGGCGCAGCAACCTCGCGCACAGGACCGCTGCGACGAAGGTGACGAGGCCGGGCAGGAGGACGAGCGCCACTGACGTCCCCGACTCGGACGCGAGCGCCTCCTGGTCGAGGTCGCCCCGAAGCAGCGTCAGGACGACGATGGCGAGCGCCCCCAGCGCCGCGGCGTCGATGGCCGAAAACGACCGGCGTCCGAAGGCGAGCGGGCGGGCTCTCAGGGCGGCAAGGAGGACGAGCGCGAGAGCGGTCGCCACCGCGGCGGCGGCGAGGAGCCCGGTGCGGGAGAGCGTGGAGTGGGCGAGGACCTCTCCGACCGGCGCTCCGGCTCGCGATGCCACGGCCGCGCCGGCGAGCGTGCCGAGGGCCCAGCCGGCCGCCGTTCCGGCAACGGCGACGGCCGCGGCCTCCGCGCCGGTGTAGAGCGAAAGCTGCCAGCCGCGCGCCCCGAACCAGGTGAGGCGGCGCCTCGCCGCTTCGGTGTCGCGCCGCATGCTCACGGCGGCGAGCACGGCGAAGGCGAAGAGCAGGGCCGCGGACTCGCCGCCCACGAGCAGGAGCCGCCGCGCGGCCACGTCGCTCGCCTCGGCGGCCGCGCGCAGCTCCTCGACCGGAGCCGTGAGCTCGAAGGAGCTCGACGTCGTCTGCAGCGCCGACCGGGCGCGCGCGACGTCGCCGGGCAGCTCGTCGATCTCCCAGGCCCGTACCGTTCCGGGCTCCAGCGGCGCCACCCAGGCGTAGCTGCGGTACACGTTGTCGAGCTGGGGCGAGGCCGCCAGCCCGTCGACCCCCTCGGCGAGGACGAGCGGCGGCGGCTCGGGCCGGTGGTAGCGGGCCGCCCGCTCCCGAACGCTCGGGCTGAGGGAGGCGCGGCTGCGCTCGTTCTCGGTCGGCACGATGAAGTCGCCGAAGAGCACCGGCGACGTGAGAACGGCTGTCCCGACTTCGACGAGGCGCAACCCGTCGACGTTCGGGATCGTCCCGCGGCCCCGCAGCCTGACGACCTCGCAGCGCTCGGGCTCGCAGGTGCGCGGGAGGCGGCCGGACCGGAGCGTCACCCACTGGTCGAGCCCATCGACCGCGCCGAGGCCCAGGAACGTGCCGGCGATCGTGCTCTCACGGAAGAGGACGAGCGGGGTTGCCTCTCCGGGGACGACGCCGGCGAGCGCCTGCTTGGCCATCCGGTCCAGTTCCGCGTGGTCCTCGTCGAGCGCAGGCAGGTCGAACGACGCGGCCCGAACCGAGCGCTGCTCGGCGGGAATCTCCTCGACGGCGCGGCCGACGCTCTCGTCGCGGGCGACGACGGTTCCGGCGAGGACCGTCGCCAGCATGGCGGCCCCCGCGGCGACCCCGGCGGCAGCGAGGAGCGCCGTCGGCGTGCGCCGGGCGATCCTCGCGGCGGCGAGCCGGAGTGGATAGCCGAGACTGCGCAGCATGTTCACACCTCAACGCTGCCACCACTGGGCACGCTTCACCACTCGGCTTGCTACGCGTACGGTTAAGCTGTTCTTATGCTCGACGTCCGGCGGCTCCGTGTTCTTCGCGAGGTGGCCCTCCGCGGCTCGATCGCCAGGGCCGCCGAGTCGCTTCGCTTCACGCCCTCCGCGGTCTCCCAGCAGCTCGCCAAGCTCGAGGCGGAGGCGGGCGTGCCGCTGGTCGAGCGCGGCCCGCGCAGCGTCAGCCTGACGCCCGCCGGCTGGCGGCTCGTCGAGCACGCCGAAGCGATCCTCGAGCGGCTCGCCGAGGCCGAGGCCGAGCTGCGGGAGCTCGACGGCGCGCCCCCGGCCCTGCGCATCGGGGCGAACACGACTGCGGCGGTCAGCATCGTCCCCGACGCGCTGCTCCGCTTCTCGGCGGTGCGGCCGGAGGTCGAGGTGACGGTCACCGAGTCCGACCCGCTCGCCTCGCTCGACCGCGTTCGGGTACGCGAGCTCGATCTCGCCATCGTCTTCGAGTACGACCACGTTCCGCTTCCGTCGGACCCGCGGATCGAGCTCGAGCTCCTGCTCGAGGAGCCGCTGCGAATCGTCCTTCCGGCCGGCCACCCCGTCTCGAGGCAGCGCGCCGTCCGGCTGCTGGACCTGGCCGACGAGACGTGGATCAGGAGCACCAGCCGCTCCTCCTGCAACCCGTTCACGGAGCGGGCGTGCCGCGCCGCCGGCTTCGAGCCGAGGATCCGCTTCGAGTTCGACGACTACGCGGCGATGCAGAGCCTCGTCGCCTCGGGCGCCGGCGTCGCCTTCGCCCCCGATCTCGGGCTCTCGAGCCCGAACCCGGGCGTGGCAGTGCGGCCGATCGCCTTCGGGCCACGGCGGCGGGTGCATGCCGCCTTCCGCGCGGGCGAGCGGGACGGCCGCGCGCTGCCCGAGATGCTCGCCGCTCTGCGGGAGGCGGTCCTCGCGCGCGAGCCGCTCTTCCCGGCTCGAGTCGGCGCATCGTAGGTTCACCTATCCCGCGGGCCGGAAACGTCCGTAACCTGAGCGAATGTACCGCGGAACGCTCGCTTCTGGAGTGGTGTTCCTCCTGCTTGCGGTCGCGTGCACCGGAGGGCCGGGAGAAGCGGTCGAGTTGGTCACGACGACCGACACGACGGCGACCGACACCGGTGAGGTGCACCGAGACAGGCCCGACCCTTCCCGCGATCGACGCCGGCCCGCCGGCCCAGGGTGGGCCACTCGACCTGGCGCTCGTCGCCACGGGTCTCCGGTCACCGGTCGCGGCGACGAGCGCGCCCGGCGAAGAGGGCCGCCTCTACATCGTCGAGCAGGCAGGACGGATCCGCGTGCTCGAGAACAAGGAGCTCCTCGACGAGCCCTTCCTCGACATCACCTCGGAGGTGGCGAGCGGCGGCGAGCGGGGTCTCCTCTCGGTCGCGTTCCACCCGAGCTACGACGCCAACGGGCTCTTCTACGTCAACTACACGGACACGAACGGGGACACCCGTGTCGCGGAGTATCGCGACCCCGGCGGCGGCGAGCCCGTTCGGCGGCGCGAGCTCCTCTACGTCAGGCAGCCGTACTCCAACCACAACGGCGGCCAGCTGGCCTTCGGCCCCGACGGGCTCCTCTACGTGGGCATGGGTGACGGTGGCTCCAGTGGCGATCCGGAGAACCACGCGCAGGACCTCTCGGACAGGCTCGGAAAGCTCCTCAGGCTCGATGTCGACCAGCCCAGCACGGAGTGGGAGATGGCCGGCTACGGCCTCCGGAATCCCTGGCGGTTCTCCTTCGACCGTGTCAAGGGCGATCTCTGGATCGGTGACGTCGGCCAGGGCACGCTGGAGGAGATCGACTTCGTCTCGGCACCCGACCTCGGCGGGCTCTACAACTTCGGCTGGAACGTCTACGAGGGGTCGGCAGCCCTACGAGGACAAGCCGCTGGCCCCGGGCGGGACTCTGGTCGAGCCGCTGACCGAGTACACGCACGACCTCGGCTGCTCAGTCACCGGCGGCTACGTCTACCGCGGGACGAAGCTCCGCCGGCAGGCCTGGGGCCGGTACTTCTACGGCGACTACTGCTCGGGCCGCATCTGGAGCCTCGCCCGCTGGGAGGGCGAGGTGACGCGGCGTGGCCACCCCTTCCGCGTCGACCAGCTGACCTCGTTCGGCGAGGACTCGGACGGCGAGCTGTTCGCGCTCTCGGGGGAGGGTCCGTCTACCAGCTCGTCGTCAAGGCCCCCTAGCTGGAGGGCATGACGGCCGGGCGGAACCGGCCGGCCGCCGCCGGTGTAGAACCTGTGCAGTGGAGGACCGGCCACTGGCAGAGGACGACCTCGTCGCCCGAGTGCGGCAGGGCGACACCCGCGCCTTCGGCGCTCTCGTGGAGGAGCATCAGACGCTCGCGTTCCGGACCGCCTATCTGCTCACGGGCTCGGCCGCCGACGCCGAGGACGCCGTGCAGGAGGCCTTCGTCAAGGCTTACCGGGCGCTGGCCAGGTTCCGCCGCGGCGCCCCCTTCCGCCCCTGGCTGCTGGCGATCGTGGCCAACGAGGCGCGGAACCGGCGAAGGACGGCCGGCCGGCGCGACCGACTCGCGCTGCGCGCGGCCGAAGACCCGCTCTCGGGGGGCGCGGTCCCGTCCCCCGAGGCGGCCATTCTCGACGCCGAGCGCCGCGAGGAGCTGCTGGCGGCGGTCGAGGGGCTCCGGGAGGACGACCGGCTCGTGATCGCCTGCCGCTACTTCCTCGGGCTCTCCGAGGAGGAGACGGCCTCCACGCTCGGCTGGCGCCGCGGCACCGTCAAGTCGCGGACCTCGCGGGCGCTCGAGCGCCTGCGCGAACGGCTGGAGGTGAGCCCGTGACCGAGCTCGAGCGCGCCCTCCTGCTGCTCGGCGACGAGCTCGCCTTCCCGCCGGCGCCGGACGTCTCGGCGCGCGTGCTCGCGCGAGTGGCCGAGCCGCCGCCGCGCCGGCGCCGCCGCGCGCTCGTGCTCGTCGTCGCGGCCCTCGCCGTTGCGGTCGGCGCGGCGTTCGCCGTGCCGCAGGCGCGCTCCGCGATCCTCGACTTCTTCGGCCTGCGCGGCGCGACCGTGCAGCGGGTCGAGACCCTCCCCGTCGTTCCCCCGCGGACGGCGCAGGCCCTGGACCTGGGTCGCGAGCTGGAGCCCGAAGAGCTCGAGGGCGCGCTCGTCCCGTCGGCACTCGGCCCACCCGATGCGGCGTACGTCTCGCAGGAGCCGTACGGGCGCCGCGTGACGCTTGTCTACCGGCCGGGCGACGGCATTCCCGAGTCCGTCTTCACCGGTGTCGGGGTCCTCGTCTCCGAGTTCGTCGGCGAGGCCGACGACGGCTTCGTGGACAAGCTGGCCGACGCCTCGACCAGCGTCGAGCGCGTCCAGGTGGGGCCCTACGACGGACTGTGGCTCGAGGGCGGCCCGCACGTCGTCATGGTCGAGAGCCGCGGCGGCTCCTACCAGGATCGAGGCCGGCTCGCGGGCAACACGCTGCTCCTCGAGCGCGGGGACGTCCTCGTCAGGATCGAGGGCGACCTGAGCCGCGAGCGGGCGATCGAGATCGCCGAGTCGCTGGAGTAGGCCTAGGAGGGTTTGGCGGAATACAGCCTGTGTCGCCGGGCCGCGCTGCTCGCCCCGAAGACGGCGTCCTCGGTCGGCGCCCGTAGCCTCCGGCTACGAACGCTCCCTGCGTCCTTGTTTCGGAACGACCATCGCACCCCAGCGACGAGCGGTACTCCGCCAAGCCCTCCTACGCTGCAGCGGCTGCGCCGGACTGGTCTGCCTCGACCTGCGCGCCGACCTGCTGGGCCAGCTCGACGAAGGCGCGAGCCGCGGGCGACCGGTAGCGGTCGCGGTGCCAGGCGATCCCGATCCGCCGGGGCGGCACGCCGGCGAGGCCGATCACCGCCGTTCCCTCGTGGGCGGGATCGACCGTCAAGAGCGGGACGAGTGCGACACCGACCCCCGCGGCCACGAGCTCCTGGATCGTGCCGTTGTCGTCGGAGCGGAAGACGACGCTCGGCTCCAGGCCCGCGTCCCGGAAGCGGTTCTCGATCTGGTGGACGCTGCGGCACTGTCGGTTGCCGATCAGCGGCATCGCCGCCAGCTCGCGGAGGGACGGCGGCTTCGGCCTCGTGGCCAGCGGCGAGTCCGCAGGGAGGACGGCCACGTACGGGTCGCGCATCAGCTCGACGGTCTCGAACGGCCCGTCTCCGGCCGGGAGCATCACGAAGGTGAAGTCGAGCTCGCCGCGCTCGACCAGCTCGAGGAGCCCGCCGTCGTCGGCCGACTCGGTCAGCTGGACGGCGACGTCCGGCCAGGCTGTCGTGAACTCGCGCAGCAGTCGCGGGAGGACGCGCGCGCCGACGCTCTGGTACGTGCCGACCCGGAGCGTCCCGGCCGAGCCCTCGGCAAACGCGGCCATGTCGGCCTGGGCCGCCTGCAGGCGCGCGACGATCCCGGCCGCGTGGCGGAGGAGGAGCTCTCCGGCCTCCGTCAGCGAGACCCGGCGCGGCCCGCCGGGCCGCTCCACGAGCTGTGCGCCGACGATCCGCTCGAGCGCCTGGATCTGCTGGCTGACCGCCGATTGCGTGTAGCCGAGCCGCTCGGCGGCGCGGCCGAACGACCCTTCCTCGGCCACCGCTTGGAGCGCGGCCAGATGCCGGATCTCGACCCCGAGCCATCCATCAGTTCGCATGATCGATATGAACGATAACTCGACTTGTGCTTATCGACAAGCGAGCCGATGCTGAGGGTATGGCAATCCTGATCATCACCTTTCTCGTGCTGGTCGGGCCGCTTGCTCTCCTCTACGGTGCGGACTCCCGCTTCGACGAGCGTTTGCGGCTGCCCGAGTGGCGGCGGAACTAAGCGCGGCGCGGGCCGCGCGACGGCTCTGCCCGCGGTAGTCCGCCCGATTCCCGTGGGCCGAGCCGCCGCGCGGTCTGCTCCCAGGAGGGCTCGGCAAGATCAAGCCTGTGCCGCCGGGCCGCGCTGCTCGCCCCGAAGACTGCGTCCTCGGTCGCGCCCGTAGCCTCCGGCTACGAACGCTCGCTGCGTCCTTGTTTCGGAACGACCACCGCACCCCGGCGGCGAGCGAGATCTCGCCGAGCCCTCCTAGCCCTCCGGGTCGAGATTCTCTCGGCTGCGTGACAGCATGTGTCCGCGGTGGACACAGGGCTCTCCGGCAAGCGCGTGCTCGTCACGGGCGCCTCGGGCGGCATCGGCGCGGCCTGCGCCCGCGCATTCGCGGCCGAGGGCGCGCGTGTGGGCGTGCACTACCACCGCGGCCGCGACCGGGCCGACGCCGTCGCCGCGGAGTGCGGCCAGGGCGCCGTCCTCCTCCAGGCGGACCTGACCCGGGAGGACGAGGCCGAGCGGTTGTTCGCCGAGGCGCGTGAGGCGCTCGGGGGGCTGGACGCCTGCGCGGCCGTGGCCGGCGTCTGGCCGGAGGAGGACGTTCCCCTCTGGCGCCTGTCGCTCGACCGCTGGCAGGAGACGCTCGCCGCCAACCTCACGGCGGCGTTCCTGACGGCGCGAGGATTTCTGCAGGAGGTCGAGCGCACGGGCAGCGGCAACCTCGTCCTCGTCGGCTCGACGGCGGGGCTCTACGGCGAGGCGGGTCACGCCGACTACGCCTCGGCCAAGTCCGCCATCGTGCGCGGCCTGCTCCTCAGCCTCAAGAACGAGATCGTGCGCATCGCCCCGCTCGGCCGCGTGAACGCCGTCTGCCCGGGTTGGACCGTGTCGCCGATGACCCGCTCCACCCTGGACGAGCCGGGCCTGGTCGACCGGGTCACGCGGACGATGCCGCTCCGCAAGGTCGCGGAGCCCGAGGACGTGGCGCGCCAGATCGTCGTGCTCGCCTCCGACGAGCTCTCGGGCCACGTCACCGGCCAGGTCGTCACGGTGGCCGGCGGCATGGAGGGCCGCGTCCTCCGCGACTAACAGTAGGCGCCTAGTAGGGCGGCGGCGGCGGTCGGTTGTACGGGTCCCGGCGGACGATCGTCTCGCGCCGCCAGGTGCCGACACCGCCCCAGGTCGACCAGAAGACGAGCGAGAGCAGGAGTCCGACGGCTCCCGCGATCATGAGGATCCAGCCGACGGTGGCGATTTCGATCCCACTCACGTCGGCCGTCACGGCGAACGCGAGAATCGCTCCGACGACGATCAGGAACATGCTGGCGCCGATGCCCATGAAACGGTTTCCTCCCTTGGTTGGAACGCGACCGGTCGGGCCACTGGCCGGGAGACGGTTGCGTTAGGGTTTCGCCCGGGGCCGTGATCCCCGCTTTTCCCCGTGCGGAAACGCTCGATCATCCAAATGACGCTGGTCGGGGCGGTCGTCGGCGCAGCCCTGGCGGTCGTCGCCGTCTTCATCCCCTGGCTCCCGGACGCGGCCTCGGAGCAGGCCGACATCATCGACAACGTCTACTGGGTCGTGACGATCATCTGCGTGGTCGTCTTCGCCGTCGTTGCCGGCGTCTCTGCCTATGCGGTCTACAAGTTCCGAGCGCCGCCCGGAGACATGGACGACGGCAGCCCGATCCACGGCCACACGGGCCTCGAGATCGTCTGGACGCTCATCCCGACCATCCTCGTCGTCGGCATCGCCGTCTACTCGGGCGTGGCGCTCGCCCAGTCGGAGGACCTGCCGACCGATCACCGGACGATCCAGGTGCACTCGGAGCAGTTCGCCTGGACGTTCACCTACCCGGACATCGAGGTCGAGGGCGGCAAGCCGCTCACAACGGGCCAACTCGTCCTCCCGATCGACCAGACCGTCGAGTTCGAGATCACCTCGAAGGACGTCCTCCATTCGTTCTGGGTGCCCCAGTGGCGGATGAAGCAGGACGCAGTCCAGGGCATCACGACGCAGACGACGGTCAAGCCGACCCAGCTCGGCACCTTCCCGGTGATCTGTACCGAGCTCTGCGGGCTCGGGCACGCGCTGATGCGCTCGCAGGCGCGCGTGCTCTCCCCGACCGACTACGAGGCCTGGGTCGAGGAGCAGAAGCGCCTCGCCCGCGAGGGCGGCGCGGTCCAGGGCAAGGAGCTCTTCACCCAGCAGTGCGGTAGCTGCCACACCCTCGCGGACGCGGAGACGCTGGGCGAGGTGGGGCCGAACCTCGACGACGCGCTGCAGGGCGCTGACGCGGACTTCATCATGGAGTCGATCGTGGATCCGAGCGCCGACATCGCGGCGGGCTACGAGGACGTGATGCCCGCCAACTTCGGAGAGCTGTTCACCGAGCCGCAGCTCGACGGTCTCGTCGAGTACCTGATTCAGGCGACGGGCGGAGGAGCGCGGTAGTGGTCGTCGACGTCCACGAGGCCCACGAGGCCGAGCCCGCAGCGCCGCACGGGCCGCCGCCGCGGAAGGGTCTCAAGCGGCTGACCGGACCCGGCTGGCTGCGGGTGCTCTGGTTCGTGCCGACCGGCTGGGTCCTGGCGACCCTGCTCGTCATCGGCGCCCGCTCGGCAATGGGGTTCGAGCCGCTCTGGGAGCTCCAGGTCCTGATCGTCTCGTGGACGGTGATCGTTCCGCTCTCCTTCCTCGCCGGCATCGGCGGATTCGACTACTGGCTCTACTGGATCTCCGGCCGGCCGACGCGGCCCGAGGACCACTCCGGCCACGGTGCGCGCACGTGGAAGGACTACTTCCGCATCAACACCGACCACAAGGTGATCGGCATCCAGTACCTGGTCACGACGATCTTCTTCTTCGTCGCGGCCGGGTTGATGGCGATGTTCATGCGCGCCGAGCTGGCGCAGCCCGGGATGCAGTACGTGGACACCAACACGTTCAACGGGCTCTTCTCGGTGCACGCCTCGCTGATGATCTTCCTCTTCATCATCCCGGCGTTCGCCGGCCTCGGGAACTACGTCATCCCGCTCATGATCGGCGCGCCGGACATGGCGTTCCCGCGCCTGAACGCACTTTCGTTCTGGCTCCTCCCCATCGCCGGGCTGATCATGATCTCGAGCTACCTCGTGCCCGACGGCGGCGCCTTCGCGGCCGGGTGGACGAACTACGTGCCACTCGCCGTCAACCAGGCCGACGGCAACCTCATGTTCCAGATGGGCGTCCAGTGGGCGGGCGCATCTTCGATCATGACGGCGCTCAACTTCCTGGTCACCATCATCACGATGCGCGCGCCGGGAATGACGTTCTGGCGCATGCCGCTCCTGGTGTGGGCGAACTTCGCCACCTCGACGCTCGTCGTGCTCGCCACGCCGTTCGTGGCCGGATCGCAGTTCTTCATCCTGTTCGACCGGGTCCTGCACACGAACTTCTTCAATCCGCCTCTCGGCGGCGACGTCATCGCCTACCAGCACATCTTCTGGTTCTACTCGCACCCGGCCGTCTACATCATGATGCTGCCCGGGTTCGGCATCGCCTCGGAGGTGATCTCCGTCTTCGCGCGGAAGCCGATCTTCGGCTACCGCCTGATGGCGCTCTCCCTGATGGCGATCCTGGTCCTGGGCTTCTCGGTCTGGGCGCACCACATGTTCGTCTCCGGGATGCAGGGGTGGATCCGCGTCCCGATGATGGTCACCACCCTGGTCATCGCCGTGCCGACAGGGATCAAGGTGTTCAGCTGGCTGGCGACGCTGTGGGAGGGGCGTCTGCACTTCGAGACGCCGATGCTGTTCGCGCTGGGGTTCGTCTCCATGTTCGTGATCGGCGGGCTGTCGGGGATCTACCTCGGCTCCGTGCCGATCGACATCCATGCGAGCGACACCTACTTCGTCGTCGCCCACATCCACTACGTGCTCTTCGGAGGGTCGCTGTTCACGATCTTCGCGGGCATCTACTACTGGTTCCCGAAGATGACCGGGCGGATGTACAACGAGAAGCTCGGCCGGATCCACTTCTGGCTGACGTTCGTCGGCTTCAACGTCACCTTCTTCCCGATGCACTGGGTCGGCCTCCAGGGGATGCCGCGACGTGTCGCCGACTACGCCCCCGAGTTCGGCAACTGGAACTTCGTCATCTCGATTGCATCGTTCGCGCTGGGTGCCTCGACCATCGTCTTCCTCTACAACATGATCGTGAGCTGGCGGCGCGGGCCGATCGCGCCCGGGAACCCCTGGCGCGCGCTCACGCTCGAATGGCAGGTGTCCTCGCCGCCGCCGGTCTTCAACTTCGACGAGATCCCTCAGGTGGTCGGGAGCCCGTACGAGTACGGCACGCGCGGGGCGCGCCATGCGGTCCTGAACGGGAAGCCCACCGAGACCGGCAGGGCCCCGGAGCCCATGGAGGTCGTCCATCACTGAGAACCCGTACGAGCAGCAGGCTCCGGCCGAGCCGGCGGCCCGCCCGCGCCATGTCCTCGTGCTCGCGAACGAGACGGTGGTGGGCAGGACGCTGCTCGACGCCATCGAGGAGCGCGCGGCCGCGGGCCCGATCCGCGTCACGGTCGTCTCACCGCAGAACGACCCGCGTGCGGGCTTCGTCGTCTACGAGGACAGCAGGCGCTCGAGCGCCGAGCGCCGCCTGCGGCGCACGCTCGACCTGCTGCACGAGGCCGGCATCGCCGCGCGCGGCGCGATCGTCGACCCCGACCCGCTCCAGGCCCTCCGCGACGCGCTGCACCAGTACGCGCCCATCGACGAAGTCATCATCTCCACGCACCCGGGGGCGGTGAAGTCGAGCTGGCTTCGCGGCGGCCTGATCGACCGGGCGCGCAAGGCGGCGAAGGAGATCCCTGTGACCCACGTCGAGGTCGACCTGTCCTCGCCGCGCGAGCGGATCCACGTGCTCGTGATCGCCAACCAGACGATCCTCGGCGGTCCGCTCCTCGACGCGATCCGTGAGCGTGCCGGGGTCGGGCCGACGGACTTCACCCTTGTCGCTCCGGCGGACCAGCCTGGCGTGCAGGACCGGCTCGACCAGGCGCTCGCCGAGCTCAAGCGGGAGGGAATCGAGGCGACCGGGCACATCGGCGACGCCGACCCGGTCACCGCCACGCTCAACGCGGTCCACGACGAGCACGTCGACGAGATCATCGTCTCGACGTTCCCCGCAGCGAGCTCCGGCTGGCTCCGCCGCAACGTGGTCGGCCGGATCGAGAGCGGCGCGGCGCTGCCGGTGCGGCACGTCGTCGTCGAGCCCGCCGAGGCGGAGGCCTCGCACTGATGGCGTCGGTCGCCCAGGCACACGACGCCCACGAGCATCCGCCCGAGGCGCACAGGAGCTCGCGCGTCGATGCGCGCCTGCTCGGCATGTACATCTTCATCGCGTCGGAGACGATGCTGTTCGGCTCCTTCTTCAGCATCTACTTCTTCGACCGCGTCGTCGTGGGCGGCGGCGAGCCCTGGCCGCCCGAGGGATACGAGCTGCCGGTCTACCTGGCGCTCGTGAACACGATCATCCTCGTGACCTCGAGCTTCTCCATGCACTGGGCGCTCCAGTCGATCAAGCGGAGCAACCGCTCCGGCCTGATCGCGGGCCTGACGCTGACGTTCCTGCTCGGGCTCACGTTCCTGCTCATCCAGGCGCGCGAGTACACGCGGATCGGCTTCGGGCCCTCGGACAACGCCTTCGCCTCGACGTTCTTCGGGCTCACGGGCCTGCACGGGGCGCACGTCTTCGTCGGTCTCAACCTGCTCCTGTACGCGCTCATCCGTTCCACCCGGGGCCACTACGGCCCCAAGGCGGAGGACCACCTCGGCGTCGAGCTGCCGGGGATCTACTGGCACTTCGTCGACGTAATGTGGATCGTGGTCTACACCACCGTCTACGTGCTCTAGGAGGCGCTCATGCGCAACCCATTTCGGTCCGAGGCTGAGGCATTCAGCTTCGTCCTGGTGTGCGTCGCGCTCTTCGCGGCGGTCGCGGTGGCGGGGATCTTCGCCGGCGGCTGGGTCGCCCTCGCCGTCTTTGTCGTGCTCGCGATCGGCGTCGCGTTCTACGTCAAGAGCGAGCCCGAGCAGCCGGCCGAGCCGGTGCGCTCGCGCGAAAGCGAAGGGCGTCGCCGGATCCTCGTCGTCGCCAACGAGACGGTCGCCGGACGTGCGCTCCGCGGTGAGGTCGTCCGGCGTGCCGGAGCGGACGCCGACGTGCTCGTCGTCTGCCCCGCTCTCAACTCGCAGCTCCGCCACTGGGCCTCCGACGAGGACGGCGCCAGGGCGCAGGCCGAGCGCCGGCTCGGGGAGTCCCTTGCGGCGCTCGCGTCGGCGGGGGTCGAGGCGCGAGGCGAGGTCGGCGACGCCGATCCGGTGCAGGCGATGGACGACGCGCTCAGGACGTTCGGCGCGGACGAGATCGTCATCTCGACGCACCCGCCGGGCCGCTCCAACTGGCTCGAGAAGGGCGTGCTCGAGCGGGCCCAGGAGCGCTACGCGATCCCGATCGCCCACGTGGTCGTCGACCTGGAGCTGGAGAGCCAGGGCTCGGCGCCCGCCGGCGCGCGCTAGCCAGAGGTCGAGGTGGCGGCGCCGTCGCTCTGGTCGCCGCTCGGGTCGCAGCCGGGGATGTCCTTCCCGGCGACGCTGGCCACGTAGGCGGCCACGTCGACCGCGTCCTGACCCGTGACGAGGTCGGCGGGCATGGCTCCCTGCGCGAGCTCGATCTGGCCCAGGACGACCGAGTAGGCGGTGCTCTCGGCGAACCCCTGGGAGCAGCCGTAGCCGAGCGCCTGGTCGAGATTGGGCCCGACGGTGCCCGCAGTGCCGGCGTCCAGGAGCGTGTGGCACGAGCCGCAGCTCGCGTTGCCGTCGGCGCCGGAGACGAAGAGCGTCTTGCCGTTCGAGCGGTTGGCGCCGTCCTGGCCGCTGACCTCCTCGCCGCCGCCGCACCCCGCGGCCAGCAGCGCGCCGGCGGCGACCACGATGGCGACGAGCCGCACGCCCACCAGCTAGTGCCGCTGCGCCTCGGTGACGCCGGCCTCGGCCAGCGCCCCGGCTCGGTCGGCGTGGATCGGGAATACCCGGTTGAGCCCGGTGATCTCGAAGATCTTGGTGATGTTGCGGTCGCTGCAGACGATCGAGAGCTGGCCGCCCTCGGGCCGCAGCCTCTTGATCCCGCCGACGAGGACGCCGAGCGTCGTCGAGTCGATGAAGGTGGTGTCGGTCAGGTCGACGACGACGTAGGTCGCGCCCTGCGCGATCACGTCGAGAAGCGTCTCCTTGAACTCTGGCGCCGTGTAGAGGTCGACCTCGCCGCTGAGGGCGATGACCCAGACGTTTCCCTCAGCCCGCTCGGCGTTGATGTCGAAGTTCACGAGCCCTTCCCTTCTGCAGTGGCCGGGTTCGTACCCTAACGGCTCTAGTCGTCCCCGGAGCCGCCGTCCGACGCGCCCGGGAGGCCTCCTGCGTCAGCCGCCCCGGTGATCGCCTTCAGGGAGTCGATGCGCTCCTGGACCTGCTCGGCGTTGGCCGCGTTCGGTTGGAGATCGAGGAAGCCCTCGTAGGCCGTGATGGCGGACTCGAAGTCCTGTGCCGTCTCGGCGGCCTGGGCCCACTGGAGGAAGAGCAGCGGGTTGTCGTCGACGAGCTCGACGAGCTCGGAGAAGATGCCGAGCTGCGCGGCGGCGAGGCTCTGCACCTCGGCGTTCGCGGCGCTCGCGCGGGCCTCGGCCTGGGAGCTCAGCGAGTCGGTCAGGGGGTTCGTCGTCAGATCCTGGAGGAACTCGCTGTCCTCGGGGGCAAACGTGTTGGGGAGGGACGCCTCCGCGGCCTCGTTCGAGGCGATGGTGGCGCGGCGCTGCGCCTCCGCGATCTGGGTGCCGTAGAGGGCTGCCAGCGTCTGGAGCGCGTCCGGGTCGTTCGGCTTCAGAGCCCGGTACTCCTCGTACGAGGCAATGGCGAGGTCGAGTTGGCCTTCCGCCTGCGCCGCCTTGGCCAGGTCGAGCTGTGCCTGCGGGTCGTTCGGCTGCTCGGCCACGGCCTCGCGCGCATCGTCCAGCGACGGCGTGTCGCTCGAGACCGGCCGGTTGAGGAGGTCGGAGAGGTAGTCCCCGATCCCGGACCCGCCCGCGCCGACGCCGAAGAAGATGAAGCTGAAGCCGAAGGCGAGGGCGAGGAAGAGGAAGACCCACTTCGCCCGGCGCCGCAGCTTCGGGAAGAACATCAGGTCTTCGGCCTGGGCGGCACGCTGCTGAGCAGGCGGGCGCGAGCGGCGCTTGCGCTGCGTCGAACTTCGTGCCATGCGAATCCTCCTTCCTCGTACCGAACCTCGCCGGCGACGAGGGTCAGGAGCACCCTGTCTGGCGAGCCGCCGAAGACCACGGCAGTCGTTGGCTCCTCCCAGGGGAGGAACGGGGAGCCGGCGAGCGAGACGACCACGAGGTCGGCGCGCTTCCCGGCGGCGAGCGAGCCCGTCTCGTCCCCGAGCCCGAGCGCGTTCGCTGCGCCAAGAGTAGCGAGTTCCAGCGCTGCTTTGGCCGAGAGGGCGTCCGGGCGGCGCTCGCGGGCGCGGGCGGTGTACACGGCCGTTCTCATCTCCTCGAACATGTCGAACGACGGCGTCGAGGCCGGGCTGTCGGTGCCGAGGCCCACCCGGGCGCCGCTCGCGAGGAAGGCCGCCAGGGGCGCCGCACCGCAGCCGAGGATCGCGTTCGACCGCGGGCAGTGCGCGATCGCCGCGCCGTGCTCGGCCAGGAGCCCGATCTCCTCCGCGTCCGCGTAGACGCAGTGCGCCGCGACCAGCCCGGGGCCGAGGAGGCCGCGCTCGGCCAGCATGCGGATGCCCGAACGCCCGGCCGGCTCGACCAGCAGGTCGGCCGCCGCAGCGGTCATCGTGCCGGTGCCGTGCAGGACCCAGTCCTGCTCGGCCTCGCTCTCGGCCAGGTGCGTCGTCACCGGTACGCCGAGGCCGGCGCAGGCCTCGTAGACGTCGGCCGAGGTCGTGTACGGCGCGTGCGGGGAGACGCCGAGCGCAAGGCGGCCGGAGGCGAACGACGACGTGGCCTCTCGCAGCTCGGCGAAGCGCTCCAGCGCGGCCTCCGGGTCGTCCCCGAAGACCTCCAGGTAGACGGTTCCGGCGAGGCCGAGCTCGGCGCACGCCTGCGCGGCCGCGCCGGTGAAGCTCGCGTCCCCGATCGTGGCGATCCCGGAGCGGAGGCACTCGGCCGCGCCCAGGCGCGCGATGGCGACCGCGTCCCCGTCGAGGAGCCGGCGCTTCCGCGTGACGTGCAGGTCGATCCAGGGCGGGAAGGAGAGGCCGTCGCCGAAGCCGGCGTAGACGGCGTACTCGAGGTGCGAGTGGGCGTTGACGAAGGCGGGGACGATGACGGCGTCCGGGAAGGAGCGGCGCTCGCCCTCCAGCTCGCCCGCGGGCGCGATCGCGACGATGCGCCCGTCCTCGACCGCGACACCGCCGCCGGGCACGGGCTCGCCCTCGACCGGGACGACCCAGTCGGCCTCGTAGACGGTCCTGTTCACCTAGGTGTCGGTGCCTGCGTACGCCTCTCGCCGCGCCTCGATCTGCGCGGCCCAGCGCTTCTCCAGGATGACGGAGGCCCAGATCGAGGCTCGAAGAGCAGCAGGAGCGGCACGACCTCGAACGCGAGGGAGACCGGGTCCACCGTCGGGAGCATGATCGCGACGACGAGCACGCTGACGTACCCGATACGGCGGTTGCGCCGCAGGGTCCCGGAGGTGAGCACGCCGAGGCGCACGAGCGCGATGACGAAGATGGGCAGCTGGAAGACGAGCGCGAAGCCGATGAGGCCGAGCGTGACGAACGAGAAGTAGTAGTTGGCCCGGATCTCGATCTCGAAGAACTCCTCGTTGTAAGTCGTGAGGAAGTGGAGGGCGCGGGGGAGGACGATGAAGTACGCGAAGGCGAGCCCGCCGGCGAACAGGGCCGTGGCGATCGCGACGAAGACGGCCACGATCCGCTGCGACTGCTCCTGGAAGGCCGGCGCGAGGAAGCTCCACGTCTGCCAGAGGACGACCGGCAGGGCCAGGGCGAAGCCCGCGTAGAAGCTCACCTTGATCGAGGTGAAGAACGGCTCGGTCACGCCCGAACGTGAGCAGCGTCCTCCCCTCCGGCAGCGGCGCCTCGAGCCAGCGCAGGATCGTGTCCTGGAAGATGAAGGCGATGACGAAGCCGACGCCGACCGCAAGGATCGAGATGATCAGGCGGGAGCGGAGCTCGTCCAGGTGCTCGACGAGCGTGACGCGATCGCCGTGCTCGAGGCGACGCGGCAGGCGGGCCATGACGCCTTAGTTGGAGACGCGCTCGGTCTCGACGCGCTCGGGCTCGGCCGGCGGATGGTTTGCCGGGGGAGTGGCGCTCTCGGGTGCCGGCGGCGGCGTCAGCTCGGTCTTCTCGGGCTCGTCGTTGCCCGTGACTGCGTCCTTGAACTCCCGCATCCCATGACCGATGGAGCGGCCCATCTCGGGGAGTCGCTTCGCGCCGAAGACGAGAAGCAGGACGACCATCAGGATCACGAGCTCCCAGATGCCGATTCCGAAGGGCATGGCTCCAGAATACCACCGACTTGTCCGGGGTCGGCCGGAACCTCAGCCGCTACACTGTTCGTGTCCGGATTGGCTTCGTTTGAAGGGTTGCTTGCCGGATACTCCCTAGCGAAGGAACCATGGCTCTTCTCGAGATCAAGAATCTGCACGTCGCCACCGAGGACGGGACGGAAATCGTCCGCGGCCTCGACCTGGCGGTGAGCTCCAACGAGGTGCACGCGATGATGGGCCCGAACGGGTCCGGCAAGTCGACCCTCGCCTACGCGCTCATGGGCCACCCGGCCTACGAGATCACAGAGGGCGACATCCTCCTCGACGGCGAGTCGATCCTGGAGCTCGGGGCGGACGAGCGCGCGCAGCGCGGCCTCTTCCTCGCGTTCCAGTACCCGCACGCCGTGCCCGGCGTCACCGTCGCAAGCTTCCTCCGCTCGGCCGTCAACGCGCAGCGGAAGGCCGCGAACGGCGGCGAGGACGACCCCGTGAAGATTCCCGAGTTTCGCAAGCAGCTGACCGCCTCGATGGAGCAGCTCAAGGTGCCGAAGGAGATGGCCGGGCGCTACCTGAACGACGGCTTCTCCGGCGGTGAGAAGAAGCGCGTCGAGATCCTCCAGATGGCGATGCTCTCCCCGCGGATCGCCGTGCTCGACGAGACCGACTCCGGCCTCGACATCGACGCTCTGCGCATCGTCGCGGGCGGCGTGCGCGGGCTCGTCGGCCCCGAGATGGGGGCGCTCGTCATCACGCACTACCAGCGGATCCTCAACTACATCAAGCCCGACTTCGTGCACGTCTTCGTTGACGGGCGTATCGTGCGAGAAGGCGGGCCCGAGCTCGCCGAGCAGCTCGAGGCCGATGGCTACGAGGCCTTCATCCCCGAGCCGGTAGGAGGTGAGTCGTAGTGGCAACGTCCGAGACCCAGGTCGTCGCCGGGATCGGCAACGACTACAAGTTCGGGTTCAGCGATCCCGAGAACTACTTCTTCAAGTCCCAGCGCGGGCTCTCGCGCGAGATCGTCGAGGCGATCTCGGCGCACAAGGACGAGCCCCAGTGGATGCGGGACTTCCGCCTCAAGTCGCTCGAGTACTTCGAGGCGCGCCCGATGCCGTCCTGGGGCGGAGACCTCTCCGGCATCGACTTCGAGAACATCTACTACTACATCAAGCCGACCGAGAACCAGGCGAAGTCCTGGGAGGACCTCCCGCCGGACATCAAGCAGACCTGGGACCGGCTCGGCATCCCCGAGGCCGAGCGCAAGTTCCTCGCCGGCGTCGGCGCGCAGTACGAGTCCGAGGTCGTCTACCACAAGCTCCAGGCCGACCTCGAGGCGAAGGGCGTGCTCTTCCTCGACATGGACTCCGGCCTGCGCGAGCACGAGGAGCTCGTGCGCCAGTACTTCGGGACGATCATCCCGCAGAACGACAACAAGTTCGCGGCGCTCAACTCGGCCGTCTGGTCGGGCGGCTCCTTCATCTACGTGCCCCCGGGCGTCTCCATCGAGATGCCGCTCCAGGCCTACTTCCGCATCAACGCGGAGAACATGGGCCAGTTCGAGCGCACGCTGATCATCGTCGACGAGGGCGCCTACGTGCACTACGTCGAAGGCTGCACGGCGCCGATCTACACGACCGACTCGCTCCACTCGGCCGTCGTCGAGATCATCGTCAAGCCCGGCGGGCGCTGCCGGTACACGACGATCCAGAACTGGTCGAACAACGTCTACAACCTCGTCACGAAGCGCGCGGTCGCCTACGAGAACGCGACCATGGAGTGGGTGGACGGGAACCTCGGCTCGAAGCAGACGATGAAGTACCCGGCCATCTGGCTGATGGGCGAGGGCGCCCACGGCGAGGTGCTCTCGATCGCCTTCGCCGGCGACGGCCAGCACCAGGATGCGGGCGGCAAGGCCGTGCACGTCGCGCCGAACACGACCTCGGTGATCACGTCGAAGTCGATCTCCAAGGACGGCGGGCGCTCGAGCTACCGCGGCCTCCTCGAGGTGGCCAAGGGTGCGCACGGCGCGCGCTCGAAGGTCGTTTGCGACGCGCTCATCCTCGACGAGGAGTCGCGTACCGACACGTATCCGTACATCCGGATCGACGAGAACGACGTGGACATCGGGCACGAGGCCACCGTCTCGAAGATCGGTGAGGAGCAGCTCTTCTACCTGATGAGCCGCGGCCTCTCGGAGGCCGAGGCGGCCGCGATGATCGTCTCCGGCTTCGTCGAGCCGATCACGAAGGAGCTCCCGCTCGAGTACGCGGTCGAGATGAACCGTCTGATCCAGCTCCAGATGGAGGGGTCCGTCGGTTGATCGTCGAGCGCACCGATTTCATCTCGGTGCCGGTGCGGGACATGGAGCGGTCGAAGCGGTTCTACGCCGAGACCCTCGGTCTGCCCAGTCCGAGCCTCAACGGCGGCTGGCCCGAGTTCGAGACCGGCAACGTGAGCCTCTACCTCATGGATCCGACGAACGTCGGCCAGGAGTTCGCGGGCCCGCACACCGCGCACATCGCGCTCCGCGTCCCCAGCGTCCAGGAGGCCCGGGCCGAGCTGGAGGGCAAGGGGGTCGAGTTCGAGGGCGACATCCTCGACACAGGCGTCTGCCACATGGCGTTCTTCCGCGATCCTGACGGCAACGCGCTCATGCTCCACCGGAGGTACGCCCCGAATGACTAGAGAGCTGGCGGTCGAGCGCTACAACGAGCTCCCGCTCCCGACCACCAGGGACGAGCACTGGCGCTTCACCGACCTGCGCGGCTTCGACCCGGAGTCGTATTCCGTCGACGGCGCCGAGGCGAAGTCCGTGGCTGACAGCATGCTCGAGATCGACGCGGCCGCGGTCGCCGACGCGACCGAGGGCGGCATCGAGATCGTCAGCGCCCCCGAGGGCATCACGTTCGCGCCGCTCGCCGACCACGAGCGCCTCGGCACGCTCGTCGGCCCGGAGGACAAGCTCACGGCCCACAACGCGGCCGTCTGGCAGCACGGCCTGCTCGTGCACGTGCCCGCAGGCGTCGAGCTGGAGAAGCCGCTCTACGTGCGCGTCGGCAACTCGACGCCGAAGGGCTCCCTCTTCTGGCGCCTGCTCGTCATCGCGGAGGAGGGCTCGCGCTTCACCCTGATCGAGGAGTCCGCCTCGACCGACCCCGAGCTCGAGTCGTACTCGAACGCGGTCGCCGAGGTCTTCGTCGAGCGGGGCGCCAAGCTCGAGTACGTGTCCATCCAGAACTTCTCCCGCAACACGTGGCACTTCGCCACGCACCGGGCGCGGGTGGCCGAGGACGCCGAGCTCGACTGGGTCGCGGGCGGCTTCGGCTCGCGCAAGGGCAAGATCACCATCGAGAACCGGCTCGCCGGCAAGGGCGCCACCTCGCGCGTAACCGGCGCCTACTTCGCCGACGGCGACCAGCACCTCGACTACGACACGCTGCAGGAGCACGAGGCGCCGAACACGACCTCCGACTTCGCCTTCAAGGGCGTGCTTCGCGACAAGGCCACCTCGGTCTGGCGCGGCATGATCAAGGTCGAGCGCGATGCCCAGCGGACGAACGCCTACCAGGAGAACCGCAACCTCCTGCTCTCGCCGGACGCGCACGCGGACTCGATTCCCGGCCTCGAGATCCTCGCCAACGACGTGCGCTGCACCCACGGCGCCACGGTCTCGCAGGTGAACCGCGACGAGCTCTTCTACTGCATGGCACGCGGGCTCTCCCGCGAGGAGGCCCAGCTCCTGATCGTCCGCGGCTTCTACCAGGAGATCTTCGACCGCATCGAGCTCGCCCCGGTGCGCGACGCGCTCCAGAGCGTGCTCGAGGCGCGCCTGCTTGCCTAGGAGGCTTTGACGAAACGGCGACTGTGCCGTCGGGCTGCGTTGCTCGCCCCGAAGACTGCGTCCTCGGTCGCGCCCGTAGCCTCCGGCTACGAGCGCTCCCTGCGTCCTTGTTTCGGAACGACCATCGCACCCCGACGGCGAGCGAGTCTCGCCAAAGCCTCCTAGCGTGAGCTGCTGCCCTCCCCGGGGCTACACGAGGCTCTTCTCCAAGCGCGCCGCCCGCCGGGACGCCAAGCGCTACCGGCGCGAGGGGCTGGACGACACGGCCGCAACGATGGTCGGCTTCCTGCGGGAGCGGGGCATGGACGGCGCCTCCGTGCTCGAGATCGGCGGCGGGGTCGGGGCGGTCCAGCTCGAGCTTCTGAAGGCGGGCGCTGCCCGGACGACGAACCTCGAGCTGTCGCCCGAGTACGAGGAGGCGGCCGGCGAGCTCGCGCACGAGCAGGGGTTGGAGGAGCGCGTCGAGCGCCGCCTGGGCGACGTCGTCCAGGAGCCGGGCCTCGCAGGGGCCGCCGACGCGGTCGTCATGCACCGGGTCGTGTGCTGCTATCCGGACTACGAGGCGCTCGTGGGAGCCGCTTCGGACCGAGCGCGGCGGTTCCTGGTGATGAGCTTCCCGCGCCCACGCAGGGCCGTCCGGGCATGGTTTGGCGCGGCGAACGTCTTCGCGTGGCTCCTGCGCTGGGAGTACCGAACGTGGGTGCATCCCCCGGAGGGGCTGGTCGCCGCTGCGGAGCGCCACGGCCTCACCCTGACGCGAGAGACGAGCGGACGCATCTGGCGGGTGGCCGCCCTCGAGCGCCGCGGTCTGGGCGGCGGCGGGGGCGTCGCTACGATAGATCCATGGCGGTGAGCGCTCAGCCGAAGCTCGACGCGCAGCGGGTTCGCGCCGACTTTCCAATCTTCGAGCACCCGATCCACGGCAAGCCTCTTGCGTACCTGGACTCGGCGGCGTCCTCGCAGAAGCCGCGGCAGGTGCTGGACGCGATGACGACCTTCTACGAGACGTCGTACGCGAACATCCACCGTGGCGTCTACGACCTGGCCGAGCGCTCGACCGAGGCCTACGAGGCCGCCCGCGAGACCGTGCGCGGGTTCGTGAACGCCGGGTCGGCGCGCGAGATCGTCTTCACCCGGAACGTCACGGCTGCGATCAACACGGTCGCGTACGGCTGGGGGCTCGACAACCTCGGGCCGGGCGACCTCGTGCTCGCCACCGAGCTGGAGCACCACTCCAACTTCGTCCCGTGGCAGTACATCGCCGGGAGGACGGGAGCAGAGTTTGCCGTCGTCCCCGTCGATGCGGAGGGCGAGCTCGAACTCGACGCGCTCGACGGGCTGTTGGAGCGTGGGCAGCCCAAGGTGCTCGCCTGCGCCGCAGTCAACAACTCCCTGGGGACGATCCTGCCGGTGCCGCGGCTCGTCGAATGGGCGCACGCCAACGGCGCCCTCGTCGTCGTGGACGCCGCCCAGGCGGCTCCGCATACGCCGGTCGACGTCCAGGCGCTCGGCGCCGACTTCGTCGGCTTCACGGCCCACAAGCTCTGCGGGCCGACCGGGATCGGTGCGCTCTGGGGCCGGGCCGAGCTGCTCGAGGCCATGTCGCCGTTCGAGCTCGGCGGGCACATGATCCGCAAGGTCACGGTGGAGAAGACGAGCTGGAACGAGATCCCGCACAAGTTCGAGGCCGGGACTGCTGCGATCGCCGAGGCTGTCGGCTTCGCAGCCGCCATCGACTACGTGACGGAGGCCGGGCTGCCCGCGATCGAGCGTCACGAGCACGAGCTGCTGACCCACGCGCTCGGCCGCCTCGGCGAGGTCCCGGGCGTCCGCCTCTACGGCGCGCCCGCCGAGCGGCGCGTCGGCATCGTCTCCTTCAACCTCGAGGGCGTGCACCCGCACGACGTCGCGCAGATCGTCGATGCCGAGGGCGTCGCGGTCCGCGCCGGGCACCACTGCAACCAGCCGCTCATGGCCAAGCTCGGCGTCAACGCCACGACGCGGGCGAGCTTCTACCTCTACACGCTGCCGGAGGAGATCGACAGGCTCGTCGACGGGCTGCACCGGGCGCGTAAGCTTTTCTCGTAGTGCCCATTCAGGTAATCCAGCCTCGACTCTGCGTCGCTCCCGCGCTGTGCGGGGCCGAGGCAGGCTTCTATTGCCTGGAGGGGCACTGAGATGTCCGAGCTCGACAGCCTGTACCGCGAGGTCATCCTCGATCACTACAAGAACCCGCGCGGGCACGGGGTGATCGACGGCGCCGATGCGGAGGCCGAGGGCCAGAACCCGCTCTGCGGCGACGAGGTCTCCATCGCGGTCGCCTTCGACGGCGACACGATCGCCGACGTCAAGTTCCAGGGCCGCGGCTGCGCGATCAGCCAGGCGGCGACCTCGATGCTGATGGACATGGTCAAGGGCCGCTCCGCCGAGGAGGTCGCCTCGATGTCGCGCGAGGAGCTCCTCGACGAGGTCGGCATCCCGCTCACGCCCGTGCGCCTCAAGTGTGCGCTGCTCGGCCTGGGCGTCCTGAAGCTCGCGCTCCACAAGGGCCGCGGCACGGCGCTCCCCGAGGAGTGGGCCGGCCTGGACGACCTCGAGCTCAAGTAGGCGCATGAAGATCGTCGTCGGCCCGGTCGAGGAGCTGCCGCCGGGCGAGGTGAAGCTCGTCCACGACGGTACGCTGGCGATCGGCGTCTACAACTGCGACGGCGCCTTCTTCGCGATCGAGGACCGCTGCTCGCACGACGACGGGCCGCTCTGCGAGGGCGACTTCGAGCCGGATGGCTGTGTCGCCATCTGCCCGCGCCACGGCTCGCGCTTCGATGTCCGCACGGGACAGGCCCTGACCCTGCCGGCCTATGTCCCAGTGGACACGTTCGACGTCGTCGTCGAGGACGGCGTCCTCAAGGTCGTCGTTCCCTAGGAGGATCCGGCGAAACGGCGACGAGCGAGTCTCGCCGCACCCTCCTAGAATCAGCAGATGTCCCGGGAGGAGCGAATCGCCAGGAACGAAGCGCTCTTCCGCGAGGTCAACGAGCAGATCAAGGACGTGAACGACGACGTCCCGGCGGGCTCGGAGGCAGGCTTCGTCTGCGAGTGCGGCGACCCGGAATGCACGAGCACGGTGAGCCTGACCCTCGTCGAGTACGAGGAGGTTCGCAGCGAGCCCACGCATTTCGCCGTGCTGCCCGGCCACGTCGTACCGGACGTCGAGGTCGTCGTCGCGCGAAACGAACGCTTCGCCGTCGTCAGGAAGAACGAGCCTCAGGCAGCGCGCATAGCCGTGCGGGAGGACCCGCGCTCGTGATGGACGAGCGCGTGCGCGGCGTGCTTGCACGCCTGGCGCAGAGAGGAGCCTCGCCCACCGGCCATGCCGGTCCAGCCGACGACCGGCCGTTTTCTCTACTCGCTCGTCGCCCCGCAGGCCGACTGCGAGGTGCTCGAGATCGGCGCCGGCCGCGCGCACTCGACGATCTGGCTCGCCGCCGCCGCGCGGCTGCTGGGCGGGCGCGTCGTCTCGCTGGAGCGCGATCCGGAGATCGCCGCCGACTGGCGCGCCAACGTTGCCGAGGCCGGGCTCGAGGAGTGGGCGGAGCTGATCGAGGGCGACGCGCTCGAGGCGCTCGCGGCCCTCGAGGACGTCTTCGACGTCGTCTTCATCGACGCGAAGAAGGACGAGTACGAGCGCTACTTCGAGCTCGTCCGCCGCCTGGTCGACCCCGGGGCGCTGGTCCTCGCGGACAACGTCCTCTCCCACGAGGAAGTGCTCGGCGCCTACTCCCGCGCCCGCCAGAGCGATCCCACGCTCCTGAGCGTCACCGTCCCGCTCGACAGCGGGCTCGAGCTGACGTCCGTGCTCAGCCCGTAGCGGTTGCGCCCCACTCCTCCGGCTCGACCTCGCGCAGGACCTGCGCGAACGACCAGCGGTGCCCCTCCAGGTCCTCGGTGTCGTAGCGGCGGTCGCCGTACGGCGTGTCTTCGGGAGGGAGGTGGATGGTCGCGCCTTCGGCCGCGGCGCGCTCGTGGTGGGCGTCGACGTCGTCCACGTAGACGTGGACGAGATCGGTGAACGCGCCCAGCGTTTTCGGGCTCCGGTACTCACTGCCGGGGTGCCCGACGAAGATCTCACCGTCGCCGAGGGTCAGCTCGGCGTGGGTGACGGCGCCCGTGTCGTCCTCGAAGCGGAGGCGCTCCTGAAAGCCGAAAGCCCGGGAGAGCCAGTCGATCGCCGCCGCGGCGTCCTCGTAGAGCAGGTAGGGAGTCACGGTCTGCACACGCTCCTCCTTCCGTTTTGGTCGTCCTGGCGGAATGCGTATCATGGTCTTAACCACGGAAAGGGGGTGGTCCGACTTTGATTTCCGACAGTACGGGCAGTGGAGGTAGTCGCAGGTAGGGGCGTGTCCCCAAGACCTACGGGGAAATCGCCTAGCCAGCGTGGGGGACAACCCAGCGCCCCTGCTACTCCAGGCGATCTACCGACGGGGGGCTCTTTCGAGGGCCCCCCGTTCCTTTTTCGGGAGGGTTCGACGAAACGCAGCCTGTGCCGCCGGGCCCCGAAGACGAGCGGCGTTCCGCCAAACCCTCCTGGCTTAGGCGGACCTGACGCGGTAGCGCGTCCGGGCGCCCAGGCGGCCGGTGGCGACGATGCGGAGGAGCTCGGCGCGGGAGACGAGCTTGTCGATCGGGTCCTCGCCCCAGAGGACGTCGAAGGTGAACTCACCCGGGATCTGCCCGAAGAGCCACTCCAACGTGTACGCCAGGCGTCCGATCCCGTCCGAGGTCAGGTTCCAGCTGACCGCGTTGACGGTCACGCCCTCCTCGAGGAGGAGGTGGATACCCGCGAGCTCGAGCACCCATGGGCCCTTCCGTTCCGTCTGGACGGCCTGCATGGGCACGACGTCGGCTTGGCGGCTCTCCGCTGCGATGCGCTCGGCCTCTCCCTTGTCGAGTTCCGCCGCCACGACGGCGTAGAGCGGATCCATGCCGGCAGGATAGAGCGAGGACCCCAGGAACGCGCGTCAGGCTGCGACTGCGCGGCGGACCTGCTCCTCGATGCCGATCGGACGGACGCCGAAGGCGTCGATCGCCGGCTGCGGGTCGCAGACGTTGTCGCCGAGATCGAGCATGTCCACGGCGGAGCGCGCGCCCTTCAGCGGCGGCAGGATCTGGCCGACCGTCGCGCCGGCCTTCAGCAGGCCGGGCGGCATCGTGAACGCGAGGCGCCGCTTGCCGAGCGTCTTGCGGATGAGCGCGTGGAGGTCGGCCCAGGTCAGCCGGTCCGGCCCCCCCAGGTCGAACGTCCGGTTGGCTGCCTCCCCGGCCGAGACCGCGGCGGTGAAGAACGCCGCCACGTCGTCCACCCAGACCGGCTGCATGCGGTGCCGGCTGAGGATCGGCGTCACCGGCGAGTAGCGGACGATCCGGATCTGCTGCGCGAGGATGCCGCCGTCGCTCCCGAAGACGAAGCTCGGCCGGAAGATGACGTGCTCGAGCCCGGAATACTTGACGGCCTGTTCCTCCTCCCACTTGGAGTGGAAGTACGGCGTGACCTCGTGTCCCTCCTCGGTGCCGAGGGCGCTCATGAGAACGACGCGCTTCACGCCGGCCCCCTTCGCGGCCTCGACGAGGTCGCGTGTCCCCTGCACCATGATCCGCTCGAAGGCCTCGGGGCTCCCGAGCAGGATGGCGACCAGGTGCACGACTGTGTCGCAGCCCTCGGCAGCCCGGCGGAGGCTGTCCGGATCGGTCAGGTCGCCCTGGACGATCTCGCAGCCCCAGGCGCGCAGCTGGTCCTGCTTCTCGGGCTTCCGTGCGAGCACGCGCACGGGCAGCTCGGCCGCGCGCAGCGCATGGACGACCTTGGTGCCGACGAAGCCGGTTCCCCCGGCGACGAGGATCATTCGCTGGCGAAATTCTTCCAGTAACGGGAGGGCGTAGGCCCTGCCTGCCCCTGGTACTTCGAGCCCAAACTCCCCGTGCCGTACGGGTGCTCCGCGGGCTCCGAGAGCTGGACGAAGGAGAGCTGGCCGATCTTCATCCCGTAGTAGATCGTGATCGGGAGGTTCGCCACGTTCGACAGCTCCAGCGTGACGTGGCCGTCCCAGCCCGGATCGATGAAGCCGGCGGTCGAGTGGATGAGCAGCCCGAGTCGGCCGAGGGAGCTCTTGCCCTCGAGCCGGGCGACGAGGTCGTCGGGCAGCGTGATCCGCTCCAGGGTCGAGCCGAGCACGAACTCGCCCGGATGGAGGATGAACGCCTCCTCTGGGTCGATCTCGACGAGCTCGGTGAGCTCCTCCATCTCCTGCTTGACGTCGATGAAGGGGTAGCGCGAGTTGCGGAAGACGCGGAAGAGCTTGTCGACGCGCACGTCCACGCTGGAGGGCTGCAGCAGCTCCTCGGCGTACGGGTCGATGCCGATCCGGCCCTCGTCGAGCAGGCGCCGGATGGTGCGGTCAGAGAGGACCATGGGCACTGCCAATCTATAAGCTCCGTCCGTGGCTACGACACGGGCAATCGAGCTGAAGACGGACATCCCGGGCCCTCGCAGCGCCGAGATCCTCGCCCGGAAGGAGCGGGTCGTCGCCGAGCCGCTCTCGATCTACCTGCCCCTCGTCATCGCCGAGGGACGCGGCGCCACCCTGACCGACGTCGACGGGAACACGTTCGTCGACTTCGCGGGCGGCGTCGGCTGCATGAACGTCGGCCATTCGCATCCCCGGGTGGTCGAGGCCGTGCGCGATCAGGCCGAGCGCTTCACACACACCGACTTCACCGTCCTCCCGTACGAGAACTACGTCGGCCTGGCCGAGCGCCTGCTGGCGCTGGCGCCGATCTCCGGCGAGACACGCGCCGCGTTCTTCAACTCGGGCGCCGAGGCGATCGAGAACTCGATCAAGTTCGCGCGCGCCTACACGAAGCGCCCCGCAGTGATCGCCTTCGAGGGCGCCTTCCACGGCCGCACGCTGCTTGCGCTCAGCCTCACCTCCAAGACGCATCCGTACAAGGCGGGGCTCGGGCCGTTCGCGCCGGAGACCTACCGCGTTCCGTTCGCCGACCTCGACGCGCTCGAGTACGCCTTCAAGACGCGCGTCGCGGCCGAGGACGTGGCAGCGATCGTCTTCGAGCCCGTGCAGGGCGAGGGGGGCTTCCTCGTCCCGCCGCGCGAGTTCGTCCTGGGCCTCAGGAAGCTGTGCGACGAGCAGGGCATCGTCCTGGTCGCCGACGAGGTGCAGACCGGCTTCTGCCGCACCGGCACCACGTTCGCCATCGAGCAGTTCGGGATCGAGCCCGACCTGATCACGATCGCCAAGTCGGTCGCCGCCGGCCTGCCGCTCTCGGGCGTGCTCGGCCGGGCGGACATCATGAACGCTCCCGGTGACAGCGCCGTGGGCGGGACGTACGTCGGCAACCCGGTCGCGATCGCGGCCGCCCATGCAGTTCTCGACGTCATCGCCGAGGAGGCGCTGAACGAGCGCGCCCAGGCCATCGGCGAGACGATCCGGGCGCGGATGGAAGGCTGGCGGGAACGCTTCGAAGCGGTCGTGGACGTTCGCGGGCTCGGGGCGATGCTGGCGATCGCGCTCGAGCGCGGCGGGAAGCCGGACGCCGACCTCGCCACGGCGGTGACCGAGGGCGCGGCGCGCCGTGGGCTCCTGCTCCTCAAGGCGGGCATCTACTCGAACTGCATCCGCGTGCTCGTGCCGCTCGTGATCGCGGACGCCGAGCTCGACGAGGCCCTCGACGTCTGGGAGGAAGCGCTCACAGAAGCGCTCGTCTGAACCCCGCCGGAGGTTCTGCGGCAGCAAGACTATGGCGGTGCACGTCGGAGAGTTGATCGTCGGCCGGTACGAGCTGGAAGAGCTCGTCGGTGAAGGCGGGATGTCGACCGTCTACCGGGCGTACGACACCGTGCTCGAGCGGCGGGTCGCGATCAAGATCCTCCACGAGCACTACTCGCGAGATCCCGAATACGTCGAACGCTTCCGCCGCGAGGCCCGGGCAATCGCGCGGCTCGCGCATCCGAACGTCGTCACGGTCATCGACCGCGGCGAGTGGGAGGGGCGGCAGTTCATCGTCTTCGAGCACGTCGCCGGCGAGAACCTGAAGGCGGTGAGCGTCCGGGAGGGGCCGCTGCCGGTCGACCGGGCCCTAGCCCTCGCCTGCCAGATCGCGCGCGCCCTCGCCTTCGCCCACGACCTCGGCATCGTCCACCGCGACGTCAAGCCGCACAACGTTCTGCTCGACGGCAGCGGGACCGCGAAGGTGACGGATTTCGGGATCGCCCGCGCGCTCGACTCGGACGACGCGCTTACCGCGACCGGCACCGTGCTCGGCACGGGCCAGTACATCTCCCCCGAGCAGGCGAACGGCCAGCGCGGCGACGAGCGCTCCGACCAGTACTCACTCGGTGTCGTCACGTACGAGCTGCTCACGGGCCGGGTTCCGTACTCCGGCGACACGCTGATGGCGGTCGCCATGCAGCACGTCCGCGACCCGGTGCCGAGCGTCCGCGCCCTGCGGCCCGAGGTGCCGGAGCGAGTGGACGCCGTCGTCGCGCGGGCGATGGCCAAGCGCCCGCAGGACCGCTTCGGCTCGATGGAGGCGCTCGCGGCTGCGCTCGAGTCCTGCCTCGTCGAGGTGCGCGAGGCGCAGGAGCGCAGCCGAAACGACGACACCGGGGTGCTGGCGGCTTCGCCGCCACCCCGCGCTCAGGCGGCGCCGGAGCCCCCCACCCGGGTGTCCGCACCGCCCGCCCGTGAGAAGCCCTCGCGCACGGACGCCACGCGCCCACGCCGCTCGGGACTGCGTGTAGCCGGAGTGCTTCTGCTCGCGGCGGTGATCCTGGTCGGAAACCTCCTCGTGCTCGAGATCGTCTTCGAGGACGGCCTCCCTGGCCTCCCCGGGCTCGGCGGGGGGGATCCCGTGGCGATCCAGGTCGACGCGGTCGCCGACGTCGACCCGTACGGAGACCAGACCGAGCATCCCGAGTCGGTCGGGGCGGCGACGGACCGCGAATTGGCCACCTTCTGGACGACGGAGCAGTACCGGAGCTTCGACAAGCCCGGCGTCGGCATCGTGCTCGACGCCGGCAGCCGCGTGGCCCTCTCACGGGTCGTGCTCGTAACCGACACGCCCGGTTTCACGGCGCTGATCGCCGCAGGGGCTGACCCCGACGAGGAGTTCGTCGACGTGGCCGAGTCGCGCGAGGTCGCCCGGCGCACGACCTTCGACGTCGACACGAGGGGCGAGTCGTACCGCTACTACGTCGTCTGGATCACGGGCGTCGAAGGCGCCGCCCACATCAACGAGGTACGCGCCTTCGTCTCGCGCTGAGGGGCGCGCGAGCGCGCCCGCGGCGATCGGCGCCGCGATGATTTCCCCCGGACTGCTCGTTCTGGCGCCTTCCCGGCCATTCGGGGCGAACGGGACCTCCTCCTCGCCACGTCCAAGGCGAGCTTCTAGACCCCCTGCCTGGCCTCTCGAACCCGACGCCATTCGGCATCCCCTGCGACCGCCTGTGGCGCTGGGCAGAAGGAGCTTCGTCGTGCGCCGATGCCGCTCTGCCGGGTGTACCGGACGCCGCTCGCTCAGTAGCGCAGCGAGGCGCGCCGCTCGTGCCGCTCGAGCGCGAGCTCGACGAGACGGTCGAGCAGCTCCGGGTACGGCAGGCCGCTCTCCTCGAAGAGCTTGGCGTAGACGCTCGTCGCCGTGAAGCCGGGGATCGTGTTCAGCTCGTTCACGACGACCTCGCCGCCGGGTCTGACGAAGAAGTCCACGCGGGCCATCCCCTCGCAGTCGCTCGCCACGAACGCTGCGACCGCCAGCTCCTGCACGCGGCCGGCGGCCTCGGCGGAGATCCGCGCCGGTACGACGAGCTCCATGCCGCCGTCGGCGTACTTGGCCTCGTAGTCGTACCAGTCGCTTGCCAGCGGCACGATCTCGCCGGGGACGGACGCGATCGGCTCGAGGTTCCCGAGGACGCTGCACTCCACCTCGATCCCGTCCAGGAACTCCTCGACCAGGATCTTCTCGTCGTGGGCGAACGCGAGCTCCACGGCCGCCGGGAGGTCGGGCTCCGACCCGACGATGCTGATCCCGACGCTCGAGCCGAGCCGGGCCGGCTTGACGACGCAGGGGAAGCCGAACGGCGCCGCTGGAGCGTCGCCGGGCCGGAGCGCGATGCTTCGCGCGACCGGAATGCCCTTGTCACGCAGGACGGACTTGAAGAGGTCCTTGTCCATCGCCAGCGCGGAGGCGGTGACGCCCGCACCGACGTAGGCGACGTCGGCCAGCTCGAGGAGGCCCTGCACGGTCCCGTCCTCGCCGAACGGGCCGTGCAGGACGGGGAAGACGACTTCGGCGCCGGCGAGCTCGGCCGCAAGGAGCGACGGACCGTGCCGCGGGATCTCGATCGGGATCACGTCGTAGCGCTCCGGGTTGAGCCCCTCGACCACCGAGCGGGCCGAGTCGAGTGAGACCTCGTGCTCGCTGGAGCGCCCCCCCATGAGCACCGCTACGCGCAGCCTCGCGATCGCTCCTCCCGCCTAGACGAGGCGGCCGACGACGATGGTCACGATCGACCCGGGCCGCGCCTGGGAGTCCCCGCCGGGATCCTGGTCGAGCACGATGCCGTCGTCCAGCGGGTCGGTCACGTCCTCGAAGATCGTGCGCGGACGGAAGCCGGCGCCCTGGATGATCGCGCGCGCGTCCGCGGAGGTCTCGCCGACCACGTCGGGGACGGACGCCAGCTCGGGGCCGGTCGAGATCGTGATCTGCACGGTCGAGCCCGGCGCCGCCAGCTCGCCCGGGCCCGGGCTCTGGGCGGAGACCAGGCCGGCCGGCGTGGTGTCGCTGGGGGCCTCGGCGGACTGGACCTCGAATCCGGCCCCCTCGAGCTCGGCGACTGCGCTCGACTCGCTCTGATCGAGCACGTCGGGCACCTCGACCACCCTGGGGCCCTGCGAGACCCGGACCTCGACTTCGGTGCCCTCGTCCACCTGCTCCCCGGCCTTCGGATTCTGGCCGGAGACGGTGCCCTCCGGACGCTGCGAGAAGACATTCGTTCTCCGCGGCTCGAGGCCGACCTCGTTGAGGGCGTCCACCGCCTCCTCGTAGGTCAATCCGACCAGGCGCGGCACCACCACCTGCCTCGGGCCGGTGCCGACGGTGATCGTGACGGTGCTGCCACGGGAGACCTGCGTCCCCTCCCGCGGGCTCTGCTCGATGACGATGTTCAGCTCCTCCTCCGTGCTCGGCTGCTCGACGATCTCCGCCTCGAGGCCTGCGTCCTCGATGCGCTGGACGGCGAGGTCTCGTTCGATTCCCTCGACCAGCGGGACGCCGACGGGCGCGCTCTCCTGGAGCTGGTCCTGAATCTGGTTGTAGGCCCACCAGCCGGCCGCCGCCGCGGCCGCAATCAGGAGCGCGACCAAGAGCCATGGCACCCAGCGCCGCCGCCGCCGCGGCGGCTCGTCGTACTGGCTCGCCGGCGGATAGACGGGCGGCGGCCGCCTCGGCGTCGACGGCGGCGGCGGCGGGGCCACCACGCGCGTCGGGCTCTCGGAGAGGAGCTCCGTCGCCTCGCCCGCGGCCGCGCCCGCGAGGAGCGCGGTGGCCGCGGTCGACGTGGCGCGCGAGATCGGCAGTCCGGCCTCGACGCGCTCGAGGTCCTCGATGAACTCCTCGGCGGTCTGGTAGCGGTCGGCCGGATTCTTGGCGAGCGCGCGGAGGATGATCTGGTCGAGCTCCGGCGGGATCTCGGGGCGCAGCGCCGACGGGGGCGCGGGGAGCTCGTTCACGTGCTTCATGGCGATCTCGATGGCCGAGTCGCCGGTGAACGGCACCTTCCCGGTGAGCATCTCGTAGAGGACGACGCCGGCCGAGTAGAGGTCGGACGCCGCCGTCACGGGCGCTCCGCGGGCCTGCTCCGGCGAGAGATACTGCGCGGTGCCCATGATCGACCCGGCCTCGGTCATCTGCGAGGGGCCGTGGCGCGCGATGCCGAAGTCCGTGACCTTGAGCCGAGGCTCGTTCGCCTTCACGTGCTGGTCGGCCGAGACCAGGACGTTGTGCGGCTTGATGTCGCGGTGGATGATCCCGTGCCGGTGGGCGAAGCGCAGCGCCTCCAGGAGCTGCTTGGCGTAGGAGATGGCCGCGCCGATCGGGAGCGCGCCGCGCGTCATGATCAGCTCCTTGAGGCTGCGCCCCTCGATCACCTCCATGGCGATGTAGTACGTGCCCTCCGCCTCGCCGCGGTCGTAGATGGAGACGATGTTGGGGTGGGACAGGCCCGCAGCCGACTTCGCTTCGCGCCGGAAGCGCTCGATGAAGAGGTCGTCGTTCGCGTAGCGGTCGTTCAGGATCTTGATGGCGACGCGGCGTCCGAGCTCCTCGTCCTCGGCGAGGTAGACGTTCGCCATGCCGCCGGAGCCGAGCTTCCGCAGGATCCGGTAACGGCCGTCGAACAGTGAGTTGATGAGGGAATCCGAGGCGCCGGCCATGCCGAATCTCTAGAGGTTAGGTGTTTCTCCCGAGGGCCGCCTCGATGATGGCGCGGGCGATCGGGGCCGCTGTCGCGCCTCCTGTACCGGCCTGGTCGGAGAGCGCGACGGCGACCGCGACCTCCGGATTGTCGGCCGGCGCGAAGGCGACGAACCAGGTGTTGTTGCGACCGGAAACGCCCGTCTCGGCGGTCCCCGTCTTGCCGGCGACGGAGATGCCGGGGATCTGGGCGGCGACTCCGGTGCCGGATTCCACTGCCTGCACCATCATCGCGGTCAGGTCGGCTGCCGTGGCCGGCGAGACCGCAGTCGACCACTCCTCGGGCTCGAAGCGCTGGATGACGTTCCCGTCGGGCGAGACGATGCGCTCCACGAGCTTCGGCTCCATCACCACACCCGCGTTGGCGACCCCGGCCGCCACGAGCGCCATCTGGAGCGGCGTGACGACGAGCCGCTCCTGGCCGAACGCGAGCCGGCCCGGGTCGACCTCGGAGTCGGTCTCGGGGTCGTAGAGCCGGCCGTTCCGGTAGAGGCCGCTGATCAGCACCTCCTCCGAGGGCAGCTCGATCGGGGGGCGCTCGTAGAAGCCGAAGCGCTTCGCATAGTCGAGCACGACGCCTGCCCCGAGCTCCTTGCCGATGTTGCAGAAGACCGAGTTGATGGAGTTCTCGACCGCGTCGGCGAGCGAGACGTTCCCGAAGCCGGTCGGCGTGCCCTGGTCGGAGAAGTTGAAGACCCTCTGTCCGAAGAGCGTGCAGTACCCCGGGTCGTCGAAGCGGCTCTCCGGCGTGTACGTGCCGGTGTCGATGGCGGCGGCCGCGGTCACGATCTTGAAGGTCGACCCCGGGACGAAGCGGCCGGCGGTGGCGCGGTCGAGGAGCGGCGCGGCGGGCCTGCAGGGCGCAGTGATCGCCTCGATGGAGTCGAAGTCGGTCTCGACGAGGTTGGGGTTGAACGAGGGGGAGGAGGCGAGGGCGAGGACGCGGCCCGTCGAAGGCTCGAGCGCCACGGCAGCGCCGCAGTTGCCGGCGAGCCCCTCGGCGGCGGCCTGCTGGGCGGCGAGGTCGAGCGTCGTCACGACGTTGTTCCCGACGCGCGGGATCCCGCGGATCCTGTCCAGGGTGGTGTCGACGATCGTGCTCAGATTCGCATTCGAGGCGGTCAGGTAGTCGTTCATGGAGAGCTCGAGCCCGGTGCGGGAGCGCCCGATCGTCGAGTAGCCGACGGCATGCGCGGTCAACGGGCCGCGCGGATAGCGCCGGAGCCACCACACGCGCCCGTCGGGGAGCTCGCGCCTCCGGTTGGCGGCGAGGCGCGTGCGCCCGTCGGCGGCGAGGATGAGGCCGCGCTTGATCTCGAGCTCCCGCACGATCAGCGTCGGGTTCCCCTGCCGCGCCTCCAGGTCGGGCGCGCGCCACAGCCAGTAGGTCGTTGTGGCGATCAGGGCGACGAAGAGGAGCGCGAAGACGAGGAAGAGGCGGCGGATCTGCGGGTTCACGCGCGCTCACCCCGGTTCACGCGGTCCGAGACCATGAGCAGCAGAGCGAGGACGATGAAGTTGGCGACGATGCTCGACCCGCCGTAGGAGATGAACGGGAGCGTGATCCCCGTCAGCGGGATCAGCCCGACAACCCCGCCGATGATGATGAACGCCTGAATGGAGACGGCGGCGGTCAGGCCGGCGGCCAGCAGCTTGGAGAAGCCGTCCGAGGCGAGCATGGAGATGCGCAGTCCACGGTAGGCGAAGATCAGGTAGAGGAGGATCACCCCGGCCGCTCCCGCGAGCCCGAGCTCCTGCGCGATCGCCGAGAAGATGAAGTCCGTCTCGAGGAACGGAATGTATGGGTTCCCCTCCGGCGACAGGAGCACCCCGTTCCCCAGCCCGGAGCCGAAGACGCCGCCGCTCGAGATCGCGTACAGCGACTGCACGAGCTGGTAGGAGGTGTCCGCCGGGTCCGCCCAGGGGTCGAGCCAGCTCCCGACGCGCGTCTGGACGTGCGGGATCACCTGGTAGAGCCCGTAGGCGCCCGCCAGGAAGAGCGCGAGCCCGGCGGCGACGAACGACCAGCGCGCCGTCGCCGTGTAGAGCATCACGAGGAAGATGGCGAAGAAGAGGAGCGCGCCGCCGAGGTCGCGCGTCTGGAAGAGCACGAGCATCGCGCCGCCCCAGATGAGCAGGAGCGGGCCGAGGTGCTTCGGCGACGGCAGACGCCCCTGGCCGGCTGCGCCGTAGGAGAGCATCTCGCGGTTGTCGCGCAGGTAGCCGGCCAGGAAGATCACGAACAGGACCTTGGCGAGCTCGCCTGGCTGGAACACGATCCCGCCGCCGAAATCGACCCACAGAGTTGCGCCGTTGATCGTCCGCCCGATGTACGGGAGCGCGGGCAGGACGAGGAGCACGATCGCCGAGACGCCGAGGATGTACTTGACTTTGTCCAGCTCGCGGTAGTCCTTGAGGAAGACGATGAGCGCGGCGAACACGCCGACGCCGACGACGACCCAGAGACCCTGCCGGAACGCGAGCTCGGGGTCGATCCGGTAGATCATCGTCAGCCCCAGCGCGGAGAGCAGGCCGCCGAGCGGAAGGAGGAACGGGTCAGCGTTGGGGAGGCGCAGCCGCAGGACGGCGTGGGCGACCACGAAGAGCGACATGAAGAACAGCGCGTAGGTCAGCGATGCCGCGGAGACGACATCCGCGCGGGCGATGTAGACGGACGCGAAGCCCGCCGCGGTGAGGAGGCCGACGAGCGCAAGATTGACGAGCTCCCTGTTTCGAACGCTCAGGATTGAACCCCTCTCAGGGCACCGCCTCGGCCTCGTAGACGGCCACCCGCGCCCGTGCCCGATCGTACGAGACGAGCTCGTGGTCGAAGAGGGAGGCGCGCTCTTCCTCCGAGAGCTGGGAGGCCTGGAGGCGGCTGACGTAGCGCGCCCGGTAGAGCCCGGTGCTCTCCGTCAGGTCGAACGGCACGCCCTGGTAGATGACGACGTTGCCCTGCTCGTCCGCGCCGACGAAGTAGGCCCGCGAGATCCCGTAGAGGGCGCCGCCGAGGAGGAGTGCGACGAAGCCGAGGACGAGGAGCACCACGAACAGGCGGCGGGCCCACCGGCGGCGCTTTCTCCGCGGCGGGCGCGGAGGGGAGGGAGCAGGATCGAGCGCTGGTGCCGGAGCGGCGACCGGCTGCAGGTCGGTCAGCGTGTCCTCGAGATCGTTCGTGTCGCCCTGCCCGTTGCCCTCGGCCGCTGCGAGCGGCGCTGCCAGCGTCTCCTCGACGTGCTCGTCCCCCTCGACCCGGAAGAGGACGACGGTGACGTTGTCTTCGCCCCCTTCGGTGTTGGCTGCGCGCACGAGCGCTCGGGCGGCGTCGTCGAGCGTGGGCGCGGCAGCCAGGATGCCGAGGATGTCGTCGTCCGCCACCATCGTCGTCAAACCGTCGGAGCAGAGGAGGAAGAGGTCGCCAGGCTCTGCCTCGATCGCGAGCGTGTCGACGTCGACCTCCCGGTCGGTCCCGAGCGCACGCGTGATCACGGAGCGCTGCGGGTGCGCGTCGGCCTCCTCGGGCGTCAGCCGGCCACTTCGCATGAGGTCGCCGACGAGCGAATGGTCGTCGGTGAGCTGTTCCAGCTCGCCGTTGCGGATCCGGTAGGCCCGGGAGTCGCCGACGTGGCCGATCGTGACCCGGCCTCCCGTGAGCAGCGCCGCCGTCACCGTCGTCCCCATGCCGGAGAAGTCCGACTCGGCGTGCGCCCGGTCGTAGATGCGGCGGTTCGCCTCCTGGATGATCGCGTGCAGGCGCTCGTCCGGCGGGAGCCGGTCAGCCTCGTGGAACTCGCGGAAAGCGGCGGCCGTGAGCCTGGAGGCGACCTCGCCGGCCTGCGCCCCGCCCATCCCGTCCGCGACGGCGAAGAGCGGCGGGTCGAGGACGTACGAGTCCTCGTTCCGCCGGCGAACCTTGCCGGGGTGGGTTCGGCCTGCGCTCTCGCCCAGCCTCATCGCTCGTACCGGAGCTCCGTGTCGCCCACCTGGACGAGGTCGCCCTCGTGGAGCCGCTTGCGGCCCTCGATGCGCTCGCCGTTGACGTACGTCCCGTTGGTCGAGCCGAGGTCGATCACCCAGGTACCGTCGAGGCCGCTGTCGACGCGGGCGTGGCGGCCGGAGGCGTAGTCGTCGCCGTCGAGCACGACGACATTGTCGTCGGCGCGGCCGATGGTGGTCGGGACAGGGCCGGCCTCGAACACCGTGCCGACCGGGACGATCTGGGAGCGGCTGACCACGAGCCTGCCCGGGGCGATCCCCGCCTCGGCCCGCGCCTGCGCCACCTGCGCGGGCGCCATGACGAAGCTCTCCTGCGGGGCGGCCGGAAGCCCGCGCTCCGCAGAGCGCACGACGCGCCAGATGAACACGTAGAGGAGGATCACGAATCCGGCCTGGAGCGCGATGAGGAGGGGCTCGACCGACACGGTCAGGCGTCCCCGCTAGTACCCGCGTTCGAAACGGACCTCGGTCGTGCCGAGGAGGATCTCGGGGCCGGGCTCGAGCCGGGCGCGCTCGACCCGCTTGCCGTCCACCGTGATGCCGTTCGTCGAGCCGAGGTCGACGATCCAGTATGCGCCGTCCTCGTGGCGGATCTCCGCATGGCGCCGCGAGACGTTGGGATCGTCGACCGTGATGTCGCAGTCGCGTGAGCGGCCGATGACCAGCACCCGGTCGTCCAGCTCGTGGCGGCCGCCGGCCACGACGACGACGCCCGGCGTCCGCGCCAGGTCGTTGTCCTCCGCCACCTCGGGCGTCACCGCCTCGGTGACCGTCGGCCGGTAGATCCTTGTCTCGCTCGGACGGGCCTGCGGGACGACGTCGGGCGGCGCCGGTGCCTGCGGGCGCTCCGGCTGCACCATTCGCGTGGCGATCCCGAACTCGCCCACGCTCAGATCCTCGTCTTCCTCGATCAGGACGGCCGGTGTCGAGAGAAGCGCGTAACCCTCCCGGCGCGCGTGCTCGGAGAGGTAGTCGGACAGCTCGGTTCGGAGTGAGTCCTCGTAGCTCGAGAACTGATCGCGATCGCTCGGGCAGAGATAGATCGTGTACTCGTTGGGGACGTACACTCGGGAGACGGAGACGCTCTTCGCCTCGTCCATCTCCTTGGACAGCTTGCGGGCGAGCTCGACCGGCTGCACGTGTGTGCGGAAGGCGCGTCCGAAGACGCCCTCGACGATCGACTCGATCCGATGCTCGATGCTTCTGAGGACGCTCATATCCGGGCACACAGTGTGCCCGTCGCAACTCTAACGGGGGGCTCGAACGAGCGGATACGCCAGAGCGCCCGTGGCGAGCCAGACCGCGGGGGCGGCCCAGAGAGCGGCCACCGGCGCCCCACCGGCGACCGTCGGCACGAGCAGCAGCGCTCCGAGGAATCCCGCGCCCCAGCCGGCGACGGCCCAGAGGCCATGGCTGCGCGCAAGGCCCGCGGTGGCTGCTGCGGCCGCGACGACGACGAGGGCGACCACGATCGTCGGCCTGCTCGTCAGCGCGGCGAGGAGGCCGTCAACGGCGGTCTGCGGGTGCTCCGCGCCGCTGACTCCGGGGGCAGGCGCGCTTCCGCCGGTCAGCGGGAGGCGGAGCCCGAGGACGACCGCCGTTGCGATCGCGGTCGCGACGGCGGCGAGGCCCAGCGCGGCCCTGCGGACGGGGCCCCGCGCCGGAAGGGCGACGACGGGCGCGAGCGGCAAGAGGTGGACGAGGGCGAGGACGGGGCCCGCCAGGAAGAACAGGCTCGAGCGGGCATCCCGGGCGAACAGGAGCAGCCAGGCGAGGGCGAGCGGCACGTAGGCGACGGCGAGCCCGAGAGAGACGTTCCCCAGCGGCAGGATCGGGACGAGCAGCGCGGCCGCGAGGCCGGCAGTCGGGTTGAGCAGGGCCGCCAGTCCGGTGAGGGCGCCGAGCAGGAAGGGCCAGCCCGAGGGGAAGAACGGCAGGAGGAAGGCCGTTCCGCCGGCGAAGAGGGCCGCCAGTGCGGCGTGCGGCGCCCGCTCGCGGAGGACGGTCGCCGACGTGCGCGCACGGTGCCGCGCTCCTCTTTGCTCCTCTGCGGTTCGGAGCAGGTTGAGCGCCTGCCGGGCGGTGGGCCGCTTGCGCGGATCGAGGGAGAGCATGCGGTCGACGGCGCGGCAGAGCTCCTGCGGCAGGTCGGGGCGGAGCTGGACGAGCGGCTGAGCGCCGCCCTCGACCCGGCGCGCGGTCTCGAGGGGCGAGACCGCCCAGAACGGGTGCCGGCCGGCGAGCGACTCCCAGAGGATGACACCGACCGCCCAGACGTCGGCCGCACCGGTTGCCTCCTCGCCGGCGAGCCGCTCGGGGGCGATGTAGGCGAGCGTCCCGGGCACGTCGCCGACGGCGGTGAGCGTGTCGGCGTGCTCGAGCTGGGCCAGGCCGAAGTCGAGCAGCTTGACGGAGACCTCGTCCCCGTCCTCCAGCATCACGTTGGCGGGCTTGACGTCGCGGTGGACGATCCCCTTGGAGTGGGCGTGGGCAAGCGCCTCGAGCACCTGCGCGGCGCTCTCGACGGCGCTCCAGTCGTCGACTGCGCCGCCGCGGAGAGCCTCGCGCAGCGTCTGGCCGGCGACGTAGGGGTAGGCGACGTAGACGTGGCGCTCGTCGCGCGCGAGGGCGAGCGCGCGCAGGCAGCGGGGATGGCGCAGCATCGTGGCCGCGTCGACCTCGCGCTCGGCGCGCGCGCCGGGCTTGCCTTCCCGCTCGACGACCTTCAGCGCGACGTTCCGGCCGGCCTCCTCGTCGTGGGCGAGCCAGACCGAGCCGCCGCCCCCGCTGCCGAGCGGCCGGAGCGGCCGGTAGCGGCCGAGCACGAGGTTGTTCCCGGTGAGCGCGACGGCAGGCTGCATCGGTGGTAGACGGCGTCTTGGCGTTCCGCCGGGAAAGTCCTGCAAAGTCCGGACCGGGTGGTAGACTCGGCGGCTTCCTCGACCCCGCTCGAACCGTGTCCGACCGCGAGAGCACCGACCCCCAGACCGACATCGAGTTCGACTTCTTCGAGGAGTCGCCGACGACCGAGTCGGCACCGCGGAAGAAAGACTCGCCTCCCGGAAAGCGCCCCCGGCTTCCGAAGCGGCCGCCGACTCCGCCCGGTGGGCCCCGGCTCTACCGGCTGGGCGTGCTCATCGCGGGCGCCATCCTGCTCGCCGTCATCTTCATCCTCGTCATCAACAACTGCCGGGGCGACCAGAAACAGGCCGCCTACGAGGGCTACATCGAGGACGCCGGCACCGTTGCGACCGAGTCCGCCGAGCTCGGTGCCCAGCTCAACGAGCGGCTGACGACGCCCGGTATCCGGCTGGAGGCGCTGCGCGCGGACGTCGAGGGGCTCCAGGAGCAGCAGGAGCAGATCCTGCGCCGTTCGCAGGACCTCAGCCCCCCGGGGCCGCTGGTCGAGCAGCAGGAGGCCCTCGTCGAGACCATGCAGTTCCGCGTCAACGGCCTGGCCGGGCTGGCCCGTGGGCTCCAGCTCGTCGCGCAGACGGACGACCCGCAGGAGTCGGGGCGGAACCTCGCCAACCAGGCGCAGCGCCTGGTGGCGAGCGACGTCGTCTACGCCGATGCCTTCAAGGCGGCCTCCGAGTCGGTCTTGGCGGAGCAGGGCGTGACCAACGTCGCTGTGCCGGCCTCCGTGTTCGTCCAGAACCCGGAGTTCAGCAGCCCGACGTTCTGGACGCAGACGGTCGAGCGCCTGACCCAGGGCCCGGAGGCGGGCGGCCTCCGCGGCAACGGCCTCGTGGGCGTGCGCGTCCAGCCGGGCGGCCAGGAGCTCGTGCGGGGCGAGGACAACACGGTCGAGCAGAGCGCCGACCTGGCCTTCGAGGTGCTCGTCGAGAACTCCGGCGAGAGCCAGGAGACCCAGGTGAAGGTGATCCTGATCATCCGCCAGGACCCGCAGATCCGGAAAGAGCAGATCATCGACGTCATCAACCCGCAAGAGACGAAGACCGTGCGCTTCACGGGCTTCGACACGCTCCAGTTCTCGACGCAGACGACCCTGCAGGTCCAGGTCGAGCCGGTTCAGGGCGAGCAGAACACGAACAACAACACGCGCGAATACCCGATCATCTTCACGCTCGCCCGCTAGGTAGCTAGGCTAGGCGCCGATGTCGGACCTCTCCGACGCCGCTCCCTGGATCGCCATCGGCGCCGCGGCGGCGGCAGTCGTAGCGCTCCTCCTCTCGCTCGCCTGCTACCTGAAGCTTCGCGCGGTGCGGAAGGCCCAGCTCGTCCTGCTCGGGACGGGCAAGGACGACCTCGTCAACTTCGCGGTCTCGTTGCAGACTCGCATCGACGACCTGCACCGCGTCGTCGACGAGGTTGCGGCGGGCCTGGCGCGGATCGACCGGCGGGTAGACGGCTGCCTGTCCCACACCGCGCTCGTCCGCTACAACGCCTACGAGGACGCCGGCGGGCACCAGTCCGCGTCGCTCGCCTTCCTCGACGGGGCGCGCTCGGGCGTCGTCATGAGCGCCATTCAGGGACGCGACTACGCGCGCATCTACGTGAAGCAGCTCGACCGAGGCCGCGCCCCGGTGGCGCTGTCGCCGGAGGAGCAGGAGGCGGTCGACCGCGCGATGGCCCAGTGACCTACCGGAAGGCGACCATTCGTTCGTTCGTTCCGCCCGACGAGCCGCTTCTCTTCGGCCTCGCGAGCCTCGACCGCGGCGCCGACCGGCGCACGCTCGCCGTGCTCGAGCGGGAGACGGTGTTCGTGGCCGAGGTCGAAGGCGCGCCCGCCGGGTACGTCGCCCTCGAGCGCACGGGCGACGCCGTGCGGGTCGACCAGCTCTTCGTCAGTCCCGCACACGAGGCCGAAGGCATCGGGCGGCAGCTCCTGGAGTTCGCCGAGGGCTACGCCATCTCTGAAGGGGCGGTCGCGCTCCAGGTCGTCTGCTCGCTCCACGACCGCCGAGCACTCGAGTTCTACCGCGGCCGCGGGTTCGTGCCCGCAGGCGAGGACCTGCTCGAGCTCGTGCTCCCACGGCCGGGATAGGAGGGCTTGCCGAGATCGCGGCTGTGCCGCCGGGCCGCGCTGCTCGCCCCGAAGACTGCGTCCTCGGTCGCGCCCGTAGCCTCCGGCTACGAACGCTCCGTGCGTCCTTGTTTCGGAACGACCATCGCACCCCGACGACGAGCGAGATCGCGCCAAGCCCTCCTGGCGTGGAGAGCGGCCCGCTCGACTACGATTTCCGGGTATGCAGCAGGTTCTCGTCCTCAACGCGAGCTTTGAGCCCCTGAACGTCTGTACGGTCAGGCGCGCGCACGTGCTCGTCTACAAGGGCAAGGCAGAGGTGCTGGAGCAGCTGACCCGGCCGCTGCACTCGGCCTCGGACACCTTCCCGTGGCCGCACGTCATCCGGCTCCTGAGCTACGTCCGCGTCCCGCGCGCGGTCAAGCGGAAGATCTCGCGCCGCGCCCTGTTCGCACGCGACGGGCACCGCTGCGTGTACTGCGGCTCCAGTGGCCGGCTGACGCTCGACCACGTCGTCCCGCGCTCGCGCGGCGGCGACTCGGACTGGGAGAACGTCGTCACCTCGTGCGCCCCGTGCAACCTGCGCAAGGGCAACCGCCTGCCCGAGGAGATCGAGATGCGCATGCTCGTGAAGCCTCGGGCTCCCACGCCCGCTCTCTTCGTCACGCTCTCCGCGCCGAGGATCCCGGAGGGCTGGCAGCCGTACCTGGCCGCGTTCGCCTAGTCTCCGGCGACCACGTCCGGGGTCTGACCCCGGCCACGGCTGCGTAGGCCGACTCCCGGCCCCGAAACCTGTGGACGACCCCGCGGGGGCCTGCCTCCGGCGTCGCCCGGCCCGCAGGCATGCCGAAGCCGCTCGCCCGGACGCGTCCGTAGCAGGACATCCTTCCTCCCCATTGCCGCCTCCAACGGACACGTCAGGGGTCAGACCCCTGACGTGTCCGGAGAAGACAGGCTCAGGCGTCGTAGTAGAGCGCGAACTCGGCAGGGTGCGGCCTGAGGGCCACGACGTCGACCTCCTGCTCGCGCTTGTAGGCGATCCAGGTGCGGATGAGCTCCTCGGTGAAGACGTCGCCCTCGAGGAGGAAGTCGTGGTCGTGCTCGAGCGCGTCCAGCGCCTCGGCGAGCGAGCCGGGCACCTGCGCGATGTCCCCCCGCCGCTCCTCGAAGAGGTCGAAGTCGGCGGGCTCGCCGGGGTCGAGGCCCTTCTGCACGCCGTCGATCCCCGCCATCAGCATGGCGGCGAAGGCGAGGTACGGGTTCGCGGTCGGGTCGGGGCAGCGGAACTCGATCCTCTTGGCCGGCGCCGACTCCGAGTACATGGGGATGCGGATCGCGGCGGAGCGGTTGCGCTGCGAGTACACGAGGTTCACGGGCGCCTCGTACCCGGGCACGAGCCGGCGGTATGAGTTCGTCGTGGGCGCGCAGAAGGCGAGCAGCGACGGCGCGTGCATGATGATGCCGCCCAGGTAGCTCCGGGCGAGCTGCGAGAGCCCCGCGTAGCCCGACTTGTCCGCGAAGAGCGGCGTGCCCTCCTTCCAGAGCGACTGGTGCGTGTGCATCCCGGAGCCGTTGTCGCCGAAGATCGGCTTCGGCATGAACGTGGCGCTCTTGCCCGCGGCCCGCGCGACGTTGCGGACGACGTACTTGTAGGTCATGACCTGGTCGGCCATGCGTGTGAGCGACTGGTAGCGGAGGTCGACCTCGCACTGACCCGCCGTGGCGACCTCGTGGTGGTGGAACTCGCACGGGATCCCCAGGCGCTCGAGCGTGAGGACGATCTCGGAACGGAGGTCGTGGAGCGTGTCGTGCGGGGCCGGCGGGAAGTAGCCGCCCTTCTCGCGCACCGTGTAGCCGAGCCCGGGCACCGAGGAGTTCCAGTGGCCCTCGGCCGAGTCGACCGCGAAGTGGGCGCGGTGCGGCGAGAGCTCGTAGGACACCTCGTCGAAGACGAAGAACTCGCACTCGGGGCCGAAGTGGGCCGTGTCGGCGATCCCGGTCTCGGTCAGATAGGTCTCCGCCCTGCGGGCGATGCGGCGCGGGTCACGCCCGTAGGCCTCCCCGGTGGTCGGGTCGGCGATCTCGCAGAGGAGCGAGAGCGTCGGCACCGCCGTGAAGGGGTCGAGGATCGCGCTCCCCGGGTCCGGCATCAGCAGGAGGTCGCTCTCGGCGATCCCCTGCCAGCCGCGGATCGAGGAGCCGTCGAAGCCGAGGCCCTCCGTGAAGGCAGACGTCCCGAACGCGCTGACAGGGAGCGTCATGTGCTGCCAGCTCCCGAGCAGGTCGCAGAACTTGAGGTCGACCAGCTGCGCCTTCTGCTCGAAGGCCCATGCGACCGCCTCATCGGCTTCCGGCTGGGAGCCGTTCGCCAGGTATGCCCTCGTCTCGATCTCCTGCATCGCCCCTCCTTCGGTCCATGAAAAAAGCCCCAGCGGTCGTGTCGACCTCTGAGGCTGCATCGCCTGCGCGGGGCACCTTCGGCGGTGCCTCGCTCCTCCACAGTAGCTGACCGTCGGGACGAACCACAAGGCCGGACCGGGTCGAACCGTCGTATACAATCCCCGCGTCATTCGAGGCGACGAGGCCTCGGGCCGACGGCGGCCCGGGGCTGCTTGCGTTAAAGGGGAGGTTGGGACGATGGCGGAGGCCAGCGGGAGGGCGAAGAGCGATCCGGCCGCGCGGAAGGAGGTGCTCGAGCGGGTCACCGAAGAGGAGGTCGAGTTCGTCCACCTCTGGTTCACGGACATCGAGGGACACCTCAAGAGCTTCGCGGCCACGCTTCAGGAGCTCGAGGGCGCGCTCGACGACGGGATGGGCTTCGACGGCTCGTCGATCACCGGCTTCAACGCGATCGAGGAGTCCGACATGGTCGCGATTCCCGATCCGGCGACGTTCCAGCTCGTGCCCGAGGGGAGCTACACGGTCGGGCGGATGATCTGCGACGTCGTCACCCCCGACGGCGAGCCCTACGCGGGCGACCCCCGTCACGTCCTGCGCCTCGCGCTCGAGCGCATGAAGGGGATGGGCTTCGACACCTTCAACGTCGGCCCGGAGCTCGAGTACTTCCTCTTCAAGGACGACACCGGAACGGAGACCCTCGACGAGGGCGGCTACTTCGCCATGACGACCATGGACGCGGCCACCGATCTGCGCCACGACACCGTGAGGGCGCTCGAGAAGATGGGGATCCCGATCGAGTACGTCCACCACGAGGTCGGCCCGTCCCAGCACGAGATCGACATGCAATTCACCGACGCGCTTTCCATGGCCGACCACACGATCACCTACCGGCTCGTCGTCAAGGAGATCGCCAAGAAGGCCGGCTACCACGCGACGTTCATGCCGAAGCCGATCTTCGGCGAGAACGGCTCGGGGATGCACACGCACCAGTCGCTCTTCTCCGGCGGCAAGAACGCGTTCTTCGACGCCGACGACGAGTGGAGCCTCTCCGAGGTCGGCAAGGGCTTCATCGCGGGCCAGCTCCGGCACGCACGTGAGATCGCGGCCGTCTTCGCGCAGTGGGTGAACTCCTACAAGCGGCTCGTGCCGGGCTACGAGGCGCCCGTCTACGCCGCCTGGTCGCGGCGGAACCGCTCTGCTCTGATCCGCATCCCGCTCTACAAGCCGGGGAACGAGCAAGCCACGCGCGCCGAGATCCGCTGCCCCGATCCGGCCTGTAACCCGTACCTGACGTTCGCGGCGCTCCTGCACGCCGGCCTCGAAGGCATCGAGCAGGGCTACGAGCTGCCGCCGCCGATGGAGAAGAACCTCTACAAGCTGTCGGCGGACGAGCGGAAGGAGCGCGGCATCGTGGCGCTGCCCGAGTCCCTCGGCGAGGCGATCGAGGAGCTGGCCGGCTCCGACCTCGTCCGCCGCGCCCTCGGCGACCACATCTTCGACGCCTACGTGAAGCTCAAGCGGGCAGAGTGGGACGAGTATCGCGTCCAGCTGACGCCGTGGGAGCTGGAGAAGTACCTGCCGGTCTTGTAGGAACCAGCGGGGAGGCGTAATATGGATCGCGGTGTCGCCGCTTCTCCTTGAAGCGGGGGACTGACTGACGGCCGACCGCGAGCTGCTTTCTGAGCGGCTCGTGGTCGTTAACGGGCTAGGACGCCAGTTTCGCCGGTCGGTCGACGCTGTCCACGGCCGCGCAGAGGGCGCGCTCGAGCTCGTTCAGGCCGAACGGCTTGATGAGATAGGCAAACGGTCGCAGGCTCCCGAGCGGCTCGAAATCGGGATAGATGCTGGCGCAGACGATCGGGAGCTTCCATTGACGGCGGTGCAGTCGCTCCGCCACCGCTCTGGCCGCAGGGTCGGCCGGCTCGAGCAGGAGCACGTCCACGTCCCCGTCCGGGAGGACCTCGCCGCGGCGTCCAGAAGGGAAGACGGCCTCGTGTCCGAGACGCTCGACCACGTGCGCCAGGAGGGCGCGGACCTCGGCGTGGGGCTCGACCACGAGGATCCTCATGACTCTCACCATCGGACAGCCATGCGCGGATCCCGGGGGGATCTGGTAAGGAACCGGTATGAAACGCGCTCACGTACTCGTGGTCGACGACGACCCCGACATCCGCGGTCTGGTCAAGGAGCTGCTCGAGCGCCAGGGCTACGGCGTCAGCGAGGCCGCGAACGGGAAGGACGCGCTGCGTTCGTTCTACGCGACGCCCCCCGACGTCGTCCTCCTCGACGTCTCGATGCCCGAGCTCGACGGCTGGCAGACGCTCGAGCGCATTCGCGACCTGTCCGACGTCCCCGTGGCCATGCTGACGGCGAGAGCCGCCGAGCTCGAAAAGGTGCGCGGGCTGAAGGCGGGGGCGGACGACTACATCACCAAGCCCTTCGGGCGGCAGGAGCTGCTCGCCCGGATCGAGGCGATGCTCCGGCGCGCCGGGCCGCGCGAGGAGACCCAGGAGACCTACGCCGACTCGGTCCTCCAGGTCGACTTCGCCGAGCGCAGCGTCTCCGTCAGCGGCGAGGACGTGGCGCTCACGCCGCTCGAGTTCCGGCTGCTCGCGGCCTTCGTGCGCCATCCCGGCCAGCTGCTCTTGCATGACCAGGTGCTGGAGCTCGTATGGGGCGATTCGTTCTCGGCCTCGCGCGACCAGGTCAAGCTCTACGTCGGCTACCTGCGTCGCAAGCTCGAGGGAGCCGGCGTCGATGCGTCCGTGATCGAGACGGTGCGCGGCTTCGGCTATCGCTACCGGCCTCAGGGGCCCGCGCGGAAGATGAACCAGGGCGCCTGACAGGCGCCACGCGGTCATTCACCGCGGCCACCCCTCGGCCGGACGCCTAGCGCTGACTGAACGAGCTCGCCCAGCGCTTGCACCGGAAGCGGACGAGCGCGAGGATGTCCGGGTCGTCGTCGGCGACGAGGACGAGAGGGCGGAGGTTGGCCGGGGAGCTCAGCTCGCCACCTCCGTCCGCTCCCGGACGTCCGCCTGGCGGTGGAGCGGGAGCGCGACGCGGAAGGTCGTGCCGGCGCCCTCCTCGCTCGCCACGGTGATCCGGCCGGCGTGCGCCTCGACGATCGCCTTCGAGATCGCCAGGCCGAGCCCGGTGCCCTGGATCGCCTGCTCGGTCGCGGTGGTGGTGCGGAAGAAGCGCTCGAACAGGAACTCCTGCTCGCCGACTGGGATCCCCATGCCGCTGTCACGCACCTCGAGGAGCGCCTGGTTCTCGACTGCGCGAACGCGGACGTCGACCCGACCGCCCTCGGGCGTGAACTTGACGGCATTGGAGACGAGGTTGTCGAGGAGCTGGGCGATGCGGGCACGGTCGCCGACGATGAGCGGCACGGGCCCGGTCGCCAGGGTGAGCGTGATGCCTCTGGCCTCGGCCTGCGGCCTGGCGGTCTCGACGCTCTCCGACGCGACGGCTCCGAGGTCGAGCGCGCCGACGTCGAGGACGAGCTTGCCCGCCTCGACCTGGGCGAGGAAGAGGAGGTCGCCGACGAGATGGAGCAGCCGGAGCGAGTTGCGCTCGACCACCCCCAGGAACTGACGCTGGTCGTCGGTCAGCTCGCCGGCCTCGCCGTCGAGCAGGAGCTCCGTGTACCCGCGGATCGAGGTCAGCGGCGTGCGCAGCTCGTGCGAGACGAGGGCGATGAACTCGTCCTTCAGGCGGTCGAGCTCGCGCAGGCGCTCGTTCTGCGCGGCCAGGTCGCGCTGGGCCGCCTCGGCCTGGGCGCGCGCGTCTTTCTCGGCGGCCGCCAGGCGGGCTTGGGTCTCCTCGGCCAACTTGCTCTCGGTGATGTCGACGAGGAATCCCTGCACCCAGAGCGGCGTCCCCTGCTCGTCGCGGACGAGGATCGTCTCGTCGAGCACCCAGATGACGCTGCCGTCGGCCTTGACGTAGCGGTACTCGGAGCGGAGCGCCTCACCGGTCTCGCGCAGGCGCTCGGCGTCTGCCAGGACTCGCTCGATGTCGTCCGGGTGGACGGTCTCGTTCAGCAGATCGGGGTTCGTGATCCAGTCCGCGGCCGGGTAGCCGAGGAGCTCCTCGACCTGCGGGCTGACGTACAGATTCCCAACGGCTGCGTCGGGCGGGCTGATGTACGTCACGAGCGGCAGGTGCTCGACCAGGGTCCGGTAGCGGATCTCGGCCTCGCCGAGGGCCGCCTCCGCTCGACGCCGCTCCTGCAGCTCGTCCCGGGCCGCCGCGTAGAGGCGGGCGCTTTCCAGAGCGAGGGAGGCGAGGTGCGCGAAGCGCGAGAGGAGTGCGATCTCGGGCTCCCCGAAGGTCTCCTCCTGGTCGTAGTGCGCAAGGCCGAGGACGCCGACGACCTCGGTGCGCGAGCGGAGCGGGACGCCGACGACGGCGTGGAGTTCCTCGTCCGCGAAGCGTGCCATCCGCCCCTCCCAGGCGGAGTAGTCGTTGATCGCCAGGGGCTCGGCCGTCTCCCACACGCGGCCGGCGAGGCCCTCCCCTTTGCCCAGGCGCTCACCGACGTTGTCGGCGAACGACCCGGTGCCGACGGCGACCTGGAGCTCGTCGTCCTCGCGCAGGTAGACGTAGGTGTTCGCCGTTCCGAGAAGCTCGCCGGCCTTCACGGCGATCCGCTCGAGGAGCTTCTGCTGGTCGAGCTCGTCGATCAGAAGCAGCGCCGTTTCGTGGAGCGCGCGCAGCTCGGCGTTCTGGCGCTCGCGCTCCTCCTGCGAGGCGATCTTCGGCGTGACGTCGACGAGGAAGCCCTGGGCGTGCATCGGCCGACCCGCGGCATCCTTGGCAATCGTGACCTCGTCGTGCACCCAGACTGCCCGCCCGTCGTTGGCGAGCATGCGGTACGTGATCGAGAAGGGCTCGCCGGTCTCGTACGCCTCGAGGTGCGCGGCCTGCGTGCGCTCCCGGTCGTCGGGGTGGAGGATCTTCATGAAGAACTCGGGATCGCTCATGCACTCGAGCGGCGTGTAGCCGACGAGGTCTTCGATCTGCGGGCTCATGTAGATGCAGGAGCTGGTCTCGTCGAGCCGGGTGATGTACATGACGAGCGGCAGCTGCTCGACGAGGCTCCGGTGGTTGCGCTCGGCCTGGCTGACGCGCACCTCGGCCTTGTCGCGCTCGGCGAGCGCCTGGGCCAGCGTCGCCGCATGGTCCTCCAGCCCCTTGTGGCGAGCGTCGAGCGCCCGCGTCACCTGGCGCAGGATCGGAAAGAGCGCCGCGTAGAGCAGGATGAGCGCGAGACCGAGAGCCACGCCGATCGGGGTGACCGTCTCGTGGATCTCGGCGGCCACGGGCGCGTAGGCCTCGTAGACCTCGAGGACGCCCGCCGGCCTGCCCAGGTCGCCCGTGTAGACGGGGACGTAGGACTCGAACGCCTTGGAGTCGTCCTCGACGGCGGTGCCGCCGTCGTCGTTGAGCGAGCTGACCTCCTGCACGGTCTGCCCGTTGAGGGCCGCCTGGAGGTCGGCCGTGTCCTCGGTTCGCTCGCCCATCTGCGCGTGGTCGGTCGAGTAGGCGACGACGCCCTTGGGCGTCAACAGCTTCATCCGCAGGAGATTGCCGACGAGCTCGCGCTCGAAGACCGCGTCGAGCTCGGCCTGACGGGCGGGGGAAACCGGCCCGGCGAAGTAGGCGTCCGTCAGCGAGGGCGCGATCCTGGCGGCCGCTTCGACGGCGTGGTCGGCGACCTGTTGGCGCCCGCGCTCCTCGGCCTCGCTCCTGACGACCCAGAAGATGGCGACCCACGCGAGCGCGAGCGAGATGGCGCTGTAGATGGCGAAGCGCAGGACGAGGCGCGGCGGCCTTTTCGGCGCGGGCGGAGCCGAGACGGTCACGCAGTCGTTATCGGTGCCGCAAAACCCCTGCTTGAATGGTTGGACCACCGTGGATCGCTCCGCCCGCCACCTCCGCCTGCTCACCGAAACGATCGCCGCGGTGAACTCCACGCTCGACCTCCACGAGGTGTTCGACCTGATCGCCCGCAAGGTCGCGGAGGCGCTCGAGACCGACGCTTGCTTCGTGTACCTCTACGACGAGGCGGCGAACGAGCTCGTCCTCCGCGCGTCGCACGGGACGCGCGTGGAGGACATGACCCGGGTGCCGAAGATGCGCCCCGGGGAAGGGATCACGGGTGCCGCGGCCGCGGAGCGCGCGCCGGTGATGATCCCGCGCGACGCGCACCTGGATCCACGCTTCAAGCAGTTCCCCAACCTGCGCGAGGCGCAGTACCAGTCGATCCTGGCCGTCCCGATCCTCGCCCGCGACCGCCTCGAGGGTGCGCTGAACGTCCGGACGGAGCTGCCGCGCGAGTTCAGCCACGACGAGATCGACCTGCTGATGGCCATCGCGGGCCAGGTCGCCCAGGCGATCGAGAACGCGAAGCTCTACGACCACGCGCAACGCCGAGTGGCGGAGCTCGAGGCGCTGGCGGCGATCTCCGAGGCGGTTTCCGAGTCGCTCTACCTGGAGGAGTCCCTCGAGGCGATCGTCGTGACGACGATTTCGACCGTCGCCGCGACGGGCGCGGCGCTCGTCCTCGAGGACGGCACGATCGCCTGGCCGGAGGGCCGGCCGGGCGCGTATGCCGTGCGCTTCCCGCTTCGCTGGAAGGGCCGCCAGGTCGGGGAGCTCGTCTGCGATCGCGACACCCCCTTCACCGACGAGGAGCGCCGTCTGCTCGCCTCGATCGCGCGCCAGGCGGCCGTCGCGCTGGAGCACGGCCGCGCCGTGCTGCGCGGCGTGCTCGCCCAGGAGATCCACCACCGGGTCAAGAACAACCTCCAGACGGTCGCGTCGCTCCTCCGTCTGCAGGCCTCGAGCGCGGATCCCATCGACCCGCGCAAGGCGCTCGGCGACTCGGTCAACCGGATTCTCGCCATCGCTGCGGTCCACGAGGTCCTGACGGAGCGCCGCGACGACGACGTCGACCTCGGCGAGCTCGTCGATCGGCTGCGGTCGATGCTCGTCCAGGGCCTCGGCGCCGGCAAGCAGGTGAGCTCGCGTCTCGAGCCGATCTCGCTCCACGGCGAGCGCGCGACGGCGCTCGCACTCGTCTTCTGCGAGCTCCTCGGCAACGCGCTCGAGCACGGCGGCGAGGAGGTGCGCGTAGAGCTTGGCCGTGCCAACGGCCGCGTGCTCCTCACTGTGGCCGACAACGGCGGCTGGGACGAGTCGGCCCGGGAAGGCACCGGCCTCTCGATCGTCCGGGCGCTCGTCAGCGAGGAGCTCGACGGCGAGCTCCTGCTCGTCGCCGACGGCGGCCTGCGGGCCGAGGTCGCCTTCCCTGCCGCATAGGCCGGCCTCCTGCGCATGGCCCACAGATACTCGCGTCTAGCACGGGAAACCCCACCTCCCGCCCCATGGCCTGAGCCTACTGCGGTGCGGGCGCGCGCGTGGCGCGCGAGACTGTGCCAGGAGCGCGCCGGTGGGCCGCCTCCGGACCGACTTCTTCCCGAGGAGCTGACGATGAGGATCCTGGTCGCCGAGGACGAGACGATCATCCGCCTCGACCTGCGCGAGATCCTGGAGCGCGCCGGCTACGCGGTCGTCGCCGAGGCGCGTGACGGCGAGGAGGCCGTGGAGCTGGCGGCGAGCGAGAAGCCGGACCTCGCCATCCTCGACGTCAAGATGCCCAAGCTCGACGGAATCGATGCGGCGCGCCGCATCCTCACCGACCGGCCGATCCCGATCGTGATCCTCACCGCCTACGGCCAGGACGAGCTCGTCGCCCGCGCGGTCGAGGCCGGGGTCTTCGGCTACCTCGTCAAGCCATTCCGCGAGACCGACCTACTGCCGGCGATCCAGGCAGCCCGCGCCCGCCATGCCGAGCTCCAGGCGCTGCGCGAGGAAGCGGAGTCGCTCTCGGAGGCTCTGCAGACGCGCAAGGTCGTCGAGCGGGCAAAAGGCCTCCTGATGGCGCGTGAGGGGCTGACCGAGGACGAGGCGTTTGCCAGGCTCCGGCGGGCGAGCCAGGTTTCCGGCCGGCCGATGCGCGTGGTCGCGGAGGCGCTGATCGCCACCTTCGCCGAACCCTCCTAGTAGGGCCACGAGGCGCGCGCGGGCCGCAGGTCGAGCGAGCCGCCGTCGGCCGCGAGACAGGCCAGGATCCGCGTCACCGTCATGCCCAGGGAGGTCGGCAGCGTGTGCCGCCTCCTTGAGCCGGCGGGCGCTAGCTCGAGGGGCCTCCAACTCCTTCGAGCAGCCGCTCCCAGCGGGCGAGCAGGGCCTGGAGCTCCGCCCGGGCGGCCGCGTGCGCGGCGATCGTCTCGGTGTCGGTCCAGTCGAGGGCGAGCTTCTCCTCGAGCCGGGTCACTTCTGCCTCGGCCTGCTCGACCTCGGCTTCGATCGCGGCCAGCGGATCAGGGCCAGGCTTGGGCGCCGCGACGGCCGCCGGCTTGCGCGCTTTCGGCTCGCGCTCGGGCTTCGGCTCCTCGCGCTCCTCGCGCGCGCGCACGAGATCCGCCCAGCCGCCGTCGTAGACCCGCACCGTGCCGTCCTCGATCGCGGCCGTCCGCTGCGCGACCGCGTCGAGGAGCGCGCGGTCGTGCGAGACGAGGAGCACCGTCCCGGGAAATCCCTCCAGCGCCGCCTCGAGGGTCTCGCGCGAGTCGAGGTCGAGGTGGTTCGTCGGCTCGTCGAGCAGGAGGAGGTTGGCGCCGGAGGTGACCAGGATCGCCAGTCCAAGCCGGCGGCGCTCGCCGCCGGAGAGATCTCGCACCTGCTTCATGTGGGTCTCCCAGCCGGAGAAGAGGAAGCGGCCGAGGAGAGTCTGCGCCTGCGGCCGGTTCAGGCCGGTCATCCGCTGGACGCAGTCGAGCACGCTGCCGCGGTCGTCGAGCTCGAGCCCGTGCTGTGAGAAGTAGCCGACCTCGACGCCGTGGCCGAGCTTGTAGTCGCCGGCGACCGCGTGCGCCAGCAGAGTCGTCTTGCCGCTTCCGTTCGGGCCGACGAGTGCCACGTGGTCGCCGCGCTCGAGGGCGAAGGTGACGTGGTCGAGCAGACGGCGCCCGGCGACCTCGACCTGCTCGTCCTCGAGCACGAGCACGTCTCTGCCGCTCCGCTTCGGCTCCCCGAAGTCGAAGCCGAGCCCGCGCGTGCGTCGTGATAGGAGCGCAGCCTCCGCGCTCGCCTCGTCCTTCTCCTTGGAGAGACGGCCGATCTGCGTGAGCTTGGCCTGCGCCTGCTTGGCCTTGGTCTTCTTGTAGCGGAAGCGCGCCACGAAGCGCTCCAGCCGGGCGATGTCGGCGGCAACCCGGGCGGCGGTCTTCTGCGCGTGCGCGGCCCGCTGGGCCTTCTCCAGCCGCCAGACGTGCCACGGGCCCGGGAAGTACGTCGAGCGGCCGGCCTCGAGCTCGAGGGTCGCGTTGGTCACGGCCTCGAGGAACCAGCGGTCGTGGGCGACGATCATGCAGGCTGCGTCGAGGCCCGACAGCTCGCGCTCGAGCCACTCGAGGCTCGCCACGTCGAGGTGGTTCGTCGGCTCGTCGAGCAGGATCAGATCGGGGTCTCCGGCCAGTGCGCGCGCGAGCGACGCCCGCGTCAGCTCCCCGCCCGAGAAGGTCGCGAGCCCCCGGTCGAAGTCCTCGTCGCGAAAGCCCAGTCCCCGGGCGACCGCGCCCGTGTGGTCGCGCCAGGCGTAGCCGCCGGCGTGCTCGAGTCGCGCCTGGGCGCGCGCATAGGCGGAGAGCGTCGCCTGGTCGGCCGCGCCCTGTGCCATCGCCTCCTCCAGGCGCGCCAGTTCCCGCTCCGCGGCAAGCAGGTCGGAGGCGCCTGAGAGGATGTAATCGCGGAGGCTCAGGTCGCGCTCGACCGGCGGCCGCTGGTCGTGCAGCGCGACGCGCGTTCCCTTCTCGATCACGAGCTCGCCGCCCTCGATGCCCGTCTCGCCCGTGAGCATGCGCAGCAGCGTCGTCTTGCCGGCACCGTTCGGTCCCGCGAGCGCCAACCGATCACGGCGCTCGAGCTTGAACGACACTCCGTCGAAGAGCAGGTTGCCTGCGAACTCCTTGCGCAGGTTGGAGGCGATCACGACGGCCATGCGCCAATGGTCTCACGCCCTTGCATGGCTCCGCGCCTCCCTGGGTAGGATGGCCGCCATGACGGACCAGGAACGCTGGCAGGAGCTGGGGCAGCAGCTGCGCGTCGATTCCGTGCGCGCGGCCGCAGCCGCGGGCTCGGGCCACCCCACCTCCTCGATGTCGGCCGCCGACCTGATGGCCGTCCTCCTGGACGGGTATCTCCATTACGACTTCTCCGACCCCGAGAACCCTGCCAACGACCACCTGATCTTCTCCAAGGGCCACGCCTCGCCGCTCGTGTACTCCCTCTTCAAGGCGGCCGGCGCGATCACGGACGAGGAGCTGCTCAGCTTCCGGAAGCTCGGGAGCCCGCTCGAGGGGCATCCGACGCCCGTGCTCCCGTGGGTCGACGTCGCGACCGGCTCCCTGGGCCAGGGCCTGCCCATCGCGGTCGGCGTGGCGCTGGCGGGCAAGCGGCTCGACCGGCTGCCCTACCACGTGTGGGCGCTCTGCGGCGACAGCGAGATGGCCGAGGGATCCATGTGGGAGGCCTTCGAGCACGCCGCCTACGGAAAGCTCGACAACCTCACCGCCATCATCGACGTGAACCGGCTCGGCCAGCGCGGTGAGACGATGCACGGCTGGGACCTCGACTCGTACGTGCGCCGGGCCGAGGCCTGCGACTGGCACGCGATCGCGATCGACGGCCACGACGTCGCCGCGATCGACGCCGCCTATGCGGAGGCGCTGAGCGTCGAGGGCCGCCCCACCGTGATCGTCGCCCGCACGCTCAAGGGCAAGGGCGTGAGCGCGGTGGAGAACCACGACGGCTGGCACGGGAAGCCGCTCGCCGATCCCGAGGCGGCGGTCGCCGAGCTCGGCGGCGAGCGCCACCTGCGGATCGAGGTGCACGTCCGCGAGCCTGCCGAGCCGCACTCGTTCCCGACGGCGCCGCTCGAGCTGCCGCGCTACGAGCTCGGCGCCGAGGTGGCGACCCGCAAGGCTTACGGCGACGCGCTGGCGGCGGTCGGCGCCGCCGACGGGCACGTCGTCGCGCTCGACGGCGAGGTCTCGAACTCCACCTACGCAGAGATCTTCGGCGCCGCTCACCCCGACCGCTTCTTCGAGATGTACATCGCCGAGCAGCAGCTGGTCGCCGCCGCGGTTGGCCTGCAGGTGCGCGGCTGGAAGCCGTTCGCCTCGACCTTCGCGGCGTTCCTGACCCGCGCCTACGACTTTGTCCGTATGGCCGCGGTCAGCCGGGCGACGATCTCGCTTTCCGGCTCGCACGCAGGCGTGTCCATCGGCGAGGACGGCCCCTCCCAGATGGCGCTCGAAGACCTTGCCATGATGCGCGCCGTTAGCGGCAGCACCGTGCTCTATCCGTGCGACGCGAACCAGACGGCGCAGCTCGTGGCGACGATGGCCGGGCTCGAGGGGATCTCCTACCTGCGCACGACTCGCGCCGCGACCCCGGTCGTGTACGGGCCCGACGAGGACTTCCCGGTCGGGGGCAGCCGTGTGCTGCGCTCCTCCGAGGACGACGACGTCACGATCGTCGGCGCCGGGATCACCGTGGTCGAGGCGCTCGCGGCGGCCGACGCGCTCGCGAGTGAGGGGGTCTCGGCCCGCGTCCTCGACTGTTACTCGGTGAAGCCGATCGACGCCGAGGGCCTGCGCGAGGCCGCTACGGCAACCGGCGCCGTCGTGACCGTCGAGGACCACTGGCCGGAAGGCGGCCTCGGCGAGGCCGTGCTCTCCGCGCTCGCCGGCCTGGACGAGCACCCCGCGGTCGCGCGGCTTGCGGTCGCCGCCATGCCGGGGTCCGGAACCCCGGACGAGCTGCTTGCGGCCGCCGGCATCGACCGGGGCCACATCGCCGAGGCGGCACGGCGGCTCGTGCGCGCCCGCGCGCTACCGTAGAGATGGAAACCCGCCGACCGGGAAGGACGGCCGCATGACCGCATCTCGGCTGCACCAGCTTTCGGCGCTCGGCCAGAGCGTCTGGATCGACTTTCTCTCCCGCGACATGCTCCGCTCCGGCGAGCTGGCGCGGCTGCACGAGGAGGACGCCGTCGTCGGCGTCACCTCGAATCCGACCATCTTCCAGAAGGCGATCGCCGCCGGCGACGCCTACGACGAGCAGCTCCGGCGCGAGCTGGAGGACGAGCGCGACCCGAAGGAGCTCTTCCTGCGCCTCGCCATCGAGGACGTGCGTGCTGCCTGCGAGGTGTTGCGCCCGGTCTGGGACGAAGGCGGCGGCCGGGACGGCTACGTCTCGCTCGAGGTCGACCCGACGCTCGCCTACGAGACCGAGGCGACGATCGCCGAGGCGGTGCGCCTGCACGACCTCGTCGACCGCCCGAACCTGTTCGTCAAGATCCCCGCGACGGAGCCCGGCCTGCCCGCGATCGAGGAGATGATCGCGCGCGGCAAGTCGATCAACGTCACCCTGATCTTCTCGCTGGAGCGCTACGCCGCCGTGGCCGAAGCCTACGTCCGCGGGCTCGAGCGCCTGGTCGAGGCCGGCGGCGACCCGTCCGTCGTCGCGTCGGTCGCGAGCTTCTTCGTCTCGCGCGTCGACACGGAGGCCGACCGGCGCCTGGAGGAGGTCGGCGCGCCCGCCGAGCTTCAGGGCAAGCTGGCGGTCGCCAACGCCAAGCTGGCCTACCGGCGCTACAAGGAGATCTTCGCCGGCGAGCGGTGGGACGCGCTCGCCGCGCGCGGCGCGACCGCGCAGCGCTGCCTGTGGGCCTCGACCTCCACCAAGAATCCCGCCTACCGCGACGTCCTCTACGTCGAGGAGCTGATCGGTCCGGAGACGGTGAACACGATGCCTGAGGAGACGATCCAGGCCTTCCAGGACCACGGCGAGGTCGCGCTCACGCTCGAGCGGGGAATCGAGGAGGCCGAGGAGGTCTTCCGGCGGATCGCGGAGGCCGGCGTCGACTACGACGACGTCACCGCGACCCTCGAGCGCGAGGGCGTCGAGAAGTTCGCCGACTCGTTCGCCGAGCTCCTCGACGGCATCCGCGCGAAGTCCGGCGAGCTCGTCGCCACGTAGAGCTCCGTGGAGGCCGCCGAGCTCGTCGAGCGGATCTGGGCGCGGGACGCCACGCTCTGGACCGGCTCGGACGAGGCGCAGTGGCTCGGCTGGCTGGACGAGCCCGCCCGGATGCAGGAGCGTCTGCCCGAGATCCTCGCGTTCGCCGAGGAGGCGCGGGGCGTCTTCGACGCGGCGGTGCTGCTCGGCATGGGCGGCTCCAGCCTGGCCCCGGAGGTGTTCAGGCGCGTGAGCGGCGCGGAGAGCTTCCACGTCCTCGACACGACGCATCCCGCGGCGGTGCGCCGGCTCGCGGAGTCGCTCGATACCGAGCGCACGCTCTTCCTCGTCTCCTCGAAGTCCGGCACGACGCTCGAGACGCGCTCGCACCTCGACTTCTTCTGGGAGCTGACCCACGGCCGCGGTGAGTCCTTCGTGGCGGTGACCGACCCCGGCTCGGAGCTGGAGGCGCTCGCCGGCGAGCGCGGGTTCCGAGCCGTGTTTCAGGGCGAGCCCACGATCGGCGGCCGCTACTCGGCCCTGTCGCCGTTCGGGATCGTGCCCGCGGCGCTCATGGGCGCCGACGTCGGGGAGCTGCTGGCGGGCGCCGTCGCCATGGCGGAGCGCTGCCGAACGGCCGAGAGCCCCGGCGTCGGGCTCGGCCTCGCCCTCGGAGCCGGGTGGCAGGACGGCCGCGACAAGGTCGTCTTCGCCAATCCGCACGGCTTCGGCCTCTGGCTGGAGCAGCTGCTCGCCGAGTCCACGGGCAAGCAGGGCAAGGGCCTCGTCCCGGCGCCGGAGAACGACCCGGACGGTCCCGACCGCCAGGCGGCGGACGTCAGCCTGGAGCACGGCCTCGGCGCCGAGTTCTACCGGTGGGAGGTCGCCGTCTCCGCGACGGGCGCTGTCCTCGGCATCAACCCGTTCGACCAGCCCAACGTCCAAGAGGCGAAGGACCGCACCCTGGATGTCCTTTCCGGCCACGGACGGGGTCTGACCCCTGACATGGCCACCGGGGACATGGGGGCTGTGGAAGACCTGCTGGCGGAGGCCCGCCCGCCCGAGTACGTGGCCATCCAGGCGTTCATCGACCCGGCCCGCGAGGGCGAGCTCGCGCCGCTCGTGAAGCGGGCGCGCGGCGACCGGCTGCGCGGTCACCGTCGGGCTCGGCCCGCGCTATCTGCACTCCACCGGCCAGCTGCACAAGGGCGGCCCGCCGACGGGGCGCTTCGTCCAGGTGGTCGACGACCCCGGCGACGAGCTGCCGATCCCCGGCCGGGAGTTCGGCTTCCGCCGCCTCATCCACGCCCAGGCCGAAGGAGACCTGGCCGCCCTCGCCGAACGCGGGCGGCCCATCGTCCGCGTCAGACTGGAGGACCTGTGAAGCTCGGAATCATCGGCCTCGGCCGCATGGGCGGCAACATGACGGAGCGCCTGCGCAAGGGCGGCCACGAGGTGGAGACCTACGCGCGGACGAACCCCGAGCGCACCGCCGACTCGCTCGTCGAGCTCGCCATGAGGCTGGAGCAGCCGCGCGTCGCTTGGCTGATGATTCCCGCCGGCGACCCGACGGAGATGGCCTTCAACACCATGCTGCCGCTGCTCGAGGACGGCGACGTCCTCGTGGACGGCGGCAACTCGAACTTCCGCGACTCGATCCGCCGGGCCGAGCAGGCCGCCAAGAAGGGAGTCGGCTTCGTGGACGCGGGTGTTTCCGGCGGGATCTGGGGCCTGGCGGAGGGCTACTGCATCATGGCCGGCGGCGACGAGGCGGCTGTCGCCGCGGTGGAGCCCGCCTTCGTGACCCTGGCCCCCGAGGGCGGCTACGCGCACGTCGGCCCGGCGGGCGCCGGCCACTTCGTGAAGATGGTGCACAACGGGATCGAGTACGGCCTCATGGAGGCGTTCGCCGAGGGCTTCGAGCTGATGGAGGCGATCGACCTCTACGACCTCGACCTGGCGCAGATCTCCGAGCTCTGGCAGCACGGCTCGGTCGTGCGGAGCTGGCTGCTCGAGTTGCTCCACCGGGCCTTCGTCGCCGACCCTGGCCTCGAGCTGATCAAGGGCTACGTGCAGGACTCGGGCGAGGGACGCTGGACGGTGCACGAGGCGATCGAGGCGGCGGTCCCACTGCCCGCCATCTCGGCCGCCCTCTACGCGCGCTTCGCCTCCCGGCAGGACGACTCCTTCGCCGCCAAGGTGAACGCCGCGCTCCGCAACCAGTTCGGCGGCCACGCGGTCGAGTCCGCGCCGAGCGCCGAGGAGGCGAAGCCGGCCCCATGACGGAAGCAGCAGTCGCGGAGAACCCGCTCGCCGAAGGTCTCCGCATGCGCAGGCCGCCGGAGCCGTTCGCGCTCACGATCTTCGGCGCCTCCGGCGACCTCACCCAGCGCAAGCTGATGCCGGCGCTCTACGCGCTCGCCCTGCGCGGCCTCCTCCCCGACCACTTCGCGATCGTCGGCGTCTCACGGACGCCGTTGACGACCGAGGAGTTCCGCGCGCGCATGCGCGAGGCCGTCGAGGAGCACGGCCGTGACGATTTCCGCGAGGACGTCTGGGAGCATCTCGCCGAGCGCCTGTCCTACGTCGCCGCCGACTTCGGGGTCGAGGGCGGCGAGCGGCCGCTGATCGACTGCCTGGACGAGCTCGACGCGACGCAGGGCACCTCCGGCAACCGCGTCTACTACCTCGCCGTGCCCCCGAAGGCCTTCGCCCCGATCGTGACGGCGCTCGGCAGGGCGCGCACGACGAGCGGGTGGACGCGCCTCATCGTCGAGAAGCCGTTCGGCTACGACCTGGCGAGCGCGCGGCAGCTCAACGACCTCGTCCACCAGCACTTCGAGGAGAAGGAGATCTACCGCATCGACCACTACCTGGGCAAGGAGACCGTCCAGAACATGCTGGTCCTGCGCTTCGCCAACGGCATCTTCGAGCCGATCTGGAACCGGCAGTTCATCGACCACGTCCAGATCACGGTGGGCGAGTCGCTCGGGGCCGAGGGTCGCGGCGACTTCTACGACGAGACCGGTGCGATGCGCGACGTCGTGCAGAACCACATGCTCCAGCTCGTCGCGCTGACGGCGATGGAGCCGCCGATCGACTTCGAGGCCGACGCCGTGCGGAACGAGAAGGTGAAGGTGTTGCGGGCGCTGCACACGCCCGGGCCGAAGCACGTCGTGCGCGGCCAGTACGGCCAGGGCTTCATCGAGGGCGAGCCCGTGCCCGGCTATCGCGAGGAGCCGCGCTGCGCGCCGGACTCCGAGACGGAGACCTACGTCGCCGCGAAGCTCTACGTGGACAACTGGCGGTGGGCCGACACACCGTTCTTCATCCGCACCGGCAAGCGGTTGCCGCGCCGCGAGACGACGATCGCGATCCAGTTCAAGCGCGCGCCGCACCCACCCTTCGAGGTGGACGACGGGGAGGGGCTGCGGCCGAACGTGCTCCTCATCCACATCCAGCCGGACGAGGGCGTCTCGCTGGCGGTGGGCGCGAAGGTGCCGGGGCAGGGCGTCTCGATCCGCACCGTGCACATGGACTTCCTCTACGGCGGCGCGTTCCGCGTCAGCCTGCCCGAGGCCTACGAGCGCCTGATCCTCGATTGCCTGCTCGGCGACGCGACGCTGTTCACGCGCGCGGACGAGGTGGAGGAGCAGTGGGCGCTCGTCGACGCGATGGTCGCGCCCTGGGCACGCGACCGGCCGCACTTCCCGAACTACGCCGCGGGGACCTGGGGGCCGCACGCCGCCGACGAGCTGCTGCACCGCGACGGCCGCTCCTGGCGGCGGCACTGATGCCGGTCTCGTCGCTGCGGGAGCTGGAGCGGGAGCTGACCGAGCTGCGCGCCGCCTCGGCCGAGCCCGGGGCTCCGCCGCGCCTCCGCGCCAGCGTGATGACGCATATCGCATGGGTGCCCGAGCAGTGGGTGGAGGCCGCGACCGGCACCCTGGCCGGGCTCGCCGAGCGCCATCCGTCGCGGACGATCTTGCTCTTCCCGCGGCCCGACGACCCTCGCGACGTTCTCGAGGGCGAGGTGGACCTACGCTGCTTCGTCCGCGGAGGCCAGGAGCGCGAGGTCTGCTCGGAGGTCGTCTCGGTGCGCTTGTGCGGGCGCCGTGCCTCCGCACCGGCGAGCGTGGTCATGCCGCTGCTCGTCTCCGACCTGCCGGTCTTCCTGCGCTGGCGCGGCCCACTGCCGTTCGGCGCGCCCGAGCTCGACCAGCTCGTCGGCGTCGCCGACAGGCTCGTCGTCGACTCCCGCGAGTGGCCCGATGCCCGCGCCGGGCTGGCGCGGCTTCCGGAGCTCTTCGACCGCATCGCGGTCTCCGACATCGCCTGGGCCCGCACGGAGCCGTGGCGCTGGGGCGTGGCCGACCTCTGGCCGGAGGTGGCTGAGGCCTCCGCGTTGCGTGTGGCGGGGCCGGAGCCCGAAGCCCTGCTCCTGCGAAGCTGGCTCTCGGCGCGGCTCGGCCGCGAGATCCGGCTCGACCACGAGCCTGCCGGCGAGCTCGAGCTCGTCGCGGTGGACGGCCTTGACGCTCACCCGGCCCGGCTGGAGCCGCTGACGCCGAGCGACCTCCTCTCCGACCAGCTGGAGGTCTTCGGCCACGACCGGATCTACGAGGAGGCTGTACGGAGCTTCTCGTAGGCAGGGACCTGGCGGAGCTGGCCGCCGGCTGGATCGCGGACCGCTCCGGCGGCAGGTCGCCGTTCCGGATCGCGCTCACGGGCGGCTCGACGCCGCGGCCGGTCTACGAGAAGCTGGCTGCGTTCGAGCTGGACTGGCCTTCCTGGCACGTGTGGTGGAGCGACGAGCGCGTCGTCCCGCCCGACCATCCGGACTCGAACGAGCGCCTGGCGCGCGAGACGCTGCTCTCGCGGGTGCCGATCCCGGAGGAGCAGATCCACCCGCTCCACTCGCTCGACGTGGAGCTTCCGCGCGCGTTCGACCTCGTCCTGCTCGGCATCGGCTCCGACGGGCACACGGCGTCGCTCTTCCCGGGCCATGACGAGGAGCTCGCGGACCCGGGCCCGCTCGTGTACGTCCCCGTGCCCGGCCTGTCCCCGTCGCACCCGCGGATCAGCTTCTCGCTGGCGTACCTGAACGCACAGCCGCTCGTCGCCTTCCTGGTCGCGGGCGAGGAGAAGCGCGACCCCCTGGCGAGTGTCCTCGCCGGCGACGAGACGCTACCCCGCGGCGCACGTCCGTGCCGAGGAGACGGTCGTTCTCTGCGACGCGGCCGCCGCTCCGCAAGTAACGGACTGTTACTCGGCCAGGGCTCGCTCGATCGCCTGGCCGACCGCGAGGACGAGGGCGTCGTCGCCCGGGCGGGCGGCGATCTGCACTGACGCCGGGAGGCCGTCCTCCGCCGGGCCGCACGGGAGCGCGAGCGCCGGCCAGCCCGTGGCGCTGAACGGGCGCGTCGTGAGCATCATGCGGTTGCGCAGGGCCAGGTCGCCGACCCCGATCGGGGGCGCGACCATCAGCATCGTCGGCGTGAGCAGGACGTCGAAGCCGTCGAGCGCCTCGAGCGAGCGCGCGCGGTAGGCCTCCCGTTCGGCGCGCGACGCAGCCACGTCCTCGTCCGAGACTGCGAAGGCCGCCTCGAGCTTGCGGCGCACGTTCTCCCCGTAGAGGTCGGCGTGCTCGGCGAAGAGCTCGCGGTGGACGTCGGCCGCCTCCGCCTGGAACGCAGGGTTCATGTCGCCGGGGAGCGGGAAGTCGACATGCTCGACTCCGGGCAGGAGCGCCGCGGCCTCCTCCACCCGGGCGCGGACGAGCGGGTCGGCGAGCTCCGTCCAGGCGACCGCGGCGCGCACCTCGGCGCTTCCCTCCTCCGTGAGCCCGAGGGCGCGCATCAACTCCGCGCAGCCGGCGACCGAGCGGGCCATCGGCCCCGGCGTGTCGAAGCTGGGGGCGAGCGGGAAGACGCCGTCCGCCGGCAGCAGTCCCCAGGTCGGCTTGAAGCCGACGACTCCGCAGCACGCCGCAGGGAAGCGGACGGAGCCGGCGCTGTCGGTCCCGAGCGCGAGGTCGCAGAGGCCGACGGCGAGCGCAGCCCCGTTCCCGCCGCTCGAGCCGCCGGGGATCCGACCGGCGTCCAGAGGATTCACGACCGCGCCGAAGTGCGGGTTGTCCGACGTGACCCCGTAGGCGAACTCGTGGAGGTTCGTCTTGCCCATGACGGCGTAGCCGGCCTCCTCGAGCATCGTCACGCAGGGCGCCGAGCGCTCGGGCACGTGGTCGCGGAAGATCGCCGACCCGTACGTCGTCGTCAGCCCGGCCGTGTCGATCAGGTCCTTGACGGCGACCGGGATCCCGGCCGGAACCTCGTCGGGAACCGCGAGGAAGGCGCGGTACGGGTCAGCCAAGCGCGTCGTAGATCACGGCGACGGCCACCGAGCCCGCCAGCAGGACGAGCGCGATCGCCAGGAGCAGGAGCCCCAGGCGGATGTTCTTCCGGTTCAGCTCGGGATCATCCATCACACCAACAGCGGGTCGAGCGCCATGGCGACGAACAGGAGCGCGAGGTAGGCCAGCGAGTAGCTGAAGAGGCGGCGGGCGCGCGCGGCCGTTGTCTGTCGCTGCAGCGCCAGCGCCAGGCCGATGAACGCCGCGCCGAGGACCGCCGCCGAGACGACGTAGACCGGCCCGAGCGTTCTCCCCAGCACCGGCAGGAGGGTTACGCCCACGAGCACGAAGGAGTAGAGGACGATGGAGCGCGCCGTCTCCCGCTCGCCCCTCACGACCGGCAGCATCGGGATCCCCGCGGCCGCGTAGTCGCGCTTGATCAGAAGCGCCAGTGCCCAGAAATGCGGCGGCGTCCAGAAGAAGACGATGAGGAAGAGCACGACGGCGGTCAGGGTCAGGTCGCCGGTCGCCGCGGCGTACCCGACGACCGGCGGCACGGCGCCCGCGGCGCCGCCGATGACGATGTTCTGCGGCGTCGTGCGCTTCAGCCAGCGCGTGTAGACGATCACGTAGAAGAGGTTCCCGACGAGCGCCAGCACGGCGGCCAGCACGTTGACGAAGCTCGCCAGCACGACGTAGGAGAGCGCCGAGAGGGCGAGCCCGAACTCGAGCGCCCGCTCCGGCGGCACGCGCCCCGAGGCGACCGGCCGCGAGGCCGTGCGCTTCATGCGGGTGTCGATGTCGCGGTCGAGGACGTGGTTGAGCGCGCTCGCTCCGCCGCATGCGAGCGCCAGGCCGCCCAGCGTGGCGAGCGCCAGGCCCGCCGAGGGCCACCCGCCCGCGCCGACGACGAGACCCCCCGCTGCGGTGATCAGGAGGAGCACCATGATCCGCGGCTTCGTCAGCGTCACGTAGTCGCGCCACGCCGCGCGCGGCACGGGCGTGCCGCCGCGGAACGAGACTGCGACGCAGACGGCCGCGGCGACGAGCGCCGCGGCGCCGAACGTGACGTGCAGCCAGGTCGGCGCGTCCACGAGTGCGGCCAGCCCGGCCGTCGCGAAGAGGAAGAACGACGCGGCCGCCGTCCACAGGAGCTCGGGCCGGTCCGGGTGCGCGAGCCGCGCGGTGAGGGCCGTCGCTGCGAGGAGTGCGAGCGTCACATGTGCGGCGACGTCGTGGGCGAGGCCCCAGGACCCCGTGGCCACGACGACCGCGACGCCGGCCGCGCCTGCGATCGCGGTCAGGCGGAGCCAGGGGCCGGGACGGGCGCTCACGTTTGCAGCTCCTTGAGCTTCAGCCGCAGGTCGCGCAGAGGGCGCGGGCTCGAGACGTAGGGGACGTCGGTGAAGTTGTACGCCGGCGGCGGCGACGTGGTGTACCACTCGAGCGTGTCGGCCTGCCAGGGGTCGCTCCCGACGCGCGGGCCGTTGCGCCAGCTCTTCCACGCGTTCCAGATGAAGACAAGGAGGGCGATGGCCATGAGGAAGGCGCCCAGGGTCGAGATCAGGTTGTACCACTCGAAGAGCCCTTCCCGTTGGTACGTGTAGACGCGCCGGGGCATGCCCATGAGGCCGAGCATGTGCTGCGGCAGGAAGGCGGCGTTGAAGCCGACGAACATGAGCCAGAAATGCCATTTCCCCAGGCGCTCGGAGTACATCCGGCCGGTGATCTTCGGGAACCAGTAGTAGGTCCCGGCGAAGATCCCGAAGACGGTCCCGCCGAAGAGCACGTAGTGCAGGTGGGCGACGACGTAGTACGAGTCCTGCGCCTGGTAGTCGACCGGGTAGGCGGCGAGCAGGATCCCGGAGAGGCCGCCCATCGTGAACAGGGCGATGAAGCCGAGGGCGAAGTAGAGCGGCGTGCGGAACCAGAGGTGGCCCTTCCACAGCGTCGCCAGCCAGTTGAAGATCTTGATCGCCGTCGGCACCGCCACCGCGAACGAGGCGATCATGAACCACGCCTGCAGCGGCACCGACATCCCGACCGTGAACATGTGGTGCGCCCACACGAGCATGCTCGCGAAGGCGATCCCGATCGTCGAGAACGCGATCGCCTTGTAGCCGAAGATCGGCTTCCGCGAGAAGACCGGGATGACCTCCGAGATCATCCCCATCGCCGGCAGCACCATGATGTAGACCTCGGGGTGGCCGAAGAACCAGAACATGTGCTGCCAGAGCAGCGCCCCCTCCTGGCCGGTGAAGAAGTCCGTCCCTGCCTGGCGGTCGAGGAGAAGCATCGTGACCGCCGCCGAGATGGTCGGCAGTACGAGGACGAGCAGCACCGCGTAGGCCTCGATCGTCCAGACGAAGAGCGGGATGCGCATCCAGGTCATGCCCGGGGTGCGCATGTTGTGGATCGTGACGATGAAGTTGATCGCCCCCGCCAGCGACGCGAGCGACGTCAAGTGCAGCCCGAGGATCCAGAGGTCCTGGCCGGAGCCGGGGCTGAACTCGGCGGTCGAGAGGGGCGTGTAGGCCGTCCAGCCGGAGCTGGCGGCGCCCCCGTCGGCGAAGAAGCTCGAGAGGATGACGAGCCCGCCGAGGAGGAAGAGCCAGTACGAGAGCGCGTTGAGGCGCGGGAACGCCATGTCCTTCGCGCCGATCATCAGCGGGACGAGGTAGTTGCCGAAGCCCGCGAGCATCGGGACGACGAAGAGGAACACCATCATCGTCCCGTGCACCGTGAACAGCTGGTTGTAGGAGTTCCCGGTGATGAAGTCGTTCTCCGCCTGCGAGAGCTGCATGCGCATGAGCAGCGCCATCACGCCGGCGGCGAAGAAGAAGAAGAACGACGTGACGATGTAGAGGATCCCGATGCGCTTGTGGTCGAGCGTCGTCAGCCAGCTCGTGACGCGGCCGTCGCGCCAGGTCGGGTTCACGGTCTCCGTCCGGACGGCCACTAGCCGTCACCCTCCTCGGACGGTGGCGGGGCCGACAGCACCGGGTTCGACTGGATGTAGGCGATCAGCGCCTCCACCTGGAAGGCGGGCCAGCCGCGGCCGACGGGCGGCATGTAGCTCTCGTTCCCCGGTTGGTCCTGGCCGTTCTCGAGCAGGTCGAGCAGCGCCTCCGGGTCGACGAGTGTCGGGCTCTGCGCGATGGGCGGCCCGAGGTCGCCGTCACCCGCGAGTCCGTGGCACTTCGCGCAGACGCCGTCCCACGTCTCGCGCCCGAGCGCGAGCTGCGTCGCGCCCGGCTCCTCCTGGCCGCTGATCTGCTGCAGGAAGCCGGCGTAGACCGCCTGAGAGACCACCTCCACGGTCGTCGGCATGACGGCGTGCAGGACGCCGCAGAGCTCCGCGCACCTGCCCTCGAAGACACCCTCGCGCGTCGGCTCGAAGCTGAGCTCGTTCGTCCTGCCCGGGATCGCGTCCTTCTTCCCGGTCAGCTCCGGCACCCACCAGCTGTGGTTGACGTCGAAGGAGACCAGCTCGAGCGTGACCGGCCGGTCGACCGGGAGGACGAGCCGGTCGATGGAGATCTGCCCGTCGGGATAGACGTACTCCCAGTAGAACTGGTGCCCCTGCACCTCGACGACGAGCTCGTCGGAGCGGTCGCCGCTCGTCGCCTGGACGGCCGGGCTGCGCGCGAGCACGACCGCGGCGATCCCGACGAGTATCACGGCGGGGATCGCCGTCCAGATGATCTCGAGCCGGGTGTTTCCGTGGATCTGCGGGCCCTCGGCGTCTTCCGCGGTCGTCCGGCGTCGGCGAAAGCGGATGATGAAGAGGATGAGCGCGCTCTCGACCGCGACGAAGACGACGGCGCAGATGGCGAAGACGAACCAGTAGAGCTGGTTGATCGCCTCGCCGCTCGGGCTTGCGGGCTCCGGTGGCGAGAGGCCGCCGTTGCCTGGGTCCTGGCCCAGGGCGGGGGACACGACTCCGAGCGCGAGCACCGCGAGGGCGGCGGCGATAGCGGCGGGCTTCCTCCTCCCCATGGGCCGTTGCGATTCTATTCGCCTCGGCGGGAGCCGGGCTTCGCCACCGATGTCACCCGTTCGGGGGAGTTGCAAATCCCCCGAAATGTGGTTCAGTGAGTTCCAGCGAGACACCCTCTTAAGCGGCAAGAGGGTCTCGCAAACGGCATCGCCGGAAGCTGGGAGAGGTTTTCGCGCGCCGAGGGGAGAGATCACTTGGGGGAACCCTGTTTCCCCCAAGGCCCCCTTCTCAGGAGGGCTCGGAGGAACCGCCGACTGTGTCGCCGAGCGAGGTCCCTCCAAGCCCTCCTGACTACTCTTGGGGGCATGCCGGACGAGTCGTGGACCGTTCCGCTCCCCGCCGGAGTGACGGAGCCCTTCGAGGTGTACGTCAACGGCGTCCGCCAGGAGCCTGGGGTCGACTTCAGCGAGCTGGGCGGGACGTTGCGCTTCGCGAAGCCCCTGGCGCGCGAGGGCCGGCTGGGACTCCTGCGCTGGGCGAGCATGTTCTTCGGCGTGGCCGGGACGTACCGGAAGAACGACTCCGTGGACGTCGTCTACGAGGCGGGCGGCCGGCGCGTCGTCGCGTCGGGCCTCCCCATCATCCCGCCAGGCGGGCCAGAACCGCCCCCGTCGAGCTGACCGCGACCGCGGTGGGGACGAGGGCGACGCCGTACTTGCGCGCCAGCTCGGGCCGCTGCGAGACGTCGACCGTGACGACGTTGCGCCCCTCCTCGCGGAGCCGGCGCTCGAGCGCAGTGCAGTCGCTGCAGAGCGGGTGCGTGAACTGGACGACGACCTCGCCGTTCGGCGCCAGGCCGAGGTCGCGCAGCTCCACGCGGTCGAGCCGGTGTGAGCGGATCCCGCGAAGCCGCGCGCCGAGTCGGTAGGCCTCGCACCCGGCGCACACGCCGGTGGCGGCCGCGAGAAGCGCGAGGCCCGCGACGAGCAGCCCGAGCCCGGCGCCGGCCGTCGCGAAGCCGAGCGCGTAGGCGACGGTGGCGGCGCCGAGGACGGCCACCCCGACGAGGTTGGCGAAGCGCGGCGGACGCGAGTCCTCGATCGGCCCTTCTCCGAGGCGCGGCTGGACGAGCTCGAAGTACGCGAGGCAGGGGAGGCAGTAGCGTCGGCCCAACGTCAGTCCAATCGCCAGCTGCGCGGCCAGCAGCCCGAGGATCGCCCACCAGCCGGTGACCACGGCGGCGAGCGCCAGGAGCCCGACCGTTGCCTGGTTGAACCTCGGCGCCCGCGAGTCGATCACGTCGAGATCGCGGTACGGGTCGGCGGCGCGCGTGCGCTTCATTTTGTGAAGCTTACTGTGTCGGGGCCGGCGGGCGCTATGCTCAGTGAGCGGAGTGGAAACCGACCAGATAGACGATCTCAACAGCGGCTTCGTCCAGGAGCTGCTGACCGACTACCTCGCCTCGCCGGAGTCCGTCGACCCGGAGTGGCGGGAGCTCTTCGAGTCCAACCCGGAGCTCGTTCTCGAACGCCTGCCCAATGCCGGGCGCCTGCGTGAGCTCTCGCCGGACGGCGACGGGAACGGCGCGGCCGCGCCTGCGGCCCCGGCTCCCGCCGTCGCGCCCAGCGACGACCTCCTGCTCGGCGGGGTCGCGGCTGCGATGTCGCTCGTGAAGGCGCACCGGACGCACGGCCACCTCGCCGCCCGCATCGACCCGCTCGGATCCGAGCCTCCCGGCGACCCGGCGCTCGACCCGGACCGGCTCGAGCCGCGGCTGACGCCCGAGCTCCAGGCGCGGATCCCCGCCAAGTTCCTGCGCCTCTACGTGCCTGCCGAAACGCTGGCCGAGGCACTTCCCAAGCTGCGGGAGACCTACTGCGGGACGCTGGCCTACGAGATCGAGCACATCTCGAGCCACGAGCAGCGGCTGTGGCTGCGCGCGGCCATCGAGTCCGGCCGCTACCGCCAGTCGCTGACGGTGGACGAGAAGAAGGCACTGCTGGCGCGGCTCTCCGAGGTCGAGGGGTTCGAGCGCTACCTGCGCCGCGCCTTCCTCGGCCAGAAGCAGTTCTCCATCGAGGGTCTCGACGTGATGGTGCCGATGCTCGACGAGGCGATCGAGCTGGCGGCTGCCAACGGCGCTAACCACGTCGTCATGGGCATGGCACACCGCGGGCGACTGAACGTCCTCGCGCATACGATCGGGCGCCAGGCGGACGCGATCCTGCGCGAGTTCGAGGGCGAGCGGGTGCTCGAGGCGGTCGCCACCGACCTCGAGACCGGCTCGGGCGACGTCAAGTACCACCTCGGCGCCGAGGCCACGCGGACGACGCGGAGCGGCGACGTGACGGTCACGCTCACCTCGAACCCGAGCCATCTGGAGTACGTCGACCCTGTCGTCGAGGGCGAGGTGCGCGCGTCGCAGACAAACCACGACACGCCGGAAGGGGCGCACGATCCCGATCTGGCGCTCGCCGTCCTCATCCACGGGGATGCCGCTTTCCCCGGCCAGGGAGTCGTCGCCGAGACGCTCAACCTCGGGGGTCTCGCCGGCTACACGACGGGCGGCACGCTGCACCTGATCGCGAACAACCAGGTCGGGTTCACGACCGATCCGGACGAGGGCCGCTCGACGCGGTACTCCTCCGACCTCGCCAAGGGCTTCGACACGCCGATCTTCCACGTGAACGCCGACGACCCCGAGGCGGCCGTCTCGGCCATTCGCCTGGCGATGGCCTTCCGGGAGGAGTTCCACCACGACGTCGTCGTCGACCTCGTCGGCTACCGCCGCTTCGGGCACAACGAGGGCGACGAGCCGAGCTACACGCAGCCGCTCATGTACAAGCTGATCGAGGAGCACCCGCCCGTGCGCGAGCAGTACGCCGCCAGGCTCGCCGAGCTCGACCTGGTCGGGCCGGCGGAGGCCGAGCGGCTCGTCGAAGCCGAGCAGGCACGCCTGCGCGCCGTCCACGAGGAGCTGAAGGCGTCGTTCGGGGGGGCGAGCACGCGGCGCAAGGAGCGCCGGATCGGCCGCGGCGCCGACGCGCAGCTCGACACGGCCGTACCTGCCGAGACGCTCCTCGAGCTGAACGAGCGGCTGCTCGAGGTGCCCGAGGGCTTCACCGTCCATCCGAAGCTCGCGAAGGAGCTCGAGCGCCGGCGCGACGCGCTGGGCGAGGAGGGCGGGATCGCCTGGGCCCAGGCCGAGGCGCTCGCGTTCGGCAGCCTGCTGGCCGACGGCACGCCCGTGCGGCTGACCGGCCAGGACACCGAGCGCGGCACGTTCTCGCACCGCCACCTCGTGCTCAGCGACTACATGACCGGCGAGAAGTATGCGCCGATCCAGCACCTCTCCACCGCGCGCGCGCCGTTCCAGGTGCACAACTCGCCGCTCTCGGAGGTCGCCGCGCTCGGGTTCGAGTACGGCTACTCCGTGGAGGTCCCGCGGGCGCTCGTGCTCTGGGAGGCGCAGTTCGGGGACTTCGTCAACTCGGCGCAGGTGATCGTCGACCAGTTCATCGTCTCCGGCCTCTCGAAGTGGGGCCAGAGCTCGCGGCTCACGCTTCTGCTCCCGCACGGGTACGAGGGCAACGGCCCGGAGCACTCGAGCGCGCGGCTCGAGCGCTTCATGCAGCTCGCCGCCCAGGAGAACATCCGCATCGTCAACGCGTCGACGGCCGCGCAGTACTTCCACCTGCTGCGCCGCCAGGCGCTCCATTCGAAGGGCCGGACGCTGGTCGTGCTCACGCCGAAGGGCCTCCTGCGGCTGAAGCAGGCGACCTCGCACCTGGACGAGCTCTCGCGCGGAAGCTTCAAGGCGATCCTCGACGACCCTCGCCTCGACGCCGATCAGAAGCGCGAGGTCGGCCGCCTGATCCTCTGCTCGGGGAAGGTCTACTACGACGTCGTCGGCCACGAGGCCGCGGCCGAGGCCGAGGGCGTCGCCGTCGCGCGCCTCGAGCAGCTCTACCCGTTCCCGGTCGCCGCCTACGACGAGCTTCTCTCCCGCTACCCGTCGGTGACCGAGGTGGTGTGGACGCAGGAGGAGCCGCAGAACATGGGCGCCTGGCGCGCCAGCCGCCACCGCCTCGAGGAGGGCCTGCCCTCCGACGTCGACCTCCGCTACGTCGGCCGCCCGTGGCGGGCCAGCCCGAGCGAGGGCTACCCGACCGCGCACCGTGCTCGAGCAGGACCGCATCGCGCGCGAGGCCCTGGGCGCCTTCTAGCCGCGGACCCCACCAAGCCTTCTCGAACGCGAAGAGCGCCGAAGCGCCCTCGCCGACTGGGCCATGCGTCCCGGGTGAGCTAGGTGGCGGAGCCGCCGCCGGAGGCGCTGTCGCCGCCGCCCCCGCCGCCGCCGGCCACGACTAACGTGTCGTTCCCGCTCGAGGTGCCGTCGTTGCCGCGCGTGCGGTCGCCGTCGCCGGTGTTGTTCCCACCGGAGGTGCCGTCGTTCCCGCGGGTGTTGTCGCCGTCGCCGTGCTGCTTGGCCTTCTTCTTGCCGTCGCCGCGGTCGTCGTCGTCATCGGCGGCCAGTGCCGCGTCGTCGCCGTCGTCCTTGCGGCCGTCGGGCTCCCCGAGCGTCACGGCCGAGACCGGATCGCCGCCCGCCCAGCTCTTCAGCGCGGCGCCGAAGCCGCCGAGCCCGACCGCGATGACCACTGCGAGGATCAAGACTCCGATCTTTCCGAAGGGCATTTCCGTGTCCCCCTTACGTCGCTTTCGCTGTCCTGGCACAGAGATATCCGCGCCCGGTAAGACGCCCATGAGGGCGCGATGAGACAGCTCTCATCGGGCCGGAGCCGGCGGACGCGCGGGCCGCGAGCCGGGGCGGAAGCGGCCCAGCCGGGGCAGGGGCAAGAGCGCGACGAGAGGCTCCAGCTCCTCCGCGACCTCGGCGGGGAGAGGCCGCCGGGAGGGGTCGTCCTCGAGGCAGGCGTGCACCGCGTCGCGGAGCGGCGACAGGACGTCGTCGTCGAGCGGCTCGGGCGAGCCGGCCACCTGCGGGTAGCGTTCCGCGAGGGTCTCGGCGCCCGCGTCGCCGACGGCGAAGGGCAGCTCGCCGGCGAGCGCCTCGTACAGCGTCACGCCGAGCCCCCAGGAGTCCGAGGCCGGTCCGATCTCGCCGAAGCGCGCGGGGTCGCACTGCTCGGGCGACATGTAGGTGTCGGTCCCGATCGGACTGTGCGTCCGTCTAGCGTCCTCGAGCCGCTGGGCGACGCTGAGGTCGATCAGCTTCGGCGTCGAGCTCATGATGATGTTGCGCGGCTTCACGTCGAGGTGCGCCCACTCCTGCCCGTGCATGTAGTGGAGGGCGGAGCAGAGTTGGAGCGCCAGCGGGAGCAGCTGCTCGACCACGATCCCGTAGCGGCGCTCGAGGGTCGAGAGCCGCAGTCCGTCGAGCAGCTCCAGGAGCAGGTGCGGGCGGTCGCCGGCGAGCTCGGCGTCGAACGAGCGGACGAGCGACGGGTGCGCAAGGCTCGAGAGCGCCTCCGCTTCCCCGGCCATTCCGGCCAGCGTGCGGTCGTCCGCCACCTCGCCAGGCCGGACGACCTTCGCCACCGCGAGCGCATGGAGCGCGTCGTCCCAGACCAGGTAGGCCTCGTACCGGCGCCCGCCGCCGAGGAGCCGCACTGCGTGGCGGCCGGGAGCGATCTCGTCGCCCTCGGCGAAGCCCCAGGTGTCCTGCTCCCAGGCGGAGTCGCCCCGCATGGCCTCAGTGGTATCCAGGCGTGATGAGACCGGGATGAGGGAAAGATGAGAGATGTCTCACAGTCCTCTCATCCCCGTCTGGGCCGTTGCCGCGATGCTTCGGTAGGAAGACGATGGCGATGACCGAGGCCCCGACCACGAGCAAGGCCGAGGCGGCGCCCGAGGAGCGGGAGCGGCGTTCCCCCGGCGGGCCCGTGCGGCGGCTGTTCGCGAGCTTCCGCGTCCGCGTGCTCGCCGGATACGTCGGGCTCCTCGCCGTCGCGACCGTCGTCTCGCTCGTCATCGCCAACGAGGCGCTCGAGCAGCGGCTCGACCAGCGGGTCGACGAGGCGCTCGTCCAGGAGTCGCGGGAGCTGCGGCAGCTCGCGGGGGGCAACGACCCCGAGACCGGCCGGCGCTTCGGCGGCGACGTCGAGCGGATCTTCGAGGTCTTCCTCGAGCGGAACGTCCCCTCGCGGAACGAGGCCTTCCTCACCTTCGTCGAAGGCGAGCCGTTCCTGCGCAGTAGCCAGGCCGCTCCGTACCTGCTCGACCAGGACGACGAGCTGGTCGACCGCTGGAGCGCCGTCACGGAGACCGCCCGCGGCGCGGTGGAGACGCCGGCCGGGGCGGTCGAGTACCTCGCCGTCCCGCTCGTCGGGTCCGGCGAGACCCGCGGCGTCTTCGTGGCGGCGATCTTCCGCGACCGCGAGAGCGGCGAGGTCTCCGACGCGCTGCGCGTGGCCGCGGGCGTCGGGCTCGGAATGCTGCTCGTCGGCTCGGTGCTCGCGTGGCTCCTGGCCGATCGCGTGCTCCGGCCCGTGAAGGCGGTGACCGAGACGGCCCGATCGATCTCCGGCGGCGACCTGTCGCGCCGGATCCCGGTGACCGGCCACGACGAGATCGGCGTGCTCGCGGAGACGTTCAACGACATGCTCGCGCGCCTCGAGACGGCGTTCGAGAAGCAGCAGCGTTTCGTAAACGACGCGGGCCACGAGCTGCGGACGCCCATCACGATCGTGCGCGGCCACCTGGAGCTGCTCGAGGACGACCCGAACGAGCGCCGGGCGACGCTCGCCCTCGTGATGGACGAGCTCGACCGGATGGGCCGGATCGTCAACGACCTCCTGATCCTCGCGAAGTGTGAGCAGCCCGATTTCCTCGCACCGGCGCCGGTGGAGGTCGGGGCGCTCGTGGACGACGTGTTGGCCAAGGCCTCCGCCCTCGGCCCGCGTTCCTGGTAGCTCGACGCCTTCGCCGACGGGACGATCGTGGCCGACCGGCAGCGGCTGACCCAGGCACTCATGCAGCTCGCCCAGAACGCGGTGCAGCACACGCAGCGAGGGCGACGAGATCGGCCTCGGCGTCTTCGTCGGCGACGGTGAGGCGCGCTTCTGGGTCCGCGACACCGGCCCCGGCATTCCGTTCGACGAGCAGGCGCGCGTCTTCGACCGCTTCTACCGCGCGGGCTGCGAGCGTCGCTCGGACGGCGCCGGCCTCGGGCTATCGATCGTCCAGGCCATCGCACGGGCCCACGGAGGTCGCCTCGACCTCTCCAGCGTGCCGGGGTCGGGTGCGACGTTCACGATCGTCCTGCCGGCCGGAGGACCGGAATGAGCCGGATCCTGATCGCAGAGGACGAGGCGCGCATCGCGTCGTTCCTCGAGAAGGGCCTGAGGGCGAACGGATTCACGACCTCGGTGGCCGCCGACGGGCGCGACGTGGTCGCGCTGGCCGCGAGCGGCCGCTACGACCTCCTGATCCTCGACCTCGGGCTCCCCGGGAAGGACTGGTTCACGGTCCTGTGAGGAGCTGCGCGCGCAGGGCTCTCACGCTCCCGGTCGTCATCCTTACGGCCCGCGACTCGGTGCTCGACACCGTCGCCGAGCTCGAGGGCGGCGCCGACGACTACCTCACGAAGCCGTTCCGCTTCGAGGAGCTCCTGGCGCGCGTGCGTGTGCGCCTGCGCGGGGACCGCGCGCCCGAGGAGACCGTCCTGCGCGTCGGGCTCCGCCGCCCTCGACCTTCGCACGCGCCGCATCGACGTCGGACAGCGTCAGCTCGACCTCTCCGCCCGCGAGTTCGCCCTCGCCGAGATGTTCTTCCGCCACCCGGGCCAGGTGCTGTCGCGCGAGCAGCTCCTCAGCCACGTCTGGGGCTACGACTTCGACCCGCGGCTCGAACGTGGTCGACGTCTACGTCGGCTACCTCCGCAAGAAGCTCGGCAAGGACGCGATCACGAGCGTCCGCGGCATGGGCTACCGGCTGGAGCGGCCGTAGGCCCGAGCGCGTGATGCGCGGCGGGCGCCTAGCGAGCGCCGCATGTACCCTTCGTCGCGATCTCGGAGGTCTCATGTCGCCAGGTGGACGGATTCCGCCCGATCCCGCGCAGGCCAGCAGGTTCCGATCACGATCGACGGCATCGAGATCGGGCAGTTCTCGGAGCTCGTCGAGCTCACGTCCGGGCTCTACCCGTCTGCGCTGACGCTGGGGCGCGACCAGAAGCGGAAGCTCACGCTCAAGAAGCTTCCGGGCAAGCGGACGCCGGCGACGGTCACGCTGAAGCGCGGGCTCACCAGCGGCCTCGAGATGTGGGCCTGGCACGAGGCCGCTCTCGACAGGGTCGCCGAACGGCGGACGCCGCGCTCGTCGCCTTCAGCGCGTCCGGGAACCGGTCATGCGCTTCGCCTTGAGCGCCGCCTGGCCGTCGAGGATCGAGATCAGCGAGCTGAAGGCTGGAGCCTCCTAGATCCTGATCGAGACCGTCACGATCGTCGCCACGCGGATCCAGCGCATCAGTCCCTGAGCGAACTTCCCGTCGTACTAGACTCCGCCCGTGATCGACCCGACCGAGCGCTGGGCCCGCGGGCACGAGGACAAGCCGGACTACGCCGGGCTCCTCACCTACGCCGGCATGCCGTACACGCAGGATCCGGCCGAGCTGGCCGGCGCGGACGTCGCCATCGTCGGCGCGCCCACGGACGACCTCGTCTCCGACCGGCCGGGCACGCGCTTCGGGCCGCGCGCGATCCGTGCGGCGAGCTGCCCGCCCGGCCCGCACCTGGAGGCTGGAGTCGATGCCTTCGAGGAGCTCCGGGTCGTGGACTTCGGCGACGTCCCGGTGATCCCCGCCGACCCCCTCCGCACCCACGCGGCCATCGAGGCGCTCGTCGGCCAGGTCCTCGCCGCGGGCGTGCTCCCGGTCGTCCTCGGAGGCGACCACTCCATCTCCGAGCCCGACATCCGCGCGGTCGCCGGTGCGCACGGCCCGGTTGGCGCCGTGCATTTCGACACGCACACCGACACCGGCACCGAGGTCTTCGGCGTCGAGGTCTCGCACGGGACGCCGTTCTACCGCCTCGTCGAGCAGGGCCACCTCGACCCGCGCCGCTACGTCCAGATCGGCCTGCGCGGCTACTGGCCGACCGAGGTCGAGTTCGCCTGGCAGGCCGAGCAGGGCATCACGAGCTTCTTCATGCACGACGTCCGGGAGCTCGGGATCAAGGGCGTCGTGCGCCGCGCGGTCGAGATCGTGGCCGAAGGCCCGACCTTCCTCACGGTCGACGTGGACGTGCTCGACCCGGCCTTCGCTCCCGGCACCGGCACGCCCGAGCCTGGGGGGATGACGACCGGCGACCTCCTCTGGGCCGCGCGGACGGTGGCCACGGAACTCGACCTCGTCGGAGCCGACGTGGTCGAGGTGCTCCCGACCGAGGTCGCCTCGGCGGACATCACGGCGCTCGCGGCCGACCGGATTGTCAGGGAGATCCTGACCGGAATCGCCTTGCGGCGCAGGGCTTAACGCCCCCTCAACATCCCGGCGCGAGCAGGCGCCGTAGGTTCGGGCATGACGACATTCCGCACGACTTCGATGCTCGCCGGCGTCGTCGTCCTCCTCGCCCTCCTGCTCGGCGGCTGTGGAGGCGGCGGCTCCGGAGAGCCTGCGTCTGCGGGCGGAGAGACCGTCTCGGTCGCGAACGTGGCCGGTGTCGGGGACGTGCTCGTCGACGCTCGTGGGAACGCCCTTTACTCACCCGACCAGGAGGCGAACGGCAAGGTGCTCTGCACCGACGCCTGCGCGTCCATCTGGATCCCGCTGACGCTTCCGGCCGGCGAGCAGCCGACCGGATCCTCCGACGTCAGCTCCCAGCTCGGGCTCATCCGGCGCCCGGACGGCGCCGAGCAGGTGACCTACGAGGGGAAGCCGCTCTACACGTTCGCGGAGGACCCCTCGCCGGGAGAGGTGACCGGTAACGGCTTCGCCGACGACTTCGGAGGGACGAGCTTCACCTGGCACGTGGCCGCTCCGGGCTCTGTGTCCGGCGGCACGACCTCGACGGAAGGAGGCTACGGGTATTGAGCCCGGCTCAATCGAGCTCGATCCCGTGCCTGTGGAGCTGGGTCAGCGTGTTCTCGAGCCAGCGGTTCGTGCTCGGGGAGAAGGGGATCGTTGCGAGCGTCTCGCCGTCCTGTGACTTCACCTTCCAGTGACCGCCGCCGGAGCGCTCGACGACGAGCCCGGCCCGCTCGCAGCGGCGGATGAGGCGCTTGACCTCCTTGTTCATGCTTCTCCGCCGGGCTCAGGCGTCGCGCACGTCTGCGGTCTGCGGGCGGGCGTAACCGAGTCGGCGGAGCGCGGCGTGCATCTCGCCGAGCGAGGCCGGGTCGTCGATCGTCGCCGGGACGGCGTAGTCCTCACCGTCGGCGATCCTGCGCATGGTTCCGCGCAGGATCTTCCCCGATCGCGTCTTGGGCAGGCGGTCGACGACCGTGACGATCCTGAACGCGGCGACGGGCCCGATCCGGTCGCGGACGAGCTGCACGACCTCCGCCACGATCTCCTCGTGCCCCCGCTCGACTCCCGCCTTCAAGACGACGAAGCCGACCGGCAGCTGTCCCTTGAGCTCGTCCGCGGCGCCGATGACGGCGCACTCGGCGACGTCCGGGTGAGAGGCGAGGACCTCCTCGAGGGCCCCGGTCGAGAGACGGTGGCCCGCGACATTGATGATGTCGTCGGTGCGGGCCATCACGAAGACGTAGCCGTGCTCGTCGACGTATCCGGCATCCGCGGTCTGGTAGTAGCCGGGGTACTCGGACAGGTAGGTGTCCCGAAACCGCTCCTCTGCGTTCCAGAGGGTCGGCGTCGACCCGGGTGGCATGGGGAGCTTGACGACGAGGGCGCCGATCTCGCCGGCCGGCAGCTCGTCGGCCTCGGCGCCCAGGACGTGGATGTCCCAGCCGGGCACCGCCCGCGTCGGTGATCCGGGGACGACGGGCAGGCGCTCGATGCCGAGGCAGTTGGCGGCAATCGCCCACCCCGTCTCTGTCTGCCACCAGTGGTCGATCACGGGCACGCCGAGCTTGTCCTCCGCCCAGCGGAGCGTCTCGGGATCGCACCGCTCGCCCGCGAGGAAGAGAGCGCGGAAGCCGGAGAGGTCGTAGCGCCCGATGTGGAGGCCGTCGGGGTCCTGCTGGCGGATGGCGCGGAAGGCGGTCGGCGCCGTGAAGAGCGTGCCGACACCGTGCTGGGAGATCACCCGCCAGAACGCGCCCGGGTCTGGCGTTCCGACCGGCTTGCCTTCGTAGAGGACCGTCGTGCAGCCGTGCATCAGCGGCCCGTAGACGATGTAGGAGTGCCCGACCACCCAGCCGACGTCGGAGGCGGCCCAGTACACCTCGCCGGGCTCGACGTCGTAGACGTTCTTCATCGTCCAGTTGAGCGCGACGGCGTGACCGCCGTTGTCGCGGACGATTCCCTTGGGCTGGCCGGTCGTCCCGGACGTATAGAGGATGTAGAGCGGATCCGTCGCCTCGACCGGGACGCACTCGACCGGTCCGGCCTGCGAGACCGCCTCCTGCCAATCGAGGTCCCGAGAGGCGTCGAGCTCGCACTCGAGCATCGAGCGTTGGAGGACGATACAGCGCTCCGGCTTCGCCTCGACCATCGCGATCGCAGCGTCGAGCAGCGGCTTGTACGGGACGACACGCCCAGGCTCGATCCCGCACGAGGCCGAGACGACGACGTTGGGCCGGGCGTCCTCGATCCGCTTCGCGAGCTCACCTGCCGCGAAGCCGCCGAAGACCAACGAGTGGATCGCTCCGAGCCGCGCGCAGGCCAGCATCGCGATGACGGCCTCGGGGACCATCGGCATGTAGATCACGACTCGATCGCCGTGCCCGACGCCCTGAGCCACGAGGGCGCCGGCGAAGCGTGCGACCGCATCGCGCAACTCTCGATACGTGAAGACCGCCGTCGTCTCCGTGACGGGCGAGTCGTAGACGAGGGCGGGCTGGTCGGCCCGTCCTCCGTCGACGTGTCGGTCGAGAGCGTTGTGACAGGTGTTGAGGCGTCCACCGGCAAACCAGCGGTAGAACGGCGGGCGGGAGGCATCGAGCACGCGCTCCCACGGCTGAAACCAGTCGATCCCGCGGGCAGCCTCGGCCCAGAACCCGTCCGGATCGTCCAACGAGCGCCGGTACACCGCCTCGAACCGGCCCATCGCGCGACGCTACTCCCGAACGTGCCCGGGGTCAAACACGCTGCTCACGAGGCCGCGAGGACGCGGCGTGCGGCCCGCGCCGCGACAACGTCCTCCCGCGCGCGCGATCACGGCGACGCGCACGGACGAGCCCGGCGGTGAGACGTTGGCGTCCGGCTCCGCCTCGTCGTTCAGCGCCGTGCGCAGACGGGCTCCCGCACGGGGCCGAACCCTCGCCGATCCGGCCCTGAACCGAGCGCGTCCAGCCCGGCCCGCAGCGGCCGCGATCGCCGCGACCGCTCCTGCGACCCGGGTAGGAGAAGACGGCGAGGGCCAGGTCCACTGACGAGTACCGAGGCCATCTGCGAACGTCTCGTTAGGCGGTCTCTGGGCACGACTAAGCCGAAGTGCCCCCGGCAAGAATCGAACTTGCGCACGCGGTTTAGGAAACCGCTGCTCTATCCACTGAGCTACGGGGGCGCGGCGGTCACAGTAGCACCGGGTCCCGGGGCTCCCCGCCCGCGCTCGGAGGCTGTGAGGCCGCGGCTTCCCAGTAGCGGTTGAGGGCTCCCTGCACCCGCACGAACCAGACCATCGCCGGCACGATCAGGATCCCGCACGGGAAGAGCCAAAGACCCGTCCAGCCCGTCAGCGGCGGCGCGCGGCCTGCCCTCCTGTACATCTCCCCGATCTCCGACGGGATCACGAACGCGCTGACCGGGCTGATGACGAGCCAGACGACGAGACCGACCACGCCTCCCAGGCCCTCGCCGGTGTGCCGCTTCGTCTCCTCCTGCGTCTGGAAGACCCAGTAGAGGCTGTAGATGCCGAACGTGACGGCGAACATGAGGATCCCGAAGCCGACGCCGCGCGGCCGGCCGAGCGGGCCCTTCCCGGCCTGCCCGGGCTCGCCCAGGGGAGCAGGGTGCAACCGCGAGCGGCGGACGGCGGTTACGCCGATGAGTGCGACCCCCGACAGGCCGAGCACCGCGCCGATTCCGAACGCGCCCAGGATCGTGCGGAGGAGTGGCCCCGCAAGGCTCTCCCCGAGCGCGACGTTCGCCGTTCCCGGGCCTGGGTCGCCGTCGGTCCGCACCAGGTAGTCGCCTGCGGTCGGAGGCGTCACTGTCGCCACGGCCGAGCCTTCGTGGCCGGAGTAGGAGTAGGTCAGCGTGCCGCCATAGGCTGCAATTGGGGCCGGAGCGCCGGTCGCCGCGTCGACGATGTCGATCGAGAACGCCGGCACGAACTCGTCGGCCGTCGAGCTCTCGTAGTAGATGACGTACTTCTGTGCCTCGAGGCCGACGGTTTCCTCGCCCGGCACCGGTACTCGCTGGAAATCGCCGACCTTGTCGTCGATGGCCAGGAACGAGACGACGAACCAGACCACGGCGCCGAGGACGCCGGCAGCGACCAGGGCGCCGCCGAGCCAGTAGCCGGCGCGCGACTTCACGCGTGGACGAGCCGGGTGCTAGTGCCGGTAGGCACGATTCGGCGCAACGCTAGTCGATGAGCCGGTCGCCAGTCCTGGTTTAAGCGGGGTCGAAACGCCGGCGAGAGTTTGATAGAAAGGCGTAGCCCGTTTGCCTTTTTCCCGCGCGAGCGGGAACTGGCAGGACCACAGGGCTGGGGGGAGGCGCCGCGGGGGTGCGAGGGGCCGGCCAGGGAAAACCCGGCCCCTCGGCGTCTCGGAGGCTCAGGACTCGGCCAGGCCCTCTCGCGGCTCCCAGCGGAAGCGGCGGAGCGCGACGACGAGGCCCACGAGGCCCCAGACGGTCAGCGCCGCGAGCGCCGAGGGCGCGAAGCTCTCGCCCGGCGCGAAGCTCGCGCGGATCAGCTCGAGGAAGTACGTGAGCGGCAGTACCTCGGAGATCGCCTGCAGAAATGCCGGCATCTCCTCGGTCGAGAAGAAGACGCCGGAGATGAAGGCCATGGGCAGGTAGATGGCGTTGACGACGGCCGAGGAGCCCTCCGCCGTGCGCACGACCGTCGTGACGGCGATGCCGAGCGCCGCGAACGCCGCCGCGCCGAGCAGGATCGCAAACACGAAGAGAGCGGGCCGATCGGGCCACTCGGCTCCGAGCACGTAGACGCCCAGGAGGAGTTGCGCCACTACCTCGAGCGCAATGACGACGAGGGTCGAGCCGATGACGGCGGAGAGATACGTGGCGGGCCCCAGCGGAGTCCCGCGCACGCGCTTCAGCATCCCGGCCTCCCGCCGGACGACGAGCGTGATCGCAAGCGCGGCGAATGCGGTCGCGGAGACGCCGTAGCCGAGTAGGCCGATCAGGAGGAACGTCGCCGGCTCGACGCCGTCGATGGGCTCGTCGCCGTAGACCGAGCCGATGAGCAGGAGGAGGAGGATGGGGAAGAGGAAGCTGAAGAAGGCCGCCTCCCGGTTCCGCCAGAAGAGGAGCTGCTGCACTCGGAGCTCGTGGAGGTAGAGCCTCACTCCGCCTCCTCGCGGGTGAGCTCGAGGTAGAGGTCCTCGAGCGTGCGACGGTGCACCTCGAGGCCCTCGAGCTCGACGCCGTCGGCCAGGGCTTGCGCGGTCAGCTCGTGGAGCACGCGCGTCGGCTCCTCGGTGGCCACCACGACCTCCGAGCCGTTGCGGCGGTAACGGATCTCGACCGTCGCGTGGCCGGAGAGGAGCTCCTGGGGCGAGCCGGTGCCGACGATCTCGCCGCCGCGCAGGATGGCGACGCGGTCGGCGAGTCGCTGCGCCTCCTCCATGTAGTGCGTCGTGAGGAGGATGCTCTTCCCGAGGGAGCGCAGGTCGCGGATCGTCTCCCATGCCTGTCGGCGCGCGGCCGGGTCGAAGCCGGTCGTCGGCTCGTCGAGGAAGACGAGCTCCGGGTCGCCGACGAGGGCAAGGGCCAGGTCGAGCCGGCGGAGCTGGCCGCCCGAGAGCGTGCGGACGCGGGCCTCGCGCTGCTCCGTGAGCCCGACGAGCTCGATCACCTCGCCGGCCGGCCGCGGCCGCGGGTAGTAGCCGGCGAAGAGCGCGACGATCTCATGGACGGTCAGGAGGTGGTAGACGGCCGAGGACTGGAGGACGATGCCGATGCGAGCCTTGAAGGCCCGTCCGCCGCGGCCCGGGTCCTCGCCGAGTACCCGCACGTCGCCGCCGTCGCGACGGCGATAGCCCTCCAGGATCTCCACCGTCGTCGTCTTGCCGGCGCCGTTCGGCCCGAGGAGCGCAAAGACCTCGCCGGTCTCGACGGTGAAGGAGAGCCCATGCAGGACCTCGTGCCCACCGTAGGTCTTGCGGAGCTCCGTGACGGCGATCGCGCTCACGGAGGGCGAGGATATCGGCGCGCAGCTCCGCTACGGTCGTGGAGGCATGCGTCCTGTGCTCGTGGCCGTCGCAGTCGCCGTCCTCGCCGTCTCGTGCTCGGGGGAGGACGACGGCTGCGAGGCGCTCGCGCCTTCGGTCCCGGGAGCGCAGATGCTCTTCGACGGCACGGAGGAGAGCCTGGCGCGCTGGGCGCACGCGGGCCCTGGCTCGTTCGAGCTCCAGGAGGACTGCACTCTGCGGACGAACGGCGGTCTCGGTCTCCTCTGGTACGACGACGAGCCGGTGGAGGCGCCGGCCACGATCCGGGTGGAGTGGATGACCACTGCGGACGCGAACTCGGGCGTTTTTGTGGGGTTCCCGGCGGTCGGCGACGACCCGCTCGTTGCCGTCGACCACGGGTACGAGGTGCAGATCGACCCGACTGACGAGGCAGGCTGGACGACCGGTGCGATCTATGGCTTCCAGGCGCCCGACCAGGAGGCGGTCGCCGAGGCGGTGAACGAGGGCTGGAACACCTTCGAGATCGTCCTCGACCCGCCCGAGATCGTGGTCTCCCTGAACGGGCTGGTCGTCAACCGCTTCACTGCAGCCGACCCGGCGCGGGTCGATCTAGGGCGCGGGTTCGTCGGGCTCCAGAACCACGGGCCGGAGGACGTGGTCGTCTTCAGGCGCGTGGAGGTGAGCCCCGGTTAGGCTGCTGCCGTGGCGACCTTCCGCTACGTCATCGCCGACGTCTTCACGGATACGCCGCTGACGGGGAACCAGCTGGCCGTCTTCACGGACGCGCGCGAGATTCCGGAGGAGCGGCTCCAGCTTCTGGCCAAGGAGATGAACTACTCGGAAACCGTGTTCGTCTACACGCCGGAGGCCGACGGGCACGCGCGCATCCGGATCTTCACGCCGACCTCCGAGCTGCCGTTCGCGGGTCATCCGGTGCTGGGGACGGCGTTCATCCTGGCGGGGCCGCTGCAGCTCCCGGAGATCAGGCTCGAGACCGGCCAGGGCGTCGTTCCGATCGCGCTCGACCGCGACGAGTCGGGCCGCATCGTCTTCGGGCGGATGCTGCAGCCGATCCCGCGCTGGGAGCCGTTCGAGCGCGAGGCGGAGCTGCTCGCCGCGCTCGGCATCGAGCGGTCGGAGCCTCCTGTCGAGCTCTACGACCTCGGCATCCGCCACGTCTGCGTGGGGCTCGCCAGCGAGGAGGCGGTCGCCGCGCTCGACCCGGACTACGGCGCGCTCGCGCGGCTGACGGGCATTGTCGGCGTCTACTGCTTCGCAGGCTCGGGCCTGCGCTGGAAGACGCGGATGTTTGCCCCTGCCGACGGCGTCCCGGAGGACCCGGCCACCGGCTCCGCCGCCGGCCCGCTCGGCGTCCATCTCGCCCGGCACGGGCTCGTCCCGTTCGGCGAGCAGATCGAGATCACCCAGGGCGTCGAGATCGGCCGCCCGAGCACGCTCTACGTCACCGTCGACGGCTCCGCCGAGCAGGTGGAACGGGTCGAGTGCGGCGGGTCGGCGGTCGTCGTCGCCCGCGGCGAGTTCAGCCTCTAACGGCCACGTCCCAGTGCCTGGCACCGGGCCGTGGCTGCCGGGGACGTGGCCTCAGCCCCAGGCGACGTCGTGGATCTCTGGGAGCTCGATGGCGAGCGCGCGCCAGAAGCGGCCGCCGTCGCCGGAGACGTACAGGCGGTTGCGGCCGCCGTAGAGGACGTGGTCGGGGTTCTCGCGCAGGGCGACGGCGCGGCCCGGGGGGAGGCCGGCGCCGCGCTCTTCCCAGGTCAGCCCGGTGTCGTGGGAGACGAGCAGGGGCGGGCGGCGGTCGAGGAGGAGGACGACGGTGGAGCCGACGGCGTCCACGTCGAGAACGTGCCCGGCGGCCCAGGAGGGAGCGAGCCCCAGCGGCCGCTCCCGCTCCACGGCGGCTCCCTCCTGGCGTCCGGCCAGCTGGTCCTCCTCGGCGGTCGCCCCGACCTCGACGAGATACGTCCCGTCGGCGCAGCCGGCGATCACGATCAGCGGCCGTATCACCGTCCCAGGAGCGCGCCGAGCGCGCCGTTGGCCAGCCGGGCGGCCGATATCGGCGCGTGGCGCTGTCGCCGGTAGCACAGGTAGGCGGTCGTCCACGAGTCGCCGGCGCCGGTCGGGTCGACGCCCTCGAGCGGGATCGTGGGCACGTGCTCCGCGAGCCCGTCCGCGTAGACGACCGCGCCGGTCCGCCCGAGGGTGACCACGACCTCACGGACGCCGAGCGAGCCGAGCGACGCGTCCGTCAGCTCGAGCCCGAGCGCGTCCAGCTCGTCCCGTGCGAGCTTCAGCAGGCCGATGTGGCGGAGCACGTCCGGGTCGTAGTCGGCGTCGAGGGCGAGCCGGCCGGTCTGGGCCCTGTCGCACCAGCCCCTGGCCGTCGAGGCTGACGGTTCGCCCCCGGGCGAGCGCCGCGAGCGTCGCCGCGGGGAAGTCTGCGCGCGTGAGGGCGCCCGCATGCACCCAGTCCGCGTCGGCGAGCGCGCGCCCGAGCCAGCCGCGCGCGTCCTCCACCCCGAACGGCTCGCCCAGCTGGTCGATCTCCATGTGCCGGCCGTCGCCGTCGTTCTCGATGCGGAAGCCGATCGTGGCCGGCGCGCTCTCCGCCACCACGGGCACGCCGAGGCCCGCGAGCCGCGGGCGGTCCTCGTCCGCGAGCTTCGTCGCGACCACGGCCGGCTGCCCCAGGAGGCGCAGCGTGCGCGCGGCGTAGACCGGCGCCCCGCCGAGGCGGGGGAGCCCGCCGTCAACGCGATCCAGCGTAACGAGCCCGACGACGCCCAAGCGGCGCATGCGCGGAGCGTACGCCTGCGTACAGGAGGAAGGCGAGCGCAAACGCCGGCAGCGAGGCGCCGATGGTCACGTCGCCGGCGCCGGGAACGTCTGCGAGCAGCTCCGTCCACCACTCCGGGCCGGTCGGCTGGATCCACTGGTAGAGCGCGAAGCCGGCCGCCCAGGCGAGCAGGCCCTCCCAGCGCACGGCCACCGTCGGTGCTGAGCCCAGCACGAAGTCCGCCGCCAGCACGCCGAATAGCGGCACGAAGCACGAGCCGAGCAGGAAGAGGAACGTCTCGTAGGCGACGATGTCCACGAACAGCGCCCCGACCGTCGCAGCCCCGCCCACGGCGACGATGAGGAGTCGCTGCTGGATCGCCGGCAGGAGGTTCTGGATCGACACCGCCGCTGAGTAGACGTTGGCGAACGGCTCGTCGGCCTCGTCGACGGTCAGCGCCAGCAGGGCCACCGCGCTCCCCGCACCGCCGGCCGCGATCGCCGTGAAGATGGCCGTCGGGTCGGCGAGGCCCCGCGAGAGAGCCAGGAGCGCGCCCAGGCCGAAGAGGAGCACGAGGGGAACGAAGTAGCCGACACCGGTTCCCCAGAACGCCGCCCGGCGCGAGCGCGAGAAGCGCGTGTAGTCGGCCGCGAGCGGGAGCCACGACGCCGCCATGGCCACGGTCAGGTCGACGCCCTGGAAGAAGCGCATCCCGCCTTCACCGCCGGCCGACCAGAGCGCGCCAGCGTCCGCGCCGTCCAGCGCCCACCAGACCAGGTACGCGGTAGAGGCGGCTACTACCCACACGGCGAAGCGGCGCACCCAGCGGCGGACGAACGAGATCGGCCCGGCCAGCGCGAGCCAGAGCGTGAGCGCAGCGAACGCGAGCACCCAGAGCCAGCGCGCGCCGAAGCCGAAGACCTCCTCGGAGAGCGCGCTCGCCGCGAGCGACATCACGTAGAGCTCGAAGACGGCCCAGCCGAGGTTCTGCGCGACGTTGAGGGCCGTCGGGGCGTAGGAGCCGCGCTCGCCCAGCGGGTCGCGCATGAGCACCATCCCGGGCACCCGGCGCTCGAACCCGATCAGACCGGCGAGCCCGAGCAGGGCGCACCCGAGCACCGCGCCGACGACGGCGGCGAGCAAGGCGCGCTGGAGCCCGAGCCCGGCGAGGAAGGTCCCCGTGAAGAGGACGAGCAGGCTGATGCCGAGATTGCCCCAGAGCAGCCCGACGTCGGCGCCGGAGAGCGTCCGCATGCGATCGGGCACCGGAGTGACGCCCCACGTGCGCTCGGTCGGTTCCAGTGCGCCTCCCTTCGCTGGCATTACCCGGATCAGGTTCGGCGGGTCGGGGCTCGGCAGCCCCCTCTCAGCCGCTAGGTAGCGGCTCCCCGGTCTCTACGGCGCGATTCTACTGTCTGCCAGGCGCTCGATCCCGCGCACGGCCCGCTCGAGGCCGTCCTCGTCGAAGAGGTAGGGCACAGCGTTGGCGATCTCGTGCGCCGGCCCGTCGAGGGCGTCCGACCCCGCCGCGCCGTTGAGCGCGTAGCGGATGGGGATCTCGTGGCAGACGACGAGCACCGACCGCCATGACGACTCCAGCAACCCGCGCAGCCCCGAGGCGTAGCGGCGGGCGGCATCGTCCAGGCTCTCGCCGCCGGGGAAAGCGTCGCTGCGCACGTGTCCGTGCTTCCAGGCGCGGTAGGTCTCGATCAGCTCCCCCTCGAGCTCGCCGATGTCGATGTCGTCCAGGAGCGGCTCGACGAGGAAGGGAACGTCGTCGCGGCCTTCGAGCGCGATCGCCGCCGTCTCAAGTGTGCGTGGGAAGCGGGTGTGCACGCAGGCGTCCAGCGGAACGTGCGCCACCTGCTCCCCGAGCTCCCGGCCTCCTCCCGTCCGCGCTCCGTGAGCGCCACGGGCACGCTCGGGTCGCCGTTCACGCGACGCTCGAGGTTCAGCGTCGACTCGCCGTGCCGGCTGAGGACGAACACCCGCACGGCGCTAGACCACGAAGCGCTCGTGCCGCTCGCCGCCGGCCTCGAACCGGTCGAGCGAGAGCGGGGAGAGGTCGAGCGTCGGCGCCGCCCCGGCGACGAGCTCCGCGAGGTGCTCGCCGACGGCCGGCGCCTGCTGGAAGCCGTGGCCGGAGAAGCCGGTTGCGTAGAGGAAGCGCCGCGGCTGGGCAACCTCGCCGACGATCGCGTTGTGATCCGGGCTCATCTCGTAGAAGCCCCACCACGACGACTGGATCGGCAGCTCGGCGAGCAGTGGTAGGCGGTGCGTCCCGTGGCTCGCCACCCCCTCGATGGTCGGCTCGCGCCCGCCGAAGACGAGCCCCTCCCCTTCGCGGTGGAAGTAGAAGCCGCTGGCGAAGTCGACCGTGAGCGGTAGCTCGTCCGGGAGCCCGCCGTCCTCCGGCGTGAAGTGCATCCAGCGGGCTTCGCCACGAACGGGGATGTCGAGCCCCGCGAGGTTGCCCACGTCCCGCGACCAGACGCCTGCCGCGCAGATGACCGTGTCGGTGCGGATCCGCCCGCCCGAGGTCTCGATACTGACGATCTTGTCCCCGAGCACCGCGATTCGCTCGAGCGAGGTTCCCTGCAGGATCTTGACGCCTTGCGCCGCCGCGGCGCCTGAGTAGGCCTGGACGACCGACTCCGGCGAGGCGTGCCCGTCGATGGGGCAGTACGCCGCCGCGAGGAGGTCGGAGGTCTCGAGCCCGGGGACGAGCGACTTGACATCGTCCGCTGAGATCATCTGCGACGGCACGCCCAGCTTCTGCTGAACAACGAGCGCGGCGCGGAAGTTCTCCGCGTCCACCTCGTTCGTGAGCAGGAAGAGGTAGCCGTGGCGCTTGTAGTCGATGCCGCTCACGCGGTCGAGGGCCTGGAACTCGGCCATCGAGCGCAGCGCGATCCTGACGTTGAGCTCGTCCGCGAACTGGGCGCGGATCCCACCGGCCGACTTGCTCGTCGAGCCGCTTCCGAGCGTCTCCCGCTCGAGAAGGACGACGTCCTTCACGCCGCGCTTGGCCAGGTGGTACGCCGCGCTTGCACCCATGGCGCCTCCACCGACGATCACGACCGCGGCCGACTCCGGCACCATCCGCGTGAGGCTACCGCGTTCGGCGGCTGAGTGAGGCCCCGTAGAGGTCGCATCTGCGAGGATTCGGCGGTGAGCGAGACGGCCTTCGAGCCCTTCGGGCTGACCCCTGAGCAACGCGAGATCCGGGACGTCTGCCGGGAGTTCGCCGACCGTGAGATCAGGCCGATCGCGGCCGAGGTGGACGAGTCGGACACCGAGATGCCCTGGGAGGTCTGGTACAAGGCGGCCGCGCTGGGGCTCACCTCCTTCATGCTCCCGGAGGAGGTCGGCGGCGGCGGGCTCACGGACTGTGTAACGGGCGTCGTCGTGCAGGAGGAGCTCTGCCGCGGCTGCGCCGGAATCGGCAACCTGATCACCTCCGGCGGCTTCTTCGCCGAGCCGGTCGTTGAGCTCGGAAGCGAGGAGCAGCGCCGCCGCTGGCTCGAGCCGATTGCCGGCGAGCGGCCGCCGCTGACCGCGCTCGCCACCACCGAGCCGGGCGCCGGCTCCGACGCCGCCTCCATCGCGACCACCGCGACGCGTACGGACGCCGGCTACGTCCTGCGCGGCCAGAAGACCTGGATCTCGAACGGCGGCCTGGGCGAGTACTACGTCGTCTTCGCCACGGTGGAGCCCGGCTCGCGCTCACGCGGCATCACCGCCTTCGTGGTCGAGAAGGGCGATCCGGGCGTCAGCTTCGGCGAGCCGATGCGGAAGATGGGCCAGCGCGCGATCGTGAACACGGAGATGTTCCTCGAGGACGTGGAGCTGCCGGAGGACCGCCGGCTCGGCGACGAGGGGCAGGGCTTCTACGGTCTGATGCGCACCTTCGACCGCTCGCGCATCACGCTGGGGGCATCGGCCACGGGGATCGCGCGCGCAGCGCTCGAGTACGCGGTCGAGTACTCGAAGTCGCGCGAGCAGTTCGGCAAGCCGATCGCCGAGCACCAGGCCGTCGCCTTCCGTCTCGCCGACATGGCCACCAGGGTCGATGCGGCGCGGCTCCTCGTCCATCGCGCCGCCCGGCGGATCGACGCCGGCGAGAGCGTGCCCATGGAGGCGGCGATGGCGAAGCTCTTCGCCTCCGAGACCGCCATGTGGTGCACCTGGGCGGCGGTGCAGACGCTCGGCGGCTGGGGCTACTCGCGCGAGTACCCGGTCGAGAAGTGGATGCGGGACGCCAAGCTCGAGGAGATCGAGGAGGGCACGTCCGACATCCAGCGCCTGATCATCTCCAGGAACCTGCTCAAGTGAGCGTCGTGCGCTGTCCGCTCACTCCCGCGGGGGAAACCATGTTTCCCCCACGTGCCCCCTTCTTTGAACCAGTGAAGGAACCTCTCGGTTCCCTCACACACCCTCCACGGGCTCCCGGGCCTGAAGGCCCGTGAGCCGCGACCTCTCGGCTCTCTTCGACCCTCGGTCGGTCGCCGTCGTCGGTGCGTCCAGCGTCCCGGGCAAGTGGGGCTACCTGCTGGCCGAGGGTGCGCTCCGGGGCGAGGGGCGGCGCTCGGTCTACCTCGTCAACCGCCGCGGCGGCGAGATTCTCGGCCGTGAGGCGTACACGACGCTGGCGGAACTGCCCGAGGCGCCCGAGCTCGTCGTCCTCTCCGTGCCGGCCTCGATCCTCGAGGACGCCGTCGACGCGTCGCTCGCCGCCGGCGCGAAGGCGCTCATCGCTATCAGCGCAGGGCTCGGTGAGATGGGCGACGAGGGGCGGGCGCGGGAGCAGGCGATCGTCGAGCGCGTTCGCGCCGCCGGTGCCGTCCTCGTCGGGCCGAACTGCCTTGGCGTCTACGACGCGGGCGCCGAGCTCGAGCTGTGCTCGGAGGACCTCGTCCCCGGGTCGATCGGGCTCGTCTCGCAGAGCGGCAACCTCGCGCTCGAGGTCGGCCTCCTGGGGGCGGAGGTCGGGCTCGGCTTCTCGCGGTTCGTCTCCCTCGGCAACCAGGCCGACGTCGAGGCGCAGGAGCTCGTCGAGTCCTTTGCCGCCCACGAGGCGACAAGGCTGATCGCCGTCTACCTGGAGGACTTCCGCGACGGGAGGGCGTTCGCCCGCGCGTGCGCGGCCGCAGGCAAGCCGGTCGTCCTTCTGGCCGGGGGTGCGACGGAGGCGGCCGCCCGAGCGGCGCGCTCGCACACCGGCGCGCTCGCGAGCGACCTCTCGGCGATCCGGGCCGCGGCGGTCGCCGCCGGGATCGAGCTCGTCTCCTCGCCGAAGGAGCTGGTCGACCTCGCCCAGGCGCTCCTCGCGGTCCAGCGCCCGCGCGGGAAGCGGATCGCCCTCGCCGCGGACGGCGGCGGGCACACGGTCGTCGCCGCGGATCTGGCCGCCGCCGCCGGGCTCGAGCTGCCCTCGCTCTCGGAGGCGACACGCGCGCGGCTCGCCGAGGCTCTCCCGTCGACGGCGACGCTCACGAACCCGGTCGACTTCGCCGGCGGCGGCGAGCAGGACATCTCGAGTTTCGCCAAGGTCGCGCGGGCGCTGCTCGAGTCGGGGGAGGTCGACGCCGTCCTCTTCACAGGCTATTTCGGCGGATACGCGCACTACTCCGAGGAGTTCAGGCGCCGTGAAGTGGAGTCGGCGGAAGGCATGGCACAGGCGGCCGCGGAGTCCGGGCTGCCGCTCCTCGCCCACACGATGTACTGGCACTCGAAGCCGGCTGAGATGCTGCGTGAGAGAGGCGTACCGGTCTTCCGCGAGGTCGAGGCCGCTGTCCACGTCGCCGGTCGGCTCGCGGACGAGACGCCCGAGGCGCTCCTGGGCGTGGCGGAGCTGCCAGGGCCGGCGGCGTCGCTCGATGGCGAGACCGGCTACTTCGAGGCGCGGGCGGTGCTTGCCGCGGCGGGCGTTCCCTTCGCCGAGGCGCGGAAGGTCGCCGGCATCCAGGAGGCGTTGGTCGCCGGTGAGGAGGTCGGCTACCCGCTCGTCCTCAAGGCGCTGGGGGAGCTGCACAAGTCCGACTCCGGCGGTGTCGCCGTCGGCCTCCGAGACCCCCGCGAGCTGGCCGAGGCGCTGACGCAAATGGAGTCGGCGCTGGAGCCGCCTTGGTACTCCGTCGAGGCCATGGCGCCCCTCTCCCGCGGCCTCGAGCTGATCGTAGGCGCCAAGCGAGACCCGCGCTTCGGGCCGATCCTGCTCGTCGGCGCAGGCGGCCTCTATGCGGAGATCGTCAAGGACGTCGCCGTCGCGCTCGCGCCGGTGACGGAGGCGGCGGCCGAGGCGCTGTTCCGTTCGCTGCGCGTGGCGCCGCTGCTCGACGGCGCCCGCGGGCGGCCGGCGGTCGATGTGGGCGCGGCGGCGCAGGCGGCCGCGACGCTCTCGCGCGTGGCCGCGGAGCACCCGGAGATCGCCGAGGTCGAGATCAACCCGCTGCTCGCGCTGCCGGACGGCGCGCTGGGGCTCGACGCGCGTATCGTCCTGGGCTGAGATGCTCGCCGAGGGCACATTCGACGGCAAGGTGGCGATCGTCACCGGCGGCGGAAGCGGCCTGGGCCGGGCGATCGCGCTCGAGCTGGGGCGCCTCGGCGCCTCGGTGGTGGTGGCCGGTCAGGCGGCCCGAGCCGCTGGACGAGACGGTGGCCCTCCTGGCCCGGCGCGGGCTCGCCGTCCCGACCGACGTTCGCGATCCGGAGGCGGTCGACGCGCTCGTAGCGGCGACGGTGGAGGAGTTCGGGCGCGTGGACGTGCTCGTCAACAACGCCGCCGGCAACTTCGTCGTGAAGGCGGAGGATCTGTCGCCGAACGGTTGGCGTGCTGTCGTCTCCATCGTCCTCGACGGCGGCTTCCTCTGCTCGCGCGCGGCAGGGAAGCAGATGATCGCCCAGGGCGAGGGCGGCGCGATCCTGAGCGTGATCGCGAGCTATGCCTGGACCGGCGGCCCGGGGACGGTTCATTCCGCCGCCGCCAAGGCAGGGTTGGTCGCGATGACGAGGACGCTTGGCGGTTGAATGGGCCCCGCACGGCATCCGGGCCAACTGCATCTGCCCGGGCCCGACCGACACGGAGGGCGCCGGCGCGGCGTTGTGGCCGACGGAGGAGGACCGCGCCCGTGTGGCGGCGACCGTTCCGCTGGGGCGCCTGGCGACGCCGCACGAGGTCGCCGTCTGGGCCGCGGCGCTGTGCTCCCCGTACGCGGGCTACATCACGGGCGAGACCCTGACGATCGACGGCGGCCACTGGCTCGAGCAGGAGAGCTACATGCCCTCCCTGCCGAGCTAGCGAAGGTACGTCTCGACGCCGCGCTTGAGGAGGCCGCGGGAGACGATGAGGCGCTGGATCTCGCTCGTGCCCTCCCAGATGCGGTCGACCCGCACCTCGCGGTAGAAGCGCGCGACCGGGCTCTCCAGCATGTAGCCGCGGCCGCCGAGGACCTGCAGCGCGCGGTCGACGATGCGGCCGGCGGCCTCCGAGGCGTAGAGCTTTGCCATCGCGACCTTGCCGTGGACGACGCGCCGGTCGGGCTCCGCGTCGAAGGCCTGGGCGGCGTGATAGGTGAGGAGCCGGGCGGCGAGGAGCTCGGTCAGGGAGTCGGCGAGCTGGAACGAGACGCCCTGGTGCTCGGCGATCTTCGCGCCGAAGGCCTCGCGCTCCAGGGCGAAGTCGCGCGCCAGCTCCAGAGACCGCGTCGCGGCGCCGCAACAGCGCGCGGCGATGAACAGCCGCTCGACGAGGAACCACTCGCGTGCGCCCTCGCCGCCGCCCTCGGGGATGCGGTTCTCCTCGGGCACGCGGCAATTCGTCAGGACGATCTCGGGATGGTGGTCGAGGTAAGGGTCGTGGAGGAAGCCCGGCGTCTTGGCGATGTCGAGGCCGGTCCGCCAGGGCTCGACGAAGAAGAGCGCCTGCTCTCCCTCGGCCACCGCGAGCACGAGGTAGAAGCCGGGGTCGCCTTCGCTCGTCACGAACCACTTCTCGCCGTTCAGCACCCACTCGTCCTCGTCCCGCTCGGCAGTCGCCGCGAGAGCGCTCACGTCGGAGCCGGCCCCCGGCTCGGTGACCGCCCAGGCCTCCCGGTAGTCGCCGCGTAGAACCGGGGCGACGAACCGCTCGCGCTGCGCGGGCGTGGCGATGTCCCAGAGCTCGGCCGGGCCGCGGTCGACGACGGCGAAGCCGAGGCCGTTCGTGGCCTTGCCGGACTCCTCCTCCAGCGCCACCTGGGCGAGCATGGAGAGCCCGCGGCCGCCGGCTTCCTCCGGCATGTTCAGCATGCCGAAGCCTTCGGCCCAGGACTTGCGCCGCAGCTCGTGCGCCCACTCGGGGTCGATGTGGCCCGCCTCGGCGACGCGCCGCTCGAGTGGGTAGACCTCGGCTTCGAGGAACGCGGCCACGCGTCCCTTCAGCTCGCGGATGTCCGCGGGGAGCTCGGGAACGGTCGGGATCATCAGCGGATCTTAGAGTCCCTAATGGGGTGATGGCCCGTTGACTGGGTGCGATGGGTGGTTCGAGGGAAGGACGCAGGGAGTTGCTCATACCTGGAGAGGTATGGGCGCGACTGAGGACGCGGCCTCGGGCCGCCCAGCGCGGCCAGGCGGCCGGCTCCTCGCCGCGTTAGGGGCTCTGAGTGACGGCAAGCGCGGCGACGGCGAGGGTGCCTTCGAGGATCGCCTCCTCGGCGCTGCGCGGGCTGAGGCAGTCGCCCGCCTCTGCCACCGGGAGGCCCAGCGCCGCCAGCTCCTCGGCCAGGCCGCGTTCCGGGACGCGCCCGCAGGCGAGGACGAGCAGGTCGGCGGGAAGCACGGTCTCCAGCTCCGGGGCGAAGAGGTTGCGGAAGCGGACGCCGTCCGGCCCGCCCCCGGCGAGCTCGAGGTGGTGCTCGATCTGGACGCCCGCGCGGTAGAGCCGCTGCGCGTAGAGGTTGCGCTGGTACTGGTGGATCGACTCGCCGAAGGCGGCCGAGCCGACTGCGAGCGTCACCTCTGCGCCCGCGACTGCGAGGAGCTCGGCGGACGCAAGGCCGGAGGCGTCACCGCCCCAGTCCGCGACGACGACCCGAGCGGCCGAGGGCTCCGCCCCCGCGAGCACGTCCCAGGCCTGCACCGTCTGGACTCCGTCCAGGGCGACCTCCGGGACGTATGGGCGCGCGCCTGTGGCGACGACCGCGAGGTCAGGCCCGAGCGCGGCGACGGCGTCGGCATCGGCGTCTACCTCTAGACGCAGGTCGACCCCGGCCAGCAGCCGCTCGTAGTTCCGCGTCAGCGAGCGGGCGACCTCCTCGTGCATGGGCGCCACGCCGGCGAGGGCGAGCTGCCCGCCGATCCTGTCGGTGCGCTCCAGGACGACGACCTCGTGCCCGGCGGCGTTGGCCTCCGCGGCGGCGGCGAGCCCGGCCGGCCCGGCGCCGACGACCACTACCCGGCGGCGCGCAGCCGCGCGCGACGGACGAGGTAGTGTCCGCTCGCGCCCCGTGCGCGGGTTCTGGGTGCAGGCGATCCCGGTGCCGGCGTGGTAGTGCGCGATGCACGCGTTGCAGCCGATGCAGCGGAGGACGTCCTCGAGCCGCCCCTCGGCCGCCTTCCGTCCCAGATCGGGATCGGCGATCAGCGCCCGCGTCATCCCGACCGCGTCGGCGACCTCGCCGGCGATCAGCCGGTCGGCCTCGGCGGGGTCGACGATGCGCGTGGTCGTGATGAGCGGCGGGCCGAGGCGAAAGGGGGCGGCGTGCTTCGCGATCGCGTTCTCCGGCACCGGCGGCGGCGGCACGATCCCGGCGGAGCCCAGGTACGTCGAGGAGGCGCCGAGCGCGACGCTCACGTAGTCGACGCGACCGGCCAGCCCGCCCGCGACTGCCAGCGCAGCCGAAGAGTCCGCACTCAGCCGAACACCGAGCGCCAGTCCGGGGGCGGCGCCGCGTACCGCGTCGAGCACGGCGAGTACGAAGCGCGCGGGCTCGGCCCACTCGTCGTCGCGGCGGTTCAGCTCCGGCGTGAAGAACTGGGCGGCCAGGTACTCGTGCGCGGCCGACACCTCGATCCCGTCGAGCCCGGCGGCGGCGACATTGGCCGCAGAGCGCGCGTATCCGTCCAGGATCGCCTGGATGTCCGCCGCCGTCGCCGCGCGCGGCTCGACGTGGAAGCGGCGGCTCGGGATCGCCGAGGCCGAGATCGCGGGGCTGCGCGGCGGGCTGGCAATCTGCTCGCGCCCGCCGTGGAAGAGCTGGACGAAGAGCCGCGTGCCGTGTGGGCGCACGGCCTCGGCGACCCGCGCGAACCCGGCCGCGGAATCCTCCCGGTAGCCGGCGAGCGTGTGCGGCGTCAGCAGCCCGGACGGGTCGACGGCGGTCGCCTCGAGGACGATCAGGCCCGTTCCACCGCGGGCGCGCGCCTCGTGGTAGGCGAGGAAGTCCTCCGTCGGCAGGTGGTCGTGGACGAGCGTCGTCTGGTGCGCCGTCGAGACGATGCGGTTCGGGAGCTCGACCGGCCCGACGCGCAACGGGCTGAGGAGCGCCTCAAGCACGCTCGAGCACGTCGCGCTCCTCGCCGGTGAGCGGTCGCGGGCGATGCTGCTCGTCGCACGCCACGAGGACGGCCTTCGCCTCCGCGGCAACGGTCCCGTCGGTCAGCGCGAGCTCCTCCACGGTGCGCACGCTCGACGTGCCCAGCGAGTCCAGGCGGATGCGCGCGACGATCCTGTCGTCCTGCTGGGTGAGCTCGCGGCGATAGTCGATCTCGACCCGGGCGACCACGTAGCCGAGCGCGTCCTCGCCCACGGCGGCGCTCAGCCACTCGTCCCGCACTTCCTCCAGGTAGGTGAGGAAGACGGCATGGTTGACGTGCCCGTACGGGTCGAGGTCGCGCCAGCGGATCTCGATCTCCTTCTCGTGCACGGTTGCCGTCGGGCCGCGGGCGGTGATAGTAACTCCGCCGTGGCTTCGGGAGACAAACTGCGCGTCGTCGTCGGCGACGGCGGCTACGACCCGGTGCAGGTGCGGGAGCTCCTGGACGGCTCTGGCGTGACCGTCGCCGAGGCCCGCGAGCCCTGGGCCGGAGACGACGTAGTGGGCCTGCTCGTCGGCACCGAGACTGAGGTGCGCGCGGCCGATCTCGACCGCCTGCCCGCCCTCAAGGTCGTCGCCACGTGCAGCGTCGGCTTCGACCACGTGGACGTCGAGGAGGCCGAGCAGCGTGGGATCTGGGTCTGCAGCGTCCCCGACTACTGCGTCGAGGAGGTGGCCGACCACGCCCTCGCGCTCGTCCTCTCTCTGCTCCGCGGCGTGGTCGTACTCGACCGCGAGGTGCGTGCCGGCGGCTGGGACTGGCGGGCCGCGGGTGAGCTACGGCGGATCCGAGGGTCGCGGCTCGGAGTTGTCGGGCTGGGCCGGACAGGGCGTGCGCTGGTGGAGCGAGCCAGGGCTCTCGGCTTCGAGGTCTGGGGGACGGATCCGGCGCTCTCCGTCGAGGAGATCGCGGCGGCCGGGGCCCGGCCCGCCCCGCTCGAGGAACTACTCGCCGCTTGCCACGCGGTCTCCCTCCACGTTGCGCTGACGCCGGAAACCGACTGCTTGCTCGGCGCGGAGGAGCTCGCGCTCATGCCGGACGGCGCCGTGCTCGTGGACACAGCGCGGGCCCAGCTCATCGACCTGGAGGCGCTGCGCCCGGAGCTGGAGAGCGGTCGCCTCGGCGGGGCCGCGCTGGACGTCATCCCGGTCGAGCCGCCCACCGAGGAGCATCCCGCTCCCGTGTGGCCGCGCCTGATCGTCACCCCGCACGTCGCCTGGTACAGCGCCGAGGCCGAAGAAGCCTGCCACACTCGCCCGGTGCTGTCGGTGCGCGCCGTGCTGGAGGGCCGTGAGCCGGACGGAGCGGTGAACCGGCCGTGATCGCGCTCGTCACGGGCGGCGGCACGGGGATCGGCAGGGCGACTGCGCTCGCGCTGGCGGGCGACGGAGCGTCGGTGGTCGTCTGCGGCCGCCGCGCCGAGCCGCTGGAGGAGACGCGGGCAGCGGTGGAGGCCCTCGGCACCGAGTGCCTGGCCGTGCCCACCGACGTGCGGGAGCCCGAGCATGTCGAGGCGCTGGTCGGCGCCGCGCTCGAGCGCTTTGGCCGGATCGACGTCCTCGTCAACAACGCGGGCGGCCAGTTCATCGCGCCTGCCGAGGAGATCTCGCTCAAGGGCTGGCGCGCGGTGCACCGACTCGCCGTGGACGCCGCCTGGGACGTGACTCGGGCGGTGGCGACGCGCTCCATGATCCCGAACCGGAGCGGGGTTGTCGTCTTCGTCGGCTTCAGCCCGCGGCGCGGGATCCCCGGGTTCGCGCACGCGGCGGCCGCGCGGGCCGCGGTGGAGAACCTCGCAGCGAGCCTGGCCGGCGAGTGGAGCCGCTACGGGATCCGCGCAGTCTGCGTCGCGCCGGGGACGATCCTCACCGAGGGCCTGGAGGGCTACGGCGCCGAGCAGATCGCCGCGTGGGAGCGCTCGATCCCCGCGGGCCGCCTGGGGACGCCGGAGGACGTGGCCGCGGTCATCGCCTTCCTGGCCTCGCCCGCCGCCTCGTACGTGACCGGGACGACGGTCGTCGTCGACGGGGGCGCCGACGCGTGGGGCCACGCCGAGCCGCCACCCGCCGGATAGCCGTGCCGACGCTGGTTCGCATCTCCACCACCCCGGTCAAGAGCCTTCAGCTCCACCACCCCGACGAGATCGAGCTGGAGCTCTTCGGCGCCGCCCGCGACCGTCGCTTCTACCTGATCCGGGAGGACGGACGGCTGCTGGCCGGGCTCCACCACGGCCCGCTCGCGCTCGTCCGCGCCGAGTGGGACCCGTCCCCCGACCGTCTCTCGCTCACGTTCCCGGACGGCCGGGTCGTCGACGGCGAAGTCGCGCTCGGCGAGCCCGTGGTCACCGACTTCTGGGGACACCGCGTCGAGGGCCGACTTGTCGGCGGGCCGTGGGGCGACGCCCTCGGCGACTTCAGCGGCCGGCCGGTCCGGCTCGTGAAGGCGGACGTCCCCGCGGGCGGCGTGGACGTCGAGCCGCTCACCCTCGTCTCGTCCGAGTCGGTCGCCGAGCTCGCCCGGCAGGCCGGCCTCGCCTCCCTGGACGGCCGCCGCTTCCGGATGCTGTTCGAGATCGACGGCTGCGCTCCGCACGAGGAGGACACCTGGGCCGGCCGGCACGTCCGCGTTGGCGAGACCGTGCTCGAGATCGGCGGGCCCGTCGCGCGCTGCGCGACGACGACCCGCGACCCGGCCACCGGCAAGCGCGATCTCGACACGCTGCGCGAGATTGCCGCGTACCGCGGCAAGCGCGAGGGCAAGAAGATCGACTTCGGCGTCTACGCCCAGGTCGTTCGGCCCGGCCGCGTCCGTGTGGGCGACCCCATCGAGGCTTCCTAGCCCTTCTTGCGGCTGCTGAAGGCCTCGCCGGCCGCTCGCGACTCGTCCGTCTGCGCCAGAGCCGCGTAGGCGAGGCGCTCCAGCATGATGCCGGCCTCGCGGCTCGACTCCGCCATGGCGTTCGCCGCCTGCTTCGCCGCCGCGGCTGCGAGCGGCGGGAGCTCTCCGACCTGCTGGGCCAGCTCGAGCGCACGCGGCAACGCCTCGCCTGCGGTCACGACCTCGGTCACGACGCCGAGGCGGTGGGCCTCCCCGGCGTCGACGCGCCTGCGAAGGAGCAGGAGCTCCTTCGCCCGGGCGGGCCCGACGGCACGGACCAGCCGGTACGTCCCGCCCGAGCTGGGCACGATGCCGAGCTCGACCTCGGGGAGGCCGAAGACGGCGGTCTCGTCTGCGATCCGGAAGTCCGTGGCCAGTGCCAGCTCGAAGCCGGCGCCGAGGCACCAACCGGAGACGGCGCTGAAGGTCGGCTGCGGGAGCGCGGCGATCCGCTCGTAGACGTCGCCGGTGTCGCGGTAGTACGCGTCGATGCCGCCCGGGCTCTCCTCGCGCTCCTCGACGAGGTCGGCGCCGGCGGAGAACGCGCGCTCGTCTCCGGCGAAGACGACGCAGCGCGCCTGGCCGACCTCCGGGCCCGCGAGCGCCTCGAGCAGCGCCCGCTCGACCGCCGTCGAGATCGCGTTCAGCTTCTCGGGGCGCTGGAACGTGACGACGGTGACCGCGCCGACCCGGCGGATCTCGGGGAGCCCGTCAGGCAAGGGCGCTCACCGGGCGCTCGCGGACGAAGGGCAAGGGCACGGCCGGATTCTCCGAGTCGATCTCGCGCGCGAGCCGGTGGCCGTCGAAGATCGCGTCGGCGATGAGCTGCGGCGCGACGCAGTCGCCGATGCGGTACACAGCCTCGATCCCCTCGATCTCCAGGCGCTCCTCGTCGGCACGGAGCTCGTGGTAGAGGGCGTCGTCGGAGACGCGCTGCGTGACGAGGACGATGGAATCTGTCTCCAGCTCGAACGGGTCGCCGAACTCGTCCGCCCCGGACACGCGCCCGGCCTCGACCGAGCCGATCGTGGTGCCACGGTGCATGCGGACGCCGAGCTCGTGCAGCCGCTCCTTCAGGAAGACCTGCTCCAGCGTCTCGTGGGCGAACGGCGCCACGTCCTCGAGCGAGCTGACGAGCTCGACCCGGTGGCCCTCGACTGCGAGCTTCTCGGCCAGGTCCGGCCCCATGAAGTAGCCGTCCGAGTCGTAGACGACCACGCGCTCGCCGGGCGGCCTCTTGCCGTCGACCATGATCTGCTCCGGCGTGAGGACGTGCGGGAACGAGGCGTCGGCGCCCTCGATCGGCTCGTGCGTCTCGCGGTTCAGGCCCACCGGCGACCAGTGGGCGCCGGTGGCCACGACGACGATCTCGGCGCCGTACGCGCGCACCCCGTCCGCGTCGAGGCGCAGGCCGGTCAGCGTCTCGACGTCCGCGAGCTTCCCGAGCTGAATGGTGCGCCAGTTCAGGATCCGACCCCACTCGCCGCGCCCGGGAAGCTGCGGGATCCAGCGCGTGATGCCGCCGATCTCGGGCTCCGCCTCGACGAGGTGGACGCGGCCGAAGCCGCGCTTGCCCAGCACGATCGCGCATTCCATCCCGGCCGGCCCGGCGCCCACGACGAGCACGTCGCGGTCGCGGTTCTCCGCCGGCTCGAAACGCTCCGGATGCCAGCCGCGGCGGAACTCCTCGCCGGCGGTCGCGTTCTGGGTGCAGCCGATGTTGCCGCCTGGGTCCGACTTCGGGATGCAGATGTTGCAGCCGATGCACTCGCGGATCTCGTCGAGGCGCCCCTCCTCGACTTTCAGCGGCAGGAACGGGTCGGCGATCGACGGGCGCGCCGCCCCGATCACGTCCCAGGCCCCGCTCGCGACGATCTCCGCCATCCGGTCCGGATCGGTCATGCGCGAGACGCCGACGATCGGCTTCGCCGTGGCCTCGCGCACGCGCCCGGTCCACTCGAGCTGCCACCCCTGCTTGAAGAAGCGCGAGGCGCCCGAGTCCTTCGACCACTCCGTCGCCGAGCCGATCGCCACGTCCCAGAGGTCGACGAGGTGGTCGGCCAGCGCGACGAACTCGAGGGCCTCGTCCAGCTCGACGCCGTAGGGGCTGAGCGCGGCCACGGAGATCCGGGTGGCGACGGCGAGCTCCCCGTCGACGGCCTCCCGCGTCAGCTCGAGCAGCTCGAGCCAGAAGCGGGCCCGGTTCGCCAGTGACCCGCCGTACTCGTCCGTGCGCCGGTTGTAGAACGGCGAGAGGAACTGCATGGGCAGGTAGCTGTGGGCGCCGTAGACGTAGACGATGTCGAAGCCCGCCTCGCGCGAGCGCCTTGCGGCGGCCGCCCAGTCGTCCTGCACGCGGCGGATGTCGTCGTGCTCCATCGCCTTGGGCGTTACGAGCAGGTAGTCGCTGGCGAGCTGGGAAGGGGCGATCGCCGGCAGGCGCCATTCGCGTCGCGGGCAGTGGGCGCCCGAGTGGTGGAGCTCGACGCCGGCCAGCGCGCCCGCCTCGTGCACCTCGTCGCACATGAGCGCGAGCGCGCGCACGTCACCGTCGTCCCACAGGCGCGCAGAGATGAACGGCGTCTCGTCGGAGTCCGGGCTGACCGCGCAGTACTCGGTGTTCACGGCGGCCCACCCGCCCTCGGCCTTCGTCGAGCGGTGCCGCGCCTGTCCGCCCGGCTTCTGCACGCCGAACCCCGTGCAGTGCGGCACCTGGTAGAAGCGGTTCTTGAGTGTCTTCGGGCCGATCTGGAGCGGCTCGAAGAGGACCGCATGCCTCGGGTCAGGCAGAAAGGGCCTCGTGGACGTGCTTCTGGAAGTGCTGGATCAGGTGCTCGCTCGAGGGCAGCAGGCGGCCGTGCGGGATCATCCCCGAGGAAAGGCCGCGCTGCACCGAGGCGACCAGCGAGGCGTCCTCGGTACCCACCTGGTTGGCGAAAGCCATCATCTCGCCGGCGGTCTCGTCGGAGACCTCCTCGTAGAAGAAGTACTCGGTCGAGCCCGCGCAGCGCCCGGGGCCGGCCGGCCGCGTCACGTCGACTGACATGTTCCCCGGGCCGGGGTCGATGTTGAGCGTGAAGTTGGGGAAGAGCATGTGGTACTGCGGCTGCATCAGCTCCTCGCCCTGGAGGTACGCCGGGCCGCCGTTGCCCTTGGGCTTGTCGCGAACGACGCCGAACTGGCTGGACACGAGTCCCTCGGAGCGCAGCAGGTACTCGTCGGGCGCGACGTCGATCACCTTCGCGAAGCCCGGGTGGGCGACCGAACAGTGGTAGCACTCGAGGTAGTTCTCGATGGCGACCTTCCAGTCGCACTCGATCTCCCAGTCGTTGCGGACGCGGAAGCGCAGCCGGTCGACGTCGAGGCCGCTCGCGGCGACGTGGCCGGGCAGAGGGCCGAAAGCGTCGGCCAGCGGGCCCGCCTCGGGGTCGGGGTTGACGAAGACGAGCGGCCCCCACGCCTCGGTCGCCACCGGGAGCATGGAGAAGCCCTCCTTGTCGAAGTCGGGCTCCCGCTCGGAGCGTGGCGCCTTGCGCAGGGTGCCGTCGAGGTCGTACGTCCAGGCGTGGTACGGGCACTGGAGCGCCTTGCGGTTCCCGTCGCCCTCGGCGATCAGGTGGCCGCGGTGGCGGCAGACGTTGACGAAGCCGCGCAGGACGCCTTCGGTGTCGCGGACGACCACGATCGGGATCTGGCCCGCGAAGCACGTGAAGAAGTCGCCCGGATTCGCGACGCGGTCGGCCCGGCCGGCGTACTGCCAGGTGCGCGCGAAGATCCTCTCGCCCTCCAGCCGCTGGATCGCGGGGTCCGCATACCAGTCCGCCGGGAGCGTCGCGCCGGCCGCTAGAGCGGCGCCCAGATCGGTCTCCATCCTCAAATTCTAGATCCTCGACCGGCAGCCGGCGCCCTCACGGATGGCGGCTGCGACGCGGCGCCGGTTCGCCGCGCTCGCCCTTGCCCGTACCTTCCAGGTACGTGCTGCGGACGATCGCGACGCCCGGCTTGGTCGCAACCGTCCCCGCGAGCACCCCGGCCACCGGCCGAGAATCATGCGGTGAGGTCAGCAGCCATCTCCTCGAAGGCGGCGACGAACGCGTCGCAATCCTCGAAGGAGTGCACGACCGACAGCGTCCATTCCTCTTCGCGGCCCGGCGTCATGAACACGCCCCGGTTCATGTTGTAGAGCCAGGCGAGGTCGGCCAGCTCGCCGTCCTGGTTCTCCTTGTAGGTCTCGTAGTCGACGATCTTCTCGGGCGAGAACGTGACGCAGCCCTTGGCGCCGACGCCGACCGCGTAGCCGGGCAGGCGGTAGTCGTCGATCACCTTCTGGCAGCCCGCGAGGATGCGGTCGTTGAGCGCGTCGAGGTGCTCGTAGGCCTCGGGGGTCAGCACTTCGAGGAGGCTCGCCCGGGCCGCGGCCATGGCGAGCGGGTTCCCGTTGTAGGTGCCGACCTGGTAGACGTCGCCGTTCTCGACGACCTCGAAGACCTCCTCGGTGCCGCCGATGGCGCCCGAAGGGAGGCCGCCGCCGAGCGTCTTCGCCAGCGTGACCATGTCCGGCTCGACGCCGAAGCGGTCGGTCGCGCCGCCGGGCGCGATGCAGAGGCCCGTCTTCACCTCGTCGAAGATGAGGACGATGTCGTGCTTCCGCGTCAGCTCGCGGACGGCCTCGAGGTAGCCGGGCTCCGGGAGCACGACCCCGAGGTTCATCATCGCCGCCTCCATGATCACGCAGGCGGGCTTGCGGCCCTCCTCGATCAGGAGCTCGATGCGCCGCTCCATCGCAGGCGCGTCGTTGAACGGCACCGGGATGGTCATGTCTGCGACGGCCTGCGGGATGCCGGCGCCGTACGGGAGCGACTCGTAGCGGTCGCGGTCCCCGATCTTGTCGTACTCGACGCCGATCGAGACCATCACGTAGTCGTGGTGGCCGTGGTAGGAGCCGAAGATCTTGACGATCGTGTCGCGCCCGGTCGCGGCCCGGGCGATCCGGATCGCGTCCATGGTCGCCTCGGAGCCGGAGTTGGTGTAGCGCCACCTGGGCAGGCCCCACCGGCGCTTCAGCTCCTCCGCGACGACGACTCCGTCCTCGGTGGGCGCGGCGAAGTGCGTGCCCTGCGGGTAGCGCTCCGCGATCGCCTTCCCGATCGCCGGGTGCGCGTGGCCCTGCACCATGGAGCCGAAGCCGTTGTGGAAGTCGAGCAGCTCGTTCCCGTCGACGTCCCAGACCTTCGCGCCGCTTCCGCCGGCGAGGTAGATCGGCCAGGGGTCGCGCACCTGGTACGAGGAGGCGACGCCCGCGGAGAGCGTCTTGCGGGCGCGCTCGTACATCGCCTTCGAGGCGCCGGTCCGCTCGTCGAGCCGGGCCTCCTCGCGCTCGGTCAGCTCCTTGACCCGCTCGCGGTCGATCTCGACGACGGTCGCCTCGGTTGCCATCCCCGTACTCTAGAACCCCGGGGGATCGGGTGGCGAGCCGGTGCGGCTAGCCGGGCTCGCCCCAGCGGCGCAGGAGGAGGGCGAGAACCGTGGCGACGTCGGCGATGGAGGCGAGGTCGACCCACTCGTCGACCCCGTGCAGACCGCCCCCGGTCGGCCCGTAGCAGACTGCCTGGCCGGGCCCGAGGGGCGGTGCGAAGAAGCGTAGGTCGGTCGTCGCCCGGGACGGATCGGGCCTCGGTCGCAGCCCGTGCACCTCTTCATGGCAGCGTCCGAGAAGGTCGACGAGCGGCGTCTCCTCGAAGGCGTAGCCACGCGCCCGGAAACCGCGGAACTCGACGCGCGCCTCGGGAGCAGCCGCACGAACGGCAGCGGCGAGCCGCTCCTGGCCGGCCGCCGGGTCCAGGCGGATCGGTAGCCCGAGGCGAACGTCCAGCTGTGCTCTTCCGGGAGTCGTCGACGGCCAGTCGCCTGCATGCAGGGCGCCGACGTTCAGGAGGTAGGGGCGCTCCACCCCGGCGAACTCCGGCTCGGGCTCGGCGTTCAGCTCCTCCTCGAGACCGCGCAGGGCCTCGACGACGGCCATGGCCGTCTCGATCGGATGGGAGCCCTCGTCCGTGGCGGAGGCGTGCCGCGCTCTGCCTTCGATCGTGATCCGCGCCCAGATGACGCCCACGGCGACGAGGTCGATGCCGCCGTTCGTCGGCTCTGCGATCACGACGCCGTCCGCCGAGGGCCCGGAGATGCAGGCGGCGAGGGTGCCGTTCCCGCCGCACTCCTCCTCGATCACGCTCTGGTAGACGATGCCGCCCGGCACGGGCCCCGCCGCGAGCGCGGCCTCGACCGCGAGCAGCATCGCCGCGATGCCGCCCTTCATGTCACACGCGCCACGCCCGTACAGTCGGCCGCCCTCGATCACTGCGCCGAAGGGAGGCCTCGTCCACAGGTCGGCCGGCTCCTCGCTGACGACGTCCACGTGCCCGTTGAGGAGAAGCGTCCGCCCGCCCCCTCCCGCCAGGGTCCCGACCAGACAGCGACGGTTTCGGTAGGAGGCGAGGGGTATACCGCTCTCCGGGCGCTCGGCGAGCTGCCCCGCGTCGAGCTCGAGCGAGCGCACGGCAAACCCGAGGTCACGCAGGCGATCCTCGACCAGACCCTGCGCGCCCTCCTCCGCGCCGAGGACGCTGGGGACCCGCACGAGGCGCTGCAGGAAGTCGACCGTGTCCGCGAGCCCAACCTCGACTGCGCGCCGCAGGGATGCGTACGCTTTCACAAGGGAATGCGCAACCGTTTGCCCCTCATGCTCGGCGCGCACGGGGTCGTTTGCTCGTCGGGAACCGTCATGGCGGCCAACCATAAGGCCGTATCGCACCGCGGGGCGAGCGGGTTGCTTCAACTTGAACGCGGGCGCGAAGCGTGAAACCCTGCCGTTCTCGCTGTGGCCCTCGATCGAAAAACACCGAGGAGGCTTGAGGATGACCCATCACCCGAAGGAGAGGTACGGCGGTCTGAACAGGAGGGACTTCCTCCTACGCTCGGCGGTGGCCGCCTCGGCCCTTTCGGGAGCGGGCGGACTGCTCGCCGCATGCAGTTCGTCGACCGATCCGGAGCAGCAGGGGGTAACGGTCGTCGGCTCGACCGGCGAAGTGGAGGCCGAGCTGCTCGGCCCCGGCGGCCTTCCGCTCGCGCGCCCGGACAAGCGCGTCGAGCTGCCTCTCTGGGAGGATCCGATCGAGTCGGGCCTCGAGCCCGAGACGGGCGGGACCTTCACGGTCTACAACTACCCGGACTACCTCTACAAGAAGCTCCTGAACGAGTTCGGGAAGGAGTACGGGGTCAAGGTCCAGTACACGCCCTTCGACAACATCGCCTCCGGAATCCAGCGCCTCGCGTCGGGCGCGGTGCAGCCCGACGTCATGGAGATGACCCCGGACAATCTCGACCTCGCGGTCGCCGGGCAGCTGATCAAGCCGATCAACCTCGACTACATCCCCAACCTCGCCAAGAACATCTGGCCCGAGCTCGTGAGCCCGTTCTACGACGTCGGCTCGCACTACACCGTGCCGTACACGTGCTACGCGACCGGGATCGCGTGGCGGAACGACAAGGTCTCCGAGGACATCGCCGCCATGCCGCAGCCCTGGGACATCTTCTGGCAGGCGGAGGCCTACAAGGGCAAGACCGCCCTCCTGAGCGAGGAGCGCGAGACGATCGGAATGGCGCTCCTGCGCAAGGACCACCTGGACATCAACACGGAGGACCCGGCCCTGGTCGACCAGGCCGTGGCCGACCTCAAGGAGCTCTACGACATCTGCAACATCAAGATCGGCGACCTCCAGTACCAGACGATCCCCGAGGGGACGGCCTGGCTGAACCAGGCTTGGTCGGGGGACATGATCGCCGCCTACATCTACTACCTGCCCAAGGGAACGCCCGCCACGGTGCTGTCGTACTGGAAGGCGGAGAAGGGCAAGGTGCCGGTGCAGAACGACTGTTTCTCGATCTGCACGACGACGAAGAAGCCGGTGCTCGCCCACCACTTCCTCAACTACATGCTCGACAACGGCGTGTCGTACGAGAACTTCGTCGACTTCAACGGGTACCAGCCTCCGCTCACCGAGATCGACCCATCCACGCTCGTCACCGACGGGGTCGTGCCGGAGAACCTGGAGAACTGTGTCCTCACGAACGACGACTTCGGGCCCGACTCGCTGCAGTACATGACGCTGACACAAGCCGGGCAGAAGCTCTGGCAGGACGGCTACTCGGACTTCCTGGCCGGAGGAAGCTAGGGAGAAGCCGTGTACCGGCGCTGGCTCTGGCCCGGGTTCGCGCTCCCGGGCGTCATCTGGCTGATCGTCCTCTTCCTCGTGCCGTTCTACACGGTGCTGGCGGTCGCGCTCGGCACGGTCGACCCCATCCTCTTCCAGGCGGTTCCGATCTGGAACCCGCTCGAGTGGAACGTCGGCTGGCTGAACGAGGTCGTCCACCGGCTTGGCCCCGGCGGGAACCTCACCGACGTGGCGTTGCGGACACTCGAGTACGTCGCGATCGCGGTCGGGCTCAGCCTGCTGATCGGCTACCCGGTCGCCTACTACATCGCGCGACTCGCCGGGCGGACGAAGGCCCTGCTCCTCATCCTGGTGATCGCCCCGCTCTGGATCAACTATCTGATGCGGATGCTGGCCTGGGTGAACCTGCTCGCGCCGGACGGCTACGTGAACCGGTTCCTCACCTACACGCACATCCTGAGCGAGCCGCGGGACTGGCTCGGAGGGCAGGCGTCGACCGTGATCCTCGCGCTCGTCTACGGCTATATCCCCTTCTTCATCCTGCCCGTCTTCGCGGCCCTCGACCGGATCGACCAGAGCCATCTCGAGGCCGCCCGTGATCTCGGCGCGAGCCGTTTCCGCACGTTCCTGCACGTGACCCTGCCCCTGTCGAAGCTCGGCATCCTCGGCGGTGCCGTCCTCATCGCTCTGCCGATGTTCGGCGACTACTACACGCCCAACATCGTCTCCGGGGCGGCCCAGACGTCGATGATCGGAAACCAGATCGACTTCTACTTCCACGGGGGGCCCCAGCCGACGATCGGCGCCGCGATCACGATCGTCCTCGCGGCCTTCCTCACCCTCCTCATGGGCTACTACCTGTGGACGATCCACCGGTCGACGCGGCAGGAACGGACGACGTGAGCTCGGTCGCCGAGACCCCGGTCGCACCGCGGCCCTCTGCGTGGAGCCGGTTCCGCGGCTGGCTCTCGAACCCGTGGGGGCGCCCGCGCTTCCTGCCCCTCGTCACCTGGGGGTACGTGGTCTGGTCGATCGTGCCCGTGCTGATCGCGGTGCAGTTCTCCTTCAACGCCACGCGCTCGCGGACCGTCTGGCAGGGCTTTTCGACCCGCTGGTACTGGGGCGACCCGGTCGACTCCGTCTGGCACGACCCGACACTCCGCAACGCGCTCGCCCAGAGCCTCAAGCTGGCGGTTGCCGATGTCCTCATCGCGGTGCCGATCGGGGTGCTCCTCGCGATCGGCCTGGCCCGCTGGCACGGCCGCGGATCCGGGAGCTCGAACTTCCTCATGCTCTTCCCGCTCGTGACGCCGGAGATCGTCATGGGGGTCGCGCTCCTGCTCGTCTTCACCGAGGTGTTCACCTTCGTCGGCACCGGCACCACCGCCCAGCTCCTCGGCCACGTCACCTTCTCCATCTCCTTCGTGGTCGTGATCGTGCGCGGGCGGCTCTTCTCGATCGGCAGACAGTACGAGGAAGCGGCCGCCGACCTCGGCGCCTCGCCGACCGTGGCGCTCACGCGGGTCCTCCTGCCCCTGCTGATGCCGGCCATCGTCGCCAGCGCCGCGGTCGTCTTCGCGATCTCGCTCGACGACTTCGTGATCAGCCAGTGGCTCTCGAGCGGCGGCGCGACGGACACCGTCCCGGTCAAGATCTACAGCGCCACGCGGGCGGCGCCACTCCCGTCGACGAACGCCATCGCGACGATCATGATGCTGCTCTCGCTGGCGTCGGTCACGCTCGGCTTCCTCGTTTGGCGCGCCTTCACCCGCGGCGAGCGGCAGGTCGGACAGTCGGTCGTGGGGGATATCGGCGCCCTGCCCCGCGTGGGGGACATCTGAGGCGAGATGGCACGCGGAGAGATACGTCTTATCGGTCTGACCAAGCGATTCGCCGAGGTGACGGCGGTCGACCACATCGACATCGAGGTCGACCCGGGCGAGTTCTTCTCCCTGCTCGGGCCGTCCGGCTGCGGGAAGACGACGACTCTCCGCATGATCGCCGGATTCGAGCAGCCGTCCGAGGGCCGGATCCTGCTCGACGGCACCGACGTCGCCTACACGCCCGCGCACAAGCGGAACGTGAACACCGTCTTCCAGAACTACGCGCTCTTCCCGCACCTCGACGTCTTCGACAACGTCGCCTTTGGCCTCCGGCGGGCGAAGCGGCCGAAGAGCGAGGTGAGGCAGCGGGCCCTGCAGGCGCTCGAGCTGGTGCAGCTCGGCGGTCTCGACAAGCGGAAGCCCTCACAGCTCTCGGGCGGGCAGCAGCAGCGCGTCGCCCTCGCGCGCGCACTCGTGCTCAACCCCTCGGTCCTCCTGCTCGACGAGCCCCTGGGCGCGCTCGACGCGAAGCTCCGCAAGACCCTCCAGATCGAGCTGAAGACGCTCCAGCGAGAGGTCGGGATCACGTTCATCTACGTGACCCACGACCAGGAGGAGGCGCTGACGATGTCGGACCGACTCGCGGTCATGAACGGCGGCAAGGTCGAGCAAATCGGCGCTCCGCAAGGCGTCTACGAGGATCCCGAGACGCTGTTCGTCGCCGACTTCCTGGGCGTCTCCAACCTGATGGACGCGACCGCCCAGGGGGCACGCGACGGGCGCTGCCGGGTGCGCGCCGACACGTTCGAGCTCGCCGCCGGGAGCGGCGCCATCGACCTCACCGGCCCCGCAAAGATCGTGATCAGGCCGGAGCGGGTCGAGCTCGAGTCCCGCGAGGCCGCCTCCGGCCCCAACCGGCTCCCGGGAATGGTCGAGCGCCTTGTCTATGTCGGCTCGGCGGTGCAGGTGATCGTCCGCGTTGCAACCGGCGAGGTGCTCCAGGTGCTCGTGCCGAACAGCGGCAAGGTGCTTCCCTACGAGCAGGGGACGCCGGTGCAGGTGTACCTGCCGGTCGATGCGGTGCGGGTGCTTGCGGCGCCGGAGGAAAGCGAGGCGGAGCCGGTGGAGCCGCAGGCCGTCACGGACGCATCAGGGCACGGCTGAGTCGAGTCTCGGAGGGAGCTGGCTGAGCGTGCCCGCCAGCTCGGCGGCGACGCGCTCCATCAGCGGGATGGGCCCGGTCGTGATCCTCACGAAGCCAGCCAGACCGAACTCGCTGCCCGCGCGGACGAGGAACCCGCGACGGGCGAGGCCCTCGGTCAGGGCTACGTCGTCCACGCCGACGTCGGCGAGGAGGAAGTTCGCCTGCGACGGATACGGCGTCGCGCCCGCCTCGCGGAGGCGCTCCGCGAGCCGCTCCCGGCCTGCCTCGTTGGCCAGCCGGCGGTCGTCGATCAGGGCCGTCCGCTCCAGGCTCGCACGCCCGGCGGCGAGGGCCGCACGGTTGACGTTGAAGGGCTCCAGGACGACGTCGATCATCGCGGCGAGGGGCTCGTCGACGATCGCGTAGCCGAGCCGGAGTCCCGCGAGCCCGAAGATCTTGGAGAACGTGCGCATGACGACGACGGGGAGGCCGGCCTCGACGTCGCGCACCCGGTCGAGGCGAACCTCCGGATCCACGTACTCGACGTAGGCCTCGTCCACGACGACCGTGCAGCGGTCTGGGATGCCTGACAGGAGCCGCTCCCACTCGTCGCGCGTGACGAGAGCGCCGGTCGGGTTGTTCGGGTCGCACAGCCAGACCAGGCGCGCGTCGTGCTCGCGCGCAGCGGTCGCGACGGCGTCGACGTCGTGGCGGAAGTCGCGGTTCGGCACCTCGACGACGGTGGCGCCCGCGGCGGCGCTGGTGGTGGCGTAGAGCCCGTAGGTCGGGGTCGTCTGGACGACCACGTCGCCCGGCTGGAGGAAGGCGTGGACCACCGTGGCGATGAGCGCTTGGATCCCGTGGGCCGGGACGATCCGCTCGGGCGTCGTCCCGAGCCATGCGGCGAGGCTCTCCCGCAGGCCGGAGTAGGGCTCGGCCGGGTAGATCCACGCGCGCTCGAGCTCCGCGACGACTGCGTCCTCGACGCCGGGGAAGGGGCCCTCGAGGCCCTCGTTCCAGTTCAGCTTCACGATCTCGTCGAGCCCGTACGCCTCCTTCAGCTCCTCGACGCTGGCCCCGGGCCGGTAGGGCTCCAGGCCGAGGAGCGAGGGCCGGACGAAGCCGCTCCAGTCGGTCACGACCACATCTCCAGGAGCGCGCGCAGGTGCACCACCGCCGGGCCCTCCTGCGCGAAAGCGGCGGCCAGTGCCTCGGGGAGGCCGTCCGGCTCCACCGAGACGACCGGGACGCCGAAGGCCTCGACCAGCTCGCGGAAGTCGGGCTCGAACAGGTCGACGTCGGTCGTCTCGCCGAACTGGTCGCGCTGGTACTCGCGCAGGATCCCGTAGCCGCCGTCGTCGACGAGGAGGAGCTTCGCTTCGAGGCCGTGCTGGCGTGCGGCAGCGAGCTCGGCGATCCCGTAGTTGAAGCCGCCGTCGCCGGCGACCGCGAGCACCCTGCGGCCGGGTGCGGCGAGCGAGGCGCCGAGGGCCGCGGGCCACGCATAGCCGAGCGTCCCCGAGCCGAGCGGATAGTGGAACGTGCGCGGCTCGTACGCAGCGAAATGCGCCGACGCCCAGTACGCCAGGATGGTCATGTCCCAGGCGGTCACAGCGTTGCGGGGGAGGGCGTCTCGGACGGTCTGGAGGAGCCCAAGCTCGGGCTCCCGACGCTGCTCCGCGACGCGCTGCCTCACCGCTGCCACCCGTTCGACCCCGTCGTCCCTCGGCGTGCCCGGGAGCCGCTGCGCGAGCGCGGCGAGCACTCCCTTCGCGTCCCCCGGGAGACCGAGCGCCTCGTAGCTCGCGCCGATCCGGCGCGGGTCGGCGTCCACGTGGATCAAGCGGCCCGAGAGCTCGAGGGCGTACTGCCCGGTCGTCTCCGCGCCGAGCTGGGTGCCGACGGCGAGGAGGACGTCCGCACCGCCGATGAGCTCACGTACGGGCGCCTCGTCCAGAGCGGTCCCGACGGCGAGCGGGTCGTCCTCGGGGAACGCGCCCTTGCCCATGTAGGTCGTCGCCACCGGCGCGCCGAGCCGCTCCGCGAGCGCGCGGAGCTCCTCCCAGGCACCGGAGCGGAGCACGCCGCCGCCGGCCCAGACGACGGGAGTGGTGGCGCCCGCGAGCAGGCGCGCGGCCTCGTCGAGGAGCGCGCTGTCCGGGAGCGGGGGCGCCTCGGGGGTCGCGTCCAGCTCGCCGGCCCGGACGTCGGTCTCGCCGGCGAGGAGGTCGACAGGGATCTCCACGAAGACGGGCCCGCTCGGCGGTGTGAGCGCGCGGCGCCAGGCCTCCGCCAGCAGCTCGGGGATCTCCCCGGCGCTCTCCGTGCGTGCCGCCCACTTCACGACCGGCGCGAAGGAGGCCTTCTGGTCGGGCAGCTCGTGCAGGAAGCCGCGCCCGGCGCCGATCAGGTCGCGCGGGATCTGGCTGGCGATCGCCACGACCGGTACGTGCGCGCTCGCCGCCTCCATGAGCGCCGCGAGGGAGATGAGCGCGCCCGGGCCGGTGGAGAGGAGTAGCGGCGCAGGCCGGCCGCTCGTCCGCGCGTAGCCGTCTGCCGCGAACCCGGCCGAGAGCTCCGTGCGGAGCCCGACCGTCCTGATCGGGCTCGTCCGGAGGCCGTCCCAGACGGCCAGTGCGTGGATGCCGGGCACGCCGAACGTGACCTCCGCGCCCAGCGCCTCCAGGCACTCGGCGACCAGGCGTCCGCCGGTACTCGCTTTGACCGTCTGCCCCACAGCAGCGATCCTATCCAGGTCGATGCCGCGCGATCCCCGCCACGACATCCTCTTCGAGCCCGTGCAGATCGGGCCGAAGACGCTTCGGAACCGCTTCTACCAGGTGCCCCACTGCACGGGCTTCGGGAGCGAGAAGCCGGGCTCGCACGCGCGCTTCCGCGCCACGAAGGCCGAGGGCGGCTGGGCCGCGGTCTGCACCGAGGAGGCGCTGATCGCGCCCGATTCCGACTTCTGGCCTGTCGTCTCGCAGCGCGTCTGGGACGCCGAGGACGCGCGCAACCTCGCGCTCCTGGCCG
>CAWHOA010000026.1:0-133662 GCA_963830885.1 uncultured Actinomycetes bacterium | reverse complement strand
CAGCACCATCGGTGACTTGGTGCCCGGGAATGACTCCTTCATCCTGCGCGCTTTCGCTCCGGCCGCGGCCATCGTGCTGGCGTTTCTGCTGGTATTCGGTCTCCTGGGAGGATGGCTCCTCGCCGGCCGGATGCTCGCCCCCCTGACTCGCATCACAGATGCCACACGCATGGCAGCGACCGGATCGCTCTCCCATCGAATCCGGCTTCCGGGCCGCAGAGACGAGTTCCGCGAACTCGCCGATGCCTTCGACACCATGCTCGCCCGGCTCGAAGCACACATCGCCGAACAGCAGAGATTCGCAGCCAATGCCTCCCACGAACTGCGCACCCCACTGGCGATCACGCAGACACTTCTCGACGTGGCCCGCAACGATCCGAGCCGCGACAACGGCGAGCTCGTCGACCGCCTACACGCCGTCAACACCCGAGCGATCGACCTCACCGAAGCATTGCTGCTGCTCAGCCGCGCCGACCAACGGTCCTTCACCCAAGAACACGTCGACCTGTCCCTCATAGCGGAAGAAGCCACTGAAACGCTCCTCCCCCTCGCAGAGAAACGCGGCCTCACCATCGAAACCTCCGGCGACATGACCCCCACCATCGGCTCGCACGCGCTCCTACTGCAGTTGAGCACGAACCTCGTGCACAACGCAATCGTCCACAACCTGCCTGAACAGGGCACCGTATGGGTCACGACCAGCGTTCAGCCCAAGAGTGCGGTGCTCACCGTCGAGAACACCGGCGAGAAGCTCACCCCACAGTTGGTTTCCAAGCTTGCCGAGCCGTTTCTTCGCGGCACCGAACGCATACGCACCGACCACGCAGGTGTCGGCCTCGGCCTGGCAATCGTCAAGAGCATCACCCAGGCACACGACGGAACCCTCACCCTCACCCCCCGGGCCGCTGGCGGGCTCCGCGTCACGGTGCAACTACCCGCCGCGCCACCGCACACTGGCAGATGACGATCAGGGAATCGCCGTCACCCCGAGAGGCATCGTCAAGGCATGCGGATCAGCGCGTGCCGCGACCCCAAAATGGTAAGGAGGGGTCGCCGGTTCGAGTCCGACAGAGGGCTTCGCTCCCTACCTCGGCCTCGGCTCACTGCACGAAACAGCGTGAGGATGGCTCTAAGGTTTCGGCGGGAAGCGGTGGAAGCGCGGCGGGATGTAGTACATGAGCCAATACCCCCACCGTGTCGTGTTGCACCAGCAGGTTGGGGCGCAGTTACAGACCCAGTTGAACGGGTTGCGGACTCTCTCCCGCACGTTCGGCCACCGGATTCGCGCGCGGGAGATATGCAGTGCTCTCGCGGGCCGAAACCGCGGGCGCCGCTCCGGCCCGCTTGCTCTAGTACCGCTCACCGGCTTGCGGCCAACCGGGGCTAAGCACGGGAACACGCGGGGGTCACGCACATTCCGGGGATGGAGCGAAGTGTCGGCGCCCGTATCTGCTTGTCGAGGGTAAACCGTGGCTCGTGGCCACGCCTAGCGCTATTCCCAGAATACCCCGATAGATACCCCTGTCCCTCGCGAAGACGCCCCCCAGCTGGTGGTAGGTTCGGCCTTCCACCGGCAGGTCACTCGCAGATCGTGCAGGACGAGCGTCGTGACTGAGTCTCGCAAGCATCTAGAGCACCATCAGACGCTGTTTCGTGAGGTCAACGACCGCATCCGAGACGGCGCCAACCTCGACGTTGCGATCTTCGTGTGCGAGTGCGGCTACGAGAACTGCATGAGCGCGGTCGCGCTGAGCCTGGAGGAGTACAAGCGCATCCGCTCCAACCCGACATGGTTTGTCCTCAAGCCCGGTCACGTGATTCCGGAGATCGCTCGAGTCATCAGCGAAGACGGCGGCTTCGTCGTCGTCGAGAGGCTCGCTGTCTTTGACTACGAGCAAGCGACGGTCGAACAGCGCGCGGAACGAGTAGCGCCACTCGGCTAGAGCGTCAGCACGGGCGGCCGCGCGGCGTTCAAATGGGCAGAGCGCGGAGACACGGCCGCAGGCGGCCCGCCTGCGGAGCTGGCGCTCGACACGCTTATGCTAGGTCCCCTGAGATGGCGAGCGGCGAAGTTCACCGGACGCAGCTCGCGCACGAGCGCACGTATCTCGCGTGGTGGCGTACCGGTTTGGCCGGGATCGCGGCGGGATTCGCAGTCGGGCGTGTCCTGCCCGAGGTCGTCGGCGGCACGAACTGGCCGTATATCGCACTGGGAACCCTGCTGACGGCCTCCGGTCTGGCGGCCATGGTGTACGGGATCGTGCACTACCGGGAGTTGCAGGCGGCGCTGCGGGAAGTCCGGGAACCGCACACCGGCGAGGGTTTCGTGCTGGCGCTCGCCGCGGTCGGGATCGTGGTGGGAGCCGCGTCCGTCCTGCTCGTCCTCCTCGCTCCCTGATCGGGAGCGCCGCGAAGCGGCCCATGAGAAACGCGCGGTCCTAAGGAGCCCAATCCGTGCCCACCCCCGAAACGACCTCACGGAGCCATGCGGGGCAGCCCCGGGGGTGACCCGCGCAACGCTAGGCGCCAAGCCACTTCGCGCCCGTCGCCGACACCGGGGACCCGACCGCGGAACCTCCATGGTAAGGAGGGGGTCGTCCGTTCGAGTCCGACAGACGGCTTGCGGGCTGAGAGCTACTCCGCCAAGTCCGCTGGGGCACGGTGGGCCAACGTCTTCCTTCCGCTTTGCTACTCGCGTGGCGGGCCAGTGGCGTAGGGTATGGGGCCGATGCCTACGCTCGAGCTGACAGACGAGGAGCTCCGCCTGGTGCGCTCCGCGCTGACCGCCTATCTCGAAGACTTCGGGCACGAGGAGGCGGACATCCTGCGGCAGCTCAAGGCGATCATCGCCAAGCTGCCGCCCGGCGCGTAGCCGTTCCCGGCGGGGACGAGTGAGGCCCGTGGATCGTGGCCGCTCGGCTCCCCCGGTCGCCCGCTTCCTCTGCGTCGTGAGCCCCACCGGCGCGCGCGCCGCCGAGCTTGCACCGATGAGACCGGCGTCAGGAGTGTGGATCCGACTTCTTGCGAGTCGTGACGCGGGTTCTGGTCCCGTCTGCGCTCACCTGTTCAGTCGTCGATTCCTCACCGAGCGCCTTGTCTGCCTGCTCCAGTGTTCCAGCCACCGTTCGCTCCGCACCTCCGAGGATCACGTGCGTCAGTCGCTCGCTGAAGCCAGCGGCGAAGGCGAGGAACGTAAAGAAGAAGAACGCCTTGTCCTCCTCGGGCTGCTGGAGCTGGAGAAGCTGACTCTGAAGCGCGAAGTAGACGACGAGGCCGAAGATCGCACCGATGAAAGGGCGGAATGAGCCCAGCCAGAAAGCCGGCATACGCCCAACCTCGTAGTCGAGCGCGAACCGGTCGCTGCGCATCCGCGTGAGAACGCTGACGATCGCACCTAACGCACCGGCCGCGTAGCAGGCGAAGAAGAAGCGCGCGGTCGAGGTCGGGGCGAGCTCGATCACGTGGAAGCTGGCGTCGGCGACCAAAGCAATGATTACGGCGACCACGCCGGCTATGACAGCGCCGCAAAGCATGCCCCAGAAGTAGAGGAAGCGCGCGGCGTTCGTGGCGGCGCGGTCGTAGTACTTCTCGATCTCAATGATCTCGGAGCGCCCGCGGGCAATGAAGTCCGCGTCCGGCGCCTCCGCCGTCAATTCTGTAGCCAGGCCCGCCGGCGGCGTGCCGTCGGCGACCGACATTGCGACCACCTCGCTGGCGGATTTCCGACCGGCTGCTGTCTCGGGCTCGGGGCTGCCGTTCGTCTGGCTCGGAGGAGCGATCGGCCCGCAGGAACGCCCCTCGATGACACCGAGCAGGTAGCTCTCAGTCGAGAAGATCCACGTCATCGCGACGCGCTTGGGCGTGCGAGTGAGGATGTGCGCGGCCTTGTTGCCGAGCGTGTCGCAGTGATGAAGGAGCTCGGCGACCCGGGAGTCCGAGCCCGTGAGCCACGTCGTCGCCCTATGCAGCGAGATGGTCCGGCCCGCGGAAGAACTTGAGGACCCGACCGCGGGGCCGGATGGTCATCACGATCCCAGACGGAACCTTGACAGACCAGTAGGCGGCGATGATCTCCCCCTCGGAGTCGGTGAACTGCTCGAGCTTCTCGTAGTAGCGGTCTTCCGCCTCCTTCCGCTCCTCCGGAGTTGGCTCCTGTTTGGGAGGCCACCCCGCGGGGGCGAGCCCAGCCGGGAGGCCGCCGAACTCGCCGAAGCGCCCCGACAACGTGAACCAGCGGAAGTGTGCGAGAACGAGCTCGTTGAACAGGATCGCGCTCGTGGAGGGCGGGTGGCGCGTCCTGCCGTCGCCCGAGGTGTCCTCGCCGTTGCCGCTGACCTGAGCGGCACTCTCAGATACTTCGACTGACTGACTCACGCTCCGGTCCTTCCTTCTAGCAACGACCGTCACCAGAGAATACTGCTCGGTTCGAGCACGGACAAGACGTCGAACGCCACGCCCTACCCCGGTCTCAGGGCGAGGTCGGAGCTGCCGTGCCGCCGCGGGATGCCTCCCATATACGCCAGTCGAGCTCGTAAGCCTTCATCCCGAGCTCCCGAGCCGCTCGCGTGACCACCTCGACGACATCGGCATCACTGAGGCGCCGGCCGACGGCCGCGTCGGCGAAGCGACGCACATGCACATCCGGCTTCACCGTGTCCACGCCTTGACGCATCACGAGCGACTGATAGACCGCCCGCCCCAGGCCCTTGACGCGGCCTTCGAAGTCGCGCCGGAACTCGCTCCGATGCGCCCACTCCTTCAGAGTCGGCTGGTCGACGACGCCGATGCTGCGGAAGTAGCGGGCGAGCCCACGAAGTTCGTGTGCCCGCCTCCAGTGGCGGTTGCCCCACAGGTAGCCTGCAAGCGCCGTGTTCCCCGGCTGGTCGTCCGCGAAGCTGGACAACGTCGCATCGAGATCGTCCAGAGTTCGCACGTCGATCCACCGGTTCGCACGAAAGAACTCGAGCGCCCTCACGACCGTGGTCGTGTGCATCTGATAGTCGAGCACCGTCTCGAGGAGGTTCATGACGAAGTCCTCTTCGATGGTCCCGGATGCTGCGGGCGCCAGGTTCTGCGCGGCGACTGCTACTTGCTTCACATCAGCGTCGTCGATCACGAGCCGGAGCCTAGTCGGGGTGGAGATTACGAAGCGCCAAGTCCTGCGAGCTCGAGAGCCCACAGGACTTGGGTGGTCAGAGCGTGGGTGTTTCAGACGACGAGCGTGAGGATGAAGATCCCAAGGAACACGCTCTGGGCGCTGTGCACCGCGATCCCGATCCAGGCGCTCCGATACCTCTTCGTCGGGTACGCGGTGGTGAACATCTCGAGGAGCGTCCCCGGGATCGCCCACGGCACGTGCAGGTGGTAGCCGGCAAAGAGGAGGCCGTTCGCCACCCAGTCGCCGCGCCCGAAGACGCCGTTCATGCGCGGAAGGAGAAACCCGCGGAACAGGAGCTCCTCGCCGAGCACGGTGTTGAAGAGAAACATCACGAGGATGAGGCCGTACCAGCCGAAGGCCCCGTCCAGGAACGCCTTGCCGGCGTCCGACTCGAGGAGCGTGGCGAAGTCCCGGTTCTCGGGCGCCGCCACGATCGCGACCAGCTCCTGCACCGCGGTGAACGCGACGATTAGCGGGATCACGACCAGCCACACTCGACCGCCGATGCGGCCGCTGCGCGGGCTCCGCGGAGAGCGGAGCCAGAGCGCCTCGCGGACCGTCGACCAGCGGAGGGTCCGCTGCTCGCGACCGACGAGGGTCGCAACGAGCACGAACTGCCAGACCATGCCGATCGCGAGGGACACGATCAGCGCCTTCGCCATCGGCACGTGGCCGTCGCCGGCGAACCGGTCGGCGAGCGCGGGCGCGACGAGCCAGGCGAGCGCAGCCATCGGTAGCGCGGCGGCCGCCCAGACGGCGAAGATGCCACGCAGCCGCAGCTGCGGAATCTCGACGCTCGAGACGGCGACCCCAGCACGAGCGGTGGCTGTGAGTGGGAGCGAGACGCTCATTTCCATCCTCCTGTAGTCGGTCGATTGCACACCTCGACGCTAGGAGGCGGTCGTGCGCGGCGCGTCGTCGGAAGGCCGGAACCGAGCTCAGACGACCCGACGATTCCCGCTCCTACTCGAGTAGGAGGCGGCGAATGCGACCGTGTATTACCTTCAACCCGTGAGCCAGGTAAGAAACGTCGCCCGTGAGTACTGGTTCGAGCTGCTGATCGCGTTCCTGGCGATCGCGGGCATGATCGAGCTCGTCGTCGGACGCAACCTGCCCGGTGCGCCGACCACGTCGCTGTGGATCGCCATACCGACGGTGGCCGTTCTCGTACTTCCGCTTTTCGCCCGTCGGCGCTTTCCGTTTGCCGCCCCGGCTGCCTATTGGCTCCTGGCCGTGGCGATCTCGTTCGGCGACGGACTGCTGATCGCGTTCATCGGCAGCCTCGGCGTCGTCGGGCTGGCAAGTGCGTTCTTGCTCGGGAACCTGCGAGATCCCTTGAAGGCGGGTGCGGGCCTGATCATCGTTCTCGTCGGGATCGTGATCGTGGTGTACAACATCCCCGGCACACAGTCGGCCAGCGACCTCGTCTTCATTCCCCTCCGGTTCGTCGTCGCGTGGGTCGCGGGCTGGGCCCTGCGTGAGCGTGCCGAGCGGGCCGAAGCGGCGGAAGAGCGGGCAGTTCGGGCCGAGCGCGAGCGCGAGGCTGCCGCACGCGTCGCAGTGGCAGAGGAGCGCGCGCGGATCGCGCGCGAGCTCCACGACATCGTCGCTCACGCGGTCAGCGTGATGGTGCTCCAGGTCGGCGCGGTCAGGCACAAGCTCCCCGATGCGCTGGCCGAGGACCGCGACGCGCTCAGGGGCGTCGAGCGGGCGGGGCGAACGGCGCTTACCGAAATGCGCCGCCTCCTGGCCGCCATGCGCCGCGACGGAGACGAAGCCGAGCTCGTGCCCCAGCCCGGCCTCGATGGGCTCGACTCGTTACTGGACGAGATCGGCCGTGCCGGACTGCCCGTCGAGCTGCATGTCGACGGCGAGCCCGTCCCGCTCCCGCGAGGGATCGACCTCTCTGCCTATCGCATCGTTCAGGAGGGCCTGACGAACGCTCTCAAGCACGCGCGCGCCAGCGACGCGGACGTGACCGTCCGCTACAGCCCGGACCAGCTGGAGATCGAGGTGCGCGACAACGGCCGGGGCAGCGCGACGAGCGACGGCCTCGGGCACGGGCTCGTCGGCGTCCGCGAGCGCGTCAAGATCTACGGTGGCGACATGACCGCGGGAAGGGCAACCGGAGGCGGCTTCGTCCTCAGCACACGCCTCCCGCTCAGCGACGAATCACGATGATCCGCGTCCTCGTCGCCGACGACCAATCGATGGTCCGCGCCGGGTTTCGCATGCTGCTCGCGGGCGAGGAGGACATCGAAGTGGTCGCCGAGGCGAGCAACGGGCTCGAGGCGGTGAACAAGGCGGCGCGCTTCGACCCCACGGTCGTCCTGATGGACATCCGCATGCCCGAGCTCGACGGGCTCCAGGCGACTCGACGCATTCTCGCGGCCGACGACACCGCCCGGATCCTGATCCTGACGACATTCGACCTGGACGAGTACGTCTACGAGGCGTTGAGAGCCGGCGCAAGCGGTTTCGTCCTCAAGGACGACTCTCCCGAGCAGCTGATCGCCGCGATCCGCACGGTCGCCGCCGGCGACGCCCTCCTCTCGCCCACGATCACGAAACGGGTGATCCAGAAGTTCGCCCGCATGCCTCGTCCCTCGCCTCCGCAGGAGCTCGACGATCTCAGCGAGCGCGAACGAGAGGTCTTCCGCTCGATGGCCCGCGGCCTCTCCAACGGGGAGATCGCGCAGGAGCTCTACATCAGCGAGACGACCGTCAAGACGCACGTCACGCACATCCTCCAGAAGCTCAACCTCCGCGACCGCGTCCAGGCGGTCGTGCTTGCCTACCAGACGGGGATCTTCGAGGCGGACGCAAGGCGGCCAGGCAACGGCGCGCAGCAGCCGGCCGACTGACCGCCGGCCGCGGTGCTTCCACGAAGGAGCTAGCCGCAACGCCCAAGATGGGTAGCCGCCGATGAGTTCTCCGAAGCCCGCCGGTCGTACCCTCCGGAACGCAAGAATGGAAGGACGGCGATGAACGCGACAACGGCGCCCGATCAAATCCTCGCTCGCATCTCTTCGGAGACCGTGCGCGAGGCCGCATTCGAGCGGCTCTCCGCCGCTAACCAAGGAGATGCCCGATGAGAAAGCTCGTCGAATCGACCTTCGTGACCCTGGACGGCGTGATCGAGTCGCCCCAGGAGTGGAGCCCGCCCTACTGGGACGAGGAGCACCTCGCCTACGCGAGCAAGCTGCTCTTCGCGGCGGACGCGCTCCTTCTCGGCCGCGCGACGTACGAGAGCTTCGCGCAGGCGTGGCCGCAGCGGAGCGGCGATGCCTACACCGACCGGATCAACGAGATGCCCAAGCACGTCGCCTCGCGGACGCTCCGCGACGCCACCTGGAACGCAACGGTCATCGAGGGCGACGCTGCCGAGGGAGTCGCGGCGCTCAAGGAGCAGCCGGGCGAGGATCTGCTCAAGTTCGGCACCGGCGAGCTCGACCGCACGCTGCTCGCGCACGGCCTCCTGGACGAGCTCCACCTCTGGATCTTCCCCGTCCTCGCGGGAAGCGGCCAGCGGCTGATCGACGGCATCGAGGTCACGCACCTGACGCTCGTGGACACGACCCGCTTCGCCAGCGGCATCGTCGTGAACACGTACGCGCCGAGAGACTAGGACTAGGACTGAGGACTCGGCCCGCGACTCGAGCGGCTCGACCCCGAGCCAGCGGCGCTGTTCTTCGGGGTCGTTGGCGAGACGCTCGGCGGTGGTCTCGGCCTCGATGTGACCGCCGACCATGATCAGCTGACGGTTGCAGACGGAGGTGGCGACGCCGAGGTTCTGCTCGATCAGGAGCAGGCCCATCCCCTCGAGGACGAGCGAGTTGCAGGTCCCGATCAGGTTCTCGACGATGGTCGGCGCCAGGCCCTCGGATGGCTCGTCCATGATGAGGAGCTTGGGGTTCAGGAGCAACGCGCGGCCGATGGCCAGCATCTGCTGCTCGCCGCCCGAGAGCTGCGTGCCCGCGACCTTCTTGCGCTCGGCCAGGCGCGGGAAGAGCTCGTAGACCTTGGCGACCGTCCAGCGCCCGTCACGGGAGCCGACCATGCGCAGGTGCTCGTCGGTCGAGAGCGACTTGAAGAGCCGGCGGCCCTGCGGCACGTAGCCGATCCCCCGGTTCGTGATCTTGTAGGAGGCAAGGCCGACGAGCTCCTTGCCCTGGAACGTGATTGAGCCGGTGACGTGGGCAGGCGGCATGCCGACGATCGCGTTGCAGAGCGTCGTCTTGCCCATCCCGTTGCGGCCGACGACCGCCAGCGGCTCCGAGCCGACCTCGAAGCTGACGTCCTCGAGGACGTGCGCCTGGCCGTAGTAGGCGTTGAGGCCGCTGACCTTGAGGAGCGGCTCAGTCGTCGCCACGGTGGGCCCTTCCGAGGTAGAGGTCGTGGACGAGGTCGTTCTTGCGGATCTCGGCCGGCGTGCCCTCGACGATGACCTTGCCGTCGTGCATCATCGTCACCCGTCGGGCGACGTTCAGCGCCACGTCCATGTCGTGCTCGATGAGGATCAGCGTCACGGCGGGATCGAGGGCGATGAGGAGCTGGGTGAGCTGCTCGCGCTCGCCGCGCGAGAGGCCGGAGGCCGGCTCGTCCAGCATCATCACTTCGGGGTTCGTCACCCGGGCGAGGCCGAGCTCGAGCTGCCGCTGCTCGCCGTGGGAGAGCGACCTGACGCGCGTCTTCAGCTGGCGCCCCAGCCAGACCTTCTCGGCCATCTCGCGAGCCCGCTCGCGGAACTCGGCGTCCTTGCGGGACGGGATCGACCGCAGGCGGCCTCCTTCGCGGCCGATGATCGCCAGGTAGAGGTTGTCCTCGACGGTGAGGCCGAGGAAGAGCCGCGACTTCTGGTACGTGCGCGAGAGCCCGAGGCCTGTGCGGCGGCGGGCGGGCTGGTTGGTCATGTCCTCGCCGAGGATCTCGATCGTGCCCGCCGACGGCCTGAAGTCGCCGGCGACGAGGTTGAAGAGCGTGGTCTTCCCGGCCCCGTTCGGGCCGAGGACGGCACGCCGCTCGCCGGCGAAGACGTCCAGGTCGACCTCCTCGACGGCCCGGACGCCGCCGAAGCGCTTGCTCACGCCGCGGAGGCGCAGGACGGTCTCGGCGGCCGCGGTCTCTGTGGTCTCTGGTGCTGTCTCGGTCATCTCTTGAAGGGCTGGGCGCCGGCCGCATGCGTGCGGCCGGCGCCCGTTGCTTCTGGACTAGCTCGTTCCTATTCGATCAGCTCTTCCGTGATCTCGCCGTCGGTGACGACGCGGATGTTGTTCTCCCACGGGAGGTCGACGTCCTCGCACGGAGGCTGGTCGCGACCCGGGGGCGGGCTGTCGGAGGTGAAGAGGCCGCCGAAGGTCTGATCGACGTTCGGCACCATGCCGACGACCACAGTCGCCGGATTGCCGTCCTCGCCCTCGACGATCTGCAGCGGGTACTGGTCCTGAACCGCCTGGCGGTTGTCGTCGAGCACGACGATCCCGCCCGAGGTCGGCGACCTCGTTGTCGGAGTCCGTGACCTCGTAGCCGGACAGGAGCTCCGGAGGCATGTTGTCGGCAAGCGTCGCCAGGTCGCCGCCGGATGCCTCGAGGCCCTGGATCATCGCCCAGGCTGCGTTGAAGTAGTTGTAGACGAAGCCGTCCGCTGCGGGCAGCTCCGGATACACGCCGGTCATGACCTCCTCGTACGCCAGCGCCTGCTCCGTCTGGAGGCCCGGCCCCGTGCCGAAGCCGCCGACGTAGGAGCCGACGAGGCGAGGAGCGACCGACTCGAAGTTGCCGAGGAACGCGAAGAACAGGTTCCCGGCGTGCTGGTCGGCGTTCAGCTTCCCGTACTGCTGCTCGAACGCCTGCAGCGCGGCGCCCGTGCCCGTCCCGCCGACGACCCAGAAGTAGCCGTCGACCTCGTCCGGCGGCGGCAGCTGCTGGACGAACGACGAGTAGTCGGTGGTGCCGAGCGGCGGGAAGACGCGCGAGGTGATCTCGCCGCCGACGCCGCAGAAGTCGGCGATGATGCCCGCGCCGGACGTCCAGCCGAAGCTGTAGTCGTCCATGATGATCGCCGCGGTGCGCCAGCCGAGCTTCTTGTAGACGATCTCGCCGAGGCCGGCGTTCCATTGCGCGCCGTCGCCGTGGTAGCGGAACACGTTGGGCGGAGCGATCTGGAGGGTCGGATCCTGCGACCCCGCCGTCCCGATGATGAACAGCTGGTCCGGATGGTCGACCGCGTAGTTCGCCACCGCGACCGCCTCGTCACCGGACAGCGGGCCGATCATGATGTCGGCGTCGAGCTCCTCCATCAGGCGGCGGGTCTCGACGAGCGCCGTGTCGGCGGTGTCGTCGCCGCAGCCGTAGCCCACGATCTCGATGTCCCTGCCACCCGCCGAGCCGCCGGTGATGCCGGCGGAGGGCTTCTCCGGATCGTTCGCCGTCGCCCCGGCGTACTCGACCATCGCGGCGTTCGCGCCGCCGATGTCGAGCTCGTAGCCGAAGCCGAACGCTCCCTCGCAGTCGGTCATGATCGCGACCTTGACCGCGCCCGTCTCGGATGCGCCACCGGTGTCCGTCCCGCCGGTGGTATCCGCCGTCGTGTCGGCGGCATCATCGTCGTCGTCACCACCGCACCCGACCGCGACCAACGCCAGCGCGGCCAGGAGCAATGCGAGCACGGCGAGGAGCCGCGACTGTCGGAAGTGCTCTCTCACTTGCCTCCTCCTTCTTCGGGGGGTTCCGTCGTACCGTGTCCTGCGACCTGGCCACTGGTCCCTCGCGCCGTCCCTCCCGACGTGGCCGCCGCGGGCTCGATCGTGGCGCCGAAAGCTGGCCGGCGGCGCCCGGTCGTCACGCGTTCCCAGATGCCCATGAGGCCGTCGGGCGAGACGAGGACGATGGCGAGGAAGATGAAGCCGATGACAGTGTTGAAGCTGCCGCCCAGGATCGGTACCGACACGTCCCGGACGTAGTTGTTGATGACGATGAATGCGAAGGCGCCGAGCCAGGCGCCCTCGATCCGGGCGAGGCCGCCGATCACGGCGATGATCAGCAGGTCGACCGTGTTCTGGAGGTTGATGCTGGCCGGGTCGATCTGGCCGTTCCACCAGACGTAGAGAACGCCCGAGAGCGCGGCGATGAAGGCTCCGAGCCCGAACGCGAGGGTGCGGTGGAGCGTCACGTTGTAGCCGAGCGAGGCCATGCGAACCGGGTCGTCGCGGACGCCTTGGAGCGCGTAGCCGAACGGCGTGCGCAGGATGAAGCGGATCAGGACGTAGACGAGCGCCGCGATGATCAGCGCCGCGTAGTAGAGGCGGTCCGGGTCGGTGCCGCCGCCGACGAGGTCGGGCGCGTAGCGTGCGATCCCGGAGATTCCGGAGAAGCCCGAGACCTCGGTGACCTGGCCGAAGAAGTAGTAGACGAGCACGCCGAGGGTCAGCGTGATCATGAGGAAGTAGATCCCGGTCGACCGCGAGGCGAGAGCGCCGAAGATGCAGGCCGATCGCGACCGTGATCAGGATCGCGAGCAGCACGGAGAGCCACGGGTCCCAGCCGAGGTTCAGGCCTTTCGACTCGGCCCGGGTGACCATGTTCCCGAGCGCGAAGCCCGCGACGCCGGCCAGCGACCCCTGGGCGAGCGAGACCATGCCGCCGTAGGCCGACAGGAAGATCAGGCTGGCGGCCGCGATCCCAATCAGGAACGTCTGCGTGAGGATGAAGCTCACCCAGTAGTCGGAGAAGATCAGCGGCCCGAGCGCGGCGAGCAGGAGCGCGACGACGCCGATCACCCGCTCGGCGGTGCGCTTTGCAGCCGGCGTCATCATGCGCCGGCCTCGGCTTTGCGGGCCTGCGGAGGAATCAGCCCACCTTCCCGAACAGCCCCTGCGGCCGGAACGCGAGGACGAGCGCCAGGAGCAAGAACGTCAGGACGATCGCGTACTCGGTGCTGCCCTGCGGTAGGTAGACCGCGGAGAAGGAGAAGACGAGCCCGTAGAGCAGCGAGCCGGCGGCGGCCCCGACGAGGGAGCCCATGCCGCCGATGATCACGACGATCAGCGAGTTGAGGAGCCACTGGCCGTCCTGGCCGCTGGCGATGCCGCCCTGGGAGCCGCCGACCGCGCCTCCGAAGGCCGCGAGCGCCGAGCCGACGACGAAGCCGATGGCGAAGACGAGCTGGATGTTCACGCCGAGGGCCGACGTCATGTGCTGGTCGTCCACGCCGGCGCGAATCACCATCCCCATCCGCGTCCGGTAGAGCCAGAGCCAGAGCAGGACGCCGACGATGATCCCGATCCCGAGGAGCCCGAGCCTCGCCAGCGAGTACTGGAGGTCGAAGACCTGCAGGTCGACGAGCCGGTTCGTCCAGCCGGGCCAGGTGATCGTGACGGCGATGCCCTCGTGGAAGTGGGCGATGACCTGGTCGGCGATGATCACCGAGATCGCGATCGTGATCAGCGCCTGGCGGAGCTCCTGCCCCTGGTTCCAGCGGAGAAAGACCTGCTGGATCACGAGCCCGAGAGCGGCGATGCACGCCGCCGCGGCGAGGGCCGGCAGCACCCACTCGAGCGTGGTCACCTCGGTGCCGGGGATGGTGAAGCCCGAGCCCGTCATATTCTGCTGGAGGTCGTACGCGATGTAGCCGCCGAGCAGGTAGAAGGAGCCGTGGGCCATGTTGACGACCCGCATGAGCCCGAAGATGAGGGAGAAGCCGCTGGCGACGATGAACAGGAGCCCCGCGAACGTCAGAGCGTTCAAGAGCGTGACCGTGAAGTTCCTCGGGTCGTCGATCGCCGGCCCGAAGTTCGTGTTGTCCGCGAAGAAGAGGACCCAGAGGATCGCGAGGCCGATCAAGCCGAACGCAACCACTTTCGCTGCGATCTGCAGCGGCCGCTCGAGACTGGCTGCGTTCACGACCCCGTTACCCAGTCCTGCTGCGTAGAAGCCAAAGCATGCATCTCACAGGCTAAAGTCCGCATCGGCGCGACCGTACCACCCTTCAGGCCTCGGTTTCAACAGGGCTAGGGCCGTCCGGGCGCACCGGCTCCGGCAGGACGGCGACCGCTTCGACCTCGATCTTCGCGCCCGGAATGGCCAGGCGACTGACCTCGACCAGGGTGCTCGCGGGGCGGGCCGTGCCAAAGATTTCCTGCCGCACGGGGTTGATCGCGGGCCGGTCGTCGACGTCTGTGAGAAAGACCGTCACTTTCACGACGTCGTCGAACCCGGCCCCGGCGGCGGCGAGGACGCGGCCCATGTTCGCGAACACCTGGCGGGCCTGCGCGACGACGTCGCCGCCGCCGACCAGGCCTCCGTCGTCGTCCACGGGCACGACACCGGACACGAAGATCAGGTTCCCCGCGCGCACGGCGTCGGTGTAGTGGCTGATTGGCTCCGCGAGCCCGGAGACCCGGAACTCCTCGCGGCTCGTCACCGGGCGGCGTCCCGGATCTCGCTGATGGTGGCCCTCGGAGAGATCCCCTCCTGGTCGACCACCAGCTCGACGACCGCCGGCCGGCCGGCGCCGAGCGCCCGCTCGACCGCCGCCTCGAGGTCCTCGGTCCGCGTGACGACCTCGCCGTACGCGCCGAACGCGGCCGCGTAGGCCGCGAAGTGTGGATTCACGAGATCGGTCCCCACGACGCGGCCCGGGAAGTGCCGCTCCTGGTGCATCCGGATCGTGCCGTACATCCGGTTGTTGACGACGAAAATCACGATCGGAAGTTGGTACTGGACGGCCGTCGCGAGCTCGAGGCCGCTCATCATGAAGTCGCCGTCGCCGGCGATGCAGACGACGACCCGCTCGGGATGGAGCGCCTTGGCGGCCAGGGCTGCGGGGATCCCGTAGGCCATCGCCCCGCTCCGGGGCGCGAGCTGGCTCGGGTAGGTCGAGAACTCGTAGAAACGGTGCGCCCAGACGGTGAAGTTCCCGGCGCCGGAGGTGATCACCGCGTCGGCGGGGAGGCGCCGGCGCAGCACGGCCATGAACTCGCCGAGGTCGAGGTCGCCCGGCTGGGGTCGGTGCTCGAGGTTCGCGAGGTAGTCCGCGCGGGCGGACTCCGTCCAGGCCTGCCAGCGCGGCTCGACGGGGTCGAGCGCCCGCAGCGCGGCGGCGAGCTCCGGCAGGCCGGAGACGATCGCGAGCTCGGGCTCGTAGACGGCGCCGAGCTCCGCGGGGTCCGGATGGGCGTGGACGAGTGTCTGCCGCGGCTTCGGGACGTCGAGGAGCGTGTAGCCGCGGGTGGCGATGTCCCCCAGGCGGCCGCCGACGGCGACGAGGAGGTCGGCCTCCTCCACCCGGCGGGCGAGCGCGGGGTCGAGGCCGATCGTCAGGTGGCCCGCGTAGACGGGCGAGTGGTTGTCCACGTAGTCCTGGCAGCGGAACGAGGCGGCGACGGGCAACGCACTGGCCTCGCAGAAGGCGAGCACGTCCTCCCCCGCCTGCGCGCTCCAGCCGCCCTCGCCGACGACGACCAGCGGCCGCTCCGCACCCGCGAGGAGCTCCTGCAGGCGCGCGAGGTCGCGGTCAGGCGGCTGCGGGCGCGGCGGGGAGACGGGCGCCGCGTCGGCGACGTCGGCCTCCTCGAAGAGCACGTCCTCCGGCAGCGCCAGCACGGCCGGTCCCGGGCGGCCCGAGAGCATCGCGGCGAACGCGCGGGAAACGAGCTCGGGGATCCGCTCGGCCTCGTCCGCCTGACCGACCCACTTCGCCACGGAGCCGAAGACCGCCTGGTAGTCCATCTCCTGGAAGGCCTCGCGGCCGAGCATCTCCCGGGGAACCTGGCCGACGAGGAGCAGGAGCGGCGTCGAGTCCTGGGCTGCCGTGTGGACGCCGACGCTCGCGTGCGTGGCGCCGGGGCCGCGGGTGACGATGCACACGCCGGGCCGACCGGTCAGCTTTCCGCAGGCCTCCGCCATGTTGGCGGCGGCGCCCTCGTGCCTGCACGAGATCAGCCGGATGGGCGAGTCGTAGAGCGCGTCGAGGACGGGCAGGTAGCTCTCGCCGGGGACGCAGGAGACGAGCCCGACGCCGTTCAGCTCGAGCTGGTCGACGAGGATCCGGCCGCCGCTGCGCGTCACGGCTCGACGGGCTCGTCGAAGTAGACGGTCGCGCGCTGCGTCTTGGGCCTCTCGGCGTCGGCGGGGTCGACGTAGCTGATCGTCCGCCGGCCCTCCCACTCCAGCGGGAGCAGCATGACGCGCACGAACGCGGAGGGCTCGGTCTCGGAGGTCGTTGCGAGAACGGGCTCCGGCCCACTCTCGAACCACGGCTCCAGCGGCCCGTACTCGTGCGTCCTGCCGGCGCTCTCGATGCGGATCCGGCCCGCGAGGAGGCAGCGGATCCCCGGCCCCGGGTGGGTGTGGCGGTACGCGATGCCGCCGGGCGGGAAGTCGACGCGGTCGCAGCGCATCAGCCACTCCGCACCGGCGTCGAGCTCGACGGCCTCGGAGAGGAGCGCGCCCGGGCCCGCGCCGTGCTCGAGCTCGAAGCGCAGCGCGCGGCCCTCGACGCGCGCTGCGCCGAAGTGGGCCTCGTCGCGTGTGAGGTCGTAGACCGCCCGGTTCCCGGCTTCCGTCTCGACGCCGCCCGGCTCGTCGTAGAGCGAAAGCCACATGGCTAGTGGAAGTACTGGCCGCCGTCGATCACGATCGTCTGTCCGGTGACGAAGTCCGAGTCGGGCCCGCACAGGAACACGGCTGCGCCGACGACGTCCTCCGGAACCTGGTCGCGCTGGATCGTGCGCGCGGCGACGGAGACGTCGCGGAGCTTCTCCACCACTTCGGGGTGCGCCTCGACGCCGGCGCTCATCGTGAAGCCCGGCGCCACGCAGTTGACGAGGATCGCCGTCCTTGCCGAGCTCCCTGGCGAGCGCGCGCGTGAAGGCGACGATCGCGCCCTTGCTCGTGACGTAGTGGAGCAGGAACGGGACGCCGCGGAACGGCGTCCCCGAGGAGATGTTCACGATCTTCCCGCCGCCCTGCTCGCGCATGCGCGGGACGACCGCGCGGCAGGCGAGGAACATGCTCGCCACGTTCACGTCCATGACGCGCCGCCACTCCTCGAGCGGGATCTCGTCGAACGGCCGCATCGCGAGCGATGCGTACAGCCCGGCGTTGTTGACGAGGACGTCGATGCCGCCGCAGCGCTCGACGGTCTCCTCGGCCATGCGCGCGACGTCGTCCTCCGACGACACGTCGACGGTGAGCCCGACGCCGTCCGGGAAGCCGGCCGCGGCCTCGTCGGCCCGCTGCAGGTCGGCGACCACGATGCGCGCCCCTTCTGCGGCGAGTCCCTGGGCGATCGCGTGCCCGATTCCCTGCGACGCCCCGGTCACGAGCGCGACCTTCCCGGCGAGCTTCACTGGATCGGCGAGAACGCGACGGGGACGAGGATGCGGTTGACCTGTGTGTGGATGAGCGGCTGGATCTTCGCCAGGAACGCCTGCCAGGCCGGGTCGGCCTGCAGCTTCTTCCGCCGCTCCTCGCGGTCCCCGGCGTCCGGATAGCCCCAGAGGCTGACGACCGTGGAGAGCGCGCCGACGTCCACGGTGAACCAGCCGATCAGGTTCCCCAGGTGGGACTTCTGGAGCTCGATGCCCTCCTCGGCGTAGAGGCGGACGAGCTCCGGGAGCTTGCCGGTGTAGACGTGGTAGTCGCGCTGCTCGACGATCACGGCGCGTCCCCGATCCCGCCGAGCGCGAGGTACTTGAGCTCGACCCACTCGTCGATCCCGTACTTCGAGCCCTCACGGCCGATCCCGGACTCCTTCATGCCGCCGAACGGCGCGACCTCGGTGGAGATGAAACCGGTGTTGATGCCGACGATGCCGTACTCGAGGCCCTCGGCGACGCGCCAGACACGGCCGACGTCGCGGCTGAAGAAGTACGCGGCGAGCCCGTAGGGCGTGTCGTTGGCGATCCTGATCGCCTCGTCCTCGGCCGTGAAGCGCGCGAGCGCGGCGACCGGCCCGAACGTCTCCTCCGAGGACATGGCCATGTCGGCCGTCACGCCGGTGAGGACGGACGGCTGGTAGAAGGTCTGGCCCAGCTCGTGCCGGGAGCCGCCCAGAAGTACCTCGGCGCCGCGCTCGCGGGCGTCCGCGACATGGCGCTCGACCTTCTCGAGCCCGGGAGCGTCGATCAGCGGGCCGACGTTCACGCCCTCCTCGAGGCCCGAGCCGACGCGCAGCCCGGCGACGGCGCCCGTGAAGCGCTCGACGAAGGCGTCGTAGATCCCCTCCTGGACGAGCATCCGGTTCGCGGAGATGCAGGTCTGACCGGAGTTGCGGTACTTGCAGAGGAGCGCGCCGGCGACGGCCTCCTCCAGGTCGGCGTCGTCGAAGACGATGAACGGCGCGTTGCCGCCGAGCTCCAGGGAGACCTTCTTCACCTGGTCCGCGCACTGGCGCATGAGGAGCTTCCCGACCTCCGTGGAGCCGGTGAAGCCGAGCTTGCGCACGGTGGGGTTGGAGGTGAGCTCGCGCCCGATCTCGGGCGCGTCCACCGCGTCGCCGGTGACGACGGAGAGCACACCGGGAGGAAGCCCCGCGCGGTCGGCCAGCTCCGCCACGGCGAGCGCCGAAAGCGGCGTCTGCTCGGCCGGCTTCAGGACCATCGTGCAGCCCGCGGCCAGCGCCGGCGCCGCCTTGCGCGTCGGCATGGCCGAAGGGAAGTTCCAGGGCGTGATCCCGCCCGTGACCCCCACCGGCTGCTTCGTGACGAGGATGCGCCGGTCCGGCGTCGGCTGCGGGATCGTGTCGCCGTAGACGCGCTTCGCCTCCTCGCCGAACCACTCGAGGAACGAGGCGGCGTACTCGATCTCCGCATGCGACTCGGGCAGGGGCTTCCCCTGCTCGGCGGTGAGGAGGAGCGCGAGGTCGTCGGCGTTCTCCAGCATCAGGTCGGCGATGCGGCGGAGGACGCGGGCGCGCTCCTTGGCCGGCCTTGCGCGCCACGCGGGCAGGGCGCGCTCGGCCGCCTCGATCGCCCGCCGGGTCTCGGCGGCGCCCAGGCGCGGGACCTCGGCGATCGTCTCGCCCGTGGCCGGGTCGAGGACCGGGAACGTCTCGCCGGAGTCTCCGTCGACCCAGCTCCCGTCCACGTAGGCGCGCGTCCTCAGGAGGTCGCGATCGCGCAGCGGCAGCGGCTTCGACTGCAGGGTCGCCACGCGGGTCAGCATATCGGCCGTCCTCGCGCGCTACGGGGTGACGAGAACGCGCCCGGGCGCGCCGGCGAGGCTCGCCTCGACCGCCTCGTTCGCGGCCTCGAGCGGGAAGCGCGGGCCGACGAGCGAGGCCAGCTCGAGCTGGCCGCCGCGCACGAGGTCGAGCAGGCGCGGCAGGGCACGGGCCGGCGTCTCCGAGCCGTACACGGAGCCGGTCAGCGTCTTCTCGAAGTTCGAGAACGCGAGCGGGTCGAGGTCGAGCCGCGCGCCGCCAGGCGGCATGCCCACGAGCACCGCCGTCCCTCCTCCCCTCGCAGCGGCGAGCGCGGTCTCGGAGGTGGCGGCAAGGCCGACGGCGTCGAACGTGACGTCGAACGCGTCCGTCTCGGCGAACTCGTCGGGCGAGAACGCCTCGTGGGCGCCGAGGGCGAGCGCGGCCTCGCGCCGCCCGGGGAAGTGGTCGACCGCCACGATCCTCGCCGCGCCGGCGATCCGCGCGCCCTGGACGACGAACTGCCCGACGCCGCCGGCGCCGACGACGAGGACGCTCGCGCCCGGCTCCACCCGGTTCCCGGTGAGCACCGCCCCGACCCCGGTGAGCGCCGCGCAGCCGAGCAGCGCAGCCTGCTCGAGCGGCACGTCGGCCGGAATGGGCAGCGCGGTGGCCGCGGGAACGAGCACGTGCTCGGCGAGCGCGCCGACGGTCGTCATGCGGTAGACGGGCCCGCCGTCCACCTCCAGGCCCGTCGTGCCGTCGAGCATCGTCCCGGCCCGGATGGCGGCCCGCAGGGCCAGGCACGCCGTCTCCCGGCCGGCCAGACACGGCGCGCACTCGCCGCACGCCGGAGCCCAGGAGATGACGACCGGGTCTCCGGGAGCGGGCGACTCGACGCCCGGTCCGACGGCCTCGACGACCCCCGAGCCCTCGTGGCCGAGGATCATCGGCGCCGGCCGTGTCCACTCGCCGCGGATCACGTGCAGGTCGCTGCCGCACACTCCGACGGCGGCCATGCGCACGAGGACCTGGCCCTCGCCCGGCTCGGCCACCTCGATCTCGCGCAGCTCGAGCGGGACGCCGGCCGCGCGGAAGAGCGCGGCCCGCGTCCTCATCGTCGTTACGAGGAGGGGTTGACTCCCCATCCAGCCTGTGCGGCTGCGCCGCCGAGACCCTCGCCATCACGCCCCGAGCGCCTCGTGGATCTCGCCGCAGGTGGTCACGGTCGAGACGTTCTGGAGCGCGAAGTTGACGGCGGCGTTGTGCCAGTCGGCGTTCATCGTCGAGCAGGCGTTCTCGGGGACGATCATGTAGTAGCCCTTGTCCGCGCCCGTGCGGGCCGTGTGCTCGATGGACATGTTCGTCCAGGCGCCCGTGACGATGATCGTGTCGCGGTCGAGCCCGCGGAGGAGGTTCTCGAGGTTCGTCCCCTGCCAGGCGCTCATGCGCGTCTTCTCGACGACGAAGTCGCCGTCCTTCGGCTCGAGCCCGTCGGCGGGAGCGGCGCCCCAGGTGCCGCGGACGAGCGCGCCCGAGTCCTTGACGCCCTGGAAGAGCGGCGCGTTCTGCTTCAGGCCGGGAGCGCCCTCCTCGACGATGTACCAGACGTGGATGACCGGGATCCCCTTCGCCCGGCACGCGTCCGCGAGCTTCTGGACGTTCGCGACCACGTCCTGCTCGACCGCGTGCCCCGGCGAGCCGGAGTCGGCGAAGGCGCCGTTCTCGATGATCACGTCGTTCTGCATGTCCTGGATGATCAGAGCGGTGCGGCCCGGGTCGATCTGAAGCTTCTCGGTGTCGCCCATCGCGTCTCCTTTCAGCCCATGTACGGCTCGCGGCGCGGGCCGACCTTGGTGCGGATCGAGTACAGGGAGGTCGAGCTCGGGATGAAGAGGGTGTGCCAGTCGTCGCCGCCCCAGGTGAGGTTGCCGGTGTTCTCGGGCACCTCGATCGTCCCCAGGTGCTCGCCGTCCGAGCTGATCACCCAGATGCCGCCCGGGCCCGTCACCCAGATGTTGCCGCGCTCGTCGCACTTCATCCCGTCCGGGATGCCCTCCTCGATCACACCGGAGCCGATGCCCTCGAAGAACATGCGCCCGTTGGCGAGCGAGCCGTCGGCGTTGACGTCGTAGATCTTGATGAAGGCCCCCGGGGTGTCGTTGATGTAGAGCTGCGACTCGCCCGGGGAGAAGCAGACCCCGTTGGGCTGCTCGTACTCGTCACGACCGACGACGAGCTCGGGGTCACCGCCTCCCGGCGGAATGCGGTAGACGCCCTGGAAGCCGAGGTCGCGCTCGCGCTCGACGCCGAAGACCGGCATGCGCCCGTACCACGGGTCGCTGAAGTAGATCGAGCCGTCGGAGTGGACGGTGACGTCGTTGGGGCTGTTCAGCTCCTTGCCCTCGAAGTGCGAGGCGACCGTCTCGCGCGTGCCGTCGGGGTGCTCGCGGACGAGCAAGCTCGTCGCGTGCTCGCAGACGAGCAGCGTCCCGGCGGCCTCGTAGGTCATGCCGTTGCACTTGTTGGAGGGCCGCATCACCTCGACGACGCCCTCGGCCTCGCTCCACTTCCGCCGGACGTTGCCGGGCATGTCGCTGAAGAGGAGGAAGCGCTCGGCGTGGTTCCAGATCGGGCCCTCCGTGAAGGTGAAACCGGTGGCGACCTGCTCGACCGCGGCGCCCTCGTCGACGAGCTCCAGGAGCGCGTCGGACTTCACGTTCACACCCATCTCCCTAGTCCTTTCCGTCTGATCGCGGGAGGCGCGAACCTAACACGTCAGGCCGCGTGTCGCCGCTCGATCCCGGCCAGCACGTCCGCCAGCTCCTCGAGGCTCGCCAGGTTGTGGCCGGGGAGGAAGCGGTCGACGAACGGGAGGGCCGCCTGCATACCGCCGGCCAGCGGCTGGTAGGCCGGGTGGCCCTTCAGCGGGTTGACCCAGACGACCGCGTAGGCGGCGCGGGAGAGCCGGGCCATCTCACGGCCGACGAGGGCCGGGTCGCCGCGGTCCCACCCGTCGGAGACGATCACGACGACCGCGCCGCGCGTGAGCGCGCGCCTGCCCCAGAGGTCGTTGTAGGCCTTCAGCGCGTCGCCGATGCGCGTGCCGGCGGCCCAGTCCACCACTCGGTCGGACGCGGCGGCGAGCGCCTTCTCGGGATCGCGCGTGGCGAGCTCCGGCGTCAGGCGCGTCAGCCTCGTCCCGAAGGCGAAGACCTCGGCCCCGCGACCCGAGCCGACGGCCGCGTGGAGGAAGAGGAGCAAGGCGCGCGCGTACTTCTCCATCGAGCCGGAGACGTCGCAGAGGACGACGAGCTTGCGCGGGGTCTCCGCGCGGCGGCGGAAGGCGCGCTCGAGCGGGTCGCCGCCGGTGGCGAGGGAGAGGCGCGCAATCCGGCGGAGGTCGACGACCCGGCCCCGGTGGTGCGGGCGCAGCCGGCGCGAGCGACGGAGGGGCCGGCGGGCAGCGACCTGCTCGAGCAGCGCCCGCAGGCGCACGAGCTCCTCGGGCGTCATGGCGGCGAAGTCCTTCTCGCGCAGGACCTCGTGCGCGCTCCAGCCGATCTCGCTCGGGTCGCCGGCTTCCTCCCGGGAGCTCCCGTCCGCGCGCGTGTGCTGCTCGAGGACGCGCCGCGTGGGCGGCGGGGGCGCCGCGCGCCCGTCCGCCTGCGTCGGCCTGCGCAGGAACCAGGCGCGGAAGGCACGGTCGAACGGCTCGATCTCCTCGACCCTGGTGACGAGGGTCGCGCGGAGCGTCCAGTAGACGTCGTCCGGCCGCGTCACGTCCACATGCGTGAGGCCGGTGAGCGCGTCGGCGAGCCGGCCTGGCCCGACCTCGAGGCCGGCCTCGCGCAGGCAGCGGCCGAACGTGACGAGCTGGCGGACGATCGCCTGCTCGCCGCTCACGACGCCCGGACGGCGCGCGCCTGCTCGACGAGCGCGGCAAGGGCCGAGTCGCGCACGAGCTCGAGGTCCTCGTGGTACTTGAGCACGGACCCCAGCGTCTCCTCGACGACCGCCGCATCCAGCTCGTCGCGCCCGAGCGCGGCGAGCGCGTGCGACCAGTCGATCGTCTCCGCCACGCCGGGGGGCTTGGCGAGGTCGAGCCCGCGCAGGCCGTGCACGAAGGCCGCCGTCTCGAGAGCCAGCTGCTCCGGAATCCCGGGAACCCGCAGCCTGACGATCTCGATCTCGCGCTCGAGGCTCGGGTGCCCGATCCAGTGGAAGAGGCAACGCCGCTTGAGCGCGTCGTGCAGCTCGCGCGTCCGGTTGGAGGTGAGAACGACGGCGGGCCGCCGCTCCGCGTGGATCGTGCCCACCTCGGGAATCGTGATCTGGAAGTCCGAGAGGACCTCGAGCAGGAACGCCTCGAACTCGTCGTCGGCGCGGTCGATCTCGTCGATCAGAAGCACGACCGGCTCCTCGCTCTCGACCGCCTCGAGCAACGGGCGCCGGATCAGGAACTCCCGGCCGAACAGCTCCTCCTCGGAGACGGTGCCCTCCTGCGCGGCGCGGATGCGCAGGAGCTGGCGGAGGTAGTTCCACTCGTAGACGGCGTGGGCGATGTCCAGGCCCTCGTAGCACTGGAGCCGGATCAGGCGGGCGCCGAGGGCGCTCGCGAGCGCCTTGCCGGCCTCGGTCTTGCCGACGCCTGCCTCCCCTTCGAGCAGCAGCGGCTTCTCGAGGGTCAGCGAGAGGAAGAGCGACGTCGCAAGGCCGCGATCAGGGAGGTAGGCCGCGTCGTGGAGGGCCGCCTCCAGCTCGTCGATGGTCGCGAAGCCCACGAACGGAGCCTAGCGACGGCCCGATGGCACCTGCGCTGGAGGCACCTGCGCCAGGGCGCGTGGGTTAGGATCGGCGAAAGTCCACCCTCCACCCCGAAAGCACACATGACGCACTCCACGAACGTCCTCGTCCCCACGTCACCCGAGGAGGCGGTCGCGTCCTTCGGCGACGGCGGAGGCATCACGGTCGTCGCCGGCGGCACGATCGTCATGCCGGAGCTGAGCTCCGGCCGCCTGCGGCCCGAACGGGCGCTCCTGCTCGCGAAGGCCGGCCTCGCCGGGATCACGAGCGAGAACGGCACGGTGCGCATCGGCGCGACGACGCCGGTCCTCGCCCTCGTCGGCGCGACGCCCGAGCCGCTCTCGACCTTCGCCGCCTACGTCGGCGACTACGAGATCCGGAGCCAGGCCACCATCGGCGGCAACGTCTGCGCCGCCCCGGCGGCCGAGTCGCCCCGCGGCGACCTCCAGGCGCCTTTGCTCGCGCTGGGCGCGCGCGTCCGCTCGGCCGGCGCCGGCGGCGAGCGCACCGAGTCGATCGACGACTTCCTTGCGGGCGGCGAGGGCCGTCTCGTCCTCGAGCTCGAGGTCGACCAGCCCACACGCGCCGCGGCCGCGGCGCTGGGCCGGCCGCACGCGCACAACTACACGATCATGGCCGTCGCCGCGGCCGAGGGCGCCGACGGCGTCCGCGTCGCGGTCTCCGGGGCCGGCCCGCGCGCGCAGCGCCTTCCGTCCGTCGAGCAGGCGCTCGCCGGCGGAGCCGATGCCGCCGGTGCCGCTGCCGGAGCGGCCGACGACGTCTCGCCCCACGACGACGCGCTCGCGTCGGCCTGGTACCGCGGCACGATGCTGCCGCGCCTGGTCGAGCAGGCGCTCGGTCGGCTCTAAGGAGGCTGCTGCATGAAGCTGCTGGTCAACGGCATCGAACGTGACCTCGAGACCCCGCCGCTCGAGTCGCTCCTCACCGCTCTGCGTGAAGAGCTTGCGATCACGAGCCCCAAGGCGGGCTGCCTCCAGGGCGGCTGCGGCGCGTGCACCGTCCTCGTGGACGGCGAGCCGCGGCGCTCCTGCCTCGTCCCGCTCGCCGCGGTCGACGGGGCGTCCGTCACCACGGTCGAGGGCCTCGGCACGAACGGCGAGCTCGCGCCGGTCCAGGCCGCGTTCTTCGACAACTACGCCACCCAGTGCGGCTTCTGCGTCTCCGGCTTCATGCTCGCGGCGCACTCCCTGCTCGAGCGCGAGCCGGGCGCGGGCCGCGACCAGATCATCGAAGGTCTCGCCGGCCACATGTGCCGGTGCACCGGCTACGTGAAGATCGTCGAGGCCGTCGAGGCGGCGGCCCGCGGCGACGTGGACACGCGCCGCGACCGGGAGCCCGAGACCCTCACCGAAGGGAGCCAGGCATGAAGGCTGTCGGCGCTCGCCTGCCCCGCTACGACGGGATGGCGCAGGTCACCGGACGGATCACGTACGTCGACGACGTCCGTGTTCCCGGGACGCTCTGGGCGAAAGCCCTGCGTTCGCCCCACCACTACGCGGGGATCACGAAGCTCGACACGGGCAAGGCCGACGCGATCCCGGGCGTCCACGCGGTCATCACGAAGGACGACGTCCCGCTCAACGTCTACGGCCACCTCTCCGGGCTGGGCGTCCCGGGCGACGAGCCGCTCCTCGCGGAGGACGAGGTCCGCTACAAGGGCCAGCCGATCGCCGTCGTGGCCGCCGAGACGGAGGAGCTTGCGCAGGCCGGCGTCGAGGCGATCGAGATCGCCTACGAGGAGCGCGAGCCGATCTTCGACATACGCAAGGCCTTCGACCCCGAGTCCGCGCGGATCCATCCCTGGGGGCCGGTCTACAACCACTTCGGGCCGCACGACCACCGGCGCATCCGCAAGGGCGACGTCGAGAAGGCCTTTGCGGACGCCGACGTGATCGTCGAGGGCGTCTACCGCCCGCAGGCGATCGAGCACTGCCCGCTCGAGCCGCAGACGGCGCTCGCCGTGCCGGAGGCGGACGGGCGGCTGACGATCTACTCGTGCACGCAGGCGATGTACTTCTCCATGGGCGTCGTCGCCGCGCACCTGCAGTGCCCGCTGAACAAGCTGAAGTTCGTCGGCGGCACCGTCGGGGGCGGCTTCGGCGGCAAGGTGGACACGGCCACCGAGACGATCTGCTCGCTGCTCGCCATGAAGGCGCAGCGGCCGGTCAAGTGGCGCTGGACGCGCGAGGAGGAGTTCCTCGCCTCGTCCACGCGGGCGCCCTGGCACATGGAGATCGCCGACGCGGTCACGAGCGACGGCTGGATCCTCGGACGCAAGATGCTGACCCTCCACGACGCCGGCGCCTACACGCGCTTCTCCTCCTACGGGCTGACGAAGCACGCGTTCCACCACACCGGCGCCTACACGATCCCGAACCTGAGCTTCAACGGCTACGTCGCGTTCACGAACCGCGTGCCGACGACGGCCATGCGCGGCTTCGGCGTCACCTCGGTCTCCTACGCGGCCGAGCTGCACATGAACCGCATCGCCGAGGTGCTCGGTCTCGACCCGTTCGCGGTGCGGCTGAAGAACGCGAACCGCATCGGCGACCTGAGCGGGAACATGGTGCAGCTCAAGGACCCCTCCACCGTGGCGGTGATGCTCGCCGCGGCGGAGCGCGTCGGCCACGAGCTGCCGGCCGACCTTCGCGCGATGACGAACGAGCCGCGCAGCGGCGACCTCCTGCCCGACCACCTGAAGGCATCCGTGGCGACCGACGGGGGTGAGGACTGATGGCCAAGCACAAGGGTCGCGGGATCGCGACCATCGAGTACCCCACGGGAATGAACCAGAACGGCGACCCGAGCCAGGCGTGGGTCAAGCTCAAGCCGGACGGCCGCGTGGATGTCTTCGCGGGCACGGTCGACATCGGCCAGGGCTCGCGGACGGTCCACACGCAGATCGTGGCCGACACGCTCGGCGTCCCGTACGACTGGGTCACGATGGACAACACGAACACCGACTCGTCCCCGGTCTGCACCGGCAGCTTCGCCTCGCGCGGGACGTTCATCGGCGGCAACGCCGTGCGCTTCGCGGCCGAGAAGGCGCGCGAGCGCGTGCTCGACATCGCCTCGAGGGAGCTGGAGATCGACCCGGCCGACCTCGAGATCGCCGACGGCGAGGTCGTCGCCAAGGGCGCGCCCGACCGGAAGATCTCGATCTCCGACGTGGCGGCCGCGGCGACGTGGGTCCACGGCGAGCTGATCACCGGCACCGGCGCTGCCTTCAAGCCCTTCGCCGCGGTCGACGACGACACCGGCGCGGTCGAGATCGAGCCGCACTCGGCCATCTCCTACGCCGCCTGCGTGGCCGAGGTCGAGGTGGACGACGAGACCGGCGAGGTGACCGTCGAGAAGCTCGTCCAGGTCTACGACGTGGGCCGGGCGATCAACCCGATGCTCGTCGAGGGCCAGATCGACGGGGGCGCGATGATGGGGCTCGGCCTGGGCCTGCTCGAGGCCGCGTACCCGTACTACCCGTCGGTCGACCACCGCGGCGGGGAGTTCGGCGCCTACCTCATGCCCTCCCTCGAGGATCTCCCCGAGCTGGACAACGTGATCATCGAGAACCCCTCCGCCGACGGGCCCTTTGGCGCCAAGGCGATCGGCGAGATGGCGAACAACGCCCAGCCGCCGGCGATCTGCTCCGCGATTCACGACGCCATCGGCGTGTGGGTCACCGAGTGCCCCGCCACCCCGGAGCGCGTTCTCAGGGCGCTGGCCGAGAAGGCGGAGCCGCGACGCGACGGCAAGCGGGTGATCTTCGACGAGCCGATCTCGATCCGCAGTGTCTCCTCGAGCGCCGGCAAGGACGCCGAGGGACACGGGTTCATCCTCGTCGATGAGTAGGAACCCGTCCCGGAATGGGTTCTGAGCTGGATCAGGAGCGGGTCTCGCCCTTCGGCACCTGGACGGGGCGGGACCCGTTCTGGATCTTTCCCGGCGTCGCCGTCCACTCGATCGGCGGCGACCAGGTGCTGCTCTGCCGCGTCACCTACGACCCGGGCACGACCGTTCGCCGTCACGCCCACGAGCACACGGAGCAGCTGATGGCGATCGTCGACGGCTCGGTCGAGGTCACGATCGGAGACGAGACGAAGACGCTCGTCCCCGGCGACGTGTGCGTGATCAACCGCGGCGTCGAGCACGAGCTCTACTCGGAGAACGGCCTCACCTTCTTCGAGGCGCTCGCGCCCGTGCCGCTCGACCACGTCGAGGACCCCGCGCGCGACCTCGTTCTCGGAGCCGACGGAGGAAGCGGCCATGTCGAGCGCTAGCCCCCTTCAGGGCAAGGGCGCGGTCGTCACCGGCGCGAGCCGCGGAATCGGCGAGGCGGTCGCGCGCCGCCTCGAGGAGCTGGGCGCGCAGGTGGCGACGCTGCAGCGGAGCGAAGGGCCCGGCGTCTGGGTCAAGTGCGACCTCGAGAGCTCCGAGGACGCCGAGCGCGCGCTCGAGGAGGCTGCCGAGCAGCTCGGCCGCGTCGACATCTGCGTCTGCAACGCGGGGACGATGTTCCGGGCGCCGGCGCTCGAGCTGCCGGTCGAGGAGCTGCGCCGCGTGCTCGAGGTGAACCTCGTCGGCGCGTTCGTCGTCTCCCGCGCGGCCGCGCGCCGCATGGTCGAGCAGGGCGACGGCGGCCGGATCGTCCACATCGCGTCGATGATGTCCTTCCACGCCGGCATCAACACGCTCGCCTACGCTGCCTCGAAGGGCGCCATCGCCCAGCTCATGAAAGCCCAGGCGAACGAGTGGGCACCGCTCGGCATCCGCGTGAACGCGGTCGCGCCCGGCTGGGTGGAGACGGAGCTGACGGCGCCCCTGCGCGAGGACGAGAAGCGGTTCGCCGAGATCTCGTCCCGCATCCCCGTCGGCCGCTGGGCCCGGGGTGAGGACATCGCCGGCGCCGTGGCCTTCCTCTGCCTGCCCGAATCGGAGTACGTCAACGGGACCGTCCTGCCCGTCGACGGCGGCTGGCTCGCGCGCTAGGAGGGGTTGGCGGAGGATCCGCGCAGGCTGTCCTTCGCCAAACCCTCCTAGTAGGCTCGCTTCCCCCGAGACCCGAGCGAGAGGAGGCGGCGGGATGCCGTTGATCGAGGTGAAGCTGTACGAGCAGCGCGTGACCGAGGAGTCCGTCCCCAAGATCATCGAGGCGCTCACCGACGCTCTGCATGAGTCATCCGGCGCCGCGAAGGAGCACATCTGGGTGATCGTCGAAGGCGTCTCTCCCAAGCACTGGGGCGCGGGCGGCGCGCCGGCGGCCTAGCCATGCCCGTCGTCGAGGTGAAGCTCTACGAGGAGCGGCTCACGGACGAGCTCGCGGCGCAGCTGATCGAGAGGATGACGGACGCGCTCGTCGAGTGCACGTCCGAGCAGCTCCGCGGCCACACGTGGGTGATCGTCACCGCCCCGCCCGCGAAGCACTGGGGCCACGGCGGCGCGCCGGGGCCGATCGCGGGGGTCACGCTCCCGAGCTAGGGCCGGGCCGGCTCCAGCTCGACCGCGGGCGCGTCCGGGACGATCTCGAGCGTCTCGCGGGCGTGCAGGAGCGTCGTCCGGACGATGAGCTTCGCGCGGGCGAAGTTGTCCAGCCGCGTGGGCACGGGGCCGACGGGCTTGCGCAGCGCGTAGCCGGCGGCGTTGCGCCCGATGGCGCGGTAGGACTCCAGGGAGAGGAGCGGTGCCATCCCGAAGAGCTCGAGGTTGTCGAGCGGCTCCAGGTCGGCGCGGTGGATGACCGCAGTTCCCTTGGACTGCAGCCCCACGGCCACGCCCGAGCCCGAGAGCGCGGCGCCGTCGTGGCCGATGAAGGCGACGTCGGAGGAACGGCGGACGCGCACGAGGCGCGGCTCGGCTCCCCCCTCGCGGACGCCGTCCGCGAGCGCCAGGAGCACCTCCGCGTGCCCGAGGCCGCCGATCGTCTCCCGCAGCGCGTCCCCGTAGGCCGGGCCCACGGCGATCACGACCTCGTCCGGTCGGACGCCCGCCTCGGCCGCTCCGCCCTCGACCAGCACCGGCGGGCCGTCGGCCTCGGGCGAGGCGAGCTGCCGCGGGTCGAGCACGTGCGGGAGCGCCTGGACAGCCTCCCAGAGATCGCCCTCGAGGCGCCAGCCGGTCCCCGGGCCCAGGTAGACGTTCGGGTCGTTGACGGCGGAGTGCACCTCGCCCTCGCCGTCGATGATCGCCGAGGTCTGGAGGTAGTCGGCGGCGACGCGTTGGCGCTGCATGCCGAGCACCGCCTCGGCGACGTCGGTGAAACCGCGGGCGTCGAGCTCGCGCGCGACGTCGGCGGCCGTGATCCGCTCGGCGAGCACGCGGTCGGCGGCCTCCACGTCGGCGGAGCGGTCGCGGTCCGGGAGATCGGCGCTGTCGTAGCCGTACGTCGCCGCCTCGATCTCCTCGTCCGTGACCGGCGGAAACGAGAAGGCCTCGAAGACGGCCTGGATCGCGCGCGCGCCACGTTCGCGGACGCGCACGACCTCGTCCTCGGCGACCGGACCGAAACCGGCGTCGACCTGCCAGTCGCGCTGGATCGTCAGCCACTCGTCGAGGTCGTCGGCGTCGTAGTTGCCGCCGCCGAACATGTTGTCGTGGCGCGGCATCACCGAGTAGCCCGACGTGACGAAGTCCGTGCCGGGCAGGAGCTGGCCCATCAGCTTCGCCGTCTTGCGGAACTCGGAGTGGGAAGCGATCGCGTCGTTTCCGGAGGCGACCTCGAGGTCGAGCCAGGCGGCGAGGACGTTCTCGGCGAGGATCTCGCGCGTGCCCGCCGGGACGGAGAGCGCGAGCGCGACGCACGAGATGGAGCCGTTCTGCACCCCCTGCGAGCCGGCGGCGCGGATGGCGGCGAGGCAGCGCGCCTCGAGGTAGAGCATCGAGCAGCCCTGCGCGTGGCCCATCAGCGCCTCCGAGCCGCCGCCGGAGGTGAACCGAACCTTCACCCCGCGGGAGGCGTAGGCCGAGGCGAGCAGCGCCTTCGACCAGGGCGTGTCGTCCCCGTCCACGAAGACCGGCTCCGTGCCGTAGACGGACAGGGTCTCCGCGTACGTGACGAGCCCCTGGATGGCGAGCTGGAGGTTCCGCCGCTCCTCGACGGCGCACTGCGTCATCACCCCAGGGCGGCCGGTCTGCGAGCCGACGAGGATGGCGAGCGCGTTCAGCGGCGCGTAGCGCGAGACGCCGACGGTCGTCTCGATCTCGGCGAAGCCGCGCAGCGCCGCCTCGGCGGCGTCGGCGGCGAGCAGCGCCGGGTTCTCCTTCAGGTTGGTCACGTGCGACTGGTTCGCGGGCCGGCGGCGGGCACGCAGCTTCTTCAGCGCAAACATGAGCTCGACCGGGTCGAGCAGCGAGGCCACCCGCGCGAGGCGTGCCGGGGTGAGGCCCCGCGACAGGCGGATCAGGTCGTCGCGCGGCGTGTCCACGTCGACGAGCCGCCGGGCGAGCTCCCGGTCGTCGAGCGCCATCGCCTCCGGCGCCACCTCGAGGTCGAGGCCGTAGCGGACGACGAAGTGGTCGATGACGTCGAAGTCGGAGGCCGCGCTTGCCGTCCATGGCGACGACCCGGCCGTCCTCGAGCTCGAGCCCCGGCTCCGGGTCGTTCGGCCCGTTCATCGCCACGAGCCCCAGCTCCGGGTACGGGGCGATCAGCAGCTCCTGGCGGAGCGGCTTCTCCTCCCGTGAGAGGAAGCGCCTAGAACGCACTTCGGGGTTCTTAGACCGGGGCCCGCTCATCGCTCGGCGCGAGCAGGCCGCGCTCCCCGTAGACCGCGAGGGCCTCGCGGACGAAGGCCGCCGTCAGCGGCGCGGCGTATTCGCGCTCGAGCCGCTCCGCCCAGCGCTCGAGCTCCTGCGGGCTCGAGCGGCGCGGCCTGAGCGCCGTGTAGATCTCGAGCAGGACCTCGGACGGGACGAGCGCGAGCTCGGCCGCGCGCTCGAGGTTGGCGCCCAGCTCCGGCCGGCCGGCGTCGCGCGCGACCGCAGCCTGGAGCCGCAGTGTCTCCGGTGTGGCCCGCAGGTCCTCGCCGTCGAGCTCGCCCGAGCGGAGCGCTTCGAGCGTCAGCTCGTCGAGGCCGCGGCCCGACGGCGTGGCAACGAGGTCGGGTCGGCGCGTCCCGAGCGGATAGTCGGCCGAGCGGTCGAGCTCCATGGGCGAATGGTAGTTCGGCGCGCGTGCTCGCCGCGCCTGCGCCAGGAGGATTGGCGGAATGCCGCTTCCCGCCGGGGTGCGATGGTCGTTCCGAAACAAGGACGCAGGGAGCGCTCGTAGCAAGAAGCTACGGGCGCGACTGAGGACGCAGTCTTCGGGGCGAGCAGCGCGGCCCGGCGGCACAGGCTGTATTCCGCCAACCCTCCTAGGGGAGAACGTTTATAACAACGCCGTGGCCGACGGCAACGTCTACGACTTCGAGGGACGCGTCGCGCTCGTCACCGGCGGCGCCCAGGGGATCGGTGCGGCGACCGCCGCGCGGCTCCGGGCGAGCGGCGCGAAGGCCGCCGTCTTCGACCTCAACGCCGCCGACGCCGACGCCGACCTGGCGCTCTCCGGCGACGTGACCAGCTCGGCCGACCTGGACGGCGCGGTCGAGCGGGTCGTCGCGGAGCTCGGCCGCCTCGACGTCCTCGTCTGCTGCGCAGGCGTCAGCGGCGACTCGCTCCGCACGGTGGACGTGAGCGACGAGGAGTGGAACCGCGTGCTCGCGATCAACGCGAGCGGGGTCTTCTACGCCAACCGCGCCGCAATCCGCGCCATGGAGCCGAACGGCTACGGGCGCATCGTCAACGTCGCCTCCATCGCGGGCAAGGAGGGAAACCCCATGGCCGCCGCCTACTCGACCTCGAAGGCGGCGGTGATCGCGATGACGAAGGCGCTCGGCAAGGATGTCGCCGGCTCCGGGATCCTCGTCAACTGCATCGCGCCCGCGGTCATCCAGACGCCGATGCTCGGGGACATGACCCAGGAGCACCTGGACTACATGGTCGCGCGCATCCCGCTCGGCCGGATGGGGCAGCCCGAGGAGGTGGCCTCGCTGATCGCCTTCCTGGCGAGCGAGGAGCTCTCCTTCGCCACCGGCGCCTGCTTCGACCTCTCGGGCGGCCGCGCGGTCTACTGATGGCCGCAGGTCGTCACCTTCGGGGAGGCGATGCTCCGGCTGTCGCCGCCCGGGCGCCTGCGGCTCGAGCAGGCGCGGACGCTGGAGGTCTGGCCTGCGGGCGCCGAGCTGAACGTCGCCGTCGGCCTCGCGCGCCTCGGCGAGGACGTCGCCTGGGTCTCGCGGCTCCCCGCGAGCCCGCTCGGCGAGATCGTCCTCGCCCACGCCCGCTCCTTCGGGATCGACGTCTCCGGCGTACTCCGCGCCGAGGAGGGTCGGCTGGGCCTCTACTTCGTCGAGGTCTCCGAGCCGCCGCTGGCCAGCCGAGCGCTCTACGACCGCTCCGCTTCGGCCTTCGCGCTGCTCGATCCGGGCGAGCTCGACTGGGCGGCGTTGCTCGCAGGCGCGCGCGCCTTCCACGTGACCGGGATCACGCCGGCGCTCTCGGACGGCTGCGCCCGGGCGGCCGCGGACGCGCTCCGCGCCGCTCGCGCCGCCGGGTGTGCGACGTCGTACGACCTGAACCTGCGAACGCGCCTGGCGCCGCCTGGAGACTGGCGCGCGCGGCTGGAGGAGGTGGCCCCCTCACTGGACACACTGGTCTGCTCGTGCGAGGACGCCGCTGCCGTGCTCGGCGTCGAGGGCCCACCCGCCGACGTAGCCCGCCGCCTGCGCGACCTGCTCGGAATCGAGCGCGTCGTCGCCTCGCGCCGGGTGGCCGACGGCGCGGCTCTCCGCCGCGAGAGCGCCGCCGTCGACGGCGACGGCACCGTGGAGGCCACCTCTCCCCCGTTTCGCGCGAGCGAGCCGGTCGGCGCCGGCGACGCCTTCTGCGCCGGGCTCCTCAGCGGCCTCCTGGCCGGCGATCTCGCCCGAGGGCTCGAGCTGGGCGGCGCGATGGCGGCGGTCAAGCAGGCCGTTCCCGGCGACGCGCCGGTGGTCGGCCTCGAGGAGCTCGAGCTGGCCCTCGCCGAGGACCCGAGGATGCGCCGGTGAGCCGCGGCTGGCGCCTCGTGCGCGTCGACGGCCCCGACGGTCGGCGCTTCGGCGCGGTCGCACCCGACGCACCCGATCGGATCGTGCTCGTCGGCGGTTCCGACCCGCTCCATCTCCTCGCCCCCGGCGCCCTCGCCAAGCACGCCGCTGCCTCCGCCGAGGCGATCGAAGGCGTCGAGCCGGAAACCCTCCGCCCACCTGCGCCGTGGCGCCTCTCCCTCCCGCTCGACCCCGGCGAGGTCTGGTGCGCCGGCGTCACGTACGAGCGCAGCCGGGACGCGCGCCTGGAGGAGAGCCAGACGGAGGCCCGCGACGCCTACAGCCTCGTCTACGACGCCGAGCGGCCCGAGCTCTTCCTCAAGGACGCCGCCGGCCGCCGCACCGTCGGGCCAGACGGTCTGATCGGCGTGCGGAGCGACTCCTCGTGGACCGTGCCCGAGCCCGAGCTCGGCATCGTGCTCGGCGAAGGAGGCACGCTGCTCGGGCTCACCGCGGGGAACGACGTCTCGTCGCGCGACATCGAAGGCGCGAACCCGCTCTACCTGCCGCAGGCGAAGGTCTACGCCGGTGCGTGCGCGCTCGGGCCGGCCGTGCTCGTCCCGGAGGACTGGGAGGAGCCGTTCCCGATCGAGCTCCGCATCCGCGACGCAGCCGGCGACACGATCTTCGCGGGCGAGACGTCGACGGCGCGCCTGAAACGCGGCCTCGCCGAGCTGGCGGGCTTCTGCGTGCGGGACAACCCCGTGCCGCCCGGAAGCGTGCTGCTGACGGGAACGGGGCTCGTCCCGGAGGACGACTTCACGCTGGAGCCGGGCATGGTCGTCGAGGTCGGGATCGACGGAATCGGCAGACTGGTGAATACCGTGGCGATTGCGAGCGACCTCCTGTGACCACCTACCCCGTCGAAGGGACGATCCCGGCGCTGCTGACGCCCTTCACCGAGGGCGGTGCGGCGGTCGACTTCGAGCTGCTCGACGAGCACGTCGCCTGGCTCGCAGACCGCGGCGTGCGCACGATCTCGCCGCTCGGCACCACCGGCGAGGGCCCGTCGCTCTCGCTGGACGAGCGCAAGGCCGTGATCGAGCGGCTCGCGGCGCACCCAGCCGGGATGCGGCTCCTCCCGGGGACAGGCTGCACGGCACTGCCGGAGACGATCGAGCTCTCGCGCTTCGCGGTCGAGCACGGCGCTGCGGGCATCCTCGTCGCGCCGCCCTGGTACTACGACGCAACCCCGGCGGGCACCGCGCGCTACTTCGGCGCCGTGATCGAGGCGCTGCCGGCCGACGCGCGCGTCTTCCTCTACCACATCCCCGCGCAGACGGGCGTCCCGATCGAGGATGAGACCATCCGCGAGCTCCGCGACCGGTACGGCCCGCCCGTCGCCGGCGCGAAGGACTCGAGCGGCGACCTCGAGCACGCGACACGCTGGGTCCGCGAGTTTCCGGAGCTGGCCATCCTGCCCGGCTCGGACGCTCTCGCCTCCGACGCCGTCAGGGTGGGCGCCGCGGGGACGATCACGCTCCTGGCCAACGTCTTCCCCGACGAGCTCGACGCCATCCGTGCGGGCGACGCCGTCGAGGGGCGCCAGGCCTTCCTGACGGCGCTGCGCGCGCTCACGCAGGAGTTTCCGCGCCACGCCGCGATGAAGCACCTTCTCCATGTCGTCTCCGGCCTGCGCCGCTCGGCGGTGCGCCCACCGCTGGACGAGCTCTCCCCCGGGCAGATCGTCGAGCTGGAGACGCGATTCGACGAGCTTCGGAGGAACGCCCATGTCTGAGACCCTGCAGGCGCCGGTGAGGCCGGCGCTCGCCAACTTCGTCGGCGGCGAGTGGCTGCCGAGCCAGAGCGGCGAGACGTACGAGAAGCGCAGCCCGATCCATCCCGCCGAGGTGATCGGCGAGCTCCCCGCCTCCGGCGCGAAAGACGTGGAGGCCGCCGTCGCCTCCGCGGCCGCCGCGTTCCCCGGCTGGTCGGGCCTGCCGATGGCCGGGCGCGCGGCCGTGCTGACCAAGGCGGCGGCGGCGGTCGAGGCCCGCGTCGAGGACATGGCCCAGGACATGACGCTCGAGATGGGCAAGCCCCTGCGCGAGGCGCGTATGGAGGCGGCCCGGACGGCGGCGATCTTCCGCTACTTCGCGGGCGAGGCCTGGCGGCCGGTCGGCGAGCTCTACGAGCAGTCGGCCAACGGCCAACCCGTGCACACGATCCGCCGGCCTATCGGGGTCGTCGGGCTGATCACGCCGTGGAACTTTCCAGCAGCCATCCCGGCCTGGAAGGCCGCGCCGGCGCTGATCTACGGGAACACGGTCGTCATGAAGCTCGCCCAGGAGGCGCCTCTCACCGGCCTCCACCTGGCCGCCTGCCTCGAGGAGGGCGGGCTGCCGCCGGGCGTCCTCAACGTCGTCATCGGCCGCGGCTCGGCCGTCGGCACGCCGCTGGCCGAGCACCCGCAGGTCAAGGCGGTCTCCTTCACCGGCTCGGTCGCGGTCGGGCACGAGGTGCGCGACCGCGTCGTCGCGCGCGGCGGCCGCGTCCAGCTCGAGCTGGGCGGCCACAACCCGCTGATCGTCATGCCGGACGCCGACCTGGGCCGCGCCGTCGAGGCCGCCTACGCCGGCGCGTTCTGGTCGGCGGGCCAGAAGTGCACCGCGACGCGCCGCATCTTCGCGCACGACTCCGTCTACGAGGAGTTCCGCGGCCGCCTGCTCGAGCGCATCGAGAGCGGCAAGGTCGGCGACCCCACCGACCCCGAGGTCGAGGTCGGCCCCGTCGTCACCGAGAAGGCGCTGGGCGAGATCCTCGACGCGATCGAGCAGGGCAAGGCCGAGGGCGGAACGCTCCTCGTCGGCGGCGACCGCCTCGATGAGGACGCCTTCCTGATCGCGCCGACGCTCTTCGAGGGCGTCGCCGACGAGTCGCTGCTCTCCTGCGAGGAGGTCTTCGGCCCCGTCACCTCGCTCTACCGCTTCTCGTCCACGGACGAGGTGATCGCGCGCGCGAACGCGGTCCCGTTCGGGCTCTCCGCCTCGATCTTCACCGACAGCCTCGCGTCCGCACGCCGCTTCGCGAACGAGCTCGAGGCCGGGATCCTGCACGTGAACCAGCAGACCGCGGGCGCCGACGTCCACGTACCGTTCGGCGGCGTCAAGGGCTCCGGCTACGGCCCGCACGAACAGGGTCGCGCCGCGATCGAGTTCTACACCGAGGTCGTCACCGTCTACCAGGACGTCTAGAGCTGGTCACGGGCTCTGAGGCGGAGGAGCGGTTCCTCGTCACGGGGGCGCTCGGCTGCATCGGCGCCTGGATCCTGCGCACACTTCTCCGCGAGGGCATCCCGGCGTCCGGCTTCGACCTTGGCACGGACACCGCGCGGCTGGCGCTGATCCTCGAGCCGGACGAGCTCGCGCGGATCGAGCTGCTCCAGGGGGACGTCACCGACCTGGCCGCGGTGGAGCGGGCGCTCGACGAGAGTCGGGCCACGCACGTGATCCATCTGGCGGCGATGCTGATCCCGCTGGCGAAGGCCGACCCGCCCCGCGGAGCGCACGTCAACGTCGTCGGCACCGTGAACGTCCTCGAGGGCGCGCGGCGGCGGGAGCGCGTGCGCGGCCTCTCCTACGCCAGCTCTGCCGCGGTCTACGGGCCGGACGCGCCCACCCGCGTCGCCGAGGACGCGCCTCCGAGCCCCGCGACGCACTACGGCGTGCACAAGCTGGCAAACGAAGGCGCCGCGCGCATCTACTGGGCCGACGACGGCGTGCCGAGCCTCGGGCTGCGGCCGTACGTCGTCTACGGGGCCGGCCGCGACCAGGGGATCACGGCGGAGCCGACGCTCGCCATGGCCGCGGCCGCGCGGGGCGAGCCGTACCACATCGGCTTCGGTGGGCGCGTCCAGATGCACTACGCGCCGGACGCGGCGCGAGCGTTCATCGAGGCCGCCCGCCGCTCCGAGGAAGGCGGCGCGCTCGTCGCCAACCTGGGCGGGCCGGCAACCGGGATCGACGAGGTGGTTGTGGCCATCGAGGAGGCCGCGCCGGAGTCCGCCGGCTCGATCACGTTCGCCGACGCCCCGCTCCCGTTCCCGGAGGAGTTCGAGGGCCGTGTCCACCCCGCCCCCGTGACGCCGCTTCGCGAGGCCGTCGCCGAGACGATCGCCATCTTCCGTGAGCGGCTCTGAGCTCTACGCGGCCGCCGTCGCCGACGTCCTGGACGCGCTCGGCCTCCGCCGCCAGACGCTGCCGCCCGCGATCGGGCCACTCCGTCCCGGGATGCGTCTCGAAGGGCCCGCCTTCGCCGTCGAGGGGCGGCCGCGTGCGGGGGCGGACTACGACGCCACGATCCGGCGCATCCTCGAGATGCTCGGAGCCGTCCCTGCGGGCGCCGTCCCCGTCTACGCGACCCACGACGACGAGGCGGCGCAGTTCGGCGAGCTCTCGGCGACCGCGCTCCAGGCGAAGAGCTGCCCGGGCGTCGTCCTCGACGGCGGCTGCCGCGACGTTGGCTTCATCGAGAGCGCGGGCTTCCCCGTGTTCTGCCGCTACGCGACCCCGCAGGACTCGGTGCCCCGCTGGGAGTGCAGCGACTGGGGGCACACGGTGACGATCGACGGGGTCGAGGTCGCGACCGGCGACTGGCTGGTCGCGGACGCGGACGGGGTCGTCGTCGTGCCTGCCGCGCTCAAGGACGAGGTGCTCGAGAAGGCTCGCGCCGTCGCAGGCACCGAAAACCAGGTTCGCGAGGCGGTGCGCCGGGGCGTGGCGCCGCTCGACGCCTACGACCGGTTCGGGAAGTTCTAGCTCTAGGAGGGCCCGGCGGAACGCCGCTCGTCGTCGGGGTGCGATGGTCGTTCCGAAACAAGGACGCAGGGAGCTTCGTAGCCGGAGGCTACGGGCGCGACCGAGGACGCAGTCTTCGGGGCGAGCAGCGCGGCCCGGCGGCACAGGCTGCGCTTCGTCGGGCCCTCCTTAGAGGTCGACCGTCTCGTAGAACGTGCGCTCGCGGCTCTCCAGCCGCGGGATCGCGTCCCCGACGCCGAGCCGCTGGAAGTGCTCGGAGGCCCCGTGCGCCTCGAAGGCGGCAGCGTCGGCGTACTGCTCGTAGAAGAAGAAGACGCGCGGGTCCTCGGGGTCGCGGTGCGGCTGCCACATCAGGCACCCCGGCTCCGCGCGCGAGGGCCCGGCCAGCTGCTCGAGGGCCGCCAGCACGTTGTCCTCCTCGCCTTCCTTCGCCACCCACTTCGCGGCCAGCACGTACGCCATCTAGGCTCCTTCCTCGGCTCGAACGGGATTGGTCAGGGCTCCGATGCCCTCGATCTCGACGGTCACCTCGTCGCCCGGACGCAGGAACACCGGCGGCGTGCGCGTGAAGCCGACGCCGGCCGGGGTCCCGGTCACGATCAGGTCGCCGGGCTCCAGCGTGATCCCGTGGCTGACGTAGCTGATCAGCTCGGCGACCGAGAAGACCATCTCGGCGGTCGAGGAGTCCTGCAGCGCCTCGCCGTTGACGAGGCAGCGGATCCTGAGCGCTTGGGGGTCCGGGATCTCGGAGGCCGGCACGACGCGCGGGCCCGTCGGCGAGAACGTGTCCAGCGACTTGGCGCGCGTCCACTGCCCGTCCTGGAACTGGAGGTCGCGCGCGCTCACGTCGTTGAAGCACGTGTAGCCGGCGACGACGTCGAGGGCCCGCTCGACGGGCACGTCGCGGGCGCGCTCGCCGACGACCACGCCGAGCTCCGCCTCGTAGTCGATCTCGGAGGACAGGGACGGGATCACGATCGCCTCGCCGGGGCCGATCATGCTGCTCGGCCAGATGCCGAAGATCATCGGCCGCTCGGGGACCTCGAGCCCCGCTTCGGCCGCGTGGTCGCGGTAGTTCATGCCCGCCGCGAGGATCTGTCCTGGTCGTGCCTGCATGGCGCCGATCATTCCACACGCGCGGTGCAGAGGGCTCGGCCCAACGTCGCTTGAGCCGTCGGGCCGCGCCCCTCCCCTCCCCGCCCACCCCACCGAAGCGCCATCGGGCCAATCCCTCTAGCGTGGGCCGCAGATGCCGCTGCAGAACCGGGTCACGCCGCTGGGCGAGCTGGTCGCCGCGCCCGAGCGCGGGCTCGTCTACGGGAACCGGGGCTGCCTCCACGACGAGGCCGGGCGGATCCGGCGCCGATACGCGGGGAAGCGCTGGATCGCCTGCCGGCTCGAGTTCAGGGGCTGGCTGCGGCGGCCGCTCCTTCAGCCCGGGAAGTTCACGGAGCTCTTCTTCCTCGACGAGGCCACCGCCTTCGCCGCGGGCCACCGGCCTTGCGCGCTCTGCCGACGCGCGGACTACGTCCGCTTCGGCGAGCTCTGGCAAGAGCTTCATGCGCGGCGAGGCGGGCGCCGACACGATCGACGCCCGGCTCCACGTCGAGCGGCTCGACAGCACCCGCGCACGCCGCCTGCACCCCGCCGCTCTGGACGACCTCCCGGACGGCGCGTTCGTCCTCGACGGCGGCCAGGCCAGGCTCGTGCTGGGAGAGCGTCTGCTCGCCTGGACGCCGGGCGGCTACACGGATCCGCGGCCGCGACCGGCCAACGCGCGCACGGCGCTGATCACGCCCTCGTCGCTCGTGGCCGTGCTGCGCGCCGGGTGGACCGGGGCCGTTCCTCTCCTGCACCCGTCGGCGGACTAGGAGGGTTTGACGAAACGGCGACTATGTCGTCGGGCCGCGCTGCTCGCCCCGAAGACTGCGTCCTCAGTCGCGCCCGTAGCCTCCGGCTACGAACACTCCCTGCGTCCTTGTTTCGGAACGACCATCACACCCCGGCGACGAGCGAGCTTCGCCAAACCCTCCTAGGCTTACGGGATGACCGAACACGCGACCGCCGACGAGCTGCGGGCCGGGCTCGATCACATCCGCGCGGCGCCCTCCGACCGCGGCACGGTCGAGCTGATCGTCCGCCGCCCGGCGGTGGACGAACGTGAGGTGGTCGAGGAGGGCGAGCTCGACCTCGTCGTCGGGCTGATCGGCGACCGCTGGCACCTCGGCGCCTCCCCGATCAACGACGCCCAGCTGACCCTGATGAACGCACGCGCCGCCGAGCTGATCGCCCGCACCCGCGAGCGCTGGCCGCTGGCCGGCGACCAGCTCTACGTCGACTTCGACCTCAGCGTGGACAACCTGCCGGCCGGGACGCGGCTGGAAGTCGGGAAAGCGGTCGTCGAGGTCACCGCGGTGCCGCACACCGGCTGCGCCAAGTTCAGCGCCCGCTTCGGCACCGACGCGCTCAAGTTCGTGAACAAGAGCCCCGGCCGCGAGCTACGGCTCCGCGGGGCCAACGCCCGCGTCGTCACGCCCGGCCCCGTCAGGGCGGGCGACACGATCGCGAAGCTCTAGGACCCTCCTGCTAGGCGTAGCCGCGGCGCGCGTCCCAGGTGTCGCGCATCGAGCCGCGCATCCGCTCCATCGAGCGGGCCTGGTAGAGGACGCCGACGAGCGCCACGCCGATGTAGACGACGTACCACCACCAGTCGTCGTCGGCACGCGCGGTGACGGCGCTGTCGGTGAAGTCCTCGGTGCCGATGGCGCCCGTCAGGACCATGATCCCTGCCGTCACCGCGCTCGCCCCGGCCAGCGCACTCAAAACGACCAGCAGGATCATCGGCAGGTCCGAGACGATCGCGACCACCGCGAGCAGGACTCCGACCACGATCCCGACCAGGACGACCAGCCAGCTCCAAGTCACTCCGAGAGCGCCCATCGCAGCCGCGCCGAGGGTGAAGCCGATCGAGCCCATGGCGATGACGACGGCGACCCAGTAGAACAGGTAGGCAAGCAGAGCAAAGAGGAGCGCCAGCCCGAGCGCGACGATCCAGGCGAGCCCGGTGCGCAGGAAGCCCTCGTCCGTCGCGGCCGCAATCAGCCCTGCGCCGAGGCTGAAGCCGACGACGGCACCCCAGATCGGGATGATGATCCGGAAGGCCAGGTAGCCGAAGAAGCAGAACAGCGCGCCGGCGAGGATCACGAGCAGCGCGAAAATCACGTCTTCCATCGAATCCCGCCGATCATTCGGGCGCGTACGTGCGATGTCAATCGACCACGGAGCACCTCGTTAGCCTGTGGACGGCGCAGCCGCCTCACCGCCTTCGCCCCGGTCGCGGGCCCGCTTCCAGACGAAGTCGAGTAGGACCGAGAGGAGCGCGATCCCCACGATGGCCGAGAAGGTCTCGGGAGCGTTGCGGAGCGTGTCGACCGCGAAGAAGACGAGGACGGTGGCGGTAACGGCGATCGCCGCCAGCACGATGAGCGCTTGGGAGCCGGTGTCGGCGCGTCGCCGGTAACCGGCGACGCCGACGAGCAGGAAGATCATCAGTGAGCACGCGCTGCCCACCGACGCGATCGCGGACAGGTCGACGAGGTTGGCGACGACGAGCACGAGGAAGGCGGTGATCAGGAGCCCCGCGTGGCGGCCGAGCCGCGACTCGCCGCCGAAGATCGGCGGGAACTGCCGCGCGTCGGCGAGCATCGTCGTCAGGCCGCCCGACGCATAGAGGGTCGCATTCACCGAGGACGAGGTCGCCAGGAGGGCGGCGATCGCCATCATCACGAAGCCGGCCTCACCGAGCGAAGGGCGTGCCGCCTCGGCGATCGCGGTCTCGCCGTAGCCGACGACCTCGTCGACGGTGAGCGTCCCGAAGACGCCGAGCGAGATGAGGATGTAGGTCGTCGCCGTCACCCCCAGCGCGAGGTACATCGCCTTCGGAAGCTGTCGGGCCGGATCAGCCAGGTCGCCGACCGCGAAGGTGATCACGCTGAAGCCCAGATAGGCGAAGAACGTGAGCGCGACGCTCGCGACGATGGTGGAGAACGACGGATAGCCGCTTACAGCGAGTAGGTCGAAGTCGATGTCCACGAGGGTCACGGCGATGAAGACCGCGAACACGGCGAGCAGGATGGCGACGATCGCCGACTGGGCCCGGTCGACGAAGCGGGTTCCGATCATGTTGACGCCGAGCGCGCCGAGCACGACGGCGGAGGCAAAGACGTTGTCCCAGCCGCTCGCCGCGTCGTCGCCGATGAAGAGCGAGGTCGCGTAGCTGCCGAAGGCAACCGCGACCATGGCAGTCACGATCACGATCGCCGTGAAGTAGCCGAGCCACGACGCGATCCCGACCAGGCGTCCGTTGCCGAAGCCCTGCATCAGATACGTGATCAGGCCGCCCGATGACGGGTAGCGGACACCGAGCTTGACCACGGTGTAGCCCAGCAGCGCGGCGACGATGCCGGCAATGAGGAAGGAGAGCCAAACCGCGGATCCGGCGATCGCGCCGGCCTCGCCGAGCAGCGCGAAGATGCCGGCACCGACCATCGCGCCGATGCCGAGGAAGGCTGCGCCGCGAACGGTCACGTCAGGCCACGATCCGAAGCTCGCGCAGTGTGTTGTTTACCTAGTCCAGCTCCTCGAGGGAGTACGTCGTCAGCCCGTAGACCGCGAGCAAGCAGAGCGTGATGGCAAGGACGCTGACGAGCGGATAGCTGAAGATCCAGAAGAGGTTCACGATGGCGCCGATGAACGCCACGGCGATGCCTGCCAACACCGCCCAGTTCGCCCGGCGGAAGATGAAGACTCCAGTGACGATGAGCGCGATGCCCACGATGAGATAGACCCAGCCCCACGCCTCGAGGTTGTCGCCCCAGAAGAGGCTGTCGACCGCCGTGTCCTGCCTGTCGAGCGCCCACAGCCCATCGAGAACCTGCATCGCCCCCGCGAAGATGATCAGGATGGCCGCATAGGCGTTCCACCCTCGTCCGGGCCGTCTCTCCGACCTGACCGTCATTCCTGGCTCCCTTCCTCGTTCGCTGCCGACCTCGCCGAATGCGGCGCAGTGAGCCCGCTCGCGCTCGGCGTCGGCTGCATCTTGCGGGAAGCGCCGGACTGCCTCAACCCTCGAGCGACTCCTTGATTCGCGCCAAGACCGGTTCTCGCGTCAAGCGATCTGCACGCGCGTCCGGCCCGTAGGAACCGATGAAGGGTTCGCGGCCGGGGCCGGCCGGGAACCGTGCCGTGAAGCTCACAAGGGGGTTCCAGTGACAACGAAACACGTCCTGACGCTGCTCGCGGGGCTCGCCCTCCTCGCGGCTGCTCCGGCGACGGCCACGACCTCGTGGCCGCAGACGATCCCATTGCCTGCCGGGTTCCAGCCCGAGGGCATAGACATCGGCAACGGCCATACCTTCTACGTCGGGTCGATCCCCACCGGGGCCGTCTACCGCGGCGACCTGCGGACGGGAACCGGCTCGGTGCTCGTCCCGGCGCAGGCCGGCCGGGCAGCGATCGGCGTCGACTTCGCCGACAACCGCCTCTTCGTTGCCGGCGGCCCGACCGGGAGGGCCTGGGTCTACGACGCCCGCACCGGCGCGACCCTGGCTTCCTACCAGCTGTCGGCCGGGCCTCCGACATTCGTGAACGACGTCGTGGTGACGCGTGATGCGGCTTGGTTCACGGAGTCCCAGAGCGCGGTCCTCTACCGGGTGCCGATCGCCCCGGACGGGACGCTCGGCTCCCAGGCGGACGTCGAAGCTGTGCCGCTGACAGGTGAGTTCACGATGGCGCCCGGATTCAACGTGAACGGCATCGACGCGACGCCGCGCGGTGACACGCTCGTCATCGTGCAGTCCAACCTCGGTCGGCTGTACACGGTCGAAGCCGCGACGGGCAAGGCCGCGCTGATCGCGCTCACCGGCGGCGACGTGACCCAGGGCGACGGCATCCTCCTCGACGGGAGGACGCTCTACGCGGTGCAGAACCGCATGAACCGAATCGCGGTCGTCAAGCTCTCCGGCGACCTCTCTGCCGGCGAGATCACCGGCCATCTCACCGACTCCGACTTCGATGTTCCGACGACGATCGCCGAGTTCGGGAAGGCGCTCTACGCGGTCAACGCGCGGTTCGGGGTCATGCCTCCCGAAACTGCCGCGTACAGCGTCGTGCGCGTCGAGCGGTAGCCGGCGAGGCCGTCCTCACCCGGAGTGGACGATGCGCGGCGCCGCTCCGGGTGAGATGCTGCGCATGCCCCGACGAGGAGGAAAACCGTGTGCAGATGGCTCGCCTATTCAGGATCGCCGGTGCTGCTCGAGGAGCTGCTCCTCAAGCCGAAGCACTCCCTCATCGACCAGAGCCTCCACTCGACGCTCGGCGCCGAGACGACCAACGGCGACGGCTTCGGACTCGGCTGGTACGGAGTCGGGGAGACGCCGGGCGTGTTCCACAGCATCGAGCCGGCCTGGAACGACCGCAACCTCAAGGATCTGGCCCGCCATCTCGTCTCACCGCTCGTCTTCGCCCACATCCGCGCCTCGACCGGGGGCGCCATCCAGCAGACCAACTGCCACCCGTTTCGGCACGGTCGCTGGCTCTGGATGCACAACGGATTCATCGGCGAGTTCGCGACGGTGAAGCGCGACCTCGTGCTCGCCGTCGACCCGAGCCTCTACGCGGAGATCGAGGGCTCCACCGACACCGAGGTCTTCTTCCACCTCGCGCTCACCCTCGGGCTCGAGGACGACCCGCCGGCGGCCGTCGAGCGCGCCGTCGGCTTCATCGAGGAGACGGGCCGCGCGCACGGTGTCGAGCACCCCATCCAGATGACGGTGGCCACCACCGACGGCTCGAGCATGTGGGCATTCCGCTACTCGAGCGAGGGCAAGTCGCGGTCGCTCTTCTTCAGCACCGCGGTCGACACGCTCCGGGCGGTTTACCCGGACAACCCGATCCTCCACCTCGTCTCGGACGAGTCACGCCTGGTCGTGTCGGAGCCGCTCGGCGACCTCGCAGGCGCGTGGAACGAGGTGCCGGAGTCGAGCTACGGCGTCGTCCAGGAGGGACAGGACGAGCTGCGGCCGTTCACGCCGCGAGCCTCCTAGATCTCTGCAGGAAGCTCCGTGGGCGCCGGCTCGCCCTCGCCCAGGCGCTCGCGGGCGAGCGTGTCGTAGTAGACGTACGTCGTTGCGATGCCCACGAACGGCATGGCGACGGCGTAGACGAGACCGGCGAGCACGTTGACGAAGGCGAACGGCGCGTCCACGAGGAGGATCAGGAGTGCGCCGATCAGCGGTCCGGACACGATCGCGATGGCCCCTGCGACCACGACGAGGGTGCCCACCTTCAGCCACTGCAGGCGGACGAGACGCCCGCTCCGGCGCAGCGCACCACGTGCGGACTGCTCCTCGAGCTCCACGACGGGAACGAGCAGAGCCCAACGGACCGCAAGCCAGATCGCGATCGGTACGAGGAAGACGAAGATGCTGAGCACCGTGACGACCCCGACGGCGACCGCCAGAGCTCTGAGCAGCGCCCAGGCGCTGTCGAACGCCAGGCGGTAGGCGGCGCGGACGCCGACCTCGCTACCTGCGTCGATCCCTGCGATCGCGCGTGCGCAGGCCGCCTGCACGAGGGCGAGGGCGAGGAGCGTCAGCACCGTCCCGATCCAGACCCCGAGGCCCACGCGGAAGCCGCCGCCCTCGCCGTTCGGGTCGATGCCGACGAGCGAGGTCGCAGAGAAGAGCAGGTACTGGAGCCCGGTGATCACGAGCGAGATCGGGATCACCACCAGCCCGATGCCGAGGAAGAGCCACGGCCGCTTGATGTAGAGACGCCACGATGCCGTGAAGGTCTGCCCCCAGGAACGGCGGCGGCCGACACGCAGCGGCGTCGACGGCCGCCACGAAGTCCGCGTCAGGAGGAACACGACCAGCGCGATGAGGAGAGCGAGCATCGAAGGCCAGGCGCGCGCCGTTGTCGACGGCGCGGAGGACGAAGTTCGATCCGGCCGCGACCGCGCCGCAGAAGAAGTCGGTAGCACCCGTCCCGAGAGAACCGCCGGCAGGCACCGCGTAGCTGACGTCGCGCCAGTCCTCTGCCCACGTCATCGGCTCCGTCCACTGCGTCTTCAGGTTCGGCCCGGTGGGGCCGTTGTAGAACGCCCTCTGGCGCTCGCCCCACCGGCCCTCGAAGGCGATCCAGGGAAAGGCCGCCTGCGCCGCCTCGGGGTCGCTCGGTATCGCGCCCACCACCGGGCGCACGTCCACGCTCGGGCCGGTCGTGTCGTCGCAGCCCACGCCTTGCTCGGCCGAGCGCCCCAGGTGCAGCCCCTCGATGAAGAAGTTCGCGTGCGACCCGGCCGCCGGGTAGACGACCGGGTGCGTTCCGTCGACGACCTCGAGCTTCTCGTCGCCCCACTCCGCCCGCTCGGCGCCCTCGTGCTGGCTGTAGCCGACCTCGAGCGGCTCCGTCTCGAGCGCCTCCTCGGCACTTCCGGCGTCGAAGACGAGCTGGATCATCTCCCAGTCGCCCTCGTGCAGGTTGTTCCAGTCGTTGAAGGGGTAGTAGAGCCAGTACTGGAGCGCGAGCCGGTCGGGGTAGGCGGCCTCCTGCGCGACGTGGGCGTAGACGGTCGGCTCGGTGTCCGCGGTGATGCGGCGCGCCCACAGCTCGTAGTCGCAGCCGGGGTTGAGAGCGTCGCCGGGGAAGTCGAGGTTGTACTCGTAGAGACCGCGACCGAGATCGTCGGCGGACGGCCCGATCTCGACGAGGTCGTTGCTGCGCCAGGGGCCGCGGAGCGAGACGGTCTCCTCGTCGAAGATCGCCTCGACGTCGATCGGCCGGTACGGCTCGCCGGGCCCGCACTCCTCGGGCTGCTCGACGAGGCGGACGATCGGGCGCGTAGCGCTCGGCCAGCTCCTCCTCCGCCTGGGCCTGCGCAACGCCCGCGAAGACGAGCGCGAGGCAGAGGGAGCCCGCTGCGAGGGAGGCCCGCATCCCGGGGACTATGCACATCCGGACGGGCGGCAGGCCTCGTCCGGGTCCGAGTCGTCTTGGTCGTTCTAGCCGGGACGGGAGAAGCGGAGCGTCTCTTCGTCGCCGGAGGAGAGGACGAGCTCGTCGCCGTCGATCGACCAGGCATCCGCAGCCTCGAGCGCCGGCATATAGGCGCCCTCGACGGCCATCTTCTGCACCTCGCAGGCCATCAGCGTCCCCGCGAGCGGACCGATCGAGATCGAGTCGCCGTCGAGCTCGTAGCCGCCCGTGAAGGTGTTACAACCGCCGAACCCCGAAGAGTTCCCCTCCTCGAGCAGCAGGGTCGGGACGGCGTCCTCGGGCACGTCCACGCCACTCGCGAGCGTCCACTCCGTCCCCTCGAGCGGCGGGCCGTCCGACGCGTCGTCGTCATCACCGCCGCACCCGGCGAGCAGTGCCGCGGCCAACGCAAGGAGCAGCCAGAAGCGAGCCTTCCCCCTCATGAGCGCGGGAGTCTACTGGCCGCGCCAGCTCCACAGGTCGTACACGCGGCGGAGCTCGCGCACGACCTGGTTGGCGATGATGTCGCCGCCGTCCCGCTCCAGGTGGACGCCGTCGTCGGCGCGCACCTTCTCGAGCTGCCCGTCGTCCGCCGGCAGGTACGGCGCGTAGGCCCCGTCGTCGGAAAGCAGACCGTACATGTCCACGTAGGCCGCCTTCCCCGGGCGCTCCTCGACCTCGGCAAGGATGGCCCGGTTGATCACCCTCCAGCGCCGCGACTGGCCGCCGTCCTTCGTGATCGGCAGCCCGAGCCAGACGACGAACGTGCCCGCCTGGTTCGCCGTGTCGATGAGACCGCCGACGCGCCGCCGGTACTCCTTCGTCCATTGCGCCCCGCCGAACTCGCCCAGCGAGACGCCGTCGGGCAGCCCCGTCATCGAGCCGGAGTCGTCGTTGGCGCCGAAGCAGAAGACCACGGTGTCGATCCTCTGTTCCTTCACCTGCTCGTCGACGTGGCGGAACCAGTTGAAGACGTCGGGGCGGGTGAGGCCGGTGGCAACGCGCCCGTCCACGTCCCCGACGCGCTCCACGGCGTCGTTCTGCCCGAGCGCGCGGAGCACCGCCCAGCCCGGCGTGATCACGAGCGAGTCGCCCGCGATCCAGAGCCGCATCGGGTCCTCCGGGGTGAACGCGACCTTCTGCGGCCTCTCCGGGTCCGCAGGCGGCGGCCCCTCCTCGCCGGCCGGGGTCGTGGGCGTTTTCGTGCCGGGGCCCGCGACGGGGGTCGTGTCCATGCCCTGGGCAGGCGGCGGAGGCGGAATGACGATCTCCGTGTCGATGGTCGCGTGCTCGCGCCCGATCGCGGTCTCGACCCAGGCGCGCGGGCGGTCGATCCGCAGCGCCATGCTCACCTCGCGGAGCGGGCCGGCGAAGGCGAGCGCGACGTCGCGCTGCGTCCCCTCGGGCTGGTTGTAGACCGACTTGTAGATGTTCTGGGCGTTCAGGAGCGCCGCGACGAAGAGCGCGAGGGCCGTCACCCCGAGCGCCCGACCGGCGGTCGCCAGCCGGCGGCCGTCCTCGGTCGGCGGCCCGGGGGGACGCGGCCGCCTGACCTCCTGCGCTCTCTCAGTCTCCACCGCCATCAGAACTGGAAGTAGATGAAGGGTGCCACGTCCTGTGGGCCGAGTGCCTGCGTGACCATGAGCGCGACGGCGAGGACGGCGGCCTGGGCAACGAGGTTCAGACGCGAGAAGCCGGCCTGAATCGCCCGCGGCACGCGCGGCGGCAGGTACTGCGAGCCGATCCCGACGGCGATCGCCAGGAGCACCGGCCCCGTGACCAGCGGCGAGGCCTCGCCCCAGCGCGTGAAGAGCCCGGTGATCATCTGCCACGCGACCTCGAAGGTGTCGGACCGGAAGAAGATCCAGGCGAAGCAGACGACGTGGAAGGTCGCGAGCCGCCGCCAGTAGAAGTCCCAGCGCGTGAAGCTCTCCTCGGGCTTCGTGCCGTGCCGCTCCCGCCAGAAGCGCTCCACGCAGAGCCCGATCCCGTGGATCAGCCCCCAGGCGACGAACGTCCACCCGGCGCCATGCCAGAGCCCGCCGAGGAGCATCGTCAGGAGGAGGTTGCGGTACGTGATCGCCGCGCCGTGCCGGCTCCCCCCGAGGGGGATGTAGAGGTAGTCGCGGAGCCAGCGCGAGAGCGTCATGTGCCACCGCCGCCAGAAGTCCTGCAACGACGTGGCCGCGTAGGGCGAGTCGAAGTTCTGCGGGAAGTTGAAGCCGAGCAGGAGCGCGATCCCGATCGCGATGTCCGTGTAGCCGGAGAAGTCGGCGTAGATCTGCACCGCGTAGGCGTAGACCGCGATCAGGATCTCGAGCGACGAGTGCTGGCTCGGGTCGGCGAAGACCTCGTCGACGATGTTCGAGGCCAGGTAGCTCGAGATCACCACCTTCTTGAAGAGCCCGGCGGCGATCAGGTAGAAGGCGCGGCTCGTGTCCACCCGGCGCGGCGAGCGCGGCGTGTCGAACTGCGGGATCAGCTCGTTCGGCCGGACGATCGGCCCGGCGACGAGGTGCGGGAAGAAGGAGAGGTAGACCGCGAACTTCTCGAGCGTGGTCGGCTCGGTGTCGCCGCGGTAGACGTCGACGATGTAGCTGATCCCCATGAAGGTGTAGAAGGAGATCCCGACCGGGAGGATCACGGTCCGGACCTCCAGGGGGATGTCGAGCCCGACGAGGGTCGCGAGGTTCTGCGTCGAGCTGATGAAGAAGTCGTAGTACTTGAAGTAGCCCAGCAGGGCGAGGTTCCCGCCGATCGCGAGCCAGAGCAGCGTCTTGCGGCGCGCTGCGACGCCGCCGGCATGATGGATCCGGAGCGCCATCAGCTGGTTCCAGGCGATGGAGCCGGCCAGGAGGAAGACGAAGCGCCAGTCCCACCAGCCGTAGAAGACGAAGCTGGCGAGGATCATGAACGGCCGCCAGCGGTGCACCCAGGGCATGAGCAGCCACGAGAGCGGCAGCACGATCAGGAAGAAGATCGCGAAGGTGCCGGTCGGAAAGAGCATGGCTGTTGCCTCGCTCCCGCCTCAGCCCGCGGTCACGCGCGCGCGGGGCCGAGGGTGGCAGGGACGGAGCGGGTCATCATCCAGAGCCGACCGGCCCGCACTGCCGCAGGGCCTCCCGCGGCAGCGGGCCTCGGGTGCGGGGAAGGGTACCGCTTCCCTGCGCCGGAGCAGCGAATTCAGCCCTTTCCCGGGGCGGGGCTATGCTGTCTCCATGCGCCGCCGAGCAGGGATCGGAAGGCTCATCCTCGTTGGGCTCGTCACGGCGCTCGCCGCGCTGGGGCCGGCGGCCGCAACCGCCGACGCGGTCAGGTTCACGTTCATCGGCGACTCGAAGGCCGCCGCGATCGAGTTCAGCCCGCCCGCCCAGCGTCTGCTGGCCCGCGGCCACATCGTGCGCCGCGACCTCAAGGTCTGCCGGCGACTCGTCGCCCCGAGCTGCAGCTACCAGGGCGTCACGCCCACGACCGCGCTGCAGGCGATCCGCAAGTACGGGCGCACGCTCGGCAGGGTGCTGGTCATCGACGTCGGCTACAACGACTCCTCCGCCACGTACAAGCCGCAGCTCGAGCAGGTCGTGAGGGCCGCGAAGGCCCGCGGCGTGAAGGGCATCGTCTGGGTGAACCTCCGCGTCGTGCCCGCTCACCCGGACTACCGGCGCATCAACGCGATCATCGCCGAAGCCGGCCGGCGCCGGCCGATCCTGTACGTGGCCAACTGGAACGCGTACACGCGCGGCAAGCCGGCCTCGTGGTTCGGGAGCGACGGCATTCATCTCACGAGCGAGGGCGCCGTCGGCCTCGTCCGGCTCGTGCGCCGGTACGTCACCCTGGCCGCCGAAGGCGCGGCCGACCCGGCGAGCTCGCAGGCGGCGGCCGGCGTCCCCGGCACGGTGGAGGACGAGCCCGCAACGGCCCCTGCGGACAGCCCGACGACGACTGTCGCGGAGGACGAGGAGGCCGCCCTCACCGGCAACAGCCCGCCCGTCGGGCCGAACCTGGGCAGCTCCGACGGCGGCTCCGGCGGCCTCGGAGGCTTCCTTGTCTTCGCCGGCGGCGCCGCGCTGATGCTCTTCCTGATCCTCGTAACGGTCAAGCGGCGCAGCGCGACCTAGGCGGCCTCCTCCTATGCGCTACGGCGCGGCCCGGTGTCCGGCTCGCTCAGGACCTCCGCCGTCGGCGCCGTCGGTGGGGCGGCGACGTGCACGAACTTGTGCACCGCGACCGCGATCAGCCGCTCCGATCGGCGGCGCGATCAGGTAGATCCAGATGCCGTCCCACTCCCCGCCGATCAGATCAGGGGCGAAGCTCCGCGCCGGATTCACCGAGGAGCCGCTGAAAGGGATCGCCGCCAGATGGACTGCAACGAGGGCCAGCGGGATCGCGAGGAGCGCGCTCCCGCCGAACTGCCCGCTCACGCTCGCCTGGAGGATGACGGCCACGAAGATCGCGCTGAACACGACCTCCATGAGGAAGGCCGTGCCGTTCCCCTCGATTCCCGGGTACGTGCCGGTAGCCGCGACGGCGTCTCGGCTGGTGGCGATCGCGAGCAGGAGCGACGCGAGGATCGCGCCGGCGAACTGTGCGGCCCAGTAGCGGACGAGCTCGCCGCCCGGCAGCCGCCCCGAGACGAACATCGCCAGGGACACGGCAGGGTTGAAGTGCCCTCCGGAGACCTCGCCGAAGGCGTAGAGCCCGGCCAGAAGGGCGAGCCCGAACGCGAACGGGACGACGATCAGGTCGAGCCCGGAGCCCGTCGCCCCGAGGATGGCGACGGTGCCACCGAAGACCAGGACGAACGTGCCGAGCAGCTCCGCTACGTACTTCTGCCAGGTGTCCATGCGAACCTCCAGGGACGTGGGGACATCGGCGTGGGCGCCGGAAGCCGAAATAGTGACTTCGAGGCCGGACGCCGTTGTCAGCGCGTCGCGGCCGATCGGCCGCGGAACGTCGCCACCAGCTCCCCGCCCTCGCGCCTGACATCGGCGTCGTAGACGCCCGTCCGGCCCTGCAGCGAGCGCTCCTGCGCCTCGGCCACGAGCACGTCTCCCTCGACCGCCGGCGCGAGAAACTCGATCGCGCACCCGGCGGCCACGGTGCGGACGCCGCGCGAGTTGCAGGCGAACGCGAACGCGGAGTCCGCGAGGGCAAAGACGAGCCCGCCGTGACAGCTCCCGTGACCGTTCAGCATGTCCGCCCGGACGGTCATCCGCACCCGCGCGTAGCCCGGCCGCACCTCCTCGAGCGCCATGCCCAGCGCCTGCGAGGCCCGGTCGCGGCCGAACATCGCAGCCCCCACCGCCGCAGCACTCTCGTCGGGCGTCCCCATCGCCGAAGACGATAACCCCCGGCGAGACGCGAGCTTGTGTTCCACCGGCACAAGCCCTCATTCCCCGCACGGGCCCTGCCGAGCCGGCCCTAGGGGACGGTCAGGAGCTTGTGCGCGTGGAACACAAGCGGGGTCGTGGGGCCTGGGCTAGATGCGCTCGACGAGCTCGTCGAGTGGCTTGCGGTTCGCGCGTGCGCTCCACTCCTCCGCGGGGCGGGCGGCCGGGTCGCGCGGTCTCGCCGGATAGCCGAACGTGAGGACGATCGCGGCGCGCTCGCCCTCGCGCAGAGCGAGGAGCTCGCCGAGCGCCTCCGGCGTCCGGCGTGCCGTTGGGGCTGCCGCCCACGCCCTGGTCCCAGGCGGCCAGCAGCATGTTCTGGGCACAGCGGCCCGCGTCGAGGGAAGCCGGGCCCTTGCCGCTGACGGCGATCCCAACAACGAGCTGTGCGCCGCGGACGTTCCCGGGCGCGAAGACGAGGCCGGCCAGGGCCTCGCGCTTGTCGGGCGACTCGACGACGACGAAGCGCCACGGCTGGCGGTTCTTCCCGCTGCCGGCGAGGCGCCCGGCGTCGAGGATGCGCCGCTCGACCTCCGGCGGAATGGGCGTCGGCGCGTAGTCGCGCACCTCGCGGCGGGACGCCAGGGCGAGCCACAGCTCCATCGCGCCCTGAGTCTAGTCGCGCCGCACGAGCGAGCCGAGGACGGCGCCGAAAAGCGCGTGGACGGCGGCCTCGTAGACGAACACGCGGGGATTGGTCAGGAGCGGCGGCCAGGCGCCGCTGCGCCGGTCGGGATGAAGGCGGTCGATCGCAGCCATCCCCGGCCAGAGCGCGAGGTTCTCGAGCTTCGCGGCGACGACTCCCTGCTTCCAGCCGCGGCCGCCGGCCGCCTCGAAGAGCGCTCCGAAGACGGCGCCGTTGACCAGATGCGCGGCCAGGCCCGCCTCGCGCCACCGCGGTCCGTCGCGCGTCAGGAGCGCGCCCAGCAGGCGAACGTCCGAGTAGCCGGCCGGCGTACGGCACAGGCGGGTGGCCGCGGGCTCGGCCGCCGCCCACGCCGCTGCGGCCGCGACTCCGGCGACAGCTCCCCTGAACACGCCGTCAGCGTATCCTCAGCGGGTGGACACGCTGGGGCTCGAGACGCGCAAGCGCCTGACGCTCGCGGCGACGATCCTCGGCTCGTCGCTTGCGTTCATCGACGCGACCGTCGTCATCGTCGCGCTTCCCACGATCGAGGAGGACCTCGACCTCGGGCTCACCGGGCAGCAGTGGGTGTTCCTCTCGTACTCGCTCGCGCTCGCCTCCCTCTACCTGGTCGGGGGCGCGATCGGCGACCGCTACGGGCGGCGGCGCGTATTCGTCTGGGGCGCCGCCGGGTTCGCGGCCGCCTCCCTGCTCGCGGGCGCGGCTCCGAACGAGGCCGTCCTGATCCTGGCGCGCACGCTCCAGGGCGTCGCGGGCGCCTTCCTCACGACCAACTCGCTGGCGCTCCTGCGCGGCGCCTACGGGGCCGACGCCGGCCGCGCGATCGGGCTCTGGACGGCGTTCACCAGCGTGGCCACGATCCTCGGGCCGCCGGCCGGAGGCGCGCTCGTGGAGTGGGTGTCGTGGCGCTGGATCTTCCTCCTCAATCTCCCGCTCGCCGCCGCGGCCGTCGTGCTCGCGCTCCTCGGCCGGGAGGAGGCGCCCGCCCCGGCCCGCACCGGGCGGCTCGACCTTCCCGGCGCGGCCCTCGCCGCGACCGGCTTCGGGCTGCTCACCTACGGGCTCGTCGAGGGCGCCGACCGCGGCTTCGGCGGCCTCTGGTGGGCATTCGTCGGCGCCGCGCGCCGCGCTCACCGCCTTCGCGGTCGTCGAGACGCGCGTCGCCGAGCCCATGCTCCCATTCGCGCTCTTCCGGGAGCGGAACTTCGCAGCCGCGAACGCCGAGACCTTCCTCGTCTACGCGGGGCTCTACGGCTTCTTCGTCTTCTTCACGCTCTACCTGCAGTTCCTCGGCTTCACGCCGTTCGAGGCCGGGCTCCTCAACATCCCGGCGAGCATCGTCATGATCGCGCTGGCCGCGCGCTTCGGGGCGCTTTCCGACAAGCACGGCCCGCGGCTGTTCCTCACCCTCGGGCCGGCGCTGATCGGTCTCGGCACGCTCGTCTTCGCCGTCGTGGACACCCGCTCCGAGTTCTGGACCTTCGGCATCGTCGGGATCCTGCTCTTCTCCCTCGGCCTCGCGATGATGGTCGCGCCGATCACGGCGACAGCGCTCAAGTCGGCGCCCGAGCGCTACGCCGGCATCGCCTCCGGGGTCAACTCGACGGTCTCGCGGTTGGGGAGCCTCATTGCGGTGGCGGTGATCGGGCTCGCGATCGGGCTCGTCTTCGACGCCAACACGGACGCGCCGGACGCCGTGCCGCTGGCCGTCGACCAGACGGCGCCCGATTTGCGGGCCGCCTCGGTGGACGGCTTCCGCACGGGCATGGTTATCGCGGCCGCGCTCGCCTTCGCGGGCGCCGCAGTCGGCGCGTTCGGGATCTCCAACCGCGAGGCGCGCGGCGAGCCCGCGCCTCCGGTCACCGACTCGGCGCCGGCGCCAGTCGAAAGCTGAGCCCGGCGGCGCGCTCGCGCACGCGCGCGACCGCCTCGGCGCGGGACTCCCCGAAGCCGGTGAAGATGGCGAGCCGGTAGCTCTGGGCGTCGTTCACGCCCTGCTCCGACAGCCGCAGCCCGGGCCGGACGAGGATCTCCAGGTCGGGCTCGGGCTCCGGCACGGCCTCCACGAGCGCGTCCTCGAAGGTGCGGAGCGCGTAGCTCACGGCCACGCCGTCCGGCGCGCCGACCTCCCACTTGGGATCCTCGCCGAGCGCGAGCTCGAAGAGAGCGTCGTAGCTCGAGCGGCCGTGCAGGCCCAGGAGGAGCGGCGCGAACTGCGAGGCGATGCGCCCGTTCACCTCGATGATCTTCGCCGGCCCCGACGCCGGGACGAAGAACTCCACGTTGAAGAATGCCGTCCTCGAACCCGAAGCCGGGCATCACCCGCATGCTCACGTCGGTCAGCTCGTCGAGGCGCTCCTGCGGCAGCGCGCTCGGGTAGACGAAGCTCTCGAAGCTCAGGGTCCCCTCGTACTTGAGCGAGTCGGTGACGGCCGATCACCGTCACGCGCCCGTCGTGCACGTAGCCCTCCACCGTCACCTCGTCGCCGGTGAGCAGCTCCTCGGCGAGAAATCCGTGCGCCTGGGCCGGGTCGGCGCCTGCGAGCTCGGCGATCTCCGCGTAGCGCGTCGTGTAGCGGTCAATCTCGTGGAGCTCGAGGAGCTCGCGCGGATCGTCGATCCGAAAAGCGTTTTGGGACAGGCGTCCGACCACGGGCTTGACGAAGAAGGGGACGTCGAACGTGACACGGCCGTCGAGCACCGCGAAGCGCGGAGTCGCCTCGGGCGCCGCGAGCTGTTGCACCGAACGGGCAGTCGGCTTGTGCTGAAGCCTCAAGAGCGCCTCGGGGGTCGGTCCCGGCAAGCCGCGGCGTTCCGCCAGTAGAGCTGCGAGCAGAGCGGACTGGTCCTTGGTGCCGACCACTCCGTCCGCGGGGATCGGCTCGCACTCGGAGAGGAAGGCTTGGGCGGTCGAAGGACTCCACCTGGTCGAGGTCGGAGCCGCGCAAAGCGGACCCGGTAGCGCTCTTCCAGACCGGCGGCGCGAATCGCATTCAAGTCCCGCTCCTGCGGGCACAGGACGAGGATGTCTCTCATCGCAGAACGCGCCGGCGGCGCGGTGGGCGCATGCTACCCGCCCTTAGGGCTGCGACGTGGCGCTCTAGGTGGTCGGTAGGCTTGCGCGCAATGCCGACGACCGGGCGCGCCCGATCCGAGCAGGAGCTGAAGCAGGCGCTCGCCGAGGCCCTCGCCGACGCGCGTCGCGGCACCCTCGACCTCGTAGCACCGCTCTCACGCGACCTCGTCGGCCTCGCACCCGCACGGGTGCAGCAGGACGTCGGCCGCTGATGATTGACTCCCTGCGGAAGCCGTGCGATAACCGCGGGTTCCGCGACGAGCCGGGCGAGAAAGAGAGCTGAACGTGGACAAGGCAAAGCGGCGTGTCGACGAGTTCCGCGGGACACGCACCGAGGTCGAGAACCACCTGATCGACGAGCTGGCGGCCGGGAAGATCAGCCGCCGCGAGTTCGTGCGCCGCGGCGCAGTCCTCGGCCTCTCCCTGTCCGCGCTCTCGTTCGTCGCCGCCGCGTGCGGAGGGGACGACGACGCCTCCTCCGGCACAACGGGCGCCACCGACACGAACAGCTCGGCGCCGCATGCCGGCGGGACGCTGCGAACCGCGCTGATCACGCCGGCGACCGCGCTCGACCCGCTCCTGATCGGCGACGAGGGCGGGCTCGCGGTCATGGGCCAGTCCGCCGAATACCTCGCCTGGTCGGACCGCGACCTGATGCTGCAGCCGCGCATCGCGGAGAGCTGGGCGCCGAACGACGACGGGAGCGTCTGGACGTTCGCGATTCGGCAGGGCGTCGCCTTCCACGACGGCACACCGCTCACGGCGGAGGACGTCGTCGCCACCATGGACTTCCACCTCGAGAACAAGTCGAACGCGCTCTCGGCGCTCACCGGCGTCCTCTCCGCCGGGAACACGAAGCTCGTGGACGACACGACCGTCGAGTTCACGCTGGACGCGCCCAACGGCAACTTCCCATACCTGGTCAGCTCGGACAACTACAACCTCGTCATCCTCCCGAAGACGTTTTCGGGCGACTGGGAGTCGAGCTTCATGGGCACCGGCCCGTGGAAGCTCGAGGAGTACACGCCCGAGGTCGGCGTCACGTACGTCCGGAATCCCGACTACTGGGACACGTCGCGCATCCCGCTCGCCGACCAGAGCGAGGTCAGGTTCTACGAAGACGAGCAGGCCCGCGTCCTCGCCCTCCAGGGCGGCGAGGTGGACATCGTCTCGAACTTCTCCGTCGCCGGCGGCAGCGCGCTGCTCGAGGACCCGAGCATCATCGTCGTCGAGATCAAGGCCGCGCAGCACCGCGTCATCCACATGCGGACGGACATGGAGCCGTTCACGGACAAGCGCGTGCGCCAGGCCATGGCGCTGGCGCTCGACCGCCAGGCACTCGTCGACGGGCTCTTCGACGGGCGGGCCGACCTCGGCAACGACAGCCCCTTCGCGCCCGTCTTCCCCTCCACCGACCCATCCGTGCCGCAGCGCGAGCAGGACATCGAGCAGGCCAAGCAGCTCCTGCAGGCGGCAGGGAAGGAAGGCCTCGCCGTCACGCTGGAGAGCTGGCAGGGCTTCGAGATCCCCGATCTGGCCGTGCTCGTCCAGAACGCGGCGGAGGCGATCGGCGTCACGGTCGAGCTTCAGCTCACCGACGACGGCGCCTACTACGGCGACTTCACCTACGGCGGCTCCCGCTGGCTCGATTCGCCCTTCGGGATCACCGACTGGGGCCATCGCGGCGTGCCGAACGTCTTCCTCACGTCCGCGCTCGGAAGCGAGGGGCTGTACAACGCCCCGCACTTCAAGAACGCCACGTTCGACTCGCTCGTCGCCGACTACGTCGCCGCCTTGGACCTCGACGCCCAGCGCGCCGTCGCGAAACAGATCGAGGAGCTCCTCCTCGACGAGGCGCCCGCGATCATTCCGTACTTCTACTTCCACCTCGCGGGCAGCAAGAACGTCGATGGCGTCGAGCCGACCGGCATGGGCCACTTCGACCTCAGCCGAGCGGGCTTCGTCAGCTAGGAGGTCCCGCCGCCATGGGTCGCTTTCTCCTCCGGCGGATCGGGCTCGCCCTCGTCACGCTCTGGCTCCTGAGCGTCATCGTCTTCGTCGCCTGCGAGGTGATGCCGGGCGACGTGGCGCGGAACATCCTCGGCCCGACCGCCGCCCCGGAGACGGTCGAGGCCTTGAACGAGGAGCTGGGCATGAACCGGCCCGCCCATATTCGCTATGCCGACTGGATCGGCGGTGTCCTCCGCGGCGACCTGGGCGAGTCGTACTCCCAGGGGAGGCCGGTGGACGAGATGGTCGGCACGGCCCTCTGGAACTCGGCCAAGCTCGCGTTCCTCGCGTTCCTGCTCGTCGTCCCGCTCGGGATCCTGGGCGGAGTCATGGCCGCGCTCCACGAGGGCAGAGCGGGGGATCGCCTGATCTCGGTCGGCGGCCTCTCGGTCTCGGCGATCCCGGAGTTCGTCTGGGCGGTGGTGGTGATCCTCGTCTTCGGCATCTGGCTGGACGTGCTGCCGGTGAGCGCCCTGGCGCCGCCCGGCTCCAGCTTCCTCACACAGGTCGAGTACCTGATCCTGCCCGCGCTCTGCCTCGTGCTCGTGCTCTTCGGCTACCTCGCGCGGATGGCGCGCGCGGGGACGGTCGAGGCGCTCGACGCCGACTACACGCGCACCGCGGTCCTCAAGGGCCTGCCGCGGCGAACGGTGATCCGCCGCCATATCCTCCGCAACGCCCTCCTCCCCACGATCGCGGTCGTTGCGACGCAGACCGGCTACCTGATCGGCGGCCTCGTCGCGATCGAGTTGATCTTCAACTACCCCGGAATCGGCCGGCTCGTCGCGGAGGCGGCCGAGCACAAGGACTATCCGCTGCTCGAGGGCACCGTCCTCGTGATCGGAGTCGTCTACCTCCTGGCGACCCTGGTCGCCGACCTCGCCTACGCGTGGCTGAACCCGCGCCTCCGCTTCGGAGGTGCCTCGACATGAGCACTGTCGACGACCTCGCCCCCGTCGTCGTCCACGACTCGGGCCAGGAATCGCGCCGCGAGCGGCTCCGGCTCGTCCTCCGCTCGCGGACGTTCCTGGCGGGGGCCGTCATCGTCATTTTCTGGATCCTGTGCGCGCTCTTCGGGCCCGCGCTCGTGCCCGACGACCCCTACGCGGACGACATCCTCAACAAGCTGCAGCCGCCCTCGTCCGAGCACTGGTTCGGCACGGACCGGCTGGGCCGCGACGTCTTCTCACGGGTGATCGTCGGCGCCCGGGACATTCTGATCGTCGCCCCGCTCGCAGCGTTGCTGGGGACGGTGCTCGGCACCGCGCTCGGCCTGGTCACCGGCTACTTCCGCGGCGTCACCGACGACGTGATCATGCGCGTCGTCGACGCGTTTCTCGCCATCCCGGTGGTCATTTTCGGCCTGCTCGCGCTCACGGCGCTCGGGCCCTCGCAGCTCAGCGTGATCGTGGTGATCGGGATCGTCTTCACCCCGATCATCGCCCGCACCGTCCGCGCCGCGGTGCTCTCCGAGCGGGAGCTCGAGTACGTCGAGGCCGCCCGCCTCCGCAACGAGCGCGCGCCCTACATCCTCACCGGCGAGATCCTTCCCAACGTGCTCGGGCCCGTGCTCGTGGAGTTCACCGTGCGGGTCGGCTACGCGATCTTCGCCATCGCCACGCTCTCGTTCCTCGGCGTCGGGATCCAGCCGCCGACTCCGGACTGGGGCCTGCAGATCTTCGAGAACTACGGGCTGCTGGTCGCCGGAGACTGGTGGCCGACGTTCTTCCCCGCGCTCGCCATCGCCACCCTCGTCGTCGGCGTCAACCTCGTCGCGGACGGCCTCACCCAGGCGTTCGAGCGGTGAGCGCCGTGCCCGTCTCGCCGGCGGCGCCCGCCCTGGAGCTCGAGGAGCTCGGCGTCGCCTTCAACGTGCGCGGGCGCTGGCGCCAGGTGCTCCGCGGCGTGACGCTCTCGATCGCGCCGGGCGAGTCGTACGGGCTCGTGGGCGAGTCCGGCTGCGGCAAGTCCACGACGGCCCTCACCGTGATGCGCTACCTCGCGCGCAACGGGCGCGTCACGGGCGGCGGGGTTCACGTCGGCGGCGCCGACCTCCTCGCCATGTCGGAGCGCGAGGTTCGCCGCTACCGAGCGCGCTCGGTCTCGATGGTCTACCAGAACCCCGGCGCGGCTCTGAACCCGTCGCTCCGCGTCGGCGACCAGGTCGTCGAGGCGTTCACCGCGGCGGGCCTCGGCGCGGCCGAAGCCCGCGAGCGGGCGCGCGAGCTCCTCGTCCGCGTCCAGATCGCCGATCCGGAGAGCGTCATGCGCCGCTACCCGCATCAGCTCTCGGGCGGGATGCAGCAGCGGGCGCTGATCGCCATGGCGCTCGCGTCCGACCCGGCGCTCCTCGTGCTCGACGAGCCGACCACGGGCCTCGACGCCACCGTGGAGGCGGAGGTGCTCGACCTGATCGCAGGCCTGCGCGAGGAGCTCGGCACGAGCATCCTCTTCATCAGCCACAACCTCGCGGTCGTCCGGCGGATGTGCGACCGGGTCGGCGTGCTGTACGCCGGGCGCCTGGTCGAGGAGGGCCCCGCCGACGAGCTTTTCCGTGACCCGCGTCACCCGTACACCGTCGGCCTCCTGCGCTGCCTCCCGCGCGGCGGAGTCGGCAAGGACGAGCGTCGTCTGGACACGATCCCCGGGCTCCTTCCGGCCCTCGGCGCGGACCTTCCCGGGTGCGTGTTCGCCGATCGCTGCGGGCTCGCCCGCGAGATCTGCCGGGAGGAAGAGCCGCCGCTCCATCCGGTCGCGCCCGGCCGGGTGAGCCGCTGCCACTTCTGGGCGGACGCGCACGAGCTGCCGCACACCGGCTCGGCGCGTGGCGGCGAGGCACCGGCGCAGCGAGCCCCGTCGGCGCCGGCTCTCGCGATCGCGGACGCCGCGAAGACGTTCCGGCAGGACCGCCATGACGTCCATGCGCTTGCCGGCGTCACGCTGGCGGTCAGCCCCGGAGAGACCCTCGGCATCGTCGGCGAGTCCGGCAGCGGCAAGACCACGCTCGCCCGCATTCTGCTGGGCCTGACTCCGCCTGACGAGGGCACGACCGTCGAGCTCGACGGGCACCCTCTGGCTTCCACGCTCGCGGGCCGGACGACCGACGACGTTCGGGCGCTCCAGATCGTCTTCCAGAACCCTGACTCGGCCCTCAACCGTCGCTTCTCGGCGCGGCGCATCCTCGCGCGTGCAGTGACGAAGCTGCTCCGCCTGCGCGGGGAGGCCCGCGACCAGCGCGTCGGCGAGCTGGCGCGCGCGGTGCGCTTCGACGAGCGGCTGCTGGACGCCCGCCCCGCCCAACTCTCGGGCGGCCTCAAGCAGCGGGTCGCCATCGCCCGGGCGTTTGCCGGCGAGCCGCGCGTGGTCGTCTGCGACGAGCCGACCTCGGCCCTCGACGTCTCCGTCCAGGCCGCGATCCTCAACCTTCTCGTCGACCTCCAGGGCGAGCAGGCCGTCTCCTACATCTTCATCTCGCACGACCTCGGGGTCGTCCGCTACCTGGCCGACCGGATCGCCGTGCTCTATCTCGGCCGGCTGATGGAGATCGGTGACGCAGCGACCGTCTTCGCGGCACCGCACCATCCGTATACCGAGGCGCTCCTCTCGGCCGTGCCCACGCTCGAGGGTGGCGAGCGTCCGCGCATCCGGCTCGAGGGCGAGATCCCGAGCGCGGCCGCGCCGCCGTCCGGCTGCGTCTTCCACACGCGCTGCCCGCGGAAGCTCGGCGCGGTGTGCGAGGAGCAGGAGCCCCCGCTCGCCGAGGTCGAGCCCGGCCACGCTCTCCGCTGTCACATCCCCCTCGAGGAGCTCCGCCGGCTCCAGAGCTCCCGGCCCGAGAGGCCCCCGGATCGGGACTCATCGCCTTAACTCTCCAGGGGCACCCCGTCCCACCACCCGCTTTCGAGCCTAACGGAGAAATCCGCACTCGTGGGGCACAGACTCGTGCCAATTGCGTACCAAGCCGCCCACAGCGCGCCAGGCGGCCATTGGCGGGGCCGGCTTTCGACGCCCGTAGAATCGCGCCGTGCGTGCCGCCGACCTCCGCGAGATCCACCGGGCCCTGAGCGTCGAGGAGGTCGACCTCCGGGGTGATCCGATTCTGAGGCCATCCGGATGACACCGTTGCCGACTCCCCTCGAGCCCGCCCCCGCTTCCTTGGGCGGCGACCGCCCGCTCTTCCTGAAGCGAGAGGACGTGCACGAGCTCGGCGCCTTCAAGTGGCGCGGAGCCCTGCCGGTTCTCATCGGCCTACCGCGAGCGTGGCGCGACGACTGTGGTCACGGCGTCCACCGGGAACCACGGCGCGGCGACGGCCTGGGCAGCCGACAGACTCGGCCTGAGCGCGGTTGTGTACGCGCCCGAGGGCGCCACGCAGGCGAAGCTTGCCCTGGTCGAGGAGCTCGGTGCCGAGACCCGCCTCGTTGGCGCCGATCTCGACGAGGCCAAGGAGACCGCCCGGAGGTACGCGGCCGACGCCGGGCTCCCGTTCTTCGAGGACGGCGCCGAGGCCATCCAGTACGAAGGCTACGGCGCGATCGCCGGCGAGCTCCTCGACCAGCTCGCTGAGCCGCCCGCGGCCGTCGTCGTCCCGGTCGGGAACGGCGCCCTCCTCGGCGGCGTCGGAATGCAGTTGGGCGGCGCGGGCGCCCGACACGATCCGGATCGGAGTCGCGGCGAAGGAAGCTCCTGTGATGGCGGAATGCTGGCAGGCAGGGACGGTGGTCACCAGCGACCGTTCGGCGACGTTCGCCGACGGCCTCGCGGTGCGCGTGGCGATCCCGCTCGCTGTGAACGTGCTCGGCGAGGTTGCGAGCCGGATGCTGCTCGTCTCCGAGCGCGAGATCGCCGAGGCGGTCGGACGCTATGCCGCCGCCGGGCTTCGCGTCGAAGGAGCGGCCGGCGCAGCGCTCGCCGCTCTACCGCAGCTGGAGGACGTCGACGGGGTCGTCGTCCTCATCGTCACCGGCCGCAACATCGACGACGAGCTGTACGCGAGAGCCTGCGAGCGGCCGGAGTCCTTCTCCGACTGAGCGCGCTCGGGCGCCTGGCTGTCAGCACGATCACGGTGGACCCCGCCCTGCCGTCGCCCGCCGGTAGCGCCCCTCGCCCTGGCTGACGAGCCCCGCGAGCTCGAGCTCGGTGAGGGCCACGGCAACCTCGGCGCTTCCGACGCCGGTCGCCCGCGAGATCTCGTCGAGCGACGCGGCCCCGACGGCGAGGAACCCCAGGACAGCGACCGCCTCGGGCGAGAGGCCGACCGGGGGCTTGGCCGGCCCGCGCTCGATCCCCAGCGCATCGAGGACGTCGTCTGCAGCCAGCAGCGGGATCGCTCCCTGGCGGATGAGGTCGTTCGTGCCCCTCGACAGTCCCGAAGTGATCTCGCCCGGAACGGCGAACACGTCCCGTCCCAACTCGAGCGCGAAGTCCGCGGTGATCAGCGCGCCTGAGCGCTCCCGGGCCTCGACCACCACGACCGCCCGCGCAAGCCCGGCCACGATGCGGTTCCTCGCAGGGAAACGCCACGGCGCCGGCTCGACTCCCGGCGGATACTCCGAGACGACGAGGCCGCTCTCGACGATGCGGCCCGCCAGCTGCGCGTGGGCTCTGGGATAGTCGCGGTCGATGCCGCACCCAAGGACGGCGATGGTGAGCCCGCCCGCTGCGAGCGCACCCCGGTGGGCCTCGCCGTCGATGCCGCGCGCGAGGCCGCTGACCACGACGACTCCGCGCGCAGCGAGGTCACGTGCCAGCTCGCGCGCGACCTGGGCACCGTACGGGGAGCAGCTACGGGCGCCGACGACGGCGACCGACGGGAGAGCGAGGATCTCCGAACGGCCCCCGCGGAGATGGAGCCTCGACGGTGGATCGTGAAGCTCCGCCAACAGCGGTGGATACCCCGGGCGGCCTCGCGAGACGGTCGTATACGTCACGGCGAGAGCTCCGGCGGCGCGCGGTAGGAGAGAGCCTCGGCCACGTGCTGCGGCTCGATCTCGGCCGCGCCCGCGAGCGCGGCGATCGTGGCGGCGACCCGAGCTACGCGGGCGCGCCCGCGGGCCGACAGCGGCAGGGTGTCCACCGCGCGGACGAGCAGGCCGCGCGCGTCATCCCCGAGCCGAGGTCTCGCCGCGCGCAGGCGTGCCGCCCCGTCCTCGACGCGGCTGCGGACCGCGGTCGAGGGCTCCTGCGGCCCGGTGTCCAACTCGCGGCCGCGAGGCCTCGGCATGTGGACGACCAGGTCGAAGCGGTCGAGCAGCGCCCGTGACAGCTTCATCCCGTAGGCGGCGAGCTTCTGCGGCGAGCAGGTGCATTCGACCGCAGGATCTCCGCGGGCGCCGCAAGGGCACAGATTCATCGTCCCGATGAGGACGAACCGCGCCGGGAAGACGGCCTGGCCGGCCGCTCTGGCCACGGCGACGGTCCCGTCCTCGAGCGGCTGGCGCAGTGCCTCCAGGACCGGCCGGTGGAACTCCGCCAGCTCGTCCAGCAGGAGGACGCCGTGGTGGGCGAGGCTGACCTCACCGGGGCGGGGGCCCGGGCCGCCCCCGACGACAGCCGCGGAAGAGGCCGTGTGGTGCGGCGCCCGGAAGGGCGGACGGTCGACGAGCGGGTGGTCGGCGGAGAGCACGCCCGCGACCGAATGGATCCTGGTTGCCTCGAGCGACTGGTCGAGGGTCAGCGGCGGGAGGATCCCGGGCAGCCTCCGAGCGAGCATGGTCTTGCCCGTTCCGGGCGGGCCGGCGAAGAGGAGGTTGTGGCGCCCTGTCGCGACGATCTCGAGCGCTCGCCGGGCGCGCTCCTGCCCACGCACGTCCGCGAGGTCCGGGCCGGCGCCGTTCGAGGAGATCGACGATGCGGGCTCGACGGGGCCCGGTGCGAACCGGCCGCGGAGGTAGGCGCCGGCCTCGGCTAAATGGCGAAGCGGTACAGGCTCGATCCCGGCCAGGGCCGCCTCGGGTGCGGACTCGCTCGGACAGAGGAGGCGTGGGAGCCCTGCCCGCCGGGCCGCCTCGGCAGCGACGATCGCGCCGGGGACCGGACGGAGCCTCCCGTCCAGCGCCAGCTCGCCGACCGCCGCATGCTCGGCGAGCGACTCCGGCGGGATCTGGCGAGAGGCGGCGAGCACGGCCAGCGCGATCGGCAGGTCGTAGCCCGAGCCCTCCTTGCGCAGCCCGGCCGGCGCGAGGTTGACCGTGATGCGCCGAAGCGGCCACTCCAGCTCCGCGCTCGCGATTCCGGACCTGACTCTCTCCTTGGCCTCCTGACAGGCCTTGTCCGGCAGCCCGACGATCGCGAAGGACGGTACGCCCCGCTGGAGGTGGGCCTCGACCTCGACCGGCCGCGCGTCGAGACCGACGAGGGCATGGGTGACGGCGCGCGCAAGCACTCCTTCGAGGCTAGGGCGGCAACGCGCACGGGTGACGCGCGGTCTTGCGCCGACTTCGTGCCGGCCGTGCTACTCGAAGGGGATGCGCTCGATGTGCCCACCGGAGACGGCGACTGCCTCGAATCGAACGTCGAGCCCTGCCAGCTCCGGATGGAGCGCCAGCCAGGCTTCGGCCGCCCGGCGGACGCGGCGCGCCTTCTCCGGGCCGACGGCTTCCACCGGAGCACCGTAGTCAGGTCCCGCGCGGGCCTTGACCTCGCAGACCGTGACCGTCCGGCCGCGGCGGACGACGATGTCGAGCTCGTAGCCCCCGGCGCGCGCGTTCGCGGCGAGGATGCGGTAGCCGCGGAGGCGGTAGTGGCGGCGGACCCGCCGCTCGGCCTCAGGCCCGAGCCGCCGCGACCTCGAATTCGACCGGCCCGTTCTCGGTCTCGGCATAGCAGCGCGCGTCGAAGGAACGGCGGTGAATCGCGCTCGGGCCGAGCCGGCGCACGATCGCCGAGTGCCCGGGCGTGATGTAGCCGACGTGCGAGACGAAGTCGTAGCTCGGGTAGACCGCGTCGAGACGCCGCATGGCGCGGTCGCGCACGACCTTGGCGACGATCGAGGCGGCGGCGATCGCGGCGCTCTTCGTGTCGCCGTCCACGACGGCCTGGTGGGGCGGGGCCAGCGGCCCGAGCCGGAAACCGTCGACCAGGCACACCTCGGCGGGAGGCGCGAGGGCGGCGAGCGCCTCGCGAAGGCCGCGCAGATTCGAGCGGTGCAGGCCGTCCCGGTCGATCGCGCCCGGCGGGATGACGCGGACGGCGATCCGCGTCGCGCAGCGCGCCACGGCGCGGAAGAGCTCCTCGCGCTGTGCGTGGTCGACCTGCTTCGAGTCGTTCAGGAGCGCGAGCGGGCGGACGACGTGGTCGCGGAGGCGCTCGTAGTCGAGCAGAACCCCCGCGGTGACGAGCGGCCCGGCGAGGCTTCCCCGCCCGGCCTCGTCCGCGCCCGCCACGAAGCGCACGCCGAGTCGGCGGTCGAAGGCGAGGAGCTTGCGGCCCGGACGGCGGTTGGACGCCACGGGCGCGAGGATAGCGCCTAGGTCCGCTGCTTCTCGCGGACGCGCGCCTTCTTGCCCACTTTCGAGCGCAAGTAGTAGAGCTTGGCGCGGTTGACGTCGCCGATGGCGGCGACCTCGATCTTCTCGATCTTGGGCGAGTGGAGCGGGAACGTCCGCTCGACTCCGACGCCGAAGGAGTTCTTGCGGACGGTGAACGTCTCGCGCGCGCCGGCGCCCTGCCGCTTGATGACGATTCCTTCGAAGACCTGGACGCGGCGGCGCTGTCCCTCGATCACCTGGAAGTGAACGCGGACGGTGTCACCCGCCTTGAACCGCGGCACGTCGTCGCGGAGCTGCTTGCGCTCGAGGATGTCGATCGGCGTAGTCATGAAACAGCGGCCTGTGGCCGCGCGGCAATGCTAGCGGAAGCGCCTGGGCTCCGGGCGCGCCGCGCACGTCCCATGCATAGGTCCGAAAAGGACAGTTCCGGGGGCCCCCCGCTTCGACCCTAACGAGAAAAACCGCGCGGGTGGTGCTCGGAACCGTGTCGAGAACGCGCCAGCGGCCGGCGCCTTACTGGAACCCGATTCGCTGAACCGGCCAGTACCGGGCGAACACCGGGCCGATCAGGTTCTCGCGTGGCACGGTCCCCCACTCACGGCTATCGCACGAAGAGAGTCGATTGTCGCCCATCATGAAGTACTCGCCCTCGCCGACGGTGACCGGCCCGAAGGGCTCTCCGACCGCGCCGCCGTTGACGTAGGGCTCGGGCACCGGCTCCCCGTTCACGTACAGCTGGTCGTCGCGGATCTCGACCGTGTCGCCGGGCAGGCCGATGAGGCGCTTGACGAAGACGTCGCCGGGCCCTGGACAGGTCACGTCGGGCGGCGTTCGGAAGACGACGATGTCACCCCTCTCCGGGTCCATGAAGCGATAGGCGAAGCGGTTCGCGAGCACGCGGTCGGACGTGCCGGCCAGGCAGCCCGGCTCCGGTGCCGCGCAGTGGAGCGTCGGCTCCATGGACGACGACGGGATCCGGTACGGATTCACGACCCACGCCTTGATCGCGAGGACGGCCGCGATCGCGACCGCGATCGTCAACGCCCAGTCGAGCACCGTCGGCCAGGGCGCAGGGAGCGATTCGAGCTTGCCGCGGAGGAAGACGGCCTCCCTGGGTGCCTACTGGAGGCCGAGCCGCGTCAGCGGCCAGTAGACGGCGAACACCGGGCCGATGAGGTCGTCCCGCGTCACCGGGCCCCACTTGCGGCTGTCGCAGGAGCTCCCACGGTTGTCGCCCATCATGAAGTACTCGTCGGCTCCCAGCTTCCGGACCGGGAAGTCGTTGCTGCGGTCGCTGCCGTTCAGGTACGGCTCGTCGACGGGCTTGCCGTCGATGTGGAGAACCCCACCGGAGATCGAGATTCGGTCGCCCGGAACGCCGACGAGGCGCTTCACGAACGTCCCGCCGGCCCCGCACTCCGCCACAGCCCGGTCGGGCGTGTTGAAGACGACGATGTCGCCGCGGCTCGGGTCGCGGAAGCGGTAGATGAAGCGGTTGGCGAGCACCCGGTCGGAGGAGTCCGACTCGCACCCCGGCTCGGGCGCCGCGCAGTGGAGCGTCGGCTCCATGGACGACGACGGGATCCGGTATGGATTGACGACCCACGCCTTGATCGCGAGGACGGCTGCGACGGCGATCGCGATCGTGACGACCCAGTCGACGATCGTGTCCCAGGGAGCGGGAAGTGACGCGGTCAAGCGGTCGAGCGGGCCGCTCACGACGGCGTCCTCTCCCTGCTTCGCTCACGCCGCCAGCTCTCGATGAGAGCGTGGTTGCCGGAGAGGAGGACGTCGGGGACGCGCCAGCCGCGAAACTCGGCCGGGCGCGTGTAGTGCGGGAACTCGAGTCCGCCTTCGAGCGCCGCGGAGAAGCTCTCGACGGCGGCGCTCTCCTCGCGGATCGCCCCGGGGAGCCTCCTGGCGACGGCGTCGAGGACGACCATGGCCGGGAGCTCGCCGCCCGAGAGGACGTACGGGCCCACCGAGACGGTGTCCGTGGCGACGTGCTCGTGGATGCGCTCGTCGAACCCCTCGAAGCGGGCCGAGAGAAGCGTGAGCGCCTCCTCCCCGGCGAGCTCGTCGACGAGAGGCTGGTCGAGCGGCCGTCCCTGCGGCGAGAAGGCGATCACCCGCCGGCCGCCGCTGTCGCCGTAGACGGCCTCGAGCGCGGCGCAGACGACGTCCACCCGCAACACCATCCCGGCGCCTCCGCCGTACGGCTCGTCATCTACCTGACCGCCCGTGAGCGGGGTGTAGTCGCGGTAGTTGAGGAAGCGCAGATCGAGGCCCGAGCCGAGCACGGCGGCGACGGGCCGCTGCTCGGTCAGCCAGGCGAAGGCGTGCGGAAGCAGGGTGAAGACGTCGATCTGCATCGGCTGCGAGATTAGCCTTCGGGGGCGAAGCCGGGCGCAATCACGATCCGGCGCGCCTCCAGATCGACCGCCAGGACGCAGTCCTCGACCATCGGCAGCGAGAACCCGCTCTCGAGCTCGAGCACGTCGTTCGCCACCCCCGGCGTCACCTCCGTGACCCGCCCGAGCGCGCGCCCGCCCTCTTCCACCGCATCGAGGCCGACGAGCTGGAAGACGTAGAACTCACCCTCGCCGGCCGGCGGCAGCTCCGACGCAGGGACCTCGAGCACGGTGCCGCGCTCGACCGTACGGTCGAGCCGGACGACCAGGCGGCCGCCTGAGCGCTTGCTTTCGACGACTGCGGCAGGCTCGCGGCCGGCGTACACGGTCGTGCCGGCAGCGAAGCGGTCCGGATCGTCGCTCGGCCGCTCGACGACGAAGGCGCCCCCGAGTCCATGCGGGCGGCCCACGCGTCCGACCGTCACCCAGCGCGCTTCCGGGCCGTCAGCGGACGTCAACGATCTCGAGCAGCGCCCGCTCGTGCTGGCGCCCCCCGCTCGCGCGGACGAGCGTCCGGAGCGCCCTGACGATGCGGCCCTGGCGACCGATCACCTTGCCGATGTCCTCCTCGGCGACATGGAGCCGCAGGACGATCGCGCCGTCCCGCTCGGTCCGCTCGACGCGCACCTCGTCGGGCTTCTCCACGAGGTTCCGCGCGAGGTAGGCGAGCATTTCTTCCACTAGTGCTCCTTCGAGTAATGCTGCCTGGCTTCTGCGTCGTGAGCACCAAGCGAGAGTCCGCACTCGTCCGCAGCCAAGGCCGGTGGCCTCGGGAAGGAGGAGGGTGGGCTCTCGCGCAGCGTGATCGCGGGGCAGAAGCAGGCACGGATTGCTCGGAGGGGCACTGGCCTAGATCCCCTGGGCCTTCATCAGGCGCTTGACCGAGTCGCTCGGCTGGGCGCCCTTGCCGATCCAGTCCTGGATCTTGTCGGCGTCGAGTGAGATCGTCGACGGGTTCGTCTGCGGGTTGTAGCGCCCGACGATCTCGATGAAGCGTCCGTCGCGCGGCGAGCGCCCGTCCGCGACGACGACCCTGTAGATCGGGTTCTTCTTGGAGCCCACGCGGGCCAGTCTGATGCGAGTTGCCATTCGGTCCTTTCGTTCGTTCTAGCGGCGCCTCTGGGCCGCCGCCATCGACTGCAGATTGGGCATCTTGCCCTTCCCCATCTGCTTCACCATCTTCGCCATCTGCTTGCGCGCGTTCAGGAGCTGGTTGACCTGCTGGACGGTCGTGCCGCTCCCCTTCGCGATCCGGGCCCGGCGCGACCCGTTGATGATCTCAGGCCGGCGGCGCTCGTCCACGGTCATCGAGAGGACGATCGCCTCGACCTTGCTCAGCTCCCGGTCGTCGACGTCGGCGCCCTGCAGCTGCTTGCCGAGCCCCGGGATCATGCCCACGATCGACTTGAGCGGGCCCATGCGCCGCATCATCCGGTAGCTCTGCAGGAAATCCTCGAAGGTGAACTGCCCGGAGCGGAGCCGGCGCTCCATCTCCTCCTGCTCGTCGGCTTCCGCTGCCTCCTCGGCCTTCTCGATCAGGGTGAGGACGTCGCCCATGCCGAGGATGCGCGAGGCCATGCGGTCGGGGTGGAAGTACTCGAGCTGGTCGAGCTTCTCCCCCGTGGACGCCAGCTTGATCGGCTTGCCGGTGACCGCCTTGACGGAGAGCGCGGCGCCACCGCGCGCGTCGCCGTCGAGCTTCGTGAGGACGACGCCGTCGAAGTCCACGCGCTCCTGGAAGGCCTCGGCGACCGCGACGGCCTCCTGGCCGGTCATCGCGTCGAGCACGAGGAGGACGTTGTGCGGCTTCACGGCCTTGCGAACGGACGCGAGCTCCTGCATGAGGGGCTCGTCGATCTGGAGCCGACCGGCCGTGTCGACGATGACTACGTCGCGGCCCTGGGCCTCCGCCTGCTCGATCCCTCGGCGCGCGACGGCGACCGCGTCCTTGGTCGAGCGGTCGAGGTAGACCGGGATCTGGATCTGCTTGCCGAGCTGCTCCAGCTGGTCGACTGCGGCCGGCCGCTGCAGGTCGGCGGCGACGAGCGCGGGCGCCTTGTCCTCCTGCTTGCGGAGGAGCAGCGCGAGCTTGGCCGCGGCGGTCGTCTTGCCGGCGCCCTGGAGGCCTGCGAGGAGGATGACCGTCGGCGGCCGTCCGCTGAAGGCCAGCTTCGAGCCGCCCGAGCCCATCAGCTCCGTCAGCTCCTCGTGGACGATCCGAACGACCTCCTGGCCCGGCGTCAGGCTCTTCGTGACCCCGGCGCCCTCGGCGCGCTCCCGCACGCGGGCGACGAACTCCTTGACCACCTTGAAGTTGACGTCGGCCTCGAGGAGCGCGAGCCGGATCTCGCGCATGGCGCGGGAGAGGTCCTCCTCGGTGAGGACGCCGCGCCCGCGGAGATCGCCGAGCGCGCCCTGGAGCTTGTCGGACAGCGTGTCGAACATGGCCGGCGGGAAGTGTAGCCGCGGGCTTCCTGCGCCCCAGGTTCAAAGGCGCAGGCGGGAGCGCCCCTCCCGCCGCGTCGAGGGGGCCCCAAGGGGGATGACGGCCCCCTGATTCGAGGCTACCGCGGAAGTCTGTACGGGTGGCGCGCCCAGCTGCGCCGAAACCGTGTCAGTCGCCGTGGACGAGCGCCCGCGCGAAGTCCTGCGGGTCGAACGGCTGCAGGTCGTCGAGCGTCTCCCCCACGCCGACGAGCTTCACGGGAAGGCCGAGCTCGTGCGCGACGGCGACCGCCACGCCTCCCTTCGCCGTCCCGTCCAGCTTTGTGAGCGCCACGCCGGACACGCCGACGGCCTCGTCGAAGAGCTTCGCCTGACGCAGGCCGTTCTGGCCAGTGGTGGCGTCGAGGACGAGCAGCGTCTCGTGCGGGGCGCCGTCGAGGCGCTGCGCGATCACGCGCCGGACCTTGGCGAGCTCCTCCATGAGGTTCGTCTGCGTGTGGAGGCGCCCTGCGGTGTCCACGACGACGACGTCCCGGCCGCGCGCCTCGGCGGCGGAGATGGCGTCGAACGCGACGGCGGCCGGGTCGGCACCGCGCTGCGAGCCGACGAAGTCGGCGCCGGCGCGGCCGGCCCAGATCTCCAGCTGCTCCTCGGCGGCCGCGCGGAACGTGTCTGCGGCGGCCAGCACGACCGAGCGCCCGGACTCCTGGAGCCGGTAGGCGAGCTTGCCGATCGTCGTCGTCTTTCCCGTGCCGTTCACGCCGACGACGAGCACGACCGCCGGCGGCCCGTCGAGCGCCAGCCGTTCCTGGCCCTCGACGCTCACGAGCTCGGCGACGACCTCCTCCAGCCCCTGGACGAGCTCGTCCTGGCTCCCCGGCTCGAGCTCCTCCAGGCGCCGCACGATCTCGACCGTCGCGGGGACGCCGCAGTCGGCCGCGATCAGCGCCTCCTCGATGCGCTCCCAGGCCTCGTCGTCGCCGGGGTCGAAGAGGAGGTCGCGCGTCAGCGCCTGCCGGCTCGCGGACAGGGACTCGCGGAGGCGGCCGAGCCAGCCGCGACGCTTCGACTCGTCCTCGACCGGGGCGTCCTCGCGGTCGCCGAGGAACTCCGCCCAGGTACGCATCAGGCGCTGAGTGCTTGCGCCTCGGGCGCCGCCGGCAGCCGCTTCGAGACGACCTGCGAGATACCGTCCGCGCCCATGGTCACGCCGTAGAGGATATCGGCGGCCTCGATCGTCCTCTTCTGGTGGGTGACGACGATGAACTGCGCCCGGCCGGCGAAGCGGCGCAGCAGGTCGGTGAAGCGGCCGATGTTCGCGTCGTCGAGCGCAGCCTCGACCTCGTCGAGGAGGTAGAACGGGCACGGCCGCGCGAGGAAGAGCGCGAAGAGGAAGGAGATGGCGCCGAGCGCCTTCTCGCCGCCCGAGAGAAGCGAGAGCCGGGTCACGCGCTTGCCGGCCGGCTGGAGCTCGATCTCGATCCCCGGCTCGCCGCCGTCCTCGTCGGCGACCCTGACGATCCGGCCGCTGCCGCCGGGGAAGAGCGTGCCGGCGACCTCCTCGAAGTGGCGCTCGACCTCCGAAAGCGTCTCCTCGAAACGCCGCTCGACGGTCTCGGCCAGCTCGTCGCGGAGCGCTTCCAGCTCGGAGAGCGAGCGCTCGAGGTCCTCGCGCTGCTCCGAGAGCTCCTCGAGCCGGGCCTTCTCGCGCGCGTGCTCTTCGGCCGCCAGGGGGTTCACCTGGCCGAGCGCCTCGCGGCGGCGCTCCAGGCGCTCCAGCTGGCCGCGGAGCTCGTCCGCCTCGTCCTCCGTGAGCGCCTCTCCCTCGGCGTCCTCGGGGAGTCGGCGCAGGATCTCCTCGCGCTCGGCCTCGAGCCGGGCCCGCTCGATCCCGACGGCCGAAAGACGCTCGGCCGCTTCCGACGCCGCCCGCCGCAGCTCGGCCTCGAGCCCGCCGAGGCGCCGCAGCTCCTCGCCGAGCTCGCCCGCGCGGCTCCCGCCCGCGTCGACCCTGGCCCGGAGCGGTGGCTCCAGGTGCGCGCCGCGCTCGGCGGCGGCAGCCAGCGACGCCGCCGCCCGCTCCGCCAGCTCCGCCAGTGAGCGCAAGGCGTCCTCGCGAGTCGAGGGCTCCGGCGACGCGGCCGCAGTTTCGGCGCCCGCCGCGAACCAGCTCTCTCCGCCGGAGAGCGCGACGAGGGCGTCGCGCCGCTCGGCGTGCGCCTGCTCCAGGCGCGAGACTGCTTCGGCGAGCTCGACGCGCTCGGGCGCCCAGGCGCCGGCCGCGGTCAGCGCCCGCTCGTAGCTCGGCGGCTTCGGCGGCGTGGGCAGGCGCGGCCGGTCGGCGTCGGCGCGCAGCGCGGCCGCCGTCTCCTCGGCCCGTTCGCGCCGCAGGTCGAGCCGCTCGACGGCGCTCCGCATGCGGTAGAGCGCGGCGGTGGCCTCCTCGTGGCGCCCGGCCGCCTCGGCCAGCCCCTCCTCGGCCTTCCGCCGCTCCGCGAGCACGCCTTCGAGCCGCTCGTCGCGTCGGCGACGCTCCTGCGTCGCTCCCGCCAGCCGCTCGTCGACCTCGGCGAGCCGCCGGTCGTTCGCCTCGAGCTCGGCCGCGGCGAGGCGCGTCTTCAGCCCTTCGATCTCGACGACGAGCTTCTCGGCGCGCTCGGCGGCGCTCGCCTGCAGCGCCAGCGGCCGCAGGCGCTTGCGCACCTCGTCCTCGAGGTCGCGCGCGCGCTCGACCTGAACCTGGACGCGCGCGAGCTTCAGCTCGGCCCGGTGGCGTCGCCGCTTGAACTTGCCCAGGCCGGCGGCCTCCTCGACCAGCGCGCGGCGCTCCTCCGGCTTGGAGACGAGAATCTCCTCGACCCGGCCCTGAGAGATGATCGAGTGCCGCTCGCCCGCGAGGCCGATGTCGGCCAGGAGCTCGACCACGTCGGTGCGCCGCACACGGGCGCGGTTGACGAGGTACTCGCCCTCGCCCTCCCGATGGAGGCGCCTGACGACCGAGAGCTCCGCGACGTCGAGCGGCCCGTCGCCCGCCTCGTTGTCGAAGAGGAGCTCCACCTCGCACCAGCTCGCCGCGGGCTTGTCCTTCGAGCCCGCGTAGAGGACGTCGTCGGGCTTCTCCGCACGCAACTCGCTCGGGCTCAGGCTGCCCGCGGCCCAGACGATCGCGTCGGCGATGTTCGACTTGCCCGAGCCGTTCGGGCCCACGACCACGGCCACGCCCGGCTCGAGCCGAACCTCGACCGGATCCGGGAACGACTTGAAGCCGCGGATCTTGACCGCACGGAGGTGCAAGGCGACAAGTCTGACGATTCGGACGGACGCCGCGTCAGTCGGGCGCGCGCAGCTCGAGGCAGCTCACGCCCTGCAGCTCGAGCCAGATGCGGCCCTCGGCGCGCACGACCCGCAGGAGCACCGCGTCGCAGTCGGGGCAGCGCGCGACCGATCCGGGGGCCTGCGTGTAGACGGCGAGCGCGCCGATCTCCCGCACGGCGCCGCACGAGCCGCACGTCGAGCGGGCGACCGTGATCTCGGCGACGAACACCTCGCCGAGCGCGCCGCCGAGGGCGTTGCCGTCCAGCATCAGGTCTGCAGTCTCCATCTCATGCTCCGCTCGGGCCGAACCGCTCGGTGCGGACGCTGCCCGGCTCGTAGCCTAGAGCCACCAGGCCGTCCGCGGCCACCTCGACGAAGCGCGTCGAGCCGCAGACGAACGCGTTGGCCTCCTTGCCTTCCCCGAAGACCTCGGCGAGCATCTTGCCGTCGATGCGCCGCGCGTAGCCGTCCCAGGCCTCCGGCTGGGCGCGCGTGAGCGTGTGCACGACCCGGAGGGCCGGGTCGGCACCGGCGAGGGCGTCGAGCTCCTCGCGGTAGATGACGTCCTCCAGCGTGCGCGAGGAGTAGAGCAGCGTCGCCGGGACGTCGAGGCCCGCCGCCGCCCGGTGGCGCAGCATCGCCATGAGCGGCACCACGCCCGACCCGCCGGCGACCAGGTGGAGCGGGCCGCCCGCGGAGCCGTCCCAGACGAAGTGGCCGCCGATCGGGCCGCGGAGCTCGAAGCGGTCGCCGGCGCCCAGCTCCTCTGTCAGGAAGGGCGAGACCTCGCCGTCGTCGAGCTCCTCCACGGTGAGGACGAGGCGCTCTGCGTCGGCGGGCGTGGCGATGGAGTAGCTGCGCTGTGCCTGGTAGCCGTCCTCCGCGGTCAGGCGCACGTCCACGTGCTGACCGGGCCGGTGGCCGGCCCAGCCCGGGACGTCGAGGACGAGGCTCGTGACGCGCGGGGTCTCGGGCACGAGCTCCACGACCTCGGCGAGAAGCCAGAGCAGGACTCCTGGCGGGATGATGGCGGGATCGATCCTCATTCCGCTAGGAGCCCTTAGTCGCCCCAGTACCGCTGCTCCCGCCACGGGTCTCCGTAGAGGTGGTAGCCGAGGGACTCCCAGAAGCCGGGCTCGTCCTCGTCCATGAGGCGCAGGCCGCGCACCCACTTCGCGCTCTTCCAGAAGTAGAGGTGCGGGACGAGCAGGCGCGCCGGGCCGCCGTGCTCGGGGTCGAGCGGCTCGCCGTCGTAGCCGAACGCGACCCAGGCCTTGCCGCCGGTGACATCCTCGAGCGGCAGGTTGGTCGTGTAACCACCGTCGCTCCAGGCCATGACGTAGGCGGCATCGGTCTCGACGCCGTCGAGGAGCGTGTCGACGGAGACGCCCTCCCAGTCGGTGTCGAGCTTCGACCACTTCGTGACGCAGTGGATGTCCTTCGTGATCGTCTCGCTCGGCAGCGCCCGGAGCTCGTCCCAGCTCCAGCGCGCCAGCTCCTCGCCGCCCTCCGCGATCGTGAAGCTCCAGGTCTCGAGCGGCGTGTGCGGCGTCGGGCCGGCCGAGAGCACCGGAAAGTCGTGAGTCTCGTACTGGCCCGGCGGGATGCGCCCGCTCTCGTCGGTCTCGCGCTTGCCTCGGAAGCCGCGGGTGATGAAGGCCATGCTCGTCCTTCCACTCGTTGTCGCGAGCTTAGTCGCAGCGAGGAGGCGGTGCGTTACAGCCGCTCGACGCCGCCGCCGCCCCCGACGATGACCTCGGAGACGAGCTCGGGCGGGAACAGGCCGTGCTCGACCACACCCGGCGTCGCGGCGAGGCGCGCGGCCAGCTCGGCCGGGTCGCCCACCGGGCCCAGGTAGTCGGCGATCAGCCCGCCGTCTGGGCTGGGCGGCACCTCCCGCAGCTCGGCCGGGCCCACGCGGGCGAGCGTCGCGCGCACCCCGTACGAAAGGAGCTCGAGCGGAATAGGCGGGCCGAGCGCTGCGACGAGCTTGTCCGCGGAGGCGATGACGACGAACCGCTCGGCCGCCGCGGCCACGATCTTCTCCCGCGTGTGGGCCGCGCCGCCGCCCTTGACGAGCCAGCGGTCCGGCGCGACCTGGTCGGCCCCGTCGACGGCGAGGTCGAGCCGGTCGAGCTCGTCGAAGGGCTCGAGCGGCAGCCCCAGCTCGCGCGCGGCGCTCTCGGTCTGGAGCGAGGTGGCGACGCAGCGCAGGCGCAGGCCGCGGCGCGCAAGCGCCGGCAGGAAGTGCGCCACCGTGGAGCCGGTGCCGAGCCCCACGAGCATCCCGTCCTCGACGAGCTCGGCGGCCGCCTCGGCGGCCAGGCGCTTTTCGTCGTCGGCGCTCACGCCGTCAGCGTAGGATCCCGGGAGGATGTCCTCCGAGACCGAGCTCGCGGGGAGGGTCGCGCTCGTCACGGGCGGCGGGCGCGGGATCGGGCGCGGGATCGCGCTCGAGCTGGCCGGCGCCGGGGCGCGCGTGGCCGTCGCTGCACGCACACGGGAGCAAGTGGAGGCGACCGCTGCCGAGGTCGGCGGAGTCGCGATCGAGGCCGACGTCTCCGACCGCGCCGACGTCGAGCGGATGGTCGCCCAGGCAGAGGCGGAGCTCGGCCCGCTCGATGTCCTCGTCAACAACGCCGGGATCGCGCTCTGGGAGGAGAACGCCTGGGAGCTCGAGCCGGAGGAGTGGTGGCGGATCCTCGAGGTCAACGTCCTCGGCGTCTACCTCTGCTGCCGCACTGTGATCCCGGGCATGATCGAGCGCGGGGGCGGCAGGATCGTCAACGTCGCGAGCGGCGCCGCCTACCTGCCGGGCAGCACGTCGACGGCCTACAGCGCGAGCAAGGCCGCGGTGCACCGCTTCAGCGAGACGCTCGCGACGCAGCTGCGGCCGCACGGCATCCCCGTCTTCTCGATCAGCCCCGGCCTCGTGCGCACGGAGCTGATCGGGGACAGCTTCGGCGACGACGCGCCCTGGACCCCTCCGGAGCTGGCGCCGCGGCTCGTCCGCGCGCTCGCCGGCGGGCGACTCGACGCGCTCTCGGGCCGCTACCTCCACGCCGAGCACGACGACATCGACGACGTCGCGAGCCGGGCTGACGAGATCGTCGCCGCCGATCTCAACGCGATCCGGCTGCGCCGCTGATGCCCACGTTCCGGGCCGGCATCGACCTCGGGGCAACGAAGATCCAGGCGGTGGTCGTCGGCCCCGATAACGCCGTCGTCGGGCAGGCGCGCCACCCGACCCCGACGGAGGGCGGGCCGCCCGACGTCGCCGCGAGGATCGCCGACTCCGTGCGCGAGGCAGCCGAGGGGGCGGGCGTCGCAGTCGAGGAGCTGGGCGGCATCGGCATCGGCTCGCCCGGCGCCGTCGACCAGGAGGCGGGCTCGGTGGCCTCCGCCCGCAACCTGCCGAACTGGGAGGCTCCCTTTCCTCTTGCCGGCGCGCTCACCGAGGCCCTGGGGCCGCCGACGCGCGTCGACAACGACGTCCAGGTGGCCGTTCTCGGAGAGCTGGAGCTGGGCGCCGGCAAGCCGTTCTCCTCCTTCCTGGGCGTCTGGTGGGGCACGGGGGTCGGCGGCGGCATCGTGCTCGATCGCAGTCTCTGGCTCGGGCGGGGCGCGGCGGGCGAGATCGGCCACATGGTCGTGAAGCGCGACGGGGCACGCTGCCCCTGCGGCCGGCGCGGCTGCCTCGAGGCGTACGCGGGCCGCGGAGCCATGGAGAGGCGCGCGAGAGAGCTTCACGAACGCGGCCACAAGACCGACCTCTTCCACCTGATGGAGAAGCGCGGGCGCGACCGGCTGACGAGCGGCGTCTGGGCGGATGCGCTCGACCGCGACGACCATCTGGCCAAGGATCTGATCCACCGCGCCGTCCTGGCCCTCGGGGCGGGCATCGCCTCAGCCGTCAACCTCCTCGACGTGGAGGCCGTCGTCATCGGCGGCGGGCTCGGAACGCGGCTCGGCGAGCCGTACGTCGAGAAGATCGCCAAGGCGATGCAGCCGCACCTCTTCGTCGACAGCCGGCCCCCGGCCATGGTCCCGGCGGCGCTCGGCGACCTCGGCGGCGCGATCGGCGCCGCGCTCCTGGTCGAGCCCTAGCCGGCTCTGCGGCGAGCTTCTCGAGCGCCTCGCGGGCCGCGACCTGCTCGGCGGCCTTCTTCGACGCGCCCTGACCCGTGCCGACGACCTCGCCTTCGATCGTGGCGGCGCACGTGAAGTTGCGGTCGTGGGGCGGCCCCTCCACCGTGACGACCGAATACGTGACGGAGAGCCCGCGCCGCGCCAGCTCTTCCTGGAGCTCGGTCTTGTAGTCGACGTGGCCCTCGAGCGCGTAGTCGATCCGTTCCTGGAACGCATCGACGATCGGGCCGCGGATCGGCTCGAAGCCGTGCTCGAGGTAGAGGGCGCCGAGGCAGGCCTCCACGAGCGCGGCGAGCACGTTGCGGTTGGCGGCCAGGCGCACGAGCTCGTCCGCGTCCACCGGCCCTGCGTTCCCGGAGAAGAGCTCGCCGAGCCCGAGCCGCTTGCCCACGATCGCGCAGCTGTGCCGCGAGACGACGTGGGCGCGGATCTTCGCCAGCCGGCCCTCGGCCTCGTCCGGGAAGCGATCGTAGAGCTCCTCGGCGATCGCGAGCCCGAGAACACTGTCGCCGAGGAACTCGAGCCGCTCGTACGAGTCCGCCCGGCTCGGCGCCCACGAGGCATGCGTGAAGGCGTGGCGGAGGCGCTCGCCCGGGAGCGCCCGGATCAGGGCGAGGAGGTCGGCCCCCGTTCCCTGGCTACTGGTGTGTGGAGATGTAGTCGACTGCCTGCCCGACGGTCTGGATCTGTTGGGCGTCCTCGTCCGAGATCTTGATCCCGAACTGGTCCTCGAGCTCCATGATGAGCTCGACGAGATCGAGCGAGTCGGCGTCGAGATCGTCCTGGAACGAGGCCTCCTCCGTGATTTCGCTCTCCTCGATCCCGAGCTGGTCGACGAGCACGTCCTTCACCTTCTCGGCGATCTCTTCGCGCGAAGCTGCCATCTCGTTTTTCTCCTGCCTTTCTCTGTTCGGACACCCAGCGTGAACGGCGCCGGATGCTACCACGGTTTGCGGGACGTTTTCAGGGCGCGGCGGTCTCGTGCACCCGCGCCGCCAGGCGCTCTGCGAGCCGGTCAACCACCCCGCCGGCCACGCCGCGGGCCGCGTAGCGGATCGCGCTCGCGATCGCGGCGGCCGAGGAGTTGCCGTGGGCGATGACCACAAGGCCGCGCAGGCCGAGCAGGTAGGCGCCGCCGTACGTGTCCGGGTCGAGGCGCGTTCGCAGCGCCCGCGCGGCCGGCCGGATCAGGAGCCCGCCAAGCTTCCCCCGGGTGGAGTCGGTGAGCTCGTCCCTGAAGGCCTGCAGGGTCGTCTGGATCGTGCCCTCCAGGAGCTTGAGCGCCATGTTCCCGGTGAAGCCGTCGCAGACGACCACGTCGGCGGCCTTGCGGAGCAGGTCGCGGCCCTCCACGTTCCCGACAAAGTGCAGATCCGCGTCCGCCGCCAGCTCGGCATGCGCCTCGCGGACCAGCTTGTTCCCCTTCTCGGGCTCCTCCCCGATGGAGAGGAGGGCGACGGTCGGCGCGCGGAGCCCGACGATCTCCTCGGCGAAGACGCCGCCCATGTGGGCGAACTGGAGGAGGTGCTCGGGCCGGGCGTCGGCGTTCGCGCCCGCGTCGATCAGGATCGACGGGCCGCCGAGGGCCGGGATGGGCACGGCGATTGCGGGCCGGTGGACGTCGGGCAGGCGCCGGATCTCGAGGAGGCCGGCGGCGAGCATCGCGCCCGTGTTCCCGGCACCGACGACCGCGTCGGCGGTTCCGTCGTGGACGGCCCTGGACGCCAGGAAGAGCGAGCTCTCGCGCTTCTCGCGCACGGCGTCGGTGGGCTTTTCGTCCATGGCGACGACCTGGTCGGCGTGGACGATCTCGAGGCCGCCGGCGAGCGGCTCGAGCACGTCGCGCGGGCCGTAGAGGACGGGGACGACGTCGGCCGAGGCCGCGGCGAGCGCGCCGGCGACGATCTCCTGCGGCGCCCGATCGCCGCCCATGGCGTCGACGGCGACGCGGACCGCGGTCACCTAGTGCCTCTTCAGGTGATGCTGGGGCTCCGCTGCGTCGCGAGCACCAAGCCAGAGTTCACACTCGACCGACGCCAAGGCTGAGGAAGCCTTGGTGAGGGCGAGGGTGGGCTCTGGCGCCGCGTGATCGCGGGGCAGCGGGGCGGCGCGCATTGCCTGGAGGGGCACTAGGGAGCCTGGGTGCGGAGCGGCTCGACCTCGCGGCCCCGGTAGGTGCCGCAGGTCGGGCAGACGTGGTGAGGCCGCTTCGGCTGATGGCACTGCTGGCACTCGACGAGCGCGGGAACGGACGCCTTGTGCGTCGCCCGCCGCTTGTCACGGCGCGACTTTGAGGTCTTTCGCTTCGGAACGGCCATCGCGGCGGCTGAGTATAGCGACTAGGCCCCCGCCCTCAGCGCACCGCCCCGGCCGGCGAACCCAGCTTGTGTTCCACGCGCACAAGCCCACCGGCCATGCCCCTTGGCCTCTGGTCCCGTGAGGGAGCCGCATCCGCAGCTTGTGCCGGTGGAACACAAGCGGTGGAACGGCGGGAGACTAGAGCCGGTCCTTCAGCTCCGCGAGAGCCGCCCAGCGGGGGTCCGCCTCCTCGCCCTCGTGCTCGTGCGGCTCGCGGTTCAGATCCTTCCCGCACACGGGGCAGAGGCCGGCACAGTCCTCGCGGCAGAGGATCTTGTCCGGGAGGGCCAGCGCGACGGCGTCGTGGGCCCACGCAGACAGGTCGAGGCGGGTGTCCTCGACGTAGGGCGTCGTCAGCTCGTCCGACTCGCCCGGGCTGGACGCCTGGTACTCCCGCGCGGCCACCCGGACGTCGAGCCCCGCGTCCGCCAGGCAGCGCACGCAGGGACCCAGGATGCGGGCCTCCAGCTCGAGCTCGAGCACGAGGCCGGAGCTCGTCCGGGTCAGCGTCAGCACGGCCTCGGGGCGCTCCGGCACGGGCACGTAGCGCTGCCCGCCCAGCTCGAGCGGCTCGAGGTCGACCTCGAGCACGTCCCGGAACTGCTCGCCGGGGCGCAGCCTGGCGTTGCGGAGGTTGAAGGTGGTCACGCCTTCACCGTAGCGAAGGTAACTCGAAGTTTTCGAACCCCTTCCGGAATGACGGCTCGTCGCCGGCCAGCGCTGCCCGGCGGCACAGGGCTTCGTTTCGGAAGGGGTTCGAGTCTAGACGGCGGTCTGGTCGTCGGCCAGGTCGGCGACGACCGTCTCCTGGGAGCGCTCGTGGAGCCGCTCGCGGCCCCGGCGTACGGCGCCCAGGAACTTGTCCAGGTTGACCTCGAGGGTGGAGAGGATGGAGTCGGCCCAGTCTTCCATCTCGAGGCGCGTCTCGCGCGCCTGACGGCGGGCCTCCTCGACGATCTCCTGCGCCTGGCGCTCGGCCAGCTTGGCGATCTCGGTCTGCGACGCCTCCCGGACGGCCTGCTCGCGCGCCTCGCCCAGGATGCGGTCGGCCTCGCGCTTGGCCTCGGCCAGCATCTCCTGGCGCTCCTTCACGATCCAGCGCGCCTGCTTGATCTCCTCGGGGATCGTGGCGCGCATCTGGTCGAGGATGTCGTAGATCTCCTCGCGGTCGATCCGCACCTGATCGGTGAGGGGAACGGCCTTCGCGTTGTGCACGAGGTCGTCCAGCTTGTCGATGAGAACGAGAACGTCCATGCGAATGAGTCTACTCTTGCGGGCTGACGGGCGCGCCGGGCCTTCCCTGCGGGAAGAGCTCCCGGAAGCGCCGTGCGACGGGGCCCGGAACGAGGTCGTCCACGTTGCCTCCGAAGGAGGCGACCTCCTTGACGCCGCTCGAGGAGAGGAAGCTGTACTGCGGGCTCGACATCAGGTACATCGTCTCGACCTCGGGCGCCAGATTGCGGTTCAGATGGTGCATCTGGAACTCCCACTCGAAGTCCGAGATGGCGCGGAGGCCCTTGACCATGGTGCGGGCCCCGAACCGCCGCGCGAACTCGACGACGAGGTCGGAGAAGACCTCCACCTGGACGTTCGGGGTGTCCGCAAGCGCCTCGCGGAGGAACCCGACACGCTCGTCCACCGAGAACATCGTCGACTTGTGCTGCGGGTCCCGCACGACCCCGACGACGACCTGCTCGAAGATGCCGGCCGCGCGCCTGATGATGTCGAGGTGGCCGTTCGTGACCGGGTCGTAGCTCCCCGGGCAGATGCAGGTGACCGGATCGGAGCTGCTCACCGTGGCGCCTCGAAGACCGTCACGCGCGAGGAGCCGTAGCGGCGGCTCGTGCGCTTCGGCAGCGGGAGGTCGGGCTCGTCGCGCGCGTCCGACTCGACGACCGCGACTCCGCTCTCGGAGAGCACGGCAGGCAGGTGGGCGGCGAGCGTTGGCAGGATGCGGGCCAGCATGGCGTACGGGGGGTCGACCAGCACGAGATCGTAACGCCTGCCCCGTACCGCGTCGGCGGCCAGCTTGCGGCCGGCGTCCTCGCGGAGCACGACGGCGCCTTCGAGCCTGAGCTTGTCGAGGTTCCTGAGGATCGTCTCGGCGGCCTCGCGGTCGGACTCGACGAACGTCACCCGGCGGGCGCCGCGCGAGAGCGCCTCGAGCCCCATCGCGCCCGAGCCCGCGTACAGGTCGAGCACGTCGGCGTCGTCCACTGGCCCGAGCAGGTTGAAGACGGCCTCGCGCACGCGGTCGCCCGTGGGCCTCGTGTCGAGGCCCTTCGGTGCGAAGATGCGCGCGCCCTTACGCGAACCCGCGACGATCCTCATCCAGCCTCTCCGCCTCTCGGCGCAGTGGCTCGACGATCGAGCCCTCTGCGTCGACGAGCTGCTCCGACCACGCGCGGGCCTTCGCGATCAGGCGCCGGTCTCTGGCCAGCCGCGCGAACTTGAGGTCCGAGTACCCCGACTGGCGCACGCCGAGGAGCTGGCCCTCGCCGCGCAGCTCCAGGTCGACCTCGGCGAGCTCGAAGCCGTCCACCGTCTCGACGAGCGCCTCCAGCCGCCGGGCTGCGTCCTCCGTCAGCTCTTCCTTCGGGCGGGAGACGAGCAGGCAGTAGGACTGCTCTCCGCCGCGCCCGACGCGGCCGCGCAGCTGATGGAGCTGGGCGAGCCCGAAACGGTCGGCTTCCTGCACGATCATGATCGTGGCGTTGGGGACGTCGACGCCGACCTCGATCACGGTCGTAGCGACGAGAACGTCGAGCTCGCGGCGCTTGAAGGCGTCCATGACGTCGCGCCGCGCCGCCGTCTTCAGCTTCCCGTGGAGGACGCCGACACGGAGGCCGCGCAGCTCGTGCTCTCGCAGGCGCTCGGCCTCCTGCTCGGCGGCGCGCGCCTCGATCGTCTCCGACTCCGACACGAGGGGGCAGACGACGTAGGCCTGCCGCCCCTCCTCCAGGTGCCGGCGCAGGCGGGTATAGGCCTCGCCGCTGCGCTCGTGCCCGACCCAGCGCGTGATCACCGGCTTGCGGTTCGCCGGGGGCCTGGCGATCTCGGTGACGTCGAGGTCGCCGAAGACGGTCTGCGCCAGCGTGCGCGGGATCGGGGTCGCGGTCATGTGGAGCACGTGCGGCGTCGTCCTGCCGAGCGCGCGCCGCTGCTCGACCCCAAAGCGATGCTGCTCGTCGACGACGGCGACGGCGAGGGAGCGGAACTCGACCTCGTCCTGGATGAGCGCGTGCGTGCCGACGGCGAGGTCGGTCTCCCCGCTCGCCAGGCGGTCGCGCACGGCCCGCCGCTGCGCCGCCGGGACGGAGCTGGTGAGGAGCTCGCAGCGCACCCCGAGCTCGTTGCAGATCCCCTCCACGGTGAGGAAGTGCTGCTCGGCCAGCGTCTCCGTAGGGGCCATCAGCGCGCCCTGAAGGCCGGCCTCGACGGCGCGCAGGAGCGCGTAGAGCGCCACGACCGTCTTGCCGGAGCCGACGTCGCCCTGCAGGAGCCGCTGCATGGGCTTCGTGTCGCCGAGGTCGGCGCGGATCTCGGCGACGGCGTGCTCCTGCTCGGGCGTCAGCGTGAAGGGCAGCGCGGCGCGGTAGCGGGAGATCAGCTCGCCTTCGTCCGGGAGCGCCGGCGCGCCCGCCTCCTGCTCCAGCTCGCGTCGGCGCTCCTGGAAGCCGAGCTGGAGGGCGAGCAGCTCCTCGAAGGCCAGTCGCTCGCGCGCGCCCTCGGCCTCGCCGCGGTCGCGCGGCCGGTGCGCGGCGACGAGTGCGTCCGCCCGGAGCGGCAGGCCCTCCTCGTGGCGCAGGCGGGCCGGGAGCGGGTCGGGGAAGAAGCGCACGCGGGGCAGAGCCGCCTCGACGTAGCCGCGCAGGCGGAAGCTGGGCACCTCCTCGCTCGCCCGGTACTCGGGGACGAGGCCGACCGTGTGGAGGCCGGTGCCGCGCACCTCGGTGCGGGCCACCTTGAAGCCGCCGCCGAGCTCACGCGTCCCGTGCAGGAGCAGCTCGGTGCCGGCGTCGAGCTTCGCCAGATACGCCTGGTTGAACCAGATCGCGGTCTCGCGCACCCCGGCCGCGTCGACGACGACCCCCTCCACGATCTTCAGGTTCCGCCGACGCGTCGGGCGCAGGCGGACGCGCTCCAGCGTGCAGCGGACGGTCGCCTCCTCCCCGGCGGAGAGGTCGCCGAAGCTCGCCACCTGCTCCCAGTCGAGGTAGGCGCGCGGGATGTGCTCGGCCAGGTCGCGCACGGTGCGCAGGCCGAGCCGCTCCAGCCGCTCGGCGACTCGTCGGCCCGACGCCTGCGAGCGTCTCGACCGGCGCCTCCGGGTCGGCGCGCCGGCGGGCCCGTGGCGGGCCGGTGTCCTCGCCGGCGAACCCGGACGCGGCGACGGCTACGGCTCGCCGTCCCAGTAGCCCAGGGGCTCGATCCGCCCCATGACGCCGACGCCGCGCAGGCTGACCTTGCCCGAGCGGGGATAGTAGGCGATGTCGTTCGGCTCCCTCGTCCCGTAGGCGAGGTAGACGAGGTCGGTCGCGCCCGCGCGGAACGAGTGCGGGACCCGCGTCCCCGGCGGGCGCCCGACGACGCAGCCGGGCCGCACCGCGTAGTCCTCATCGCCGAGGACGAGCGCGCCGTCGCCGGCGAGGACGACGAAGATCTCCTCCTCGGACGAGTGGCAATGGGGCGGGTAGCCCAGGCGACCGGCCGGGATGGTCACGTGGGAGATCCCCGTGCGCTCCGAGCCGACGGCCCTACCGAGGTCGCGGTCGTGGATCAGCGATTCGCTGTGCTCAGTCACATACGGCTCGACCTCCTCGACGTTGACGATGGAGGAAGGGCGCGTCTGCGGTTCCCCCGCCTCGGGCTCGCCGGCCTCGGCCTCGCGGTTGTACGGATGGCGCTGCTCGCCGATCGTCGTCACGTCCACGTAGGCCGGAAACAGCCAGGCCACGCCGGCGCGCGGGAGCACCGTATTCCCGTGGCGAATGCGGTGGCCGAAGGCGAGGACACTCAGGCCCTCGGGACCGGCTCGCAGCGTGTGAGCCTCCCGGTGAGGAAGGTGGACGAGGCAGTCGCCGCTGCCGATCTCGTACACGGCGCCGTCCTGCCAGGAGAGCCCGGAGCCCTCGAGCACGTAGAAGATCTCCTCGGACGCTCCCTCCACGTGGACGGGCGTCGACCAACGGCCGGGCTCGACGTCGACCCGCTGAACGCCGACCCCCAGGGTGCCGGCGGCGCGGCCGAGGTTGCGCCACGTGGCGACGAGGTGCCCGACATCGCGGCGAAGGCCGCCGACGTCGTCCCAGTGCGTCAGGTACTGCACGGTCGCCTACGATACCGCCGCATGGCCGAGCCGAACGCGATCGCGGCGGCTGCCGAGGAGGTCGTCCCCGGCGTCTGGCGCTGGGGCGTCGCCAACGAGCGGATCGGCGGCGCGGAGAGCACCGGGCACGCAGTCAGCGGATCGAACGGCACTGTCCTGCTCGACCCGGTGCGGCTCGCGCCGGAGGCGCTCGCGGCGCTCGGGCCGGTGGCCGCGATCCTGCTCACCGCGCAATGCCACCAGCGCTCGTCCTGGCGCTACCGGCGGGAGCTCGGCGCGCCCGTGTGGGCGCCGGAGGGCACCCGGCCGATGGAGGAGGAGCCGGACGAGCGCTACCGCGCCGGTGACCTGCTGCCCGGAGGCCTGCGGGCCGTGCACACGCCGGGGCCGGAGGAGGTGCACTTCTCGTTCCTGCTCGAGGGCGAGCCGGGTGTCCTCTTCTGTTCCGACCTGCTGACGAACTACAGCGGTCGCGGCCTCGACTTCGTCCCCCTCCAGTACCACGACGACCCGCCGCAGACCCGGAGGACCGTGGAGGCGTTGCTCGACGTCGACTTCGACGTCCTGTGCCTCGACCACGGCAGCGCGATCACGTCGGATCCGAAGGCGGAGATCCGCGCCCTTCTGGCCCGAACGGCCGCCTAGGCGTCCTTCCACAGCCTCGAGGTGGCCTCCCTGCGCCCGTTCGGACAGGCGTCACCCGCATGGCTCCGTCCGCTACCGGCCACGTGGGCCATGTCAGGGGTCTGACCCCGGCCGTGGCCGGCGGGGACGCGTCCGTGGAGGAGCCGCGACGCTTTCGCGTCAGACCGGCTCGTCCTGGAACCAGAAGAGACCCAGGGTGCCCGGGCCGCCGTGGGTGCCGATGACGGGGCCGAGCGTGGTGACGATGTCGAGCGACGCGGCCGGGCGGGCGGCCCGGAGGCGCTCGACGAGCTTCGCCGCGTCAGCGGGCGCGTCCGCGTGGCCGACGCCGACGTGCAGGTCGGGGGAGTCCTCCGTCGCCTCCAGGAACATCGCCTCGAACTCGGCCAGCGCCTTCGCGCGGCCGCGGACGCGCTTGAGCGGCGCCACCTCGCCGTCGTCGAAGTGCAGGATCGGCTTCACGTTGAGGAGCTGGCCGGCGAGCCCTGACGCCTTGCCGACGCGGCCGCCGCGGACGAGGTACTCCAGGGTCTCGACCGTGAAGAGAAGGCCGCGCGTGCGTCTGAACCGCTCGACGACCGCCAGCAGCTCCTCCTCGGTCGTGCCCCGCTCGAGGCGGCGCTGCAGCGCGTCGGCGAGGATGACCGCGCCGCCGCAGATGACCCCGGAGTCGACCAGGGTCGCCTCCCTGCCCGACGACTCGGCGGCGAGCCTGGCGCTCTCGAACGTCCCCGAGAGCTTCGCGGAGAGCAGGACGGCGACGATCCGCTCGTAGCCGGCGAGCTCCTCGTAGACCGCGGCGAAGTCGGCCGGCGTCGGCTGGGAGCTCTTCGGCGGCTCCGGCGATTCCCTGAGCCGGCGGTAGAACTCCTCCGGCGTGATGTCGACGTATTCCCGCAGCGTCTCGTCGCCGAAGCGCACGTAGAGCGGGACCATCCGCCAGTTGGCATGGCGCGCCTGCGGGTCCGGGCAGTCGGCCGTGGAGTCGAGGACGATGGCGGTGTTCTCAGCGGAGAGCTGCACCGCGCTCCGCGGCGTCTCTCACGGCGCCGACGATCTCGTCCAGCTCCCGGTCCTTCGTCAGGCAGGCGACCGCGCCGGCCTCGTAGAGCGCGTCGATCTCCTCGCTCTCGGCCGTGGCGGTGAGGACGACGACCGCAGTCTGGGGGCAGGCAGCGCCGATCGCCACGGTCGTCTCCACCCCGTCGAGCTCGGGCAGGCGGTAGTCGAGCAGGACGACGTCGGGCTCGAGACGGGTGCAGACCTCCAGCGCGCTCCGCCCGTCAGGCACGGCCGCGGCCACGTGCAGGTCGGGCACGGTCCCGAGCAGGAGCTCGAGCGACTCGCGGAAGACATCGTTGTCCTCGACGAGGACGACGGTGATCGGATCGCCTGCCACGTCTGCTCAGGATATCGGCCTATTCGGCGCCGAACAGAAGGGGATAGTGGGGCTGGCCGCCGTCGTGGACCTCGACCTCGAGCTCCGGATGCAGCTCGCCGAGGAACGCCACGAGGTCGTCGACCCCCTCCCCGCTCTCGCCGACGAGGATCGTGAGGACGTCGGGGCCGTCCTCGAGGAGGCGCTCCAGCACCTCGCGGGCAACCGGCTGCAGCACCGGGCCCACGCTGACCGGTTCCCCGTCGAGCAGGCCCAGGAACTGGCCCTCCTCCACGGCGAGATCGCCGACCACGGCGTCGCGCGAAGCCCGCGTGACGGCCCCGGCGCGCACGCCCGCGGCCGCGGCCTCCATCTCGGCGTGGTTCGCCTCCGCAGGCCGGGTCGGGTCGAAGGCGACCATCGCGCCCAGCCCTGCCTGCATCGAGCGCGTCGGGACGAGGCGCGCCGCACGGCCGGCCGCACCGACCGCCTGCTCGGCGGCGAGGATGACGTTCTTGTTGTTCGGGAGCACGATCGCCCCGGCCGCGGGGAGTTCCTCGATCGCGGCGACGATCTCCGCGGTGGCCGGATTCATCGACTGCCCGCCCTCGACGCAGACCGCGCCGAGGCTCTCGAACAGGCGCCGGTTGCCGTCCCCCGCGCAGACCGCGACGACGCCGCAGACGGCTCCTCGGCGATGAGAATGCGCTCCGCGCGCTCCACGGTCTGGACGTGCATGTTCTTGACGTCCACCTCCTCGATCACCCCGACCGCGGTGGCGAGCGCGAGCGCGCCGCCGGGGTCGTCGGTGTGGACGTGCGCCTTCACCGCGCCCGGCCCGCCGACGACGAGCAGGGAGTCGCCCATCTTGGTCAGCTCCGCCTCGAGCGCGACCGGGTCGACCGCCTCCCCCTCGACGAAGAACGAGGTGCAGTAGCGGAACCGGGACAGCTCCTGGTGGACGGCCTCGAACGGGATCGGCTCCAGCAGCGGCGCCGGCTCGGGCAGTTCCTCGCCGCGCACGCACGAGGCGATGCCGCGGATGATCTCCAGGAGCCCGGCGCCGCCCGCGTCCACGACGCCCGCCTGCTTGAGGACGTCGAGCTGGTCGGTCGTCGCCGCCAGGGCGACCTCGCCGGCCGCGAGCAGGTCGGCCAGCGCCTCCTCGACGGGCGGGTCGGCCCGCGCGAGCGCCTCGGCCCGCTCCGCGAGCGCCCGTGCCACCGTCAGGATCGTGCCCTCCTGCGGATTCCGCACGGCTGCGTAGCCGGCGTCGCTCGCCCCCCGCAGGATCCGCGCGAGCGCAGCTGCGTCGACCGGCCCCTCCACCGGAGCCTCCCGCAGCGCCCCCGCGACGAGCTGCGAGAGGATCACGCCGGAGTTCCCCCGCGCGCCCATGAGGACGGCGCGGCCGACGTCGGCGCCGGGGTCTCGCTCGAGCGCGTCGACGGCCGCGCGCACGGTCAGGGTCATGTTCGTCCCCGTGTCCCCGTCCGGGACCGGATAGACGTTGAGGTCGTCGATGCGCGCGCGGCTCGCCTCGAGAGCGGCGAGCGCAGCCCGCGCGAGCGCTAGATCGCCTTCTCGACGCGGCCCGACTTCAGGCACCGCGTGCAGACGTAGGCCCGGCGCGCCGCTCCGTTCACGAGGATGCGAACACGCTGGAGGTTGGGGTTGAAGCGCCGCTTCGTGGCCACCATCGAATGGCTCCGGTTGTTCCCGAAGGAAGGGCCCTTCCCGCAGACTGCGCAGACCTTGGACATCGGCGGAGGAGTATAGCTACTGACCCGCGCGCGACCGGAGCAGGCCGAAGACGTCGGCCATCTCGAGCGCGGAGCGCGCGGCCTCGGTGCCCTTGTTCCCCAGCGCGCCTCCCGCCCGGGCCTCGGCCTGCTCGCGGTTGTCGCAGGTGAGGACGCCGAAGGAGACCGGGATCCCGGTCTCGAGCGCGGCGAGCTGGAGCCCGCTCGCCGCCTCGCCGGCGACGAAGTCGAAGTGCGGCGTCTGGCCGCGGATGACGCAGCCGAGCGCGACCACGCAGGAGTACTGCCGGGTGCGGGCCAGCGCCATCGCGCCGAGCGGGAGCTCGAACGCGCCCGGCACGGGCACGATGTCGATCCGGTCCCGCTCGACCCCGGCCTCCTCGAGCGCGGCGATCGCGCCGTCGAGCAGCTTCGAGGTGATCTCGCCGTTGAAACGCCCGACGACGATGCCGACCGCGCGGCGCTGGCCGTTGGGCGAGCCTTCGATCACGCCGACGCCCTCGGGCATGCGCAGGCGCCCGATCGCGTGCTCCGGCGAGCCCAGCACGTCGCTCACTCGTCGTCTCCCGGCGGCTCGAAGCGCTGCTCCTGGTGGTGGAGCCGGTGGCCCAGCTTGTCGCGCTTGGTCTCCAGGTACTGCTGGTTCTCCAGGTTGGGCGGCACCTCGATCGGCACCTGTTCGACCACCTTGAGGCCGAAGGCCTCGATCCCCGTGATCTTGCGCGGGTTGTTCGTGAGGATCCGGATGGTCGAGAGCCCGAGCTCGGCCAGGATCTGCGAGCCGATGCCGTATTCCCGCGCGTCGGGCGGGAAGCCGAGCTCGATGTTCGCCTCCACGGTGTCGAGCCCGTTCTCCTGCAGCTCGTAGGCCTTCAGCTTCGCCAGGAGCCCGATGCCGCGGCCCTCCTGGGACATGTAGAGGAGAACGCCGCGCTCCTCGCCGGCGATGCGGCGCAGCGCGAGCTCGAGCTGCTCGCCGCAGTCGCAGCGGAGCGAGTGGAAGACGTCGCCGGTGAGGCATTCGGAGTGGACGCGGACGAGGACATCCTCCTCCCCGGCGACCTCGCCCCGCACGAGCGCGACGTGCGTCTTCCCGGTCAGCACCTCCCGGAACGCGACCGCCGTGAAGTCGCCGTAGGCGGTCGGCAGCCGGACCGTCGTCATCCGCTCGACCAGCTGCTCGGTGCGGCGCCGGTACTCGATCAGGTCCTCGACCGTCACCATCTTGATTCCGTGGCGGTCGCAGTACGGGATCAGGTCGGGGACGCGGGCCATCGTCCCGTCCTCGTTCATGATCTCGCAGACGACGCCGGCCGGGTTCAGGCCCGCCAGGCGGGTGAGGTCGACGGCCGCCTCGGTCTGTCCCGCGCGCTGCAGCACCCCGCCGGGGCTCGCGCGGAGCGGGAAGACGTGGCCCGGCTGGACGAGATCGTGCGGGCCCTTCGTCGGGTCGATCGCCACCTGGATGGTGTGCGCGCGGTCGGCCGCGGAGATCCCTGTCGTGACGCCCTCGCGCGCCTCGATCGCGATGGTGAAGGCGGTCTCGTTCGGCGTCTCGTTGTTGTAGGTCATCGGTCTGAGCGCGAGCTCGTCGCAGCGCTCCTCGGTGAGGCAGAGGCAGATGAGGCCCCGCCCGTGCGTGGCCATGAAGTTGACCGCCTCAGGGGTGGCGAACTGGGCCGCGATGGTCAGGTCGCCCTCGTTCTCGCGGTCGGCGGCGTCGACGACGACCACCATCTTCCCCTGGCGGATGTCGTCGATCGCCTCCTCGATCGTGGCGAAGGACGCCCTCGTCTCCATCTGCGCGCTCATCTCCCGCTGGGATCGTATCCCGGCGACTCTCCCAGAGGCTCCCACACCAGCGCCGAGACCTCCAGAACGACCCGATCGCCGCGGTACACCTCGCCCGCGACGGCGCCGACCGTCTCGTTCAGCCAGGCGTAGCGCTCGTCCTCGGTCACGTGCGTGACGGAGCCGACCACGCGGCCGGCCGGCTCGACGTCGGGCCGCCCACGGCCGGTCAGGTGGAGCAGGACCGTGGCTCCGTCCTCCGTCTCGACGGCGCCGTGGAGGTCGGGAAGCCACGCGGCCCCGTCCTTCCTCGCCCGGTTCGCGGCCCGGAAGCTCCCGGCCACCCGGCCTTCGCACCTGCCCTCGGCAAGCAGAAGCAGCTCGTCGTCGGCGCCGAAGCGGTCGCGGTAGCTGAACGTGATCCGGTACAGCGGGTCGAGCCTCACCGCGGCCCCACCAGGCGCTCGACATGCTTCGCGACGACGTCGACCTCCAGGTTCAGCTCGTCGCCCTCGCGCGCCGCACCCAGGGTGGTCGCCGCTCGCGTGTGCGGGATCAGCGCCACGCCGAACGTCTCCTCGCCCAGTGACGCAATCGTGAGGCTGACGCCCTCGACCGTGATCGAGCCCTTCTCGACGCAGTAGCGGAGGATCTCGGGCGGCGCCTCGACCTCCAGGCCTTCGTCGTCGGCGCGGCGCACCCGCCCGAGCCCGTCGACGTGGCCCTGGACGATGTGCCCGCCGAGCGGCTCGCCGGCCAGCAGCGCCGGCTCGACGTTGACCTCCACCCCCGGCTCCAGGCGCCCGAGCGAGCTGCGACGGAGCGTCTCCGGGACGACGTCGAAGTCGAGGGCGCCGTCCGCGACGGCCACGGCCGTCAGGCAGACGCCGTTGATGCTCACGGAGTCGCCGACGCCGGAGCGCCCGGCCGCCTCGGGGGCGCGCACGGTGAGGCGGACGACGCCTTCTCCGTCGCTCACCGCCTCGACGGTGCCGAGCTCGCGGACGATGCCGGTGAACACAGGTCGAGGATACTCAGGGCTCGCGCAGGTAGGCCGTGGCGAGCCAGTCCTCGCCGACGGCCCGGCCCGACCCGTGGAGAAGCCGGACGGGCTCGGGCAGCTCCCCGAGGTAGCTCGGCCCGGCGCCCGCGAGCGTCGGCGCCACGAAGAGCATCAGCTTGTCGACCAGGCCGGCCTTGACGAAGGCGGTGGCGAGCGTGGGCCCCCCTTCGAGCAGGAGCGAGCGGACGCCCTCGTCGGCCAGGCGGGCAAGCTCCTCGTCGAGCGGCCCGCTGAGGAGCTCGAGCTCGGAGCCCTCCGGAAGCGGTCCGCGGCCGAACGCGAGCCGGCGAGGCTGACGCGTGGCGGCGACGCCGCGGGCCGTGAGCTCCGGGTTGTCGGCGCGCACGGCGCCCATCCCGACGGCCACGGCGTCCGTGGTCGCGCGCAGCTCGTGGACGAGGCGGCGGCTCTCCTCCCCGGTCACCCAGCGCGAGCCGGGCACGGTGACCCTGCCGTCCAGGGTGACGGCCGCCTTGTAGACGACGAACGGCCGCCGCTGCGAGATCCAGACGCGGTAGTCCTCGTTCTGCACGCTCGCGAGCCATTCGGCCTCCCCGCCCGGGAGATCGACCTGGATCCCGGCGGCCCGGAGCCGCTCGAAGCCGATGCCGTTCGTCAGGGGGTTCGGGTCGCCGACGGCCGCCACCACGCGGGCCACGCCGGCCTCGATCAGCGCGTCGGCGCAGGGCGGCGTCCGCCCCTGATGCGCGCACGGCTCGAGCGTGACGTACGCCGTCGCGCCCCGGGCGCGGTCGCCGGCCGCCTGCAGCGCGGCGATCTCGGCGTGCGGGCCCCCGGGTCGCTCGTGCCAGCCTTCACCCACCACCTCGCCGTCCCGGACGAGGACGGCGCCGACGACTGGGTTGGGCGCCGTCGTGCCGCGCCCGCGCTCGGCCAGCTCGAGAGCGCGGGCCAGCCGTTCGTCGTCACCCATCGGGGACGAGCGCGCGCACGAGCCGGTGGTAGGCGCGCGCGAGGTCCTCGTGGCCGAAGATCGCGGTTCCGGCCACGATCGCGTCGGCGCCGGCCTCGTACACCGATCTGACGTTGTCCTGGGTGATGCCGCCGTCGACCTGGACGACCACGCGCTCGTGGAGCTGGAAGCGGAGGTCGCGGATCCGCGGGAGCGCGTCCGGCATGAACTGCTGGCCCGAGTAGCCGGGGTGGATGCTCATGCAAAGGACGAGATCGGCGCCCAGGGACGCCGCGACCGCGTCCTGCACGGAGGTCTCCGGGTTGAACGCGACGCCGACGCCGAGGTCCTGCGCGCGGGCGAGCGCGATCGCGTTCCACGGCTCCTCACAGGCCTCGACGTGGAAGGTGACGCTGTCGCCGCCCGCCTCGCTGATCTGCTGGAAGTGATGCTCGGGGTTCGTGACCATGAGATGCACGTCGATCACCCCGCCGGCCTGGTGGATCATGGGCGCGATCGACCGGAGGACGACGGGCCCGATCGTGATCGGCTCCACGAAGTGCCCGTCACCCACGTCGAAGTGGAAGACGCGGGCCCCCGCGTTCAGCAGGTGGCGCACCTGGTTGCCGAGATCGGCGAAGTCGGCGGCGTAGAGCGACGGCTCGATCTCAACAGTCCGGATCCAGTCGCGCCAGGCCACGGTGTCTGATCCTACGTCCGGTGATCCTACGTCGGAGCCTGGCGACGAAGAAGCCGGACGTCCGGTGGACGTGGGGCAGCGTGAGCAGGAGCTCGGGCCTCCGCGGGTGCCGGTACTCCGGCCAGTGCGCGCCGAGATCCTCGACCGGGAAGCCGAACGCGTCGACGACGTCCTCGTTCTCCGCGCGGTTGATCGTGCAGACCGCGTACGTGATCGTGCCGCCCGGGCGCACGCGCTCGGCCGCCGCGCGAAGGAGGGCAAGCTGGAGCTCCGGCAGCGGCTCGCCGCGCCAGCGCAGGTCGGGGCGCGAGTTGAGGACGCCGAGCCCGGAGCAGGGCGCGTCCACGAGCGCGCGGTCGAAGCCCTCCAGGGCGTCCGGCAGCTCCAGGGCATCGGCGTTCACGACGGTCAGGGGCGCACCGAGGCGCCGGGCGTTCTCCTCCAGCTCACGCGCCCGGCCCTCGTGCTTCTCGACCGCGACGACGTCCGCGCCGGCGGCCGCCAGCTGCGTCGCCTTCCCGCCGGGCGCCGCGCAGAGGTCGAGGATCCGCTCACCCGGCCGCGCGCCCACCGCCGCGCCGGCAAGCTGCGATCCCCGGCTCTGCGGCCACGCGTAGCCGCTCTCGACCCACTCCGGCGGGATCGTGTCGACGACGAGCGGCCCGTCCGGCGTCCGCACCGCCGTCTCCGGCGGCTCGTTCTGGGCCCGCATGAGCGCGCGCGCGTCCTCGGGGCCGAGCTCGCGCCACCAGGCCTCGGCGATCCAGTCGGGATAGGAGTGCAGGAGCGCGGCGGCGGCCGGCGTCTCCTCGTGCAGGCGGGCGAGCAGGCCCGGCAGGCCTTCAGCGAGGCGCCGCATGACCGCGTTCGTGAAGGCGACGGCGCGCTCGAGCCCGGCGCCGCGCACGAGCTCCACGGTCTCGTTCACCGCCGCGTGCGGGGGGACGCCGTCCATGAAGGCGAGCTGGTAGGCCCCGGTGCGCAGCGCCGCGCGCACGGGCGGGTCGAGCTTTCGCACCGGCCGGCGGCCGAGCGTCTCGATCGCGTGGTCGAGCGTGCGGACGCGCTGAACCGTCCCGTAGGCGAGCTGCTGGGCGAAGGCGCGGTCGCGCGGTTCGAGCCGCTCGGCCGAGCCCCGGAAGGCGCGGTCGGCGTAGGCCTCCTCCTCGAAGACGCGCTGGACGACCCTGGCCGCGACGCGCCGTGCCGGCGACGTCACTTGCGCAGGCCGCGGAGGTACTCCTCCACGGGCAGGCGGCGGCCGCCTTCCTTCTGCACCTCGAGCGGCTCGATCCCCCCGGCGACGAACGTCGCCTCCGGCCGCGCCGGGCGGGCCCGCCAGATGATCAGACGACGCCCGTCGACGAGCCCCCGCGCCCCGATGTGCGGGGAGAGGGCGCGAATCCGGTTGAGGTTCTCCTCGGGCGGCAGCGACCAGTCCAGGTCGCGGTCGGCGGCCGAGATCTTGTCCGCGTAGGTGACCCCTACCTCGGGCTGCGGGACGAACGTCGGCTCGGCGAAGACCTCGTCGAGGAGCTCGAGCGCCACGCGGTTCGCCCGCTCGAGGACGACCCCGGCGTCGTCCTCCGGCCCGATGGGGAACCGCCTCTGGGCGGCGACCGGGCCGGCGTCGAGCTGCGCCGTCGTGCGGTGGATCGTCACGCCGGTCTCGCGGTCGCCCTCCATGATCGCGCGCTCGACGGGCGCCGCCCCGCGCCAGCGCGGGAGGAGCGACGGATGGACGTTGAGCCAGAGCCGGTCTGCGAGCAGCTTCTCGGGGATGAGCACCCCGTAGTCGGCGACGATCACGATCCGCGCCTCGCCCGGGAACTCGGTGAGCCGGTCCGGTTGCTGCACCTGGAGCCCGTGGGCGAGCGCGACCTCCTTGGCGGGCGACGGCAGCTTCTTGCGCCCGCGGCCCTGCGCGCTGTCCGGCTTCGTCAGCAGCAGCTCGATGTCGCGGCGCGACGCGAGGCCCTCGAGGATCCCCGCTCCGAACGTCCCGGTCGCCGCGACGGCAACGCTCACGACGGGCTCACACGAGCGGCCCGAGGATCGGCTGCGGTCGCAGCTGCCCGAGCGCGCTGCGGCGCTCCTCGGGGGTCGTCCGGTCGAGGATGAGGACGCCGTCCAGATGGTCCAGCTCGTGCTGGATGACGCGCGCCTCGAGGCCCTCGGCCTCGACGGTCACGGTCTCTCCGTCCGGGGTGGTCGCCTCCACGGTCACGGTCACGGGCCGCTCCACCGGCACGACGACCGTGGCGGCGCCGAGCGAGAGGCAGCCTTCGTCCACCGATTCCCGCTCCTCGGAGCTGCCTGTGAGGCGCGGGTTGACGAGCGCGACCACCGGCTCCTCGTCGTCGGTCTGGTAGACGAGGACCCGGCGCAGGACGCCGACCTGGGGCGCCGCGAGACCCACCCCGCGCGCCTCCTGCATCAGTCGGGTCATCCGCTCGACGAGGTCGGCCACCGCCTCGTCCGCCTCGTCGACCTCGAGCGCCTGCATCCGCAGGGCCGGGTCCGGGTATTGCCGGATCTGCGCGAGCGCGGCTCGACGCCGGGCATCACGCTCGGCGTCGAGCTCCTCGCTCCGAACCTGGCCTTCGACCTCGCCCACGACCCGCGAAGTCTAGAAGCCTGGACCTGCGTTGCGCTAGACCCTTCTAGATCGTGCGGGTCGTGCGTCTGGCGCCGAAGAGCGCCCGGTAGAGCACGAGCAGCAGCGCAGCGCCACCGATCGCGCCCAGCCACGTGCTGATGTCGAAGAACTCGTCGATCGGATCGCCGAAGCCGAGCGCCCGCACGATGAAGCCGCCGATCAGCGCGCCGGCGATGCCGAGCAGGGTCGTGATGATGATGCCGCCGGGGTCCTCCCCGGGCAGGAGCGCCTTGGCGATGAGCCCGGCGATCGCGCCGAGGATGATCCACGCGAAGATTCCCATGTATGCCTCCGTTTGACGTGCTTGGACGCCCAGTCTTTCCACTGGGCGCCGGCGGCAAACCCCTAGGAGGGGTTGGTGGAATACCGCTCGTCGTCGGGGTGCGATGGTCGTTCCGAAACAAGGACGCAGGGAGCGCTCGTAGCCGGAGGCTACGGGCGCGACCGAGGACGCAGTCTTCGGGGCGAGCAGCGCGGCCCGGCGGCACAGACTGCATTTCGCCAAACCCTCCTAGAAGACGCCCTGGGGATCCACGTCGACGGACACGGTCAGGCCGTCGCGGCGCATGGCCGGTGCCGCACCCGAGAGCAGGCTGCTCGTCCGCGAGGCAACGCGCCTCGGCGTGTCCGTCTTGACGAGGAGCTGGGCCCGATGACGGCCGCGTAGGCGCAGCAGAGGAGCCGGGCCGAGCAGGTCGGTCGGCTCCTCCACACGGGCGAGCTCGGCGCGGAGCTCGGCGAGGACGCGGCCCGGGCCGGCCGCCCCGGGGCCGGAGACGACGATGCGGACGAAGTGGCGGAAGGGCGGGTAGCCCGAGCTCGCGGCGGCGCTCGAGCTCCCCGGCCAGGAACTCCTCCACGTCGTGGCGCGCGGCGAGCGTGATCGGGCGCGCGTCCGGCTGGAAGGTCTGGACGATCACACGGCCGGGCGCGTCGCGCCCGCTGCGGCCCGCGAGCTGGGTGACGAGCTGGAAGGTGCGCTCCTCCGCGCGGAAGTCGGGGAGCCCGAGCGCGGTATCGGCGTCGACGACGGCCGCGAGCGCAACCCCGCTGAAGTGATGCCCCTTGGCGACCATCTGCGTCCCCAGCAGGATCCCGCGCTCGGCGGCGGCGAAGCGCCCGAGGATCTCGGCGAGCAACCCTGGCTGGGCGGTGACGTCCGCGTCGAGCCGGAACCGCTCCAGCTCCGGCAGTCGCTCGGCCAGCTCGGCCTCGAGCTGCTCCGTGCCGGCACCGATGCGCGCCACCTCGGCCGCCCCGCAGGCCGGACAGAGCTCGGGCGCGGGCTCGCGGCGCCCGCAATGGTGGCAGTGGAGGCGACCGTCGGCGTGGAGCGTCAGCGAGACGTCGCAGTCCGGGCAGCGGAGGGTGAGCCCGCAGGCCCGGCAGTGCAGCGCGGGTGCGACTCCACGACGGTTGAGGAGGAGGATGGCCTTGCCCCCGCCGTCGGCGAGCTTGCCGAGCGCGGCCAGGAGCGGGGCCGACAGCGGGTAGCCCGCCTCGCGCCGGAGATCGACGACCTTCACGGGCGGCAGGGGCCCCGCGAGCCGTCCGCCCAGCTCCAAGCGCTCCAGCCGCTCCCAGCTCTCCGGGCGAGGCGTCGCGCTCCCGTAGACGGCGACGGCGCCCTCGAGCGCGGCGCGCTTGGCGGCGACGGTGCGCGCGTCGTAGCGCGGGTCGGACTCCTGCTTGTAGGAGGCGTCGTGCTCCTCGTCCACGCAGATGAGCCCGAGCGCGGGAACCGGTGCGAACACGGCGGAGCGGGCGCCGACGACGACCGGGGCGTCGCCGGAGGCGATCCGCTCACGCTCGTCGCGGCGCTCGGCGTCCGTGAGCGCGGAGTGCAGGACGGCGACGCGCTCCCCGAAGCGGGCACGGAAGCGGCCCAGCGCCTGCGGCGTCAGCGCGATCTCGGGAACGAGGACGATCGCGCCGCGGCCGCGCGCGAGCGCCTCCTCGCAGGCCCGCAGGTAGACCTCGGTCTTGCCGCTGCCGGTGGCGCCGTGGAGCAGGAACGTCCCCCCGCCCGCGTCCAGAGCCGCGGCGACCCGGGCCAGCGCAGCGACCTGCGGCGGGCTGGGCTCGGCGGGCGCCTCCTCGGCCGGCAGGTCTTCCTCACGGCGGCGGCGCCTGGCTCCGGCGCGGCGTGCGCGGGTCGCGGGCGCCACCAGGCCGAGCGCCCGCGCCGGCGTCGAGCCGTAGTACTCGGCCACCCAGAGCGCGAGGTCGACCAGGGGTGCGGGGACCGCCCCGAGGACGCCCTCGACCGCGACCGGCTCGACCTGCGGGGGCGCCTCGTCCTCGAGCCCGACGACGACCCCGCGGCGGCTGGCACGGCCGAAGCGGACGGAGACGACGGCGCCCTTCTCCAGCCCGTCAGCGAGGTACGTGAAGGGGTGCGCGAGGGCACGCGCCGACACGAGCGGCACAACGGAGGCAAACCGGGCCACGGTAGAATCATCGCGGACATGGCGGCTGGCCACACCGTCGAGGACTACCTCGAGACCATCTACTTCCTGGCGTTCCCCATCGGGGAGTACAAGCCGGAGACGAAGGGCGCGCCCACCCTCGCCGTCCGCGTCGCGGACATGCTCGGGGTCTCCCGCGCGTCCGCCGGCGAGATGCTGAAGCGCCTCGAGGCCGAGGGCCTCGTCGAGCGCGGCGAGCACAAGGAGGCGATCCTGACCGCGAAGGGCCGCGAGGTCGCCGAGCGCGTCGTCCGCAAGCACCGCATCATCGAGCGGCTCCTCACCGACTTCATGGGCTACACCGCGGCCGAGGCCCACGTGCAGGCCGACCTGCTCGGCAACACGTTCACCGACGACATGGTCGAGCGGATCGAGAAGCAGCTGGGCCGGCCCGACCGCTGCCCGCACGGCTGGCCGGTCGACGTCAACTTCGAGCAGGCCGAGAACCGCGAGCTCAAGCCGCTGTCCGACCTCGCCGAGGGCGAGAGCGCCGAGATCGTCCGCCTCGCCGAGCACGACGGCGAGCTCCTCCACTGGTACTACGACGAGGGCCTGGTTCCCGGCACGAAGATCGAGCTCCTGCGCGCCGAGCCCGCCGCGGGCCAGTTCGCGCTGGCCGTCGATGGCGCCGACCGCGCCATCGGCGAGAAGGCCGCAGCGGGCCTCTTCGTCCGCCCCGCCGCCTAACCGCCGAACCTCCACGCCTCTCGGCCCCGCGCCGCCCGGACGCTTGTGTTTCACGCGCACAAAGTCCTGGAGGCGCGTCCCTCCTGAGCATTCCGCCCTTGCGGGACAGGGTCGGGGCTTGTGCTCGTGGAACACAAGCAGGGGCCTCCGCGGGGGCCGACGGGTGCGGCGGTGGCTACGAGGCGGGGACTTCGGCCGCGAGGCCGGCGGCGGCTCGGAGGGCGTCCGCCTTCTCCGTCCGCTCCCACGTGAAGTCGTGCTCCGCGCGGCCGAAGTGGCCGTACGCGGCCGTCTTCGCGTAGATCGGGCGCCGCAGGTCGAGGTCGCGCAGGATCGCGCCGGGGCGCAGGTCGAAGTGCTCGCGGACGAGCTCCTCGATGCCCGCGAGCGGGAGGCGCTCGGTGCCGAAGCACTCCACCTGGATCGAGACCGGGTGCGCGACGCCGATCGCGTAGGCGACCTGCAGCTCGCAGCGGTCGGCCAGGCCGGCGGCGACGACGTTCTTCGCCACGTGGCGGGCCGCGTAGGCGGCCGAGCGGTCGACCTTGGTCGGGTCCTTGCCGGAGAACGCCCCGCCGCCGTGGCGGGCGGCGCCGCCGTACGTGTCGACGATGATCTTCCGGCCGGTGAGCCCGGTGTCCCCCATCGGCCCGCCGATCACGAACTTGCCGGTCGGGTTGACGAGGACGAAGTCGCGCTCCTCGAAGCGGCGCTCGTCGTAGAGGTCGCGCGGGAGGATCGGGTGGAGGACGTGCTCGATCAGGTCGGGCTTGATCAGCGCCTCCTCGTCGAGCCCGTCGCGGTGCTGGGTCGAGACGAGGACGCGGACGACCTCGACGGGGTGCTGGTGCCCGTGCTCGTCCACCTCGTAGCGCACCGTGACCTGCGTCTTCCCGTCGGGGCGCAGGTACGGGAGGATCTGCGCCTTGCGCACCTCCGAGAGCCGCTTGGCGATCTTGTGCGCGAGCATGATCGGGAGCGGCATCAGCTCCTCGGTCTCCGTGCAGGCGTAGCCGAACATCATCCCCTGGTCGCCGGCGCCGATCTGGTCGATCGGGTCGTCGTCGCCGTGCTGGCGCTCGTAGGAGGCGTCCACGCCCTGGGCGATGTCCGGCGACTGCTCGTCGAGGGCGACGATGACGCCGCACGTGTCCGCGTCGAACCCGTACTTGGCGCGGTCGTAGCCGATCTCCTTGATCCGGTCCCGCACGACGCGCGGGATGTCGACGTAGATCTCCGTGGTGATCTCGCCCGCGACGACGACGAGCCCGGTGGTGACGAGCGTCTCGCAGGCGACGCGCCCGTTCGGATCGTCGGCGAGGACGTGGTCGAGGATCGTGTCCGAGACCTGGTCGGCGACCTTGTCCGGGTGGCCTTCCGTGACCGACTCGGACGTGAAGAGGAACTCGCGCGCAGCCATCGGCGGAAAAGGGTAGCTGCGGCGGCTAGCCGATGCCGACGAAGAGCGTGAAGCGCTGCACGTCGCCCGAGCCCTCGCCCCAGAAGACGAGCCCGCCGAGCGGCTCCAGGTACTCGGCCGGGACAGCCTGCTCGGCTCCGGGGCCCTCGAGGCCGGCGAGGAGCGGGAGGGCGGCCTGCACGTCGACGTAGCCGAACCCGGACGTCTCGTCGGGCATGCCGGCCGCGTCGAGCGCCTCCTCGAAACGGTCGTCCTGGTCGAGGCGCGGGCCGTCTCCCCGGAGAGCGTCGAGCTCGGCCTGCGAGTTGGACACGGCCACGAGCCCGTCGAAGGCGTCGTAGACGATCGGCGCCTGCCCTCCGGCCAGGCCGAGCAGCGCTTCGACCGTTGCGAGCGCGGCGGCCTCGTCCTCGACCTCGGCGACGAGCGTGATCGTCGGCCCAGGGCGCACGTAGAGGGCGATCTCGCCCGAGAGGAATCCCGTCACTTCCGTCAGGTCGAACGGGACCATCGCTGCCTCCGGGCCGAGTGCCCCGAGGTACCGCTGGAGTGCGGCGCCCAGGTCGTCGAAGGCGAGGAACGCGACCGCGCCGGCCGGGACCTCCTCGACCAGCTCGGACTCGAAGGCCTCGAGCTCGGGCGCCTCGCTCTCGCCGGCCGCAACCGCCCGGCCCTCGACCCGGACGCCGCCGTCTTCCGCGACCAGCGCGGCGCCGAGCGATCCCGTGGCGCCTGAGAGGTCGAGCGGTAGCGGGGCGATCCCGGCAGGGACCTCGCCGAGCGCCGCCCCGTTCACGTACACGTGGGCGAGGGCGTCGGCCGGAAGATCGTCCATCGCCTCCTCGAACTCGGCGGTGCCTTCGACCGAGCCGGCCTCGAGCTCCTCGCGGTACCGCTCCAGGTTGGCTTCCGTCTCGGCGACGGCCTGCCAGCCCTTCACCTCGGCGCGGGCCGCGTCCTCGCCCTCGAAGAGCTGGGCGAAGGCGTCCTCGTCGTCGGGCCTGGTGAGGATGACGACCGGAGGGTCGGCCTCGGGGTCGCTCGGCACCTCCAGGACGACGAGCGCGACCTCGGGGCCGAGCGCGTTCCGCAGGTCGGCGTCGCCCTCGAGGCCCGCCTCGGCGGTCGCTTTCTCCAGCAGGTCCTCGAGCAGCCCCTCGCCGTCTGGGAATTCCTCGAGCAGGCCGGAGACGGCCCGCCACTGGTCGCCTTCGAAGGACGTGTCCACGGAGACGTACGCCAGGGCGCTGGCCGGGACGACCGAGTCGGCGCTTCCGGCCGCGCCGGTCTCGCCGCACCCGGCCGCGGCCACGGCGAGCGCAGCGGCCGCGAGCAGTCCCGAGATGACCCGCATCGACTTCACGTTACTCATCTGTCGGCGTCCGGCGCATCAATCCTGAGACCAGGTCGAGGGCGCTGGTGCCGTCCAGGACCTCGCAGATCGCCTCCGTGATGGGGAGCTCGACCCCGAGCCGCCGCGAGAGGTCGCGCAGAACCGGCGCCGTCGTCAGCCCCTCGACGACCATTCCGATCTCGTCCCGTGCCTCGTCCGGCGAGCGCCCCTGGGCGATGAGCTCGCCCGCCCGCCGGTTGCGGCTGTAGCGCGAGAAGCAGGTGACGATGAGGTCGCCCATCCCGGCCAGGCCGGAGAACGTCTCGCCGCGCGCGCCACACGCCTCCCCGAGGCGGGCCATCTCGGACAGGCCGCGCGTGATCAGCGCCGCCTTCGCGTTGTCGCCGAAGCCGAACCCGTCCACGCCGCCCGCTGCGAGCGCCATCACGTTCTTCGCAGCCGCGCACAGCTCCACCCCCACGAGGTCGGAGTTGAGGTACACGCGGAAGCGCGGGGAGATGATCGCGTGCTGGAGCTCGACCGCGAGCGCCTCGTCCTCGCTCGAGATCACGGCAGCCGCCGGCAGGCCCTGCGCGATCTCCTCGGCGTGGTTCGGGCCCGTGAGGACGGCGACCGGCCGGCCCCTGACGACGCGCGAGAGCCGCTCGCCGGTCTCGGGGTCGAGCCCCTTCGTCAGGCTGAGCACCGGCGCCGAGCCGGGCAGCGCCTCGACGACGCTCCGGAAGGCGCGGCTCGGGACGGCGAGGCAGACAAGCTCCGCCGAGGCGATCGGCGCCTCCGCCAGCGGCGCGGCCGCGACCGCGGAGAGGTCGAGATCCGTGATGTAGCGCGGGTTCCGGCCGGTCTCCGTGATGATCCGCGCCTCCTCGGGGTCGCGGCAGGCGAGCGTCACCTCGTGCCCGTGCTCGGCGAGGAGGACGGCGAAGACCGACCCCCACGACCCGCCGCCGACGACGACGACCCTCACGCGCGCCGCACGAAGTCGATGATCACCGGCACGCCCTGGAGCTCGAGGCGGTCGCGCAGTTGGTTCTCCACCCAGTAGCCGTAGTCGCGCGTGAGGAGGCCCGGGTCGTTGACGAAGATGCGAAAGCGCGGCGGGCGCGACGAGACCTGGGTCCCGTACAGCAGGTTCAGCCGCTTCCCGTTCTTGCTCGGTCCCGGCCGGGTCTCGCGGAGCTCCTGCAGGATCCGGTTGAAGTCGGCCGTGGAGACCCGGGCGACGTGCTTCGCGAACAGCTCCTCGACGCGGTCGAGCAGCTTGCCGACGCCGCGGCCCGTCTTTGCGGACACGGCCGCGAGCGGCGGGCGCTGGCGCAGGCGGCTCTCGATGCGCGGGCGCACGTCCTCGATCCCCACCGCGGCAGCGTCCCACTTGGAGAGGACGACGAGCGTCGCGTCGCCCGCCGTGCGCGCCACGTCGGCGACGGCGAGGTCCTGGTCGACGAGCCCCTCGGTCGAGTCGACGAGGACGAGCGCGACGTCGGCGCGCTCGGCTGCCTTGATCGCCCGGAGCTCGGAGAAGTACTCGATTCCCTGCCGGTGGCGGCGCCTGCGGCGAAGCCCTGCGGTGTCCACCAGCACGAAGGTCGTGTCGCCGCGGCGCAGGATCGTGTCGATGGAGTCCCTGGTCGTCCCGGGCATGTCGGAGACGATCACGCGGTCCTGGCCGACGAGCGCGTTCACGAGGCTCGACTTGCCCACGTTCGGCCGCCCGAGCACGGCCACGCGGATGGCCTCCTCCCCCACCTCGTCGGGCCCCGCGCCGGGCAGGAGCGAGACGATCTGGTCGAGCAGGTCGCCGGTCCCGTAGCCGTGCAGCGCCGAGATCGGCACCGGGTCGCCCAGGCCGAGACGGTGGAACTCGAGCGCCTCGTCGTCGCGGCGCGGGTCGTCCACCTTGTTGGCGACGACGATCACCGGCTTGCCGGAGCGGCGGAGGATGTCGGCGACCTCCTCGTCCCCCGGCGTCACCCCGCTCTTCGCGTCGACGACGAAGACGACCAGATCGGCCTCCTCGACGGCCCGCCGCGCCTGCTCGGCGACCTGCTGGGTCAGCGGGGAGGCGTCTGCGACGTCGACCCCGCCCGTGTCCACGAGGACGAAGCGCTTGCCGGCCCACTCGCAGACGACGTCCTTGCGGTCGCGCGTGACGCCCGGCGTCTCGAAGACGACGGCCTCGCGCGTGGCCGTGAGCCGGTTGACGAGCGTGGACTTCCCGACGTTCGGGAACCCGACGACGGCGACCGCGCCGAGGAGCGGCGCCTCCACCTAGTGCCCACCCAGGTGATGCCGCCTCGCTCCTGCGTCGCGGGCACCAAGCCAGAGCTCGCACGCGGCCGAAGCCAAGGCTGGTTGCCTTGGTGAGGGCGAGGGTGAGGTCTGGCGCCGCGTGACCGCGGGGCAGGGGCAGGCGTGTATTGCCTGGGGGGGCACTAGACGGCCTTCGTCGGAACGTGCTCGCGGCGCGGCGGCGTGGCCTTGCTCGGCCGCTGCTCCAGCTCGTGGATCTGCACGAGCCACGCCCAGAGGCGCTTGATCTCGCCCATGATCTCCTCCGACGCGGCGGCGTAGCCCTTGGAGTTGCGCGGGTGCTCCGCGAAGCGCATCGGCTCGCCGAACGCGATGGAGACCTCGGTGCGGTCGCCGAGCTTCCAGTCCTGGGAGCCGTGGATGGCCGCGGGGACGACGGGCACGCCCTCGCGAGATCGCGACCATCGCCGCCCCCGGCTTGGCCTCGCCGGGCACGCCGCTCGTCTGGCGCGTGCCCTCGACGAAGAGCCCGAGCAGGTCGTTCTCGCGCACGGTCTCGCGCATGCGCCGGAGGGCGTCGCGGTCGGACTCGCCGCGCCGGATCGGCAGCGCCCCGTGGGCGCGGATGAGCTGGGCGAGACCCGGGTACTCGAAGAGCTCGCTCTTCGCCGACGAAGACGATGCGCCGCGGGACGACGGCGCCGACGACGGGGATGTCGATGAAGTTGAAGTGGTTGACGGCGAGGACGGCGCCGCCCTCGCGCGGGATCCGCTCCTTCCCGTAGGCGCGGATCGAGGTCGTGGCGCGCGTCGAGGTTGGCGAGGATCGCCCTTGCCGACCGGCCAGTAGGCGAGGTCGACGGCCTTCACGCGCTCGCCCTCGCCTCGACCAGCCGCTCGATCTCGTCGAGGACCTCGTCGATCGTCAGCCGGGTCGTGTCGATCTTCCTGGCGTCGGGAGCGGCCTGCATCTGCGCCGCGTCGCGCTCGTCGCGAAGGCGGAGGTCGGTGGCCAGCGCTTCCGCGCCGATGTCGGGATGGTCCGCCTGCCGCCGCCGGGCCCGCTCGCCCGGGTCGGCGACGAGGTAGACCTTCACCTCGGCGTCCGGACAGACGACCGTGCCGATGTCGCGTCCCTCGACGACGGCGTCGCCGTTCTCGGCGAGCTCGCGCTGGCGCTCCCGCATGACCGCCCGCACCTGCGGATGCCGGGCGACTGACGAGACGACGCGGTCGATGCGCGGCTCGCGGATCGCCTCGGTGACGTCCTCGCCGCGGACGAGCACCCGGCCGCGGTCGAAGACGACGGGATCGGCGAGCGCGAGCGCCTCGAGCGCCTGCCCGTCGTCGAGATCGAGCCTGTCCTCGAGCGCCAGCCAGGTGAGCGCCCGGTACATCGCGCCGGTGTCGAGGTAGCGGAAGCCGAGGCGCTCGGCGAGGCTGCGCGCGACGGTGCTCTTCCCGGACCCGGCGGGGCCGTCGATGGCGACGATCATCGGAGCGCGAGCGAGTCCAGCATGGCGAAGAAGTCGGGGAAGCTTACAGCGACGCTCTCCGCGCCCTGAAGCTCCACGCCCTCGCGGGAAACGAGCCCGGCGACCGCGCCGAGCATGGCGATCCGGTGGTCGCCGCGGGCGTCGACGGCGCTCCCTCCGCGCGGGCGCGTGGGCACGCCGCGGACCTTGAAGCCGTCAGGCCGGGCCTCGATGTGGATCCCGAGCGGGCGCAGGGCGTCCCTGACGGCCTCGATGCGGTCGGACTCCTTGACACGGAGCTCCTCCGCTCCGGAGACGACGCTGTCGCCCCGCGCCATCCCCGCGGCCAGAGCGAAGAGCGGCAGCTCGTCGACGAGCGCCGGCACCTCCTCGGCGCCGATCCTGGTCGCCGTCAGCTCCGCCGACTCCACCTCGAGGTCGCCGACCGGCTCGCCCCCGGCCGCGCGCCGGTTGAAGACCGCGATCCGCGCGCCCATGCGCTCGAGGACGTCCAGGAAGCCGGTGCGCGTCGGGTTGAGGCCGACCCCGTGCAGCCGCAGCTGCGAGCCGGGGAGCAGCGTGGCGGCGAGGACGAACGGCGCCGCGGACGAGGCATCCCCGGGAACGGTCAGCCGCAGCGGCGCGAGGCGCTCGGCCGGCCAGACGGAGGCCTCCCTCGGCGTGCGCCTCACCCGGGCGCCCATCGCCTCGAGCATCCGCTCCGTGTGGTCGCGGCTCGGGTGCGGCTCGACCGCCGTGGTCCTTCCGCTCTCGGCGTAGAGCCCCGCCAGGAGGACGCACGACTTCACCTGGGCGCTGGCCACGGGGAGCTCCCAGCGGACGGCGTGGAGCTCGCCGCCGGAGACCGTCAGCGGCGCGTGCCCGTCCGTCGTCTCCACGGTCGCGCCCAGCGCCCGCAGCGGCTCGGCGATCCGCTCCATGGGCCGGGCGCTCAGCGACTCGTCGCCCGACCAGCTCGAAGCGGCCCTCCTGGCCGGCGAGGATCCCGGGGAGCAGGCGCATCAGCGTGCCGGCGTTGCCGCAGTCGACGGGCTCCGCCGGCTCGCGGAGGCCGCGCAGCCCGACCCCCTCGACGCGCACGCGATCGCCCTCGACCTCCACACCGGCCCCGAGCGCCCGCATTCGCCGCGGCGGTCGAGAGCGTGTCCGCAGAGGCCCCGAACCCCTCGATCTCGCTGTCGCCGTCGGCGATTGCCCCGAGCAGGAGCGCGCGGTGCGAGATCGACTTGTCCCCCGGGACCGCGAGGTCGCCGCGGACGGCGGCGGCAGGCTCGATCTTCATCAGTGCCCCTTCAGGTGGCGCTGCCCGGCGTGTGTCGCCTGGAGGGGCACCTAGTCCTCGAACGCCGGCGAGACGATCACCGAGTAGCCCTGCGCCTCGAGCAGGTCGGCGGCCCGGCGGGCGGACTCCTCCCCGGCGACGAGGACGTTCAGCGTCCCGCCGCGCTCGGGCGAGAGGTGGTCGAGCTCGAAGTCCTCGATGTTGATCTTCTCGGCGCCGAGGGCCTGCGTGATCCCGGAGAGGACGCCCGGCCGGTCGGGGACGTGCACGCGCACGCGCTGGATCGCGCCCGGATCCTCGTAGGCCTCGGCCAGGAGCCGGCGCCGGTTGCCGCCCGCCTCGCCGATCCAGCGGGCGAGCCAGCCCGCGTCGCGCGTCTCCAGCGCCTTCTCGAGCTCCTCGACGCGGCGCCGGTGCTCGACCAGCGAGGCGCGGAGCTCCTCCGCGTTGTCCAGGAAGATGTCGATCCAGATGCGCGGGTTCGCGCCGGCCACGCGGGTCATGTCCCGCATGGAGCCGCCCGCGGCGGCCAGCGGCTCGTGCCCGTCGATCCGCACCGAGCCCGCGTGGTTCAGGACGACGTTGGCGAGCGCGTGCGGCAGGTGGCTGGTCAGCGCGAGCAGGCGGTCGTGCGCCACCGGGTCGATCGCCACGGGGACCGCCCCGAGCGAGGCCACGAAGCCGTGCAGCAGCCGGTAGCGCTCCGGCTCGGTCTCGGCCACCGGCGTGAGGAACCAGGTGGCGCCCTGGAAGAGCTGCTCGCTCCCGCTCGCGGGCCCGCGCGCCTCCGAGCCGCAGACGGGGTGGCCGCCGATGAAGCGGACGCGGTCGGCCACCGCGTCGCAGAGGGCCGACTTGGTGGAGCCGACGTCCGTGACGGTGGCCCCGTCGCCCGCGGCGGCCAGCACGTCGCCGATCCGCTCCCCGAGCGTGGCCACCGGCGTCGCCACGACCACGAGGTCGGCCTCCTCCACGGCCGCGACCAGGCTCCCGACCGGCTCGTCGACCGCGCCGCGCTCCGCCGCGACGGCGAGGAACTCGGGGTCGGCGTCGTAGCCGGCCACGTGCGCGACGCCCGCGCGCTTCGCCGCCAGGCCGACCGAGGCGCCGATCAGCCCGGTGCCGACGATGGCGAGCCGCTCCATGGCACTACCGCACGCGCTGGAGCTCGGCGAGCCGGAAGGCGAGGTCGAGCGACTGGCGTGCGTTCAACCGCGGGTCGCAGAGCGTCATGTAGCGCACGTTCAGCTGCTCCTCCAGCACCGCCTCGGAGCCGCCCAGGCACTCGGTGACGTCCTCGCCGGTGAACTCCAGGTGGATCCCGCCGGGCCAGACCTGCTCCTTGCGGCAGGCGGCGAAGAAGCCCTCGATCTCGGCCATGATCGCGTCGAAGCGGCGCGTCTTGAAGCCGGACTCCGTCTTGAAGACGTTGGCGTGCATCGGGTCGGACGCCCAGAGCGCGGGCTGGCCCGAGTCGCGCACGGCGCGCAGGATGGGCGGCAGCAGGTCGAAGACCTTGTCGGCGCCCATGCGCGCGATCAGCGTCAGCCGGCCGGGCGTGCGCCGCGGGTTCAGGCGCTCGCAGAGCTCCACGATCTCGTCCGGCGTCGCCGTCGGGCCCACCTTCAGCCCGAGCGGGTTGAGGACGCCGGAGAAGAACTCCACGTGTGCGCCGTCGAGCTGGCGTGTCCGCTCCCCGATCCAGAGCATGTGGGCCGAGCAGTCGTACCAGTCGCCGGTGGTCGAGTCGCGGCGCGTGAGCGCCTCCTCGTAGTCGAGCACGAGGCCCTCGTGGCTCGTCCAGACGTCCACCTGGTGGAGCTGCGACTCGGCCGAGAGGTCGATCCCGCAGGCGGCCATGAAGCGGAGGGCGCGCTCGATCTCTGTCGCGAACTGCTCGTAGCGGCGGCCCTGGGGCGAGGAGGCCACGAACTCCTGGTTCCACTCGTGCACGCGCATGAGGTCGGCGAAGCCGCCCTTCGTGAAGGCCCGCAGGAGGTTCAGCGTCGCGGTCGCGTGGTGGTAGGCCTGCACCATGCGGTCGGGATCCGGGATGCGCGCCTCGACGGTGGGCGCGTCGTCGTGCACCATGTGGCCGCGGAAGGACGGGATCTCGACGCCGTCGATCGTCTCCGTCGGCGACGTGCGCGCCTTGGCGAGCTGGCCGGCGAAGCGCCCGACCTTCACCACCGGCAGCGTGGCGCCGTACGTGAGCACGGCGGCCATCTGCAGCATGATCTTCAGCTTCTCGCGGATGTGGACGGCGGACAGGTCGTGGAACGACTCGGCGCACTCGCCGGCCTGCAGCAGGAAGGCTCGGCCGGCCGCCGCCTCGGCGAGAGACGCCTGCAGCTGACGGGCCTCGCCGGCGAAGACGAGCGGCGGCACCACGGCCAACCGCGCCCGCGCGGCCTCCGCGCGCTCCTCGCTCGGCCACTCGGGCTGGTGGTGCGCAGGCTTTGCCCGCCACGAGGAGGGCGTCCAGACTGGCTTCGTCACTGCCATCGGTTTCAGTCTAGTGAGGGAGTGACGGAACGCCGCTCAGGCTGCGTTCCGCCGGGCCCTCCTGGCCAGTTAGGGATAATCGCGCGACGTGCGCGTTCTCTCCGGAATCCAGCCCACGGGCGAGAAGCACCTCGGCAACTACGTCGGGGCCATCCGCCGCTGGGTTGCGGAGCAGCACGAGATGGACGCGTTCCACCCGATCGTCGACCTCCACGCCATCACCGTCCCCCAGGAGCCGGAGGAGCTGCGCGAGTCGACGCTCGACCTGGCAGCACTCCTGATCGCCTGCGGCCTCGACCCCGACGTCTGCACGCTCTTCGTCCAGAGCCACGTGCCCGAGCACCCTCGCCTCTCCTGGGTGCTGGAGTGCATGACGCCGCTCGGCGAGCTGCGGCGGATGCCGCAGTTCCGCGAGAAGTCGGCGGCGCAGGAGAGCTTCTCGGCCGGCCTCATGACCTACCCGGTGCTCCAGGCGGCGGACATCCTCCTCTACGACGCCGACGTCGTCCCCGTGGGCGAGGACCAGCGCCAGCACCTCGAGCTCGCCCGCGACATCGCGCAGCGCTTCAACCAGCGCTTCGGCGAGACGTTCGTCGTCCCCGAGGGGACGTACGGCGACGTCGGCGCGAAGATCATGGACCTCCAGGACCCGGAGAGCCGGATGTCCACATCGCTCTCGTCCGACCTCGGCATCGTCAAGGTGCTCGACCCGCCGGACATCATCCGGCGGAAGGTGCGCTCGGCGGTCACGGACTCGGGACGCGACGTGGTGAGGGCCGAGGACAAGCCGGGCGTCACCAACCTGATCGAGATCATGGCCGTCGCCACCGGCGAGGAGCCCGAGGCGATCGAGGCCCGCTACGACGGCGCCGGCTACGGGAGGTTCAAGCAGGACGTCGCCGAGGCCGTCGTCGAGCTCCTCGACCCGGTCCGGCTGCGCTACGGGGAGCTGCGCGGCAACCCCGCCGAGCTGGCCGCCATCCTCGCCCGCGGCGCCGAGAAGGCGCACGTGATCGCGGCGGCGACCCTCGCCCGCGCCCACGAAGCGGTCGGCTTCGTGCCCCCCAGGTAACAGACCGCTACCTGGACTGGGTCGCCGTCCGCAGAGCGCGTGACCTCGCCCGGGGTGAGCTCGCGCCAGCGGCCGGGCTCGACGCCCTCGAGCGTCAGGCCGGCGTACTCGCGGCGGTGGAGGCGCAGGACCGGGTGGCCGACCGCCGCGCACATCCGCTTCACCTGGTGCTTGCGGCCCTCGTGGAGCGTGAGCTCGAGCCGGCCCGGGCCCAGGCGGCGCGCCGCGGCGGGCGCCGTCTTTCCGTCGTCGAGCTCGACGCCTTCCGCGAGCCGGCGCAGCGCCTCGTCGCCGGGCTCCCCCTCGACGTCGGCCTCGTAGACCTTGTCCACCTCGTAGCGCGGGTGCATGAGCCTGTGCGAGAGCGGCCCGTCGTTCGTGAGCAGGAGCGCGCCCGTCGTGTCCGCGTCCAGCCGCCCGACCGGCACGACGCGCTGCGGGAGCTCGACCAGGTCGACGACGGTCGGCCGCCCGTGCGGGTCGCTGGCCGTCGTCACGACCCCGGCGGGCTTGTGCAGGAGCACGTACGCGAGCGGCTCCGGCGCGAGCAGCCGCCCGTCCAGCTCCACCCGGTCCGACGCCTCGACGAAGGTGGCGAGCCCCGCCACCTCGCCGTTCACGCGCACGCGGCCGGCCCGGATCAGCTCCTCCGCCCCCCGGCGCGAGGCGACGCCGGCCCGGGCCAGGTAGGCGTTCAGGCGCACGAGTGTCCATTCCGGTGATGCAGCCGAGCTTCTGGGTCGTGAGCACCAAGCAAGAGGCAGTACTCGCCCGCGGCCAAGGCTGGGTGCCTTGGCGAGGGCGAGGGCGGGCTCTGGCGCCGCGTGATCACGGGCCAGAAGCCGGCGCGCATTGCCGGGAGGGACACTGACACTGAACTGATTGTGCCCTTCTCAGGGCAGGCGTAGGGTGGGCCGATCCACCACGAGAGGAGGGGCCATGAAGCGCCTGCTCACCCTCATCGTCCTCGCCCTCGCCGCCGCCCTGGCGGTCACCCTCGCGGCGGGCGGGACCGGAGTCGCTTCCTCAGGAGGCGGGAAGCGCATCAACGTCTTCGAGCGCGCGACCACGGACACCGTGGTCGACCTCCCGCCGGCAGGGGATTCGGTCGGCGACACGCTCACGTTTGCGAACGAGGTCTTCGACGCACGCAGCGGGAAGAAGGTCGGAAGCGACCAGGGCCAGTGCATCCGCACCGTCGTCGGCGAGGCCTGGGAGTGCTTCTGGACAACGTTCCTGCCCAAGGGCCAGATCACCGTCGAGGGCCCGTTCTACGACGCCGCCGACTCGACGCTCGCCATCACGGGCGGCACGGGCGCGTATCGAAACGCCCGCGGCAGCATGGATCTCCACGCGAGGAGCGCCACCGAGTTCGAGTTCGTGTTCCACGTCATCGGTTAGGTCGATCCTTCCGGGAGCGCGAGGGGCCCGGGACCTCCCGGCCCCTCGCCCTCGGGCTGTCATGATCCCGGCGTGCCGATCTACATCACCCTGATGAAGTTCACGTCACAGGGGATAAGCGGGCTCCCGGCCTGGCGCGACCGGGTCGAGGAGGCGGAGCGGGCGATCGAGGAGCGCGGCGGGAAGCTCATCGACGCCTACGTCACGCTCGGCCGCTACGACGTCGTCGAGCTCTTCGAGGCGCCTGACGACGAGGTCGCGTACCAGATCCTCGTCGAGCTGGCGAAGCACGGGCAGGTGACGACCGAGACTCTTCGTGCGTTCACACGCGAGGAGGCCGAGCGGATCGTCAAAGGCTCTTAGAAGCGGTTTCAGGAGTCGCGGGACCGCTGCCGCGCGTGAGACGCCTGCGAGCGCCCTTGGAAGGGAGGCGCTAGGGCTCCCGCGTGGTGAAGGGAGGTGTAGCCCTCCACGCAAAGGGGGTGGCGTCGTAGGCGACGCCTTCCCACGCGGGGGCCGGCCGGCGCGATCGAGGGTTCGATCGCACGCGGCCGGCCCGTGTCCAGTGGTGGGTCTTGTCGGCTACCCCGTTCGCAGGCCCCACCCGAAGGGGTACAGCGGGTCATAGTCGGCGTCACCGACGTTGATCGGCTCCTGATCGAGCGTTCGCGGCCAGGTGACCGGCAGCTTCCCGGTGAACGGCCGGTCACCGAACAGCGTGTCGGCGACGCCGGCGCCCTCGCTGCCCGGGAGCCAGGCTTCGACCAGCGCATCCATCTCCCGGAGCTGCTCAGGATCGATGATCAGAGGACGCCCTGAGACGATCACCACGACGCACTTGACCGTCGCTGCGCACACCTTGTCGATTGCAGCGCGATCCTCCGCCGAGATCAGCATGTCCTTCACGGGCCGCGGCTCGCCGGCGTCGCCGGGGTCGTAGGCCCAGCGCGGACCGCCGACGTCGCCGAAGCCCTCAGAGTACGGCGTCTCGCCGACCACCACGACGCCCAGTTGCATGCGGCGAATCGGTGCCGAGGCGTCCACGCTGAAGGTTACGCTCCCCCGCGACGCCGCCTGGCGGATGCCCTCGAGGATCGTCGTGCCCGGGATCTGATTGGTCGAGCCACCCTGCCAGGTCAGTGTCCAGCCGCCCGCCTGGTTGCCGATGCTGTCGGCGTTGCTGCCAGCAACGTAGACATCGGCGTTGTCGCGCAGCGGGAGCGTGTGCCGCCGATTCTTGAGCAGCACCTGCGACTCGGCGACCGCCCGGCGGGCGACCGCCCGATGCGCCGGCGAGCCGATGTCATCGATGTTGGTCCGGTCAGTGAACGGGTGCTCGAAGAGCCCCAGCTCGAACTTCTTGGTGAGGATGCGGCTGACGGCGTCGTCGATGCGGCTCATCGGAACGCGGCCGGCCTGCACCTCTGCGATGAGCGTCGTCTCAAAGCTCTGCGCGGAGAAGGGCTCCATCATCATGTCGATGCCTGCGTTCACGCCGGTGCGGACCTGGGTCGCCCAGTCGCCGGGGATCTGGTGGATGCCCTCCCAGTCGCTGATAACGAACCCGTCGAAGCCCATCGAGCCCTTGAGAACGTCGGTGATCAGCTCCCGGTTTGCGTGCATCTTGATGGGGTTCCCCACACCGTCCTCGGTCCAGTCGACGCTCGAGAACGACGGCATCACGCTGCCCGCGTTGTGATCCTGTACCGCCGGCACGTACTGCTGCAGCGAGGTCTCCCAGAAGGACTGGCGATCCGTGATGGCGATGCCCTGGTCGATCGTGTAGTCGCCGGCGGCCGTGCCGAAGACCGTGGCGCCGTCGCCAGCGAAGTGCTTGGCGGTGGCCAGCACGCGGTCGCGGTCGCCGAGGTGGCCGGGCGCCCCTTGGAAACCGTCGATCGCAGTCTCCATCTGGATCACGAGGCTGGGGTCTTCGCCGAAGCTCTCGTACGTCCGGCCCCAGCGGTCGTCACGCGCCGCGCAGATGCAGGGCGCGAAGCTCCACTGCGGGCCACTCGCGCGGGTCTCGATCGCGGTGATGTGCTCCACACGGCGGACGAGATCGGCGTCGCGCGTCGCGCCGAGCCCGATGTTGTGGGGGAACACCGTCGCGCCGAGCAGGTTCCCGTGGCCGTGCACTGAGTCGACGCCGTACAGCAGCGGGATGTGCAGACGCGTATTCAGCGCGGCCTGCTGGAAGCGATCGACCATATCGGCCCACGCCTCCGGAGTGTTCGGGGTCGGCGTCGAGCCGCCTCCGGACAGGACGCTGCCGAGCTTCAATTCGGTGATGAGCGAGGGGTCGCCGACGACCGCCCCGCGCTCGGCCTGCGTCATCTGCCCCACCTTCTCCTCCAGCGTCATGCGCGAGAGGAGGTCGGCGACGCGTGCCGGCACCGGCTGGCTCGGATCCTCATACGGCAGGACATCCGTGGCGCCAGGATCCGCCAGCGGTGTGGCAACCCCGATGGCGAGGGCCGCCGCGACGGCGGCCACAAGTAAGCGCGGCAGGCGCTGCCGCATGTTTCTGTGCCCAGACATGGGCGCTCTCCTTCCTACGACCGTGGAAGTAATGCTTGAGGTCGGTGACCGTCCGGAATCCGGCGTGGCGGTCGAACCGCGGACACGGGCCGATCGTACCCCGGTCCCTGATCACCAAACTCGGCCGACGCCACAGCGCGTCGGCCATGCGGCCTCCCAGCTTCGACGTTCATGCCCTTCGATCACGCGGACTGGCGGCACAACATCCCTACCGCCTGCTACGGACCTCGGAAACCGCTTCTTAGGCCGAGGCGCCGCTGCGGCGGGCGACGTCCTCGAGGCGCGAGCGCAGCTCCTCGACCTCGCCGCCGAGCTCGTCCAGGTCCGGGAGCTCCGAGCGGTCGGAGAGCCCGAAGACGCGCTCGAAGAGCGGCGTCGTCTCGTAGCGGACGGCCCCGCCCTCGGCGTCGCGGCCCGCCTCCGCGATGAGGCCCCGCTCGACCAGGCCGGCAACGGCCGAGTCGGCGGCGACTCCCCGGATCCGCGCGATCTCGGGCCGCGACACCGGCCCGAGGTAGGCGACGACGGCGAGCGTCTCGAGCGACGCCTGCGTGAGGCCGCGCTGCACCGGGCCGCTCGACGAGCCGCGCGCAGGCCTCAGCGGCCTCGCGCGCCGCGCGGAAGGCGTAGCCGCCCGCGACGTGCTCCAGCACGACGCCGCTCCGGCCCTCGCGGAAGCGGCCGGCGACGAGGCCGAGCGCGGTCTCGACCCGCTCCTCCTCCTCTTCGGTCACGGACGCCAGCTCCGCGATGGACAGCGGCTTCGACGCGATCACGAGCAGCGCCTCGATCGTCCGCGCAAGCCGGTCGACCGGGTTCTCTACGAGGCGGAGGCGTTCCATACCGTGATCGGCTCGAAGGGGCCCGCCTGCCCGATCCGCGCTTCGTTCCGCTTGCGCAGCTCGAGAAGCGCGAGGAAGGCGACGATCTGCTCGACGCGCGTCAGGCGGTCGATCTCGCTGTCGAACGCGAAGCGGCCGCGCGAGGCGAGCAGCGAGCGGAAGCGGTCGAGGAAGCGGGAGAGCGGCGGATAGGAGAGGACGAGGTGCCCGAGCGACGGCTCCGGCCGGGCCGCCGCGAGCGAACGAACGGCCGCCGCGAGCGGCGCCGGGTCCTGCTGGGCGAGCGGTCGGTCGGGCACCGGTGCGAGCGGTGCCGCGCCCAGGCGGAAGTACCGGTCGGACTCCGCGGCCAGGCGCTCGTCGAGCCAGCCCGCGGCGGCGCGGAAGCGCCGGTAGGCGGCCAGGCGCTCGGCCAGCTCCTCGGCGGCCTCGTCGGGATCGAGCCCCTCGAGGTCGAGCTCCTCCCCGGGAAAGAGCCCGCGCGCCTTCAGCTCCAGGAGGGCGGCCACGAGCACGAGGAACTCGCCGCAGGCCTCGAGGTCGAGCTCTCCTCGCTCGACGCGCGAGTCCACGAACGCGAGCACGATCTCGGCCACGTCGACGTCGCGCAGCTCGAGCTCCTCCCTGAGGACGAGCGTGAGCAGCAGGTCGAACGGGCCCTCGAACGCGTCGAGGTCGAGGGGAAGCTCGCGCACGGCGACCGCCATGCCGCGATGCTAGTGGCGCTACCGGACGCGGCCCTTCGGAACCGCCATCGTCGGCCCCTCGGGCGGCGACGAGGGCGGCGGCGCCTTGCGCCGGCCCGTCTCGTCCCGCCGCTGCGACCAGACGAGCGCCGCAACGCGAGCACGAACACGACGATCGACACCCAGGCGTTCAGGCGCAGGTCGAGGTACTCGTGCGCCTCGTCGATGCGCAGGAGCTCCATGCCGAAGCGGCCGACGCAGTACCACATCACGTAGAGGGCGAAGAGGCCCGGCGGCTTCACGCTGAACCTCCGCTCGACGAGGAGCAGGAAGCCGACACCGAGCAGGCACCAGAGCGACTCGTACAGGAAGGTCGGGTGGAAGGTCTCGGAGAGCGAGTAGTCGGCCGGACGGTTGTCGAGCGAGATCTCCACGGCCCAGGGCAGGTCGGTCGGCTTCCCGAACAGCTCCTGGTTGAAGTAGTTCCCCCACCGCCCGATCGCCTGCGCGAGCAGGAGCCCGGGCGCGACCGCGTCCATGAACGCGTAGACGCTCTCGCCCGAGCGCTTCACGACCCAGGCGCCGACGACCACGCCCAGGCCGATGCCGCCCCAGACGCCGAGCCCGCCCTCCCAGACGGCGAACGGCTCCCACCACTCGTCGTCGACCGTGCTCCAGCTCGTGATCACGTGGTAGAGGCGCGCCCCGACGATGCCGGCGAGCACGCCCCACATCGCCACTCGGAAGACGAGGTCGCCGCCCGGGTCGCGCCAGAAGTCCCAGCGGCCGGTCCAGCGCCGCCCGGTGACCACCACCGCCGCGATGATGCCGAGGAGCAGCATCAGCCCGTATGCATGCACCGAGACCGGCCCCAGGGCGATCTCGCCGCTCGACGGGCTCGGGAACGAGCCCATAAGAGTTCCTAACACGATGATGACCCGCCGACTGGGCGCGATGGGTTGTTCGAGGCAAGGACGCAGGGAGCGCTCGTAGCGAATGAGCTACGGGCGCGACTGAGGACGCGGCCTCGGGCCGCCCAGCGTGTCCAGGCGGCATCGCTCCTCATTGTGTTAGGAGCTCTTGCTATCCCCAGAGCCGGCACGGGCGAGAGCCTACCGGCTCGCCGGGCGGGCTTCCGGGGAAACCGTCGCTAGACCAGGATCTTCAGCGCGAGCTCGGGAGAGCAGCCGCTGCGCAGGAGGTCGGTGGCCCGGTGCAGGTCGACGTAGGTCAGGTCGGCCAGCTCGCTGGCCTGGTCGATTGCGTACCCGGCCCGCTCGAGCTCCTCGAGACGCCAGCTCCGGACGAGCTCCGCTTCGGCGTCGAATTCGAGATCGAGATCTACCGCAGGCATCGTGGTTTTCATTCCGTCTTCCATGGCTCTACCCAACCTTCGGTCGCGGCGATGCATCGGTTGTCCCCCGACCGAGGGAACTGACGACGCCGATCGCCGTCATACGCGCTTCATACGCGCAGGGAAGATCGCACGGCCCCAAACCGTCCAGTGGACATGAGCAACCACAAGAACGACTTGATGGATCTGCACTACGCGGCGGTCGCCGGGACCCTGCTCAGCACCCGCCCGCAGCAAGCCGTCGCCGACCGTGACGCCGAGCCCGAGCCCTACGAGGCACGGCGCGAGCGCCCTTCGCCGCCTCGTCGCCTCCTATCCGCTCGCGCCGCTCCGGCGCGCCGCGCCCGGAAGCCAGCCCCTCCTAGCGGATCGCCGCCTCGCCGAGGAGGGCCTTCACCTCGGCGTGGAAGTCCGGCTCGGGCCGTACCCGGAACTCCGGGCCGAGCGCGTAGACCTGCGGGCCGCCCGAGGTCTCCAGCTCGAGCAGCACCTCGGCCTCGCCGGGGAAGCGGCGCACGACGTCGGCGAGCTCGCGGATCGTCCCGGCGGGCGCCCTCCGCGCGTCGAGCCGCAGCCGCACCTCGCCCTTGTCCGCGGAGGCCTCGAACGGCGCGATCTCCATGGCGATCAGCTTCGTCTCGCCCTCCTTGTGGTCGACCCTGCCCTTGACGACGAGGACGCGGTCGGCCTCGAGCAGCTCGCGCGCGGCCGCGTAGACCGAGTTGAAGACGACCGCCTCGAGCGAGCCCGAGAGGTCGTCGAGCCGCAGGAAGACCATCGGGTCGCCCTTCTTCGTCGTCAGCTGCTTGAGCGCGCTGACGATGCCGCCGACGGTGACGACCTCGCCGTCCCGGCGGCGCTCGACGTCGGCCAGGCGGCAGTCGGTCTTGCGCCGCAGCTGGTCGCGGACCGAGTCGAGCGGGTGCTCGGAGACGTAGAGGCCGAGGCTCTCCTTCTCGAGCGCGAGCAGCTCCCGCTTCTCGAACTCCTCCGGCGGGATCGGCCGGTGGTGGGCGCGCCGGTCGCCCTGCTCGGCCTCCTCGCCCAGGTCGAAGATGGAGCTCTGGCCGGCGAGCCGGTCGGCGATCAGGCGCCCGCCGGAGCTGAGCGCGTCCTCGAGCACGTCGAGCATGCCCCGCCGCGTCGCCCCGGTCGAGTCGAGCGCGCCCGACTTGACGAGGCTCTCGAGCGCGCGCTTGTTCACCTGCGCGGGGTCGACGCGCTCGCAGAAGTCCCAGATCGACGGGAACGGTCCGCCCTCCTCGCGCGCAGCGAGGATCGAGCGGACCGCGCTCTCCCCCACGTTCTTTACGGCGTTGAGGCCGAAGCGGATCTTGCCCTCGACGACGCGGAAGTCCTCGACCGAGACGTTCACGTCGGGCGGCTCGACCTCGATGCCCATCTCGTCGCAGGCGGCAACGTAGAACGGCACCTTGTCCTTCGTGTTCATGACCGAGGAGATCAGGGCGGCCATGTACTCGGCCGGCCAGTTCGCCTTCAGGTACGCCGTGCGGTAGGCGATCAGCCCGTAGCAGGCGGCGTGCGACTTGTTGAAGGAGTAGTCCTGCGCCTGCTCCATGTCCTTCCAGAGCTGGTTCGCCACCGCCGGCGTGACGCCGTTCGCCGCGCAGCCCTCCAGGAACTTGTCCTTGAGGGACGCCATGAGCGCGTGGATCTTCTTCCCGATCGCCTTGCGCAGGTCGTCGGCCTCGGCGGGCGAGAAGCCGGCGAGCTGCTTGGCGATCTCCATGTACTGCTCCTGGTAGATGCAGATCCCGTAGGTCAGCTCCGTGAGCGGGCGCAGGCGGTCGTCGAGGAACGTCGGCTGCTCGAGCCCCGCCTTCCGCTTGGCGTAGACCGGGATGTAGCCCATCGGCCCGGGCCGGTAGAGCGCCACGAGCGCGATCAGGTCCTCGAACTCCGTCGGCTTCACCAGCCGTAGCGCCTCGCGCATCCCCGACGACTCGAACTGGAAGACGCCGGTCGACTCCCCGCGCGCGAGCATCTCGTACGTCTTCGGGTCGTCGAGCGGAATCGTCGCGATGTCGATCCCGCCGACGAGGTCCACCGCCTTGTCGATGACGTCGAGGTTCCGCAGCCCGAGGAAGTCCATCTTCAGGAGCCCGAGCGCCTCGACGTCCTCCATGGCGAACTGGGTGACGAGCTCCTGGTCGGCGCCCTTCTGCTGCAGCGGGAGGTACTCGGTCAGCGGCCGGTCGCCGATGACGACGCCGGCGGCGTGGATCGAGTCCTGCCGGACGAGCCCCTCGAGCGGCTTCGCCAGGTCGACGATCTGGCGGACGATCTCGTCCGCGTCGTAGGCCTGCTTGAGCTCGGCGTTCGGCTTCAGGCAGTCGTCCAGGTAGACCTTGGGCCCCTCCGGGATGAGCTTGGCGATCCGGTCGACGGTGCCGTAGGGAATGTCGAGCACGCGCCCGGCGTCGCGCACCGCCGCGCGCGCCATCATCGTCCCGAAGGTGATGATCTGGGCGACCTGGTCGCGGCCGTACTTGTCGGCCACGTAGTTGATCACCTGGTCGCGGCCGTAGACGGAGAAGTCGATGTCGATGTCCGGCATCGACTTGCGCCCCGGGTTGAGGAAGCGCTCGAAGAGCAGGTCGTACTTGATCGGGTCGATGTCGGTGATCTCGAGCGCGTAGGCGACGATCGACCCTGCGGCCGAGCCGCGGCCCGGGCCGACCCCGATCCCGTTCGTCTTCGCGAAGCGGATGAAGTCCCAGACGATCAGGAAGTAGTCCGCGAAGCCCATCTCGCGGATCGTCTTCAGCTCGAAGCGGAGCCGCTCCTGGAGCTCGGGTGTCACCGTGCCGTAGCGCTTTTGCAGGCCTTTTTCGCAGAGCTCGACGAGGTAGTCGAAGGCGTCGCGGCCGTCCGGCGTCGGGAAGTGCGGCAGCCGGATGACGCCGAGCTCGATCGCGACGGAGCAGCGCTCGGCGATCTCGAGCGTCCGGGCGACCGCCTCCGGGTAGTCGAGGAAGTCCTGGGCCATCTCCTCCGGCGTCTTGAAGTAGAACTGGTCGGTGTCGAAGCGCCAGTGGTTCGGGTTGGCGAGCGTGTCCCCGGACTGGATGCAGAGGAGCGCCTCGTGGGCGCGCGCGTCCTCGTGGCGCAGGTAGTGGACGTCGCCGGTGGCGACGAGCGGGAGCCCGGTCGTCCCGGCGATCTCGGCGAGCGAGGCGTTGATCCCCTTCTGCACCTCGAGCCCGGCGTCCTGGATCTCCAGGTAGACGGACTCGCGCCCGAAGATGTCGGCCAGCCGGGCCACCTCGGCCTCGGCCTCGGCGCGGTTGCCGTTCTCGAGCGCCTTGCAGACCTTCCCGGAGAGGCAGCCCGAGAGCGCCACGATGCCCTTCGCGTGCGACGCGAGCAGGTCCCAGTCGACGCGCGGCTTGTAGTAGTAGCCCTCCAGGTAGCCCGCCGAGGCGAGCTTGATCAGGTTCGCGTAGCCCTCGTTCGACTCGGCGAGCAGCGTCAGGTGCGCGTAGCCCTTCTTCTGCGCGAGCCGGTCCTCGGCGACGTAGACCTCGCAGCCGAGCAGCGGCTTGACGCCCTGCTTCCCCGCCTCCCGGTAGAGCTCGACCGCGCCGGCGAGGCTGCCGTGGTCGGTGAGCGCCACCGCCGGCATCTCCAGCTCGGCCGCGCGCGCGGCCAGCTCCGGGATCCGGCAGGCTCCGTCGAGGATCGAGTACTCGGAGTGGACGTGGAGGTGGACGAAGGGCGCGCCGGCCATCGGGTGAGCCATCTTAGACCTGTCGGTGGACGCCAAACTCCTGCCGAACTAGGATATCTAGCGATGGCCAAACAGATATCCAAATCGGACAAGACCTCCCTGGTCATCGACCGCGAGAAGGTCGAGAAGGCACGGGAGATCCTCGGCACGTCGACGATCGCCGAGACCGTCGACGCCGCGCTGCAGGACGTCATCGACTTCGCTGCGCGCCGTGCGCTCATGGAGCGGATCGTTCGCGACGGAGGGATCGGGCCGAGCCCGGAGGAGCTTCGCCGCCTCCGCGAGCCCTAGGAAGGTTCGAACCCTCCTAGTGCTCTATCTGGCCGACACCAGCGCCTGGCGGAGGAGTCGCGCCACCGAGTCGATCGCACTTCGCTGGGCCGGTCTCCTGGCGGGACGAGAGCTCGCCGTCTGTGTACCGCTGGAGCTCGAGCTCCTCTACTCGGCACGGGGTCCGGCCGACTACTTGGTGCTTCGAAGCGAGCTGGACGCGCTGGTGAGACTGCCCACGACCCGGGAGGCCGAAGCCGAGGCTCTCGGCACGCAGCGAATGCTCGCCGCGAGGAGCCAGCACCGGGGGCCGAAGCCGATGGATCTCCTCATCGCGGCGACAGCCCGGGTGCACAACGCCGTCCTGCTCCACTACGACCGCCACTTCGACCTGATCGCCCGCGTTACCGGCCAGCCGGCCGAGTGGCTCGCCCGCCGCGGCAGCCTCGACTAGCCGCGCCGGGCGGCGAAGCCGTGCCGCGCGAGCGCCTCGATCGCGGCGGCGACGGCCTCCTCGGAGGGCTCCCGGTCGAGCTCGAGGACGAGGCGGTGGCCCCCGGGAGGCGGCCGCCCGAGGCGCCTCGCGATCGGCTGGAGGAGCGAGGCGAGCACGGCTGCCACCGCCGTCGCGCCGACGAACCGGTAGTAGCCGGCATCCTCCAGCTCTTTCCAGGCGGCGTAGGCGATGAGCGCCGCGAGGAGCAGGCTGAGCCCGATTGCGCCGACGTAGAGGACCCTGAGCCAGGCACCGTCCGTGGCGCGCCGCCGCGAGGTCGACGCCGAGGCCTGCGCCCCGACGACGGCGGCCAGCCCGATCGTCAGCCCGACCTTCCACGCCCGATCCTCCGTCCTCGGCGGCCCACACCGCGACCATCGCCGCAACGAGCCCGGCGGCCGACAGCACGATCGTCGCCCACGCGAGCGTCCGCGCGCGTCCCTGGTCGAGCAGGACGCCCGCCGGCAGGGACAGGAGGCTGGCAACCGAGAGGAACGTCGTCGTCAGCAGGATCCGACCCGCCCGGTCGTCGAACTCCGCAAGAAGGAGCGTCCCGATGGCGAGGGCTGCTGTCAGGCAGAGCGAGACGATGAGCGTCCACAGGAAGATCCGGCGGCCGCCGGTCACCGGGCACTGGCGGCCAGGAGCGCGGCGACCGTCACGGCGACGAACGCCGAGAAGGAGGCGGCCCAGGCGGCGTTCGCCCCGACCGCGACCGCGAGGAGCGCGGGCGGGGCGACCCAGAGCGTTATGGCCAAGCGGGAGAGCCGCCGGCCGTGCGCGGGCTCCATGGACGGATGGTAGGACCGAAGTCGGCTAGACCGGGTCGCGGTGGACGGCCACCCCGCCCACGACGAGCGCGACGCCGGCCACCTCGAGCGCGGAGGGAATCTGCCCGAGGACGAGGATCCCGATCACCGTCGCCGTCGCGGGGAGCAGCGAGACGAGCAGCGCGTACGTCGCCCGCGGCATGCGCGCCATCGCCAGCTGGTCGCAGACGTACGGGATCACCGACGACGTGATCCCGACGCCGATCCCTGCGAGCAGGGCCACCGGGTCGACGAGCGCCGGCACCGCCTCCCAGCCGCCGAGCGGCGTCACGACGACCCAGGCCACGAGCATCGCCGCGGCGAGCCCGTCGATCCCGGCCATCGACCCGTGCTGGGCGACGCGATGCGCGACGACGATGTAGAGGGCGAAGAGCGCCGCGTTGGCGAAGGCGAACGCCAGGCCCACGGGCTCGGCGGCCAGCTGGACGTCCGTGAGGAGATAGACGCCGCCGACGGCCAGGACGAGCGCCGCGCCGTTCCGGACCGTCCGCGCCCCGATCGCGGCGAGCAGGATCACGGGCAGGAACTCGATCGCCGCCACCGTCCCGAGCGGCAGCCGGTCGATGGCGACGTAGAAGCAGACGTTCATGAAGGCGAGCACCGCCCCCATGGCGACGACGAGCCGCCGCCCATCGGCGTCCAGCGCGGCGAACGCCCGCCACGGCCGCCGCCAGAGCGCGAAGACGAGCGCCGCGCTGGCGATCCGCAGCCACGCGACGCCGAGGGGCTGGACGAGCGCGAACAGGAGCACCGCGAAGGCCGGCCCGAGGTAGTGGAAGACCGCGCTCCCCACGAAGTAGGACGCGGGCGGCACCCGGTCGAGGCGGCGGACGGCGGCTGCTGTCTCCATGGAGAAATGGTCGCTTCCGGGCTACGATTCCGAAATGGACGACCGAAGGCATTCACCGCGACTCGCCTGCGGATGGAAGGAGTTCTGACCGGATGGCCTACGAAGACCAGCTACTCGACGACACGAACCGTCGGATCATTCAAGAGCTCCAGGCCGACGCACGCCTCTCCATGGCCGAGCTCGGCCGCCGCGTCAGCCTCTCCGCCCCCGCCGTGACCGAGCGTGTCCAGCGGCTCGAGCGCGCCGGCGTGATCACCGGCTACCACGCCGCCGTCGACCCGAAGGCGATCGGCTTCCCGCTCGCGGCGGTCGTCCGCGTGCGCCCCGCTTCGCGCCAGCTGCACAAGATCCCGGAGGTCGCACGCGAGATCCCGGAGGTGGTCGAGTGCTACCGCATCACGGGCGAGGACTGCTTCTTCGTGAAGCTCCACCTGCGCGCCATGGAGGACCTGGAGGCGATCCTCGACCGCTTCGTCCTCTACGGCCAGACGACGACGTCGATCGTCCACTCGGCGCCGGTCGCCCCACGCGCCCTTCCCCTTTTTGAGGACGGCGCTATTCTCCCGCGCGAAAAGGAGGTGACGCGATAGCCACAAAGGAAGAGAAGCTCGAGCTGGAGGGCGAGGTCGTCGAGGCCTTCCCGAACGGGATGTTCAAGATCACCCTCGACTCGGGCCAGGACGTGCTGGGCTACACGGCGGGGAAGATGCGGCGCTACCGGATCAAGATCTTCCCGGGCGACCGGGTCAAGGTGGAGCTCTCCCCGTACGACCTGACGCGCGGCCGCATCGTCTACCGGTACCGCTGAGAAAGGCGCTCGAGGCCGGGCTCCAGGCGCTCGTCGGGCGTCGCCAGCGAGATGCGCGCCCAACCCGCGCCGCTCGGGCCGAAGCCCTCGCCCGGAGCGACCGCGACCCGCGTCTCGGTGAGGATCCGGTCCGGCGTCAGCCCCTCCGGGAGGCGCCACCAGACGAAGAACGTCGAGTCCGCTCGCGTGCCCGGGAGCGCAGCGACGACCTGGTCGCGCCGGCGCTCGTAGATCGCGCGGCGCTCCTCGACCGACTCCTGCGGCCCGGTGAGCGCGGCGACTCCCGCCGCCTGGATCGGCCGGAAGACGCCCGCGCGCACGTGGTCTCCGAGCAGGTTGAGCCGCTCGACCAGCTCGGCGTTCCCGACGACGAAGCCGAGCCGCCAGCCCGCCATGCCGTAGGTCTTCGACATGGAGAACATCTCCGCGCCGATCTCCCGCGCGCCCGGCTCGGCGAGGAAGCTCGCCGGCCGCCGTCCGTCGAACTCGAGGTCGGCGTAGGCGAAGTCGTGCAGGACGAACGTCCCCGTCCGCTCCGCCCAGCGCACGGTCTCCGCGAAGACTCCCGGCGGCGCCGAGGCCGCGCACGGGTTCGACGGGTAGTTGAGGTAGAGCGCGGCCGCGCCCTCGGTCGGGAGCTCCGGCGCGAAGTCCGCCTCCGGGTCGAGCCGCACCCGCCCCTCGTGCGCCGCCGCGAGCGCGACGCCGGAGGTGTAGTCCGGGTAGCCGGGGTCGGGGAGCAGGATCGTCTCGCCCCGCTCGGCGAGGCACATCGCCACCTCGACGATCGCGGTCTTCGTCCCCGGCACGACCGCCACCTCGCGCTCGGGGTCGAGCTCGACGCCGTAGACGTCGCGGTAGCGGGCGGCGATCGCCTCCTTCAGCTCCGGGATGCCGCGGAAGGGCGGGTAGCCGTGTGCCGAATGGTCGTTCGCCGCCCGCGCGGCCGCATCGATCACGTGCTGGGGCGGCCCGATGTCCGGGTTCCCGCGACCGAGGTCGACGACCTCGTCGCCCTCCAGCGCCGCCGCGTCGGCGACCCGCGCGAGGAGCCGCGCGAAGTACTGCTCGGGGAGGCGGTCGATTCGATCGGGTCTCGGGCGCACGAAGACGATGCTAGTGCCGTCCGGGGGACTTCATTTTCCCGGCGCTCCTGCCGATGACGGCAGAGCCCCCGTACGGGCCAGGCCCATGCCCGACATCTCCAGCGACGACAACCATCGCGCGCTCGCGCAGGCGCTCGCCACGAGCGACGTCCTTCAGCGCGTGGCCGGAACCGTCGCCATCCACCTCTACGAGATGGAGACGCAGCCGGACGGGACGTACGTCTGCAACACGTTCATCGGCGCCGGCCTCGAGAGCCTGCTCGGGCCCCTCCCCACGGACCGGACGCCCGAGGAGGCCTGGGAGGACGCCGTTCACCCGGACGACCGCGAGGGCTACGACGCCTCGTACGAGGCGATCGAGCGCGGCGAGCCGTTCGAGGTCGAATACCGCCTCGTCGGCTACGACGATCGCATCCGCTGGGTCTGGGATCGGATGCACCCCCGGCGGACCGAGGACGGGCGCCTGCTCGTCGACGGAATCGTCGTCGACATCACCGACCGGAAGCAGACCACCGAGGCCCTCGCCGCCGCGGAGCGCCAGTTGCGGCACATTGCCTACCACGACCCTCTGACCGGCCTCCCGAACCGCATCGCCTTCCAGGAGCGGCTCGAGCAGGCGGTGAGCGGCGACGACCCGGAGTCGTCCGTGCTCGCCGTCCTCTTTGTCGACCTCGACGACTTCAAGCTCATCAACGACAGCTTCGGGCACCAGGCCGGGGACGAGCTCCTGGTCGCCGTCGCGGAACGCCTGCGGGGCGCGGCGCGCTCGCACGAGATCGTGGCGCGCCACGGCGGCGACGAGTTCCTCTTGGTGGTGTTCGGCGACGCGCCGACCGATGGAGCGCTCGACGTGGACGGCGTCCGCTACGCAGCCGAAGCCGTCGCGCGCAGGATCCGCCGGGGCCTCCGCGAGCCCTTCGTCGTCTCCGGCGTCGAGATCTTCGTGAGCGCGAGCATCGGGATCAGCCTGTACCCGCTGGACGCGCCGGACACTGCGACCCTGCTCAAGCATGCGGACGCGGCCATGTACAAGGCCAAGGACGACGGCCGCGACCGGTACCTCGTCTACGCGGTCGACGGCGACAACCCGCTCGCGCAGCTCTCCATGGCCGGACGGCTCCGCGGCGCCCTCGAGCGCGAGGAGGGCCTCGTCCTCCATTACCAGCCGCTCGTTCGCCTCGAGTCCGCGGAGATCGTCGGGGTCGAGGCGCTCATCCGCTGGCAGGACGGCGACAGGCTCGTCCCGCCCGGAGACTTCCTGCCGCTGGCCGAGCGCACCGGCCTCATGGGCCGCCTCAGCGACTGGGTGCTCGGAGAGGCGTGCCGCCAGGCGAAGGCGTGGCGGGACGACGACCTCGACCTCTACGTCTCCATCAACCTCCCGCCGTCGTTCTGGCAGCCGACCGCGATGCGGCACGTGCTCGCGACCATCGAGACGTTCGGCCTCAGCCCCGATCGGCTCATGATCGAGTTCACCGAGTCGGCGTTCGTGTTCGACGGGCGACGCAGCATGGAGTTCGTCCTCGCGGAGCTGCACGAGCGCGGGCTCCGGCTCGCGATCGACGACTTCGGCGCCGGGCACTCCTCGCTCAGCCGCCTCAACGAGATGCGGGTGAGCATGCTGAAGATCGACCGCTCGTTCGTCGGCGGGCTCGACGACGACTCGAGCACCGCGGTGCTCACCGCCTCGATCGTCCAGCTGGCCCGGAACCTCGGCCTGGAGCCGCTCGCCGAGGGGATCGAGACCGAGGAGCAGCGCCGCTTCCTCCTCGCGCACGGCTGCGATCTCGGCCAGGGCTTCTACTTCAGCCGCCCCGTGCCGGCGGGCGAGATCGGCGCCCTCTTCCGCGCCAGCCGCGCGGACGACGTCTCCGAGACCGCCGCCTAGCTTTCACGCTTCCGGCACGGATGACCTCCTGAGCGCCGGGTAGTCTCGGCGAGGTGGCGGTAGAGGACGTCTTCGCGGGGCTCAACCCCGAGCAGCGGCGCGCGGTCGAGGCCGTGCGCGGCCCCGTCTGCATCCTCGCGGGCGCCGGCTCGGGCAAGACGACGACGATCACGCACCGCATCGCGAACCAGGTCGCCTCCGGCGCGTTCGCCCCCGGCGAGATCCTCGCCGTGACCTTCACCGACAAGGCGGCGACGGAGATGCGCGAGCGCCTCGCCCGCCTCGGCGCCACCGGCGTCCCCGCGCGCACCTTCCACGCGGCCGCGCTCGCCCAGCTCCGCTACTTCCGCGGCGAGGAGCTCGGCGAGGTGCTCCCGTCGAAGGCGCCCGTGCTCCTCCCGATCGCGCGGGCCCTGCCCGGCGCCTTCCGCTTCCGGCCGCTCGCCGACCTGGCCACCGAGATCGAGTGGGCGAAGAACCGGCGGCTGACCCCGGCGACCTACCGCCGCTCGCTCGGCGACCACGAGCCGCCCATCCCCGACGACCTGATGGAGCGCGTGTTCCGGAGCTACGAGGAGCGCAAGGCCGGCCGCGGGCTCGTCGACTTCGAGGACCTGCTCGAGCTGGCGATCCGCATGTACGACGAGGACGCGGCCGCGCTGGCCGGCTTCCGCGAGCGCTACCGCGCGTTCACGGTGGACGAGTACCAGGACGTCAACCTGCTGCAGCAGTCGCTCCTCGAGCGCTGGCTCGGCGAGCGCGACGACCTCTGCGTCGTCGGCGACGACTACCAGTCGATCTACTCCTTCACGGGCGCGACGCCGGAGCACCTGCTCGGGATGCCGGCGCGCTTCCCCGGCGCGCTCGTCGTGCGGCTGGAGGAGAACTACCGCTCGACGCCGGAGATCCTGGAGGTGGCGAACCGCCTCGTGCCGGAGCTGGGCGGCTCCGAGAAGGTGCTGCGCGCGGTGCTCCCCGTCGGGTGAGGAGCCTTTGGCCCTCGTGCAGCCCGACCGGCTCGTCCGAGGCGTCGTTCCTGGTCGGGCAGGTGCGCCGCCTGGCCGGCGAGGGCGTGCCCTACGAGGAGATGGCCGTCCTCTACCGCCTGAACGCGCGCTCGGAGGACTACGAGGAGGCCTTCGCGCTCGCCGGCATCCCGTTCCAGGTGCGCGGCGCGGCGTTCATCCGCCGGCCCGCCGCGCAGCGGACGCTCCGGCTCCTGCGCGGCCGCGAGGACGCCTCGGCGGTCGGGGCCGTGGCGGACGTGGTGCGCCGCCAGGGCTGGGTCGCCAACCCGGCCGCCGGCCTCGGCGAGGAGGAGCTGACGCGCCAGGCCGACCTGGGACGCCTGCTCGCTCTGGCGGAGCAGCTCCCGGCGGGCTCGTCGGTGGCGGACTTCCTCCGCGACCTCGACGCGCGCTTCGGCGCCGAGTCCCAGGGCCGCGGCGTCCACCTGCTCACGTACCACCGCGCGAAGGGCCTCGAGTGGGAGGCGGTCTTCCTCCCGCGCCTGGAGGAGAAGGAGCTCCCGTACGGCAAGGCGCGCACCGCCGAGCGCCTGGCCGAGGAGCGCCGCCTCTTCTACGTCGGCCTCACGCGCGCGAAGCGCTGGCTGACCCTGACGTGGACGGCCGGCGCGAAGCCGAGCCGGTTCCTGCGGGAGCTCGGGGTGGTCGGCGCGGCGCCGGCGCGGGTCAAGGCGGAGAAGCCGCGTCGACGCCGGAGTTCGAGGCGCTCCGCCGCTGGCGCGCCGAGCGCGCGAAGGCCGACGAGGTGCCCGCGTACGTCGTCTTCCACGACAAGACGCTGCACGAGATCGCCGCCGTGCGCCCGCAGACGCGCGAGGAGCTGAGCGCCATCTCCGGCGTCGGCCCGGCGAAGCTGGAGCGCTACGCGGACGACCTGCTGGAGGCGCTGGCGACGACTGGGTGATCTCTGCGGCCACGTAAGAATTCGTCCCGGACGTTCACTAGAACAAGCTCATGCAGGCGAAGGTCAAAGAGAAGCGCGAGGTCGCCAAGGGCACGCTGATGGTCGTCTTCGACCTGCTCGGCGAAGAGGTCGACTTCACGCCCGGCCAGTACTTCTGGGTCACGCTCCTCGACCCGCCCTACGACGACGAGAAGGGGCCGCGACGTCACATCACCGTCGTGACGTCGCCGAACGACCGTGGGGTGCTCGGCCTCGCGACGCGCCTGCGGGACTCCGCGTTCAAGCGCTCGCTGGCAGAGCTCCCCGTCGGCGCCGACGTTGACGTCGAGCAGCCCGAAGGGAGACTTCCTTCTTCCCGAGGACACGTCAGCAGCCGTACGTGTTCGTCGCCGGCGGCATCGGGATCACCGTCTTCCGAAGCATGCTCCGCTACATCGCCGAGGAGGGCCTGCCGCACCGGATCACGCTCGTCTATTCGAACCGCGACCGGGAGTCGACCGCCTTCCTCGACGAGCTCCAGGAGCTCGAGAGCGCGCTTCCGAACCTGCGCCTCGTGCTCACGATGACCGACGACCCGGACTGGGAGGGCGAAACTCGCCGCATCGACGCCGAGATGCTCCGCGACCACCTCGATGGCGAGCTCGACGCGTTCACGTACCTCATCGCCGGCCCACCGCCCATGGTGGAGGCGATCAGCGGCGTGCTTCACGAGGCCGGCGTGCCCGAGGATCAGGTGCGCCCGGAGCGCTTCAGCGGCTACTGAGCCCGAGGATGTGGGCGAGCACCGCCGAGTAGTCCCGCTACGCCGACGACCTGCTGGCGACGCCCGCGGCGACGGCCTAACGCCCGTCGGCCTCCCAGTGGAACTCCTCGTGCGCCAGCGTCGGCGTCCCTGCGAGGAGCGGCGCCCACGCGCTGAACGAGCCCGAGGCCGCAGGGTCGTCGATGAGCTTGCTCACGAGCGCCTGCACGCCCCGCCCCTCGAAGACGAAGACGACGGTGTCGCCCTCGAGGAAGATGCTGTGCCGGCGGAAGCCGGCCTCGGCGAGCTCGTACGGAGGCCCCTCGGCCAAGATCTCCTTCGCCCGCTCGCGAGAGCCCTTCCGGAGCCTGGCGATGATCGCCAGGCGCTCGCTCGCTTCGCTTCCGGACATCATCTGGAGAGTATCCGGGCGAGCATCGCCGAGTAGTCGGCTTCCCCCCCAGCCTCCCGACCATTGGCGCGTCGAAGCGCCTCGGCGTCGGCGAGCATGGTGACCGCGCGCGCCGCGGCACGGGCGGCGTCGATCGACATGTCCACCCAGGCCCGCTGCGGTGGAGTGGCTGACGCAGGGGCCCGCTTGCCAATCGTTCGCGCAGGCGGTTTCCTTCTGGACGTGTCCGCGAACTTCGAGCGCTTCATGACACTCACCTACGGCCACGCGACGAGCGACTGGGAGACGGCTCGCCGGTGGACGCAGCAACGCCTCCGGGAGGTCGCTCGGGCACAGACGACGATCACCTACAGCGATCTCTGCAAGGAGCTGGCCGTCGCCACCGGCGTGAGGCTCAACCGCACGAAGCCCTCTCGCCGCCCTGCTCGGCTAGGTCAATGTCCTCGAACAGGAAGCTCAGAAACCACTTATCTCGTGCGTGGTCGTCCACAAGGCCGGGACTCGAAGCCCGGGCCGGGCTTCTGGAACATGGCGAACGCGATGGGGCTCGATATCGGCTCAACGGATGACGACCGCGAGCGCTATTGGATCGCAAAGCTCAACCGCTGTTATGCGACCTGGTCACGTCGGTAGCCGATGACCCG